>NZ_JBIWKP010000022.1:0-1143 GCF_044765725.1 Streptomyces sp. NPDC102406 | reverse complement strand
ACGGGCGTAGCGGACCTCGCCCTCGTAGATCTCGTGGAGGTCTTGTTCGACGTAGGCGCGGGTGAGGGCGGCGCCGCCGAGGATGACGGGGTAGTCGGCGGCCATCTTGCGCTGGTTGAGCTCCTGGAGGTTCTCCTTCATGATCACTGTGGATTTGACCAGGAGTCCGGACATGCCGATGACGTCGGCCCGGTGTTCCTCGGCGGCTTCCAGGATCGCGGAGACAGGCTGCTTGATGCCCAGGTTGACCACGTTGTAGCCGTTGTTGGACAAGATGATGTCGACGAGGTTCTTGCCGATGTCATGGACGTCGCCGCGCACGGTGGCAAGGACGATGGTGCCCTTGCCCTCGGCGTCGGACTTCTCCATGTGCGGCTCCAGATAGGCCACCGCGCTCTTCATCACCTCGGCCGACTGGAGCACGAACGGCAACTGCATCTGCCCCGAGCCGAACAGCTCCCCGACGACCTTCATGCCCTCCAGGAGGGTGTTGTTGACGATGTCCAGCGCCGGGGTGTCCTGAAGGGCCTCCGCGAGGTCCTGTTCCAGGCTGTTCTTCTCGCCGTCGATGATCCGCGCCTTGAGGCGTTCCTTCAGCGGCAGCGCGGCCAGCTCCTCGGCCTTGCCCGCCTTCAACGACGTGGCGGTGGCGCCCTCGAACAGCGCCATCAGCTTCTGCAACGGGTCATAGCCCTCGGCGCGCCGGTCGTAGATCAGGTCGAGGGCGGTGGTGACCTGCTCCTCGTCGAAGCGCGCGATGGGCAGGATCTTCGAGGCGTGCACGATCGCCGAGTCCAGACCCGCCTTCACACACTCGTCCAGGAACACGGAGTTCAAGACGATGCGGGCGGCCGGGTTCAGCCCGAAGGAGATGTTCGACAGACCCAGGGTGGTCTGCACCTCCGGGTGGCGCTTCTTCAGCTCGCGGATCGCCTCGATGGTGGCGATGCCGTCACCGCGCGACTCCTCCTGGCCGGTGCAGATGGTGAAGGTCAGGCAGTCGATGAGGATGTCCGCCTCGTGGATGCCCCAGTTGCTCGTCAGGTCGGCGATCAGGCGCTCGGCGATGGCGACCTTGTGCTCGACCGTGCGGGCCTGGCCCTCCTCGTCGATGGTCAGCGCGATCAGCGCCGCCCCATGCTC
>NZ_JBIWKP010000020.1:1910-3294 GCF_044765725.1 Streptomyces sp. NPDC102406 | reverse complement strand
GGGTGGTTGGTCGTTGTTTGAGAACTGCACAGTGGACGCGAGCATCTGTGGCCAAGTTTTTAAGGGCGCACGGTGGATGCCTTGGCACCAGGAACCGATGAAGGACGTGGGAGGCCACGATAGTCCCCGGGGAGTCGTCAACCAGGCTTTGATCCGGGGGTTTCCGAATGGGGAAACCCGGCAGTCGTCATGGGCTGTCACCCGCTGCTGAACACATAGGCAGTGTGGAGGGAACGCGGGGAAGTGAAACATCTCAGTACCCGCAGGAAGAGAAAACAACCGTGATTCCGGGAGTAGTGGCGAGCGAAACTGGATGAGGCCAAACCGTATACGTGTGAGACCCGGCAGGGGTTGCGTATGCGGGGTTGTGGGATCTCTTTGTCACAGTCTGCCGGCTGTGAGACGAGTCAGAAACCGTTGATGTAGGCGAAGGACATGCGAAAGGTCCGGCGTAGAGGGTAAGACCCCCGTAGTCGAAACATCAGCGGCTCGTTTAAGAGACACCCAAGTAGCACGGGGCCCGAGAAATCCCGTGTGAATCTGGCGGGACCACCCGTTAAGCCTAAATATTCCCTGGTGACCGATAGCGGATAGTACCGTGAGGGAATGGTGAAAAGTACCGCGGGAGCGGAGTGAAATAGTACCTGAAACCGTGTGCCTACAAGCCGTGGGAGCGTCGCTGTATGTGCTTGCACATGCAGTCGTGACTGCGTGCCTTTTGAAGAATGAGCCTGCGAGTTTGCGGTGTGTTGCGAGGTTAACCCGTGTGGGGAAGCCGTAGCGAAAGCGAGTCCGAATAGGGCGGTTTAGTAGCGCGCTCAAGACCCGAAGCGGAGTGATCTAGCCATGGGCAGGTTGAAGCGGAGGTAAGACTTCGTGGAGGACCGAACCCACCAGGGTTGAAAACCTGGGGGATGACCTGTGGTTAGGGGTGAAAGGCCAATCAAACTCCGTGATAGCTGGTTCTCCCCGAAATGCATTTAGGTGCAGCGTCGTGTGTTTCTTGCCGGAGGTAGAGCACTGGATAGGCGATGGGCCCTACCGGGTTACTGACCTTAGCCAAACTCCGAATGCCGGTAAGTGAGAGCGCGGCAGTGAGACTGTGGGGGATAAGCTCCATGGTCGAGAGGGAAACAGCCCAGAGCATCGACTAAGGCCCCTAAGCGTACGCTAAGTGGGAAAGGATGTGGAGTCGCACAGACAACCAGGAGGTTGGCTTAGAAGCAGCCACCCTTGAAAGAGTGCGTAATAGCTCACTGGTCTAGTGATTCCGCGCCGACAATGTAGCGGGGCTCAAGCGTACCGCCGAAGTCGTGTCATTGCAGCAATACGCCCAACGGCGGCTGTGATGGGTAGGGGAGCGTCGTGTGCCGGGTGAAGCTGC
>NZ_JBIWKP010000020.1:0-1816 GCF_044765725.1 Streptomyces sp. NPDC102406 | reverse complement strand
GCCGCAGCGGAAGCTAGTGGTGGACGGTTCACGAGTGAGAATGCAGGCATGAGTAGCGATACACACGTGAGAAACGTGTGCGCCGATTGACTAAGGGTTCCTGGGTCAAGCTGATCTGCCCAGGGTAAGTCGGGACCTAAGGCGAGGCCGACAGGCGTAGTCGATGGATAACCGGTTGATATTCCGGTACCCGCTGTGAAGCGTCAAACATCGAATCCAGTGATGCTAAGGCCGTGAAGCCGTTCCGGACCCTTCGGGGAATGGAAAGTGGTGGAGCCGCCGGCCCGATCTGGTAGTAGGTGAGTGATGGGGTGACGCAGGAAGGTAGTCCAGCCCGGGCGGTGGTTGTCCCGGGGTAAGGGTGTAGGCCGTGCGGTAGGTAAATCCGTCGCACACAAGGCTGAGACCTGATGCCGAGCCGATTGTGGTGAAGTGGATGATCCTATGCTGTCGAGAAAAGCCTCTAGCGAGTTTCATGGCGGCCCGTACCCTAAACCGACTCAGGTGGTCAGGTAGAGAATACCGAGGCGTTCGGGTGAACTATGGTTAAGGAACTCGGCAAAATGCCCCCGTAACTTCGGGAGAAGGGGGGCCATCACTGGTGAGGAGTCTTGCACTCTGAGCTGGGGGTGGCCGCAGAGACCAGCGAGAAGCGACTGTTTACTAAAAACACAGGTCCGTGCGAAGCCGTAAGGCGATGTATACGGACTGACGCCTGCCCGGTGCTGGAACGTTAAGGGGACCGGTTAGTGCACTTTCGGGTGTGCGAAGCTGAGAACTTAAGCGCCAGTAAACGGCGGTGGTAACTATAACCATCCTAAGGTAGCGAAATTCCTTGTCGGGTAAGTTCCGACCTGCACGAATGGCGTAACGACTTCTCGACTGTCTCAACCATAGGCCCGGTGAAATTGCACTACGAGTAAAGATGCTCGTTTCGCGCAGCAGGACGGAAAGACCCCGGGACCTTTACTACAGTTTGATATTGGTGTTCGGTTCGGCTTGTGTAGGATAGGTGGGAGACTGTGAACTCTGGACGCCAGTTCAGGGGGAGTCGTCGTTGAAATACCACTCTGGTCGTGCTGGATGTCTAACCTGGGTCCGTGATCCGGATCAGGGACAGTGTCTGATGGGTAGTTTAACTGGGGCGGTTGCCTCCTAAAGAGTAACGGAGGCGCCCAAAGGTTCCCTCAGCCTGGTTGGTAATCAGGTGTTGAGTGTAAGTGCACAAGGGAGCTTGACTGTGAGACCGACGGGTCGAGCAGGGACGAAAGTCGGGACTAGTGATCCGGCGGTGGCTTGTGGAAGCGCCGTCGCTCAACGGATAAAAGGTACCCCGGGGATAACAGGCTGATCTTCCCCAAGAGTCCATATCGACGGGATGGTTTGGCACCTCGATGTCGGCTCGTCGCATCCTGGGGCTGGAGTCGGTCCCAAGGGTTGGGCTGTTCGCCCATTAAAGCGGTACGCGAGCTGGGTTTAGAACGTCGTGAGACAGTTCGGTCCCTATCCGCTGTGCGCGTAGGAGTCTTGAGAAGGGCTGTCCCTAGTACGAGAGGACCGGGACGGACGAACCTCTGGTGTGCCAGTTGTCCTGCCAAGGGCATGGCTGGTTGGCTACGTTCGGAAAGGATAACCGCTGAAAGCATCTAAGCGGGAAGCCTGCTTCGAGATGAGGACTCCCACCCCCTTTGAGGGGTTAAGGCTCCCAGTAGACGACTGGGTTGATAGGCCAGATCTGGAAGCCCGGTAACGGGTGGAGGTGACTGGTACTAATAGGCCGAGGGCTTGTCCTCAGTTGCTCGCGTCCACTGTGTTG
>NZ_JBIWKP010000019.1:0-25063 GCF_044765725.1 Streptomyces sp. NPDC102406 | reverse complement strand
CTCAAGCACAACGAAGCCCTGGCCACCCGCTACGACAAACGCGCCCGCCACTACCAAGCCCTCGTCACCATCGCCTGCCTACAACTCTGGCTCCCATGACATTGCGGACACGACCTAGACCCGGCCGCCCGCCCGGGCCGACGCGGTCTCCGGTTCGGCGAGGGCCTCCGGCACCGGCGCCGCCGGATGCGCGGACTGCGCGACGAGCGCGCCGATCAGCACCACCGCGCCACCGAGCAACTGCGGCGCCGACAGATGCTCGCCGAGCAGCACCCAGGCAAGCACGGTGGCGATGACCGCCTCCAGGCACGCCACGACACCGGCCACCTGCGGCGACAGCCGTCGTACGGACACCACACCGGTGACGTACGCGACGACGGTGGCGATCAGCACGATCCAGCCGAGCAGCATCCACGCCGGGACGGTGGTGCCGTTCATGGCGGCGCTGCCCGCGAGCACCGACCAGTCCATGCCCCAGGGGCGGGCGACGACGGTGAGCACGGCGGCGCCGACCAGCAGCCCGTACGCGATCACACCGAACGGATCGGGCACCTCGCCCCCGTCGGCGCCCGCGTCGCTGCCCTGGTCGGACAGGACGAAGTAGCCGACCTGGCAGCAGGCGGCGCCGAGCGCGAGGACCAGACCGAGCAGGTCGAAGCTCAGCCCCGACCACACCTCGACCACGCACGCGAGCCCACCGACGGCCAGGACGACACCCAGGGCGGCGCCCCGGGTGACGGCCTTGCCCTGGACGAAGCGGACCCAGCCGAGGACCAGAGCGGGCGCCAGGTACTCCACGAGCAGGGCCACGCCGACGGGGATACGGGAGATCGCCGCGAAGTAGCAGGCCTGCACGCCCGCGACGGCGAGCAGCCCGTACCCGAGGAGCAACAGGGGCCTGCGCCGCACGAGCGCCCGGTGCCGCCAGGCGAGCGGCAGCATGACGAGGGCGGCACCGGCGACGCGCAGCCACACCACGCAGAGGGAGTCGAGCCCCGCTTCGATCAGTGGTTTGGCCGCGACGCCCGAACCGCCGAAGGCGAGCGCGGAGACGAGGGCGAGCCCCAGTCCGAAGCCGCGCCCGCCGGTCTCCTGTTGTCCTTGAGACGTCTTTGACCCGTGCACCGGCACATCATGGCAGGGACCGTCAGCACCGTCACCCCCGATGACCCCTGTCTCACGGACCGGACCCGTCCGGACGGTCCTCAGCGCAGCCGCTGCCGCAACCCCTCCAGGTCCACCCCGGCCCGGCCGAGCACCTCGACCGCCCGGCACTCGGCGTCCGCCGCGAGCGCCGCCAGCACATCCACTCCTCGGGCCCACGCGTCCCCCCGGGACACGGCCCGCTCGACGGCCGCCTCCATCGCGGCGGCGACATAGGGCGACCAGGCGGGGGCGCCGCCGACGACGGGCACGGCGCCGGAGTCCTCCACGGCGCCCCGCCACTGGAGCCCGTAGCCGATGCTGCGCTGCACGAGATAGCCGAGCAACCGTGCGACCTGCACCTTGTCGGCGAAGACCGAGCGCACCTCCGGGTCCGCCTCCAGGAGCGAGTGCAGCAGGTGCGCGGTGTCGATCTGAGGGTCCCCGTCCCGCAGCGCGCGCCGCCGGGCCCCCGCGACCACGGAGGCCAGCTCGTCACTGAACGGCGGGTCACCGAGGCGACCGGCTTCTTCCTGGAGATGGCCGTACGCGGGGACGTCCGACGGGATAGGGCTTTGCACGTACCCCACCTCATCAGCCGAGATCCGCAGGAACATCCCCGGTGGGGAGCATCTTCACGTCCGACGCAAGTGGGGCTCCGGGGAGCAGCTCCTCCTCCTCAAGGATGAGAGGACATCAGGCGACCCTGAGAGCGCGCACCATCACACCCCGCGCCCCCTGTGCCCGCCCTGGCGCAACCGCGGCCCCCGCCCTGCTCGTCCGTCACAGACATGAGGAGCGGGTGCTGGCTCGTGGCCCTGTCCGCGGTCGACGGCAGGCAGTACGTGTACCGGGTGGACGCCCCTGCCGACGCCCTGCCCGCCGACCTGTTCTGGGAGGCCTGGCACTGCCACGACGAGGGCCCGCACCCGCGCGCGTACGACCTGTTCGACGCCGCGGAGATCGGACGCGTCGGCTGATCCGGCCGTCGGGACGTCGGGACGTCGGGACGTCGACAAGGGTCCACCTCTGACAGTTCATCAGTATTGAATGTTCGAGGGCGTACGGCTACTTTCCGCGACACCACAGGCGTCGACGCGAAGGGGTGGCCGCATGGCCGAAGTCAGTGCGGAAACACGGATCGAGGCGCCCGCCGAGAAGGTCTGGGCGCAGCTCACCGACTTCTCCTCGTACGGCGAGTGGAATGCCACCCACACCGGTTTCCCCCAGGGCGCTCCCACCTCGCTGGAGGTCGGCGGCCGGTTCGAGGAGAACATGCGGCTGATGGGGTTCCCGGCCGAGGTCACCTGGACCGTCGAGGACCTGGCAGTTCCCCGCACCCTCGCGATCAGGGGCAAGGGCCCGATGGGCGTGACGGTCGGCACGCGCTACACCCTCGTCCCGGACGGGGACGCGACGACGGTCCGCATCGACGGCGAGTTCACGGGCGCCGCGGTCTCCCTGATGGCGGGCAAACTGAAGGACTCGGCGACGGCGGCGCTCCAGGAGTCCCTGCGCAAACTCGACGGCCTCGTGACCTGACCCGCACCCGCGCCCCTACGCACAGGGAGAAGCACCCCGCACATGTCGTACGGGGCGCCTCCGCGCGGGGACCGCACGGGGATCAGTCCTCATCGGCGAGGATCAGGTACAGCTTCTTGCGCGCGTCGGTGATGACGGTGAGCGCCTTGTCGCGCTGCTCCTTGCTGCCGGTCTTCCAGACCTGGCCGAACGCCTCCATCAGGCCGAAACCGGCCTGCCGGATCTCGTTCATGGCCTCCCAGTCGACACCGCGACCGGGCTCCTCCCAGGGGGCTTCGGGCCCCTCGTCGGCGGCGGTGCGCCCGGCGTCGGTGAGCGAGAACAGCTTCTTGCCGCCTTCACTGGCGCTGGTGATCAGGCCCTCGTCCTCCAGCAGTTGGAGCGTCGGGTAGACGGAGCCCGGGCTGGGCTTCCAGGCGCCGCCGCTGCGCTCGGCGATCTCCTGGATCATCTCGTAGCCGTGCATCGGGCGGTCCTTCAACAGGGCGAGGATCGAGGCGCGCACGTCACCGCGGCGCGCTCGCCCGCGAGGGCCGCCACCGCGCCCGCCGCGTCCGCCCCAGGGTCCGGGGCCGAAGCCCGGCCCGAAGGGCCCGAAGGCCGCACGCCGACCCTCGAAGCCTCCCCTGCCCTCGTGGCCGGGTCCGTGGTGTCCATGTCCGTGGTCGTGTCCGTGGGTACGCATGGGAATCAGTCCTTTCATGACTGTTCGCAGGATTCGATGACCGCGATCATTGACCGATCGCGATGCCTCAACGATATATCGGAAGACATCGCTTGGCAACACCTGTCGACGAGCGGGCCACGGGCCATCTCCGCGCGGCTGTCGATCCCGGCCCCCGTCGATCGACGCGGAAGTGCCGGCCCGTAAGGCACCGGCTCCGGGAACCGCCCACGACCAGGGAGAACGACATGCCCAAGCTCCGCGTCCACAACGTGACCGTCACGCTCGACGGCTTCGCCACCGGACCGCACCAGCGCCTGGAGGCCCCCTTCGGGGACGGCATGGAGGGATTGCACGACTGGATGATGAACGCCATGCGCGACCGCGACGCGGGCAGGAGCGGCATCGACGTCGCCTCCATCGAGCGCGGCGAGGAGAACATCGGGGCCACGATCATGGGCCGCAACATGTTCGGCCCGCAGCGCGGCCCGTGGCAGGACGAGACCTGGTCCGGCTGGTGGGGCGAGAACCCGCCCTACCACCACGACGTCTTCGTGCACACGCACCACGTCCGCCCCTCGATCCCCAAGGAGGGCGGCACGACCTTCCACTTCACGGACGAGCCCGTCGAGACCGTGCTGCGGCGCGCCTTCGACGCGGCGGACGGCCGCGACGTCCGCCTGGGCGGCGGCCCGGCCACGGTGCAGCAGTATCTACGGGCCGGCCTCGTCGACGAGCTGCACATGGTGATCGTCCCGCTGCTGGCGGGCCGGGGCGAGCGGCTGCTCGACCATGTCGCGGACGGCATCTCGGGCTACCGCGTCACGGAACTCGTCGCCTCGGACGCCGCCACGCACGCCCTGCTCGTACGCCGCTGAACCCGCCGCCCCCGACCGGGCCCGCAGCCGCGACGACGCCACGGCGAAAAGATGCCAATGACTCCGCATTGGCCTTGGCCGTGGACCCGTCGGCGGGTCTAGCGTCCCGGTCATGCGTATCCGAATCGTCGACGCCTTCACCGACCGTCCCTTCGCCGGCAACCCCGCAGGCGTCCTGCTCCTCGACGCCTTCCCCTCCGACGCCTGGCTCCAGGACGTCGCCGTCGAGGTCAATCACGCCGAGACCGCCTTCGCGCACCCCCTGCCCGAGGGCGGCGACGCGGACTGGGCCCTGCGCTGGTTCACCCCCGCCGCCGAGGTCGACATGTGCGGCCACGCCACCCTCGCCACGGCCCACGTGCTGCACTCGACGGGGACGACCCGGGGCCCGGTCCGCTTCGCCACGCGCAGCGGTGTCCTCGTCGCCACCCCGCACGACGACGGCTCCCTGACCCTCGACTTCCCGACGGCCCCGCTCACCGAGGAAGCGGCGCCGGCCGGACTCGCCGAGGCCCTCGGCGCCGAGCCCCTCTCGGTCCACGACACGGGCAGCTCGGTCGGCGACCTGCTGGTCGAACTGGCCGACGAGAAGACGGTCAGGAGCCTCGCGCCCGACCTGAGGGCCCTCAGCGCGCTGTCCGAGCGCGGCGTCATCGCCACCGCCCGCGCCGAGGACCCCACGCAGGGCCACGACTTCGTCTCGCGCTGCTTCTTCCCGCGCGTCGGGATCGACGAGGACCCGGTGACCGGCAGCGCGCACACGGCCCTGGCCCCGTTCTGGGCGCGGCGCCTGGACCGCACCGATCTCACCGGCCTCCAGGCGTCGGCGCGCACCGGCCTGGTCCGCGTGGAACTGCGCGGCGAGCGCACCCTGCTCACCGGCAGCGCGGTCACCGTCATCGACGGTGAGCTGACGGCGTAGGCGCCACGGCACGGCCCGTCTCAGGCGGTGGGCAGCCAGTCCACCTTGCCCGCGAGCAGCGCGTACCCGACGAACGCGCCGATGTCCAACAGGGAATGGGCCACGACCAGCGGCCCGACCCGTCCCCACCGCCGGTACAGGTAGGCGAAGACGACGCCCATCGCGAGGTTCCCGAAGAACCCGCCGATGCCCTGGTAGAGGTGGTACGAGCCGCGCAGCACGGAGGAGGCGACCAGCGCGGTGCCGGGCGTCCAACCCAACTGGCCGAGCCTGCGCAGCAGATAGCCCACGACGATGACCTCTTCGAGTACGGCGTTCTGCACCGCGGAGAGGATCAGCACCGGGTACTTCCACCACACGTCGGGCAGCGCCTCCGGCACCACCGTGAGGTTGAAGCCGAGGCCGCGGGCCGCGAGGTAGAACGCGATGCCGGTGCTGCCGATCACGGCCGCGAGCGCGGCGCCGCGGGTCCCGTCGAACCACGGCCGCGTCCGGTCGAAGCCGATCGTGCGCAGGCTCGCGCGCTCCCGCAGCAGGAAGTGCGCGACGAGCGCGACGGGCACGAGCGCGCTCGCGATGCCGAACAACTGCCATGCGAGATCGAGCCAGGGCCTGCCGGGCGCCGCCGAGGCGTTGAGCGTCGCCGCCTGGTCCTTCAGGCCGCCCGGTCTGGTCACCGAGCCGACAAAGCTGATCAGCGCGGAGACGCCGCTCGCGCCGAGCGACAGCCCGAGGACGAGCAGCGTCTCGTCCCGCAGAAACCGTCGCGAGAGCCCCCCGTCGGGAAAAGAACCGGCCACCGAGCCCGCCTCCACCGCACACCTGCCTTCACTTGAGTAATCCCACCGCGCCCCCCATGCCGTCCCGCTAAGGTCTCGAATGCAGGTACGAAGATCGCGCGCGACAGGCCGAGGGGGGCGGACGCCGCAGTCCGGCGCACCTCTCCCCTCCCTTGCTTCACCGCTTATACCGCAACTGCCTATACGGCTCAGGGAGGGGCACCACCGTCATGGGACGTCACAGCAGCATGCCCGACGGGTACGGGAGCGCCGCGGGCGGCCCGCGGCGACGGTCACGGGGCCGCTCGGTGGCCCTCGCGACGGCTCTCGTCCTCGCCGTCGCGGCCGGCACGGCCCTGGTGGTCCGCAGCGACCTGCTCGACCTCGGCTCCGCCTGCGGCGACGAGGTGCACCTCGACGTGGTCGCGTCCCCGGACGTGGCGCCCGCCCTGAAGACGGTGGCCGACCGCGCGCGGACGCAGAAGGTCACCTCGGACGGCAACTGCCTCGATGTCGCCGTCACCGGCCGCGCGTCGTACCAGGTCGCCGACGCCCTACGGGCCGGCAGAGGCAGCGCGGACTACGAGGTCTGGGTGCCGGACTCGGACCTGTGGATCCGGCGCGTCGAGCAGAACGCCAAGGCGAGCCGGGTGACCCCGGCCGGGAACATCGCCACCTCACCGATCGGGGTCGGCATGGTGCCGTCGGCCGCCAAGGCGTTCGGCTGGCCCGGCAAGACGTACGACTGGACACGGCTGACGGGCGCGGCGCTGGAGGACGACACGCTGCGCCTGGGCGCGGCCGATCCGGCGCGCAGCGCCACCGGTCTGCTCGCCCTCACCAAACTGGCGGGTGCCTCGAAGAGGTCCGGCGGTGGTTCCACCCAGGCCGCCGCCATGGCCGAGGTCCTCTCGCAGCGCACGTCCGACAGCGACGCGCAGTTGATGGACACCGTCGCCCGCGACGACTCCGGCGCCGAGCAGGGCAACCCGCGCCGCAACGAAGCGCTGATCCTCTCCGAGCAGGCCGCCTTCGCGCACAATGCCGAGGCCGACGCCGACAGCTCCCTCGACCTCTTCTATCCGAAGGACGGCTCGCCGGAGCTGAACTACCCCTTCTCCCTGGTCGACGAGGCCTCCCTCAGCACCGACGAGAGTCGCGCCGCGGTCCGCTTCATGACGCTGCTCAGCGCCCCCGAGGGCCGCGCGGTCCTGGAGAAGCACGGCTTTCGCACCGACAGCGGCGGCTCACCGGACGCGGTCGCCGCCCAGGCCGGTGCCAGATCCCCGCAGCCGTACGCGGAGCCCGCCTCGCAGCCGCCGGGCGACGAGGAGATCGAGGAGACCCTCGGCATGTGGACGATCACGGTGCAGAGCGCCCGCATCACCACGGTCGTGGACGCCTCGGCCTCCATGACGAGCCTCGTGCCGGGCCGCGGCGAGTCCCGGATGGAGGTGACGAAGGCGTCGATGCTGGCGGCCCTCTCGACGTTCACCCCGGAGGACGAGATCGGCCTGTGGGAGTTCTCGACGCTGCTCGACGGCGACCGCGACTACAAGAAGCTCGTCCCGACCGAGCGCCTCGGCGACCGCAAGGGCTCCGGCACCCAACGCGACCGCCTGTCCGCCGCGTTCACCTCCCTGAGGCCCGTACCGGGCGGCGCGACCGGCCTCTACGACACGACACTCGCCGCCTACAAGGAGGCCACGTCCTCCTACAGGAGCGGCAGGTTCAACGCCGTGGTGGTGGTCACCGACGGCGTCAACGAGGACGCGGGCTCGATCTCCCGCGGCAGCCTCATATCCCGGCTGGAGAGCCTGACCCTGCCCGAGCGCCCCGTGCCCCTCATCGTCATCGCGGTCGGCCCGGACACCGACAGGGACGAGATCGAGCAGATCGCCGAGGCGACCGGCGGCTCGGGCCACCAGGTGAGCGACCCGGCCGACATCCAGCAGGTGATCCTCAAGGCCATCGTGCAGGCGGGCGCCAGAAGCAACTGATCCGGCCCGGCCGCCCCGTTCAGCCCAGCGGGACGGCCGGCTCCGGCAGTCCGACGGGCCAGGTGTGCACGGGCTCGCCCAGGTGCATCAGCTCCGCGTAGCGCCGCGTGGTCGCGGCGAGCGCCGCCTCGCGCCCCAGCCCGCTCTCCAGGGCCCGGTGGTACGTGGCCGCCTGCCACGCCGCGCCGTTGGTCCGGCGCGCGCACCGCTCCTCGATCACGCCCAGATAGAAGTCGCGGTCGGCGGGTTCGACACCCCACGCGTCCAGTCCCGCGGCGGCCAGCGGCAGCAGTTCGTCCCGTACGAGGGTGACGGCCGGCACCTGCTCGGTCCCGCCGAACCGCCCCCGGCGCGGCCACTCCAGGCGCGCGTCGATGCCGTGGCGGCAGGCGGTGTCGAAGTTGCGGGCGGCGGCGTCGAAGGAGAGCCGCGACCAGACCGGCCGGGACTCCTCCGCCAGCGCCCGTACGAGGCCGTAGTAGAAGGCGACATTCGCGATGACGTCGGTGATGGTGGGCCCGGCGGGCAGCACCCGGTTCTCCACGCGCAGGTGCGGGACGCCGTCGGCGATCTCGTAGACGGGCCGGTTCCAGCGGTAGACGGTGCCGTTGTGCAGGACGAGTTCCGAGAGCTTCGGCACGCCTCCCTCGTCGAGCACCCGGAGCGGCTGTTCGTCGTCCAGGACGGGCAGCAGCGGCGGGAAGTAGCGCAGGTTCTCCTCGAAGAGGTCGTACGCCGAGTCGATCCACCGTTCCCCGAACCAGGTCCGCGGCCGTACCCCCTGCGCCTTCAGCTCGGGCGGCCGGGTGTCCGTGGACTGCTGGAACAAGGGGGGCCGCGACTCCCGCCACAGCTCGCGCCCGAACAGGAAGGGCGAGTTGGCCCCCACGGCGATCTGTACCGCGGCCACCGCCTGCGCGGCGTTCCACACGTCGGCGAAGCGGCCCGGCGTGACCTGGAGGTGCAACTGCACGGACGTACAGGCGGCTTCGGGCGCTATGGAGGAGGACGTGCAGGTCAGCCGCTCCACACCGTCGATGTCCAGGAGGAAGTCCTCACCGCGCGCGGCGACCATCTGGTCGTTGAGCAAGGTGTACCGGTCGACGTCCGACAGGTTCGCGGAGATGAGGTCGTCGGCGTCCAGCGTCGGCAGGATGCCGATCATGACGATGCCCGCGTCGACCTCGTTGGCCTTTCGGTGCGCATATCCGAGCCCGGTCCGCAACTCTTCGGCGAGCTGGTCGAGAACACGGCCGCCGAGCCGGTGCGGAGCGATATTCACTTCGAGATTGAACATCGCCAGTTCCGTCTGGAAATCCCGGCTCGCGATCCTCTCCAGTACTTCCGCATTCATCATTCGCGGCATCCCGTCGGGCCCGGCGAGATTCAGCTCGATCTCCAGCCCCATGAGATTCCTTGGCCGGTCGAACCGCTCCTCCTCCAGGAGCCGCCCGAGCCCCGCCAGACACTCGTGCAGCTTCTGCCGGTACTGCCGCCGATCGGCCAGATCGACCGCGCCCGCAGCGACCTTCTTCCCCATGGGAGCACCCTTCCTCGCATGGGCAGCCCGTTGATCCGGCCGCGTGTCACGGTGGATGATGCCCAGCAATGTGATCGACAACGCCCCGCGCGGGTCCGCGGAGCAGTACGCTCAGTGCAGATACCCGGCGGCACATTCCTTAGGCATGGGGCCTTTCGCAGATTCATCTACGAAGTCTTGGTGAAAAACGCCGACGAGAATCAGCCGACCGCCCGATCGGACAAAACCGAGGTCACACGGCTCGGATCCATGGGAAATCCACCGTACGCCGACAGAACACAACGGGAACGACGGCCTGATAGGCCCTTGCGCACCCGGACGGCACCGGTAGTGGAAACACCGTGTGAACACGCGTCGTATAAACTCCGCAAAGAGACAGAGGGTTGGCGCCCGTGTCCAGGCCCCCGCCTCCTCTGACCCCGTGCACCTTCGCGCGTTCCCGCGCACCGAGCAGCAGACAGCGCCGTCCGCTCGTCCCGCACCGCCCTCGCACCACGTGCCTGTCGAATGAGAGGCGACCCACCATGCCGCTGCATGTCCCCCCGGCTCCCGCGCCCGCCCTCCGCAGCGTGTCCACGGCCCTCGGCTCCCCCACAGCCGTCCGTGAAGCCCGCACCCCGTCCCTGCGCACCGCACAGGGTCCGGCAAGTCCCGAACTCCCGCTCCCGCTCCACGTGTTGAACCACGTCACCGAAACCACCGGAGGTCCCTCGCGCACCCGGCTCACCGGCTGGCGCTTCCTCGTGCGCTGCGGGGATCGCGCGGTGGCCGCCGCCGACACGATGCTCACCCCGGACGGCTGGGCCTTCTCGCACTTCTTCGAAGGTCCCTATGTCGCCTCCACCGAGCGCGCCCTGCGCCAGGCCGAGGCCCTGCCGAAGACCTACCAGCCCCGACTGCTCTCCGTACCTGAGCTGTACATGCTCACCCTCTGGCTGCACGGCGACCACACCGCCGACGCCTCCAGCGGGCATCCGGCGGCCGACGACATCCTGATCCCGCTCGCGCCGGCCCCGCCCGGCATCGCGGCGCACCGCCTGCACCGCGTGGCGGACCTGCTGCCGGTCCTGGCCCTGCGGCTGACGCCGACCCGGGCCGTCCTGCTCGCCTGACCCGACCGGAGAGGGCCCGCCCCGCGCCGGACCCTCGGGAACCTGTGCCCCGCGCCGCCCGCCGTCCGGTCGCGGGGCACAGTCCTGCCGGAAGGGACTAGTCCACTCCGGTCACCCCGAACCACCCGAAGAGGCAGTGCACTTGGGGTGAACCGTCCGCACGGGTGACGCGTCTCCATCCAGTGAGGACCGCTGCTACGAAATCCCTGCGGATTGACGCCCACAGGGCAACACTGGGTTCCGGACCGACTGAAAACGGGGGGCGGCCATGAACACGACTTCACGCCGCAGCACGGACGCCGACGTCATCGAGATCACTACGCAGCGAAAGAACCCATCCATGTGCCAGCACCAGCCATCGTGCCCCACAGCAGAGTCCGCGGACAGGGAGGCCGCGCTTCCCGTGGCTCACCATCCGGAGCAGGGCTGGAGCCTCCTGTGCAACGGGGTCCTGCTCTTCGAGGACACCGGCGAGCTGCTTCCCAACGGCACGATCATCGCCCCGCACCGCCCGCTGGCGGGCGTGGTGAGGGCGGCCTGAGGACCACCGCGCGACCCGCCGCACCGGTCGGCAGGCCGCACGGCGGCCATCGGCGTTCCTACGCCTCGTAGGCGTCCAGGGGCGGGCACGAGCAGACCAGGTTCCGGTCACCGAAGGCCTGGTCGATCCGGCGCACCGGCGGCCAGTACTTGTCGGCGGCGGCCACCCCCGCGGGGAAGACGGCCTCCTCGCGGCTGTACGCGTGCTCCCACGCACCGCTGAGCATCCCCGCCGTGTGCGGAGCGTTCCGCAGCGGGTTGTCCTGCGCCGGCCACTCGCCGGAGCCGACCCGCTCGACCTCCCCGCGAATGGCGATCATCGCCTCGCAGAACCGGTCGAGCTCATCGATGTCCTCGCTCTCGGTCGGCTCGATCATGAGCGTCCCCGCGACCGGGAACGACATGGTCGGCGCGTGGAACCCGTAGTCGATCAGGCGCTTGGCGATGTCGTCGACGGTGACCCCGGTCGCCTTGGAGAGCGGGCGCAGATCGATGATGCACTCGTGCGCGACGAGCCCACCGGGACCGGTGTAGAGCACGGGGTAGTGCGGCTCCAGCCGCTTGGCGATGTAGTTCGCGGAGAGCACGGCCACCTGCGTCGCCCGCTTCAGCCCCTCGCCGCCCATGAGGCGCACGTACGACCAGGAGATCGGCAGGATTCCCGCGGAGCCCCACGGCGCGGCCGAGATCGGCCCGACGCCGGTCTCCGGACCCGCGGCCGGCTGCATCGGGTGGTTCGGCAGGTACGGCGCGAGGTGCGCGCGCACGCCGACCGGGCCCACGCCGGGGCCGCCGCCGCCGTGCGGGATGCAGAACGTCTTGTGCAGGTTCAGATGCGAGACGTCGCCGCCGAAGTGCCCCGGCTTGGCCAGCCCCACCAGCGCGTTGAGGTTCGCCCCGTCGACGTAGACCTGGCCACCGGCGTCGTGCACCGCGGCACAGATGTCGGCGACGTGCTCCTCGAAGACACCGTGCGTGGACGGGTACGTGATCATGAGGACGGAGAGCTGCTCCGCGTACTGCTCGATCTTGGCGCGCAGGTCCTCGACGTCGATCTCGCCGTCGTCGGCGGTCTTCACGACGACGACCTTCATCCCGGCCATCACGGCGCTGGCCGCGTTGGTGCCGTGCGCCGACGACGGGATGAGGCAGACGGTCCGCTGCACGTCGCCGTTGGCGCGGTGGTAGCCCCGCACCGCCAGCAGACCCGCGAGCTCGCCCTGCGACCCGGCGTTCGGCTGCAACGACACCTTGTCGTAGCCGGTGACCTCGGCGAGGCGCTCCTCCAGCTCCGTGATGAGCGTCAGGTAGCCCTGCGCCTGCTCGGCCGGCGCGAAGGGGTGCAGTTGCCCGAACTCGGGCCAAGTGACCGGCTCCATCTCCGTCGTCGCGTTGAGCTTCATCGTGCAGGAGCCCAGCGGGATCATGCCGCGGTCGAGCGCGTAGTCACGGTCGGCGAGCCTGCGCAGGTAGCGCAGCATCGCGGTCTCCGAGCGGTGCTGGTGGAAGACGGGGTGCGTCAGGATCTCGTCCTCGCGCAGCGCGCCACCGGGCAGGACGTCGGGCGTCCCGGCATCCAGGGCATCGATGTCCGCCTCGACGCCGAACGCGCCCCAGACGACGTGGAGTTGATTACGGGTGGTGGTCTCGTCGCAAGCGATCGACACGTGGTCGGCGTCGACGAGCCGCACATTGACCCCGCCCTCACGGGCGGCGCGGACGACCTGGGCGGCCTTGCCCGGCACCCGGACCGTCAGGGTGTCGAAGTAGACGCCGTGCACGAGCTCGACCCCGCCCGCCGTCAGACCGGCGGCCAGCAGGGTGGCGTAGCGATGGGTGCGCCAGGCGATGGACCGCAGACCCTCCGGCCCGTGGTAGACGGCGTACATACCGGCCATGACGGCGAGCAGTACCTGCGCCGTGCAGATGTTGCTGGTCGCCTTCTCCCGGCGGATGTGCTGCTCCCGCGTCTGGAGGGCGAGCCGGTACGCCTTGTTCCCGTCGGCGTCCACGGAGACGCCGACGAGCCGCCCGGGCAGGGACCGCGCGAACTTCTCCCGTACGGCCATGTAACCGGCGTGCGGACCGCCGAAGCCCATCGGGACACCGAAGCGCTGGGTCGTGCCGACGGCGATGTCGGCACCGAGCTCGCCCGGCGAGGTCAGCAGCGTCAGGGCGAGCAGGTCGGCGGCGACGGTGACGATCGCGCCCAGCTCGTGCGCCTGGTCGATGACGGGCTTGATGTCGCGCACGGCTCCGGAGGCCCCCGGGTACTGCACGAGCACGCCCACGACACCGCGCTCGGCGACCTCGGCCGGAATCCCGTCGCTCAGGTCGGCGACGACGATCTCCACACCGGTCGGCTCGGCCCGTGTCTGTATGACGGCGACGGTCTGCGGCAGCGCGTCGGCGTCCACCAGATACACGCCGTCCTTGACCTTGCCGACGCGCCGCGAGAGCGCCATGGCCTCGGCTGCGGCCGTGCCCTCGTCGAGCAGGGAGGCGCCGGAGGTCGGCAGTCCGGTCAGCTCGGCGACCATCGTCTGGAAGTTGAGCAGCGCTTCGAGGCGGCCCTGCGAGATCTCCGGCTGGTAGGGCGTGTAGGCCGTGTACCAGGAAGGGTTCTCCATGACGTTGCGCAGGATGACCGGCGGCGTGAACGTCCCGTAGTAGCCGAGCCCGATCATCGAGCCGAGCACCTGGTTGCGGTCGGCGAGGGAGCGGAGCTCGGCGAGGACCTCGGCCTCGGTCCGGGCGGCGGGCAGCTCCAGCGCCTCGGCACTCTTGATCACATCCGGCACCGCGGCCGCCGTCAGCTCGTCGAGCGAGCCGTAGCCGACCTGCGCGAGCATCTTGGCCTGCGCGGCGTCATCCGGACCGATGTGGCGCTGCTCGAAGGGGATTCCCTGCTCAAGGGCGGAGAGCGGAGTACGGTTGGCGGTCATTGCGGAGGCCTCCTGGTCATTGCGACCTGCGAGGGGCACCACGGCGTGGCTGCCCGGACGGCCTCCCCCTCTGTCATCTCAACCTGAGAGCTTCACCGGTCCGCCCGCACGATCACGGAGCACACCGGCTTTCACCGTCGGTGAGAGCGGACACGTGCACCCCGCCCTGCTTTCCAGAGTGACCTCGTCCGTGCGGTACGTGGGCCTGAGAGATTCCGGGGAGGATTTGCTCCTTCGGCGTCTTCGACAACCGTCGAAGACTCTCCCGCACGGGGTCAGCAGCCGCTTGCCAGCCTACCAGCGGCCATATGAGGATCCCTCGAGTGGCCGCCTTCCCCAATGTGCTCTTTCGTAGTGCTTACAGACGAGTTGCGACCCTCTGGAGGCTCCGTGCAGACCGACGTCGATCCACGCAACTTGATCGGCCGCAAGGCGTTCGACCGCGACGGAGCCAGGATCGGCACCATCGACGAGGTCTACCTCGACGACGCCACCGGCATCCCGGAGTGGGCGGCGATACGTACCGGCCTCTTCAGCCGCGACGCCTTCGTCCCCCTGGAGCCGAGCGAGCTGGTCGACGGCTCCCTCCGCGTCCCCTTCGAACGCGCCCTGATCAAGGACTCCCCCGACTTCGGCGTGGGCCGCCACCTCTCCCCCGAGCAGGAGCTCCAGCTCTACCACCACTACGGCCTCGACATCACGGCCCCCCAGTCCCCCGACCTCCGGTTCGGCCGCATCGCGGGAACGGAGGACGAGCGGGCCTGAACGGCACGGCCTCACGCCGCGCCCCGGTCCCCGGCACGCTCCACCAGCGGCAGCGGTTCCGCCGGCTCCAGCAGCGGATCGTCGACCTGGAACGTCCGCACGCGCCCGGGTCCGACCGTGTACGGCGTCTCGAAGCGCACGGTCACCCGCCCGAGCCCACTGCCCTGCACCCAGCCAGGACCGAACTCGGCGTGCCGCACGTCGTGCCCGGCCATCCAGCGCCGCTCCGCGGGCCCTGTCTCCACCTCGGCGGCTTCGCCCCGCTCCGCCTCCTCGACGGCGGCGTCCACCGTGCCGCCCTCCGCGCCCCGGCCCTCCTCGGCGGCAGCCGCCTGCGCGAACAGGTCCTCCTGCGTGAAGTCGGCGAGTCCGCTCACACCGACCCCGAGCAACCGCACCCCGCCCGTCGTGTCCACGGACTCGAGCAGTCGCGCGGCGGCCTCCCGCACCACCGCCGGATCGTCCGTCGGCCCGCGCAACGTCTCGGACCGCGTCAGCGTCGAGAAGTCGTACCGCCGCACCTTCAGGACCACGGTCCGCCCCGACCGCTCGGCCGCCCGCAACCGCTCCACGCACCGGTCGGCGAGGCGCTGCACCTCGGTACGCACGCGCACCCGGTCATGGATGTCCACGTCGTAGGTGTCCTCGACCGACACCGACTTGGAATCGCGCTCGGCGACGACGGGCCGCTCGTCGTGGGCCAGCGCCATGGCGTACAGATGCTGGCCGTGCGACTTCCCGAGGAGCCGCACCAGCTCGTCCTGGCCCGCCTCGGCGATCTCCGCGACGGTGAGGATCCCGGCCCGGCGCAGATGGTCCCCGGTCGCGGGGCCGACACCTGGCAGGATCCGTACGGACTTCGGGCCGATCAGCGCCCGCTCGGTCCCCGGACGTATCAGCACGAGCCCGTCCGGCTTCGCCTCCTCCGACGCGATCTTGGCCAGCATCTTGGAGGCGGCGAGCCCCACGGAGCCGGTCAGTCCGGTCACCCGCCGGATGTCCGCCCGCAGCCGCACCCCCACGGCCTCCGCGGAACCGGCGTCCGAGGCCACCTCACCGGCCTCCAGATCGACGAACGCCTCGTCCAGGCTCAACGGCTCCACCAGCGGCGAAAGCTCCCGCAGAAGCCCCATCACCTGCTCGCTGACCTCCCGGTACAGCCGGAACCGCGGCACCAGGTAGGCGGCGTTGGGCGCGAGGCGGCGTGCCTGTCCCATCGGCATCGCCGAGTGCACCCCGAACCTCCGCGCCTCGTAGGAGGCCGTCGCCACGACACCGCGCGGCCCGAGCCCGCCCACGACCACCGCTTTCCCGCGCAGGCTCGGCTTGGCCGCCTGCTCCGCCGAGGCGTAGAAGGCGTCCATGTCGAGATGCAGAATCGTCGGCCCGGTCCTCACCCCACCGATGCTGCCCTACGCCACTGACAACGCGGCCGCACGACCGTCACACGGCGCGGTTGCGCCGCCTCGCGAGCTCGTCCGCGGGGTTGTGCCCGACCAGGGTCTCGCCGGTGTCGACGCGCTCCCCGTGCAACTGGGACAGGGCGCTCTCCACGTCCCGCCAGACGACGCCCACGGCGATCCCGAAGATCCCCTGGCCACCCTGGAGCAGGTCGTGCACCTCGGCCGGCGACGTGCACTCGTACACGGTCGCGCCGTCGCTCATGAGCGTCATGCGCTCCAGGTCCTTGAAGCCCTGCTCCCGCAGGTGCTGCACGGCGGTACGGATGTTCTGGAGCGAGACCCCCGTGTCCAGGAAACGCTTCACGACCTTGAGGACGACGACGTCCCGGAAGCTGTAGAGGCGCTGCGTCCCCGAACCGTACGCGGGCCGCACGCTGGGCTCGACGAGGCCGGTCCTGGCCCAGTAGTCGAGTTGTCGATAGGTGATACCGGCCGCCGCGCAGGCGGTAGGACCCCGGTACCCGACTTCCTCCTCGGAAGCCGCCCCGCCGCTCTCCCCCGCCACCGCAGACACTGCCTGCGGGCGCTGCGGAGTGTGATCGGCCGCGCTGCCGTGAAACGAGTACGGACCGCCCGTCGCCGTACCGTCGCCGCTGCTTCTCACGCCGACCTCCTCTTTGACCTGCCTTCTCGACGGTAGGCAGTCACAAGGGGTGCGTCAACGAACGCCACACTCGCCACGCCGAGTGATAATCACCCTAAGAGTGGTTTCCCGTATCCCACCGCGGGGAAAGGCTAGCCGAATGTGCCGAGACGGCCGCCTCCGGGCGACCGCCTCAGGGTCGATTTTTCCCGATCACTGGCTGTTCGTCCCGAAGTCCTCCGGCGAGATCTGGTCGAGGAACTCGCGGAACTTCTCCACCTCGTCCTCCTGCTCGTCCGGAATCGCGATCCCCGCGTCGTCCAGGACCCCGTCGCTGCCGAAGATCGGCGTCCCGGTGCGCAGCGCGAGCGCTATGGCGTCGGACGGGCGGGCGCTGACCTCCACGCCGCTCGCGAACACCAGTTCCGCGTAGAAGACACCTTCCCGCAGGTCGGTGATGCGTACTTCCGTGAGCTCCTGTCCGACCGCTTCCAGCACGTCCTTGAACAGGTCGTGCGTCAGCGGCCGCGCGGGGGCCATGCCCTGCTGGGCGAAGGCGATCGCCGTCGCCTCCCCCGGTCCGATCCAGATGGGAAGGTAACGGTCGCCTCCCACTTCACGCAGGAGCACGATCGGCTGGTTGGAGGGCATTTCCACCCGGACACCTACGACGTCGAGCTCGTTCACACAGCAACCCTAGGACGTGCCCGGCCGGTTTGGGTAGTCGAGCATGCGCCGAAGGCCGGGCTCTGGCGCTCGCCCGCCTCTGCGATCAGGGCAGACGCACCCCGAGAGCGGTCTGCACAAGTGCGGCATGCAGGCGTACGGTGAGCCCCGCCAGCTCCTTGGCCCGCGCCTGTGCGAGGGCTCTGGTCTGCGGATTGCGGTGCACCTTGAGCGGCGCGACGACCGAGTCGACCAGACCGGCCTCGCGGTCCGCCGCCGTCCGCATGACCCGCAGATGCCGCGGCTCGATGCCGAAGCGGCCGAGCTCACCGACCAGCTCGGCGACCGATACGGCCGCCGCGTCGTAACCGCCGTCCGGCAACGGGGCGATGAGCCCGTACGACTCCCACTCGTCGAGCTCCCCCTCGTCGATGCCCACGGCGGCGAGCAGCTCGTCCCGGCCGATACGGGCGGCGGTGGGACCCCCGGCGGTCTCGTCCGCGGCGTCACCCGGTCGCGCGGGAGGCGGCACGGGCAGCGGCTCGCCCGGCTCCAGGGCGTCGAGCTGCTCCTTGATGACCTTCAGGGGCAGATAGTGGTCCCGCTGCATCCGCAGGACGTGGGCGAGCCGCTCCACATCGTCCGGGCTGAACTTGCGGTACCCCGAGGGCGTCCGCTGCGGCTCGACGAGGCCCTCGGACTCCAAGAACCTGATCTTGGAGATGGTGACTTCGGGAAACTCTTCGCGCAGCACGTTCAGTACGGTGCCGATGCTCATCAGCCGACTGCCCGCGGTGGCGGTGCCCGATCCGGCACCGCCCCTCGGTGTGTGAAGCATGGACCTTCCTGAAGGTTCGCTGGGTCAGATACCTCGCTGGCTCGCGTAGAAGACCAGCCGGTACTTGCCGATCTGCACCTCGTCGCCGTTGTTCAGCGTCACGGAGTCGATGCGCTCACGGTTCACGTACGTCCCGTTGAGGCTGCCGACGTCGGACACGGTGAACGAGCCGTCCGCCAGGCGACGGAACTCCACATGGCGGCGCGAGACGGTCACGTCGTCCAGGAAGATGTCGCTCTGCGGGTGGCGCCCCGCCGTGGTGAGGTCGCCGTCCAGGAGGAAGCGGCTGCCCGAGTTCGGACCACGGCGCACCACCAGGAGCGCCGAGCCGAGCGGCAGCGCGTCCACCGCGGCCTGCGCCTCGGGCGACAGGGCCGGCAACTGCGTCTGGCCGGTCGCCTCCGGGTCGTACGACTCAAGACCCGAGATGGAGATCGTGGACGTCGTCTCGGACGGCCCCTCGGCCGCCACACCGCCCCGCAACGGCGCACCGCAGTTGGAGCAGAACCGGCTGTTCTCGCCGTTCCGGTTCCCGCACCTCGTACACACCAGGGCCGACATGGACCGATCCTCCTGCCGCGGCTGCCCACCAGGGGCCTGGGACGCGTACGGGTCGGCACCAAACCCTTGACCCGTACCTGAGGTTGACGGTTCTCCGAAACCTATGCGGCCGGAACCGGCAGGGTCAACAGACGACGCGCCGCGTCCGCCCTGCTGGTCACCGCCCACCTGGTCCCGGAACAGGGGGCGCTCGCCCACCTGCGTCTCCGGCTCGTCACCATGGCGCGGCGCACGATGACGGGCATCCTCACGCGCACTCTTGCCGAACAACTTCGCAAACAACTTCACGGGCGATTCCCCTTGACCGAAACAGACCCGCCCGTGGGGCAGGACGAACCCTGACTGCACACATCGGCGTACATCACTGACACGGACATCCTCACAACGTCCGGATCCGCCAAACAGTTTCCACCACGCACCCCGTTCCCGGTGCGCCGACCCCCCGCAACCTCATGCCCTCGTACGACATCCCGCATGCTCCCCCGCCTCACTACGAGGACGACCGAGCGTAATCAGGCCGCTGCGCTGCCCGCAAGGCATCCACAATGATCTTCTCCGAACGGCTGACAGCCACCGTGGCCTGCTCTTTCTCCAGCGTCTGCACGACACCTCCGGGGATGTTGAGGGCCGGTTCGAGGTCCTGCGGCTTGCCGATGACCTTGAAGACGTACGGCTGGGCGATCTTGTGCCCGTCCACGCTGACCCCCTTCCCTCCGCTGGCGTCCGTCAGATACGTGTCGGCCACGACGCGGACGCCGTTGACCTGGATCGCCTCGGCGCCCGCCGCCCGCAGCTCCTGCACCGCGTCGAGCAGCATGTCCGGTTCGACGGCCGTCCTGGTGTCGGTGACCGTCATGGTGATCCCGGGGCCCTGCGCGGCCACCGTGCCCGCCAGAATGCCGAGCTGGCGCTCCTTCTCGACCGTCTGCTTGCGCGCCTCCTCGGCCTGGTCCGAGCTGTTCTCCAACTCGGTCCGCTGGTCCTCCAGGCCTTGCTTCTCATCCTCAAGACGCTGAGTCCGGTCATCGAGTTCATCGAGGATGCGCACAAGATCTTCCTGCCGTGCGCCGCGCAGCGCGCTGTTGTCACTGTTGGACCGCACCTGGATGGCGAGTCCGAGGCCCAGCACGAACAGCAGCACGGCGACGGTGAGTTGGGCCCGCGACACGCGCGGCGGCCACAGTCCCTTCACGAGTCGCTGCCGTCCGGTCAACTGCGGCGTGCCAGGCTGCTCCGGTCCGGGCTCCGGCGCCTCGCTCGTCGCCTCGACCTCGGCGGGCAGCTCCTTGCGCAACCGGTGCGTGTGCCCGCTCGCCGCCCCGCTGCCGGGGCCTTCCGCGTCCTTGGGGTGCTCGGGGTTCATCGGCCTCACGCCCTGAAGACGTGCCGCCGGATGGCAGCCGCGTTGGAGAAGATCCGGATGCCGAGCACGACGACGACACCGGTGGACAGTTGCGCGCCGACGCCCAGCTTGTCGCCCAGGAAGACGATGAGCGCGGCCACCACCACGTTCGACAGGAACGACACGACGAACACCTTGTCGACGAAGATCCCGTCCAGCATGGCGCGCAGCCCGCCGAACACCGCGTCCAGCGCCGCGACCACGGCGATCGGAAGATAGGGCTCGACCACCGCCGGAACCTCGGGCCGGACGAACAACCCGACCACGACTCCCACGACGAGGCCCAGTACGGCGATCACGATGTGCCCTTCTGCTCTGCTCTCGGCTGTGCTGTACGTACGATCACGCTGGGTGCGGCAGGAAGCTTGATGTCGTCCTGCGCCGAGATACCGGTGCGGATCCCGAAGTTCTCCTGCAAGGCATGCAGATACATCCCGTCAGGACTGTTCTGGAACCGGGTACTCAGCCGCCGGCCGTCCCCCACCGCGAGCACCGTGTACGGCGGCACCAGCGGTCTGTTGTCGACCAGTATCGCGTCACCCGCGGCCCTGATCGCGGACAGCGCGGTCAGCCGCTGTCCATTGATGCTCACGGCCTCGGCGCCCGACTGCCACAGCCCGTTGACGACCCGCTGCATGTCGCGGTCGCGCACGCGCCCGGTGTCCGAGAACCCGGCGCTCTCCCGCGGCCCGCCCCCGCCCCCGGACTCGGCCGACTTGGCGTCGTCGACCACGAGCTTCACGCCGGGTCCGCGCACGGCGACGGCGCCTGACAGGATTCCCACCAACTCGCCCTGCTGGCCGCCGTGTTCGCGCAGCGCCTGGCGCTGCATGTCCCCCACATCGGTCCGCAGCGAGTCGACCCGGCCCTCCAGCTTGTCGGCGGACTCGGTCTCCTGCTCGATACGGTCGATGAGCTCTTCGCGTTCCTTGGCCACGACCGGCGCGGCGACCCGCGCCTGCGCCGCCCCCACGGTCACCACGAGCGCGGCGAGCACGAGCCCCGCGGCGAGCCCCAGCTTCGCGCGCAGTGTCTTCGGCAGTCCGCTCTGCCCCGACGCCCGTCTGCGGGCCGTGGCTTCCGCGTATCCGTCGTCCAGGCTGTGGTCCATCACGTTGGTCAGCAGCGACATGGACGCGTCGGGGCGCGCGGGGCGCTCGGGGGTGCTCCGAACGGGGGGCTGCTGCGGCATGCCGCACATCGTCGCACGTCGCGACCGCTACCTCCGAATGGCCCCATCGGCGTGCCGGTCGGCACCCGGATCGGGTGCCGACCGGTTCGAGCGCGGACTCAGCGGCCCGCGCTGTCCACCACGGCCGACCACTCGTCGAGCAACTGCTGCGCGGACGCGTCGTCGGGCCCCTCGGCCCACAGATGCGTGACGGCCTCCGCCGGGTCGGGCAGCACCATGACCCACCGGCCGTCCGCCTCGACGACCCGCACCCCGTCCGTGGTGTCCACGGACCGATCGCCGGCCTCCTCGACGACCCGCCGCATGACAAGGCCCTTGACGGCCCACGGGGTCGCCAGATCGCGCTTGAGGACGTGCGCTCGCGGAATCCGCGCGTCGATCTGGCTCAGCGTCAACTGCGTACGCGCGACAAGGCCGAGCAGCCGCACGAAGGCCGCGGTCCCGTCGAACACACTGCTGAACTCGGGGATGATGAATCCACCGCGCCCGTCACCGCCGAAGATGGTCTCGTCCTCGCGGCCCACGCGCGTGAGGTCGTCGGGCGAGGTGTTCGTCCACTCGACCTGCGTCCCGTGGTACGCGGCCACCTGCTCGGCGATCCGCGTGGTCGTGACCGGCAGGGCGACCCGTCCGCTCCGGCGCTCCGCGGCGACGAGGTCGAGCATGACCAGGAGCGCCCGGTCGTCTTCGACGATCCGTCCCTTCTCGTCGACGAGCGACAACCGCTCACCGACCGGGTCGAAGCGGACACCGAACGCGGCGCGCGCCGACGCCACGATCTCCCCGAGCCGTACGAGCCCGGACCTGCGGGCCTCCGCGGTCTCGGTGGGCCGGGACTCGTCGAGCCCGGGGTTGATGGTCAGCGAGTCGACCCCGAGCCGCCCGAGCAGGCTGGGCAGCACAAGCCCGGCGCTGCCGTTGGAGGCGTCGACGACGACCTTCAGGTTCGCCTCGGCGATGCCGCTCGTGTCCACGTTGCGGAGCAGGGACCCGGTGTACGAGTCGAAGACGCTGGAGGGGAAGTGCAGGTCCCCGATCTCGCCGGGGAACGCCCTGCGGTACTCCTGGCGCGCGTAGACCCGGTCGAGCTTGCGTTGGCTTCCCTGTGACAGGTCGGCCCCGCGCTCGTCGAAGAACATGATGTCGACGGAGTCCGGCACACCCGGTGTCGTACGGATCATGATGCCGCCGGCGCTGCCCCGCGCCGTCTGCTGCCGCGCCACCGGCAGCGGCACGTTCTCCAGGTCGCGTACGTCGATGGCGCTGGCCTGCAAGGCGGAGATGACGGCCCGCTTGAGCGCACGCGCACCACGCGAGTGGTCACGTGCGGTGGTCACGGTCGACCCCTTCTTCAGGGTCGTGGCGTAGGCGCCTGCCAGCCGTACGGCCAGTTCGGGCGTGATCTCCACGTTGAGGATGCCGGAGACGCCGCGGGCCCCGAACAGATGAGCCTGTCCGCGGGACTCCCAGATCACCGAGGTGTTGACGAAGGCGCCGGCCTCGACCGTCTTGAACGGGTAGACGCGCACATTGCCCTGGACGATCGATTCTTCACCGACGAGGCACTCGTCGCCGATGACCGCGCCGTCCTCGATCCGCGCGGCCCGCATGATGTCGGTGTTCTTGCCGACGACGCAGCCGCGCAGGTTGCTGTGCTGTCCGATGTAGACGTTGTCGTGGACGACGGCCTTGTGCAGGAAGGCGCCGCTCTTCACGACGACGTTGGAGCCGACGACCGTGTGCTCGCGGATCTCCGCGTCGGCCTCGACCTTGGCGTAGTCACCGATGTACAGGGGGCCGCGCAGTACGGCGTCAGGGTGCACCTCGGCGCCTTCGGCGACCCAGACGCCCGGCGAGATCTCGAACCCGTCGAGTTCGACATCGACCTTGCCCTCGAGAACGTCGGCCTGGGCCTTCACGTAGCTCTCGTGGGTGCCGACGTCCTCCCAGTACCCCTCGGCCACGTAGCCGTAGATCGGCTTGCCTTCCTTCATCAACTGCGGGAAGACGTCGCCGGACCAGTCCACCGGCACATCGGCCTCGACGTAGTCGAAGACCTCGGGCTCCATCACGTAGATGCCCGTGTTGACGGTGTCCGAGAAGACCTGTCCCCAGGTCGGCTTCTCGAGGAACCGCTCGACCTTGCCTTCCTCGTCGACGATGGTGATACCGAATTCAAGCGGATTGGGTACGCGCGTCAGACAGACGGTGACGAGCGCTCCCTTTTCCTTGTGGAAATTGACGAGCTCGGTGAGGTCGAAATCGGTCAGGGCGTCACCGGAGATCACGAGGAACGCGTCGTCCTTCAGCGCTTCCTCGGCGTTCTTCACGCTACCGGCAGTGCCGAGTGGCTTCTCCTCGTTGGCATAGGTGAGCTCCATCCCGAGCTCCTCGCCATCCCCGAAGTAGTTCTTGACCAGCGAGGCCAGGAACTGCACGGTGACCACGGTTTCGGTGAGCCCATGCCGCTTGAGCAGCCTCAGCACGTGCTCCATGATGGGCCGGTTGGCCACCGGCAGGAGCGGCTTGGGCATGCTCGAGGTCATGGGGCGAAGGCGTGTGCCTTCGCCTCCAGCCATCACGACGGCCTTCATGTCGGAAGCGTCCTCCTTGAAAGAGACGACGGTCTGGCCGACTTCGCCCGCCTGATAACCCGCGTTTCCTTGTTGCGGGCCACCTGGCTTCACGTAGCGCTCAATGGCGGGCTCAATCGGCCACGGGGTCCGCCTTCACAAGCCGGCGGACCTGGACCACATACAGGATCCCTGCCCACCAATACAGCGTTGTACCCCACCCGGCGAACGCCCATCCGAAAATAGCAGCGAGTTCGTGGATCCACCCGTCCCCGTCGCTGAGAAGCAGCAGAGGGAACGCGTACATGAGGTTGAAGGTCGCTGCCTTGCCGAGGAAGTTCACCTGCGGCGGCGGATAGCCGTGGCGCCTGAGCACTCCCACCATCACCAGGAGAACCAGCTCGCGCGCCAGCAGTATGGCGGTCAGCCAAACGGGAAGAATGTCGCGCCAGGTCAATCCGACCAGGGTGGACAGGATGTAGAGCCGGTCGGCGGCGGGATCGAGGAGCCGGCCCAGGTTGCTGATCTGATTCCAGCGGCGTGCGAGCTTCCCGTCGAGATAGTCGCTGATGCCGCTGAAGGCGAGCACCAGCAGCGCCCAACCGTCACTCTTTGGCCCGCCGAACTCAGGCCTGAGGATGAGCCACAGGAAGAGGGGTACGCCGACGAGACGCGCCATGCTGAGGATGTTCGGGATGGTGAGCACCCGATCCGTCTGGACGCGGGTCTCCTGGACCTCCACCCGGGGGCCTCCTGTGGGGAAACGAGCCAACGATGCCCCCTGACTTTACCCCCCGCGCCGACGGGTCCGAGCGGGGGGTCGCCATGAACGCAGAAAACCCCCGCCCGGTATCCCCGGGCGGGGGTTCTCTGTTTATCAAAATTAGTTCGGCGGCGTCCTACTCTCCCACAGGGTCCCCCCTGCAGTACCATCGGCGCTGTGAGGCTTAGCTTC
>NZ_JBIWKP010000018.1:0-66697 GCF_044765725.1 Streptomyces sp. NPDC102406 | reverse complement strand
ACGGCTCGATCACCGCCCACGATTCATCAGTCAGCTCATGTCGACGCACCACGAAGACACCAACGACCCAACCACTTTGCGGACACGACC
Organism: Streptomyces sp. NPDC102406; assembly: GCF_044765725.1. Classification (NCBI taxonomy): domain Bacteria; kingdom Bacillati; phylum Actinomycetota; class Actinomycetes; order Kitasatosporales; family Streptomycetaceae; genus Streptomyces; species Streptomyces sp. NPDC102406. The sequence continues at coordinate 66,607 of NZ_JBIWKP010000018.1, read as the reverse complement.
TAGCCGAGTACCAGGACCACTACAACCGACATCGGCCGCACCGATCCCGCGGCCAACGACCGCCTGGGGCCCAGGAACGACCAGCAGTCCTGGATGGTTTCGAGCCCCGCAAGCTCTAGCGCACCCCGATCCTCAGCGGAGCAATCAACGAGTACCGACATGCCGCTTGAACTGCGGCGATGACTTTTCGAGCCCCACACCGAAAAAGCAGACGAGTCGGGCTGTACGCCGGGTTCAGCCCTGTTGGCCACACCCACCCCAGCCCCACCATCCGAGCCCGGTCACCAACCTGCGCACCGCATCCGCGTACAGCGCACAACCTCCGCCAGCGTCCACCCCACGCCACCAACAGCTCCCCCGATCCCCCGACAGCACCGAACGCCGCCGCACCGCTCCCACCCGCATTCAACAACTCCATGCATCCCTCAACAGCGAATCCACAGATGCCGCATACCCCACCATCTCGAATCGGAAATACGGTCAAGATTTCGCACGCCCCCATAACCCACCCGCCAGCCAAGGGGACACCGCTCCCGACCCCACTCCCACTGGGAGCGACCGTCACCAGCGCAAAGAGCGCAAGCCCATACCCGGAAACCGACCCATACGACGGGGAGTCAGGCATCATAAATCGGGCACAAATGTGAACGAACACCCAAGGAATCGAATATGTGCGCAGCGCTCGGAATGGGAGCAAACAGCCAAGGGGACACAGGGAGCGCGCTCCCGCTCCCATTACTCCCACTGGGAGCAATGGGAGCAACAGAAAAAGGGCCGTTCGAAAACGGCCCTTCACCTGCGACGTTCGATCGTTCGAACTAGTCGGGACGACAGGATTTGAACCTGCGACCCCTTGACCCCCAGTCAAGTGCGCTACCAAGCTGCGCCACGTCCCGATACCCGCTGACCTGGGCTTTCCCCTGGCCGAACGCGCACGGAAACCATACCGCACTCGGGGCGGTGGTCGTGCATCACTTCTCCGTGTGGGCTCAGGCTTGACCTCAAGCAAAGTTGAGGTTGCACGCTGGGTGGCATGACGACGACTTCTGCGCGAGCGGGGCGGCACACGTACGGGTACGCGGACCTGCCACGCCTCATGAGCATGATGACCGGGGACGAGAAGCACGGGCCCGCCGCCACCTCGACCCTCGATGTGTTGTGGGTGCTCTACGACCGGGTGCTGCGGGTCGGCCCGGAGAGCGTCGGTGAGCCGGGGCGTGATCGGTTTCTGCTGTCCAAGGGGCACGGGCCGATGGCGTACTACGCGGTGCTCGCCGCCAAGGGGTTCGTGCCGGTCGAGTGGCTGGGCGGGTTCGGGGAGCACGAGTCGCGGCTCGGGCACCATCCGGACCGGGTGCTCGTGCCCGGCGCGGAGATCGGGAGCGGGTCGCTCGGGCACGGGCTGCCGATCGCGGTGGGGACGGCGCTCGGGCTGCGTGCGCGGGGGCTCGGCGAAGCCGCCGTCTGGGTCCTGGTCGGGGACGCCGAACTCGACGAGGGCAGCAACCACGAGGCCATCGCGTTCGCCGGGGCCGCCGGCGTCGAGCGGCTGCACACGGTCGTGGTCGACAACCTGTCCGCCACCTACGGCAGGGCGGGTGGCATCGCGGCCCGGTTCGAGGCGGCCGGGTGGTCGACGCTGACCGTGGACGGACGGGACCACGCCGCGCTGTACGAGGCGTTCACCGCGCCGCATCCAGGGCGACCGCACGTGGTCGTCGCGCGCGTCGAGCCCAAGTTCGCCTGAACCCGCCCGGACAAGGATGAAGGAAGAGTGCCATGGACAGCATGCGTGATCGTTTCGCTCCCGTCGTCTCCCGGCTGCTCGACGAGGACCCCCGGGTGGCCGTCGTGCTCGCCGAGATCGGTCTGGCGCCGTTCGCGTCGGCCGCGCGCCGCCATCCCGAGCGGGTGATCAACGTCGGGATCCGGGAGCAACTGCTGATCGGGGCCGGGGCGGGGCTCGCGCTGGCCGGGCTGCGGCCCGTTCTGCACACCTTCGCGAGCTTCCTCGTGGAGCGGCCCTTCGAGCAGGTCAAGCTGGACTTCGGGCATCAGGACCTGGGCGGGGTGCTGGTGAGCGCCGGTGGTTCGTACGACGTGTCGGCCGGGGGCTTCACCCATATGGCGCCCGGGGACGTGGCCCTGCTGGACACGCTCGACGGCTGGTCCGTGCATGTGCCGGGCCATCCGGACGAGGCGGAGACGTTGCTGCGGCACGCGGTCGGGGCGGGCGACGAGCGGGTCTACGTACGGCTTTCCGTGCAGGCCAACCGGGAGGCGCTCGCGGTGGACGGAGCACGGTTCCTGACCTTGCGGGAGGGGCGCGGCGGCGTCGTGGTCGCCGTCGGGCCGATGCTCGACAACGTGCTCGCGGCGACGGCGGGCCTCGATGTCACCGTGCTGTACGCCTCGACCGTGCGGCCCTTCGACTCGGGGGCGCTGCGCCGGGCCGTGGGTGGGGGCGGCGCCGCCGACGTCGTGCTCGTCGAACCGTATCTGGCGGGTACGTCGACGGCCGCGGCGAACGACGCGCTCGCCGATCTTCCGCACCGGGTGCTCGGGCTCGGGGTGGGCCGCCGGGAGCTGCGGCGGTACGGGAGCGTCGAGGAGCATGTCGCCGCGCACGGGCTCGACGCCGCGTCGCTACGGGAGCGAATCACCGGGTTCCTGGGCGCGCCGGTCGCCGTGCGGGCGTAGGGAGGGAGCGTACGGGTGGCGCGTCGGCCCGGACGAGGCCGCGGACGGCCGGGACGGCGAGCAGGGCGGCGGCGCAGACGACGGTGACGGCGCCGCCCGCGAGGAGGACGTGCCGGGTACCGAACGCGTCGGCCGCGGGCCCGGCGAGCGCCTGGCCGACGGGTGCCATGGCGAGGGAGCCGGCGACGTCGTACGCGTGGATGCGGTTGAGGACGTCGCGGGGCACCTGTGTCTGCACGCTCGTCGCCCACATCACGCCCCAGAACGACATGCCCGCGCCCGCGATCGCGCAGCCCGCCATCATCCCGGGCACGCCGAGGCCCGCGCCGACGGCGGCGGGGAACAGGGCGAAGGCGAACAGCGCGAGGGAGCCGGCGCGGAGCATGCGGCGGGGTCGCAGGCGCAGGGCGATCAGGCCGCCGATCACGGTGCCGGCGCCCAGCGCGGAGTTGACGAGGCCGTAGGCGCGCGGGCCGTGTTCCTGGGTGACCTGGGTGGCGATCAGGGGGACGGCCGGGCCGGAGGCGCCGATCATCAGGACGCACCAGACGGAGATGACGGCCCAGAGCCAGGTGCGGGAGCGGAACTCGCGCCAGCCCTGGACGAGGTCCTTGCGGAAGCCGTTGTTCGCGGGGCGGCTGTCGGGTGACGCCGGTGGCAGGCGCAGCAGGAGGAGGCACAGGGCGCTCAGTGCGTACGTCGCCGCGTGGGTGGCGAAGACGAGGCCCGGGGAGGCGAACGCGACGAGGAGTCCGGCGACGGCGGGGCCCGCGAGCTGGGAGCCGGACTCGGCGACGCGGATGGCGCCGTTGGCGGCCTGGACGTCGTCGGCGAGGCGGGGCACCGTGCTGGCGACGCCGGGCTGGAAGAGTGCGGACGCCGCCCCGTTGACGGCGCCGATGACGCAGATCTGCCAGAGCACGACGTGCCCGGTGAAGAACATGGCGGCGGCGAGGGACTGGGACAGCAGGCGGGTGGCGTCGGCGCCGATCATCAGCCGACGGGTGTCGAAGCGGTCCGCGAAGACCCCGCCGAATATGACGAGTCCGGCGAAGCAGGCGACGGAAGCGGCCATCGCGAGACCGACGGCGCCCGCGCCGTAGCCGTACTGGAGCAGTCCGGCGGCGAGCGCCACGGGCAGCATGGTGTCGCCGAGTTTGGCGACGGCCCGCGCGGTGAAGAAGAGGCCGAACTCCCGCGACCAGATGCCGCCCGGGCGGGGTGCCCGGTCGACGCCGTCCGGGCCACCGCTTCGCGTGCCGTCCCCACTCATGCCCGTCCGGCTCCTCCCGCCGCTCCACCGTCAAGGGCGGATCATGCCACGGGCCCCGGGCCCGCCCCCACGGGGTTTCGGTCCGCGGTCGGCGGGACCGGCTCCGGGTGGGTGTCGAGGAGTCGGGGCGGGGCCGCCTGGCGCCAGGAGTCGGTGAGGATGGCGCGGAGTTCGTCGGTGTCGTCGAGTGCGGCGAGCCGGGCACGGACCCAGGCGAAGGACGCCTCGTGGTCGGCGATCCAGAACTTCTTCGGCTCGGCCAGGACCAGTTCGTCGCGCTCCTCCTTGGGGCAGCGCACGGCGATCGACGTCTCCTCCTCGGGCAGCGTGGCGAACATCTTCCCCGCGACCCGGAAGGTCGGCATGGACCAGGCGATCTTCTCCGTCGTCTCCGGCAGGGACAGGGCGATGGTGCGTACATCCTCGGCGTCCGGCATGGGAGGAACCGTAACCAGAGGCACTGACAGTCGCTTCCGCAGGCCCGGTGCGGCCCGGTCACGGCACGCGTTTGTCCAGCCAGGCCGTGAGGTCCGCCTGCACCTCGTCGCGGTTGGTCTCGTTGAGGATCTCGTGGCGTGCGCCCTCGTAGCCGCGCCAGGTCAGGTCGCTGACACCGGCGTACCGGAAGTCCTCCAGGAGTTCGTGGACCAGGGTCATGCGCTGGTTGCAGGGGTCCTCGGTGCCGACGGTGACGTGGATGGGCAGGTCGGCGGGGATCCGGGCGAGGTTCACGGGGTCGTTGATCCGGCGCACGGCCCGGACCCAGTCCAGGGCGAGGCCCGCCGAGAAGGGGAGGCCGCAGCGTTCGTCGGCCACGTACGCGTCGACCTCGGCCTCGTCGCGCGAGAGCCATTCGAAGCCGGTGCGGTGCGGGTACGGATCGTTGAACGAGGCGAACAGGTCGGGGACGTAGGAGGAGAGGGCGGCTCGGCCGGAGCGCGCGATCTCCGCCTCCAGGGCCGCGACGGAGCCCTCGATGTCGGCGCCGGGCAGCGAGCGGAACGTACCGGAGAGGATCAGGCCCACCAGATCGTCCGGGTGGCGCTGCGCGTACTCGCGGGCCAGGAGCGAGCCGAGGCTGTGGCCGAGCAGGACGAAGGGGACGTTCGGGTACAGCGCCCGTGCCTGGTCGCCGATGGCCTTGAGGTCCTCGACGATCGCGATCCAGGCGTCGACCCTGCCGGGCTCCGCGTCGTCGGTGACGCCGAGGCCGCCGGTGGTCGCGGCGGTGGCGCCGTGGCCGCGGTGGTCGGAGGCGATGACGCCGTAGCCGTGCGCGGTCAGGTGCCGGGCGAACCGGTCGTAGCGCAGCGCGTGCTCGGCCGCGCCGTGGGCGATCTGCACGAACGCGCGGGGTGTCCCGCCGTCCGGCAGCCAGGTGTACGTGGCCACGGCGGCGCCGTCGCCGGTGCTCAGCACGCTGGTGGTGTACGCGGGGTCGGTCATGGGGCGGCTCCTGGTCGTCGGTGGGGTGTGCGGGTCCTCTGCACCTCCCCTGCCCCGTCCGCGCTCATACCTGCCGACCTGCCGAGAGGGTCCGTGCGGGGTGTTTGTGGAACAGCGTGGTGGGCCGCAGGTTCCCGGCGGGGTCGGCCGCGTAGTCGGGGATGACGCCCACCTCGGTCCAGCCGGCCCCGCGGTACAGGTTCTCGGCCGGGCTGCCGGTCTCGGTGTCCAGGACGAGCAGGGTGATGCCCGCGTCGGCGGCGGCCTGTTCCGCGGTGGCGAGGAGGGTGCGGCCGAGGCCCTTGCCGCGCGTGGAGTGGTGGACCATCAGCTTGACGACCTCGGCCCGGTGTCGGCCGTTGGGTTTGTCGGTGAAGGCGAGGGAGACCGTGCCGAGGCAGCGGCCCGAGGGCTCGTCGACGGCGGCCCATACGGCGAGGGCGCCCTGTTCCACGGCGTGTGCGAGGGTGCGCCACCAGTCGGAGGCGGCCCGCGCGGTGAGTCCGTGCAGGAAGCCGAGAGAGCTGCCGCCGTTCACGACGTCGGCGAGCAGTTCCCCCAACGCCTCGGCGTGCGCACGGAGTCGGGTGGGCGTCAGGCGCCGGACGGGGAGGGTCACGGGAGGACCACCACCAGGGCGTAGCGCACCGCTTCGGGGCCCGGGCAGTGGAAGTGGGTGGGGCCCCAGACGCGGAAGCGCAGGCAGTCGCCGGTGGTGAGGGTGTGCGTGACGCTCTGGACGGTCAGGTCGAGGCGGCCGTCGAGCACCCAGATGTGCTGTTCGAGGCCGGGGACGGGCGGCTGGTCGTAGGCGATGTCCGCGTACGGTTCGAGGTGTCCCTCGACCACTTCGGCGCGCAGTCCCGCGAGTGGCGGCGACACCGAGCGCCGGACGAAGCCGCTCGTGTCGTCGCGCCATACGGGCTGGTCGGCGGCGCGGACGACCTGGGCGGGGGCGGATTCGACCTCGCTGAGCAGTTGCGACATGGTGCGTCCGTAGACGGCGCACAGCCGGTTGAGGAGCGCGGCGGTCGGGCTGATCTCGGCCCGTTCCGCCCGCGACAGGGTGGACCGGCTCACTCCGCTGCGGTCGGCCAAATCGCCCAGCGACCAGCCGTGTTCGGCTCTCAGCTCGGCGAGGCGGGCGCCGAGCCGGGCGTCGACCGGGTCGGGTTCCCCGTCGAGGGCGGTGACGGCCGCGCTCGCTCTCTGCGGGGCGTGGGCCCCTTCTCTCTCGCGTCTCATATTCGGCACGTTATCCCGGATGTGAGACGGACGGTAGGGGCGTCAGGAGGAGCGTCGCTCCGTGCCGATCGGTGCGTGGCCAGGGGTCTCCCCCTCGGCCGCCTCCCCCAGCGCCTCGATGACCGGGCGGATCAGCGGATGCCTCTCCGCCCCGTGGCGGACCGCCGCGAAGACCTTGCGGGTGGGCGCGACGCCGTCGATCGGGCGGACGACGACCTCGGCCAGGTCCATGCCGACCAGGGCCGAGCGCGGGACGAGGGCCACACCCGCGCCCGCCGACGCGAGGGCGACGACCGCTCGGAAATCGTCGGACGAGTGCTCGAACTGCGGGGAGAAACCGGCGTGCTCGCAGGCCAGGACGACCACGTCGTGGCACGGGTTGCCGGGGTACGGGCCGATCCAGGTGTCCTTCGCGAGGTCCGCGACCGGTACCCGCTCGGTGTCCGCGAGCCGGTGCGCGACGGGCAGCACGGCGTCGAACGGCTCCGCGTACAGCGCCACCCGCGTGATCCGGTCGTCGTCCGCCCCGGGGGCGCCCCGGTACTCGACGGCGACCGCCACGTCGATACGCCGGTCGAGAAGCATCGGCAGGCTGGCGTCGCCCTCGGCGTCCTGGACCCGGACGCGGATGCCCGGCGCGGTGCGCGCGAGACGGGCCAGGGCCGGGCCGACGACCAGGCCGATACCGGTGGCGAAGGAGGCCAGCGTCACCGTGCCCGCCTCGCCGGTGCTGTACGCGGCGAGCTCCGCCTCGGCCCGCTCCAGTTGGGCCAGGACCGCGTTGGTGTGGGTGAGCAGGATCTCGCCCGCCGGGGTGAGCCGGACCCCGCGCGCGCCGCGCTCGACCAGCTTGTGACCCGTCTCCTGCTCCAGGGCCGTGAGCTGCTGGGAGACCGCGGAGGGGGTCAGATACAGCGCGGCGGCAGCCGCCGTGACCGTGCGGTGGTCGGCCACCGCACGGAGGATGTGCAACCGCCGCGCTTCGATCATGCCCCGATTCTCCCAAACCGGTCGGGAGAACTCGCGGCCGGTCAGCCCAGCTCGGCGCGGGCCGCGACGAAGGCGTCCACGGCGCGGTTCACGTCCTCGGTCGAGTGCGCGGCGGAGAGCTGGACGCGGATCCGGGCCTGGCCCTGCGGCACGACCGGGTACGAGAAGCCGATCACGTACACGCCGCGCTCGAGCAGCAGCTCGGCCATGCGGCCCGCGACCGACGCGTCGCCGATCATGACCGGGGCGATGGCGTGGTCGCCGGGGAGGACGTCGAAGCCCTCGTCCGTCATCCGCGTACGGAACAGCTCGGTGTTAGCGGCGAGGCGTTCTCGCAGCTCGCCGGCGGACTCCAGGAGGTCGAGGACCTTCAGGGAGGCCGCGGCGATCACCGGGGCGAGGCTGTTGGAGAACAGGTACGGGCGCGAGCGCTGGCGCAGCAGGGCGACGATCTCGGCGCGGGCCGCGACGTAGCCGCCCGACGCGCCGCCGAGGGCCTTGCCGAGGGTGCCGGTGATGATGTCGACGCGGTCCATCACGCCGTGCAGCTCGGGGGTGCCCCGGCCGCCGGGGCCGACGAAGCCCACGGCGTGCGAGTCGTCGACCATGACCATGGCGTCGTACCGCTCGGCGAGGTCGCAGATGTCCCGCAGGGGCGCGACGTAGCCGTCCATGGAGAAGACGCCGTCGGTGACGATCAGCTTGCGCCGGGCGTCGCCCGCCGCCTTGAGCTGGGTCTCCAGGTCCGCCATGTCCCGGTTGGCGTACCGGAAGCGCCGGGCCTTGCTGAGGCGGATGCCGTCGATGATCGAGGCGTGGTTGAGGGCGTCGGAGATCACCGCGTCCTCGGGGCCGAGGAGGGTCTCGAAGACGCCGCCGTTGGCGTCGAAGCACGAGGAGTAGAGGATCGTGTCCTCTTGGCCGAGGAAGGCCGACAGGCGCGCCTCCAGCTCCTTGTGCACCTCCTGCGTGCCGCAGATGAAGCGCACGGAGGCCATGCCGTAGCCCCAGCGGTCGAGCGCCGCGTGACCGGCGGCGATGACCTCGGGGTGGTCGGCGAGGCCGAGGTAGTTGTTGGCGCAGAAGTTCAGCACCTCGCCGGGCCGCCCGCCCGCCGTCACGTCGACGGTGGCCGACTGGGGGGTGCCGATGACCCGCTCGGGCTTGTGCAGGCCCGCGGCGACGATCTCGTCGAGGGTGGCCCGGAAGTCTTCGCGTACGTTGTCGAACATGCCGAAAGTCCTTATGGGGAGGGGGAGTTCAGACGGTCCAGTCGAGGATGACCTTGCCGCCGCGACCGCTCGCCGCGTCGTCGAAGGCCGCGGCGAAGTCGGTGTACGCGTAGCGGCCGGTGATCACCGGGGCGAGGTCGAGGCCGCCCTCCAGGAGGACCGACATCGCATACCAGGTCTCGAACATCTCCCGGCCGTAGATGCCCTTGACGGTGATCATCGAGGTGACGATCCGCGCCCAGTCGACGGCGAACTCATCGGCCGGCAGGCCGAGCATGGCGATCTTGCCGCCGTGGGTCATGTTGGCGAGCATGTCGCGCATCGCGACGGGGTTGCCGGACATCTCCAGGCCGACGTCGAAGCCCTCGCGCAGGCCGAGGGTGCGCTGGCCGTCGGCGATGGTGGACTCCGCGACGTTCAGGGCGAGGCTGACACCGATCTTGCGGGCCAGCTCCAGGCGGTCCTCGCTGACATCGGTGATCACGACGTGGCGGGCGCCCGCGTGCCGGGCGACGGCGGCGGCCATCAGGCCGATCGGCCCCGCGCCGGTGATCAGGACGTCCTCGCCGACGAGCGGGAAGGACAGCGCGGTGTGCACGGCGTTGCCGAACGGGTCGAAGATCGCCGCCACGTCGAGGTCCACGGGGACGCGGTGCACCCAGACGTTCGACGCGGGCAGGGCGACGTACTCGGCGAAGGCGCCGTCGCGGCCCACACCGAGGCCGACCGTCGCGCGGCACAGGTGGCGCCGCCCGGCGAGGCAGTTGCGGCACTTGCCGCACACGAGGTGGCCCTCACCGCTGACCCTGTCGCCGACGGCGATGTCCGTGACGCCCCGGCCGGTGTCCACGACCTCGCCGACGAACTCGTGGCCGAGGGTCAGCGGCGTACGGACCGTGGAGCGCGCCCAGCCGTCCCAGTCCCGGATGTGCAGGTCGGTGCCGCAGATCCCGGTCCGCAGCACCTTGATCAGTACGTCGCCCGCGCCGATGGACGGCTCGGGCACGTCCGTCAGCCACAGTCCCGGTTCGGCGTTCTCCTTGACCAGCGCCTTCAACGGTTCGGCTCCTGTCGTGGCGTACCCGGGCAGCACGAAGCCGCCCGGGTACGGGAAAGAGTGGACGTGTGAGGGCGGCCGTCAGCCGCCGCCCCGGACTCTTCCTTACCGCGGCGCTCCGGTCCATCGAGGATTTCTTAAGCGCCGCCGCAGCTTTCCTACAGGCGGCTCTCCTCCGGGCGGCCTGCCGCGGGTCACGGCCACAGGCTCCCGCGCCCGCGCACCACCTCCATCAGCTCGGCCGCGGCGGCCTTGATGGTCGCGAGCCCGGCCCTCCCCCAGGGGCGGGGCGCGATGTCCACCACGCACACGGTCCCGAGCGCGAGGCCCGTGAGGTCGTCGAGCAGCGGCGCGCCCAAATAGGAGCGAATCCCTATCTCGTCGACGACGGGGTTGCCCGCGAACCTCGGGTAGTCGCACACGTCTTCGAGGACCAGTGCTTTGCGTCGGGCGATCACATGAGGGCAGTAGCCGTGGTCGCGCGCCATGTAGCGGTCGGCCGCGCCGTCGGCGGACCGGGCGGCGAGCGCGCCCAGCGCACCGCCCCGGTGGCGTCCGTCGGGGGTGTGCAGCCCCGCGAAGAACTGCCGGTTCTCATCGATGAAGTTGACCATGGCGAAGGGCGCGCAGGTCAGCTCGGCGAGCCGGTCCGCGAACAGGTCGAAGACCGGATCGGCGGTCGGCCCGAGGCCCAGGTCCCGCAGCCGGGACGCCCGCTCGGGCCCCTCCCGGTCGACCGGGGTCAGCAGCAGGCGCCCGGTCGCGTCGTACGTCATGCGCCTGCTCCCCGGCCCGCGTACGTCATGTGTGGGCCCCGTACCCGCTGGCCGCGGGGGCGGCGTGGGCCAGCAGGTGCCGGACCAGGGTGAGCAGGGTCTGGATGCCCGAGCTGGAGATGCGGGCGTCGCAGCGGACCACGGGCACCTGCGGGTCGAGGTCGATGGCGGCGCGGACCTCCTCGGGTTCGTAGCGGTAGCCGCCGTCGAACTCGTTGACCGCCACGATGAACCCCATGCCGCGCTCCTCGAAGAAGTCGACGGCGGCGAAGCAGTCCTCCAGGCGGCGGGTGTCGGCGAGGATCACCGCGCCGAGGGCGCCCTCGGACAGTTCGTCCCACATGAACCAGAAGCGTTCCTGGCCCGGGGTGCCGAAGAGGTACAGGACGTGTTCGGGGTCGAGGGTGATGCGTCCGAAATCCATGGCGACGGTCGTCTCGACCTTGTTCTCGATGCCGTCGAGATTGTCGGTCGCGGCGCTGACGGTGGTGAGCAGCTCTTCGGTGCTGAGCGGAGCGATCTCGCTGACCGCGCCGACGAAAGTCGTCTTGCCGACCCCGAACCCACCCGCGACCAAGATCTTCAGTGCGGTGGGGAAGGGGTCAGAGCTGTCGTCGTAGTCCATCGAGCACTGCCTCCAGTAGGGACCGGTCAGTGGGGTTGTCGTGGAACGTGGGGGGCTTGGTGGTGGCGGCCCCGCAGTCGACGAGGTCGGACAGGAGAACCTTGGTGACGGCCGCGGGAAGGCCGAGATGACCGGCGATCTCCGCGACCGATGTGGGGTGTGCGCACAGTTCGAGCGCCTGGCTGTGCTCCGGACCCAGGTAGCCGAGGGGGGTCGCCCCTGTGGCCATGACCAGGGTCAGCAGATCCATCGACGTACTGGGCCGGGTGCGTCCGCCGCTGATCGTGTACGGGCGCACGAGCCGGCCTGCCGCGCCGTCGAGCCATGGCCCGTCCTGCGGGGCCGTCACCCTCAATTCCTCATCGCCGTGGGCTCGGCGGAGAGCTGGCGCGGCGCGGTCACGAGGTAGGGGCGCACGCTCTTGACGAGCATGGCCATCTCGTAGCCGAGCACGGCGGCGTCGGCCTCCCGTCCCGCGAGCACCGCGAGGCAGGTGCCGGAGCCCGCGGTCGACACGAACAGCAGGGTGGAGTCGAGTTCCACCACCACTTGTCGTACGTCGCCGCCGTCACCGAACCGGGCGCCGGCGCTGCGGCCGAGCGAGTAGAGGCCGGAGGCGAGGGCCGCCATGTGGTCGGCGCTGTCGGCGTCGAGTCCGTGCACGGACTTGACGAGACCGTCGGAGGAGAGCAGCACGGCGCTGTTGGTGTGGGGAACGCGCTGGACGAGGCCGCTCATCAGCCAGTCGAGATCGGACACATGACCCGTCGGCACATCGCTCGCCATGGGGGATCGACTCCTTGGTGGACTGCTCGGTGTGGTGCTGGTCAGGGGGACGGCGGAGGCGGGGCCGGGGTCCGCCGGGTATCACCTCGCGGTACGGCGTCGCCCGGGCGACGGTCATCCGGCGCCACCGCTCTCGCCGCCCTCGCGGGCGCCGGGCTCCACGCCGGGGAGTTCGCGCGGTTCGGCCGCCTCGGCGAGGGTGATGCCGCGCTGGAAGGCGGCCATGAGCCCGGGGTCGTGGCCGACCGGCGGCTCGTCGTCCTGGCGCGGTGCGGGGCCGCCGCGCAGTTGCGGGGCGAGGTGTTCCTGGGCTCTGCGCCGGGGCAGGTGGGGGCGTTCGATGGTGCCGCGCACCACGCCGTTGACCGGGGTGGGCGGGGTCGCCGTGTGCTCGGCCACGGCCTGGCGGTCCTCGGGGCGGATGCCGGGCAGGGCGTCGGCGGGGGTGAGGCGCGGGCCGCCCGCGTGGCGCTGCGGGAGCGGCGCGGCGACGGGTGGGCCGGACGGTGGCGGGAGAGTGCGGGACGGGGCTGCCTGTTCCGCGTGCGGGAGCGGGGGCTGCTGCTGGGGTGAGGGCGTCGGCGGTCCGGTGCGCGGGCCCGGCACGGAGGTCATGCCGCCGTGCAGCGGGGCCGGGGCGGGCGGGGGCGTTTCGGTGCCCGCGTCGCCGGGGTGCGGCAGCGCGCTGCGCCCGTTCGCGGCGGCGGCCCCGGGGGCGAGGACGCTGTCGGCGGTCGCCGCGGCGGCGGCGCGGCGCACCCGGGGCGCCTGCTCCTCCTGGTCCGCGCCGAGCAGACCCTGGGGCAGGACGAGGACGGCCTGGACCCCGCCGTAGATGTTGGTCTGGAGCCGGACGGTGATGCCGTGCCGCCGGGCGAGCTGCGAGACGACGAACAGTCCGATACGCCCGTCCCGCAGCAGGCTGTCCACATTGACCTGGTCGGGGTCGGCGAGCAGCGCGTTCATCTTGTTCTGTTCGGTGACGGGCATGCCGAGTCCGCGGTCCTCGACCTCGACGGCGAGCCCGGACGTCACCAGGTTGGCGCGGAGCAGCACCTGGGTGTGCGGGGCGGAGAACACCGTGGCGTTCTCGACGAGTTCGGCGAGGAGGTGGATGCAGTCGGCGACGGCGTGTCCGCGCAGGGTGCCGTCGATCGGCGGGACGAGTTTGACCCGTGAGTACTGCTCGACCTCGGCGATCGCCGAGCGCATCACCTCGGTCATGGAGACGGGGTGGCTCCACTGGCGGCGGGAGACGGCGCCGCCGAGCACCGCGAGGTTCTCGGCGTGCCGGCGGATGCGGGTGGCGAGGTGGTCGACGTGGAAGAGGCCCTTGAGCAGGTCGGGGTCCTCGACGTCGTTCTCCAGGTCGTCGAGGATGGAGATCTCTCGGTGGACCAGGGACTGGAGGCGGCGGGCGAGGTTGACGAAGACCTCGACCTTCTGCTGGCTGCCCGCCTGGCTGGACAGCCGTGTGGCCTGCACGACGGCGGTGACGGCGACGTCCTGGGCGCGGGACAGGTCGGCGGCGAGCTGGTCGAAGTCGTCGGCGCCGGGCGCGGGTGCCTTGGGGGCGCGGCGCGGTGGCGGCGCCTCGCCCTTGCGCAACTGCTCGACGATTCCCCGCAGTTCGGCCTGTCCCCGGGCCGTGGTGCGGCGCAGGGTGAGGACCCGGTCGCGGACGGCGGTGGCGGCGCGGTCGGCGGCGACGGCGGCGATGACGATGCCCGCGACCGTGACGAGGCAGGCTCCGGCGAGCACGCACCACAGGGCGGGGCCGGGCCGCGCCCCGGTGGACCGTACGGCGAACAGGACGGCCGCGCTGGCGCTGAGCGCCACCGCGAGCGGCGGCAGCACGGCGAGGCGCAGCAGTTGGGGCCGTATGTGGGTCTCGGCCGGACGGGGCGCGGTCCGCCCCGCCGGCCTGCCGTGCCGACCGCCTTCGCGACGGTCTGCGCGGGCGGCCGGCTGGCGAAGCTGAGACATACGGCGTCCTCGTCCTCGGTTCTCTCGGGGGTGGGGCAGGGCGGCGCGACGGCACGGATGATCGACCGGGCGTCGCGCGGCGAGCACTCACGGTAGTCGGCAACCCTTCATGTGCGGAGGGCAGTTGCCAAACTCCGGCGGTCGACGTCCCGCTCTGGTATGAGTCCTCGCACAGCCGACCGAATACGCCGCCGGGTGCCTGCTCTTGGGGTTCCGGACCCTCGGTGGCGTGGTGGTGTCAACGGCACGTCAGCGCCGGGGCCCTGGTCGTCAGCGTCGTGTCATGAGGGGCGCCGGTGCGGCGGAGCGCCGCCGGGGCGGGCATAGCGTCGGCGTCGCGCCCCGGCCGTCGGTGACCGCCGGGCGTCCCTGCCCGCTTCGAGGATGCTCCGAGGAGATCCATGAACGACTTGCTGTGCGGTGAGGATCCGGAACCCGCCGAACGTGTCCCGGCCGGACCGCTCCACGTCCCTGTCCGGCCGGGGCCCTTCGGGTGCGCCGCCCGTATGTTCCGCACCCCGCTCGGCGCGCGTACCGCCGTCGGGTTCACCGATCACGACCGGCTCGTCGCGGCGCTGGGCCGTGAGCAGGAGTGGATCAGGCTCGGCGAGCCCGCGCTGCGGGCCCTCGCGGCCCCGCTCGGCGTCACCGCCGTCGTCGTCGACCCCGACCTGCTGCACAAGGAGGTACGTCCCTCATGACGACCGCCCGTCCGCGTGTCCCCGCGCCCGTCGCCTTGGACGACCTGACGGTGTGGCCCGCCTCCGCCGCCCGCCGCCCGCACGGTGACCTGGCCGTCGGCGGGGTGTCGCTCGCCGGGGTCGCCGAGCGCTTCGGCACGCCCGCGTACGTGCTCGACGAGGGTGAGGTGCGGGAGCGCTGCCGGACCTACCGCGCCGCCTTCCCCGACGCCCATGTCCTGTACGCGGCCAAGGCGTTCCTGTCGCGGGCCATGGTCCGCTGGGTGCGCGAGGAGGGCCTCGGGCTCGACGTGTGCTCGGCCGGTGAACTGGAGCTCGCCGTCGGCGCCGGATTCCCCGCCAAGAAGATCGTGCTGCACGGCAACGCGAAGTCCCCGCACGACATCGGGGCCGCTCTGCGCCTGGGGGTCGGCCGCATCGTCATCGACAGCCCCGCCGAGATCGCCCGGCTCGCCGCCGCCGTCGGGACCGGGGGACGCCAGGACGTGATGGTGCGGATCGTGCCGGGCATCACCGCCGGAGGCCACGAGAAGATCCGCACCGGCACCGAGGACCAGAAGTTCGGGCTGTCCCTGTCGGACGGGTACGCGCACCACGCGATCGCCCGCGTGCTCGACCAGCCGCAGCTCCGACTGGTCGGCCTGCACTGCCACTTGGGCTCGCAGATCACCGCCGTCAAGCCCTACGTCACCGCGGTGCGCCGGATGGTCGGGCTGATGGCCCGGATCCGCGACGGCCACGGCGTCGTCCTGCCGGAGCTCGACCTGGGCGGCGGTCACGGCATCGCCTACCGCCCCGGCGAGGAGTCCTTGGACATCACGGCGTTGGCCCGCCGGGTGCGCGCCGAGCTGACCGAGAGCTGTGCGGGCGCCGGGCTGCCCGTGCCCCGGCTGCTGATCGAGCCCGGGCGGGCGGTCGCCGGACCCGCGGGCGTCGCCCTCTACCGGGTCCTCGCGGTCAAGCGCACCGGCGTGAAGGTGTTCGTCGCCGTCGACGGCGGCATGAGCGACAACCCGCGGCCCGCCCTCTACGGGGTGCGGTACGCCCCGCGCCTGATCGGCCGCGCCTCCACCGCCGCGGCGACCACGGCGACCGTGGTCGGGCGGCACTGCGAGGCGGGCGACGTGCTGGCCGCCGACGTCGAGCTGCCGGGCGACATCCGCCCCGGCGACCTGCTGGCCGTACCGGTGGCGGGCGCCTACCACCTCTCCATGGCGTCGGGCTACAACCTGGTGGGCCGCCCGCCGGTGATCGCCGTCGCGGGCGGGCACGCCCGCCTGCTGGTGCGCCGCGAGTCCCTCGACGACTACCGCAACCGGGACGTCGGAGCCTGAGGGCCTGTCTTTGAGAACCCGTCGTCCGCGCGTAGCGCGGGCTGCGCGGACGGGGGTTCGAAAGACAGGCTCTGAGCACCACGGGGCGGCACTCGCCCGCGTCCCTCGGTCAGCGGTCGCCCGCCAGGTCGAGCTCCGTCGGGGCCGGTCCGTCCTGCGTCAGGCGCGGGCCGGGTGCGGTGCGGCGCCAGTGGCGGGTGACGGGGGTGCTGACGCCGCGCCACCACGGGTCGGTCGGGAGCGTCCCGGCCGGCTCGAACGGCTCGCCCGGACGCGGGGTGGCCAGGGCCTGGCCCGCGTCCCGCGCCACGTCCATGGACCACTCGCCCGGCTCGGCCCACGGGTGGGGGGCCAGGTTGAACGTGCCCCAGTGGATGGGCATGAGCACGCCGTGCGGCTGTCCGCCTTGCAGGTCGAGGTGGGCCTCGAGCCCCTCCTGCGGCGTCATGTGGATGTCGGGCCAGAAGGTGGCGTAGGCACCGACCTGGATCATGGTCAGGTCGAACGGGCCGTGCTCCCGGCCGATGTCCTGGAACCCCTGGAAGTAGCCGGTGTCGCCGCTGTGGAACACCCGGTGCTCCGGCCCGGCGGCGACCCAGGACGCCCACAGGGTGTGCTGCGGGTTGCGCAGGCCCCGGCCGCAGAAGTGGCGGGCGGGCGTCGCCGTGAGCGTCACGTCACCGACCTGCGCCGACTCGTGCCAGTCCAGCTCGCGCAGCCGGTCGGCCGGAACGCCCCAGTGCTCCAGGTGCGCGCCGACGCCCAGTGGAACCGCGAAGACGGTGTCCGTTCCGGCGAGCGCCTTGATGGTGGGCATGTCCAGATGGTCGTAGTGGTCGTGCGAGATGACGACGGCGTCGACCGGGCCGAGGGCGGCGAGGGGCAGCGGCGCGGGGTGCAGTCGCTTGGGCCCCGCGAAGGCGAACGGGGAGCAGCGCTCGCCCCACACCGGGTCGAAGAGCACCCGGACCCCGTCGATCTCGGCGAGCACGCTGGAGTGCCCGAGCCATGTGACGCGCAGCCCGGTCGCGGCCGGTTTCGCGAGATCGGCGAGGGTCGTGGCGTGCACCGGAACGGTGCCCGTCGGGGCGCGCAGGACCCGCTCCTCCTTGCGGAAGTAGACCTTCGCGAAGTCGAGCATGGAGCCCTCGGGCCGTACGCGGGTGCCTTCCGGGTTGCGGAACTGCCCGTCGGCGAACTGGGGCGACCTGCGGATTCGTGCCAGACGCGCACCGGTGGCCTCGGCGCCGAACGCGGCCGGTCGCAGCGAGCGCAGGGCGGGACTGAGGGAACGTGGCACAACGCCTCCCGTTGATCGATCAGTGTGTTCCATTATGTGCCGCGCCTGTGACAGCGCGCGGCACCGCCCCTGATCCGGGCGAACGGGGCCTGTGCCGGGGGGAGTTGACCCGTTCGTCGACCCAGGCCCTTGTGTCGGCCGAAGGCGTCATGCTCGGCGTGCCGTCACTTCAGTTCGTACACGGCCCTCACGCTCACCTCGTCCTCGATCTCGCCGGGCGCCGTCGGGACCTTCCCCGCCGCCTCGTCGAAGGCCGCGGCCACCGGCCGGGGACGGCCGCCCGCGGTCTCTTCGAGCGAGACGAGCCGGCCCAGCTTGCGGCCGCTCAGCTCGGCGTACTGGACGGCCTTCGCGCGGGCGTCGGCGTGCGCGGCGGTGCGGGCTGCGGCCCGCAGTCGGCTCGGGTCGGCGACGTCGAAGACGACGGCGTGGATCCGGACGGCGTCCCCGGCCGCGTCCGTGATGGCCTGGAGGAGGGCGCCGGTGCGCCGCAGGTCGCGGATCGTGACGGAGAACGACTGACTGGCCTGGTACCCGGCGACCCGCGGGGAGGCGCCCGGCTCGGGTCCGGTCTCGTAGACGGCGGAGGCCGCGAGGGTCCGCGTGCTGATGTCGCGGTCGGCGACGCCCTCGCCGCGCACGGCGGCCAGCAGCGCCTCGGCGGCGCGGTTCTGCGCGGCCAGGGCCTCCTTCGCGGTGGGCCCGGTGGCCTCGACGCCCGCGGTCACGGTGGCCATGTCCGGCGCCGCGGCCGCCCGGCCCTCACCGGTGACGGTCAGGGTCGCGGGCTTCGGCGCCTTGACCGCGGCCACGCGCGGCACGCCCGCGTGCGGCGCGGCCTGGGCGACGGCGGGCGCCGTCGGCAGCGCGAGGGCGAGCAGCACGCCGGCGAGGGCGGCGCGGTGGCGGATGCGTACAGACATGGGACGGGGTCCTTCCCGGTCGGGCCCGCCGACGCGGCGGACAGCCGACATCCCAGCACCGCCGCCGCGCCCCGCACGGCATGCCACTCCGGCCGGTCACCTCGACGGCCCCGCGCCGCGCCCGCCGAGGTCAGGAGACGGACGCCAGGTGCATCTTGATCAGGTGCGGGTCCACGAAGCCCTTCGCCACCACGCGGTCCCCCGAGGACTCCCCGCGCAGCCGCCGCCCGATCCAGGGCACCAGGAACTCCCGCGCCCAGTGGATGTCGTCGCGCCGCACCTCGAACGTGCCGCGCGGCGGCAGCAGCGGCCAGGGCTGCTCCGGGTCGGCGGGCACCTCGACCCCGAGCGCCTGTCCCGCGCGGAGGGCGACGCGGGTGTGGCCCTCCGCGGACAGGTGCAGCCGGTCCTCGTCCCAGGCCCGGCGGTCCTGGATCGACCTGAGGGACCACAGGTCGAGGACCGGGCAGCCATAGCGGTCGGCGATCGCGCGGACATGCATGTTGTACGTGGCGATCTTGCCGCGCAGATGCTTGAGGACGGCCACGTCGCGGGTGTCGAAGCCGGTGGCGACCATGACGGTCCCGGCCGCCTGGGCCAGCCGTGCCACGGCCTTCTCGAAGCGCTCGGCCACATCGTCCGGGTCGGTGCCGGGACGAATGATGTCGTTGCCGCCCGCGACGAGGGTCACCAGGTCGGGGGCGAGTTCGATGGCCTTCGGGACCTGGTCCGCGATGATCTGGTCGATGAGCTTGCCGCGTACGGCGAGGTTCGCGTACTTGAAGGTGTGCTCGGGTACGCGGTCGTCGAGGAGGACGGCGAGCCGGTCGGCCCAGCCGACGAAGCTCCCGTCGGGTCCGGGGTCCCCGACGCCTTCGGTGAAGCTGTCCCCCACCGCCGCGTAGGACCGAATCGTGCCGCCGCTGAGTGATCTCGATTCGTTTGCCACGACCACACATCTTTCACCCTGGGGTGTGACCTACGCGACCGTAGCCAGGGGTTGACGGGTGGTGAGAAAACCCACTCGGCGCCCGGGGAATAACCCCGGGCGCCGAAAGGATCGCGCGTGGCTCAGACGCCGACGCCGTGCCCGCGCAGGTACGCCAGCGGGTCGATGTCGGAGCCGTACTCCGGCGACGTGCGGATCTCGAAGTGCAGGTGCGGTCCCGTGACGTTGCCGGTGGCGCCGGACAGGCCGATCTGCTGTCCGGCCGTCACGCTCTGCCCGGCGGAGACGCCGAGGGAGGACAGGTGGGCGTACTGGGAGTAGCGCCCGTCGGTGTGCTTGATGACGACCTCGTTGCCGTACGCGCCGTCCCAGCCGGCCGAGACGACGGTGCCCGCGCCGACCGCCTTGACGGCGGTGCCCGTGGGTACGACGAAGTCCGTGCCGGTGTGGTAGCCGCTGGACCACATGGATCCGGAGGAGTGGTACGGGGTTCCCGTGGCGCCGTCGACGGGCTTCACGAAGTCCGCGGCGTGCGTCGTGGCGCCTGTCCGCGCCGCCGTGGCGGCGGTGGTCTCGGCCGCGCCGTCCAGCGTGAGCTTCATGCCGGGCTTGATGAGGCCGGCGTCGGAGCCGACGACGTCCTTGTTGGCCTGGTACAGCTTCTGCCAGCCGCCGTCGACGTGCTGCGCCTCGGCGATCTTCGACAGGGTGTCCCCCGCCTCGACCGTGTAGGTCTTGGCGCCGGTGTCCCCGGTCGCGGCGTGGGCGCCGGTGGCGCCGATGAGCGGCAGGGCGAGCGCGGCCCCGCCGGCCGAGGCGACGGCGGCGGCGCGGGTGATGCGCTGGGTCTTCGAGCGGCGGTGCTTTGCCTTTGCGGGCATGCCGGTTTTCCTCTCCGTCGCCTACGAGGTGAGCTGTCGGGTTCGGGCTGGAGATGCCCGGCCGGTTCCGGCACGCGGACCCGGCTTCACCCCTAGCCGCTGTCGGGGAATTCCCTCGGCGGCGTACTGCCTGTGGGTCCCCCGCTCCTGCCGTGACGGGTAGTCGTCTCGGATTCCGGGCGGCGGCAGGATTAGGCGTTCCGCCCGGAGTGAGTGGTGACGATAAGCCGACGAGAAAGGCGGCGACAAACATCCCATTCACAGGAAGGGTTGTTTTCTTGATCGTCCGAGCGCTTTCCGTGTCACCCTGCGTCGATGCCGACGCTTTACCAACGCCATACCCGCAAGGAATTACCGAGGAAGAAATGCGGGAGGGCCGCCACGGACGGTCACCGTTATGAGCCTGCTCACGCGACCTCCCCCCATCGCCCCTATTTTGCTGACACTTACCTTGAAAGCCGCCCAAAACGGACAGATAGATGCCCTGGGAATCCATGTCGTATCGTCAGAGCGCGCCCGCCGACGAGCAACGCCGGTGACCTGACCGGGAGGAGCCCCCGTGACGCAGCACGCCCCGCCCACCGAGCCCCAGTTGTCCGGAGTCCGCAACTTCCGTGATGTGGGCGGACTGCCGACCGTGGACGGCCGGCGCGTGCGCCCGGGCGTGCTCTTCCGCAGCGGCCACCTCGCCCACGCCACCGCCGAGGACGCCGCGTTCCTCGCCGGGCTCGGCCTGCACACCGTCTTCGACTTCCGCAACGCCGCGGACCTGCGCCTCGAGGGCCCCGATGTCGAGCTGCCCGGCGTGCGCAACGTGAACCTGCCGCTGAGCGACCCGGCCGACGGCGCCGAGTTCTGGAAGATGGTCCGCGACGGCGACATAGACCAGCTCCGCGCCCTGCTCTCCGAGGGCCGCGCGGCCAACCGCATGATCACGTCGTACCGCTCGATCATCTCCGGGCGCACCGCCGAGCACAGCCGCGTCCTGCACGCGCTCGCCGACGCCAGCGTGCCCGCCCTGATGCACTGCGCGGCGGGCAAGGACCGCGCGGGCCTGTCGATCGCCGTGACGCTGCTCGCCGTGGGCGTGGAGCGCGACGCCATCGAGGCGGACTACCTGGAGTCGAACGCCAAGCACCGCCGCTACAAGGTGCGCCGCAGCGCCACCTCGGGCGACGCCTACTCCCCCGAGGTCATGGAGCTGATCGGCCCGCTCTTCGACGCCCGTGCCGACTATCTCCGCGCGGCCTTCGAGACCATCGAGCAGACCTGGGGCGGCACGGAGCGCTACTTCGAGGAGGGGCTGCGCTTCGGCGCGGCCGACCGCGAGCGGCTGCGCGAGCGGCTCCTCGACTGACCCGCGCCACCGGCTCCCCCTACTGGCCTCCGCCGACCGAGAACAGCAGGTAGAGGAAGGCGGCGAGGGCGTGCCCGGCGAAGACGTACACGAGGACCCGCACCCAGATGCCGCGGGGCAGCTTGTCCTCGATGTTCCGGCGGTCGGGCCGCTCGGTCGCGCCGTGTTCGGTGGCGTCACTCATGGTCGGACCTCCCGGGTCGGACGGCCGCCGGGCCGAGGCACAGCGCGGCGGTCGGACTCTGCAACAGGGTGTGGACGAAAAGGAGTACGGCCCCGCCCCGGTCCGCCGCGGCGATCCGGTGCGGGGTGAGCGAGTCGAAATGCGCGCTGTCCCCGGGGTCGAGCCGGTAGGACGTGTCCCCGAGGCGCAGCCGCAGCCGCCCTTCGAGGACGTAGAGCCATTCCTCGCCGGGATGGACGCGCACGATGTCGCCCTGCGACCCGTACGGCACCCGGACCCGCAGGGCCTGCATGCCGCGGCCGGGGGCGCCCGCCTGGACGTACGTCCAGCCGTCGGCCTCGGTCGCTTCCACGGCGCCGGCCCGCACCACGGCGTCGCGGTCGGCCGGGGTCTCGCCGAGGAGTTCGGAGACCGTCGTACCGTAGATACGGGCGAGTGCCAGCAGCATCGGGAGCGATGGCTGCCGCTGACCCGTCTCCAGGCGTGACAGGTGCGCGGGCGACAGACCGGCGGAGCGGGCCGCGGCCTCCAGGGTGAGGGCGGCGCGACGGCGCAGGGCGCGCAACTGGGGCGCGACGGCGGGCAGCTCCGGGGGGCGCGGAGCCTCCTCGGGGAGGGCGGGGCTCATGCTTCGATTCAGCCAGAGACATGCCTCTGGGGCAAATTTATTGCCCCAGAGGCAAAAGCCGTCGCGGGGAGGGTCAGCGGTTGGCGACCGCCTGCTTGATCAGTGTCTTGCTGAAGTCCCACATCAGGCCGCCGCCGCTGTGCGCGTCGTCCATCACGGCGGTGAACGCCTCCACGAACCGCTCGACGTCGCTCTCGTCCACGACGAGCGGCGGGATCAGCTTGATGACTTCGAGGTGGTCGCCGGAGACCTGGGTCAGGATGCGGTGCTTTTGCAGCAGCGGCACGACGACCATCTGCGCGAACAGGCCCTTGCGGGCGGCCTGGAGCATGGTCCAGCGGCTGCGCAGCTTCAGCGACCTGGGCCTGCCGAACTCGATGCCGATCATGAGTCCGCGCCCGCGGACGTCGCTCAGGAGCTCGTAGTGGTCGATGAGCGCGGTGAGGCGTGACATCAGCAGTTCGCCCATGACCCGGGCGTTGGCGACGGTCTCCTCGTCCTCCATGACGGAGAGGACGGCGAGCCCGGCCGCCATGGCCTGGGCGTTGGACCCGAAGCTCGCCGAGTGGACGAGGACGCGGTCCATGGAGGAGTAGACCTTCTTGAAGATCCAGTCCTTGCCGAGCGTCGCCCCGACCGGCACGTATCCGCCGGACAGCGCCTTGGCGACGCACACGAGGTCCGGCTCCACACCGTCCTCGTGCTGGTAGGCGTAGAAGTCGCCGGTGCGGCCGAGGCCGGTCTGCACCTCGTCGGCGATGAGCAGCGCCTTGTGCCGGTGCAGGAGTTCCTGGGCGGCCCGCAGATAGCCCGGCGGCGCCTCGTGCACGCCCTTGCCCTGGATCGGCTCGACGATGAGCGCCGCGACGTCGCCCTTCCGCAACTCCCGTGCCAGCGCGTCGAGATCGCCGAGCGGTACGGCCGTGTCGGGCAGCAGCGGGGCGAAGCCGTCGCGGAAACCGTCCTCGCCGTTGACCGACAGCGACCCGGTGGTCAGACCGTGGAAGGCGTGCGCGCAGTACAGGACGCGCGGCCTGCCGGTGGCGTAGCGGGCGAACTTCAGCGCGGTCTCCACGGCCTCGGTGCCGCTGTTGCCGAAGAAGACCCGGTCCAGATGCGGGCTGTGCGTCAGCAGTTTCTCGGCGAGCAGGCCCGGCAGCGGCTGGCAGTCGAACCGGGTCAGATCGGCGAGGGAGGCGTCGAGGACGTCGTGCAGCGCCTTGCGGACGACGGGATGGTGGCGGCCGAGGCCCATGACACCGAAGCCGGCCAGCATGTCCAGGTAGTCGTTGCCGTCCGCGTCCCAGAAGTGCGCGCCCTCGGCCCGCTCGTACACCTTGTCGAAGCCGATGGTGTGGAGCATCTTCGGCAGTTGGTGGTTGAGGTACTTGGTGTGCAGTTCGTACCGTTCACCGCCGCGCTCGGCCAGCAGTTGCCCGAGGTCGAACTCCTTGGTCATACGTCGTTCTCCTTGCCGGCCTTCTTCGATGTGCTGGCTTTCAGGTGCAGGCTCGTACTGATCCGTCCCGCGATCTCCACCGGCGTCAGTCCGATGTCGGCGAGCACTTCGGCGCGTTTCGCGTGCCCCAGGAACTGCTCGGGGATCCCGAAGCGCCGCACAGGGACGTCGACCTCGGCCTCGCCGAGGGCCAGGGCGACGGCCGAACCGACGCCCGCCGCCCGGCTGTTGTCCTCCACGACGGCGACGAGTTCGTGCCGGGCCGCCAGCGGCGCGAGGTCCGGGTCGACCGGCTTGACCCACCGCGGGTCGACCACCGTGCAGGGGATGCCGCGCGCCTCCAGCAGCTCGGCCGCCTGGAGGCAGACGGGCGCCATGACGCCGACGGAGACGAGCAGGACGCGCGCCCCCTGCGACCGGTGCAGCACGTCGAGGCCGCCGACCCGGTCGACCGCCGGTATCGGCGCCCCCACGGACTCCTTGGGGAAGCGCAGCAGGGTCGGGGCGTCGTCCACGGCGACAGCTTCCCTCAGTTGCGCCCGGAGTTGGTCGGCGTCGCGCGGCGCGGCGATCCTGAGGCCCGGCACGACCTGGAGGATCGACATGTCCCACATGCCGTTGTGCGAGGCGCCGTCGACGCCGGTCACACCGGCCCGGTCGAGCACGAAGGTCACTCCGCACCGGTGCAGCGCGACGTCCATGAGGAGTTGGTCGAAGGCGCGGTTGAGGAAGGTGGCGTAGACGGCGACCACCGGGTGCAGACCGCCGGTCGCGAGGCCCGCGGCCGAGACGGCGGCGTGCTGCTCGGCGATCCCGACGTCCCAGACCCGGCCCGGGAACTCCTGGGCGAACTTCGTGAGGCCCACCGGGTGCAGCATGGCGGCGGTGATGGCGACGACGTCCTCGCGCTCGCGGCCGATCTTCGCGATCTCGTCCCCGAACACCGAGGTCCAGGACGGCCCGTTGGAGGGGGCGAGCGGCTCGCAGGTCAGCGGGTCCATGACGCCCACGGTGTGGAAGCGGTCCGCCTCGTCGGCGAGCGCGGGCTCGTAGCCGCGCCCCTTCTCGGTCAGGCAGTGCACGAGGACGGGGCCGTGGAAGCGTTTGGCCCGGCGCAGCGCGGACTCCATGGCGCCCACGTCGTGCCCGTCGATGGGCCCTACGTACTTCAGGCCGAGGTCCTCGAACATGCCCTGCGGCGCGAACGCGTCCTTGAAGCCCTTCTTGGCGCCGTGCAGGGACTCGTACACCGTGTGCCCGACCACGGGGGTGCGCAGGAGGACGTCCTTGCCCCAGGCCAGCACCTTCTCGTAGCCGTCCGTCGTGCGCAGGGTGGCCAGGTGGTCGGCGAGGCCGCCGATGGTCGGGGCGTAGGAGCGCTCGTTGTCGTTGACGACGATGATCAGCGGGCGGTCCTTGGCGGCGGCGATGTTGTTCAGCGCCTCCCAGGCCATGCCGCCGGTGAGGGCCCCGTCGCCGATGACGGCGACCACGTGTCCCCGCTCGCCCTGCACCTGGCGGGCCTTGGCGAGGCCGTCGGCCCAGCCGAGGGCGGTGGAGGCGTGGCTGTTCTCCACGATGTCGTGCTCGGACTCCTCGCGCGAGGGGTAGCCGGAGAGGCCGCCCTTGCCGCGCAGCTTCGAGAAGTCCTGACGCCCCGTCAACAGCTTGTGCACGTAGCTCTGGTGGCCCGTGTCCCAGACGAGCCGGTCGACGGGCGACTCGAAGACCCGGTGGAGCGCGATGGTCAGTTCCACCACGCCCAGGTTGGGTCCGAGATGCCCGCCGGTTCTCGCGACCGCGTGGATCAGGAACTCCCTGATCTCCCCGGCCAGTTCGTCGAGCTCCTCCTCGCTCAGCGCCTTCAGGTCGCGCGGCCCCCGGATGGTCTCCAGAATCGTCACGCTCGAGCCCCCTTCCCGTTCGAACCCAGCGAACTCAGGCCACGGTGACGCCGGGCGCACCCGACGCGACGCCGTCCTTCTCCATCTGCTCGGCGATCTTCATAGCCTCCTCGATCAGCGTCTCCACGATCTTCGACTCGGGCACGGTCCTGACGACCTCGCCCTTGACGAAGATCTGCCCCTTGCCGTTGCCGGAGGCCACGCCGAGGTCGGCCTCGCGGGCCTCACCGGGACCGTTGACGACACAGCCCATGACGGCCACGCGCAACGGCACCTCCATGCCGTCGAGCCCCGCGGCCACCTCGTCGGCCAGCTTGTAGACGTCGACCTGCGCCCGCCCGCAGGACGGGCAGGACACGATCTCCAGGCGCCGCTGCCGCAGGCCCAGCGATTCCAGGATCTGGGTGCCGACCTTGACCTCCTCGGCGGGCGGCGCCGACAGTGAGACGCGGATGGTGTCGCCGATGCCCTCGCTGAGCAGCGCGCCGAAGGCGACAGCGGACTTGATGGTGCCCTGGAAGGCGGGGCCCGCCTCCGTCACCCCGAGGTGCAGCGGGTAGTCGCAGGCGGCGGCGAGCTGCCGGTAGGCGTTGATCATCACCACGGGGTCGTTGTGCTTGACCGAGATCTTGATGTCGCCGAAGCCGTGCTCCTCGAAGAGGGACGCCTCCCACAGCGCCGACTCGACGAGCGCCTCCGGTGTCGCCCTGCCGTACTTCTCCAGCAGCCGTCGGTCCAGCGAACCGGCGTTGACCCCGATCCGGATGGGCGTCCCCGCGTCGGCCGCGGCCCGCGCGATCTGCTTCACCTGGTCGTCGAACTTCTTGATGTTGCCCGGGTTGACGCGCACCGCCGCGCACCCCGCGTCGATGGCGGCGAACACGTACTTCGGCTGGAAGTGGATGTCCGCGATCACCGGGATCTGCGACTTGCGCGCGATGGTCGCGAGGGCGTCCGCGTCGTCCTGCGTGGGGCACGCCACCCGCACGATCTGACAGCCCGAGGCGGTCAGCTCGGCGATCTGTTGCAGCGTGGCCCCGATGTCCGAGGTCCGTGTCGTCGTCATCGACTGCACGGAGACCGGCGCGCCGCCTCCCACGGGTACCGGTCCGACCTCGATCCGGCGGCTCACACGCCGCTCGGCCAGGGGACGGACCGGTACCTCGGGGAGGCCAAGTGAGACGGGCTCTCCGGAGCTCATGGCGTCGTCACCCACGGTTCCCGGCGACGGTCTCGGTCATCGCGCGCAGGGACTCCTTGAGGGAGCCCATGGTGGCGAGGACCGCGGTCGGCTCGTAACCGCAGTGCGCCATGCAGTTGGCGCAGCGCGGGTCCTTGCCGCGGCCGTACGCCTCCCAGTCGGTCTCCTCGATCAGCTCGCGGTACGTCGGTACGTACCCGTCGCTCATCAGGTAGCAGGGCCGCTGCCAGCCGAACAGGGAGTAGTTCGGGATCGCCCACGCGGTGCACGGGAAGTCGACCTTGCCCTCCAGGAAGTCGAGGAACAAGGGCGAGTGGTTGAGGCGCCAGCGCCGCCGGTTGCCGCCCGCGAACGCCTTCTTGAACAGCTCGCGGGTCTGGGTGACGCCGAGGAAGTGCTCCTGGTCGGGGGCCTTCTCGTAGGCGTAGGCGGGCGAGATCATCATCTCGTCGACCGCGAGGTCGTCGTTGAGGTAGTTCATCACCTCGATGATGTTCTGCGGGGTGTCGTTGTTGAAGAAAGTGGAGTTGGTGGTGACCCGGAAGCCGCGCTTCTTGGCCTCCTTGATCGCCTCCACCGCCTCGTCGAAGACGCCTTCCTTGGCGACGGACTCGTCGTGGCGTTCGCGCATGCCGTCGATGTGCACGGTGAACGCGAAGAACGGCGACGGGGTGAACTTGTCCATCTTCTTGCGCAGCAGCATGGCGTTGGTGCAGAGGAAGACGTACTTCTTCTTCGCCACCAACTGCCGCACGATCTCATCGATCTGAGGGTGCATCAGCGGCTCGCCGCCGGCGATCGACACCATCGGCGCACCGGACTCCAGGACGGCGCCCACGGCCTGGGCGACGGGCATGCGCTGCTTGAGCACGCCGGCCGGGTGCTGGATCTTTCCGCAGCCCTCGCACTTCAAATTGCAGGCGAAAAGCGGCTCCAATTCGACAATGAGCGGAAACTTGTCCCGCCTGCGGATCTTCTGTTCAGCGAGATACGTCGCAACCTTGATGGACTGACGAAGCGGCATGACCATGTGGCTCACCTCCGGGGGAGCAGCAAAGAGCGGTGCCATTCGAAAAAAGCGGGAAGGACGGCACGAAGGACACGGAAAGCCGATAGTCCACCGCGAAGAGTGCCGATCCGGACGAGTTCATGTTCTGGAGCGTCGACCACCACCCGGACGGCCGCAACCGGGCGGCCGTCGGATCTCCCGGCCGTCGAAGCCGCGCGCAGCGTGGCCGCGGACTCCATGTCGACCGCGATCGCGCCGGTGGCGAGCAGGTCACCGCGCTCGTGGCCGCGGATCACGTGATCGGAGCCGGTGAGCGGCCCGGTGTGCACGGTTCGGCCGGGCACGGCCTTGACCAGCTCTTTCACCAGGAGATCCGTGCCCGCGCAGGGCGTGTGGCCCTGCGCGTCGCGGGTCTCGTCGGCCACGACCAGGTCACCCGGGTGCATCCCGGGGGCGAGCCCGGCGCAGAAGCCGGTGGCGACCACGGCGGCGTCCCCGAGCGCGTCGCCCGCCAGGGCGCGTGCCATGGCGCGTTCGGCGGCCCTGGGGCCCATGCCCGTCCGCAGCACGGTCATGGGCGTCGTGGCTCCGGCGCGGCTGCCGGTGCGCAGGGCGAAGTGCTCGATGCCCAGCGCGCACGCGACGAGCAGCGGCATGGTGTCCGGCGGCGGCGTGGCCGCCGGACCCTCGCTCATCCGCGTCCCTCGGCCGCCGCGGCGGCCAGGTCGGCGAACGGCTCACCGTGGACATACCGGCCGAGCGCGGTCAGCGGGAAGACGTGCCGGTACAGGTGGTAGTTGATCGAGAAGTCCCAGGGGAAGCCGGTGCCGGTGAAGTACGGCTCGTCCCAGGTGCCGTCCGCCGTCTGGGTCGCGACGAGGAACTCGATCCCCCGCTCGACGGCCTTGGAGTCCCGCTCCCCCGCCGCGAGCAGCGCGAGCAGCGCCCAGGCGGTCTGCGAGGCCGTGGAGACGCCGCGGCCCTTCCAGTCCTCGTAGCGGTAGGAGCGCAGGTCCTCGCCCCAGCCGCCGTCCTCGTTCTGCACGGATTCGAGCCAGGTGACGGCGCGCCGGATCGCGGGGTGCGAGACGGGCAGCCCCGCCGCTGTCAGGGCCGGGACCACCGACCCTGTGCCGTATACGTAGTTGACGCCCCAGCGGCCGAACCAGGCGCCGTTGTCCTCCTGTTCGGCGAGCAGCCACTCGATGCCGCGCCGGGTGCGCGGGTCGTGCGACCTGCCCTCGACGGCGAGCATCTCGACGACGTGCCCGGTGACGTCGGCGGACGGCGGGTCGATCACCTCGCCGAAGTCGCAGAACGGCAGCCGGTTGGGGAACGGGCTGGTGTTGTCGACGTCGAAGGCGCCCCACGCCCCGTTCCTCGACTGCATGCCGAGGTTCCAGCGCACGCCGCGCTCGATGGCCTTCTCCACGCGCGCCCGGTCCGGGTGGCGGACCCGGCGCAGGGCGAGCACGACCTCGGCGGTGTCGTCGATGTCGGGGTAGTTGTCGTTGTGGAACTCGAACGCCCAGCCGCCGGACTCCAGCCCGGGTCTGCGCACCGACCAGTCGCCGGGCCGGTCGATCTGCTCGTCCAGCATCCATGTCGCGGCCTTGACGAGGCTCGGGTGGTCGGCGGGCAGTCCGGCGTCCGCGAGCGCGATGGTGGCGAGGCAGGTGTCCCAGACCGGGGACTGGCAGGCCTCGATCATCCGGGACCCGTCCTCGCGCCACACGGCGAACCGGTCGAGCGAGGCCAACCCGGCCTTCAGGACCGGGTGTTCGAGGTCGTAGCCGACCAGGTGCAGGGCGATCACGGAGTAGACGGCGGGCGGCTGGATGCCGCCCCAGCAGCCGTCGTTCTCCTGGCGTTCGATGATCCAGCGCGCCGCGGAGTTGACGGCGGATCTGCGCAACCGCTTGAGGGCGATTTTCTGGTAGCCGTGCATGAGCTTGTCGAGCCGCTGGAAGGCGCCGTCCCAACTGGCCATCGGCGCGAGGGGGGTGGCCGGGTTGGGGTCGCGCGGGTCGGTGTGCAGCTCGTCCAGCGGGAACGGCGCGGGCCGCACCGGGCGCTTCGCGGACACGATGGTGAGCGGCACGATGGTCTGCCGCGCCCAGCATCCGAAGTCGTAGATGTTGAGCGGCATCCACTTGGGGAAGTAGATGAGCTCGGGCGGGAGTTCGGGGAGGTCGTCCCACTTCCACCAGCCGAACAGGGCCAGCCAGATCCGGGTGAAGACGCGGCTCGCCGCGATGCCGCCGTGCTCGCGGATCCAGGCGGAGGCCCTGGCCATGTGCGGGTCCTCGGGGGCGTCCCCGGCGAGGCGCAGGGCGACGTACGCCTCGATGGTGGTGGAGAGTTCGCCGGGTCCGCCGTGGAAGGTGGCCCAGGTGCCGTCCGCGCGCTGCTCCCCGCGGATGAAGAGGGCGGCGGCGTCGGTGGTGGCCTGGTCGCGGATGCCCAGGAACTGGCGCAGCAGCAGGTCCTCGGCGTCCATCGTCACGTTGGTGTCGAGGTCGCCCTTCCACCAGCCCTGGGCGTCCTGCCTGGCGAGCAGGAAGTCGGTGGCGCGCTGTATGGCTCGGTCGGCGGCGCCGGGTGTCCCGGCCGCCCCGGGGGTCGTGTCGGTCAGGGGGGCAGTGGTGGCCGAGGTCGCCTCGGGAGCTGGTGCTCCGGTGCTTCCGTCGGTCGTCGCTGTCATGGCTATCCCTTCGTGCAGTGGATCTTCTCTGCTGGGTAACCGTCGGCCGATGCCCTGGAGGGACACCGGCCGGCGACTGCGAGTCATATACGGCCGATAATGATCATCTCTTTCGTACGACGACGAAGTCGGCGAGCGCCGCGAACTGGGCACGCACCTGGTCCGGCATCTGGACGGAGTCCAGGGCTTCGAGGGCGACGGTGTGCTGGCGCCGCGCCTCCTCGGTGGTCCACTCGCGACCGCCGGCCTTCTCGATGAGGGCGGCACGGGCGGCGAACTCCGCCTCGGAGAAGGTGTCGAGGTCGCTCGCGGACGGGGTCCGCTCGTCGGGGTCCGTCCTGGCGTCGGCGGCGAGGAGTTCGGCGAGGCGCTCGGAGGCCGAGCCGCCCGCGGCGAGCGCCGCGACGACCGGTAGCGACTTCTTGCGCTGGCGCAGGTCGCTCCAGGTCTGCTTGCCGGTGGACTCCGGGTCGCCCCAGATGCCGAGCAGGTCGTCGACGGCCTGGAAGGCGAGGCCCAGGTGGTAGCCGTACTTCTCCAGGGCGTCGGCGTCGCGGTCGTTCGCGCCGCCGAGGACCGCGCCGATGGAGGAGGCGCAGGCGAGCAGGGCGCCCGTCTTGTTGCCCTCCATCTCCAGGCACTCCTCGACGCTGACGCGCTCGCGGTGCTCGTAGGAGATGTCCTGCGCCTGACCGTCGATCAGGGCGCGGCTGGCGGTGGTGAGGCGGCGGGTGGCGCGGCCCGCGTCGACCGAGGCGATCTCCAGGAGTACCTCGTTGGCGAGGGCGAACAGGGCGTCGCCGACCAGGATGGCCTGGGCGGGGCCGTGCACCTTCCAGACGGTGTCGCGGTGCCTGCGCTGCTCGTCGCCGTCCATCAGGTCGTCGTGCAGCAGCGAGAAGTTGTGGACGAGTTCGACGGCGACGGCGCCGGGCACGCCGACCTCGGGCGAGGCGCCCGCGGCCTGCGCGGAGAGCACCGCGAGGGCCGGGCGCACGGCCTTGCCGCCGTCGCCGTCGGAGGGGTTGCCCGCCGCGTCGATCCAGCCGAAGTGGTAGGCGGCGACGGTGTCCATGGGCGGCGCGAGGCGGCTCACCGCCTTCTTGAGCACCGGAGTGGCCAGGGTGCGGCCGCGCTCCAGAAGCGCGGTCACGTCCACCGCGTCGGCAGCCGCTTCGGCCGAGGGCACAGGTGGCACAGTCTCTCCTTGGGTAACCGATGTCGGCGTGGCAGCCGGGGTGAGTTCGATGCTCACGCCGCCTCCCGGAACAGATGGCCGCGCGGGCGGCCGAGTGCGGCGAGCGCCGCGTCCGCGGCGCTGGTGCCGCTGCGGACCGCGCCCTCCATGGTCGCGGGCCACCCGGTGGCGGTCCACGCACCGGCCAGGTACAGGCCGGGAACATTCGTGCGGGCGGAGGGCCGCAGGGCTCCGACGCCGGGGGTCGGCGCGAAGGTCGCCGTCCGCTCACGGGTGACGAAGAAGTCGTGCACTTTCGCACCCCGCGCGGCGGGCAGCAGCCGCTCCAGCTCCGGGAGGTAGCGCTCGCGCAGTACGGCGACGGGCTCGTCGATCTCGCCCTGCGCCGCCGACTGCGACACCGCCAGGTACTGGCCCTCGGTCAGACCGGAGGCGTCCGTCCGGTCGAAGACCCACTGGACCGGGGAGCCGAGCGCCGTGAAGAAGGGCTGCTTGAGGACCTTGCGGTCGTAGACGACGTGCAGGTTGAGGATGGGCGCGGTGCCGATGTCGAGGAGCCGGCGGGGGTCGTCGAGCGCACCCTCGGGCAGCAGGTCGTGCGCCTCGCGCTGCGGTACGGCGAGCACGACGGTGTCCGCGGTGAGGAGCCGGCCGGACGTGTCCGGCCCCTCGGGAACCTCCACGGCCCAACGTCCGTTCTCGGTACGGGAGATGGAGGTGACGCGTGTACGGAGTTCGGTGCGTACGCCCGCGGAGTCGAGCGCCTTGCGGGCGAGCGTGTCGTGGAGTTCGCCGAGGGGCACCCGGGCCCAGCCGATGTCGGCAGCGCCGGGCTCGGACAGCAGCCCGGTCTTGAACACCATGGCGGCGAGGCCGAGCGAGGCGTCGCCCGCCACCGCGTTCAGGGTCGCCACGCCGACCAGGTCCCACAGCGCCTCGACGGCCCGCGGCGACTGGCCGTGCTCCGCCAGCCAGGAGCCGAAGTCCCGCGCGTCGAGCGCCGGATCCATGGGGTCGAGGCCCTTGAGCGCGAGTGCGGCGCGTCCGACGTTGACGCGTTCGGCCAGGGACAGATGCGGGTACGTGGCGAGGCTCTTGGCCAGGTGCAGCGGTACGGGCAGCGCGGTGCGCCGCAGTCGGCCGAGCCGGTTGCGATCCGCGTCGAGGACGGGCACGTCGAGACGTTCCTGCACGGGGGCGAGCGGCGTGGCGTCGATGCGGTCGAGGAACCAGCGGTAGGCGGTGCAGCAGCGCAGGTACACGTGTTGCCCGTTGTCGACGGTGAGGTCGCCGCGCTTGAAGGAGAAGGCCAGGCCGCCGAGGCGGGGCCGCCCTTCGAGGAGCGTCACGTCCATGCCGCCGTCGGCGAGGGAGAGCGCCGCCGTGACCCCCGCGAGCCCGCCGCCGACGACCACCGCGACGGGACTCGGCCGGTACGCGTCCGCGTCGCGCGCTTCCGCTGCCGTGTTGCCGGTGCTCATACGGCCTCTCCCTCGGTGCTGCCCTCGGTGCGTGCGACCAGCGTGCGGCGGGGTTCGACGGGTGCGGCGAACGCCCGGCAGGTCGTTGCCTCCAGGGACGCCGGGCCACCCCGGAGGGTTGCGCGCCGCTTCGCGTCGGAGCGGACAGGGAGCACCGGGAGCCCCATCAGGCGCGCCTCCTGAGCGCGGCCCGGGAGACGGTGCGCGCGTCGAGGCCGGACAGGCCCCGCACGGCGACATACGCCTTCTCGTGGCCGGGCAGCGAGACGCGACCGCGGAGCACGGCCTCCGGCTCGCGCTCGATGCGGTCGAGCAGGCGCCGGTAGATCCCGGCCATGGCGGCGACGCAGGCGCCGGAGCGCCGGTCGAGCAGGGGCAACAGCCGGTAGCCCTCGGCGAACAGGGCGCGGGCGCGGCGCACCTCGAAGTGCACGAGTCCGGCGAAGTCCGAACCGGCGGGCGGCACGGGGCCGTCGAACCCGGCCGAGCAGCCGAACTTGCCCAGGTCGTCGGCGGGCAGATAGGTGCGTCCGTCGGCGGCGTCCTCGCGGACGTCCCGGAGGATGTTGGTCAGTTGGAGTGCGAGGCCGAGCGTGTCGGCATACTCGGGCGCGCGATCGGCGTCGCGCGCCCCCGGTTCGGTTCCGAACACGCCCAGGGAGACCCGCCCGATGGCGCCGGCGACGCACCGGCAGTACACCTTCAGGTCGTCCCAGGTCTCGTACCGCTCACCGCGCAGGTCCATCAGGACCCCGTCGATCAGCTCGTCGAGCCCGCCGAGCGGGATCGGGAACCGGTTCGCGGCGTGCGTGAGCGCGACGGCCACCGGATCGGTGTCGTCCTCGTCGACCTTGCCGTCACGGACCCGGCCGAGCAGCGCCCGGGTCTCCTCGAGCCGCTGCGCCTTCACCTCCGGCGCGAGTGTGCCGTCGCCGATGTCGTCGACGCGGCGCGAGAACGCGTACACCGCCGACATGGCGCGCCGCTTCGCGGTCGGCAGCAGTCGGATGCCGTAGGCGAAGTTGCGGGCCTGGTGGCCGGTGACGGTCTCGCAGTAGCTGTATGCGGCGAGCACCGGTGCCGAGACCTGCTGGTCAGACTCCACGGTTTTGCTCACCCCTCTCCTCGCAGAGTCGCTCCCACCTCGCGCAGCAGTTGGAGCTTGGTGGGTTTGGGCGGTCCAGGAAGGACGTCGTACGAAACGGCGGTGATCGATCGGACCGCCGCTTTCCCCCCACCCACGAACCCGGCCAGCAGCAGCTTCAGCCTGCCGTGGACGCTACCCACGAGGGGGGTGCCTTCATTCAGGAGCCGGAGGGCGCGTTCCGCTTCGAACGCGACCAGAGCGCGCACCGATGCGCCTGCGGTCGGTACGGCGAGATCCGACTCCTGGACGTGGAACTGTTTCATGTCTTCGGCGGGGAGGTAGATGCGGTCACGGCCCAGGTCCTCGGCGACGTCCTGCAGGTGCTCGACGATCTGCAGGGCCGTGCAGACCGCGTCCGAGAGGCGCACGCGCTCGGGGGTCGAGGTACCGGTGATGGCGAGGACGAGACGACCGACCGGGTTGGCGGACAGTTCGCAGTAGGCGAGCAGGTCGTCGTAGGTCTCGTAGCGCGTGACGAGCTGGTCCTGGCGGTTGGCCGCGATCAGGCCGAGGAACGGTTCGGGGGTGAGCGAGCGGCGCCGCACGGTCGGCTGGAGGGCGCGCAGCAGTGGGTGCCCCGGCGTGGAGTCGAAGACGCGGCGCAGGTCGGCCTCGAAGGCGTCGAGCATCGCGAGCCTGTCGTCCGCCTGTTCGGGCGGGATGCCGAGCCAGTGGGCGTCGGCGCCGCCGGGGGCGAGGTCGCCGTCCCCGATGTCGTCGACGAGACGCGCGAACCCGTACACCGCCATCAGGTCGTCCCGCCAGGCGCGCGGCAGGAAGAAGGGGGCCACCGGGAAGTTCTCGTCGGCGGCCTTGTCGAGGGTGGAAGATGCGCTCACCGGGCGCGGTCCGCATGCGGAACGACGGCGAAAGCCTCGTGGACCTGGAGAGTTTCCGTAGCCAATGCCGTCACATCTCCCGTTCTACACTGCGGACGTAATACATCCTATTTCGGACACGCCGCCCGGACGTCCGGGCAACCGACCCTCCCCCACGGGGTCGGGGTATCGCGCATTATCGCCCCACTTGCCGCGAATAAGCACCGGTACAGCTTACGTTGTACAACGATGGTCGCCGCGGCGGGGTGTTCCGCACATCACAACAACACACCGATTGGCGCCAAGATTCCTTGCGGGCAAGGAAGTTGACCCGCCCTTGACCGTGATCGCCGTCGACGCGGCCAAGTAGTTGGCAGATACAGGCATATCAGAGGCCCCACCAAGAGGGTTCGGTGGGGCCTCCTATGACGCGGCCGGGAAGTCGGGCGGTTACCTGCCCGTGAACTTCTCGTACTCCTTCAGTACCTCGGCCGTCGGACCGTCCATACGCAGTTCTCCGCGCTCCAGCCAGAGAACGCGGTCGCAGGTGTCGCGGATGGACTTGTTGTTGTGACTGACCAGGAAGACCGTGCCGGCCTCCTTGCGCAACTCGCGGATGCGTTCCTCGGAACGCTTCTGGAACTTGCGGTCACCCGTGGCCAGGGCCTCGTCGATCATCAGCACGTCATGGTCCTTGGCGGCCGCGATGGAGAAACGCAGCCGGGCGGCCATGCCCGAGGAGTAGGTACGCATCGGCAGCGTGATGAAGTCGCCCTTCTCGTTGATGCCCGAGAAATCGACGATGTCCTGGTAGCGCTCCTTGATCTCCTCGCGGGACATGCCCATCGCGAGGCCGCCGAGGATGACGTTGCGCTCGCCCGTCAGGTCGTTCATCAGGGCCGCGTTCACGCCGAGCAGCGAGGGCTGGCCGTCGGTGTAGACCTTGCCCCTCTCCGCGGGCAGCAGGCCCGCGATGGCGCGCAGCAGCGTCGACTTGCCCGACCCGTTCGAGCCGATCAGGCCGATGGCCTCGCCGCGGTAGGACGTGAAGGAGACACCGCGTACGGCGTGCACCTTGCGCACGCCACGTTCCTCGCCGCGCTTGAGTATGCGGCTCAGGGCCGAGGTGGCGCTTCCCTTGCCGGTCTTGGCGCCGTTGACGCGGTACACGATGTGCAGGTCGTCGGCGATGACCGTGGGGACGCGGGCATCGGTCGTCTTGTCGAGATCAGCCACGGCCGTACCGCTCCTCGGACTTCCAGAAGTAGATGAAGCCACCGACCGCCACGACCACGGCCCAGCCGAGCGCGACCGCCCAGACGTGCGGCGGCAGCCACTCGCGGGGGTAGCCGTCGACCAGCGCGAAGCGCATGAGGTCCATGTAGATGGCCGCCGGGTTCCACTGGAGGACGTCCGCGATCCACTGCGGCTTGCCCTTCAGCATGATCGGGATGGCGAACATGACGCCGGACGCGTACATCCACGTACGCATGACGAACGGCATGAGCTGGGCCAGGTCGGGGGTCTTGGCGCCGGCCCGCGCCATGATCAGGGCGAGGCCCACGTTGAAGAGGAACTGGAGCACGAGGACCGGGACGATCAGCAGCCAGCGCAGGCCGGGGAAGCTGCCGAAGGCGCACGCCACGATGAACAGCACGATCATCGAGAACAGCAGTTGCTGGAGCTGCTGGAGCGCGAAGGAGACCGGCAGCGAGGCGCGCGGGAAGTGCAGGGCCCGCACCAGGCCGAGGTTGCCCGAGATGGCCCGGACGCCCGCCATGACGGAGGACTGCGTGAAGGTGAAGACGAAGACCCCCGTCACCAGGAACGGGATGTAGACCTCCTTGTCCATGCCCCGGTTGGCGCCGAGGATCAGACCGAAGATCAGGTAGTAGACGAGCGCGTTCAGGAGCGGCGTCGCGACCTGCCAGACCTGGCCGAGCTTGGCCTGGCTGTACTGGGCGGTCAGCTTCGCCTGGGAGAAGGCGATGATGAAGTGGCGCCGGCTCCAGAGCTGTCGTACGTACTCGAACAGTCCGGGACGGGCTCCGCTGACGGACAAGCCGTACTTGGCGGCGAGCTCGGCCGGGGAGAGCCCGTCGTCGGGCGACGGAGCCGCGGTCACCGCGACCGCTCCGTCATGCGTTGTCTCACTCACAAGGGGAACTTTCGTCTTCAAAAGCGCAGCCTGATCGGGCATGGGCGGGAGCCCCGGGCCGGGGCCCGGCCGAATGCTCCCAGAGTCGAGCTTGTCAGATGACAGGAGGTCGGCCCAGTCGGGTCAGGCGCCACACCGTACGCCACTTCATGGGCCGCCTGGGCCCGCAGGACGTGGTCCAGCCCTCCTTGAAGCCACCGAACCAGGCTTTCAGGGCCGGGCCCGAGGGACGGCGGGCCAGCGTGAGGAGCAGCCACACGCCGAGGTAGACGGGCACCAGGGGCGCGGGCAGGTTGCGGCGGGCGAGCCAGACGCGGTTGCGGGCCACCATGCGGTGGTAGACCGCGTGCCGGGACGGCGCCGTGGTCGGGTGGTTGAGCACCATGTCGGCGCGGTAGTCGATCATCCAGCCCGCGTCGAGGGCACGCCAGGCGAGGTCGGTCTCCTCATGGGCGTAGAAGAACGCGTCGGGCAGACCGCCGACCTCGGCGATGACCCGCGTACGGACCGCGTTGGCGCCGCCCAGGAACGTCGTCACGCGCGAGGAGCGCATCGGGTCGGCGGCGCGCAGCCGCGGCACGTGACGGCGCTGGGTCTCACCGGTCTCCGGGTCGGCGATCCGGAAGCTGATGATGCCGAGCTTCGGATCGGCGGCGAAGGCCGCCCGGCACAGCTCGGCCGTGTCGGTCAGGGCGAGCAGGCCGTCGTCGTCGAGGAAGAGCAGGATGTCGACGTCGGAGCCGGAGGGCCCGAACGCCTCGATGCCGACGTTGCGGCCGCCGGGGATGCCGAGGTTCTCCGGCAGTTCCACGGTGCGTACGTGGGAGGAGAACTCCGTGACGTCCGGGACCGGCGAGCCGTTGCCGACCACGACCACCTCGACCGGGTCGCCGTCCTGCTTGGCGACCGAGTCGAGGAGTGCGCGCAGCTCGGCCGGGCGGTTGCCCATGGTGATGACCACCGCGCCGACCTTCAGCCGCTGTGCCGGGGTGCTCACTTCAGCCTGCTCGAAGCGAGGATGGACACGAGGTGGAGCACCGTCTGGAGCAGCGCGATGCCCGCGAGGACGGCGACGCCGAGGCGCGTGAAGAACAGGTCGCCGCGGATCTGGTCCACGATCGCGAGGACCAGGATCAGCAGCGTCGCCTCGATGCCCAGGATCAGGCGGTGGAACTTGAGCGCGGCGGCGGCCTTGCGGGCCAGCGCCATGCCCGAGGCGCGGATCTCGGCGGCGGACTCCTGCACCGGGGGCTTGCCTGTCTGGTGGCGGGCGACGCCGACCAGGTCGGTCTCGGCCTTGATCAGGATGGCGCCGAGCGCGGCGAGCGTGCCGAGGAAGGCCCAGAGCCAGTCGATCCGGCCGGTGCCCCACAGGTCGGCGGCGCGCAGACCGAAGCCGACCAGGACGGCGGCGTCGGTGAGGTACGCGCCGACGCGGTCCATCCAGACGCCGGCGAGCGAGTACTGCTTGCGCCAGCGGGCGATCTCGCCGTCGACGCAGTCGAGCAGCAGATAGAGCTGGACCGCGACGACGCCGAGGACGGCACCCCAGATGCCCGGCACGAGCAGGGCGGGGGCCGCGAGGACGCCGCAGACGGTCATCAGGTACGTCAACTGGTTGGGTGTGACCCTGGTGTTCACCAGGTGGCGGTCGACACGCAGCGAGATCTCGCGCATGTAGAGCCGTCCGCCCCAGTGCTCACCACTGCGCCGGTCCTTGACGCCCGCGGGGTGAACGACCGGGCGGAGCTCAGCTACCGATGGCTTGTGCATAGTCGGCGTAGGCGTCCCTGATCTGGTCGGTGGAGAGGTCGAGGTGTTCGAGGATCGTGTAGCGGCCCGGCCGGGTCTGCGGAGCGAACTCCACGACCTTCACGAACTCCTCCACGGTGAAGCCGATCTCCTCGGGCAGCACGGGAAGGCCGTGTCGGCGCAGCACCGAAACCATGTAGGCGGACTCCTCGCGGGCGCCGCGCAGGTGCATCGCGAAGGCCGCGCCCAGGCCGCACTGCTCGCCGTGGCTGGCGGCGCGCTTGGGGTACAGGAGGTCGAAGGCGTGGTTGATCTCGTGGCAGGCGCCGGAGGCGGGCCGCGAGTCACCGGAGACCGACATCGCGATGCCGGTGAGGACCAGGCCCTCGGCGAGGACCTGGAGGAAGCCGTCGTCGCCGACGCCGCCGGGGTGGCGCAGGACGGCCTCGCCGGCCTGGCGGGCCATGGCGGCCGCGAGCCCGTCGATGTCCTCGCCGCGCTCACGGGCGGCCAGCTCCCAGTCGGCGATCGCGGAGATGTTGGAGAGGGCGTCGCCGATGCCGGAGCGCACGAACCGGACCGGTGCCTCGCGGATCACGTCGAGGTCGATGACGACCGCGATGGGGTTCGGCACGCCGTACGAGCCGCGGCCCGCGTCGTTGTCGAGGGTCGCCACGGGCGAGCACAGGCCGTCGTGCGACAGGTTCGTCGCGACGGCGACCAGCGGCAGGCCCACGCGCGCGGCGGCGAACTTGCCGCAGTCGATGATCTTGCCGCCGCCGAGTCCGACGATGGCGTCGTAGCGGCCCGCCTTCTTGATGTCGTCGCCGAGCTGGATGGCGTCGTCGAGGGTGCCGCCGCCGACCTCGAACCAGTCGGCGCGGGGCAGCGAGGGCTCCAGGCGGGCGCGCAGGGCGGCGCCCGAGCCACCGCTGATCGCGATGGCCAGGCGGCCCGTGGACGACGAGATCCGCTGGTCGGCGAGGACCCCGGCCAGGTCGTTGAGCGCCCCCGGCCGGATGTCGACGACGACCGGCGAGGGGATCAGCCTCGTCAGTACTGGCACGCGATCTCCCGGGCCTTGGCGAGGTCGTCGTGGTTGTCGATCTCGACCCACTTCACGTCGCCGATGGGGGCGACGTCGACCTTGAAGCCCCGGTTCACGAGCTCCTGGTAGCCGTCCTCGTAGTAGAGCTGCGGGTCGCGCTCGTAGGTGGCCTTCAGGGCGTCGGCCAGCTCGTCGGCGGCCTCGCCCTCGATGAGGGTGACACCGATGTACTCGCCGGTCGCCTCGGCCGGGTCCATCAGCTTGGTGATCTTCTGGACGCCCTTGGCGGGGTCGACGACGACCTTCATCTCCTCCTCGCCGAGGTCCTTCACGGTGTCGAGGGCGAGGATGATCTTCTTGCCGTCGCCGCGGGCGGCGAGCAGCGTCTTCTCGACGGAGACGGGGTGCACGGTGTCGCCGTTGGCGAGGATCACCGAGTGCTTGATGGCGTCACGGCCGCACCACAGCGAGTAGGCGTTGTTCCACTTCTCGGCGATGTCGTTCTCGATGAGCGTGAGCTTCAGGCCGTACTTCGCCTCGAGGTCCGCCTTGCGCTCGGCGACGACCTCCTTGCGGTAGCCGACGATGATGCCGACCTCTTCGAGGCCGATCTCGGCGAAGTTCTTGAGGGTGAGGTCGAGGACGGAGAGCTCGTTCTCGGTTCCCTCGCCCGCGACGGGCACGAGCGCCTTGGGGAGCGTCTCGGTGTAGGGGCGAAGCCGGCTGCCGGCGCCGGCGGCCAGGACGAGGCCGATCATGCGGGTTCTCCTTCATCGTGTACGGCGGGTGCTCCGCGTCGAGCGGAGGCGACCCAGAAGCGGATGCTCTCGGCGAGCACCACCAGTGCCACGGCCACGGCGAGAACCGTGAGCGCGAGCGTGAAATCTGTCGGTGTCAGCAGCGCGGCCAGCAAGGTGACCAGGAGAGTCCTGCCGTCGTGCCCGCCGATGGCGTGCACCAGCCAGCGCGGGGGCGCTCCCGTACCGCCGCGGATGCGGTACACCGTGTCGTAGTGATGGTAGGCGACGGCCGCCACCAGCCCGAATGCCGCGGGAAGCGCCCCCTGTACGTCCGCCTTGGCGGCGATCATGAGGACCGTGCCGTACTCGGCGGCCCGGAAGAAGGGCGGGACCAGCCAGTCCAGGGGGCCGGTGAGGGGTCCGGAGACGGCGAGGGAGGACAGGAGCGCGTAGGCGCAGGCCGCACCGAAGAAGGCCCAGCTCCCGTAGTCGGCCACGGCCACGTCGATGATGAGCAGGGCGGTGGCGACGGCGGCGAACAGCGGTGCGGCGTAGCCGCCGCCGCGCAGCTTGCGGATGGTCCCGCCGTCGAGAAGGCCGGTGTCGGCGAGGTCGGCGAGGGCCTGTGCGGCGCGCGGGGTGCGCTCGGCCTTGCGGGTCAGCGAGCGCAGGAGGCGTCCGGCGGTGGTGTAGCAGGCGGCGAGGGCGCAGCCGATCAGCAGGACGTAGAAGGTGATGCGGGGGGTGGTCACCGCGGTGAGGACCGCTATCAGCGCCCAGCGTTCGCCGATCGGCAGCACGATCATCCGGCGCACCCAGACCGTCCAGCCGACGCTGTCGAGCTTGTCGGAGAGGGCGGCGGTGGGGCTGGTGTTGGCCGTCGCGTCGTGATTCGCCTCGTTGAAGGAGAAGTCGACGACGTGGCGGCAGGTCTGGAGGACCATCGCGCCGAGTGCCAGGGCCCACACGTCGTCGCCGGTGGAGTTGGCCGCGCCGAGCGCGAGGCCCGCGTAGTACGCGTACTCCTTGGCGCGGTCGAAGGTGGCGTCCAGCCAGGCGCCGAGCGTCGAGTACTGGAGCGAGTACCGGGCGAGCTGCCCGTCGGTGCAGTCCAGGACGAAGGAGAAGAGGAGCAGCAGCCCGGCGGCGACGAAGCCGGGCCGGGTGCCGGTGGCCGCGCAGCCCGCCGCGACCAGGGCGGTGAGCAGCGAGGCGGTGGTGACCTGGTTCGGGGTCAGGCCGCGCCGCGCGCACCAGCGGGCGATGTACCGGGAGTACGGGCTGATGCAGTACGTGGTGAAGAAGCCGTCCCGGGCCTTGACCGCGGTGCGCAGCCGGATCGCCTCGTCGTCGACGGCGGCGACGGCCTGGCGGACCTCGTTGCGGGCCTGCGGGTCGGCGGGCACCGCGGCGACGAGTTCGCCGAGCTCGGGGCGGTGCACGTCGGTGCCGGCCGCCTCCAGGCGCTCGGCCACGGCGTCGGGCGCGGCACCGGCCTCCTGGACCGCCCGGTCCAGGGCCTGGCGGACCGCGGGCTGTGCGGTGACGGCGCCGGGGACGGCCGACGCGGGGAAGCGGGGATCGGTGAGGCCGAGACGCAGGGCGTGGACATGGCCCACGAAGCCCGCGTCGACGACCGCGACCCGCTGATCGCCGGGGACGCCGGCGAGCGCCGCTCGGGCGTCCGCCGCGTCCGGGGCGAGTCGTACGTCGAAGCCCAGTGCCCGCAGGTCGCCCTCCAGGGACGACCCGGGAACCGGCTGACCGGTGACAATGGCGGTCGACAGACGAACTCACTCCTTGGGTGCCGACGCGAGGGCGCCGGGCTCATGCACGGTGGAGGCGCCCGGAGCACAGTCCCTAGGGGTGGCCGGACGGCATGTCGGCAGAGGTTATCCGATGCCGGGAAGCGGGCGTTCACCGCCCGTTCACGCCCCGATCGACCCCTGTCCCACGCGGTCT
This sequence comes from Streptomyces sp. NPDC102406, assembly GCF_044765725.1. Lineage (NCBI taxonomy): Bacteria > Bacillati > Actinomycetota > Actinomycetes > Kitasatosporales > Streptomycetaceae > Streptomyces > Streptomyces sp. NPDC102406. The sequence continues at coordinate 23,653 of NZ_JBIWKP010000018.1, read as the reverse complement.
GCGTGGTCCAGGCCGCCCGAGCATCATTGACGATCAAGGGCCCGTGCCACAAACCCGAGATCGGCGATGTCCCGCTTAGGGTGGTGCGTCATGACATGGCTGATCACCGGCGGAGCCGGATACATCGGGGCACATGTGGCACGGGCGATGGCGGACGCGGGGGAACGCGTCGTCGTCCTCGACAACGTGACGTCGGGGGTGCCCGACCGGCTGCCCGCGCGGATCCCGCTGGTACGCGGCTCGGCCCTGGACGCCGATCTGGTGCGCCGGGTCTGCGCCGAGCACGAGGTGAGCGGGGTCGTGCACCTCGCCGCGCACAAGCAGGTCGGCGAATCGGTCGAGAAGCCCGAGCTGTACTACCGGGACAACGTGGGCGGGCTCGCCACGCTGCTGGCGACGGTCGCGGCGGCGGGCGTACGCCGCTTCGTCTTCTCCTCGTCCGCGGCGGTCTACGGCAACCCCGACATCCCCGTCACCGACCTCATCACCGAGTCGACGCCGTGTGTTCCGGTCAACCCGTACGGCGAGACGAAACTGGCGGGCGAGTGGCTGGTGCGGGCGGCCGGGCACGCGCACGGGATGGCGACGGTGTGCCTGCGCTACTTCAACGTGGCGGGCGCCGCCGAGCCGAACCTCGCGGACATCGGGGTCTACAACGTGATCCCGATGGTCTTCGACCGGCTCACCCGCGGCGAGGCCCCGCGGATCTTCGGCGACGACTACCCGACGCCGGACGGCACGTGCGTACGCGACTACATCCACGTCGCCGATCTGGCCGAGGCGCATCTGGCGGCGGCCCGCAGGCTGGCGCGGCCCGGCGCGAGCGGCGATCTGACCCTCAACATCGGCACGGGCCGCGGTGTCTCGGTGCGCGAGCTGATCGACATGATCGCGGACGTCACCGGGGACCCGACGCCCGCGCTCGTCGAACCGCGCCGCCCGGGGGACGCGCCCCGCGCGGTGGGCTCCTCGGCGCTGGCGGCGAAGGAGCTCGGCTGGACGGCGACGCGCGATGTCCGGGACATGGTCGAGTCCGCCTGGGCGGGTTGGCGTCTGCGGCACCCCGAGGCGGTCGCCCGCTGACCGTGACACCGCGCTGACCTGCGGACATGCGCTCCCTCTCGATCGGGGCGTTTCCGCAGGTCAGAGCAGATGACAACGGTGTTCAGTGCAGTGTTTGCGGATACCCCCTCCCCGTAGTTCACTGTGATCCCGCCCCGGACCACGGTGGTGCGGCGGACCGAGACGGAGGCGGTTTCCATGGGGGCCGGACACGACCACGGGCACAGCCACGGGCCGACCACCGGCACGGCGGCCGCCGCCCACAAGGGACGACTGCGCATCGCGCTCTCCATCACCCTGACCGTCATGGTGGTGGAGATCGTCGGCGGCGTACTGGCCGACTCGCTCGCCCTGATCGCGGACGCCACGCACATGGCCACGGACGCGCTCGGCCTGGCCATGGCGCTGCTCGCGATCCACTTCGCCAACCGCCCCGCCAGCGACCGGCGCACCTTCGGCTACGCGCGCGCCGAGATCCTCGCCGCCCTCGCCAACTGCCTCCTGCTGCTCGGCGTCGGCGGCTACGTCCTGTACGAGGCGATCCAGCGCTTCATGGAACCGGCCGCGACCGCGGGCGGTCTGACCGTCGTCTACGGGCTCATCGGCCTGGTGGCGAACATGATCTCGCTGTCCCTGCTGGTCAAGGGGCAGCAGGAGAGCCTGAACGTGCGCGGCGCCTTCCTGGAGGTGGCGGCGGACGCGCTCGGGTCGCTGGCGGTGCTGATCTCGGCCGTCGTCATCCTGACCACCGGCTGGCAGGCCGCCGACCCGATCGCGTCCCTGGTCATCGCGCTGATGATCGTCCCGCGTACGGTGAAGCTGCTGCGCGAAACCCTCGACGTGCTGCTGGAGTCGGCCCCCAAGGGTGTCGACATGGCCCAGGTGCGGTCGCACCTGCTGGCCCTGCCGGGCGTCGAGGACGTCCACGACCTGCACGCCTGGACGATCACCTCGGGGATGCCGGTGCTCTCCGCGCACGTGGTCGTCACCCCCGACGTGCTCGGCGCGATCGGCAACGAGAAGATGCTGCACGAACTCCAGAGCTGCCTCGGCGACCACTTCGACGTCGAGCACTGCACGTTCCAGTTGGAGCCGATGGGACACGCGGAGCACGAGGCGAAGCTCTGCCACTGACCCGGCCCGCGTCAGGGGCCTGCTAGCGTGGCCGGGGATTGTCGAGGAGGTGGGTTGATGACTGTCGTCGAGGTGAGCGCTGCCGTGCGCAGCGACAGGTGCATCCCCATCCTCAGGGCCTCCGTCTGAGCGAGGCCCCTTCACCCAAGGGTTTCTCACGTTGTCCGACCACAGCGACGCTGTCCGCGACTCCTTCTTCGCCCTGCACCACGGACTTCCCCGGCAGGGCCCCGGCTCCGACGCGACGACACGTCACCTTCTCTCCTGCGCGGGCGAGCTGCCCGCCCGGCCCCGCGTCCTCGACCTGGGCTGCGGCCCCGGCCGCTCCGCGCTCCTGCTCGCCGCGGAGACCGGCGGCACGGTGACCGCCGTCGATCTGCACGAACCGTTCCTCGACGAGCTGCGGGCGGCGGCGCGGGCCCACGGGCTCGCCGACCGCGTCCACGCCGTCGCGGCCGACATGGGTGAACTCCCCTACGAGGACGGGTCGTTCGACCTGATCTGGGCGGAGAGTTCGGCGTACGCCATCGGCTTCGACACCGCGCTCGCGCGCTGGAGGCGACTGCTCGCCCCCGGCGGCGCGCTCGCGCTCACGGAGTGCGAGTGGACGACGGACGCCCCCTCCCCGGCGGCCCGCGCCTTCTGGGAGGAGCACTACGAACTGCGCACGACCGAGGCCAACCTGCGGGCGTGCGCCGCCGCCGGGTACACCGTGCTCGGGGTGTACCCGCAGCCCGAGTCCGACTGGGACGCGTACTACGGGCCGCTCGCCCAGCGGGCCGAGGCCGCCGATCCGGACCGCCCCGGGATGACCGAGGCGCTGGCCGCCACGCGTGCCGAGCTGGCGATGCGGCGCGAGCACGGCGCCGAGTACGGCTACACCGGCTACGTGCTGCGGTCCACCGCCGACCGACCGGCGTGACCGCGCGGATGTCCCGCCCCGCCACGGCCGGGCGGGACATCCGACACGCGGCTGGGTCGGGACAGCGCGCCGCGTACGGCAGACTGGTGGGTGAGGACCAGAGCGAAGGATGGGTATGCCGATCACACCTGCCACCGCGGCGAACAACGCGTCGAACGGCACCGGAGAGACAATTCTGCTGGAACTCGTCGACGAGGACGGCAGGACGATCGGCACAGCGGAGAAGCTCGCCGCCCATCAGGCACCCGGCCGGTTGCACAGAGCGTTCTCCGTGTTCCTCTTCGACGAGCAGGGGCGGCTGCTCCTCCAGCAGCGGGCGCTCGGCAAGTACCACTCCCCCGGCGTCTGGTCGAACACCTGCTGCGGGCACCCCTATCCGGGCGAGGCGCCGTTCGCGGCGGCGGCCCGGCGCACCTTCGAGGAGCTGGGTGTCTCGCCGTCATTGATGGCGGAGGCCGGGACGGTGCGGTACAACCACCCGGACCCCGCATCGGGGCTGGTGGAGCAGGAGTTCAACCACCTGTTCGTCGGGATGGTGCAGACGCCTCCGGCCCCCGACCCGGAGGAGGTCGGGGCGACGGCTTTCGTGACCGCCGGTGAACTGGCCGAGCGGCACGCCCGGGACCCGTTCTCCGCGTGGTTCATGACCGTGCTCGACGCGGCGCGTCCGGCCGTCCGCGAACTGACGGGCCCGGCCGCGGGCTGGTAGTCGTCACCCGCCCGGTGGTCACACGCCCAGGGGTTTGAGAGGCAGGGCGGCCCAGATGACCTTGCCGCCGGTCGCGGTGTGCGCGACGTCGCAGACGCCGCCCGCCTCCGCGGTGATCTCCCGGACGAGGAGGAGTCCGCGCCCGCCGGTCTGGCCGCTGGTCGCTTCGAGGGCCGTCGGACGGTAGGGGTGGTCGTCCTCCACGGAGACGCGTACCCATTCCGCGCCGACGGCGACCTCCACGGCGAGCATGGGCGAGAGCAGGGCGGCGTGCTTCACCGCGTTGGTGACCAGCTCGGAGACGATCACCAGCAGCCCGTGGACCAGGTCGTCGCCGATGGGCACGCCTTGCCGGGCGAGGAGTTCACGCACGGCCCGGCGGGCCTGCGGCACGGACGCGTCGACCGCCTGCGCGGTGAAGCGCCAGACTCCCTCGTACGGGAGCGGCCCGCCGTCCGCGCGGTCGGCCGCTGTGTGTCCGGGGGGCGCTCCCCCTTGGTTCGCGGGGAGAGCGCGGGCCCCCGGCCCGTCGTCACCCATCGCCCGGTCGCCGCCCTTGCGCTCGATTGTCACCACCCTTCGAGTGTTGGTAACGCACAGGTCCGGGCCGGATAACTGACCAGAAGTCAGCGACTATCGACGCTTTTTGATCACTGGCGCCTGAATATGTCTTCCGCACGAATGATCTTGTCCGGATTGTGCTCCGGTCCTTCTTCTTTCGGAGTCGCTCCCGACGGATAGCATCCGGCGCATGGCTCCCTTGTCCCCGCAGCAGCTCACGCACACCGTCACCGACGGGGTCGCCACCGTGGTCATCGACCACCCGGCCAAACGCAACGCCATGACCGACCCCATGTGGGCCGCGCTGCCCCCGCTGCTCACGCGCCTCGCGGCCGATCCGGCGGTACGGGTCCTCGTACTGACCGGCGCCGGTGACACCTTCTGCGCGGGTGCGGACATCTCCACGCTCGCCTCCGGCGCGGGAGCGGCGCAGCGACTGGCTGTCGCGGCCGAGGAGGCGCTCGCCGCCTTCCCGAAGCCGACGCTGGCCGTGGTGCGCGGCTTCTGCGTGGGCGGCGGCTGCCAGCTCGCGGCCGCCTGCGATCTCCGGTTCGCCGCCGACGGCGCACGGTTCGGGGTGACGCCGGCGAAGCTCGGGATCGTCTATCCGGCGTCCTCCACCCGGCGCCTGACCGCACTGGTCGGTCCGTCGACCGCCAAGTACCTCCTGTACTCGGGCGAGTTGATCGGCACGGAGCGGGCTCTGCGGACCGGCCTCCTCGACGAGGTCCTGGCCGGGCCCGACCTGGACGAGCGCGTCGCGGAGTTCACCCGGGTGCTGGTGGCACGCTCGCAGTTGACGCAGGCCGCGGCGAAGGAGTTCATGGCGGGGCGCACCGACCGGGACGCGTACTGGGCGGAGCAGGCGCGCGGCAGCGGCGACACCGCGGAGGGCGTCGCCGCGTTCCTGGAGCGCAGGGCACCGCGCTTCGACTGGACCGTTCCCCCCTGTTCCGCCACGTACCAACCGGTCGGTAACGTACGGGCATGAGCCCCGATCCGCGCCTGCGCGCCGCCCGCCGCTGTCACAACGTCCTCAACCCCTTCCATTCGACGCACTACTTCTCGCCCGACATGGGCAAGGAGCTGGCCGCCGTGGGAGTGGAAGACCGCAGCGCCGCCTACTTCGCGGCACGCTCCGCGGCCCTGGGGGCCGTCGGCGCCGGGACCGTGACCTCGACCTTCTACAACTTCAACCACGACCTCGTGGCCCGGCACGTCCCCGCCGTGTGGCGGATCGCCTCCCCGGAGACGGTGCTCGCGGCACGCGCGCGTGCCGTCGACTCGACGCTGCGCCGACTGCTCGGCGAGGAGGTCCTCGCCTCCCGGGAGATGGCCGAGGCCGCCGAACTCGCCCTGCGCGCCACGGAGGCCTGCACGCGACACGCCCGCCCCCTGTACGCGGCCCACGCGGACCTGCCCGTGCCGGAGGCGCCGCACCTCGCGTACTGGCACGCGGCCACGCTGCTGCGCGAACACCGGGGCGACGGGCACATCGCCGCGTTGCTCGCCGCCGAGCTCGACCCGGTGGAAGCCCTCGTCAGCCATGTCGCGACCGGCAAGGGCATGGCACCGAAGTGGCTGCTCGCCACGCGCGGCTGGACCCGGGCCGAGTTCGACCTGGCCGCCGGACGGCTGCGCGCGCGGGGGCTGCTCACCGATGACGAGGAGCTGACCCTCACCGAGCAGGGCGTGGAGCTGCGCGCGGCGCTGGAGGAGCGTACGGACGTCCTCGACCGGGCGCCCTACGAGCACCTCGGCGACGAGGGCGTGGCCCGGCTGACGGAGCTGGCCACCGGGTTCGTCGGAGCGGCGCTCGGCAACGGGGCGTTCCCCGCGGACCTCATCGGCAAGGCCGCCTGAGACCGTCTGAGACCGCCGCAGACACAGCCGGGCCCGGCTTGATCCCCCACTGTCGGTGTCACCTGCCACAATTGCCGCGCAACCTCATTCGACATAGGCGGTACGGGATCGTGGCGACACCCACTGTTGGGTCCATCGAAGGCAGGATCGCCGAGGAACTCGGCGTACGGGAGCGGCAGGTGAAGGCCGCCGTCGAGCTGCTGGACGGCGGCTCGACGGTGCCCTTCATCGCCCGCTACCGCAAGGAGGCGACGGAGTCCCTCGACGACGCCCAGCTCCGCACCCTGGAGGAGCGGCTGCGGTATCTGCGGGAGCTGGAGGAGCGGCGCGCGTCGGTCCTCGACTCGGTGCGTGAGCAGGGCAAGCTCACCGAGGAGCTGGAGGCGAGCATCCGGGCCGCCGACACCAAGGCGCGCCTGGAGGACATCTACCTGCCGTTCAAGCCGAAGCGGCGGACGAAGGCGCAGATCGCGCGTGAGGCGGGCCTGGAGCCGTTGGCGGACGGCCTGTTCGCCGACCCGTCGGTGGAGCCGCTCGCCGCCGCGGCGGCGTTCGTGGACGCCGACAAGGGCGTCGCCGATCCGCAGGCGGCGCTCGACGGGGCCCGGGCGATCCTCACCGAGCGGTTCTCGGAGGACGCCGACCTCATCGGTGAACTGCGCGAGCGCATGTGGGTGCGCGGGCGGCTCGTCGCGAAGGTGCGGTCCGGCAAGGAGGAGGCGGGCGCCAAGTTCGCCGATTACTTCGACTTCGCACAGCCTTTCAAGGAGTTGCCCTCGCACCGCGTCCTGGCGATGCTGCGCGGCGAGAAGGAGGACGTGCTCGACCTCGTCCTCGAACCGGAGGAGCCCGGCGCGGAGGGCCCGACCGCGTCGGCCACCTCCTCCTACGAGCCGATCATCGCCGACCGGTTCGGCATCCGGAACCAGGGGCGTCCCGGCGACAAGTGGCTCGCCGACACGGTCCGCTGGGCCTGGCGCACGCGCATCCTGGTGCACCTCGGCATCGACCTGCGGCTGCGGCTTCGCACGGCCGCGGAGGACGAGGCGGTCAAGGTCTTCGCGGCGAACCTGCGGGACCTGCTCCTCGCCGCCCCCGCGGGCACGCGCGCGACGCTGGGCCTCGACCCCGGTTTCCGTACGGGCGTGAAGGTGGCGGTGGTCGACGCGACGGGCAAGGTCGTGGCGACCGACGTCATCCACCCGCACGTCCCGGCCAACCGCTGGGACGAGGCGATCGCCAAGCTGGCGCGGCTCGCCCAGGAGCACGCGGTCGACCTGATCGCCATCGGCAACGGAACGGCGTCCCGCGAGACCGACAAGCTCGCCGGTGAACTCATCGACAAGCACCCGGAGCTGAAGCTCACCAAGGTGATGGTCTCCGAGGCGGGCGCGTCGGTGTACTCGGCGTCGGCGTTCGCCTCGCAGGAGCTGCCGGACATGGACGTGTCGCTGCGGGGCGCCGTCTCGATCGCCCGGCGCCTCCAGGACCCGCTCGCCGAACTGGTCAAGATCGACCCGAAGTCGATCGGCGTCGGCCAGTACCAGCACGACCTCAGCGAGGTGAAGCTCTCGCGCTCCCTGGACGCCGTGGTCGAGGACTGTGTGAACGGCGTGGGCGTGGACGTGAACACCGCGTCGGCCCCGCTGCTCGCCCGGGTCTCCGGCATCGGCGCAGGGCTCGCGGAGAACATCGTGGCGCACCGCGACGCCCACGGCCCCTTCGGCAACCGCAAGGGACTCAAGGACGTGGCCAGGCTCGGCCCGAAGGCGTACGAGCAGTGCGCGGGCTTCCTGCGGATCCGCGGCGGCGACGACCCGCTGGACGCGTCGGCCGTGCACCCCGAGGCCTATCCGCTGGTCCGGCGGATGGCGAAGTCGACGGGCGGCGAGGTCGGCTCGCTGATCGGTGACACGGGGACGCTGCGCTCGCTCAAGGCGGCCGACTACGTGGACGACACGTTCGGTCTGCCGACCGTGACGGACATCCTGAAGGAGCTGGAGAAGCCGGGGCGCGACCCGCGGCCCGCCTTCCGGACGGCCACCTTCAAGGAGGGCGTGGAGAAGATCTCCGACCTGGAGCCGGGGATGATCCTGGAGGGCGTCGTGACGAACGTCGCCGCGTTCGGGGCGTTCATCGACATCGGTGTGCACCAGGACGGGCTCGCGCATGTGTCGGCCCTGTCCCGTACGTTCGTGAAGGACCCGCGTGACGTCGTGAAGCCCGGCGACATCGTGAAGGTCAAGGTGCTGGAGGTCGACGTACCGCGCAAGCGGATCTCGCTGACCCTGCGCCTGGACGACGAGAAGGGCGGCGCTCCCGGTGGGGAGCGCGGGGCGCGTCAGCGTCCGCCGCAGCAGAAGACCCGGCAGAACCGCGGCGGTGCGGGAGCCGCCTCCGGTGCCGGGAAGGGCAAGGGGCGGCCCGCTCCCGCGCCCGCCAACTCCGCGATGCTGGACGCCCTGCGGAAGGCCGGACTGGCGTAACCGCCGTCGGCCGGGGAGCCCCCTCGGGGACGCTCCCCGGCCGTCGGCCGGTCAGGCCTCCGTGACCTTTCCGTCGGCGACCTCCAGGCGCCGGTCCGTACGGACCGCGTCCAGCATCCTGCGGTCGTGCGTGACCAGCAGCAGCGTCCCGTTGTACGAGTCGAGGGCCGACTCGAGCTGCTCGATGGCGGGCAGGTCCAGGTGGTTGGTCGGCTCGTCCAGGACCAGGAGGTTGACGCCCCTGCCCTGGAGGAGGGCGAGGGCGGCGCGGGTGCGTTCGCCGGGTGAGAGGGTCGCCGCCGGGCGCAGGACGTGGGCGGCCTTCAGGCCGAACTTGGCGAGGAGCGTGCGGACCTCGGCCGGTTCGGTGTCGGGGACCGCCGCGCAGAACGCGTCGAGCAGGGCCTCCGGGCCGTGGAACAGGGCGCGGGCCTGGTCGACCTCGCCGACCACGACACCGGAGCCGAGCGTCGCGTGCCCCGAGTCGAGCGGGAGGCGGCCGAGCAGGGCCGCGAGCAGGGTCGACTTGCCCGAGCCGTTCACGCCGGTGATCGCGACCCGGTCCGCCCAGTCGATCTGGAGGGTGACCGGGCCGAACACGAAGTCCCCGCGCCGCACTTCGGCGTCCCTGAGCGAGGCGACGACGGAGCCCGAGCGGGGCGCCGCCGCGATCTCCATGCGCAGCTCCCACTCCTTGCGGGGTTCCTCGACGACGTCGAGCCGTTCGATCATGCGCTGCGTCTGGCGGGCCTTGGCGGCCTGCTTCTCGCTGGCCTCGCTGCGGAACTTGCGGCCGATCTTGTCGTTGTCGGTCGCCTTGCGCCGGGCGTTCTTGACGCCCTTGTCCATCCAGGACCGCTGCATCTGGGCGCGGCCTTCGAGAGCCGACCTCTTGTCGGCGTACTCCTCGAACTCCTCGCGCGCGTGGCGCCGGGCGACGTCGCGCTCCTCCAGGTAGGCGTCGTAGCCGCCGCCGTAGAGGTTGATCTCCTGCTGGACGAGGTCGAGTTCGAGGACCTTGGTGACCGTGCGGGCGAGGAACTCGCGGTCGTGGCTGACGACGACGGTGCCCGCGCGAAGACCCTTGACGAAGGTCTCCAGGCGCTCCAGGCCCGCCAGGTCGAGGTCGTTGGTCGGCTCGTCCAGGAGGAAGACGTCGTAGCGGGACAGGAGCAGGGAGGCCAGGCCCGCGCGGGCGGCCTGGCCGCCGGAGAGCGACGTCATCGGCTGGTCGAGGCCGACGCGCAGGCCGAGCTGGCCGGCGACCTCCTCGGCGCGTTCGTCGAGGTCGGCGCCGCCGAGGTCGAGCCAGCGCTCCAGGCTGGTCGCGTACGCGTCGTCGGCGCCCGGGGTCCCCTCCACGAGGGCCTGCGTGGCCTCGTCCATGGCGCGCTGCGCCTCGTCGACGCCGGTGCGGCGGGCGAGGAACTGCCGGACGGTCTCGCCGGCCCTGCGCTCCGGCTCCTGGGGGAGGTGGCCCACGGTCGCGGTCGGCGGGGAGAGGCGCAGTTCGCCCTCCTCGGGGGTGGCGAGCCCGGCGAGGAGACGCAGGAGGGTGGACTTGCCGGCTCCGTTGGCGCCGACGAGTCCGATCACGTCGCCGGGGGCGACGACGAGGTCGAGCCCGGCGAACAGGGCCCGGTCACCGTGTCCTGCGGCGAGGTTCTTGGCTACGAGGGTGGCAGTCATCAGGCTTTTCATCCTAAGCGGGGCACCGGAGCGCGACGCACGCGCGCCGCCCCGGGGGGCCTTCAGCGCGCCATCGGCGTCACCAGCACGCTTCCCGTGGTGCGCGCCACGAGGAAGGATTCCCCCTTGGTCGCCTTGCGATCAAGGGGGATACGGTGCCGGCCCGCGGCGAGGACCTCGTCGAAGACCGCGTGGGTGTGGGTGCGGTACAGGCGGTCGAGCCGGTACGAGGTGAGCTGCACGCGGCAGGTCGAGGTCACTTCGAGGCCCGCCTCCCCGTCGGCGGCGACCAGTGCGGTCAGGCGCCGCTGTCCTGGCGGGCTGCGGTCGAGCGCGGCCTCGATCTGGGCGACGAGCAGCGGGACGATCGGCGCGAGTCCTTCGACGTACGCGGGGTCGGCGCCCGCCTGCTGGAACTGGTGGCATGCGACATCGCGCCGGTGCGCGTCGACGGCGCGGCCGAACGCGACGGCCCCGTACCCGCGCAGTTCCTCGGCGGAGACGTCGGAGGCGTCCTGGGTGATGTCGGCGCCGATGCCGATGGTGCGCAGGGCGGCGGCGAGCTTGGCGAGGAGGGCGACGCGGGCGCCGATCAGCAGCACCCGGCGCCTGACGGGTCCGGCCCCCGCGGTGAGCAGGTGGCCGAGCGCCGTGCGGTAGGCGGCGCCGTGGAAGAGGAAGGGGCCTATGCCGTGGTAGCCGTTGAGCTCCAGGTCGGCGTGGTCGTCGGTCTGCCACGCGAAGTCCCGCCACACGTAGTCGTCACCGTCGTCACCGGCCCGCTCGATCACCGCGGTGACCGCGCCGCACTCCAGCCCCTCGCACTCGGGGCAGCCGTAGATGACGTACCGGCCGTCGGCGAGCGGCGCCTCCGCCTCCAGGAGCAGGCTCCTGACGTGGGCGGTGAAGATGGCGGGCGGGATGTCGGCGGCCAGCGGCGAGACGGCGTCGAGGTCGGAGAGCTGGAACAGCAGCGGGCGGCCGTCGACGATGAAGTCCACGAAGTCGCGGTGGACCTGGACGTCACCGTTGGCGAGGACTCCACCGGCGCGCATCGCCGGTGCCAGCCCGAAGGTCGCGTACTCGGCAGACATGCCCCGAGTATTCCCACTCGGCCGCCGAAGTGAGCACGGCATGACACATTCCGCTACGGAGCGCCTCCCACCCCCCGATCGCCCGCGCTCGTCACGTGGGCGATCGGCGGTGCCGCGTCGCGTGCGAGGTGAAGGGGTCAGTGTTTTTCGAGGGGGTCGCCCTCCGTCTCCAGGCCCTCGCCGGGGCCGATGGTGATCTCGAACTCGCCGCCGTACTTCTCGTGACCGGCGACCACGGCCGCCTGGACGACCTCGATGCCCATGTCGCCGCGGACGATCAGCGGGTCCTGGCGCAGGTCGCGCATGAGGGCCACGCACATGCCGATCATCACCAGGGTGAAGGGCGCCGCCACCAGGATGGTGAGGTTCTGCAGCCCCGTGAGCGCGTTGCCCGAGCCGTTGCCGATGAGGAGCATGACGGCGGCCACCGCGCCCGTGACGACGCCCCAGAAGATGACGACGAACCGGCCGGGTTCGAGGGCGCCCTTCTGCGACAGCGTGCCCATGACGATGGAGGCCGCGTCGGCTCCGGAGACGAAGAAGATGCCGACGAGGATCATGACCAGCAGGCTGGAGGCGGTGGCGATGGGGAACTCGTGCAGGACGCCGAAGAGTTGCGCCTCCGCGGTGGAGGCGCCGCCGAGCTGTCCGTGCTCCTTCATCTTCATCGCCGTACCGCCGAAGATCGCGAACCAGAGCAGGCTCACGGTGGACGGGACGAGGATGACGCCGCCGACGAACTGGCGGATGGTGCGGCCACGGCTGATGCGGGCGATGAACATGCCGACGAAGGGCGTCCAGGAGATCCACCACGCCCAGTAGAAGACCGTCCAACTGCTGAGCCAGTCGGCGACGCCCTTGCCGCTGGAGGCCTCGGTGCGGCCGATGAGCTGGGGCAGGTCACCGAGGTAGGCGCCGAGGGAGGTCGGCAGGAGGTCCAGGACGATGATCGTGGGGCCCGCGACGAAGACGAAGACGGCGAGGATGAGCGCGAGCACCATGTTGATGTTCGACAGCCACTGGATGCCCTTCTCCACCCCGGAGACGGCGGAGGCCACGAACGCCACGGTCAGGACGGCGATGATGGAGACGAGCAGCCCCGTGCTCGCCTTGTCCATCCAGTCGAGGACCTCGAAGCCGGAACCGATCTGGAGGGCGCCGAGGCCGAGCGAGGCCGCGGAGCCGAAGAGGGTGGCGAAGATCGCGATGATGTCGATGACCCGGCCCCACGCCCCGTGCGCGTGCTTCTCGCCGATGAGCGGCACGAAGACGGAGGAGATCGTCTGGCGCCTGCGACGGCGGAACGTGCTGTAGGCGATGGCGAGGCCGACGACGGCGTAGATCGCCCAGGGGTGCAGGGTCCAGTGGAACAGGGTCGTCGCCATGGCCGTCTCCATGGCCTCGGCCGAGTCCGCCGGTTCGGTGCCGGGCGGGGGCGTCGTGAAGTGTGCGAGGGGTTCGCTCACGCCGTAGAACATGAGACCGATGCCCATGCCGGCGCTGAACATCATGGCGACCCAGGAGACGGTGCGGAACTCCGGTTCCTCGCCCTCCTTGCCGAGGGTGATCTTCCCGTAGCGGCTGACGGCCAGCCACAGCGCGAAGACGACGAAGCCGGTGGCGGCGAGCATGAAGGCCCAACCGCCGTTGTGGATGAGGCCGTTGAGCGCTCTCGTGGAGACGCTCTCCAGGTTGTCGGTGGCGACGGAGCCCCAGACCACGAAGGCCAGGGTGAGCACGGCGGTGACGCCGAACACGATCCGGTCGGTGGCGGGGCTTCGGCCGCCTGTCGCCTCGTGGGGGAGGGACGCGTCGATGGGTGGTTTCTGTGGGGTTGACACCCTTTAGGGCCTACCACATCCGACGCGTCCCACACCTGTTCAGCAGCCGGTGTCGGGCACCCCTTCCGTGAGGTGGTACGGCGCGCGGGCGTCGAGCAGCAGCGCCACCAGGGCCCGCTGGGACTGCCGCAGCGGTACGTAGGCTCCGCTGCCCGTCCTGCGGACGGTGACACCGTGCAGCGACAACTCGTCCCCGAACTCGGCGTACTGGTCCGCGGTGAGCCGGTATCCGCAGGGCGGGTGCTGGATGATCTCGGCGGGTTCGGCCGGGTCGTTGTCGGCGCCGCCGAGGTAGACGGGTCCGGTGTCGCGGAACCCGGCGGCGCGGGCCGCGTCCGTCGCCGCCGCGACCTGGCGGGCCCGCTCCCCTGTGAAGCGGAACAGCCCGCCCAGCGCGGCGAGTTGGGAGTCTCGGCGACGCCGGTTGTTCAGCGCCTCGTCGGCCTCCTCCGCGGGGGTGCCGGGGTCGACGCGGCTCTCGATGAGCAGGCCGACGGCGTGCTTGACGCCGGAGACGTTGCGCAGGATGCGCTCCTGCCCGTCGCCCGCGGTCTGCTTGATCGGGTCGCCGGTGACCGGGTCGGTCCAGATGCCGTACGTGCCCGTGGAGTACCCGGCGGCGTTCGCGGCCGGGCGGACGTACCCGAGGGACAGCTTCTCGGCCTCGTCGTGGACCGCGGCGTCGGTGTTGAGGTTGCGCGGCCACAGGTCGAAGAGGGCCTTGTCGTAGTACCGGGGGGTGGCCCCGTACTCGTGCAGGTCGTAGATGACGTCGGGCCGCCGGTCTCGGATGACGGCGGCCATGGCGCGGGCCTCCGCCGTCCGCAGGGCGATGTGGTCGCGGTTGATGTCGACGCCGTCGGAGTTGCCTCGGGTGTCGGCGGCGCGGCCGTCGGGGTTGGCGGTGGGCACGACGAGCAGGGTCGTGCGGGCGAGAAAGGCTCGGGTGGCCTTGTCCTTGGCGTACGCGAGGTCGCGGATCTCGGTGAGGCACGCCTCGCGCCCCGACGGTTCGTCGCCGTGCTGGCTACAGATCAGCAGGACGGTGCGGGCGGAGTGCCGGGCGCCGACGCGGACCAGTTGCACCGGCCGGCCCTGCTTCGTCGTGCCGACGCGGGCGACGGAGACCTCGTCGGACGCCTTGTCGACGGCGGCGAGGAGTCGCTGCTCCTCGGGCTGGCTGGTCCAGCGGGCGCCGTTCGTCTGCTCGAAGCCGGTTCGCGGGGGCGTGGGCGCCGCCTGGGCGGGGACCGTCCAGGCGAGGGGCGCGGCGAGCGCCGCCGCCGCGGAGGTCAGCGCGAGGGCGCGGGTGCGGGGCTTCATCGGTGGCTGCCTCCCGGGACGGGACGGTCCTGGCGGAACGGGCTCACGCCGTCGGCCGCGGGGGCGTGCGGGAGGGCCGCGTGGGACCCGGCGGTGGCCGCCGCGAAGGCACCGGCGCCGCCGACGACGGGGACGCGGGCCACGGTGCGGGACAGGTCGAGGGTGAGGGTCGGCCTGGTCGACGGAGGGTCGATCAGGTCCTTGTCCGTCCCGGCGACGATCAGGGCGAGCCGGTGGCCCTTGGGCACGACGTGGTCGGCCGCGGCGAGGGAGAGCGTGAGGGTGTAGGGCTTGCCGGGAGTGAGCGGGCGGCCCTTGTCCGGGTTCGCGTACGTGCCGAGGTCGGCCCAACCGCGACTGAAGATCGTGGAGTTGACGTCGGTGGTGGCGGCCCGCGTGTTCTTGAAGCAGGAGCTGTCGCCGGTGGTGCTCGCACCCCAGCAGCTACGGTCGGTGAGCGTCGTGATGCCCTCGCCCGCGCCCGCGTAGTCGCGGATGGTGGCCGGGCCGAGGTCGACCAGGACGGCGCTCAGGTGCGCGCTCGCCGTGGTGGGGGTCGCGGTGACCGTCACCTTGGAGGAGCCGGACAGGCGCAGGTCCTTGCCGAGCGGGCGGCTGATGAACCCGGCCTTGCCGGGGGTCGACGTGTCGACCTGCGCGGCCCAGTCGGTCTCGCTCAGGGCCGGGTCGTCGGTGAACGTCTCGGTGCCGCGGCCGGCCTTGAGACCGAGGGTGCCGACGCCCGGGGCGCTGCCCTTGCCGGGGCGCAGCGCGGTCGTCGTCGCCGCGCGTGCGGGCCAGACCTTGTCGGTGCTCCAGTGGTCGGGGGTGCGCTCGATGTCGGCCATCGGCTCGCGGTCGATGCCGTTGTCGTAGCCGAGGAGTTCGTGGTCGAACCAGCGGTGCAGGGTGTCGACCCAGGCGCCGCGACGGTAGTCGAACGGGTCGACGTGTCCGGTCTGCGACAGCCAGATCTTGCGCTCCACACCGTTCTCGGCGAGCGCGTCCCACCACTGGCCGAAGTGCTTGGCGCGGACGTTGAGGTCCTGCATGCCGTGCGCGACGAAGACGCTGGCCCTCACCTTGTGCGCGTCCTTGACGTAGTCGCGCTCCTCCCAGAGCCGGGTCCAGTCACCGCTGCGGGGCGCTTCGTCGACAAGTCGCTGCTGTACGGCGGCGCAGCGGGCGCGGGCCTCGGGGCTCTCCACGTAGTCGGACAGCCACTCGGGGCCGGAGTCGTAGAGCGGGGCGCCCTGCTGGAAGTAGTAGTCGTACCAGGACGAGATGGCGCTGATCGGGACGATGGTCCTCAGGCCCTCGACGCCGGTGGCGGCGACGCCGTTGGCGATGGTGCCGTCGTAGCTCTTGCCGATCATGCCGGTGCGGCCGTTGGTCCAACGCGCCTCGGCGCGTTCGCCGCCGGTGCGGCTCGCGTAGCCCTTGGCGCGGCCGTTCAGCCAGTCAACGACGGCTTTGGCGGACTGCACGTCGGAGCGCCCGCCGACGTCGACGCAGCCGTCGGAGCGGTTGGTGCCGGCGAGGTCGACGGCGACGAAGGCGTAGCCGCGGGGCACGAAGTAGTTGTCGTAGTAGAGCGGCATCTGGACGACGTGGCCGTCGGCGTCGTACGTCTTCAACTGGCTCTCGTTGCCGCGCCCGCAGCAGGAGTAGTAGGGGCTGGCATCCATGATCACGGGGATTTTGCGGCCCTGTGCGGCGGGTTCGCGCGGGCGGACGATGTCGACGGCGACCCGGTCGGTCCTTCCGTCGCCGTCACCGTCGACGCGGGTGTCGACCCAGACCGATTCGCGGATCGCGTCGTCGTAGGAGTAGACGGGCTGGGACTCACGGGCGGCCGGGGCGGCCTGGGCGGCGCCGGGGACGACGAGAACGGCGAGCAGCGCGGCGGTGGCCGTGGCTGCGAACGTTCTCCAGAGGCGGTGGGTGCGTCTGGCAGGTATCGGCATGGCGCGGAAGGTACACGGGTCGACTCCCGTGCGACAGGGGGCCGCGGCCACGGATGACAGGCGCGTGGGACACAAAGGCACATGTCGGCCGAATGGCGATCGTGTGACAGGTGCGGCCATGGACATGACCGGGTGGCCGGGGCTGAATAGGGTCGGGGACGAGATCAATCCTCGTCCTGCCCCTACGACTTGGAGCATTCGTGTACCGCAGACTCATCGCCCCCGGCGCGCTGGCGGCCTCCCTTCTGCTGGCGATCCCGGCGTCGGCCGCCGATTTCCAGCCGGGCGCCTCGGGCATCGGCGACCCCTACTACCCGACGTACGGCAACGGCGGCTACGACGTCTCCCACTACGACCTGCGTCTGAAGTACCAGCCGAAGACGGACCTGTTGGAGGGAACGGCGACGATCCTCGCCTCCTCCACACAGGACCTGTCGCGGTTCGACCTCGACCTCGGGCTCACCGCGAGCGAGGTCAGGGTGAACGGCAAGAAGGCGAGGTTCACCACGTCCGGTGTGCAGGAGCTGGAGGTCACGCCCTTGGCGGGGCTGCCCAAGGGCACCCCGTTCACGGTCGTCGTGAAGTACGCGGGAAAGCCCTCCGAGGTGAAGCTGTGGGGGTTCACGTCCTGGCAGCGGACCCCGGACGGTGGCGTCGCCGCCAACGAGCCGGAGGCTGCCGCCTGGTGGTTCCCGTCCAACGACCACCCGCGCGACAAGGCGACGTACGACGTGTCGGTCTCCGTGCCGGACGGCACGCAGGCCCTCTCCAACGGGACGCTCCAGTCGCAGAGCTCGAAGCTGGGCTGGACCCGCTTCAACTGGCGTTCCAGCAAGCCGCAGGCCACGTACCTCGCGACGCTGGCGGTCGGCAAGTTCGACATCACGACCGACACGACCGCGGACGGCCTGCCGGTCGTCAACGCCTACAGCAAGGACCTCGGCGCGAACGAGGGCGCCGCCAAGGCGAGCGTGGAGCGCACGACCGAGGTCGCCGAGTGGCTGGAGTCGGTCTACGGCCCCTACCCCTTCGAGGCGCTGGGCGGGTACGTGCCGAACGTGCCGTCCTCGTTCGCCCTGGAGACGCAGACGCGGCCCTTCTACTCGCCGAAGCAGTTCGCGAACGGCGCCAACGTCTCCGTGGTCGTCCATGAGCTGGCGCACCAGTGGTACGGCGACAGCGTCTCCGTCGAGAACTGGAAGGACATCTGGATCAACGAGGGCTTCGCGCGCTACAGCCAGTGGCTGTGGTCCGAGAAGGAGGGCGAGGGCACCGCGCAGGAACTCGCGGACTACGTGTACGCGCAGCACCCGGCGGACGACGCGTTCTGGCAGGTCAAGCCCGGTGACCCGGGAGCGGACAACCAGTTCGACGCGGCGGTCTACGACCGGGGCGCCGTGGCGATACAGGCGCTGCGCAACGCGGTCGGCGAGAAGAAGTTCTTCGCCATCCTGAAGGGCTGGCCGAAGGTCCACGCGTACGGCAACGCCAGCGTCTCCGACTTCGTCCAGTACGCGGAGAAGGTGTCGGGCAAGCCGCTCGCGGCGCTGTTCGACACCTGGCTGTACCAGCCGTCGAAGCCGGCCCGGCCGGCCGCGCACGCCGCCGCCGCTCCGCGGCAGCCCAAGTCGTGGAAGAAGATCGCGGCGACCGACGGGGTGCACGCGGAGCACTGACCGGCCGGGCGACTCGCCTCAGATCTCGCCGCCGTAGCGCTTGGCGAGGTCCGAGGCGAGTTCGGCGACGCACGTGCACAGGTCGGTGACGGCCGCGGTGTGCGGGGCGTCCGCCGGGGCGGGGTGGCTCGGCACCACGTGGGCCCGCAGTCTCGGGGGTGCGGGCGGTGCGGGTGCCGGCCGCACCGCCCGGCGGGGGCGCCGCCGGACGGAGGTGACGAGCATCGCCGTCAACGCGGCCACGAGAACGGCCGGTCGACGCGACTTCAGGCGGACGTCCCACGGAACTTGGCCCATGCCTGTGTCCTACCCGATCGGCACACGGACGCAACGCGGCCCGTCAGTCGCCCTTGGGCGACTCGGCGGGCTCCCGCGTCTTCTCGGTGGTGGCGATGCGGCGGCGGGCGGCGAACCAGCCGCCGACGAGCAGCAGCGCGACGACCGGGACCAGGGACAGGGTCTTGCGGCCGGTCTCCGCGTCGTTCCACATGAGGCCGAGGACGAGGAGCAGGAAGGCGATCGTGACGATCTCGGTGACCGGGGACCACGGGAGCCGGAAGGCGGGGCGCTGGACCAGGCCCTGCTTGGCGCGGCGGACGAACGCCAGGTGCGCGACCATGATCATGACCCAGGTACCGATAATGCCGATCGAGGAGATCTCGATGACGATCTCGAAGGCGTCGTGCGGCAGCAGGTAGTTCAGGCCCACGCCGAGGACGCCGACGCCCGCGGTGAGCAGGATGCCGCCGTAGGGCACCTGGCTGCGGTTCATCCGGGCGGTGAACTTCGGCGCGGAGCCGGACATCGCCATGGAGCGCAGGATGCGGCCGGTGGAGTACAGGCCGGAGTTGAGTGAGGACATGGCGGCGGTGAGCACGACCAGGTTCATGATGTCGCCGATGCCGCCGATGCCCAGCTTGCTGAACAGGGTGACGAAGGGGCTCTCGTTCGACGAGTACGCCGTCGAGGGGAGCAGCAGGGCGAGCACGAGCACCGAGCCGCAGTAGAAGAGGCCCACGCGCCACATGATCGAGTTCACCGCGCGCGGGACGACCTTGTGCGGCTCCGCCGTCTCGCCCGCGGCGACGCCCACCAGCTCCAGGGCGGCGTAGGCGAACACGACGCCCTGCATGACGAGGACGACCGACATCACGCCGCTCGGCATGAAGCCGCCATGGTCCGTGATCATGCCGAGCCCGGGTGTCTGGCCGTCGACCGGGTGCTGCGTGGCTATCAGGAAGATGCCCACGAGCAGGAAGGCCACGAGGGTGGCGACCTTGATGATCGAGAACCAGAACTCCATCTCGCCGAAGTACTTCACCGAGACGAGGTTCACGCCGAGCACGACGGCGAGGGCGATGAGCGCCAGGACCCACTGCGGGACGCTGGTGAAGGCGCTCCAGTACTGCGTGTACAGCGCGATGGCCGTGATGTCGGCGATGCCCGTCATCGACCAGTTCAGGAAGTACATCCAACCGGCGACGTAGGCGCCCTTCTCCCCCAGGAACTCGCGCGCGTACGACACGAAGGAACCGGAGGAGGGCCGGTACACGACCATCTCACCGAGGGCGCGCACGACCAGGTACGCGAAGACTCCGCAGAGGAGGTAGGCGAAGACGAGGGCGGGGCCCGCCGAGTGGAGGCGGCCACCGGCACCGAGGAAGAGTCCGGTGCCGATCGCGCCACCGATCGCGATCATGTTGACGTGGCGGGCCTTGAGGTCCTTGCTGTAACCGGCGTCGCCCGCGTCGGCGGGCGTCGTGGTCGCATCGGTGGGGGATGCGTCCACGGCCGTGTTGACGGCGTCCTTGCTCACGTGGGGGTGTCCACTCTGTGGTGCCCGGCGGCGCGCAGGCCGGCCGGGGTCCGGATGTGCTCCGGCCCGCGACACCCCTGACAGTGCGCGGACCGACTGTGCACCTTCCCCCAGAGATCGCCGGACACGCGGTGGCGGAGATCACATAGCGGTTCTTCTCACATGCCGGTACGGCTCTGTACAGGTCGCCGGGACAGGCGTATAAGACCCTCGAACCGGCTCCCCATGGCCCGGAAGGCCGCTCCGGGCACTTTCACAACATCGGTGTGTCAGCAATACTGTTGAACCCATCGACCCGAGCTGACGTGTGTGAGAGCGACCCCGAGGCGGACATGACGACGTACACCGAGCACGCCGAGGACGCAGGGGACGCCGGAGACACCGGGGCGGTGCCCGCCCCCACGCTGACTGTCGACGAACTGGCCGCCCGCGCGGGCGTCACCGTCCGGACGATCCGCTTCTACAGCACGCGCGGGCTGCTGCCGCCGCCGGTGATCGGCCCCCGCCGGGTCGGCCACTACGGGCAGGACCATCTGTCGCGGCTCGCGCTGATCGAGGAGCTCCAGCACCAGGGCATGACGCTCGCCGCGATCGAACGCTACCTGGAGCAGCTCCCGGCGGACCTCAGCGCCCATGATCTGGCCATCCACCGCGCCCTGGTGGCGAGCTGGGCCCCGGACACGGCCGAGGACATGGAGCGCGCGGAGCTGGAGCGCCGGGCGGGCCGCGCCCTGTCCGGCGCCGACCTGGACCGGCTGGCCGCGATGGGCGTCGTCGCGTACGAGGAGGACCGCGACGTGTACCGGGTGGACCTGGGGCTGCTGCGGCTCGGTGTGCAGTTGCTCGGTGTGCCGATCGCGCACGAGACGATCCTGGCCGCGCGCACCGTCCTGCTCGAACACACCCGGCAGGCGGCGCACGAGCTGTCGCGCCTGTTCAAGGACGAGGTGTGGGGGCCCTACCGGGAGCGCGAGTCGGACCCTGAGCATGTCGCGGCGATGAGGTCGCTGTCGGCCCATATGCAGCCGATGGTGGTGCAGGCGCTGGTGACGGCGTTCCAGCGGTCGTTGAAGGAGGATCTGCGGGAGGCGTTCCGCGCCGAGGGCTGATCGCCCCCGGGCAGCCGCCTCCCGCGACGGACGGCATCAGTCCGTGAAGGTCTCGCCCCGCTCCGCCTTCTCCACGAGCAGCGCGGGCGGCAGGAACCGGTCGCCGTAGCGCTCGGCCAGCTCACGCGCGCGGGCGACGAATCCGGGCAGGCCGCCCTCGTAGCCGTTGATGTACTGGAGGACGCCACCGGTCCAGCCGGGGAAGCCGATGCCGAAGATGGAGCCGATGTTGGCGTCGGCCACCGAGGTCAGGACACCTTCCTCCAGGAGGCGCACCGTGTCGAGCGCCTCGGAGAAGAGCATGCGTTCCTGCATGTCCTCGAACGGGATCTCGGTGCCCGGCTTGGTGAAGTGCTCGCGCAGGCCCGGCCAGAGCCCGGCGCGCTTGCCGTCCTCGCCGTACTCGTAGAAGCCCGCGCCGCCGCTGCGTCCGGGGCGCCCGAACTCGTCGACCATACGGTCGATGACGGCCTCGGCGGGGTGTGACGTCCACGCGCCGCCCGCCTCGATGACGGCGGCCTTGGACTCCTCGCGGATCTTGCGCGGCAGGGTGAGCGTCAGCTCGTCCATCAGGGACAGCACCTTCGCCGGGTAACCGGCCTGGCCCGCCGCCTGCTCGACGGAGGCCGGCTCGATGCCCTCGCCGACCATGGCGACGCCCTCGTTGATGAAGTGGCCGATGACGCGCGAGGTGAAGAAGCCGCGCGAGTCGTTGACGACGATCGGCGTCTTGTTGATCTGCCGTACGAGGTCGAAGGCGCGGGCGAGCGCTTCGTCGCCGGTCCGCTCCCCCTTGATGATCTCGACGAGCGGCATCTTGTCGACGGGCGAGAAGAAGTGCAGGCCGATGAAGTCGGCCCGGCGCTCGACGCCTTCGGCGAGGACGCTGATCGGCAGCGTGGAGGTGTTGGAGCAGAGCAGCGCGTCGGGGGCGACGACGTGCTGGATCTCCTGGAACACCTTGTGCTTGAGCGCCGGGTCCTCGAAGACGGCCTCGATGACGGCGTCGCAGCCGGCGAGGGCCTGCGGGTCGGCGGTGGGGGTGATGCGGGCGAGCAGCGCGTCCGCCTTCTCCTGGGTGGTCCGGCCGCGGGAGACGGCCTTGGCGCACAGCTTCTCGGAGTAGCCCTTGCCTTTGGCGGCGGCCTCGGCCGACACGTCCTTGAGGACGACCTCGATCCCCGCGCGGGCGCAGGAGTAGGCGATGCCCGCGCCCATCATCCCGGCGCCGAGCACGGCGACCTTGCGGACCGTACGCGGCTCGATGCCCTTCGGGCGGTTGGCGCCCGAGTTGACGGCCTGGAGGTCGAAGAAGAACGCCTGGATCATGTTCTTCGCGGTCTGTCCGGTGACCAGCTCGGTGAAGTAGCGGGCCTCGATGGTCTGGGCCGTCTCGAAGTCGACCTGGGAGCCCTCGACGGCGGCGGCGAGGATGTTGCGCGGGGCCGGGTAGGGCGCGCCGTTCAACTGCTTCTTCAGGTTGGCGGGGAAGGCCGGGAGGTTCGCGGCGAACTTCGGGTGGGCCGGGGTGCCGCCGGGGATGCGGTAGCCCGGCTTGTCCCAGGGCTGCTGCGACTCGGGGTGGGCGTCGATGAAGGCGCGGGCCTTCTCGATCATCTCCTCGCGGGTGGCGGCCAGTTCGTGGACCAGGCCGTTCTCCAGGGCGCGCCCGGGGGTGTACTGGGTGCCCTGGAGCAGCACCTTGAGGAGGGCGTCGGCGATGCCCATGAGGCGGACGGTACGGGTGACGCCGCCGCTCGCGGGCAGCAGGCCGAGCGTGACCTCGGGCAGGCCGATCTTGGAGCCGGGGGCGTCGAGGGCCACGCGGTGGTGGCTGGCCAGCGCGATCTCGTAACCGCCGCCGAGGGCCGCGCCGTTGATGGCGGCGACCACGGGCTTGCCGAGCGTCTCGATGCGGCGCAGCGCGTTCTTGATGCCGAGGCCGGTCTCGAAGACGGCCTGGGCGTCCTCGGGGCCCGCCTTCATCATGTCCTTCAGGTCACCGCCCGCGAAGAACGTCTTCTTGGCGGAGGTGTAGATGATGCCCCTGATGGAGTCGCGCTCCGCCTCCGCGCGGTCGGCGACGGTGGCGATGGAGTTCTTGAACGCCTGGTTCATGGTGTTCGCGGACTGGTTCGGGTCGTCCAGGACGAGGGTGACGATGCCGGTGTCGTCCTGTTCCCAGCGGATGGTTGTGTTTGCGGTCATTTAGGGTCTCCGTGACGTTTCGTGCGGGGGGGGTTGGCGGGCGGATTCTGGGGGGGGGTGGTTCGGTTCGCGGCCGGGGGGGGGGTTGTGGGGGGGGGGGGGGGGGGGGGGGGGCCCCCCCCCCCGCGGCCCCCCCCGGCCCCCCCCCCCCGCGGGGGGGGGGGGGGCGCCCCCCCCCCGGGGGGCGGCCGCG
>NZ_JBIWKP010000017.1:0-72024 GCF_044765725.1 Streptomyces sp. NPDC102406 | reverse complement strand
ACCCGCTACGACAAACGTGCCCGCCACTACCAAGCCCTCGTCACCATCGCCTGCCTACAACTCTGGCTCCCCTGACATTGCGGACACGACCTAGGCCTGTGGCGGTACCTGTCCTCCTCGGCGCACGAGAAGACCCTGTGGGTGCCGCACCTTTACAGGGCCTTCCCCGCGGGGACTAACCGCGGCACGGTCGACCGGAAAATCGGCGATCTGCACGGGCTGCGCAACCGGGCCGCGCACTAGGAGCCCCTGCTGGCCGCACCGCTGACCCGCCGCATGAACGACCTGGTGTGGGTCGCCGGGCTGCTCAGTCCGGACCTGGCCGCCTACGTCCAGCATCACAGCGAGGTCGCCGTGCTGCTGGCGAAGCGCCCGTGACGCCGGTGGAGACCGCTGCCCGGCACGATCTGCCCGGCAGTGGCCTCTACCGGCGTCGCCGGACCGCGCGCCGGTCCGCCCCCGGTTCGCGGGGACGGCCTGGTAGCCATCCGTATGGCTGTTCTCCGCGCCTCCGGCGCCCCTCCGTGGCCGGTCGGCGCATTCACACGGCCATGCTCGGATGATCACGTGGCATGATCCACGGTTATGGGGAGATCGACTTGGGGGACGACCGTGGCGAGCGCGCTGATCGCGGCTGCGGTGATGGGGACGAGCGCCTGCGGCGGGGACGCCGCGGCGCAGAAGAAGCCGGCCGTGAAGCCGGAGGCGATGAGCGTGCAGGCCGCCACGGCGGAGTTCCAGGACGTGGTCGCGTCGAAGGACTGCGAGACGATGGAACCCGGCTCGTGCTGGGGCGAGATGGAGAACTTCATCAAGGGCGCTCGGCAGCTCCGGAAGGCGATGAACGCCGACGACTCGGTGGACGGCTCATTCTTCAGCGAGGCGTACGTGCTGATCGACACCATGGAGGACGGCTTCGACGCCGGCGAGGACCTGGGCGGCTCGCAGGACGGCGAGAGCATCGACGCCGCCCAGGACCGGTCGAACCGCGACGAGGTGTTCGGCGCCGGCAACGATCTGTCGGAGTGGCTGGACGCGCACCCGACCCAGTAGCTTCCGCGACCGTTACCGTTCCCGCATAGGCAGACCTATGACCATGGCCCGCATTCGGGTGTACTCGCGTACCGGCGTGGCGTGCCAAAGGCCCGGGATACGCATGGCGGTTTCTAGGGGCCTTTGCGAGCTGGAGCGGATCACCACCGACCCGGCCGGGGCAGCGGGCCGGGTATGGCGGTGGCTCGGGCGCGATCAGTGGCAGACGCTGAGCGAGGCCCTGGACAACCCGGACGGCGAGCGGCTTTACCGGATCGAAGTGGAGCAGTCCCGCCAGAGGCAGGCGGAACGCAAGGCAGCGGAGCGCGAGGCGCAGCGGCCGGTGTGCGCCCGCTGCGGGTCGAAGTTCAGCGACGAACGCTAGCTCTGGGTCCAGCGTCACTCGACGCTGCCGCACCGCGAGCTGTGCGATCCGTGCCTGGACGAACACCGCGAACAGGTGAGGGCAGAGAGGGACGCGCGGATCCAAGCAGAGGAGGCCGCGGCGCGGGAGGCCGCCGAAGCGGAGGCGAAGAAGGGCCGCGGCCTGTTTGGGCGTCGCCGGTAGGCGCGGGCAGGCCGGGGAGAGTGGGTAAGCATCCTCGGATGGCGGCTTTCCCGCCCGGCCGGGGGCAGCACGGCCTCGGACCGGAAGAACCGGAAGAAGGGGACGCGGGGCGCGGATTCGAGACGGGCCAGGCGGTCGTACGGCGGCGATGTCCACCGCTCCGGGCGGGCGTGGCGCCAACTGGCCCTGCGGGTCGTCGCGACGACACGGGCGAGGCGTTGGTGACCGCGTGCGTGCCTGGGTGCAGGCCGCTGGCCCGCCCTCTACGCGAAGGCCCGCGCGGGAGGCGACCGGTCGGTGCGTACGGAGGCGTTCGACGTGATGGCGACGGGGGAGTGGGAGCTTGAGGCCGCGGTGTGGCAGGAGACGGATCTGTTGCTGTGGAAACCGCCCGCGTCATGGTTCAGCGTCAACGCCTTCTTCGTTTTCACCAGCGGTGGTGGGCGCCGATAGCGCGAGCGCACGGGACCGTAAGAACTGAGCCACCTTCACCGGAACGCACTCGGGCGTCTACAACGCAGGGATAGCATCCGCAGCTTCTGCACGTCGGGGGAAGGCGGAGGGATGCCGCGGCTGCGGGCCTGGCTGGAGTCATGGGCAGCGAGGGCCTTCGATTTCGTCGATGGTGAAGACAAGTCGGCGGTTTATCTCCGGTGTGTGCAGTTCGCGGTTGCTGCGCCTGCGACGGAGCGACTGCTCGGCAAACGTACGGGCGTAGACCGTGACGCCGTTGTGGATCGGATGATGACGGCGCGGTACCGCCGCTACACCATCCTCCGCTGTCCCTCACAAACCCTCGACCGGGCGATCGAAGACCTGGCCGCGGCTCAGCACAAGTGCGAGCGAGCAGCACGAGCGACGCAGTGGGACTGGCGGGTGGCCTGTTCTCTGGTCGCCGCCGTCTCGATGGTCCTGCTGATATTCAGTGGCTTGCTCGCCCTGCTCATCGCCGTCGTGGTGGCAGCGGTCTCGATGACCGCGCTGTTCATCTGGCGCGGATTCCCCTGTGGGCCAACTTGGCGCAGTGCCTGACCGCCGCAGGACTCAAGGGCGCCTGGCTCGTTCAGCGCATCGAGGTAGGAGTGTGTGCTGCACGCTGGGGTGAAGAGCTGCTTGAGACAGGTACTGCTCCCGTGGTGGCCGACCTGGTCCGCCACATGCTGGGCGACGACCCCGACTCCCTCTTCATCCCGGACGACTACGAATGGGGCCTGCGCGCGCCTCGAGCGCCCGGGTTCATCATCGAGAACGGTGCCCGGCGCCAACTCGAGCGCAAGCTCACACAACTTGAGGACGGCACCATCGCCGTCTGCGGCCCGCGCGGTGCGGGCAAATCGACGCTGCTGGAGCAGTGCGTTAAGAAGGCCGGCTTCGGCGTGATCGTCCAGGCGCCGGCCACCTACGCTCCTCACGACTTTCTTCTGTCGCTGTCGGTCCAGCTGTGCGAGAAGTACATGCGGGCCCGCGGCTATGAGCCCACCGGCTTCGCGCGCCTGTCGCCCGCGCGCCGAGCACTGCGCCGAATTTGGCTCCAGGCCAAACGGCTGAGCCGGTGGGCCTCCTTCGCGGTGCCCGCCACCGCCCTGGTGGTGCTGGGACTCTCCGCCTCGGTGCGGTCCTTCTACAAGCAGTACGCCACGTCCGCATCGGACGCCGCGCGCGCGTACGCCAGCGCGATACGCCACGACGTCACGGTCATCTGGCAGGGCCACACCGTTGTCGCGAGCTTGGCCGTCACGATCGGCGGGATCATCTGGTGGAAGTCACGACATGAAGCCTGGCTGGCCCGCATGCTGGGTCGCCTGTGGATGTGCGGCATCAGACCTACCGGCCTGCTCCTGGCCTGGATATCCGCTACCACTCTGCTGCTCGACGGACAGATCCGCCGACAGGCCCTGAACCTCCACACCACCCAGCCCGAGGCCCTCTACCGAGCTGTCGGCTATGCAGGAGGGCTGCTGCTCGTGGGGTGGTTCTTGCGCTTCGTTCGCGACCTGGAAGTCGAGTTCCCTCTTGGAAGATGGCGCATAATCCTGGAGTGAATCTTCCGCCCGATCAGCGCCGCCGCGGGAATCTACCTGCTGTTCTTCCTCATCACGAACCCGCAGATACGGTCCCTTTTGGCAGACCCGGAAAACCCGCTGCGACTGGCAGGGATCATCGCCGGAGTCCTGGTGTCGAAGCTGGGGGACTGGCAACCGCAGCCGGAAGAACCTGAGTTGGTCACGCGCTGCCGCCACCACCTCTACCGCCTTCAGACGATCCAGCAGGTCACCAACGGCGTGACCATGGGGGGCGCTGCCCAGATCCTGAGCCTGGGCACCAACCACTCTGCGTCTGTGTCCACGGTTCCCCCGAACTACCCGGAGCTCGTTGAGGAATTTCGCGACCTGCTCAGAGCCATCGCCGTTGAGAGGACCGAAGCGGGCAGGACCGTCGTGATCGCCATCGACGAAGTAGACCGCTTGGGCGCGGACACAGAGGCACTCGCATTCCTCCGGGAGATAAAAGCCATACTGGGCGTTCCCCTGGTCCAATACCTGATCTCGGTTGCCGAGGACGTAGGAGCCGCCTTCGTCCGCAGGGGCCTTCCACACCGGGACGCCACCGACAGCTCCCTGGACGACATCATCCATGTCCAGCCCAGCACCCTCACCGACTCACGCGCCATCCTCGCCAAGCGCTCACAGACCCTGAAGGAACCCCACATCCTGCTCGCCCACGCGCTGTCAGGCGGCATCCTGCGCGACCTGCTCCGCTACGGCCTGCAACTCCGCGAGACCCAGGACAAGACCCAGTCCTACGAACTCACAGACATCTCACGGCAACTCATCCTGGAAGAACTCGCGGAGACCTTCGCCGGCTTCCGCACCCTGCTGAGCAAACAACAGTGGACGCACGACACCAACAGCATCCTCGCCTCCTTCCGCACGCTCAGCAGCTACTCACACGACCCCTGTCCGTGCGTCGAAGTGGACGTACTCCGCACGCTTGATCACTTCGTCTTCCACGCCTACGGCGCCCGGCCCGCGCCCGCCGGCGACTCATCACACCGACCACCCGACGAAGCAGAGATCAGCAGCAGCGCACGCCAGCTCATCGACGAAGCATCCACGTACGCCTATTTCTCACTCACCCTGCTCGACATCTTCAGCAAAGATGGACTCGAGCGCCGTACGCAACAGGCAGCCGAGCACGGCCAGGACGGCGATCCTTAACGACTGGCCGACGCACGACAAGAACTCGGGATACCGCCTTACAGCGCCCGACCTCTGATCGACAGCATTCGCAAGGCATGGTCCCTGCCGCTCGGACCGGCCCCCGATACTCGCCGTCCGGCATCGACTGTGAGGTGTCCCCGCCACAGGAGTCGCCCGAACATCCCATGAGGATCGGCCACGGAAGCGCAGCATTTGCATGGCACGGGTGCTGTCCGCCCGGCGGGCACGGTGCCGCCGGAAGTGCCCGCAGTACGGGATCGGCCGTGAAGTTCCGGTGAACCCCTCCCGCCTCACGGGATCGCCCTTTCTTGCTGGTCAGGGCGGTTGTGTGTTGTGGTGATTCGAGCATGGCCCTGAGCGACTCGGAACCGGAACTCATCCGGGGAAACTCGTACACCCTCATCACGGAACTTTCCTCCCGCGCCGCCGAAGAAGAAGCAGAGCGCCTCCCCGTACTTGGTCGGCTTGACCATGCCCTACTTGTCCGTGTGGGTGAGCTCAGGCTCATCGGGAAGGCGGAGTGGGCGCTGATCGAACCGCTGCTTCCTCTGCCGGCCTGCCAGACCAAGACCGGCGGCCGGCCGGAGAAGTGGCCACGGCGCGACATCGTCGACGCCATCCGCTACCTCGTCGACAATGGCGTCAAATGGCGTGCTCTGCCTGCGGATTACCCGCCCTTTCAGACCGTCTACTACCACTTCGCCGCCTGGCACCGGCGCGGCGTGAGCGCTTTCCTCCGTGATCAACTGCGTCGGCGGATCCGCACTGGCCAGGGGCGATGCCCCTGGCCAGTGACGTTGATCGTCGATTCGCAGTCGGTCAAGGGAGCCGAAACCGTCTCCAAGGCCACCCGCGGGTTCGACGCCGGCAAGAAGATCAACGGACGCAAGAGACACATCGCCGTTGACACCCTCGGGCTCCCCGTGATGATCACGGTGACGCCCGCCGACACCACCGACCGGGACGCCGCCCGCGAACTCCTCTGGCGCCTGCGGGTCATGCAGCCGCAGATCACGCAGGTCTGGGCCGACTCCGCCTACGGCGGCCAGCTCGTCAACTGGTTGGGCAGCTTCCTCAACATGACCCTCAAGACGGTCTCCCGGCCGCGCGGAGCGAAAGGCTTCGTCGTTCTGCCCCGGCGTTGGAAAGTCGAACGAACACTGGGCTGGATCATGAAAGCCCGACGCAACGTCCGCGACTACGAACGCCTCCCACAGCACTCAGAAGCGCACCTGACCTCGGCACTCATCACCCTGATGACCCGCAGGATCACCCGCAAGGGACCCCACGCCAACTGGTCGAAGAAGGACTCACCGGCATAAGAGCTCGCAGAGGATGCTTGGGCCTGAAGGGCAGCAGCACCACCTCGGGTGCTGCCCAAAAATGGATCGTCAGGACGGACCAAGCCTCCTACCGTTCCGCCATGCAGATCGTTGTGACGCTGGACTGTGTCGACACCGAAGCGCAAGCGAACTTTTGGCTCGCCGCGCTCGCCCCGCTGGACTACCGGCGCGGCTTCCACGGACCCCCCTACCTGAGCCTGGTCGGGCCCGATCCTGCACCAACCCTTCTCCTGCAGGACGTCCCAGAACCCAAGCAGGGCAAGAACCGCATGCACCTTGACCTCTACTTCGGCACCGCAGACCTGATGTCTGAGGTCAATCGCCTCGAACGGCTCGGCGCTGCGAAGCTCTCTGAGGAACTCAGCGAACACGGCTTTCGCTGGATCGTCGTTGCCGACCCGGAAGGCAACGAGTTCTGCGTATTCAACCCCCCGAACGACATCAACGTTGCGGAGTAGTTACCAGGTCCGGCTGAGGTTCCACCATGGCCTGGGAAGCCGCCTGCGGCGGCTTCCCAGGCCGAAGCCTGTTTATCCGTCGATTACCGACCCTTGGAGAGTCGTCTGGGCACTCAGCGCCGGTGTCCTGCCTTTCCAGACACTCACTAACTGACCGTTTCACAATGAGGCGTCGTAGCGAGAGGTTGCCTGCCGTCTCTGAAGAGTCGGCCAGGAGCGCGTCGTGGAGGTGATGGCCAGAGCACCACCGCAGTCCAACCCGCGCACCGTCACGCTGATGAGCTCACATGCCGATCGCCAACGCAGCCCCAATCAGGGCGATTCCCAGCCCTCCGTACAAAAGGGCTGCCACCCAGTGTGCGAACAGTGGCATGGTGTCCGGCAGATACATGCGGGCCGGCTCTCGCGGGTCGAGCTCCACCTTCACGGCCTGGCCGACTGAGATCCGCAACTTCTTCCCGTACAGCGAGCCCTTTATCACGCGCCCTTCGTGCACGACCGGCCCAAGGTGGTAACGCGTCTCATCCGAGGAGAACCGACCCTGCCCGTACCCGGAACACGGGACCTCCAGAGAGATTCGCCGCTGCCGACTCCGCACGTCAGACACCAACAGCGCTACCGCCCACACGACAGCCCCGGCTGCCGGAACAAGTACCACGAGCACGTTCGCCCACCCCAGTCTCAGAAACGAGCAAGTAGCAAGAAGCCGGGCTTCAGATCACGGGCCGCCGCAGAATCCCTTCTGTCCGCTCACACTCATCAAACGAGTTCGCTGTGAACAGACCCGCCGGTCGGACTTCTTCCGCCACGATCTCGACGTGGTCAGAGATCTCGTGCCCGACGACCTGTGGGCCCGCATCGCGCCAATTCTGCCACCCCCTCCGCAGCGGCCGGAATCGGTATCCGGGACGACGCCGGACAGACGACCGCACCGCCCTGGCAGGCATCCTCTTCGTCCTGCGCACGGGTGCAGCCTGGCGTGATGTGCCACGTCAGGCGATGGGTCGCTCGGGGGTCACTGCCTGGCGTCGTCTACGGGACTGGACGAGGCCGGCGTCTGGCCACGCCTGCATGCTGAGCTCCTCGCCGAGATGCGGAAGGCCGGACTGCTGGAGATGGGCGACTGTGCCATCGACGGCTCACACGTCCGCAGTCTGAAAGGGGGAGCTCACACCGGACCATCACCGGTCGACAGGGGCCGCCCAGGAAGCAAACACCACATCGTCGTCGACCGGAAGGGCACACCTCTCGCAGTGTCACTCACCAGTGGCAACCGACACGATGTCACCCAACTCATCCCGCTCATCGATGCTATCCCACGCATTCATGGACTACGCGGACGACCGCGCCATCGCCCGCAACGGCTGTATGCCGACCGCGGCTACGACTTCGACAAGTACCGACGACTTCTCCGGCGCCGCGGCATAACACCCAAAATCGCCCGCCGCGGTGCCCCTCACGGCTCCGGCTTGGGCAAGACCCGCTGGGTGGTCGAGCGCACCTTCGCCTGGCTCCACCAGTTCAAGAGACTCCGGATCCGCTACGAGATGCGTGCTGATCTCCACCTCGCACTACTACAACTCGCCTGCGGCATCATCTGTCTCCGGGCACCTCCAGGCGGCATTCTGAAACGATCAGTAAGGAGAACGTGGTGCACAGGTTCGTCCCGGGTGACACAGTCGTGCGACGCGACGCGACGCGACGTGCACCGCACAGGCCGAGTCTGGAGCGAACAGGCACTGAGAGTCATCGCGGATATTGACGATGCGCTGGTTACCGCTTGCACGCTCGGAGCACGGACCCGCTGGTCCGCCCCGTCGGTAGAGGCTCGGGCCGCCGACGGGGACCAGGCGGTGCGCACGACGGCTCTCGCGGCGCTGGCGTCCGGCCGGTGGGAGCTGGTGGATGCGGCGTGGCAGGGAACCGATCTGCTGCTGTGGAAGCCCCCGGCAGCCTGGTTCAGTATCAACGCCTTCTTCGTCCCCGACTCACGGGGCGGGCGGCGCCTGCGGAACGGGCAGCCCGCGGACGACGCCCCGCCGAACTACGCCGACAACCACGCCGCCCTCGCCCTGCTGCACGCGCTGCGCAAGTAAGTCCTTCAGGCAGACTGAGCCGGTCTTGAGGGACGGAGGCGTGATGAGGACCGCGCGGCGGACGAAGCGGCGCAGCACTGCCGACCCGCACGGTCAGCATCTCCCGCACCCTTGTAAGAACACCGGCTCTTACGCTGGTGCGGTACGTGAGCATCGCAAGAGCTAGGCAGAGGTGAGCCCAGTGGTGACGTGCATTCCTCGCCATGAGTTTCCGGTGCAGGCGACCGTGGATGACATGGTGTCGCTCACCAAGAGCACGACCCGTGTACTGGATCGACTTGAGCGGTCGGACATGGCCCGCTCGCGCGCTCTCGACGCAGCGTTGACCGTGGCCAAGGCCTCGTGCGCGGACGACCGGACAGCAGCCCGGTTCGAGACCTGGGAAGCGTGGGTCACGGCGATGCAGGTCGGATCAGCGTTGTTTGCAGCCGGCACAGCGACCGGGACCGTCGTCTCCTGCCGCATCGGAGTCGACGGCAGGACCATGGATCTCCCGGCCACCGGGCCCCAGCCCTATCTGCACGTCGGCGCGTGGCTGACATCGTGGTACCTGGCCGCCATCTGCCGCGAGAACGAGCGTCTGGAACAACTGGCCAGCGTGCCTGTCTCCTTCCTTCGTCAGTCGGGCGCAGTCTTCGACGAGTTCCTGTACGACTGGGTGGAGGCGCTGCAGGGCTTCTGGCAAGGGCACTCTGGCGTCATGTGGGACAAGATCGTGTTGGCGTCAATGGGACTGACCCAGCCGTGCCGCACAACGCAGGCACCGATGTGCTGCTCAACGTCCTGTATCCGCCGCTGGAACTGTTTCACCTCTACCAGCGCGAGGAGGTCGAGCGTTTCAACGCCACTCTCTCCCACACCATCACTGGGCACAAGGAGTACTGGACGGCAGACGAGGACCGCTCACGAAGCGTCGATGGACTCGTGGCTCTGGCTCCTCTCGCTCTTGCCTGCATGGCACGCGATGCTGACTTTGCCATCGGCATCACCTCCGCCTACCGGCCCGAGGAACTGCTGAACTTCGGCTGGTTCGGCGAAGTCGACGCCTGATCTTCTTTCAACCGCCCCAGGGAGGAGAGCACCACAACGCCAGCGGTCATGCGGAGACCGAGGTCCCTGTGCCCGCCGCGACGTCGCCTGCCACGCGGTTCGTGCTCGGCCTGCGGACAGACGGCGATCGCAACGCGCATCATCACCCGCCCGCCACCGCGGCCGGCATCCGCGCTTCGCACCGCAGCGGCGCCACCGCCAGCAGCCCAGCAGGCAACTGGCGTCCGAGAGCGAACTGTTGGCCACGGGTGCCCTGACCGGATGTTCACCAACGCGTGCCCAACTCATCGAGGCTCGCCCGGCGTTCATCGGTCAGCTTGCTCGCGCGGCGGCGTACGTTCGCCGTCCACGTCCCCAGGTCGACCAGGACGGTGCCCTCGGGTGTGGTTTCGCGTCCGGTGGCGGCGGGCCCAGCCAGCTCCAAGGGTAGCTCTTCGATGTGTTTGCGGGGGATGTTGAGGTGGCCTTCGCGGGCGTGGAACTGCCGGGCGGCGGCGAGGTTGAGGAGCCATTTGTGCTCCTGGGTCCGCTTCACCGGCTGCTCGTTCTCAGGAGCCGGTTCGATGCCGGGCACGTTGAGCGACAACGTGTCTTCGAGGGCAATGCCGGCATGTTCGGTCGCGGACGGCTCCCGCTGGGCGGCGCGGCACCGATCACCCTCGCGCCGCTCCTGCCAGCGCGTCACGAGGCCGGTGCCGGGCACGTGGAGCGTTGCGCGCGAAGGCGTACGACCCGGTTCGCGGCGGTTTTCTGCAGCAGCCCGTAGGCGAGTACGGGTAGCAGCAGTTGTGGTTTGTCGGGCAGTGCGGTGGTGAGCAGGACCGCGCTCGCGCTGCTGTTGTTCATGCCGCAGGCCAGCGTCAGCGACGAGGCGACGGGGGCGTCGAGCCGCAGCGCGCGGGCGGCGATCCGGCCCACGGCGAAGGACAGCGCGCACACCACGGCGGCCACGGCCAGCGCGGCGCTCAGCAGCAGCGGGCGGGGGTGGCTGAGGAAGGCGGCGAGGGCTCCGCCGGCGTTGGCGTAGGTCAGCACGAGGGAGCCGGCGAGCGCCGTCGGGACGACGCAGCTCAGCAGGCGGCGCAGCCAGGCCGCGGGCAGCAGCAGCCGGCACAGGACCCCCGCCCCGCACGGCAGCACGACCCCGGTGAGAGCGAAGCCGGTGCTCAGGGAGTGCCCGGCGGCGGCCAGGCTGTCCGCGTATCCGTCGCTGAGCTGCGGGGTGAGCGCGTGGACGGTGAGGGGAATGGTGAGCGGGCTGATGAGGGTGGAGGCGAGTACGAGGCCGACCATGGTCGGCTGGTCGCCGTTGCCCTTGCCGGCCCACACGGTGGCACCCGCCGCGACCGGCATCGCCACGATGAGGATCATCGCCGTGACCAGTCCGCTGCCGCCGTCGCTGTCGGGCGAGTGCCTCAGCGCGTACGCGAGGAGCGGCACGATGAGGAGGGGGGCCGTCAGGTGCAGGGCGAGGCCGACGACGAGTGCGGTGGGGCGACGCAGCAGCCGGCCGAGCGCCCGAGCGGGGACCTGTAACCCGGCCGCGAACAGCACCAGGCCGAGGAGCAACGGCGGTACGGCGAGGGCGGGTTGGGAGTGCGGCGCCGACTGGAGCGGGTGGGGGTGGCGCAGCCACAGGGCCGGCCCCGGCAGCAGCGTGGCAAGCAGATAGGCGAGCACGACGGCCCGACCGAGCCGTCGGCGCAGCCAGTCGGTCGCGCGGTCACCGGGGTTCGAGGGGGTGTCGGGCGTCGTCGCGGTGGTCATGTTCGGACTCTTCCGTCGTGGGGCCGGCGCGGGGACAAGGCACCGGTATGACGGAGGGCGCGGGTGGGGACGGCGCGGTGACGGCGTCCCCCACCCCCAGCCACCCCTCACGCCACCAGCAGCAGACGCAGCCGCGACGCAGTCAGTCGGCGGGTCGGCGGCTCGGGCCACCGCCGCACGGCGACCATCAGCAACGCTCCCGCTGCGGCGCCCACCACGAGGCCCGCCGCCGCGTCGTGCGGATAGTGCGCCCCGACCCAGACGCGGGACGCCGCCATCGCGCACGCCGCCGCGATCGCGACCGCGCCCAGGCGCCGCGAGACGAACAGGATCGCCACGGCCGCCGACGCGGCGATCGCCGCATGGTTGCTGGGGAAGGACCAGTCGCCGGGCGCCGGGCACGCCTCCAGGGTGACCAGCCGCAGGCTCTGACACGGCCGGTCCTCGCGTACGAGCGTCTTCACCACGTCGTTCAGGACGTACGCCACCATGACCACCAGCGGCACCGCCAGCGCCGCGAGCGCGGCCGTGGCACTCGTCCGGCGCGCCCGCCACCAGGCCGCGACCATCAGCACGGCGAACACCGCGAGACCGTACGCCGACCAGGCGGACACCGCGCTGTCGAGCCAGCCGGGCGCGTGCGCGGCCAGGTTCGTCACGTCACGGTAGGCGGAGCCGTCGATCGACGATCCGTCGAGGGCGAGTGTCATACGCGGCGTCATCCGCGGACCTCCTTCGTATGGGCGGCCCGCCGCGAGCACAGCAGCTCGACGGCGAGCGTCGTACGCGGCGTCATCCGCGAGCCCCCTTCACACCGGCGGCAGCCCGGCGCGAGCGCAGCAGCTTGACGGCGAGCGGGATCAGGGACACCGCGACGATCACGCCGACCAGCGGCAGCAGATAGCGGTCCACGTTCGGGATCGAGGAGCCCAGACCGTATCCGGCGAGGGTCAGGCCCAGGCTCCACACCAGACCGCCCGCCACCTGCCAGACGGTGAACGTACGCGCGGGCACGTGCAACGCTCCGGCCAGCGGATTCAGCACCGTACGCACCACGGGCACGAACCGCGCCAGCACGATGGCCTTCGCGTGTCCGTACCGCTCGAGGAGTTCTTCGGCACGCCGCGCACCTTCCGTGAGCCGCACCGACCGGCCGCGCGCGAGCAGCGCACCGCCCGCCCTGCGCCCGAGCAGGTACCCGCACTGCGCGCCCGCGAGCGCGCCCACGGCGGCGGCGACGAGCAGTGGCCCCAAGGAAAGGTGCACGCCATGACCGGAACCGCCCCCGGTGCACAGCAGTCCTGCGGTGAAGAGCAACGAGTCCCCGGGCAGGAAGAAGCCGATGAGCAGCCCCGTCTCGGCGAACATCACCACGCCGACCCCGAGCACCCCGAAAGCGGTCAGAAGGGAGGAAGGGTCCAGCACGTTCACGGCGAGCTGCGACGATAGAGCCAGTGCAAGGGGTGTGGTCATCGGCGGTCGTCCTTCGCCTCGGCGGAACGGGGCCCGGTGAGGCGGGGCCCTGTCCGGGGCGTCCGGGCTCACGGAGACTAGCGACTACAATTCTGTAGACGGTCTACTGCACTGTAGACGATAGCGGGGTGAGGATCGTTCCCATGACCGACGCGATGGACGAACGCAGGCCGGCCGGAGAGCTGGAAGCCGCCGTGATGGCCGCCCTGTGGGCCGCGGACACGCCGCTCACTCCTGGCCAGGTCCAGGGCGAACTGGCCTCCACGCTCGCCCGCACGACTGTGACGACGATCCTGTCCCGGCTCCACGAGAAGGGGAACGTCGACCGGGTCAGGCAAGGGCGCGGCTACGCCTATTTCCCCGTACAGGACGCGCCCGGCCTCACCGCCCGCCGGATGCACACCGAGCTGGACCGGGACACCGACCGCGAGACCGTTCTGGCCAGGTTCGTCGCCCAGCTCGACCCCGGCGACGAAGAAGTGCTGCGCCGCCTCCTGGAGAGCGACGGCACATGAACGCGGCCCAGGCGGCCCTGCTCCTCGTCCCGCTGCTGCTGCCCTTCGCGGCGCCGCCGGTGGCCCGGCGCGTCCTGGAGCGGCTCGCGCCCGCCCGCGCACTGTGGCTGCTGACCGGCATCGCACTGGCCCTTGCCACCTCCTGCGCGGCGGCGCTCGGCACGCTGGTCCTCACCGGGCTGCTCAAGCTGCCCCTGTTCGCGGCGCTCGGTGACCTGATCCACCCGCTGCGAACCCCCTCGAACCTGCTGGTGCTGCCCGCCGCCGCGCTGGCCACCGGGGCGCTCGTGCTCAGCGCTGGCTCACTCGGGCGCTCCGCGTTGCGGCAGGCCGGCGCGTTCCGCACCGCACGCACCCAGGCGGGCCGCCACCCCGCCGCGGGCGACCTGTGCGTCGTCGAGTCCCCGCACCCCGACGCGTACGCCCTGCCGGGCCGGCCGCACCGCATCGTCGTCACCACCGCGATGCTGCGCAGCCTCGGCCCGGCCGAGCGTGAGGCACTCTTCGCCCATGAGCGCGCCCACAACCGCGCGGGTCACCACTACTTCCTGGCCGCCGCCGAACTCGCCGCGCATTGCCACCCGGCCCTGCGTGCGCTGCGGGCCGACATCCGGTATGCGGCCGAGCGTGCCGCCGACGAGGCCGCCGCGCGTGCCGTCGGGGACCGCCGTCTCACCGCGCACGCCATCGCCCGCGCCGCGCTCGCGGGACAGGCGGCGCCGTCCGTCCGCCCGGACTTCGCGCCCGCGGCGACGACCGGCCCCGTCCCGCGCCGCGTCACCGCCCTGCTCACCCCGGACCGCCACCATCCCCGTACGGCCCGGGTCCTGGTGCTCGCGCTCGCCCTCGGCGCGCTCCTCTCCGCCGGCGCTGCCACCACGGCCCTGATCGCCGTCCACCACCAAGTCGAGGTGGCGCAGGGCGAGGAACCCCGCTGACCGGCCCACCGGACTCTTCGAAGCCCGGACGCGGCCCGTCGGGTGCGGTCAGGCCCCCCTACGTGTCACGCCCCCCGTCGACGTGCAGGATCTGGCCGGTGATGAAGCCGGCGTCGTCCGAGACCAGGAAGCCGAGGGCGTCGCCGAGGTCGGCGGGGACCGACCGGCGCTTGATGGTCTGCATGGCCGTCATCCGGGCGAACACCTCGTCGGCGCTCGGGCCGTCCGGCCGGGCACGGCCCAGGAACCCCTCGGTGGCCACGAGTCCCGGCGCGATCGCGTTGACCGCGATGCCGCTCTCGCCGAGCTCGTTGGCGAGTGCCCGGGTCAGCGCGTGCACGGTGCCCTTGCTGGTCATGTACGCGAGGTCGCGGTTCTGTGTGAGGGTGATCCCCGAGCCGGTGTTGACGATGCGTCCCCATCCGGCGGCCCGCATGCCCGGCGCGAACGCCCGGGCGAAGAGCAGGATCGCCTCGACGTTGACCGCTTGCACGGTGCGCCACAGCTCGATGGTCACGTGGTCGAGGTCGAGGTCGAGGTTGGTGAAGGGGAAGACACCGGCGTTGTTGACGAGGATGTCGCAGCGCCCGCACCGGTCGATGACCGCGGCGACCACGGCATCGACCTGCGCCGATTCACCGATGTCGCAGACCAGCCCCACTTGTCGCCGCCGCCCTTCAACTCCCGTACGCCGTCGGCCGGATCGTCGATGTCGACAGCGACGACGTTCGCCCCGTCCGCGGCGAGCCGCCGGCAGTACGCGTACCCGATGCCCGCGCCGCCCCGGTCACGACCGCCGTTCTTCCGTCAAGCGCCACGGGTGAACTCCAGGCCGATCTGGCGCGCGATCCCGAAAGTAGTCCTCCAGATGCCATGTCCGCACGATCCGGCCGTCGACCACCCGGTGGAAGTCGGCCGCCCGGAACTCGACCTCGCAAGCCGGTGCCCTCGACGCCGAGCAACTCCCCGGTCTGCTTGCCGCGGTTGACCGCCCGCACGGCGACCATGTCCCCGTTCACGACGACATCCTCGATCTCGATGGCCAGGTCGCCGAAGACGCCGCGAAGGTGCACGATGCTCGCCTTCCATCCCTCGGCCCCGGCTCCGGTGCGCAAGGGCGGGATGGCCTCCCAGTCGGCGGCGAGTGCCTCGTCGACCAGCGTGGTGTCCCCGGAGGGCCAGGGCCTCGTAGAAGCGCCGGACCGCGATCTCGTTGGTGGTTTGCATGGATCTCACGATAGGAACGCGCATCCTCGGTCATCAAAGACCTGTTCCAGAACACGTCATACGATCGAGGCATGACGGACCTCGACCTGCGACTGGTGCGCTACTTCACCGCCGTCGCGTCCCACCTGCATTTCGGCCGGGCCTCGGCCGAGTTGCGCATCGCGCAGCCGTCGCTGAGCCGGCAGATCAGCCGGCTCGAGGCCGAGGTCGGAGCGCGGCTACTGGACCGTACGCGGCAAGGCACGCGGCTCACCGAAGCCGGAGAGGTGTTCCTTGTCCGAGCACGCGAACTGCTGCGCTCCTCCGAGCAGGCCATGGCCGCCGCCCGGGCCGCCGCTGTGGGGCGTTCGGCAGGTCAGCGTCCCGCCGTCTGTGCCGCTGCCCTCGGTCACGGCGCCCGGTCAAAGCCCTTCGCCTGGATGAGCCGCAGGGAGATGCGCAGTTCTCTGTGTGCGAGCAGGCGGCGAGGATGAGAATGAGCCGGGCGGGTGCGTGAGAGGGAAGACCATCCGCGGGCCATCGGGCCCGGACCCCGCTTGATGGCCTTTACCACTCTTTTGCGTGGGTGAACCCGGGAGCAGGCCGCCGGTGTGCACCGCCCCGGCCGGACGCCGCTTCTTTGCTTTCTCATAGGACGAGGCCGCGCCTACGAGGCCGCTTCCCGCGGCATTCACCACCGCATGCCGAGTTGATCGAGTGCGATGCGGGGCTCGTCGGTGAGTGTGTCGGCGCGGTGGCGGGTGTGGGCGATCCACTGGGGACGAGCGCCTTCCTCCGCCGCGAAAAGGGGCAGACTCGGGGCAGACTGGAGGGATGGAAGCCAACCGGCGAAGGCGTTCCCGTCGTGCAGCTGAGGCTGTCTCCGGGGGAGTACAGCCTGAGCATCGTGTGGAAGTTGATGCTGGGGACTGGTCGGCCGCTGTCGCTGAGGAGCGGGAAGAGGCGGTGGCCGAGCGGGAGCGGGCTGCCGGGGAGCGGGAGGCGGTGGCTGACGAGCGGGAGCACCACGCTGATGCGCGGGAGGATGCGGCAGATGCGCGCGAGGACAGGCTTGCTGTGTGGGAGGAACAGGTCGACGAACGGGCCCGGCGCGTCGGCGCGAGCGTGCCGAGCCTCCGCGAGCGTTCCTATGAGGCCCTCGCCCGGTCCCAAGATCTGATCACGGCGAGCCGGCGCCGGTTGCAGCGCGTAGAAGCAAGGCTGCACCGCGATGATGCGCGTGATGAGCGGGAACAGCGAGTTATCGAGCACGAGTCGGCCGCCTCCCTCGCCCGGCAGGCCGAAGAAGACCGCCACCC
This sequence comes from Streptomyces sp. NPDC102406, assembly GCF_044765725.1. NCBI lineage: Bacteria > Bacillati > Actinomycetota > Actinomycetes > Kitasatosporales > Streptomycetaceae > Streptomyces > Streptomyces sp. NPDC102406. The sequence continues at coordinate 55,038 of NZ_JBIWKP010000017.1, read as the reverse complement.
GGGCCGCGACTGATCTCAACGCAGCAATCGTGCCGTGCAATGACCGGAGCGGGACGGCGGCAGCCGGTCCCCGGGGAAGCCGCCGGGGCTGGGCATGCGGTGCCGCCCGCCATTGTCACACCTCCCGGAAAGGGGCAGACCTCCCTGGTGCGCGGGGGTACGTTGAAAACATTCAGCCTCGGTGCGGGTGGTGTCCGACCCTGACCCCGTAGCGTGCTTCCGGCCCCTGGCGCTGACCTCTCAGGACCGGAGGCCTGTCCATGCCTGCTCCCGCGCCGAGCGAACCCGAACCCCGGGACCCCAATTCCCCCAGCCTCTCGCACGTCATGCGGGTGTCCGCCGCGCTGATCGATCTGGCCGACACACTCGTCGCCGATTTCGACCCCGCCGACTTCCTCTACCGCGTCACCGAACACTGCATGGACCTGCTGGACATCGGTGACGCCGGGGTGATGCTCGCCGCCCCGAAAGAACCGCTGCGTCTGGTCGCCGCCTCCTCCGAACGCGTGCGCCTGGTCGAACTCTTCGAGCTGGACGCCCAGGAGGGCCCCTGCTTCACCGCCTTCCACCAGGGCGCGACGATCCACCACACCCATCTGTCCACCGCCACCCCACGATGGCCGCGCTTCAGCGCCCGCGCCCACCAGGCAGGCTACTGCGCCGTGCACGCCACCCCGATCCGGCTGCGCGAGGACACCCTGGGCGTCCTCAACCTCTTCCGCCGCACCCAAGGCCCCCTGCCCGAGCCTGACCAGCAACTGGCCCGGGCCCTGGCGGACGCCACCGCCATCTCCCTGGTGCAGCAGACCACCCTCGAACAGCACCGCACCGTCCACGCCCAGCTCCAACAGGCCCTCGACAGCCGCACCATCATCGAACAGGCCAAAGGATTCCTCGTCGCCAGCCACCAGACCGACCCCGACTCCGCCTTCCACCAACTGCGCGCCCACGCCCGCCACCATCACCTGCGCCTTGCCGAACTGGCCCGGGACATCGTCGCGGGCACCACGACGCTGCCCGCGCCCACCACTCCCGCCCAGACCACGGGCAGAAAGAAGTGACGCTGCGCCAGCCTCCTCGGGATCGCCCCGGCCGCGCACAACCGGGCGGTCACGAAGTCGGCCGCGGGTACATCGCGTTCGCGTCCGCCGAGATCGCGCACGCGGCATGTGCCGCGCAACGCCACGGCCAGCGAGACCATGGGGGCGGCGGGCAGGGCCGCGCACAGGTTGCCGCCGACCGTCGCGGTGTTCCACACCTTTAAGGAGGAGGAGAACGCCCGGCAGCAGCGCGCGATGAGGCGGCGTCTGGTCGGCCGTGGCCCCTGCGCGGCCTCGGCGAAGGCCAGCAGTTCGGTGATGGTGCAGGTGGCCGCCCCGGCAATGCCGTCCGCGGTCACCGTCAGCGGCGGCCAGCCGCAGGCCGTCACGTCACGCAGCCGCCGCAGCCCGGGCCTGGGTTCGGCGTACAGCGCGGTGCCGCCCGCCAGGTATCCCCCGCCCGCCACGGCAGGCGGCTTCGCCCGTCGACGCACTCCTCCACCGCGCTCAGATCCATGCACCCCACCTCCCCTGTTCGCCGGCGCGCACCTCGCCTTCGCGGCCCAGGCCGTTCCCGTGACAACGAGGTCGCCGCCCACGGGCACATCGGCGGTGTGTGCTGCTGACGACGGTCAGTTCGTAGTCGTGGCGGCTGCCGGGCTGCCGCTGTCCACCGGCCAGCGCGACGGTGGCGACGTTGGGGACGGGGCCGCAGGTCCAGTCCAGGACACCGGCCATGGTCGACATCCGGGCGCGGCCCAGGGCGGCGGCGACGGCGCGGCGGTCGGTGGGGTCCTCGGCGGTGTTCAGTGCGTGCACGGCGACCTCGAAGAGGGCATAGGCAGTCCGAGCGGCTGCAGCCACTGGCGTTTGGTGCGCTGATCGTACAGTTCGGCCAGGCCGGCCGCGCTCAACGTTTCCAGCGACGAGGCGTAGGGGTGGGCCGGTGTCCATTAGGCCAGCGTCGCCACGTCGGCGTGCGCCGGCAGCTCTCCGGCACGGGTGACCGCCGGCGGGTAGGCCGGCCACCGTGAGCAGGTGATCAGACGAGGGTGGCAGCTGGCTTCCCTCGCACGGGCGCGCAACAGCCCCAAGTCCTGACCCGTGGCCGCGCTGGTGACGATGCCGACGCCCGCGTCGGCGAACGCCCGCACGTGCCGGTCAAGGTCGCCGGCGCCTTCCCGGTAGGGCGCCGGGTCCACCAGATGATGGCCCCGGGCGCGGGCCGCCGGGGCGAAGCCGTGCTGCGGATGGCGCGACCAGGTGCCCTGCGGGCCGTCATTCCACAGACAGCCCACCGGCCGCCGCGCATCGTCCATGCGCTCCCACAGATCAGCGAAGATCTCGGCGATGTCGTCCAGGCCCCAGCGGTACGTCCAGGAGAAGGGGCGCTTCTCGTCCGCGCCGCGCCCGTAGTAGTACACCTGCCAGGGGAAGGCGCTCGACAGACAGGGCGTGCCGATGGCTTCGCAGGCATCGGCGACGGCCGGCAGAACCTGGGTGCCGGCCAGCATCAGAATGATCTGGGCGTCCTCGTCGCGGACGAGTTCGGCCACCGCCTGCCGGGCGCCCTCGGCGCAGGAACGGGTGCCCCGGGAAACCAGCCGGATGCGGGACCCGGCCCCCGCCCCGCCAGCTTCGGCTCCAGCAGCGCCCTGGTGACCTCCAGCGGGTCCCCCAGCTGCGCCAGCCGCCCCGTACGCGCGACGGCCACACCCACCGTCAACGTGCGGGCGGAGATGGTGCTGGATTTACTCATCGTGCTCCTTGCGACTTCCCTTGCCAGGGGGACATCCGGGCCAGAGGACATCCGGGCCGGGGGCATCCGCGCCGGGCACGGAACGCCGGCGCACAGCTAGGCTCCCCGCCCTTGTAGACGGGCAAGAGAGCTGATCAGGTGATACCGGCATCCACTGGGGCGGAAGCGTGCAGACGATCACTCGCGGCGGTCATCATCAGCACCATGGAGACGCCCTACGCCTGCTACCTGCGACTTCCCGATCTCCTGAAGCTGCAGCACCCCCGCACCCCGCCCGGCGAGGCCGGGCAGTGGGCGGACGAGCGCTTCTTCATCACCGTGCACCAGTCCGCCGAAGTGCTCGCCGGCCAGGCACTGGCGGACCTGGCCAGGGCATCGCAGCAGGAAAGCTGCCACCAACATGCCACCGCGGCCACCGCCCTGCGCCGGGTCACGGCCGTCATGGACATCCTCGAGGCGCACCTTGCCCTGCTGGAACACCTCAGACCGGAGAGCTTCGCCGCGTTCCGCCCGCTGCTGGACAACGCCAGCGGAGCCCAGTCGAGCCAGTTCCGCGAACTGTTCGAGCAGATCGCCGCCGCCGCCGACTGGCTGCCGGAGCCACCACAGGACGCAGACGGCACTGCCCGAAGTGAAGCAGCACACCGATACGCGAAGCCACAGGATCCATGGGAACGGTCGCAGGAACTGCAGGCTCTGCGGGCTGCGGTGACCCGCTGGCGGACACGGCACCTGCTGCTCGTCGAGCGGATGATCGGCGACCAGGGAGGAACGGGCGGCAGTTCGGGGCTGGCCTACCTGCGCTCGCGAATCGATCTGCCGCCCCGCGCTTAGCAGCGCGCGTACTGGCAATGGCCGGGAATGAGCCGTGCAGGTGTGGGTGGCGCGCAAGAACCGGGCCGCGGTGCGGTAGGTCAGGCGGACGTGCGCGGGCGGGTGTTGTCACCGGTGGGTGCAGGGCAGCTGTGTAGGAAACCTGGGGTTGGTTCAGTGCTGACGACCGGGAGAGGCCGCCGAGCGCGTCCCGTCCCCCAGGGGGCGCGTCTTCGAAACGACGTACCCGACACAGATCGGGCTGTCCAGCGACAGCCGTATTCGGCAACAGAGTTGGGCCGTCCCCCGAAAGCGCGGTGGTCTCGAGGGGTGGGTGAGCTGTGGGCCCAGGTTGTCGCCCTCGAACAGCATCCCGGGGTGGATGGTCTGCAGGATGCCGTCGGCGTCGGCCCAGGTCCGCGAGGACGTGGTGGTGCCGTTGTCGGCCCGGCGGCCATGGGCAGTTCCAGTCCGGGGCGATCGCGGTCAGCTGCTTCGCCCGCTTCACCGCCCGCTCGGCGTCCTTCCCCAGCCGCCCTTCCGGCGCAGGTTCGCCAGATGCTGGCTGATGGGCACCGCCACCTTGCCCTCGCTCATACCGCGTTTGGCGGGGTGCAAGGTGGTGGCCGGTGGCGTGCGGGTAGGACCGGAGAGCGGCGAGCTTGTTCTCCCGCGCTTCCTCGCCAGGCTCCCAGACCATCCCGGCCTCGGGTGCGTCCAGTTCACAGCCGTAGGTTTTCCGTCGTCCTTCCGTCGCCCTTGTGCGTGCGGCGAACAGTGTTCGAACGAGACGCGCCCGCGTACGTGCCATTTGCACTGTTATGGGCACCAGTAGGGGAGGGGCTTGTTCCAGGCCGCATGAAGAAGTATTTCGGGGGCAGCGCGCGCCGTTCTGTGGGGTTCTCGTGTGAACGTGTGTGCCCTTCGTGGCCGCTGGGGACACGAAGTCTTCCTGTGGGGGGAAGTCTTGATGTAACGCACCATAGGTGCGCGGTTCTCGCGTGCCCGCAACAGATCCCGGACGGCCGCGCTGGCGATGTTCGCGTCCGGCGCGCTGACCGTGGCGCTGCTGCCCGCGGCCACCGGCGCTACCGCCGCGGATGACCCATCCTCGGCGTGAAGCAAGGACGCCCCGTCGTTCTCCATGCCGAAGGCGCAGGTCGGCCCGAACAAAACGATCCCATCCGAGGCGGAGCGCGCCCCGTCCCACGAGGTTGCGGCCTGGCGCGCGGCGCAGAGGCAGCGGGTGGACGGTGATGATTCGGCGGCGGCCCGTACCGCCGCACCGTCGCTGCTGACGTATGTGCCCGAGGGGCAGGGCGCGGTGCCCTGGCACCGGATCAGCGACTTCGCGATCACAGACGCGCTGACCGCCCGGATCGACTTTTCGACCGGCAACCTCATGCTCGCGGCCACCGACTTCTCCATCGCCGGCGTCGGCCAGGAGCTGACCCTGGCGCGTACCTACAACAGTCTCGGCGCGCCCTGGGACAGGGTGTCTCAGCGGTGGTGGCAGCAGTACGAGCGCTAACTGCAGTTCTTCGACAGCGAGGTCGTCCTGTACGACGCCTCCGGCGACAGCGTGCGGTTCACCAAGAACAGCGACGGCACGTTCACCACGCCCAAGGGCTACTCCAAGGACCTGAAGAAGAACGCGGACGGCACCTACACCCTCACCAACTGGAAGACGGGCGCGAAGGACACCTATGACGCGGGCGGCAGCCTGACCAAGGTCACCGACCGCAACAAGGGCACGATCACCGTCACCTCGCACGGCAAGGGCGGCGACAGGGGTTTCAAGCTGACCGAGACCCGCTCGGGCCGCTGGATCGACCTGCTCGAGACAGACGCCTCGCAGTGGCAGGCCAAGGACGACTCCGGCCGCACCGCCGTCTTCGACCTCGATACGGACGGCGACCTGGCCCACACCACCGACGCCGAGGGCAAGACCACCACCTTCGGCCACGACTCCTCCGGCCGCATCACCAAAATCACCACCGCGGAGGGCCGCGTCACCGTCTTCACCTACGACGACGCCAACCGCGTCACCTCCATGCTCCGCGCCACCGACTTCAACGGCTCCGGCCACACCGGCCCCACCTGGACCTACAGTTACACCGCATCCACAGCGACCGCGGCCGGAAGCACGAAGGCCACTGACCCCGAGCAACACGCGACGTCGTACAAGCACGACGGGGACGGCCAGGTCAGCGACGTCACCGACGCACTCGGCCGCAAGCGGTCGACCAAGTACGACGCGAACCACAATCTTGAGACCGCCACCGATGCCATGGGCACCGGCTCCGACGGCAGCGGCGGCAACAACACGGCGCACCACTTCAACACCCGCAACAACCTCGAGACGATCACCACGCCGACCAAGGGCAAGACCCAGAACGCCTGGCAGACCATCGCGGGCGGTGACGTGCCGAAGGACTCGACCAACGCCGACGGCGAGAAGACGCAGTTCACCTATGACACGGCGGGCAACACCAAGTCGGTCGCGCAGACCGGTACCGGCGGCGGCAACGTCTCCTACACCTACAACCCCGCCACTCTCACCTGCGGCGGCTTCGAGGGCCAGCGCTGCGCGCAGGAGACGAAGATGACGTCGTCGAAGACGGTGAAGACGTCCTTCGCCTACGACGACCAGGGCAACCTCACCAAGGCGACGCCGCCGTCCCCGCTCGGGGCCACGACGTACACCTACGACAGCCTGGGCCGCACCGAGACGCTCACCGACGGCCGCGGCATCAAGAAGGTGTTCGTCTACGACAACCTCGACCGCATCAAGACCGTCTCCACCACCCACGACATGGTCCGTTACTGGTACGACGGCAACCTGCGCCAGCGCGACGACTCCACCAGCACCGTCAAGTACGCCTTCGACCCGCTGCAGCGCGAGACGGTCCGCACCCTGCAGGACGGCTCCCAGACCCTGCTCGCTTACACGCCGGCGGGCAACGTGGACTTCTACCAGGACCCGGCGGGGAAGACCGACTACACCTGGAACGAGGTCAACACCCTCTCCTCCCTCAAGGACTCCCAGGGCCGGGTGACGACGTTCGAGTACAACCGCAATGACAAGCGGACGGTGACCAAGTATCCGGGCGGCACCACGCAGACGTTCACCCTGGACAACTCGATGCGCCCCAAGGCGATCAAGACCGCCAGCTCCAGGGCACCCTGGTCGACCTCACCTACACCTACGGCTACGGCACCACCGCCGCCACCGACGGCAACAAGATCCGCACCACGACGGACGACGCCGCGGGTATGAAGACGACCTACACCTACCACGGGGCAGGCCGCTTCGCCTTCGCCGAGGAGAAGAAGGGCTCGGCGGTCAACTCGTCCTGGCTGTACTGCTACGACCTCGCCGGCAACCTCACCAGCCAGGGCATCGCCAACGGGTGCCCAGGCGGCTCCACCTACACCATCAACGACGCCCAGTAGATCACTGCCAAGAACGGCTCGTCGACGAACTGGTCCTACGACAAGGCGGGCAACGAGACCGCCGGCGCCTCCACCCCGGAGGGCACCCGCACGGCGGAGACCTGGACGGACCAGAGCCAGCTCACCTCCCTCACGGTCGGCGGCAAGGCCTACCCCGGCCAGTACGCCTCCACCGACCAGCGCGAACGCATCCGCCTGGGCGACACCTACTTCCACAATGGCCCCAGCGGTCTCGCCGGAGCCTCAACCGCGGGCGTCGACACGGGATTTGTCCGAGAGCCCGGGGCACATTGAACTCCATGACCCGCAGCGGCAAGGCGTACTACTACCTCACCGACGCCATCGGCTCAGTCATCGGCGTGGCCGACGACGCCGGCGCAAAGGTCAACACGTACGCCTACAGCCCCCGCGGCGTCACCCGCGCCACCACCAGCGAAAAAGTCGCCCAGCCCTATCAATTCGCCGGCGGCTACCACGACGCCACTGGCCTCTACCACTACGCGGCCCGCTACTACGACACCAACATCGGCCGCTTCACCCAGCCCGACCCTAGCGGTCAGGAACAAAACCCGTACCTCTACGCCGCAGGCGACCCGGTCAACAAGATCGACCCCACAGGACTTTCGTTCCTCTCAGGACTGTCCGACATCATGGACAAGGCCGAAAGCGTCGTCGGGGTTGTACAGGGATGCATCGCCGTGGTGGGCGCCGCCACTGAGACCGGGGTAATTATCTACGCCAGCGTGGTCGCTGAACTCGCCGGCACGGAATTGTCTCCCTTGCCCGCATCGGCGCCCAGCGCCGGTCCGCCGGCGCGAGCAGGTCGCGGCCGAGCGCGAGTCACTGAGGGGTGCGATTCTTTCGACCAAGCGTGCGGCGTCACCAGCGCATGCCGAGTCGGTCGAGTGCTGCACGGCGCTCCGCGCTAAATTTGTTGGCGCGGCGGCGTACATTCGCCGCCCACATCCCCAGGTCGACGAGGACGGTGTCCTCGACCGTGATTTCGCGTCCGGTCGCAGCCGGTCCGGCACGGTCGACGGGCAGGGCCTCGACGTGCTTGCGGGGGACGTTGAGGTGGCCTTCGCGCGCGTGGAACTGGCGGGCGACGGCGAGGTTGAGGGCCCACTTGTGGTCCTGGGTCCGCTACACCGGCCGCTCCTCCTCCGCGGCCGGCTCGATGCCAAGGACGCCCAGGAGGAACTGCTGCGCGGGGCGCAACTGGTCGAATTCGTAGCGCTGCGCGGTGACCCACCGTCCGAGGTTCTCGCCCTGGACCACGACTTCCCCCGCCTTCGTGGGCAGGATCCCACCGGCGGTTAGAGCCTGTCTCTTGGAAGTGCCGTGCGCGGGATGTTGCATCTCGTGGGGCGGCCACGAGGGCCGTTGTCAGTAGCGATTGGCAAGATTGCGGCCATGAATGTCACTCCGGTCACTCCGCCACGGCCGATCGACGTTGCCGCGGTCTTTCCCCAACTGGCCCCGTTGGCCCGCACGGCGACCCGCCTGCACCCCCGCCCTGGGGCGCCGACATGGCACGGCAGCTCGATCGGCGGGCCGCTGCTGTGGCCCGCTGAGGAGCCGTGGCCGCACTGCGAGGAACCGCATGTGGTGGACGGCATCAACCAAGCCCAGTCCCCGGCGGATCTGCGGCTGGAACGACGGATCTTCGCCGCCTCGCACGGCCGGGACCTGACTCCGGAGGAACGGGAGACTCTCGAGCGGATCCGGCCCCCTCGGACGTATCCGGTGAGGCTGGCGGTCCAGGCGTACGACGGCCCCATAGCGATGCTGCCCGTCGCGCAGCTGTACGTACGGGATGTGCCCGATCTGAGCCCGCCGGAGGGCAAGGACCTGCTGCAGGTTCTGTGGTGCCCCTTCGATCATCCGATCATGCCCAGGACCCTGCTCTTCTGGCGCTCCGCAGCCTCCGTCACCGACATCCTCGACACGCCCCCTGAACCGCCTGTGGTGCAGTTCGACGGCTATCTGCCGGACCCGTGCGTGCTCGAACCGGAGCAGATCACCGAGTACCCCGACCATCTGGAGCTGAGCGAAGAACTGCGGGAGCAGCTCAAGCAGTGGAGTGTGCCGCAGGCAGCAGAGGAAGACATGGACCCGGACACGTACTACGACTGCGTGCTGTCCAACGCACCCGGCTGGAAGGTCGGCGGCTGGCCCGCTTGGGACTCCACCGACCCAAGCCCGCAGCGCTGCTCCGAGTGCGGGACCCGCATGGAGGTTCTGATGACCGTCGCCACGTTCGAGGAAGGGGACGACGCCGGGGACAGCTGGTCTCCGCACCCCCACCCCGGTGCTGGACCGTACCCCGGCCACCGCGGCTACAACGCGACCGGCGTCCAGATAGGTAGCGGCTACCGGCAGCACCTGTTCGTCTGCCCGGCGGAGCCCGAGCATCCGCACATCGAGTTGATGACGTAGCCCGTCCGCAGTGTGCAGCCGGGGCATCACGGTGCGGGCATGCCGTGACGCCGGGTGGCCGCGAGGCTCAGGGTCCCAGACAACCGACGGATTTCGTTGACCTGAAGGAACGCGACCTCCAACGCGTGAAGTCCCCGCGCAGGTGGGCCAGCATTCCCTTCCACGAGGGTCGGTAGGGCACGAACGTAGGCACATCCTGACGGTGCCCGACCAGCCCCTGCCTGCGTTTCGTCACTTGGTGAGGCCCATTTCGTCGGTACCTCACTGATCCGCAGGTCTTGACAATTACTCCGGTCTCTCTTCGCGGGTATGGCAGTGAGTTTTACATCCGCACTGTGCGGATGTGTGCCCGTACCGAGCGGCGTCCGAAGATTTTGGCCTACGTCGGGGACGCGGACGCGAGTGGCGAAGACGTGATGCGGGACTGGATCGAACGTACGGGATGCTGGGACCGCACCTGGCACCTGGCGCTCACCGTCGATCAGGCCCGCGCCGCCGACTTGCCCGCGGCCGTGGGCAAGTCGGCGGATCCGCGGTGGCAGGCCTTCGCCCGCCGGCATGGCCTTGAACCGGCCGACCGGGTGCAGTGGGAGGTAGAGGCCCTGGATCCCGGCCTCCTGCGCCGCCTGATCCTTGAGGTCGTCGACCAGTACACCGACCGCGACGCTCTGGCGGCCGTCCTTGACCGGGAGCGTCGCCAGCGCCGCGAGCTGGAGGCCGTCCTGGCCGACTGGCGGGCCAGGCACCGCAGAAGGTAGGCCGCGCACTGTGACCCCTTGCGGGGCGCCGCTCATACCGTTTCGAGCGCCCCGACCGGCGCCCCACGGGCCCTGAGGCTGGCCTCAGCGCCCACGTCGACCGGGGCTCAGCGAGCCTACTAAAACCGTCGCCCCCCCCCAAATAGCCAACCCTTCACCGTAGTTGACACGCTATGAGGCATCCATCATGGTCTGTGACCATGCCCCCGGACCGCCGGGAGTGACAGAGGAGACCTGCGATGTGGACACCCCAGGACGTGGCGCGCGACATGATCGGACGCAAAGCGGAAGGACTCACCCTCACCCAGGTGCGGCAGACGGTCGAGCGTGAGCTGGCGTTCGCTGCCGGGGCAACCGGCCCGCTGACCGAGGCCAGATTCTCAGCTTGCACCGCACCGCAGAATGGGCAGAGTGCCGCTCACAGATCCAAGCCGCCGAGGTCGGTTCTGCCCTGCTGATGGAGGTTCGGCTCGGTTGAGGGCTCCTGAACATGCGGCGAGGTGCCTAGCCCGCCTACGCGCAAATCCTCCTCGTCCGGGAGTTCGTCCAGTTCAGGTTTCTTGAACTGTCTTTCAGCGACCCTGCGGAAACGTCGCCCGGGGCGGGGTTGTGCCTGCGAAGCGACGGTCGGCCCCTGCGGGAGCGGGCGCGGCTCCTCGATAACCAGCGGCTCGGTTCCTTCGTCTGGACCGTTGAGTTGATGCTTCAGTGCGCCGAGGTCGACACCGGTGATTTCGCGGGCGGCGACGGAGAGGGTGTCGCGCAGACCCGAGCGCTCGTTGTCAGGGAGCGGGGCCATCATCTTCACGCTCTCCTGGATGACGGTGATGTCTGGCGCGAGGGCCTTGCGTACGGTGCTCATGGTTGCGGTGAACCGGGTATCGGGGGCCGCGGCTCGTCCCACGCCATGCAGCATCGCCGCGATACCACCCAGCACATTGAGCCCCGTGAACACCTGTACCGCGCCACTTGCGATGGTCAGCAGTCCGTCGAGAGCGGAAGGCTCGGTCGAGCCCTTCGACGGTGAGAGGCGCCGGGGGCGTCTCCTTCACGGCAGAGTCCGGTGCGACGGTGGGACTCGGCGCGGTCAGCGTGGCAAGCAAACTCAGCTGCCCCAAGCAGTGGCGACGCTCGGGGTCTGTCAGAGGAATCCGCGGCTTCCGTCGCCCCGCGCCCAGATTGAGCGCGGCCCCGGCTCCTGCCTGCTCGTGGGTCTCCTCCTGGGTCTCTTCAGTTTTCGCTTCCTCGGTAATCTCACGTCTCACAGCGGCTGACCACTCGGCCAGCAGTTCCTGTTGACCTGCCAGTTCTTCCAGGACCAGCAGGATGGCCAGCTCTCGAGAAGCACTCACGCGTGCCCCCTCCCCCTCCGGAGGCCGGGCGGCCCGGCGCTCCGTACAACAAGTGTGAGACAGACAACGCATCGTTCGCCAGAGCGCGACCTACCGGACACCGCGGCGAGGCTCCTTCAGCCATTTGCCGAGCGGGGCATGACTTCCGGGAAGCCTCGACCGGCGGGTGCACAGCTTGCCCAGGACTGCCAGGCACCACTGCTGATGTCTACCGCCACGACGCCAGGGCGCGGACAAGTACACCCTCCCTCTCCTTCCACCCCCCGCCGCCGTTCCCGCCGGCAACCGCCGTGTGAAGAACCCGCCGCTGCTCACGCATTGCTGACGAGCTCGGGAAGCCTGAGCACTCTGCCTGCCGAAAGTGGCAAAGACCAGTCCCGTGGGAACGCAAGCTCCCCTGGCCCGGAGAGGTCGCGTGTGGCGTGGGGCAGGACCAAACGCGGCACATTGTCATCCTCCTGCTCCTGGGCGTCGGCTGCAGGACGGGCGGATGGGCGGTTGAAGACGTAGACGTGGCTCGGATCGTCGTGCCAGTAAAGGTCGATGCCGGGCGCTCGCACGACCAAGTCAGTCAGATCAGTCGTCGCTACTTGCGGTCGCTTCACCCGCGTCAGCGCCTGTTCGGCCTCTGCCCCAACCTCATTCCGGGACGAAGACCTGCTGGTGCGACTACGCAGGTCGCGGACGCGTTCGCGCAGGCCGAGGCCCGCGACCCCGGCCACCACCGCAGTTGGGTCGTCCTGGTCGACGGCGCACGCCACCAACTCGACCTGATCCAGCGCGAAGCCGACCGTCGCGGCTGCACAATCAACGTGCTTCTCGACTTCGTGCACGTCACCGAATACGTCTGGACGGCGGCCCACGCCTTCCATAAACCCGGCACCGCCGAGGCCGACGCCTGCGTCGCCAGCCCTCTCACTACGATCCTCGCAGGACAAGCCGACCGCGCCGCCCACGAGATGACCACCCAAGCCGACCAGGCCGGCCTCCGCGTCGGCCGGCGAGAGGCCGTTGAGGTGGCCGCTACCTGACCGGCCACCTCAACCAGCTCCGCTACGACATCGCTCTCGCCGCGGGCCAGCCGATCGCCACCGGCGCGATCGAGGGCGCATGCCGACACTTGATCGGCGATCGTCTGGACATCACCGGAGCCCGCTGGGGCCTCGCCGGCGCCGAAGCCGTCCTCAGGCTTCGCACGTTGATCGACAACGGCGACTTCGACTCCTACTGGCGTCACCACACCACGCGCGAGCACCAGCGCGTCTATCCGGCGCCCGACCAGCACCGATACCAACTCAGCGCCTGAGCCGCGATCAGAAGTCGGCCATCGCGTCACGTCCGGTAGCCATCCGCCACCGCTGTCAGTGTGTCGCGCTAGCCTCGCGGTGTGGCTGATATGGGTGAGCTTTGGCGTCTCTACAAGGGCGATGTCCTGCTAGGCGAGATCACTATTTACGATATGGACTGGCCTTGGCTGCACGGCCGCTTCATCAGCACCGACGCGTTCACCGCCGTGAAGCCGTGGTTCGACGAGACGCTTCGTCTGCTGGAGGCGGAGGAGTTTGGGGAGGCTTTCGACGCGGCATACGCCCCGATCGAGGAGCAACTCACGTTGGAGTCACCGACAGGGTCGGTAGATCAGTTTCTCCTGCACGTTCAAGGCGATCGAGCCTGGTTTCGCAGCTAGGGACCATCAGCGCCATACGATGCGCGCTGGTCCGGGTGCTCGCATTCCAACAGCCCCTTGAATAAGCGGTCCCCGTGCCCAGCCTTCCCTTCAGAGGAACTGCACCCACCTTCGACAGACTGCAGCTCTTGGGATCGGTCCGGAACCTGCCGGCGAAGCTGGCCGCAGATCCGGCGGTGGCAGCCTGGCTGGCCGCAAAGCCCGAGGAGTGAAGGGCGCTCCCGTTCGCGCAAGCCCGGCAAGCGGTAGCAGGGCGGAGCACCACATGCTGGAGTTCACCAGCGCATGCCGAGTTGATCGAGGGCGGTGCGTCGTTGGTCGGTGCGGCGGCGGGTGTTGGCGATCCACATGCCGAGGTCGACGAGGACGGCTGATCGGCGACTCAGAAACCGGCAAGTCGCACCTGCTATCGCGCTGGGCACCGAAGCCGCGATGGCCGGGTTCCGGGTCAAGTACGTGCTGGCGACCAAGCTGGTCAACGAACTCGTGGAGGCCGCCGACGAGAAGGTACTGACCAAGACCATCGCCCGCTACGGACGGGTCGATCTTCTCTGTACCGACGAGCTGGGCTATATGGAGCTGGACCGGCGCGGCGCCGAACTGCTGTTCCAGGTTCTGACCGAGCGCGAGGAAAGGAACAGCATGGCGATCGCCTCCAACGAGTCGTTCTCCTCGTGGACCAAGACCTTCACCGACCCCCGGCTCTGCGCAGCCATCGTCGACCGCCTCACCTTCGGCGGCAACATCATCGAGACCGGCAGCGACTCCTACCGGCTCGCCCACACCCGCGCCAGCGCTGAACAGCAGCGGACCGCGAGTTGACCACCACGCGCTGGGCCTCCGTGAACAGCCTCAGCGCTCTCGGATTCTTGACCACCCCTTCGCGCGGCGGCGCAGCCAGAGCCCCGAGCGATCCGGAAACCGGACCGAGCCGCCAGCGGGCGCCGGTGGTGCCTTTCGGCGCCCATGCTGGATCCTCTGCTATTCACTCCCCACCGGGTCCGTCGCCTCGGGCATAGAAGGATTCGACCCCGTGCCACGGGGACGGGCCGCCCAGTGTCCGGGCAAGGTGTTCCTGCGACGTATCGAGCGAGCGGCGAGCCGCGTTGACGAACTTCAAGTGCGCCTCGTGCAAACCGCTGTGGATCGGCCGGAGCTCTTCGATGTCTGTCGGCTGACGGCCATGGAAGAGGATGGTGAACTCCTCGATGATGTCGCAGAGTTGCTCGGCTGCCGTGGCGGCTTCCCGGCTTGCCACCAGGCACATCGATTGCAGCGCGGCGTTGAACGGTTCCCAGACGACGGCAGGCCGGCGCTTTTCGAGGAACGCATGGCGGAGCTCCATCTCCACGGTGCCGAATGCCCGCAGGAACTTTTCGTAGGCGGCCGTCCTCGACTCCTGAAGCCACTGCCGGTTCTGGCTGCGGCGCCCGACGATGCCGCCTGCGATGACACCCACGATGGTGGCGGCAACGCCACCTGCGGTGGATATCAAGAGCCCCCATGGGACAGCCACGTCACGTCTCCCTCACGGCTGTGTGACACCTTCGCCAGCGGTCCTGGACTGGACGTACTGGGCTAAGGCGATCGTCTGCTCCACGCTTCCTGAGCGTGGCTGATCACGAGAATCCCATCAGACCGGTCCAGCTCACACTCCGTCAACGGCCCACAGGGCCGACGGAGGTTCAGCGCCGGTCTTCGCCCTGGCTCGCAGGCCAACCCTGCAACACCAGGCATCTGCCTAACTGATACCGCGGCCAGAAAGAGGGCCGCGCACGGCTCTCACGGATCAGGTGAAGCCAATCGACTCGTTCACACCAGGCCCCGAAGATCGCTAACCGGGGCCAGAAGACTCGTTCCTCTGGGGCCAGAAGACTCGTTCCAAGCCACATGATCGGACGCAAGGCGGAAGGACTCACCCTCACCCAGGTGCGGGAGACGGTCGAGCGTGAGCTGGCGTTCGCTGCCGGGGCAACCGGCCCGCTGTCCGAGGACGCCCGAGCCGCTCGCCGGGCCCGCGCTGAGGAGTGGGACCGGATCATCGGTCTGATGAGCGGGCGGGGCCTGGACGTCTACCGGGCCCGCGACGACCCGGACGCGGTGGCGTGGGCCGCCGACCGCGCCGCCCGCAAGAGCGCCCGCACCACGCGGTATGAGCAGTGCCAACAGGACCGCTGGGACGAGACGCACGGGCTCCGCCTGGACCTGCACCTAGTAATGCTTCGTTAGGTCTTTCCGATGGGTCTGATCAGTAGCATGTTGGTTGGGTGGACGCTTATGAAGTGGGCCGTCTGCGGGCGGCGTTGGACATGTTCGTGGCCGATGTGTTCGCCTCGGTGCCGCGTAAGGATCAGCGGGCCAAGGGTGAGTGTTATCTGCGGGGGCTGATGCTGGAGGGCCGGCGCAAGTCGATCCAGCCGATGGCTGCCCGGCTGCCGGACGGTGACATGCAGGCACTGCAGCAGTTCGTCAGCCAGTCCCCGTGGGACTGGGCGCCGGTGCGCCGGCGGATTGCCGAGCGGTTGTGCGAGGTGGTCCGCCCTGAGGTGTGGGTGATCGACGACGTGTCGTTTCCCAAGTGCGGGCGCCAGTCGGTCGGGGTGGCCCGGCAGTACTGCGGCGCGTTGGGTAAACGGGCCAACTGCCAGGTGGCGGTCAGTGTGCACGCGGCCACCGACCGCGCCTCCTGCCCGCTTCAGTGGGACCTGTTCCTGCCCCAGGAGTGGGCGGAGGATCCCGAGCGGCGTCGTCGGGCCGGGGTCCCTGATGATGTCGGGTATGCGCCGAAAACCCGGCTGGCTCTGGGCCTGCTGGACCAGCTGGCCGGGCAGGGCCTGCACGTGCCGGTGCTGGTGGCCGACGCCGGCTATGGCCGCAGTGTCGGCTTCCGGCTCGCGCTGCAAGAACGCGGCTGGCCCTACGTCATGGCCGTCGACGCCAAGGAGATCGCCCGGCCGCCCGCCGCCGAGCCCCGGCAGCCCGACTACGGCGGTCTGGGACCGCCCGCCCTGCCCCGCTATCGCGATCGGCCCCACCCGCTGCCTGGTCTCGTCCAGACTGCCTGCTTTGCGGAGGTCACCTGGCGTCAGGGCAGCAAAGGCGCGATGACCTCGCGTTTCGCCGTGCTGCAGGTGCGACCCTCGGGCAAGGCGGCCCGTCGCCGGGCGCAGGAGCAGGCCCAAGGACGCAATCGGTGGGACGGCGTCCTGCCACTGGAAACACTGCTGGTCGAGCAGCCGGACCCGGACGCGGAGCCGACCGGCTACTGGATGAGCAGCCTGCCCGCCACCACCCCGGTCGCCGACCTGGTGCGCTGGGCGAAACTGCGCTGGCGCATCGAGCACGACTACCGCGAACTCAAACACGGCCTGGGCCTGGACCACTTCGAGGGCCGCACCTGGCGCGGATGGCACCACCACGTCACCCTCGTCACCGCCGCCCAGGCCTTCCTCACCCTGCGGCGCTACAACCCAAAAGCCCTCAGCACAGCCTGACCCTCTACCAGGTCCTCGACACCCTCCAGGACCATCTGCGCTGCTGGACCGGCACCTGCACCACCTGCGGCCGACCCCTCACCCGAGCCAGAACCTAACGAAGCACTACTAGTTGTTCTGACCGCGTAGGTTCACCGGGTTCCGTTCGGGGCGGGCGACGCGAGAAGTCGGATGCGGCCATGTTGTCTGTCTGCGAGCATGCGGCGCTGTGGAGATCAATAACTTTGCCGTGCGGCGCGCGGTCGGCTCCGACGCCGCGGCGGTGACCGAGGTGTGACTGCGTTCCTTCACTGCGGCGCTTCCGAATGTCCGTCGGGCTCATACGGACGACGAGGTCCGGTCCTGGTTTCGGGAGGTGGTCCTGCCCGGCCTGGAGACGTGGGTGGCCACGGTCGACGGGTCGGTGGTCGGGACGATGGTGCTGGACGGCGAAGACCTGGACCAGCTCTATCTCGATCCGCCCTGGCAGGGCCAGGGCATCGGCGGCGGCCTCGTGCATCTGGCGAAGCAGCGTCGTCCGGCGGGGCTCGCGCTGTGGACGTTCCAGGTCAACGAGCCGGCACGTCGCTTCTATGAGCGGCACGGGTTTGTCGCCGCCGAGTGCACCGACGGTCACCGCAACGAGGAACGGGAGCCAGACATTCGATACCGGTGGCGGCCTGAAAGGTCGGAGTCCTGAAGCTCAGGCCGCCTGGGTGAGTGGTCGTCCGTGCCAGCGGATGCCCCTCTCGCTGCGGACGCGGGCGCGCTCGCGTTGCTGGGCCGCCAGGACGTCGGGGTGGCGGGCGTTCTGGTTGCCCCAGCGCAGGTAGCGGTGCAATTCCTGGGTCCGGACGGTGTGGTTGAGGTGGTGGGAGTTGGCAAGGGTGAACTGCCGCAGCGGTCCGCAGTGCGCGGGCGCTTCGTCACCTTGCCGTAGTGCGGAGAAGGTCATCTCCCGCTCGACGGCCGTCTGCTCGCGTGCGTCGCTCGCATCCGCGCGCCGCAGGGCCGCCTCACTGCGCTGCAGTCGCTGCTGGCTGGCGACGAGGAGTTGATGGGAGGGCTGCAGCGTCTCATACGCCTGCTGCCGCAGGCCGGGGACTGCCATCCCCGCCGCACGGGCCTGCTCCTGCACCCGCACCTCCCGTGCCACAAGCCGCACCTCCCGCTCGTCTGCGGCGTCCTCCCACTTGTCTGCGGTGCGTTCGCGGTCGTCTGCGGTCATATCCCGCCGGTCAGCGGCAGCGGCAAGCTCCTGCAGCCGACGACGCGTACCAAAGCGAGGGTCCTCGGCTACATCGCGCTCATCCAACGGGCGATCGAATCCCATGCTCCAGTATGACCAGCCATGCACCCGCTTGTAACCCACCAAGGACGCCTCAGCCACTCGTGCAAAACATGCGCTACGGCAGTTGCCTCCTCCGGGCAAGCGGCAGCACGGCGCTCGGTACAGGGAAGATGACGGGGTGATGTGTGCGAGGCCTCCCCAGGCCAGGGTTCCGCGGGCAAAGGGGCGAGGCTTCGGTTGCCCCGCCTAGTCCTGCGTGGCACTGCCCGCCCGGCAGGGCAGCCTGGGTGTTGGGCTGGTTGCCGGGTCGACGGATCTCGCCGATCACCCGCCCGATGGTGGAAGAGCCCACCTCGTAGATCACACCGAGCGCCTCATGAATCAGCCCAATCCGCAGGTGAACAAGCATCACCAGGACCCGGTCGGTGAAGACCAGCCCGTACTTCGGCCCGGCGCCGACCTTCCGCCCCCGGGCCGCCGCTGCTGCCGTCCTGACTCGCACCGTGCGTACCAGCGCGGCGCGAGCTCAGCGATCAACTCACCGAGATGCTGGGCCGAAAGCCCGCAGAACGCACGGTGGGACATGACGGCACGAGCCTTCTGAATCTGCATACCCCAAGAACCCACACGGGCGTCGTCATGTCACGGCAGAGTCCAGTGCAGCGCTCCTGTCTACCCTCACCCGTATGACGATCGACTGGATAGCGGAAGCCCAACGCCTGGCCCATGGACGACGATTTGACGAGCTCAGATGTCCGTCCTCGGGACAGGACTCCTCCCCGGCGCCGCTGTCCGAAGCACAGGTCTGCGAGGCGGAAGCGGAACTGGGCATCACCTTTCCCGTCGAGTACCGGGAGTACTTGCTCCGACAGGGCGCTGGCGGCGCGATGAACCGCCTACGTCGGACCGCGGCCGGCTGGGGCTGGCAGGGAGACTCAAGTACCAACTACGACCTGCTCACTATTGCCTTCCCGCATCCTGACTCCTACTGCGCTTACGAAGACGAGCTTGACGGACGCGAGCCGCTGGAAGAGAACTTCCCGGACCACGACGCCTACCAGCAGGCATGGAAGCAGTGGGACGCGGAGTACGAGGTGTTCCAGGAGCGCAAGACGTCCGGCGCCGTGTTCATCCAGGAAAACGGCTGTGGCTTCTCGACCCTGCTCGTCGTCACTGGTCCGCACCGAGGCACGATGTGGTTCGACGCCCGCGCGACCTGTGACCAGATCCTTCCGCTCAACCTGGACGGTCGGCCCGTGTCGTTCACGGACTGGCTCGGTCGGAGTTCCATGGCTCTGCTCGACTGGTGAACGCGCCGAGCCCACACCCGGCCAGGTCAGAAGCGGTCAGATCAATCGCGGGTCAGGCTGTTACCGCTGCCGGGCCCCGTTGCCCGGCCGTGCATCCCTCAGAACACCGCTGATCGCAGGGCTGGTACATGCGGGGCGGCCGATACCAGGCCGAGCCCGTGGTTCTGGACCTGGCGTCCGGTTACGCCTCTCGTGGGGTGGCAGCGGGCGCGGTGGGCCAGGCGTCCGGTGCGGGGATGGGGATGAGTGCGCGGATGCGGTCGGCGCTGCGGCTGAAGCGGACGACCTGTTCGCCGGGCGGGAAGTCGGTGATGGCGTGGTAGCACAGGACGAGCAGTACCTGGTGGAGGCGGTGCAGCAGGGCGGCGGGCAGAGGCAGGGCGGGGCGGCCGCGGTAGTCGAGGAGGTTCTGCTCCAGGATGAGGAGCAGGGACTGGGCGTCGGCGCAGTCCTTGGCACATCCGTACTCGAGGAGCTGGCACACCTCGGAGATCAGCAGGGGCGGGACGGGGATGAGGTCAGCATCGCTGGTCATGACCTACCGCTAACCCGGCGCACCCGATCTCCGCAACCGGACGTTCGGCGGGTGCTTGCGAGCGAAGGGCGAGGCGTGCTGTGCAGCCGGGATGGACGGTGCAGCGGACCGGGGTGGCCTGGCGGGGCAGGGGAGGGCGAGATACTGAGCGGGGTCTTGGCCCGGCGTCTCTTCCGCGCCACCGAGTGCGGGCGAAGCGGCAGATGCAACCGGCACAGTTGTCTGTCCGTGCGATGTTGCGCGGCTCTTTGTGCCGTTCGTGCGGGAGTTGCGGGCAGGGCCCACGGACGCGAAAGCGCAGCGTTTTACGGCTTGCGTAAGTGCCTGCGTCCCCCGGGGTGCGTGCATATAGTTCTGTCGCTGCCAAGTGACCGCGTTGCCGTTGAGTTGTGACCGCACCCTGCGACTCGAAGGAGTGGTGTCGCTGAGTTTTGGCACTATCCAGGGCCTTGCGGTGGGAGGTATCGGGGTGCTCTTGCGCACGAGGGGGCGCCGATGCCGCCGCAGGCCAAGGTCGAGCTGTACGCGGCCATCCGGCGGGATTCTCGCGCCGGTATGTCCGGCAGGGCCCTTGAGCATAAGTACGGGGTAGGGCGCCGTACGGTACAGAAGGCGCTGGCCTCGGCATGGCCGGAGCCGACTCTTATCGCTTCGCCTCGCCTCGCCTCGCCTCGCCTCGCTCAGACCAAGGCAAGGGCCGAACACGCCGTCAGCCGGCTCCCTCAAACCGGCTGAACACCCTTATCAAACCCTTCAGTTGCGGTGAGCCCCTCGATGAAGGACGGGAAGTCTGCAGCAAGGGCGAGTTCCGACTTCTCATCGGTGTCGAACCACGTGACCGACGGTTCGCCCTGCGGCCCGCAGGCCCGGTAGTCGAGTGCGGTCCAGTAATGTCCGTCGCCAGAGAGTAGGACGACCGGGGTGGGCAGACCCCACTCCTCAACCAAGTACGGCGAATCCAGGATCGATGTCATCCGCTCGCGCCGGCCGATGCCCATCAGGTCACCGAACGGCACATGGTCCTGACTCCACGACGTAGGCGCGAGGGTGGGAAACGCCCTCCAGCGGGCCGCCACTCCACCGCCGTTCTGCACGCACAAGACCGACAGCAGTGAAGGGGGAAGCAAGACGCCGAGCAGGCGTTGAGCCTCCTGAACCAGCTCCTCGGTCAGTTGAGGTTGGACGCCATAGTCGCCTTGATCCCAGAACGATGCCTTGACCTCATCGAAGCGCGTCATGATCCGCATGGTATGGCTCCGGGACCTCACTTCGCCGTCTACCAGCCATCAACTGGTGCCCAGACCCACCGATATTTGGTACTACCTCTCACCGGCACAGCCATGCATAGGACGTGGGTGGCCGTGCCTCGCTGTGAGGCGAGTGGTCGTTGCAAAGGACTCCGTGGCTGAGCCCAGTGGCAGTGCCGGGGCCAAGCGCCTGAGCGTCACCACGTCTACCGCAGGGCCGGTGAGCGGGGAGGCTAGTTGCGGCTGGCCGGGGGCGGCGCCAACGTGGAGCGTGTGTTGTAGATGGTCGGTGTCGACAGCATCATCGAGTTCTGCCCGAGCGTGTCTGCGGCCCTGGCCCAAAGTCTGTCGGCCAGATGCTGCCTGCGGGACGGCCGCCACGGTGAGCAGGTGAACGGGAGCGTGCCCCCCCAGAGGATGGCAGCTGGCGGACTGGCGCCATCGGCCGCCGCGCGCGGATGTCGGCGTGGTCCCCTCGCGCCGAGGCAGGGAATGCTGATGGAGGCAGGCCACGAGCCGGTCAAGGTCGGTCGTGGACAGAGTCAGATGGTTGATCACGTAGAGTTCGGGCAAGGTGGGCCGACTGTAGTGCAGCCGCTGGGGACACCTGGGTCGCGGTTGAGATGTGGTCACAGCGCCTGACGTATCAAGGTGAGTTGGACCGTGGCTTCGTAGCGGACGGCAAGTTTCTCGTAGCGTGTCGCGACTCCTCGTGCCTGCTTGAGGAGGCCGATCCGGCACTCGACTTTGTGTCTGGCTTTGTGTTTCTCACGGTCGAAGCCGGGTGGGCGGCCGCCGGCCGAACCTCGGCGTCGGCGGTGGCCGGTCTGATCGCGCTTCTCCGGAATGGTGTGAGGAATCTGCCGGCGGCGCAGGTACTCGCGGATCTTCCGTGAGGGGTAGGCGCGGTCGGCCAGGACGTGAGCGGGTCGAGTGTGCGGATGTCCGCCGCCGATCCGCGGAACGTGGATGCGGGCCATGATCTCTGTGAACACTGGGGCGTCAGCCCGCTGTCCAGCGGTGACCACGGTAGCCAGGACGTGGGAGGAGGCGTCGGCGGCCAGGTGAATCTTGGTGGTCAGCCCACCTCTCAAGCGACCGAGCGCGTGATCGTCCGGCTCGGCCGCCAACCCGTCCGGACTCGTCCGGTCTGGATCGGCGGCCCCCTTTTACGAGCCCCGGCGGCGTGCTGGTGGGCTCGGCTGATCGTGGAATCGACCGACATCCACTCGATGTGTCCGGCAGCATCGGCTCTGACCTGCAACTTCCTTGGCCCAGGTGCCGTCGATCTGCCAGCGACGAAAGAGCGTGTAGGCGGTCTCCCACGGGCCGTACCGCTCAGGTATGTCCCGCCAGGGCGAGCCGGTGCGAGCGCGCCACCAGATCCCGTCGAAGACCTGCCGTCGGTCCCGTGGCGGCCGTCCATCTTCGGACGCGGCAACAGTCGTTCCAGCCGCACCCACTGTTCGTCCGTAAGGTCGCCACGAGCCATCCGTGGTGCCCATGAGATCTCCTCGCGTAACCGTCGGGGACCCTTGCACTGGCCACCGACAGTGAGGTCACGACACAAGCAGCACCCGCTTGCGCAGGAGCTAGAACCCGGCGCGTCCGTACATCTGGCGCCTGGCTGTGCGGCAGCGGTGAGCACGCCGCCCAGGGAGCGTACGGCGTGCTCCCGGCGGGGGAGGAGCGTCAGCCGATGGTGGGCCACATGCTGGTGCGGGTGGCCAGCTTGCCCTTGCCGTCACCGGGGTACAGGTAAAGGCCGCCGGTGGAGTTGACCGCGGCGATGTCGGCCTTCCCGTCGCCGTTGTAGTCGCCGCCCATCATGACGGGGAAGCTGGCCCAGGACGGGTCGGGCCACATCTGGCCGAAGTAGGCGAACTTGCCCTGCGCGTTACCGGCGTAGAGGCCCAGCGCCCCGTCCTGGCCGATGGCGGCGACGTCGTTGAGCTGGTCGCTGGTGTAGTCGGCGCTGGTGATGAGCTTTTTGTTCCAGCTGTCGTCGTTCCAGACCTCGGTGCGGGTGCCGTCCAGAGCGCCGGTGGCGGCAGTGGGGTAGGCATACAGACGGCCCGCGGGGGAGACGGTGATGAGGCCGTCACGCGTCCAGCCCTTGGCGCGGTAGGTCGCGATGCTGGGGTAGGCCCCCCAGGTGGCGTCCTTCCACATGGCAATACCATTGGCCAGCGGGCCAGAAGCGGTGCCGGGGTAGACGGTGAAGTTGCCATCGACGTTGATGGCGGCGATGTCGGCGTTGCCGTCGCCGTTGAAGTCGCCGCCGAAGATGCGGGTCTTACGGCTCCAGCTGCCGTCGTGCTTCCACAGCTCGCGTCCGTAGATGAGGGAGCCATTGGCGGTGGCGTAGAAGGTGTGCAGGTTGCCGTCCTTGAGGATGGCGGCGACGTCAGGGCGGCCGTCCTTGTTGAAGTCGGCGGTGGTCACGACGTCGGTGACGTCGGCGTGCATCGTGGCGAGCCGGTTCTTTGCGACCCAGGCCGCCACATCGTCTGCGCGTGCGTCAACGGCGTTCGTACGCGTCTCGCTCGCATCGGTGCCGAAGCAACCGGCCTGCCACGAACGCGAGTTGACGGCCACGAGCTCGAGCGTGCCGTTCTTCTGCCGGAGCACAGGACCGCCCGTGTCGCCGGCGCACACCGACTCCCCATTGTTTCCGGATACGTTGAGCGTGCCACTCTGCACGTCGGTGACCGTGAATGAGGCGGTGTGCAGCTTCACCGGCGCCCATTGGTCCTTGGTGCGGCCGAAGCCCGAGCTGGTCAGGTTGTCACCAACTGCCGGAGCGATCGAGGAGACGTTGACCGCGTTGACGTCGGTGACGGGCTTGTCCAGACGCGCCAGGACGACGTCGCGGCCGGCGTACGGGACGAGTTGGACGACCGCGCGTGACTGACCGGCGGAGACGGTCAGATCGGTGGAGCCGATGACGGCGGTCGTGGGCAGCTTGGGGGCTCCGGCTGTCACGCTGCTGCCGGATTGCGGGTCGTCCGCGAAGCAGCTGGCGGCGCTCAGCACCCACTGGCTGTCCACGAGAGCGCCGGAGCAGCCGCGCATCGTCTCACCCGTGCCAATGGTGAGCTTGGCGGTGAAGGAGAGGGAACTGTCGGACACCGCCGACCCGCTGGCCGCTTGTGCCGCGGTGGACAGCACGGTGGGGAGGGAGCCGGCCGCTGCAAGTGGCAGGGTGACCAGTGCTGCGGTGGACATGAGGAGGCGGGAGCGTCTGGAGACGGTCACGGTTCTGGCGGTCATGGGTGCGTTGTTTCCTTGCAACGAGGACTGCTCGTCCGGTACACGCCGGAGTGCAGCGTGGTGGTCACGGGACAGGGGTGAAGGGCTACTTGGAGGTCCTGATCTCCACAAGCGTGAAGTCACGGTGCTCCGGGTCCGCGATCTCGCCGATCCCGGTCCAGATGCCGTTCTTGAGGTCGAACGACTGCTTCTCGTCGCCGATGGTCATGTCGACCGTGGTGGAGTAGTCGTTGCCCTTCATCGAGTAGGCCTTGGGCACTTCGAGCGTCAACCAGCCCTCAGTGCCTATGACGTCGAAGCAGAACGTGGCGTTGCCGATCTCACGTGCTCTGAGCTCGAGCTGCCCGGTGTCCGGTGCACACTCGGCGAGTGTGATGTGGCCGTCGCCTCGCTTCAGTACAAGCTTCTTCTCCGTCAGGATCTTGTCGGCCTGCGGGTAGTTGAAGTCCTCCACGGCGTAGCCGGGGGTGTCGGCCGCGGCGTTCGCCGCGTCGGCCTCTTCGGACGGCCCGGCCAGGATGCCGACTGCCGCGGCAAGCAGTACGAAAGCAGATGCCGCTGCGGTCCCGAGAAGTCGCTTGCCGAAACGCTTTCTTTGCTGCCCAGAAGTCATCGCATCTATTTCGTTCATTTCATACCTCGCCTCAGATAAGCGGCGACCGCGCAAAACGCCCCTGGCTGTCAGGGGTTTGTGGCCGCCTCAAAAAGACCCGAACCAGGGCTGTCGCGGCGCGGGGTGCGAGCCTGTGTGATCTTCGTGAATGCCATGTGAACACGAGATCAAAGGGGCGGTCAACCCTCAAAGAGCCACCCAAAGACGGACATTGACGAGGCGTCAGTTGTGATGTCCGCCACACCACATAATGGTTGTACGGGAGTGAGTATCAGTTTGCTAAATCATCATGCAGTTTGAAACTTTCCTCTTTCATCTCTGCTTCTGCTGCGGTTAGTTGATAGAGTCACCGTCGCTCGATGGTGCCTCCGTGTTTATGCGCGTCGAGGGCGCTTATTCGCTTCTCAACCTGGGGAATCTATTCATGTCGACAACTTTCTGGAGCAGACGCCGCGTACTCGGTGCGCTCGCCGCCGCGACCGCCGTCGCGGCCACCCCTGCGCTCCTGACGCCGTCCACTGCCGTCGCCGCCGAAGGCACCACACCCGAACCTGTGCCGCTACCGGACACCGAGCGCGCCAAGGTCGTCAGGGCGTGGCTGACCGGAGGCAAGGGCGTCAAGAGCGCTGCCGCCGTAGCGCTCTATGGGCCGGACGCCGCCATCCAGACCTTCCTCGCCGAGTCACTGCCGACGCAAACGATCGACGACAACCGGGTCGCGATCATCAGCAGCCTGGACCGCGCCGGAAAGGGCCTGCGCCGGGAGGCCGTCGCCGCCCTCGACAACGGTGATGCCGCGATCGACGAGTTCCTGAAGGATGGCTTCAAGGCGGCCA
The DNA here is from genome assembly GCF_044765725.1 of Streptomyces sp. NPDC102406. Taxonomy (NCBI): domain Bacteria; kingdom Bacillati; phylum Actinomycetota; class Actinomycetes; order Kitasatosporales; family Streptomycetaceae; genus Streptomyces; species Streptomyces sp. NPDC102406. The sequence goes on along the minus strand of NZ_JBIWKP010000017.1, from coordinate 29,156 downwards.
TCCTCGAAGACCTCCAGGTCGCCACGACCATCGTCTCTTCCACCGGCGACAGGGCAGTGGTACGTGAAGCCAACGCCGCCTTGAACGCCGCCACCACACCGGCGCTCGCCGCCTTCCTCACACAGGGGCAGTACGACGCGCGTCTAGAGGATGCCCGGATCCAGGTCACCACCATGCTGGTGACCGGCGGCCCTGAGATGCAGAAGTACGCGAACCGTGCACTCGACGGCACCGCGTCCGAAATGGAATGGTTCATCGAGACGGGCCAGCACATCGCGCGTGCCCGTGACCAGGAGTCAGCGACCATCGAGGATCTGGTGGCCGTTGTCGAGCGTGAGGGCAAACGCGCCGAGAGTCAGACGAACTTGGCCGTAGAGGCATCGGCTCGCGCCGGGACCGCAGCCGACGAGGCAAAGGAGGCTGCCGAGAAGGCCGCGGCGGAAGCATCTGCCGCACAGAAGGATGTGCAGAAGTCGGCCTCCGCGGCCCGTAAGGCGGCCGGCGCGGCGAAGGGTGCGGCAGATGCCGCGCGCAATGCCATCAATGCCTCCAACGCGGCGGTGCATGCGTCCCGCCGGGCTTCCCTGGCGGCGACCGGCGCCGCCCAGGCGGCCTCAAGGGCAGGCAGTGCCGCGGCCCGCGCCTACAATGCCGCGATCGCCGCATCGGCGGACGCGGGCAAGACGAAGATGGCCAAGGACGCCGCGGTGGCCGCCAAGAATGCGGCTGCCAAGGCCCGCTCCGCCGCCAAGGCCGCCATCAAGGCAGCCGTCGCCGGGGAGCAGTCGGTGATCGCGGGGCAGACAGCCGCCTCCGCAGCGCGCAACTCTGCCGCTGCCGCCACCGCCGCCGCCCAGGCAGCCGTCGCGGCCGGCGCCGCCGTCTCGGAGGCTGCCGAGGCCAAGCGTCAGGCCGCCATCGCGACCAGCGCTGCCAACCGTGCAAGCAACGCGGCCTCCACCGCTCAGGCACTGGCCACCGCCGCAGCCGCCGCAGCACGCACCGCCAGTGCCGCCGCCAACTCCGCCGCCGACCATGCCGACAAGGCGGCGGCCGCCGCCGACGAGGCCGTGAAGTACGCGGGCCAGGCCGTCGACTTCGCGAACAAGTCGACCGCGCACGCCAATGAGGCTGTGAAGGCCGCGAACGTCGCCGTCAAGGCCGTCTCCGACGCCCTTGACGTGGAGAAGAACGCGCGCGCCGCCGAAGCCCAGACGCTGAAACAGGACAAGCTGCAGGCCATCGACGAGGTGCGTGTGCTCGCCGCCATCGAAGCGGCTGAGATGTCCGGCATCCGCGAGAAGCGCCTCGTCGCGGAACGCACCAGCCAGCAGACCAAGGACCTGATCAGCCAGTCCGAACAAGCGCTCAACGACGGCGACATGCCGCTTGCCGCGACCTTGGGCCGCAAGGCCGCCGTCGGCCTGATGGACGCTAGCGGCACCTGGACAAGGCAGGCCGCCCAGCACGCCCTCGCAGGATCCGACGACGATGTCTATGCCTGGATCGCCCTCGACCGCGCTCTCGCCCAGGAACAGGACGACCGCGATACCACTCTGCACGTCGCCACGATCTCCGCACCGAAGATCGCCGAAGCCGCCCAGATCGCCTTGGAAAGCTCCGACTCGCAGGCCGTCGGCGACTTCCTCACCAGCGGCATGAAGAAGGCGTCCGACGACGAGCTGCGGGTCGCCATCAACAAAATCCTCAACGACAATCCGGGGAAATCGGTCACCGCGGCGGGCAATAAGGCGCTCGACACGAACACCACAGTCGCCCTCGTCGACTTCTTCGACCACGGATACCAGGAGGCCATCCAGGAGGACGACCGGGTCAAGGCCACCGAGCTCGTCACCGCCGGCGGAGCCTTCACCAGTGCCTACGCCGAGGTTGCCCTCGAAGGCCCCGCGTGGATGCTGCGCAACTTCATCACGCTGGTGCAGTTCCGTACGGCCCAGCTCGACCATGACACCGCTGCCCACGTCGCCGCGGTCCGCGGAGCCATCGCGGCCGCGGCCAAGATCGCCGAGAAGGCGCAGGAAGACGCCGCACTGGCTAGCAAGGTTGCCGCAGACGCCCGTGAGGACGCTGCCGAAGCCCAGGAATGGGCCAACAAGGCAATCGATTCAGCTTCCAAGGCTGACAACTACGCGGACGAAGCTCGCGAGAACGCGAACGCCGCCGACGCATCAGCGGCTGATGCTCAGAAGTCTGCCAACACCGCTAAGGCGGCTGCCGCCGTCGCCCGTGGGGCGGCGCGCTCGGCCAACTTCTCGGCCAACAAGGCGATGGACTCCGCGCGTGCCGCTCTCAAGTCCTCGGCCGCGGCACAGGCTTCGGCCGCTGCCGCCCGCGCGGCCGCGCTCGCCGCCCAGGCGGACAAGAAGGCGGCGGCCGCCGCGTACACCGCCGCCAAGAAGATCGCCGCTGACAAGAAGCGGGCGGAGGACCTCGCCAAGGCAAAGGCCGCTGCCGAAGAATCCCGGCGTCTGCGCTACAACAACATAGACCCGGCTGACAGCGACGTGAACGACCAGGCCAATCCCAACGGAACCAAGGGCCAGGCCGAATCCGACGAGTGGTGGAACGACGCCCAGTTCTATGCCGACGCGGGCGAAGTAGTCGCTACCGGTAGTGCCTTTGTGTCCGCCGGGTGCGGTCTCGTCGGCCTTGCCTTCCCGCCCGCCCTCGGTGCGGCCGGTTTCTTCGCCGAGGTGTCCACAGGTGCGAGCGCCTTCAGCACCATCTTCAACGGCATCGAACACGGTTTCACGAGCAGCGAGTTCACCGCTTCCGCTGTCGGCACCGGTCTCAGCCTTGTGACGCTCGGACAGTACAAGTGGATCAAAGCAGCAGACAAGGCGCTTGGCGGCAACATCGTTGAACCTGTCGTCAACAAGATCACGCACGTCGCCGTGGACAAGGTCTCCAGCCTTACCCAGGATCTCGTGAGCCTCGTCAGGTAAGCCGATGCGCTGATGCGCAGCAGCCCGGAGCCACTGCTGTTCCCGGGGGCACTGCATTTCCGGGTGCCCCTTCCCTCTGCCAAGACACGATGAAGAGTGATCTGACAAACATGGACATAATACGCCGTGTAGGTGCCCTCCGAATACGCACCGAAGGCGCCACCCGAAGACGTATCCGATCGACAGTCATGGCCCTCTCGGCCGCCCTTGTCCTTACGTTCACCGCCACTGGCACGAGCTACGCCCAGCAGGCTCCGCACGAGACGGCGCAACAGGTGGACCGGGTAGATCGTACTGACTTGGCCGATGCGTCCGCCCCCGCCACCGCGACCAGCGCGTTCCCTGCCGAAGCCGGCGAACACTGCGAGCCCACCAGACCTGGATCGAAGGAGCGCCGTGCGGGCGCCGTCGAGGCGTGTGTGAGCACCAGCCCCACCCCAGCACGGCGCAGCTCGATACAGCCGCTCGCCACCGGAACCTGTGCCATCACCAGCCCTGGCAAGTACTCCTACGAGCGCTTCTCGTACTGCGTGAATGGCGTGAACGTCACATACATCCTGCGCGACAGCAACGGCAAGGAGATCGGACGCGGCACCCTGGAAATCTCCACCAGTGCGACCCTCCCGAAGGCGGAGACCACGTGGAGCGAACACGTCACGGCGACAATGACCTCTGCCACGGGTGACGTCACGGCCCTCAATGCGAAGCTAAAGGCATCCTGCGGGAGCGGTTGCACGGCAACGAAGTACATGCCTTGGTACGTCGGTGACGTGACGTTGGGTAAGCCGCTGGCCGGCGACATCAAGTACTCCTCGGCCCCCGCAGCAGGCGCGATCACTGAGTTCACCACCTCGTACCAGTTGTACGTGACCTCTCCAGGGGCCACGGCCGTCGACCCGAACGCCTCGTGGAGCAATCCGCAAAAGATCCGTTGTGACAACGCGGTCGGCGGTACCTCGACGGCCGGGTGTGTCGTCCCTTCGGTCAGGGCCCAGGTACCACTGAGCACGCAGGGCTCGGACCAGGGCGGTGCGGTGGCGGCCTATCTATGGGCGCAGAAGAACCTCTCCGACCGATGGGGACTTGACACCCCGCTGACCCGGGCGGTGAGCGGGGTGGATGACCGCGTCAGCAGTACTTGTGGAAGTGGTGCGTCGAAGCCGTTCGCGGACGCGTCCGACCTCATACCTACTGACACCTGTGCACAGTTCCCCTTCGCGGAGACCAGTGAGGGGGGAACGGACGGCGCTCGGTGCGCAGAACTCATTCCCAACCATGGCAGCGGCGGATGGGTCATCTTCGAGCTCGGCGGCGGCGCGGATCTGGATCCCTCTAAGCGTTGCGTGCGCGCGCATGTCGCAGCTGGTGACAAAGAGTTCGCCGACAACCAGCTCCGCCAGGGCTTCGTGAGTCAGCGGGTCATCGACGCAGATCCGTTCATGCTCGGTCTCACGGCGAGTCTCGACGGCTCGCATGCTGAGTGCCTCGGAAGCTCGCCAGCGGGGGCGCGTCTGTCCGGCAACGGCTGGATTCTGAACACCACCGCGCCGGTACCTCACGTAAACACACTTGTGCCGTCGAGCCCGACGGGTACCAGAGCGGCCGCGGCCGTGGCTTGCCTGGGGAAGACCCTCGGACCGGGCAGTGAGGCCGGTGGGGACATTACCGGCTGGCAGGATGCGGAACTGTACGCGCAGGCGCACGATCTCGACGAGGAGCGCGCCCGATGCCATCTGATCGCCAAGATTCTAGGCGGCAGGATCTCGGACAACCTCGTTCCCTGTTGGCAGGTGGGGACGAACACCGGCGCAGGCAGCATGTGGGAATTTGAGAAGAAGGTCAGGGATCAGGTGGCATCGGACACGTTCGGACCGGACGACGCGATTCTTTATCAGGTGACTCCCATGTACTTGAACGCCACCAGCACGATCCCGGTGAGCGTTACGATGAGCGCCAAGATCGAGCGGGGGGACGGCTCGATAGAGCAGCTCTTCTCGAACGTTGACATCCTCAACACCCAGGACAACGGGCAGTACAATCTAGGTAACTGACCCCCCCACCCCCGTTTCGTGCCACCGGGAGCCAGTATGAGTTTCACGACCCCGCCTCGGCCGCTCGACGTCACGGTCCTCTTTCCAGACCTGGCCCCGTTGGCACGCACGGCGACCCGGCTGCATCCGCGCCCCGGGGCGCCGTCCGTGTACGACAGTTCCGTCGGCGGCCCGCTTCTGTGGCCCGCCGACGAGCCGTGGCCGCACTGCGAAGAGTCACATGTGAGAAGCGGCCGAGTGGGCCTCTCTCCGGACGACGTACGGCAGTTGCGCCGCAACCGGGCTGCGACAGCGCTCAGACGCAGCCGCAGCCCTCAGGAGCCGTGGATCACACCTGAGGAACGGGCCGCCGAGAGGCGGCTCCAAGCGGGTCGCCCCTGGCCCGAGGGCCCTATCCCCCTACTGCCCGTCGCTCAGTTGTACGCCCGCGACGTCCCGCTTCCGATCAGCCCACCCGGTGCCGATCTGCTCCAAGTCCTCTGGTGTCCCTTCAATCACCCGGCTCATCCCCGCACAGTGCTGTTCTGGCGCATCTCTGGCACGGTGAACAAGGTGCTGGACGCTGCCCCAGAGCCAGCTGCAATGCAGAGCTCCGACTATCTGCCACAACCGTCCCGGCTCGCACCGGAGCAGGTCACCGAGTACCCCCATCCGCTGGAACTGAGCCAGGAGCTCCAGCTGCGGTTGAAAGACCGCAGCCGGTGGGAGGCGGCCGGAGCTGCGTGGGACCGTGCATATGACGATGCCCCGGACCATTTCTACGTGGACAACCTGTCCTATGCCTCTGGCTGGAAAACTGGCGGCTGGTCCCGCTGGGGCCTCACGGACCCGACGCCTCGACCGTGTCCCGAATGCAGTACCGAGGCATACCCGCTGTTGGCTATCGCCAGCACTGAATGGGACGCCGGCAGTGACAGCTGGATCCCTAAAGAGGAACGCAGCAACCCCACTTCGACACTTCCGGGCACTCCGCCCGCGAACTTCACCTTGATCGACATTGCTGGCGGCTACGGCCTGCAGCTCCATGTCTGCCCAGCGTCCCCGAAGCACCCGCACATCGAATTGATCCAGTGAGAGTTTTCAGAGTGGCCACCGATGGGGGTGACGGCGGCGAGGGCGCAACACACCCGGCACCTGGGCCGTTGAGGGAGGTGTCCGAACTCGCAACTCATCAGCACGGTGCCTCGTTGGTCTCTCAGAGGGCATCTGATCTAGGCGCTGTTTCTCGGATCTGCTGACACGGCACGGTCGTTGAGTTCAGGCTGGAGGTATGGGCCGTGGGGATTTAACGAAGGGTGCGGCTCTTTTGGAGTGAAATCGCCACTCAGGTCATGAACGCGTAGTTGTGCTGGTCAGCGTTGGGGTAGAGGCGTTCGCGTTCCCTTCGGACATGGAAGATCCAGTACTGCGGGAAGTGGCCGTTGCTGATGAGGGCGCGGAGGGTGAGGACGGCTTCGGCGCCCGGGACACTCCATTGGGAGCCGGTGATGTCGAGTCGGTCGGCCACGAGGTGGCGGGCTGCTCCCTCGACGATGCCGCTGGCGATCGGCCAGCCGGCCTGGAGGGCCTGGTCGTAGTGGACGTGGTCGGCGTTGTTGGTGAGGTAGCGGCAGGCGGGGTCCGCCGCGGCCCGTTGCTCGGCACTCAGCTGGTGCCGGTCGGCATCAGTACGGATGTCGCGGACGGCGCCGCGGGCGTCACCGGCCAGGATCCGGGCGGCCTTGGCGCCGACCCAGGTCTCGGACTTCGGGTCAGCGGCGGTGCGGAAGCACCGGGCGGCCGCCCACAGTTTCTCAATCACGTGGACGATGTCGAGGACGATGAGGATGGTGACGTCCCGGCGGGCGGCCTCCGCCTGGATCAGGTTGAGTTGGTGGGTGGCGCCGTCGATGAGGACCACCCAGCACCGGTGATGTCCGGGGTCGCGGGCTTCGGCCTGGTCGAACGCGGCGAGGATCACCTGGCCGGGGTCATCGCGGACCGAGGCGGTGAACCATTTCGCATACGCTTTGGGTCCTTTGCGCCAGGTGCGGGTGGTGGTGCGGCCGCCGGGCGGGGTGATGATGTCGTGGACCCGGCGCGGGGCCGGCTCGGCGTCGTCGACGACGGCGAGGGTCGCCATCCGCTTGCGGCAGCTCTTCTCGCCGGCGGACAGCCGGGTGCGCAAGGTGTGCTGAGCCGGCTCGGCCGCTTTCCGGGGCGCTTCGCGCAGGTGACCGGGGCGCATCACGATCCCCTTGCCATCAACGCTGAGCACCAGCAGCGTCTCCTTGCCGTCCGGAGCCGGGATTCGGGTGGCGTAGAAGGCGGCGATGTCGACCGCGGCGGCCCGCACGAGCTGTTCGGCCTGCCGCTTGCCGATGACCGGCTGCCCGCAGTGGCGGGTGATCGCCTCGAGCGCGGTGGCGTAGGAGCCGCGGACGGCCTCGAGCACAGCCAGTCTCCGCACGCCCAGGCTGTAACGCTCGCGCGGCAGGCCAAGCTGGGCGTCGGCCGGATGGACGTTCGCTGAGCCGGGGCCGCGGTGCCGGCCAGGCCCGCATCCACCGGCTCGGCCTTGAGTACTTCCTGGCCGGGTGCAGTGACCGTGCCGTCACCGGACAGGATGTCCGGCATCGTCTCCCGCGTAATCTCCAGCCGCGACAGCACTACTCGTGCTCAGCCGGCCGTTCCGACAACTCCGCCACCTGCGCCCGCAGTTCGCTGCTCTATTCCCGCTCGGCAGCTTCCCGCCGGTCGATCTCCTCATGCCACGAGACCATCGCCACTACCCCGAAATCCCGACCAGTCGACACCACGACGATTGAGTACGCAGCACCCATTCAGCAACCATCCAGGTCAGCGGCAATCCACAGCTCACTCACGAAGAGCCGCACCCTTTGGCGATGGCGATGGCGATGGCGATGGCGACCGCGATACCGAGCCAGGCCGCGCCCGTCGCCCCGAGCGCCGTGGTCGCCGCGAGCGGACTGCACAACCCGTGTGATGTCGAGATCCAGGCCGACGGCTTGCTCCTGGTCGTGGAGGCCGGCAGCGGCCCGGAGATCCCGTGCCCGCCGCCGGTGGAGGTGGGACGCAACCGCTACCTCGGCTTCAGCACCCTCAGCACCACCAAGGGCAAGGTCCTCGGCGACCTCGCCGTGCACGAGCTGAACAGCACCCCCGACGCCGGCAACCCCGGCACCGCCGAGGTCTTCTCCAACCCGTGGGGCTTCGCCAGGGACGGCCGGGACTGCCTGGTCACCGACGCCGGCGCCAACGACCTGATCCGGATCCGCCCCGACGGCAGCACCGAGACCGTCTTCGCCTTCCCGACCGCCACCCGGCCGACCGACAACGTCCCCCTGCAGGCGGTGCCGACCGGTGTCCTGCGCGGCCGTGGCGGCGCGTTCTGCATCGCCGACATGAGTGGCATGCACCAGGGTCTCAGCCGCGTCTGGCGCTACGTTCCCGGCAGCGAGCCGACCGTCTTCGCCACGGGCCTGACGGACCTCATCGACCTCGCGGTGGCCCCGGACGGCGACCTCATCGCCCTGTCCTACGGCTCAGGCCCCGCCACCGACCCAGGCCCGGGCACCCTGACCCGCATCGACACACGCACGGGCGCGTCCACCCCGATCCCGACGGCCACGACGCTCAAGGAGCCCACGGGCCTCGCCGTCAACCCCAGGGGCGACGCTTACGTCACCAGCAACACCCGGAGCAACACCGACGGTGAGCTGCTGAAGTTTCCGGCCCTCGTCTGAGCGGCCGGGCCACATCCGCCGGCGCGCACGGGTGGTTGTCACACATGTGCGCCCGGCGGTGTCTTCATGCCAAACAGGCCGCGAGGCCGCTGAAAAAGGAGAAAATCATGGCACCGCGTATCCCCAAGGCAGAGCTTCCCACCGAGATGAAGGAGGCGCTGCTCGCGCAGTTCGGTTCGCTGCCCGAGCCCGTCGAGGTGGTCTTCAACAATCCGGCCGTGGCCACCTCCAACCTGGAGTTCTCGGCGAAGGCCGCGCAGTGGGACGCGGTCGACGAAGGGCTCAAGACGTTCGCGCACATGACGGTGGCGGCGCAGGTGGGCTGCAGTTGGTGCCTGGACATCAACTACTTCGCCGCGCTGCACCAGAACCTGGACCTCAACAAGGCCAGCCGGGTCCCGAACTGGCGGGACTCCGATGTGTTCACGCCGCTGGAGCGCGAGGTGATGGAGTACTCCGAGGCCATGACCACCACCCCGCCGACCGTCACCGACGAGCTGTCGGCGAGCCTGCTCGAGCAGCTTGGCCCGGCGGGCCTGGTGGAGCTGACCGTCTTCATCGGTTTCGCCAACCTCTCCACCCGGGTCAACACCGCCCATGGCATCACCTCGCAGGGCTACTCCGAGGCCTGCCAGATCCCGCTCGCCAAGCGGCCCCAGACGGCCGGCGCGGCCTGACACGATGATCGGTGTGACTCATGACGCCATGACCGATGATCCGTTCGTCGTCCACCGCAACCTGCTGTTCACGGTCGCCTACGAGATGCTCGGCTCCGCCGCCGACGCCGAGGACGTGCTCCAGGAGACCTGGCTGCGGTGGGCCGACGTCGACCGCTCCGAGGTGCGCGAACCAAGGGCCTACCTCGTGCGGGCCGTCACCCGGCAGTCCCTCAACCGGCTGCGCTCACTGTCCCGCAGCCGCGAGGACTACGTGGGGGAGTGGCTCCCGGAGCCGCTGCTGACCAGCCCCGACGTGGCGGAGGACGTCGAACTCGCGGAGAGCGTCTCCATCGCGATGCTGACAGTCCTTGAGACGCTCGCACCGACCGAACGCGCCGTGTTCGTGCTCCGTGAGGTCTTCGACATGCCGTACGGCGAGATCGCCACGGCCGTCGGCAAGACGGCGGCCGCGGTGCGGCAGATCGCGCGGCGCGCCCGCGAGCACGTGGCGGCCCGTCGGCCACGGATGCAGGTGAGCCGCTCCGAGCAACAGGCCGTCGTGGAGCGGTTCCTGACCGCGCTGCGCACCGGCAAGCTGCAGGACCTGCTCGAAGTCATGTCCCCCGACGTGGTCATGATCGCCGACGGGGGCGGGATCGTCGCGGCCGCTCTGGTGCCGATCCGGGGCGCCGCCGAGGTGGCGCCGGTTCTCGCCAGGGCGAAGCGGCTCGTCGAGGCGCTCGACACGACGCCCGTCTGGCTCAACGGCGCCCCCGCGGGCCGTATCGAGTTCGACGGCGAGCCGGCCGCGGTGAGCCTGGACGTCGAGAACGGCCGCATCACGCGGATCTACGTGGTGCGCAACCCGCACAAGCTGACGCGCCTGGACGAACTGGCCGAACTGGCGAGGTGACAGGCGTCATGAGCGGTCCGGGCGGCCCACGCCGCCCGGACCGACCCTTGTCCGGAGCCGACAGAACCCGCGAAAGAAGGAAGGCAAGAGCCAAGGCCACCATCACGGACACCACCACCACGGACACCACCGCCGCCCGCCCCGTCCCCGGCTGGGGCACCGCCGCCGGGATCCTCGCGCTCGCCCGGCCGAGCTCCCCGAGCGACGAGCACGGTGGGCCCGTCCTGGACCGGCTGCTGATCACCGAACGCATCGCCCGCTACGGCTGGGCCTACGACGAGCGCGACCAGGCCGCCCTGGCCGGGTGCTTCACCGCCGACGACACCTGGCAGGCCTCCCTCATGGGGGAGCGCGAGACGCCACTGCACCAGGGCGCCGAGGCACCGTGACGCCCAGTTCCACTACATCAGCGAGCAAGCCCGGGAACACATGAATGCCGGCCAGCCGGTGATCAGCGTGGACACGAAGAAGAAGGAACTCGTCGGCGACTACAAGAACGCCGGCCGTCAGTGGCGGCCCCAAGGCGAGCCGCCACTGGTCAAGACACACGACTTCCTGGATAGGCAGGGGCCGGGCAAGGCGATCCCGTACGGGATCTACGACATCGCCGCGAACACCGGCTGGGTCAGTGTCGGCACCGATCACGACACCGCTGCTTTCGCCGTTGCCTCCATCCGCCGATGGTGGCAGGGCCGAGGCCAGCACGATTACCCGGCCGCCACCCGTCTACTGATCACTGCGGACGCAGGCGGGGCCAACGGCTACCGCACCCGCGCCTGGAAGACCGAACTCGCCGCCTTTGCCTCCGAGACGGGCCTGAACATTACGGTCTGCCACATGCCGCCGGGCACCTCGAAGTGGAACAAGATCGAGCATCGGCTGTTCTCCCACATCTCTATGAACTGGCGAGGGCGTCCTCTGACCAGTCATGACGTCATCGCGAACAGCATCGCGGCGACCACTACCCACACCGGGCTCACCGTCCACGCCGAACTCGACCCGGGCACCTACGACACCGGCATCAAGGTCACCGACAGCGACATCGACGCCCTTCCCATGCACCGCCACCGTTTCCACGGCGACTGGAACTACACCCTCCGCCCCTCACTTCGCGACACCGCCACAGCCAAGATCCCGCGATCGGTCGTCAGCCTGTCCCCGCAGCCCAGCTCCGGGTGTCTGCGCAACCCGGAGCTGACCGGGATCCCCGAACCGGAGCTGGCCGCGCTCGTCAACCAACTCGACCAGGAACTGGACGAGATACGTGAGCAAGGGCGGCGACAGCAGCGAGGAGGCGAGCGAGTCCGGGCTCACGGCGCAGGCGCCAAGGACAAGCTGACGACCGCCGACAGAGTCCTGGCTGCCGTGCTCTACCTGCGCAAACTCGGCACCCGAGACCTACTCGCCCAACTCTTCGGCGTCAACGGCAGCACACTCACCAGGGCTGTCCATGAAGTCCAGCCCCTGCTGGCCGAGCACGGCTACACGATTCCGCCCTCGACAGCCAGGTTCCGCACAACCGCTGACATCGCCGCGTTCCTCGAGAACGCCAGCCCCACCGAGATCAAAGCAACATGTTGATTCTCTGCGAGCCCTTAGCTTGACATTTAACCTCTGAGCTCGAACGACGAGCTGCTCAGGTGTGTTCACCTGTCGGGCATTTGTGGGGCGAGCAGACGGCCATTGCATGCGGATGCGTTCATCCATGGACATTCGTAAGGGGAATTTGGCACGGTGGCGCGCATGTCAATCCCTAGCCTTGCCTCGGACACCGCCGCCTTCTACGCCGCGCAGAGCCCGTTCTCTGACCCCGGAGATCTCGCAGGGCTGTACGCCGCTTTGCCCGCTGATCCGCGCGAGCTCGCCCGGATCGCCAGGGACCTGGTGGTCCACCGCCTGGAGGAGGACCTCTTCGAGTACGCCGCCCCTCAAGCGCGTCTCCACAACGACGCCGAGACGCGCTACATCGATGACATCCTGCGGATCATCATCGCGCGCAACGACGCCCCGCTGTCCCTGCGCCGCGAGTTCGGCGACCGCTTCGTCGGCATCTGCCGCGACTTTGCGCTGCTGCACTGCTCATTCCTGCGGCACGCGGGCATACCCGCCCGGATCCGGTCCGGCTTCGTCGACTACTTCGGTGCGGACGGCTTCCACTTCGACCATGTGGTCACTGAGTACTGGGACCCGACGCGAGGCTGGCTGCTCGCCGATCCGGAGCTGGCAGACCCACTCGTCGTGGAGACTCACAAGGTGGGCTTCGATCCCATGGACGTCCCGCGCAACCGCTTCCAAGTCGCCGGTGACGCCTGGCGGCGGATCCGCGCTGGCGAGGCCGATCCAAAGTCATACGGGCTCCCCCTGCCAGGCGGCCCACTGATCGGAGAGTGGTTCGTGGCGGGCAACATCCGCATCGACCTCGCGGCGCTCAACAAGGTCGAGACGCTCCTCTGGGACGTCTGGGGTGTCGGGGCCGGCAGTGACGAGGAGATGACGGACACCATCCGCGAGCTGTACGACGAAGCCGCGGAGGTGACGGCTGGCGATGTGTCCTTCGCTGCGGCGCGGCAGCTCTTCGCGGACAATGACGGGTTGCGGACACCGCAGACGGTGACCTCGCTCGCCCCGTTCAACGGCCCGAGCGAGGTCACCCTTCGCGGCTGACCGCTGCCCGACTCTGAGCCTGTCCTCTGACCTCGAACGTCGCCTCGTACGTGCTCACTCGTTGGGGAGTTCGCCGGGCACGCTGATGGCCCTCGCATGAGCATGCGTTCCGCCAAGGAATCACGTTCATACGAAGGCCGCAGGAGTGAGCTTGCTGCATCATGACGCCCGGCGCGATGCGTTCGACTTCGCGTCACACTTCCGGGAAGACTTCTACGCTTGCCTCACTCGACGCGGTGACACCCTGTTCGAGCTGTGCGACGCGATGCTGTGCGAGAACGGGCCGGTCACGTCGCCGGTGGACCTGACGCTGCTGGCCGAACACCGTCGCGGTCACGGCGCGCTCTACGACGCGCTCAACCACGGTCGCATCGAGGTGGCCGGGCTGCGGAAGGCACTGGCCGTGCTGCCGCAGCCCAAGGCCGCCGACGGGCGCCTGGTCCTGGCGGTCGATGTCTCGCCGTGGCTGCGGCCCGACGCGCCGACCAGCCCGGACCGTCTGTTCTGCCACGTCTACGGACGCTCGGGACGTTCCAGTGACCAGTTCATTCCCGGCTGGCCGTACTCGTTCGTCGCCGCGCTGGAGACGGGTCGCACGTCGTGGTGCCAGCTGCTGGACGCGGTCCGCCTCGGTCCCGACGATGATGTCGCCGAGGTCACCGCCGCCCAGGTCCGCCGCGTTGCGAACAACTGGATCGGCCAGGGCCAGTGGGAGGAGGCGACCCGGACATCCTGGTCGTCTTCGACGCCGGCTACGACGCCCCGCGCATGGCCTACCTCCTCCACGGCCTGCCCGTCGAGGTGCTGGGACGGATGCGTTCAGACCGGGTGATGCGCCGTCCGAAGCCCTCACTCAAGGGGTACGCCCTGTCCTATCCTCAGGGCGGGCGACCGCCGAAGCACGGCAAGGGGTTCCGCTTCGCCAGGCCCGATACCTGGGGCGAGCCCGACTCGGCCACGGTGCAGGTCACCGACCGCTACGGCACCGCCCAGGCCATGGCTTGGGACCGCATCCACCCGCGGCTCACCACCCGCAGCGCGTGGATTGACCACGACGGTGAGCTCCCCGTCATCGAGGGCACCCTCATCCGCCTCCAGGTGGACCATCTGCCCGGTGGAGGTGACCCACTGCCGGTCTGGCTGTGGTCCTCCAGGACCGGCATGACCGGCAAGGACGTCGACCTGCGGTGGCAAGCGTTCTTGAGGCGCTTCGATCTTGAACACACTTTCCGTTTTGTAAAGCAGACGCTCGGATGGACCCGTCCCAAGCTCCGCACCCCCGAGGCTGCGGAGGCTCTGGTCCACTTGGTGTGGTCGCGTACGCAGCGTGACTGTCGATCTCATCGGATCGGCGGCTGAGATAGCCCGAAAATCGCCCGGCCGGTGTGCGGTGTGGTCGACAGTGCTGCGCCGTGAACGAAGTACGGCTGCAACTCGAGGAGTTGCTGTTCTCCTCGGTGGAGAACGTGTTGGTGGAGTCGGTCGTGACGACCGACATGGCCGTCCGGGTGACCAGCTCCCACAGCCCGGCAGGCGCCCTGTCCGGGCTGTGGGAGCTGGTCAGAACGAATACACGGTTCCTATCTGCGGTTTCCTCACGATCTGCCGACGGCGGGCAAGCCCGTCGTCGTGGCACTACGGGTGCGCCGGCTCGTCTGCGCAGCGAGCTTCTGTCCACGCAAGACATTCGTCGAGCAGGTACCGGGACTGACCCGCCGGTTCGGCCGGCGGACGGAACGGCTGCGATCAACGCTCGTCTTGGTCGGCCTTGCGCTCGCCGGGCGGGCCGGGGCCCGCATGACAGACGTCTTTGGGAGGCCAGTCAGCCGCAACACCCTGCTGCGGCTGATCACCTCGCTTCCGGATCCGCCCACGGCCACGCCCCGCGTGCTCGGGGTAGATGAATACGCCCAGCGCAAGGGGCAGAACCACGGAACCGTGCTCGTCGACGTGGAGACACGTCGTCCGATCGATCTCCTGCCCGACCGGGAGGACGACACCCTCGTGGCCTGGCTCGCCGAGCGCCCCGGCATCGAGATCGTCTGCCGCGACAGGGCCCCGTTCTTCGCCGACGGCTCCACCCGCGGCGCCCCACAAGGCCTGCAAGTCGCCGATCGGTGGCACCTTTGGCACAACCTGGGCGAAGCCACCGAGAAGTGCGTCTACCGGCACCGCAATTGCCTGCGCCCCATATCGGAACAGCCCCGGGAGCTCCAGGAGGAGCCGGAGTCAGCCGCCTCGTCGCCCTGGCCCACAGGGCACCGCTTCGCCGAACGTACTCGCGCCAAGCACGCCACCATCCACGCGCTCCTCGCCGCCGGGCACAGCAAACGGTCCGTCGCCCGGCAGCTCGGCATGACGCTCAACACGATCCTGCGCTTCTCCCGCGCCGCCACCCCGGAGGAGATGTTCACCGGGCAGTGGCAAACCGTCCGACCACGCTGGACACCTACAAGCCCTACCTCGATCAGCGTTGGCAGGAAGGATGCACCAACGCCTGGAAACTGTGGGAGGAGATCAAAGAACAGGGATATCCCCGGGGTTACGCCAGGGTCCGTGCCTACGCAAGCAGGAACCTCCGCGGCAAGCCCCGACCGGTCGGCCCTCGTCCGCCCTCGGCCCGTTCCGTCACACGCTGGCTCCTCACCCACCCCGACGCCCTGCCCGAAAGTGACCGGATCCAGCTCAAGGCCGTACTGGCCAACTGCCATGAACTGGCCGCGCTCTCCGAGCACGTGCGCTCCTTCGCTCGCATGGTCACCGAGCTGGAGGGCGAGCGTCTGCCGGAATGGATCACATCCGCCCGCGCTGCCAGCGACCTGCCCAGCCTCAGCCGGTTCGCTCAGCACCTCGAACGTGACCTCAACGCGGTCATCGCCGGCCTCACGCTGCCCTGGAACTCGGGCGTCGTGGAAGGACACGTCAACCGGATCAAGATGCTCAAGCGTCAGATGTTCGGCCGCGCAGGATTCGAACTCCTCCGCAAGCGGGTCCTGCTCTACGCATAGGGACGCAGGTCAGGAGTCTTCCTCGACGAGGCCGAATCCCTCGGGGAAGGACAGCAAGAATTCGCGACGCGATGGGTCCTTCTCCTCCGAAGCCATCGAGCCGAGCAAATCCATGAACTCACTTCGCTGATCAACCGACAGATGGGACACCAGAGCGGCAACACCCTCCAGGACCCTCACCGCGTCATCCGGGTCCATCTGCTCGTTTTCGCACCCTTCGACGAACCAGAGAACGTCGACCAGCGCCTCGGCCAGAGCACGTGTCAGCGACGGATACCCGGACACAGCATTACCTCTTCCAGAGACTGATAGAGCACGGTCATCCCACCACACGCCACTGACATCACCGCCGGTGAGCTCTCCACAACCAGTGGGCCAGAGCCCAGGCTTCGACAGCGTTTGGTCACGACTTTGGACAGCATCCTGGTCATCCCGTGTTCGATTCCATGCATCGTCGCTGTGGCGATGAGGGGTGGGAGTCGGCTCACACCGGTACAGCGGTTAGCGCTTCGGTGCTTTTGTCCGTCGTGCGCGAGCAGTGGAGTCCCTCGTGCCGGCGAATCCGTTCTTGGCCTTGTCGGACGGGGCGTCCGGGTTGTCGTCGCTGGTCAGGCGCCTAGGAGAAATCCTTCCCATTGTGGACACGCCGCACCGGGGGCACTCTCGACACGTGGCATCCGGGCAGCGGACGGACCAGCCGCCCCCCGCGGGCAGACAGATGCCTACACCTGCGCCCTGTCGGCCTCACCGGCTACGGCCAGGGCGGCGCGGGGAAACGCAACGACCGAGGAGTACAGCGCGAAGCGCAAGATCACCTTCGACCGTGACGGTCTGACCCTGGTGGGCAACCTGTTCACCCCGGACGACCTCGACGAGAACGGCCGCTACCCGGCGGTGATCGTGCAGGGCTCGTTCACCTCGGTCAAGGAGCAGATGGCGGGAACCTGCGCTGAGAAGTTCGCCGGGCAGGGCTTCGTCGCCCTCAGCTTCGACTACGCCCACTACGGCGAGAGCGAGGGCCAGCCGCGTCAGTACGAGTCGCCCGCCGAGAAGCTCAGCGACCTCAAGGCGGCCGTCACCTACCTGACCGATCTGCCCTACGTGGACGACATCGGCATGGTCGGCGTGTGCACCTCGGCCAGCAACGCGGTCTACCTCGCCGCCAAGGACCCGCGCCTCAAGGGCATGGCGACGATCGCCGGGTTCCTCGTCAACGAGGACGTCTTCACCGCCACCTACGGCGAGGACGGCATGGCCACGCGCCGTGAGCAGGCGGCCGCGGCCCGCAAGAAGTACGAGGAGACCGGCGAGGCGACGACCATCACGGTCTACAGCGAGACCGACCCGGACGCGGCCGACTACATCCCCGTCGAGGGCGCCTTCGACTACTACGACAACGAGGCGCGGGGCAACGTCGCGCAGTACAAGAATGAGCTCGACGTCTCCTCGTCGACGAACTGGCTCGCCTTCGACGCGCTGGGCCAGGCGTCGTCCGTCACGACTCCGACGATCGTCGTGCACTCCGACGAGAGCGCGCTGCCCGACCTCGCGACCGGGTCCCGAGCCGGAGCCCTGTTCACCGACGACGTCCGCTGCCCCGTGCATGTCGATGACCTCGCCGCCGCCCTGCTGGAGCTTGCCTTGACCGACGCGCGCGGCATCCACCACCTTGCAGGTGCTGACTCCGTGAGTCGTCACACCGTTGGCGTTCTCATTGCCCACCGCGACGGGCTCGACGCCTCCCGTCTGCCGGAGGGCCTCCGGGGAGCCGCCGCGCTTCCCGGCGATCTAAATGATCATGCAGGTGGTGGTGGCGTGGGCGATCAGTTTGCCCTGTTCGTCGAGGACCTTTCCTTCGGCGGTGGCGGTGCGGCGGCCTGCGTGGATGACGGTACCGGTGGCGGTGAGGGTCTGGCCGTCGGTGCGGGCGGCGCGGATGTAGTTGACCTTGAGTTCGAGGGTGGTGTAGCCGGTTCCGGCGGGGAGGGTGGTGTGGACGGCGCAGCCCATGGCGGAGTCGAGGAGGGTGGCGGCGATGCCGCCGTGGACGGTTCCGAGGGGGTTGGCGAAGTCGGGGCGGGTGTCGAGGGAGCTGACGATGCGGCCGTGGTCGACCTCGTCGAAGCGCATGCCGAGCAAGCGGCCGATGGAGGGGATGTCGGCGGGCCGTTCGGTCTGTACCCAGCGCATCAGTTCCAGGCCGGTCATGGCAGCGAAGTCGGTGGTGGTCACGGGTCGTTCTCCTTGCGTGGTGCTGGTGGTGCCGCCGCCGGGGGAGGCGGTGTGTCCGTCAGGCGGGAAGAGGCTCGATGCGGGCGGGGACGTGCTTGTGCCAGGGGGTGCCGGCGATGGGGTCGCGCCAGGTGAGGTCGGTGAGGGTGTTCAGGGCAACCCCGGTGCGTTCGGTGCCGCCGTCCTGGGTGGGCAGGTCGAGGCCGAAGCCGTTGGGCAGGGCCGCGTGGCCGGGTTGCAGGCGGTCGTCGATCTCGACGACCGCCTGAGCGGTGCCGCGGCTCGTGGTGATCCGGGCGGGGGCTCCGTCGGACAGACCGAGTTGCTCGGCGTCGTGGGGGCTGACGCGCAGGGCGCCCTGGGTGTCGCGCTTGCGCCAGGCGTTGTCGCGGAAGATTGTGTTCGCGGTGAACGCCCGGCGCTGGCCTGCGGCCAGGACGATGGGGAAGTCCTCGGTGGTGTGAACGGCCGGGGTGGAGTCCAGGTCGGCGAGAAGACCGAGGAGTTCGGGGATCGGCAGCGGGATACGGCGGTCGGGATGGGGGACGTAGTTCCAGGCATCGGCGTACTCGTCCTCGGTGAACGTGATCCCGGACCGGCCCTCCAGCATCGCGTCGAAGAGGGCGTCGGCGCTCGCGTGTCCGGCCCGGCGCATCGCGAGCGGGTACTCCTTGGCGATGCGCTGCGCGAGCGCCCACAGCACCGCGGCGGAGCGGGCGCCCGAGGGAAGGGTGGGGCCAAGGGTCTCGTACAGCAGGTGCGGGGCCATGGCGAGCGTGCTCTTGTCGAGGACGGCCAGGGCGGCGAAGGCGAGCTTGTACGGGGTGCGGCCCAGGCGAGCCGCCGCGCGCAGCGCGGCGAGCTTGACGCGGGGGACGGCGTCCAGTTCGCGGACGAGGCGGGCGTAGATCTCGGGTTCGGGCAGGGTGCCGGGCAGCGGGTCGAGGACCGGGGCGCGCAGGTGGAAGGTGTTGTGGGGGAACTCGAAGGTGAAGAAGGTCGCCTCCCATTTCTCGAACTGGGAGGCGGCGGGAAGGACGTAGTCGGCTTGGCGGCCGGTCTCGGTCAGGGCGATGTCGATGACGACGACCAGGTCGAGCGCGGCGAGCGCCTTCGCGAAGGCGGCGGAGTCGGCCAGGGAGTGCGCGGGGTTGGACGACTCGATGATCATCACGCGGAACCGGTCGGGGTGATCGGTGAGGATCTCCTCGGCGATGACGTTGCAGGGCACCAGGCCGCCGGGCATCCGCGCTCCGGTGACGGGGGTGCGGCGCGGGCTGGTGGAGTAGCGGGCCAGCGGCGCGATCCACGAGTGCGGCTGCATGGCACCGGGCGTGGCGAAGTTCCCGGTCAGCAGCCAGGTCAGCTTATTGAGGTAGGACACGAGCGTGCTGTTGGGACCCTGCTGCACGCCCAGATCCTCGTACGTCGAGAGGCTGGAGGCGTTGCCGATGACGCGGGCCGCCCGGCGCAGCAGATCCTCGTCCACGCCGCAGGTCTGAGCGCAGTGGGCGACGTCCACCGCCTTGAGCTGGGCGATGACGGTGTCGGCGCCGGTGGTGTGGGCGGCGAGGAAGGCGTGGTCGAGGAGGTCTTCCTGAACCAGGACGCCGAGGAGGCCGGCCAGGCACCAGGCGTCGGTGCCGGGCTTGACCTGGAGGTGGATGTCGGCGAGGTCGGCCGTCTCGGTGCGGACCGGGTCGATGACGATCATCGTGCGGGCGGGGTCCTTGGTGATGTCCTTGAGCACGGTGCGGGCGCGCGGCACGCCGTGGGACTGCCAGGGGTTCTTGCCGAGGAAGAGAGAGACCTCGGCGCGGGTGAAATCGCCGGTGGTGTGTCCGCCGGTGAGGTGGGCGTCGACGTGTCCCTCGCCGGTCTTCTCCTGGGCGAGGGGGTTGGAGCGGTAGCGGGCGCCGAGGGCGCGCAGCAGGGCGCCGCTGTAGGCGCCGCCGAGGTGGTTGCCCTGTCCGCCGCCGCCGTAGAAGAAGATCGATTCCCCGCCGTGGGTGTCGCGCACGGTCTTCAGCCGGGTGGCGATCTCGCGGACGGCGGTGTCCCAGTCGATGGGGGTGAAGGTGCCGTCCGTCTCCCGCCGCAGGGGCGTGGTGAGGCGGGCTCCGCCGTTTTGGTAGTGGTCCAGGCGCAGGGCCTTGTTGCAGGTGTAGCCGGTGGTGGCGACGTGGTCCTTGTCGCCGCGGATCTTGGCGAAGCGGCGGCCGTCGGTCTGGATCTGGATGCCGCAGTTGTTCTCGCACAGGATGCACGCGCTCTTGTGCCAGGCGGATTCGGCGGTCATCGGCGTTGTCTCCTCGTGCGGTCGGCGGATGAGGCAGCCCGCGCCCAGGGCGAAGAGCCCGGGGCGCGGGGCGTGTGCGGTCGGTGAGGTGCCGGCTCAGCCAAGCGGGTTGGCGGTGTCGCGCAGGGTGGCCAGGGCCGGGGCGTACATGCGGGCCTTGATGGTGCCCAGAGTGTCGCCGGCCTTGTTCACCTGCGCCCGGGCGATCTCGATCGCGGTGGACCGCACGGCGTCCTCGCTGACGGCCCGGTCGACGATGCCGGCGGCCGCGGCGTCGGCGCCGCCGTAGCGGCGGGCGGTGAGCATGGCCTCGTGCGCGGTCTGCGGAGCCAGCCGGGACTGGATGAGCGCGGCCATGCCCCGGGTGAAGGGGATGTTGATGTCCGCCTCGGGCAGGCACCAGTAGCCGCGGTCGGCGCGCATCACGCGGAAGTCGTGAGCCAGGGAGAACATCGCGCCGGCGGCGAAGGTGTGCCCCTGCAGGGCGGCCACCGTGACAAGGGGCAGCGACAGCATCCGCGCGAACAGCTCGTGGGCGGAGACGACATAGTCCTGGTGCTGGTCGGCGTGGGCGATCAGCCACTCCAGATCGAGCCCGTTGGAGTAGAACTTCCCCGTCGCGGCGGTGACCAGGGCGCGGGGCCCCTCCGCCTTCTCCACCTCGTCGAGCGCGGCGTCGACGGCGGTGAGCCAGTCGGGGTGGAAGCGGTTCTCTCCGTCTCCGAGGTCGAGGACGAAGACGTTGTCGTGGCGGTCGAGCGAGGGCAAGGCGACTCCTTCGGACTGAGCTGGCATGGGGCGAAAACGACTGCGGGCTATGTCCCAGGCCGAGGTCCGGAACCGGCGCCGGGGCGGTCGCGCAGGGCATAGAGGAGAAGATCGTGGATCTCGGCGGCGGCGGCCTCGATCGGGGCAGTGCTCTGCTCGGCCCGGCACATGATCACCGCGCCTTCGACCGCCGCGATGATGAAGGCGCCGAGCCGACGGCTGCGTTCCTCAGTCAGGCTGTGCCGTACGAAGAAGGCTGCGAGCGCTTCCTGCCAACGCGCGAAGACGGCGGCAGCGGAGCGAGCGAGCTGAGGGGCGTCGTCGTTGGTCTCGACGGCCACCGCCACGATCGGGCAGCCGGCCCGGAAACCGCTCTCCACGAGTCGGTCGCGCCACAACATGAAGAACGCGTCGACAGCCTCCACCGGATCATCCGCCTGCATGGCGGCATCGATCAGACCCGCGATGAAGTCCCCCGCCAGCGCCACCGCCTCATCGATGAGCTGCGCCCGACCGCCGGGGAAATGGTGATACACCGAGCCCCGAGGGGCTCCGCTGTGCGCGAGGACCCGGTCGATGCTGGTCGCGCTCGCCCCGTACTCACGCAGCAGGGCAGCGGCACTGAGAATCATCCGGTCACGGCTTTCACTCTCATCGGCCAGATCATCCTCGACTTCGACGCGATGGAGCTGCCCGCACAACCCGGCCGGACCCGCACCGCCTACAGCACCGGACCCGGCACCCCCAAGCACGACGCCCTACGGCTCCTCGCCAGCTGGGCCGCCACCGAGAACGCTCTCCTGCCGACAGCTCCGATTCCGCCGACCGGTGAACCCGGCGCAGTGACCACCAGGTACGCGATTCTCGCGAAGGGCCATTTCTGAAGAACCGGAGCTCTTCATCATGACCTCCGACGGGACGGGTATGCGCGACGGTTCCTTCGCCCCGGTCGGGGAGCTACAGACTTCTCAGCTCTTGCATGTCCTATGCCATACCCCATAAGTTACCGGCAGGTAGAAAATCCGTTCGCGGAGGCCACGTCGTCGTCGGGAGGTGCTGGGCAGGTGAGTCCGCGCAGCCGATGGCCGATGGCCGATGGCCGATCGCCGGTGGCGGAGGATTTACGGCTGGTGTGGTGCAGGCGGACGTTGTGCTTGACCTAGGCGGTGCGGAAAGCCCTGCCCAGATTCCGCAGCGCGCCCAGCTGCTCCGCGGTGAGCTTGTCGCGCCGAGTCTTGGTGTTCGAGACTCACACCCCCAGCTTCACCGCCACCGGCTCCGCGTCACCGTCGACTGCGATCGGCTCGCTGTGGCCGCGGGGGACTGCCCGCTGACCTTCCCGCTCCACCCACTGCGCGAGGGCCGCCGCGCCCCGCTGGAACGCCTGCTGCGACTTGGTCGGGCCCCTTCGTCGTACGCAGGGGGCCGCCGGGGCGGCAGGCGCCGCCTCAGCAGGCTGCACACCCAGCGCGGACAGCCGCTCCTGCTGCTCGCCCGACATCTGCGCCCAGGCGACCGGCTGCTTCTGCCGCTGAAGCCACTTGCCCAGGTCGTCGCCCTCGAACAGCACCCCGGGTTCGATGGCCGGCAGTACGTCGTCAGCGTCGACCAGGCCGGCGAGGGCGCGGTAGTGCCGCTGCCAGTCTAAGGGCTTGCAGATCATCAAGGTGTTGCTTCTCGTCCCGTGTCTCGTTGATGTGGTATGCGCATCCCGGACCAAATCCTTGCCCAACTCGCTGTGAAGTTAGCGGTGTTGTTCCCGCATCTGGACGAGCGGCAGCGACGGCTGCTGATGGCTGCAGAGGCCCGCGTCCCGGGGCACGGTGGTGTGTGGGCCGTCGCGCGTGCGGCCTCGGTGAGTGAGACCACAATCCGCAAGGGCGTGTCCGAGCTGGAGGCTGGCGAGGAGCCTCTGGGGCGGGTGCGGCGGCCGGGCGGGGGCGCAAGAGAGTCGCAGATCTCGATCCGGGGCTGCGGCCGGCACTGCTGGCGCTGGTCGAGCCGGACGAGCGCGGCGATCCGATGTCGCCGCTGCGGTGGACAGTGAAGTCGACCCGCACGCTGGCGCGGGAGCTGGCCCGGACCGGGCACAAAGTCAGTGCGGACACCGTCGCGGACTTGCTGCGAGAGGATGGCTTCAGTCTGCAGGCCAACGCCAAGACCATCGAGGGAAGCCAACATGCGGACGGGGATGCCCAGTTCAACTACCTCAACGAGCAGGCCCGCGATCACCGGGATGCCGGTCAGCCGGTAATCAGCGTGGACACCAAAAAGAAGGAACTGGTCGGCGGATTCAAAAACACCGGACGCCAATGGCGGCCTGCGGCTGATCCGATGCCGGTGAACGTCCATGACTTCGCCGACCCCCAGCTGGGCAAGGCCGTCCCGTACGGGATCTACGATCTCGCGGCCAACACCGGCTGGGTCAACGTGGGCACCGATCACGACACCGCCGCGTTCGCAGTGGAATCGATCCACCGCTGGTGGTCCGGCCACGGCTGGGCCACCTACCCGCAGGCAACACGACTGCTCATCACCGCCGACGCGGGTGGCTCAAACGGCTACCGCACCCGGGCCTGGAAGCTCCAACTCGCCCGGCTCGCGGCCGAAACAGGACTGACGATCACCGTCTGCCACCTGCCGCCGGGCACATCGAAGTGGAACAAAATCGAGCACCGGCTCTTCTCGTACATCACCATGAACTGGCGCGGCCGCCCGCTGACCAGCCACGAAGTCATCGTCCAGTCCATCGCCGCGACCACCACCCGTACCGGACTACGCGTCATGGCCGAGCTCGACACCAACGTCCACCCGACCGGGGACCAGATCGGCGACGCGGAGATGGCGGCCCTGCCACTGACCCGACACGCCTTCCATGGCGACTGGAACTATGCCGTGCACCCCCAGCCATGCCCTGCTGTCCCAGCGCCCGGCCCCGCAGAAGCCAACCCCGAAGTGGGATCATGCGCTCCTGTCCGACCCCTTCCTGACCGGCATGTCCCGGCAGCAACCGAGCGATCTCACCGATACTTTGGCCGTCGACGGCGACGTCAAGCGCGGCCGCCCGCCCCGACTCGCCTTCCCCGACCAGATCCTGGTGGCCGTCCTTCACTTGCGGGTCGCCCCGGCCGCGGAACCTCTCGCCGTGCTGTTCGGCAGCAGCCGGACAGCGATGCACCGCACCCTGCTGAAGATCAGGACACTACTCAAGGCGCACAGCATCGTCATCCCGCCGGCGGCCACCCCGCCCTCCGCCCTCACAGCCCTCCAGGCTCGGGTTCGAGCCGTAAGCGACAACCCCAGCAGCATGATCAAGATGACGCGTTGATGATCTGCAAGCCCTTAGTTGACACACTGTGCGGGCGTACATCGTGGTCTCACACCACGATCCCTGACGCCGGGGTCGAGAGGAGGAGAGTCGCTATGTGGACACCCCACGACGTGGCGCGCGAGATGATCGGAGGCAAGGCCGAGGGACTCACCCTCGACCCAGGTTCGCGAGACGATCGAGCGCGAACGGGACTTTGCCGGTGAGGCACCCGGCCCGCTGTCCCAGGGTGCCCGTGCCGCCCGCCGGGCCCGCGCTGAGGAATCGGACCGCATCATCGACCTGAGGTGCGAGCAGGGGATGGCTGTCTACCGGGTGCAGGACGCCCCGGACGCGGTGGCGTGGGCCGCCGACCGCACCGCCCGCAAGGAAGTGAGCGCTACGCGGCATGCGCAGTGGCGACAAGACCGCCGGGACGTGACGCACGGGCTCCGCCTGGACCTGCACGTGGGCGAGGAGACCACGACCCGGTTGCGGGAGCGCCCGCCCGCACCGGGGCCGGCATCGAACGCGTCCTCGCGTTGCTCGTCGCGCACGTGGAGACCGACGAGCCCGGCGCCCTGGTCGTGCCGCCCGTTCACCTGTCCGACCACGACCGCGGACCTACCTCGGCTGTGTGAACGCGTGTGAGCCCGGCGGGCGTGAGGCGGGCAATACGGGTCACTGGAGGACCGGGTGGGCGCGGCGGTCAAGGGCAGGGCACGACGGCGTCCTGTCCGAACGATCACGAAACGTACACGGCCCGCTGGCAGACAGCAGTGAGGCTCATGTGGCGACCTAAGGTCAAAAACATCCGATCTGAAGGAATCCACATGAAGACGCTGGTTGTCCACGCCCACCCAGAGCCGAAGTCGCTCAACAGCTCCCTCAAGGACCTGACAGTGTCCACCTTGGAGAGCGCCGGCCATGAGGTACGGGTGAGCGATCTTTACGCGATGAACTGGAAGGCGGTGCTGGACGCCGCAGACTACGGTCTGGACGCCTCGCACCGGCTCAAGGTCGCCCTCGACTCAGGCCGGGCCTTCGAAAGCGGAGCGCTCACTGCGGATGTCCTCGCCGAGCAGGAGAAGCTGCTGTGGGCCGACACGATCATCTTCCATTTTCCGCTGTGGTGGTACACGATGCCCGCGATCCTCAAGGGCTGGGTGGACCGGGTGTTCACCTTCCGCTTCGCGTACGGCGTCGGCGAGCACAACGAAACGAAGTACGGCGAGCGTTTCGGTGAAGGAACCCTGGCGGGCAAGCGGGCCATGCTGTCGGTCACCACCGGCGGCCCGGAATCACATTACGACGCGCGCGGAATCAATGGCCCCATCGACGACCTGCTCTTCCCGATCCAGCATGGCATCCTCTACTACCCGGGCATCGAGGTGCTGCCGCCGTTCGTGCTGTACAGCGCCGACCGGATGACCGACGAGGAGTACCAGGACGTCGCCAAGGCCTGGAAGCAGCGCCTGCTCACCATGGAGTCGACCGAACCGATCGCGTTCCGGCGGCAGAACTTCGGGGACTACGAGATTCCCTCGCTGCGTCTGAAGGAAGGACTGGAGCCCGCAGGCCGCACGGGTTTCGGGCTGCACGTGCGCAGCCACCGGTAGTTCGCCGAATCCGGCGGTGGTGCGAGTTGACGACGGGCCGGGCTGGTCGTAAGCCGGTGGTAGGAGCCAACTGCGCTGTCGTGAGCCGAAGATGACCGCTCGCCACCCGTGTCCCCTGTGCCGGGGGCGGTTCACAATGGGGCAGGAGGCGAACATAGAGCTGGCCAGCGCCCGTGATTTGTTCGGAGTGTGACGCGGCATCTACCAGCGCATGCCCAACCGGTCGAGGCTGGCTCGCCGTTGGCCGGTGAGTTTGTCGGCGCGGCGGCGGGTGTTGGCGGTCCACATGCCGAGGTCGACCAGGACGCTGCCCTCGGGCGTGACCTCCCGTTCGGTCGCGGCCGGTCCGGCCAGTTCCACGGCCAGGGCCTCGACGTGTTTGCGGGGGACGTTGAGGTATCCTTCGCGCGCATGAAACTGGCGGGCGGCCGTCAGGTTGAGCGCCCACTTGTGGTCCTGTGTCACCTTCACCGGCCGCTCGTTCTCAGGAGCCGGCTCGATCCCTAGGACGTCCAGCAGCCACTGCTGCGCCGCCGCTAGTTGCTCGAAGTTGTAGCGCTGTGCGGTGACCCACCGTCCGAGGTCTTCGCCCTGGACCACGACGTCCCCGGCCTTCGTGGGCAGGCTCCCGCCGTCGGCCAGGTGCGCCTGCACGAGGCACAGGCAGCGTTGCCATCCGGCGTCCCAGGCCGGGCACCAGCCGGGGTCGACGTCGTCGAGCAGATGGCGCCGCTCCTCGGTGAGCGCGCCCGCCTCTGACCCGACCGGCTCCCCGGCCTCGCGCCGCGCGGCGATCTGGTCGGCGAGTCTGGCGGCGTCGTTGCGGTCATGTACAGCCGCCGCACCGCCCGGAGCTTGTCCTGATCGTGCACAGCCGCCCACGGCTTCAGCCCATCCCCACTCGTGCGGTGGGCCCCGTCGACCACGACCAGGCCGAACTCCTCCAGACCCAGCGCGTGTGCCTTGCGCACCACGTCCACGGACGCGTACGTGCCGAACAGCGTGACGGTCTCCAGATCCCGCACCCACGCAGCGAGCACCGCCTCGTCCGTCGTACATGGCAGCCCGCCAGAGTCCTTCGCGGGCAGCGAGCACACCCCGACGATCGGCCCCGACCGACCACCATCCCGCCGCCACGCAGTGGCCATCTGCACCAGCAGATCGAGCGTCGGCACCAACACCAACACCCGCCGCGCCCCAAGCCGCTGCGCGGTGGCGGCGGCGATGAGGGTCTTGCCGGAGCCGGTCGCGGCGATGCACTGGCACCGCAACCCCGCCTCCGGCACACGCCCATCCGCGGGCCCCTGCAGCGCCCGCACGACGGCATCGACGGCCTCGACCTGGTGAAGGCCGCAGAACCTGCCCAGCAGCCCGTTCAGGGGCCCGCCTGGTCATCGCTGGCCCAGCTCGGCGAGCAGGGACGGGTTGACGATGGACACGACGGTCTCGATGTCCGCCTGCCCAGCCGCCGGCCACAGTTCAATCCGTGCCGTCCGGTACTTCGCCGCCAGCCGCTCCCGCTTCTGCGCAGGCAACTGGGCGGCCCGGTCGGGGTGGCTGTTGTGCGCGTTGTCGGCGATCTTCAGCAACGTCGCCTGAGGATCAGCGGTGATCCGGCGAACCTTCTCCTCGTACGCCATGCCCGCCTGGTTCGTCACCGCCTTCACGATCTCCACCACCCGCGCAGGCACCCCACGTTGCAACAGGTCGTCAGCGCTCACCTCGGTGTCCTCCAGGACGTCGTGCAGCAGCCCCGCCATCACCAGCTCGTCGCCGAACGGAACGAGGCCAGCCGCAACCGCCCGGACACGCTCGATATAAGGGACACCGATTTTGTCGAACTGGCCCGCGTGCGCGGAAGCGGCCAGAGAATCCACCTCCTCAACGGAAATACCCGCATTTTCGAGATGGGCTTCCTGAGCCACATCACGAATTCTCTCCTCCTGGGGATCGGAGCTGAGTTCAGGATTCAGCGGGGCTCAAAATGCACACACCATCCGATGCCCCTCCATCGCGCACTCGCGGTGGAGGAGCGCCCTCGATCGGGTAGGCATCCTGAGTACAGATGTTAGCGGGCCAGCCAAGATGACACACTGAGTTGAAAGAGGTTGTCTTGAACCGTACAAGACTGAACCTTCGAAGCCTGAAGCCGACCGTTTCCGACCGGGACGAGGCCACAGGGGGGGCGGAAACAGAAGGTAGCGTGCCAAGCTCTTTGATACACAAGGTCGGGGCAAGTTATCTGAAGCCTGTGAGACTGGAAGCTTCGAGGCGAGAGCTCGAGGGAGGAGCGGCACATGTTCGAAGAACTCAGGGCTGATGAACAGAGCGTCGCCGAGTGGAACCGTCTTGCCGAGACCGTAGTCAGAGAGCTCCGGCTCGCAGGTTTCACGGCTACACCAGGCCCGGGCAGGGACGCGGTCCCGGGCGCGCAGGTGGTGGTCGATCCGCTCGGTGATGGGGGCGGGGGAGTCTTTGTCAGTTGGCACAGGGACCCGGCCCTGACGAGAGACGTGCTGGAGAAAATGACGCACGGAGAAGACGTTCGTCAGATGCCTGAGGTCCGGCACAGCGGAGTGATCGCCGCAGAGATGCACCGGGCCATGCTCGCAATTCTTAACTCCGCGGGCTTCACCGCTACGGACGGAAGTACCGATATGGACCCCTTCACGATCCGTGTGGAGCCAGGCGGGAAAGACGCGGCAGTACCCTGCTCGTAGCCGCTGCTTCAGTTGAATGCGCGGAGCGGATTCAACTGAGGTCGGATCGCGGAGCGAGCCGGCCGCCGGGCCGCGGAGCGGATCCGGCAAGGCGCCACGGAGTGGCGTCTAACTCGCCGACGAAGTCGGCGAGTTGCTCCCGTGCGGAGCACGGGATACCGCCGCGTAGCGGCGGCGCGTCGTGTCTGCGGAGCAGACCGCGCG
>NZ_JBIWKP010000016.1:0-105329 GCF_044765725.1 Streptomyces sp. NPDC102406 | reverse complement strand
CACCCGCTACGACAAACGCGCCCGCCACTACCAAGCCCTCGTCACCATCGCCTGCCTACAACTCTGGCTCCCCTGACATTGCGGACACGACCTAGTACTTATATACCTGCTCGTTACGGGACTCTGGAGTTTGAGGAGTGTGGCCGGCGAGTGTTCCGGACCACCGATAGGGACTGGCTCGTGGAGTTCACTCACATAGATTGGCCCGAGAGCCACTCCGTCGGCATCACGAGGACAGCTCTCATGCGCGTCTCGATTGCCGAGCTGGAGTATGAGCACGCAGCTCCGAAGCCTGAGAGACCTAGGAAGAACAGCAGGTTCGGCGGTTTGAGCAACGGCTGACAGGGCGCTCCGCCAACCCGAGTTCGCGCCCTGGCAGACGATTTCCTGAGCACATGGTCGCCCGGGTTGTACGCACACGCACAGCATCGCCTGAACCGATTGCCACGGATGCCACCGATGCAACCGATGCCAGCGATGCAACCGGCAGAAAGAGCCGTCGTGCGAAGCCAATTCGCGATCCGCTCAATGCACCGGACCAGGCACCGGGGCCGCCCCGACAGGCGCGGCGGCGGCAGTTCGGGCAACGGTGAGGTGTGATGGTGAGCGGTCGCGGTGCTGGGGTACTGACCACCGGCCGAGGGCGATCTCGGCCGTGATCCCAGGACCGAAGCCCGCGATGATGCCAGGCGCTCCATGGGCTGGATCACCTTCGGCGAAGAGGCGTTCGAGGGCGTCGAAGATGACGGCGCTGGCGATGTTCCCGCGTTCGGTGAGGGTGCTGCGGCTGTGGCGGAACGTGTGCGCGGGCAGGCCCAGATGATGTCCCAGGTCGTCGAGGATGCGCGGGCCCCCGGCGTGGACGAGGTAGAAGTCGAGCTGGGCGAGGTCCCAGTCGTGCGGGGCGGCCATACTGCGCATTGCCGGTGCCAGCACTCCCATGGTGGCGGGCACACGTTTGTCGAGCTGGAAGTGGAATCCGGTGTCCCGGACGGCGTAGGAGATCCAGTCCTCGGTGTCGGGGACGAGGTGTGAGCCGTTGTGGCGCAGGGCGATGCCGTGGCCGCCCCGGCCTTTCACCACGACGGCGGCCATGGCGTCCCCGAACAGGCCGTTGCAGAGCAGGCTGCCCACCTGGAGGTCGCTGGGCTGGTACAGCAGCGAGCAGAACTCGCAGGCGACGATGAGCACGTTCCGGTCGGGATAGGCGGTGCAGAAGTCGTGCGCGCGGTTGACCGCCGCCCCGCCGGCCGCACAGCCCAACTGGGAGATGGGCAATTGGCGTGTCTCGGGCCTGAACCCCAGATTGTTGATCAGCCATGCCGTCATCGAGGGCATCATGAAGCCGGTGCACGACACGTAGATGATCATGTCGATGTCGGGTGCGGCGAGTTCGGCGTGTTCCAACGCCCGCTCGATGACGGCCGGCAGGCGCTCTTTGGCCTCCCTCTCGTACAGCAGGTTGCGTTCCTCGAAGCCGGGGTGGCGCAAGGTGTCCTCCACCGGCTGGACGAGGTGACGCGTCCGCACTCCGGTGTTCGAGATCAGGCGCAGGGCCAGTTCGAGCTGGGGGTGCCCGGCATGCAGGGTGCGGGCGAGTTCGAGGGTGTCTTCGGCGGTGATGATGTGTTCCGGCACCGCGATGCAGGGACGGCACAGAGTCGGCACGGCGCTCACCACTCGACCGGGAGCGCGAGGGGATAGCGCCAGATGGACTGGGTGTTCCAGCGCACCTCGTCGACCGGTACGGCCAAGCGCAGATCGGGGAAGCGCGCCAGCAGCGTACCGATCGAGGTGCGCAGCATCAGGCGGGCCAGATGGGAGCCCAGGCAGTGGTGCATGCCATGGCCGAAGGCCAGGTGTGCGGGCGGGGAGGATCGTTCGAAGTCGAGCTCGTCGGGTCGTTCGTAGGCCCGTCCGTCCCGGTTCGCGGTGAGGTAGGAGACGTGCACGGTGTCCCCGGCCCGGATGGTCACCCCGTCGATGGTCACGTCCTCCAGTGCGACGCGCGGGATGCCGACGCCTTGGCGGAAGGGGATGTAACGCAGCATCTCCTCGATGGCCTGATCCAGAAGGGCGGGATTCTCCCGTAGCTGACCGAGCTGCTCCGGGTGGGTGAGGAGGGTGAAGGCGATGTTGCTGATGTCGTACGTCGTGGTGTCGTGGCCGGTGACCGTGAGCAGCATGGCCAGGACCGAGAGCTCGGCGGGTGTGAGCACCTCGTCGTCGATCCTGGCCGTCGCCAGAGCGCTGAGCAGATCATCGCCGGGCTCAGCGCGGCGGTGGGCGGTCAGTTCGTCGAAATAGACCCGCAGTTGCTTCTTGGCCTCGGCCGCGTCGGCTCTGCCCTGGGGCGTCATGGCCATCATCGCCATCGCCCAGGCGCGCAACCGGGGCCGATCCTGCTCGGGGATGTCGAGGAGTTCGCAGATCGTGGCCAACGGCAGTCGGTCGGACAGGTGGGTGACCACGTCCGCGGGCGCGCCCTGTGTCGCCATGGCCTCCACGGACTCGTCCACCATCGCTTGGACCCAGGGGCGCAGCCGGTCGATCTGCCGGGGCCCGAAGGCGTGCGCGGCGAGTCGGCGGATGCGGTTGAGCACGGGAGGGTCCATCAGATTGATGGCCTCGTCCTGCGCGATCGGAGCGGGGGTGATGCGCGGGAAGTCCTTGCCGACCAATGCGGCCCGGCTGAAGCGCCGGTCGGACGTCACCAGCCGCACGTCGGCGTAGCGAGTCACGAGCCAGCAGGCGCCGCTGCCGTACGGCATCTCGACGCGCGCGATGGGTTCCTGCTCGCGCATCCGTGTCATGAACGGATCCGGTTCCAGGGCGAAATCATGACGAAAGGCATAGTCACATGTCATAGGCGCCAAACTAACCGCGAACGACGATGTCGGCTCGTCGACCTTTCCGGGGTCGAGGACGATGAGGTCCTGTCCCGCATACGGCCAGCGGTGCCCGGTGATGCGATGCCGGGCGTCGACGGGTCCGCCCGCCAGAGACGGAACAGTCGTCGCGCGGCGGTCGAGGACGGGTGCCGTACTCGTGGACTGCTCCGAGTGCCGGGCTGCGGGTTCGGGTCGCTGCTGCTCTGGCCGGAGAGGCTCACCGTGTTGGCCGGGGAGGTTCACCGTGTGGCCGGGGAGGTTCACCGTGTGGCCGGGGAGGTTCATCGTGTTGGCCGGGGAGGCTCACCGTGTTGTGGGAGGCGGGCAGCGTCCCGCGCAATTCGCTTCGACGGTTGCTGCGATGCCTCTACTGTGGCGCGATGATGCCTGAGGTGATCGTTCTCAATGGTGGTTCCAGCTCCGGGAAGTCCGGGATCGTGCGGTGTCTGCAAGCGGTCCTGCCGGATCCATGGCTGGCGCTCGGGACCGACACGCTGGTTGACGCGATGCCCGCGTCCATGCAGGCGTCGGATGCGGGGATCGAGTTCGCCCCGGACGGAGAAGTGATCGTCGGGCCAGAGTTCCGGACGCTGGAAGCAGCATGGATCGAGGGGGTCGCCGCGATGGCCCGTGCGGGCGCCCGAGTCATCGTCGACGAGGTTTTCCTCGGCGGAGCCAGCTCACAGCAGCGATGGCAGAAGGCTTTGGACGGCCTGCGGGTGCTGTGGGTCGGCGTCCGGTGTGACGGTGTGGTCGCAGCGGGCCGCGAGGTCGCACGAGGGGATCGAGTCATCGGGATGGCCGCGTCCCAGGCGGATGTGGTGCACCGGGGCGTGGTCTATGACCTGGAGGTGGACACTACGCATGCCGAGTCGTTGGAATGCGCTCGGGCCATCGCCGCGCATGTCAGGTGATTGATCGACGGACCGCTGTCTACCGCCATGAGCGCGGCGCCGTGGTGAGCAGCAGGCCGCTGCCGCCAGGGGCCGTCCTCCTCCGTGCAGCGGGCGATCTTGTCGCCCGGTGTGGGTGGAGAGGTGAACCCAGAAGATGTAGACGGGGCGCGCCATCTGGGCGGGCAAGCAGCCTTGAGCAGTCAACACCTCCTAGGCCCCCCTGTAGGCGATCAGGAGGCCAGAAGATTCGGCCTGGCTGCGGCCGGCCAACCCGGCCGCAGCCGTCGAAACGGGATGTGGCCTGTGCAGGCCACCGCGGTCACCCACTACGGCATAGGACAGGTGCCCCACGAACGTTGGACATGTGCGCTTTGGTTCGGCGGGACTTGCAGCGGTGGCCACTGGTAAGGCGCACACCGTCAGGGCAGCCCGGCCACCAGCCGCCCGGCATCGATCCTCAGCCGCTTTCGGCAGCGCTCCCTTGACCGAACTGCACCTGCGCCTGCGCCTGCGCCTGCGCGACGGTGTCACAGATTCGGAGCACCTGGTCGACGCCCGTCATCCGCAGGATCCGCCGCAACTGCTCCGGAGGGCTTGCCAGCACCAGATGGATACCGCGTTCTTCAGTTCGGCGATAGGCCCCAAGCAGCAGGCTCAGCCCGGCCGAATCGCAGAACGACACCTGCGACAGATCCAACACGACGGACCCGGCACCGCTGCACACGAGTACCTCGGTGACCTGCTCCGTCAGGCTGCGGCAGGTCACGTAGTCCAGCTCACCGCTGAGTCGGATCACCATGCTGCGGTCTGTCGCGAGTGTCCTGACTGAAGGAGTCCCCGTCACTGGCCCTCCCGCCGTCCTGTCCATACCAACCGCCTGCCCGCCCTGGACGACCCTATCCCCACCCTGGCATCCCAGCCCCTTCAAGAGCCAGATGGCCGCATGCGGCCCAGGGCACGGCGTAGGCAGGCGTTCTCGGAGCGCGTACGAGGCAGCGCGTATCCGGGCCGTTGCCTCGGGTAGAGGCTGCACCGCGCCCGTCAGTTGACGGGGACGTTTCGCGTGCCGCAGCCTCGGTAGCTGCCGCCCCGGGGGACAGCTTCGCCACGGGCGACAGGCAACAGGCGACAGGCGACAGGCGACAGGCGACAGGCGACAGCGCACGCTGGTACGCCGACGAGAGAGCGGAACACCGAGCACCACAACACGGGATGCGCCCTTTCGCCTCACCGCTGCTCACTGCTCACTGTGCACTGCTCACTGCGATACGGGTGGCAGGTGAGCAGGCCGCGCGCCTGACAATCCTTGAATGGTCGCCTCGTCACGATGCAAGGGCCGTTCGGCCCTTGTTCCTGTGCGCAGAGCTGGCTGATGATGCCGGTGTCGCGGAGCGCGCCCGTGAATGGTCTGGGCCCCGCTGGGCCGCCGCTTCGGCAGTGAGGCGACGGCCCGTCTGCCGGGTCAAGACGTTGCACAAAACGCCTGGACCACGGCGCGTCGTCCTCCTGCTCTGCGAGCCCACTTGGCCAAGGGTAGGAGCCTGCCGACCGCGCCGGTGAGGTCGTCGTCCTCGGCGGAGACCGAGGGCACCGGGCGTGGGCGCAACGCCCGGAGTACGAGCAGTTGCGGCCCGCGCAGCGGTAGTGGCTGCTGGTGAACGCCTCGCTTTCCGGGCGGCCACGCATGCATGCCCGCGTCGCACGCCGCGCGGATGACCACGCACCAGGTATCAGGCATCCACCTCGCTGCCGCCCCAGTGAGCGAGGGGAGTTGGGTCAGTGGGCGACGTGAACTCGGGTCGTCCAACTCCGCACGCATCTCTTCGCCGTGCCAGAACCGCTCATGGCCCGCCCGCCATTCAGCCACGCTGAGGTCTCCCTCTCCCTCCCCGGGAAGGCGAACTGAGCTCCCCCGGTTTCCACCAGAACTTCGGCAAAGAGCTTCCGGCGGACCGTGACTGGACTTTCATCGCCCGCGCGCTCCGAGCAGCCACCGTCTACGAGTAGCCACCGCCTACGAGTAGCTCGGCCCCACCTGATTCCTGATCAACTCCCCTCGCCCGCCGACCGGTTGTCCGTCCTCGAAGGGTGAGGCCGCGGCACATCATGCTTCGGCGAAGGTCCGCCCCCGGACGTAGGACCTACGCCCCATGCGCACCGTGAACCTGCTGGCTAGGGTGGGCTTTCATGCAAGCCACCGAGATCACTCGCCGCACCACGGCGGAACGCAGGCGCGACACCCTGGAGCGGCTCAGTTCGGAGCGCGACATGTGGGTGTCGACGGCCCACCCCGACCACGGCCCGCATCAGGTGCCACTGTGGTTCCTGTGGGACGGGCAAGCAGTGTGGATGTGTACCGGCGCGAACTCCGCGACCGCGCGCAACGTGCGCGAGGAGCCGCGTGTACGACTGGCTCTGCCGGATGCCTTCGACGTGGTGCTGCTGCAAGGCGCGGCGACGTACTACTCCGCGCAAGAAGTGCCACAGGAGGCCGCCGATGCTTTCGCGGGCAAGTTCGGCTGGGATCCCCGTACGGAAGAGGCCCCCTTCCTGTACCTGTGCGTGACACCGCAGGTGGTGCGCGCTTGGCGCGGGGTACCGGAACTGCGGGGCAGGGTCGTGATGCGCGATGGGTCATGGGTGGGGCAGCGCGCCGTGTGAATGTGCTGCTCCTGCCACTCGTCCAGGGGTGCGGGGAGGGGAACGGTCGTCGCTTCGTATGCCTTGTCGGCCCTCACGCGATCGGGACGGAGACGTGACCGATCCGGCCGCCCGGTGCAGGGCAACGCGGACCGTCCGGCCCGGAGGCGCGCTGCGGCGAGTCGCCGCGCTGCCCGCTCATGGCGCTCCCCCGGCTCAGGCCGAGTGCCGAGCACCGCGTTGTCAGGCATCACGTCGGTCCGTCGCCCACCAACCGGCCCCGAGCGCCGCTGCCGCCCACAACGCGGTCACGGCGAGACCTGTCCAAGGGCCGAGGCCTCCCGCGGGATCCTGGTACAGGATTTGTTGTCCGGCGCGGTCGGGAAGATACGCGGCGGCGCCCTCGGCGATGCCGCCGACCACCAAGGACACGATCAGGATGAAGGGGATGAGCAGGCTGAGCACGGCGACGGCACTGCGCAGGAGAAAGGTGAGTCCCATGGCGAACATGGCCATGAGGGCGAGGTAGATGCCTCCGCCGACGCAGGCCCGCAGGGCTCCCGGCTCACCGAGGCCGATGGCGTACTCCCCCAGGAACGCCTGGCCCGTGAAGAAGGTGGCGAACGACGTGACGAGTCCTACGGCGAGGGCGGCCGTGGCCACGATCGCCGTCTTGGCCGCGTAGAAGCAACTGCGGCGCGGCACCGCCGCCAGGGAGAGCCGAAGGGCACCGCCCGTGTATTCGGAGGAGACGGCGGTGACTCCGAAGGAGATCGCGGCGATCTGCGCGAAGTTGAGCGCGTAGAAAGCTCCGAAGACGGGATCCTCGCCTCCTTCCGCCTCCGCTCTGCCTACGGTGGCGAAGACGAGCAGGGTGATGGCCAGCGTGGTGGCGAAGATCGCCAGGAGTGATCCGAAGCTCGCCCGGACCGACCTGATTTTGATCCACTCGGAGTGGAGTACCGCGGTGACGGACATGGTCAGGCCTCCTGTGAGGTGGTCGGGGACGCGGGGGTCGTGGCGGCGAATTCCGCCTCGGTGGCTGTGAGAGCGAGGTACGCCTGCTCCAAGGAGGCACGGACGTCGGTGAGTTCGAGGACGGGGATGCCCTCGCGCGCCGCGGTGGCTCCGATCTGTTCGGCTGTGGCGCCGTCGATCAGCCATCGGCCGTCAGCGTCTTCCGCGACCGCGTGTCCACGGGTCAGCAGCGCGGCCCGCAACCGGTGGGGGTCACTGGTGCGTACGCGTACGCGCGGGCGGCTGTGCTGTGCGATGAAGTCCTGTGTCGGGATGTCGGCGAGGAGTCGGCCCTTGCCGAGGATGACGAGATGGTCGGCGAATACTGCGGTTTCGTTCATCAGGTGGCTGGAGACCAGGACCGTGCGGCCTTCGCGGGCGAGTCGACGGAGCAAGGTGCGGATCCAGACGATGCCTTCCGGGTCAAGGCCGTTGGTGGGCTCGTCCAGCATGAGGACGGGTGGGTCCCCGAGGAGCGCGGCGGCGATTCCGAGCCGTTGGCGCATGCCGAGCGAGAAGGTTCTGATACGCCGGTGTGCGACGTCCGCTAGACCGGTGTTTCGCAGCACCTCGTCCACGCGCGGTGCTGGAAGGCGGTTGCTGACGGCGAGAAAGCGCAGATGGTCCCGTGCGCTGCGGGAACCGTGGGCGGCCTGCGCGTCCAGGAGGGTGCCGACTGTGCGCAGGGGATCGCGCAGCGTCGCGTAGGGGTGGCCGCCGACTGTCGCGGTACCGGAGGTGGGGCGGTCGAGGCCGAGGACGAGGCGCATGGTGGTGGACTTGCCGGCGCCGTTGGGGCCGAGGAATCCGGTGACCCGGCCCGGTTCGATGCTGCACGTCAGGCGGTCGACGGCGCGGGTGCCGCGGAATTCCTTGGTGAGTTCTCTGACGTCGATGCTGGTCATGGCCTCAGCCTGGTCGGGCGAGCGCGGGCAGGCATCGCTCGACCGGGGGGATCGTCTCCCCCGCACGGGGGGAGACGGCGGCCCCTGATGCTCTGTCACGATGTCGGCATGCCTGGCCTCCTGCTGCCGCTGACACGCGCGGTGACCTACACCCGCTGGCTGCACGTGCTGGTGGGTGCGATCGTGCCGTTCGCCTGCGCCATGGTCTATCCGGGGCTGAACGATCCGTCACCGCACGACTGGTTACTGGTGTCCGTCCTTCCCGTCCCCCTGGCTCTGGCCGTCGCCTTGGTGCCCTCGATCCGTCGTGCGGAGGGGTTGCAGGCGCGGCTGATGCTGTTTCCCGGGCCGCACGCGCGCGTGAGGAACGAAGAGGACCCAGGCATCTCCACCGTCTTCTCCGCTTCCTGGACCGACCGGTGGGCAACCGGTGTCTGGCTGGTCCTGCGTCTGGAAGCGGGCCTTGCCCTGGCGCTGGTGACCAACACGCTGCTGACGCTCGCGCTGTCGCTCGCCGGGGCGGCCTCCGGAGAGTCCGACGTCACCGGTCCGCTGCCGTACGTCCCGGATGCGAGCTGGATCTACGCCCTGCTGGCACCGGTGCCCGTGCTGGTGCTGGTCATGGTGGCCGCCGGGGTGGGGGCGCTCATGGCCCGGGCCGCTCGACGACTGCTCGGGCCGTCGGTCAAGCAGCGGCTGGCCGAGTTGGAGGAGCGTACCGAGCAGTTGCTGGAACGCAACGAGATCGCACGGGAGTTGCACGACACACTCGGCCACGCGCTCACCCTGGCCGTGGTGCAGGCCGGTGCCGCCCGGGCGGCCGGCGACCCGGATTTCACCGGCCGGGCGCTGGAGGCGATCGAGGAGACGGGACGGGCCGCGCTGGAGGACCTGGACCGGGTCCTGTCCGTGCTGCGCGAGAAAGGACGACCTGCCGGGACACGTCCGGCTCTCGACGAGGCAGGCCGCCTGCTGGATTCCGCGCGGTCCTCGGGCGCACAGGTCGACGCCGAAGTGACCGGGCCGTTGGAGCACCTTCCGGGACCGGTCTCCCGCGAGGCCTACCGGATGCTTCAGGAGGCCCTCACCAACGTGGTGCGGCACGCCGGCCCCGTCCACATCGGCGTACGCATCGCCGTCGAGTCGGCGCGGCTGCGGCTCGAGGTGCGTAATCCCTTGCCCGTTACGGCATCGGTGACCGGCGCGGGCGGGGGCAGAGGGTTGCGCGGGATCCGGGAACGTGCCGCGCTTCTCGGCGGCGAGGCCCGGGCGGGACAGCACGGCGGCCACTGGCTGCTGCGTGTCGATCTACCGCTGTAGTTGATCTACGCTGACCGGATGCCGCTCACCGTTCTCCTGGTCGACGACGAGCCTCTCGTGCGGGCCGGGCTGCGCGCCGTGCTGGAGGCTCAGGCGGACATCGACGTGGTGGGCGAGGCCGCCGACGGGGCCGCCGTGATCCCCCTCGTACGGCAACTGCGCCCCGACGTCATCGTCATGGACGTACGCATGCCGCTGATGGACGGCATCGAGGCCACGCGGACGGTGCTGCGCACCGTGCCGGACCCGCCGAAGATCGTGGTGGTGACGACCTTCGAGAACGACGAGTACGTCTACGGTGCGCTGCGTGCGGGAGCCGACGGCTTCCTCCTCAAGCGGGCCCGCCCGGCGGAGATCGTGCACGCCGTACGGCTGGTGGCTGAGGGCGACTCCCTGCTTTTCCCGGCGGCGGTGCGGCATCTGGCTTCCGCGTACGGCCGGGAACACGGCAATACCGCCGCCCGGGCCGCCATGGAGCGTGCCGCCCTGACCGAGCGCGAGGGGGAAGTGCTTCGTCTCATGGCGCAAGGCCTGTCGAACGCGGAGATCGCCGCGCGTCTGGTGCTGGGGACCGAGACCGTGAAGTCACACGTGAGTTCCGTACTGGCGAAGCTTGGCGTACGGGATCGCACCCAGGCGGTCATCGCGGCTTACGAGTCCGGCTTCGTCGCCCCGGGTTGAGGATTGAGCTGTGGCCTGACCGGTGACCGGGTTGTTCGTCGTCGTCGAAGCCCCTCGCCGCGAGGCGACCGCCCTCCGCCTGCCCCGCCCCTCACGACCCTGGCTGGTCTTCCCCGTCCAACCAGGGCTCTTTCATGTCCGGTCCCGAACACGCCGCTCACACCCCGCCCAAGCCCTTGCGCCGGTTACGGCAAGGGGGAGGACCTGCCTGCCTACTGGGGGCTCGACGGCGGGGTCGAGGACGAAGGCGAAGGCGGGGTCGTGGGGGTCTGGCTCTTGGGTTCGCACAGCTTGTCCAGGTCGGCCGCAGGAGCGGAGGGGTTGAGCACCTTGACGAGCTCGACGAGCTTCTTGCACACCTCGGTCGGGTCCTGGGGCGCAGCGCTCGGGGCGGCCCATGCGGCGGCGGGCGAGGCCACGAGCAGGGCCACGGCGACGGAAACGGATGCTGCGGCTTTGCGGATCAAGGGACTTCCCCTTCGTCGGCCGGATTCCTATCGGTTCGTCCTTCGATCGTGCCGAAGCCTCGCGGGATGCCCCAGGCAGCCACCCCCGAACGGGTGACCGGCGTCTGTGTCTGGCGTTCTTGATGGTGGTCGGCGTCGAGCAGTTGTTGCCGGGCCGCACGCCGCCCGGTCGAGTCGCGGCCGGGTGGGCGGGCCGTCAATACGCCACTGCTCGACCGTCTACGGCGGGCCGAGCGGCGGGCCGTGTCGCCCATGAGCGGGCCTATCAGTCGCCCGGCGCCATCTCCGCCACCTGCTGCCGGTGAGGTTCCCCGGCGTTGTGCCATGCATGGCGCAGCAGCCACAGGCTGCCCGCTCCTAGCAGTGCGCTGCCGGTCAGTGCGAGAGGCAACGGTGTGCCGACTCCCCGGCCTTGCACGAAGCCGGCCCAGACGTACGTGAGCAGCGCCCCACCGGCAAGGGCCAGACGGTGCCGGGGCCCCCAGTTGTGGCCGCGCGCCCAGTGCGCGCAAACTGCCGCGGATCCGGCCACCCCAACCACCCACAGCGCGCACAGCAGCCACCCCGGAACGCTTTCGGGGAGCCAGTCTCGGGCCCAGTACAGGCTGGTCACTGTGAACGCTGCCAGGGCCACGGTGTGAGGGCGCGGGGCAGATGGGCCACCCTCAGGGGCGGGACGGTGGCCGACGTGGAACGCGCCGACACCAAGAGCCACGATCACGACGGCGGACCAGGTCAGCTCGGCGGGCGAGGCCACGAATCCGGTGCCCGCGATCTGGAAGGCGCACAGCAGTGCACTGCCCAGCACGAACACGGCGGCTACCAGGGTGAATGCCCGGCGGCTGAGCCAGGGGCGGGGCACGGACACGCCGTCGAAGGACTCGATCAGGGCGATCGGGACGCAGATGCTCCACACCACGTGCATCGACAGCACGTCCTGCAACATCTGCAGGCTTGTGCCCAGCCCTGACAGGTAGGTGCCGGCGTAGGCGGCGCCGAGGTCGAAGCCGCCGTAGTGGGTGTTGAACAGCATCATGTCGACGGGCCCCTCCTCCCACAGGGCGTAGGCGGCGGCGAGCAGGATGATCGTCGGCCAGGTCCGACCGGTACGCCGGGCCGCCTCCCGGATGAGCAGCGCACCACCGCCGTACAAGGGCGCGAACAGGAACAGCGCGAGGGGGTTGGTGAGCGGGGTGTTGCCGAGGAGGTACTCGCCGATGAGGGGAGCCAGGAGGAACAGAGCGAGGGCTCGATGTAGGCCTGGACGGGAAGCGGTACGACCTGTCATGACGGTGAGGCTAGGGTGCGCTCGGAGTGCCCTGGCAGCGGCGAACGGCCATGACGTGGCGACTTTCGGATCGGGATCCGCGACCGCCTTCCTACCCTCGGACGAGGTGAGGGACCTTCCTGATCCGGCGGCGGATGCGTGTGCTCGCGATACGGTGCGGGCCTTCCGGCGGCTGTCCTTGTCCGCTCCTGTCCGGCACACATTTCCTGTCCGGCACACATTGCCAGCGTCGTTGGCCGACGCCGGCGGAGTGACGATTGCCTCCCGCCTCACACCGACGTGTGGTTTCAGGGGTGCCCGACAGACCGGTGGGCACACTCCTGGTCGGGTGGCTGTGGCAGTGATTCGTTCCCCCACGGCGCTTCCCAGCCGCCCCCCCTTCTGCCCGTCCCCTGCATGACATCGGTCGCCTTCCAGGGTTGTCCCTACGACGATCGACACGGGAAGTGCCGACCTGCTCTTCGCATCCCTCCGGGCGGACGCCCTCACGAATCCGGACCAACTGCGCGATCTCTACCCGCAGCCGAACCCGAACTCTCTCCGCGAGGAGACAGGCCACCTGCCGAGGAGGCCCGGACGCTGATCGGTTGTTCCTCCCTTGTGTTCATCGGCAGTGCGGACGACGAGGGCAGGGCCGAGGTGACGCCGCGTGGCGGCCCGGCCGGGTTCGTGTTGGTGCTGACGAGCGGACGTCGGTGATCCCCGACGCGACCGGCGACAAGCGGCTCGACACCATGCACAACGTGCTGCGGACCGGACGTGTCGGGCTGATCTTCCTCATCCCCGGCCGCCCCGACACACCGCGCGTCAACGGCCGCGCCTGCGCCTCGGCGCGTCCGGAGTTGCTCGCCCAGCTCACGAGGAGGCCGAACGAGAGTCACTGCGCCTGCGTGACGAATGAACCCCGCACACGTCCACGCTGCTCTTGTGGTGCCCCCGGATCCAGCCCCGCTTCATGTCAGACGCTCGCTTCGCAGGCTGCCTACCGTCGGCGTACACCTGCCTGGGCCTACCCGGGCGCGGACGCGGTGCTGGCCCCGGCGCGTACGCGCCGGGGCCAGAAAGGGACGTGTGGAACAGGGGTTCAGCGCTCCGACGTGTCGCTGCCATAGGAGCGGCGGGCCGCGTCGGCCGCCTTGTCGGTCTGGGCGTCGTACTTGTCACCCGTACGCTCATCGACGAACCGCTCGGCGCTCGAGACACCCTTGTCGGCCTGGTCGGGGTGGCCCTTGGCCATTTCCTTGGCCTTGTTCGCCATGTCTCCCAGCTTGCCCATGAGTACCTCCCGCAAATAGCGCGTGCTGTCGTACTCCACCGCAGGTACCCGACACGTACGCCTCTACGCAGGCCATCTCGTACGGATCCGGCGCGACACCGAAAACCGCCCGCTCAGGGCCCACCGCGCTCTGGTTGTCGACCCGCTACGGGGCGCGGGTGGGCCCATCTCGGCCTGCCCCGATGCCGGGGCACGTCAGCGGGGTGTCCCCGAAAGGATGCACTTCAGCATGTCGGGGGCCGTGGGAGCGAAGAGATCGGAGAGTCTGCGGAGCGTCACCACGCATCTCATGGCCTTCCGGCTCACTGATAAGGAAATCGCACATGAAATACCGCAAGTGTCTTGTCGGCGGCCTCGTCGCGGCATCGGCTCTCCTCGGCACCGGCTTCGTGACGGCCCCCGCGGCGTCAGCGGCTCCCAGCGCCTACACGCAGGGCACGGCCCCGGCCTGCGTCAAGCGGGATGTCATCAAGCACAGGAAGTACGTGAAGGTCACCAACAACTGCGGCGAGGCCATGCACCTGAAGGTCGTCATCGACTGGGGCAACGACTCGCCGTGCCTCACCTACCAGCCCGGTGAGCAGTGGGAGTGGAACTGGGGACGCGGCTCCTACGGCAAGGTCGTCACCTGCTGAGCGGATCAGTGGGCCCTCAGGGGTGAGCGACCGCTTCTCGTCGCTCCCCCGCCGACGCGGCAGGTCCTGTTCGGCGTTCCCGCTTGTCGGCCAATCGGCAGCGGAGACGGATGGGCACGTTGGTACTCCTCGTGCCGAGCGGTCATTGCGAAGATCTACGCCATGGCCGCTCCGCACAGTCGGGCCCCTCGGGGACTCAAGGAGGGTTTCGACGCAGCAGTTGAACCGCGCTCGCAGCTCCGACCGCGCGCAGCCGCAGCACAGGAGAGGAGAGCGGGCCGGGTGGTCACTGGGCGGTGTAGCCGCCGTCCACGGGCAGGGCGATGCCGGTGACGTAGCCGGCGCCGTCGCTGCACAACCACAGGACGGCCTGGGCGATCTCGTCGGCGGCGCCGAGGCGGTCGATGGCCTGGCCCGCCTCGGCCTGGCCGCGGTCGAGTTCTCCGCCTTCGACCATGGCGTCGACCATCGGGGTGCTGATCGTGCCGGGGCAGACGGCGTTGATGCGGACGCCGCGGGAGCCGTATTCGAGAGCGGCGCTCTTGGTCAGGCCGATGACGCCGTGCTTGGTGGCGTGATAAGCGGCGCGGCCGGGATTGCCGACGAGGCCGCCGAGCGAGGAGCAGTTGACGATCGCACCGCTGCCCTGGGCACGCATGTGGCGTAGTTCGTGCTTCACGCTCGCCCAGATGCCGCGCAGGTTGATGGCCTGGACGCGGTCGAACTGCTCCGCGCTCTCGTCGGCGGCGTCGGTGGGAGGAGGCATGATCCCGGCGTTGTTGTAGGCCATGTCGAGCCGCCCGAACGTCTCCACGGTGCGGTCCACGGCGCTGGCGACCTGGTCCTCTTCCGAGACGTCGCAGACCAGTGCGAGGACTTGGTGGCCGTCATCGGCGAGCTGCCCGGCCGCGGCGTTCACGGCCTCCTCGTCGATATCGGCGAGGGCGACGGCGGCCCCCGAGGCGGCGAAGGCGCGGGCGGTGGCCAGGCCCATGCCAGAGCTGGCACCGGTGACGAAGGCGACCTGTCCGGTGAAGTCGTAGGTGGGGTTCATGTCAGTTGCTCCCGATGGGGGTGCGGACGGGGGTTTCAGCGCGCGGTCGTCTTCGGTGCGTCAGCGACCTGCTGCCGCTCCCCGACGCCGGTGGTGTGCTGGGCGACGATCCGCGAAGGGTCGGCGGTGCCGCTGAGGGCGAGGGCGATCAACGGCAGCAGGGTGAGTGCGGCGAAGGCGGCGCCGACCAGGGCCGGGCCCGTCAACCCGAGCGAGGAGTCCATGGCCCGGCCCGCG
This sequence comes from Streptomyces sp. NPDC102406, assembly GCF_044765725.1. Classification (NCBI taxonomy): domain Bacteria; kingdom Bacillati; phylum Actinomycetota; class Actinomycetes; order Kitasatosporales; family Streptomycetaceae; genus Streptomyces; species Streptomyces sp. NPDC102406. The sequence continues at coordinate 90,022 of NZ_JBIWKP010000016.1, read as the reverse complement.
AGGAGGGAACCCGCGGCGATGCCGGTGTTGTACGCGGAGGTGGTCAGTGCCGAGGTGAGGGTGGGGGCGTCACCGGCGAAGCGGACGGCGAGGGACGTGACGACCGGGTTGACGGTGAACCCGGTCAGCGCCATGCCGAAGACCAGGACGGCGGCGGGCACCGGGCTGTGCGAGGCCGGGACCAGGGCCAGCAGGAGGAGAGCGGTGGCCGTCGCGGCGGTGATCGTCGTGGTCATCGGACGGCGGTCACCGAGTCGACCGCCGATGGCGGTGCCGCCCAGCGCGCCGACGCCGAAGGCGATCAGGACCAGCGGCACCGCCCCGGCCGGGATGCCCGCCCGGTCGGTCAGGAGCGGCGTGACGTAGGTGTACGTCGCGAGGACTCCGCCCATGATCAGCACGGCCGAGCCGAGCGCCAGCCACAACCTTCCCTGCCCAAGGGCCCGCACCTCGGCCCGCACCGACACCTCGTCCCGCCGCTCGGTACGCGGAATGAACCGGCCGACGAACACGGCGGCCAAGAGGGCCAGGGCGGCCAGCGCCCAGAACGGGCCGCGCCAGCCCGTGTATTGACCGACGAACGAACCGATCGGCACGCCGACGACGTTGGCCAGCGTGAGTCCGCCCATCATGACGCCGACCGCGCGCGTGGTGTCGGCGGGGCCCGCGGCGGCGGTGGCGATCACGAAACCGACGGCCCAGAACGCCCCGGTGGCCAGCGCGGTCACCACCCGGGCCGCCAGCACGACGGTGAAGGAGGTGCTCAACGCGGCGACGGCGTGCCCCGCCGCGAAGACGGTCAGCGCTCCGACAAGAGTGTGGCGCTGGGGCAGCCGCAGGGTGGCCATGGCCATCGTGGGGCCGCCGACGATCATGCCGACGGCGAACGCGGTGATCAGCAGACCCGCGTGCGACACGCTCACGTTCAGGTCGGCGGCGATCTCGGGCAGCAGTCCGGCGATGACGAACTCGGTGGTGCCCATCAGGAACGTGCCGGCGGCGAGCACCCAGACGACGACGGGCAGTCGGCCGGCGGTGGCCCCGGCGGTCCCGGTGGCGGACGACATGCGAAAACTTCTTCCCGTACGAGGAGACATGGATGAGGTGGGCGAGTGGACGAGGCGGCCCCATGGGCGCGGCCAATGCGCAGTTGAGGTGGTGGATGAGATCGGGTGAGGTCAGTGGGCCGCCTCCACGGTGATGCGGTCGGCCCCGGACAACTGGTCGGCGTCGGCGTCGATGTGACCGAGGATCAGCAGGTCGGAGGAGGCGGCGGGGCCGTCCTTGTAGAAGAGGGCGAGGTTGCCCCAGGGTGCGTAATAGGCGAGGTCCCCGGCCTTGGCCGCGACCGGCTCGGGCGCGTCGGCGGTGGTCAGCTCGCGTGGCAGGTCGGCGATGCGCTCGGTGTGGTGGAAGTCCTCCAGTCTCAGCGTGAGCGGGAGCAGGGAGGCCAGGTCGCGGGCGGCGGGGCTGTTGTTCAATGTGGCCTCGACGCGTTGGCCGTCGAGGATGACGCGAATGTCCATCGGGGTGCTCCTGTCTGAGCCGGACGGGTCGGCGGATGCGGAGGGCTCGACCTGCTCCGACGGCGATGCCGACGCCGATGCCGACGTGGAGGAGGCGGGCGCGGAGGTCCGCCGGGGCGAGTCGTCGGGTGAGCAGGCGGCCAGTGCCAGCAGCAGAGCGCCTGTGGCGGTGGCACCGGACACGACGCGGCGAAGGGGAAAGGGAAGGGCGATGGTGGCCGTCCTGCGTCAGTCGGGCATGGGTTCGGCGTAGTGCCGGAAGCCGTCGCGGTCGGTGTGCAGGGCGTACAGGCGCTCGGCCAGCGCCTCGGGGCTGGAGTGTTCGGAGTCAGGGCTGATCGCGCCGGGGACGATGAGCTGCGCGGCGTGGATGTTCTCCGGGGCGAGCGCGGTGTGCAGCATCGCCGCGTAGGCACTCTCACCGGCGAACGCGATCGAGGTGCCGGCCACGCTGGGCTTCGGGCGCACGGCGCTGCCGCCGTTGACGAACAGCAGAGTGCCCCGGCCGAGCTCCCGCATGCCGGGCAGAACCGCGTGCACGCAGGTGAGAGGGGCCTTGACGGAGAACGCCAGTGGAGCGTCCAGGTCGGTGGCGGTCGTGTCGAGGACCGGCTTCATGAAGTCGGCTCGCGGGACGGGGCTGTACTGGAGGATCTCGACGGTCCCCAGATCCTCGGCCGCCGTGCGCAGGGCGCTGGTCAGTGAAGCGGGGTCGAGGACGTCGGCGGTGTAACCGCGGGCCTGGACCCCGTCGCTGCGCAGCGCTGTCGCCAACTCGTCCAGACGGTCGGTGTCGCGGGCGAGGAGTGCGACGCTGTGGCCCGCCCTCCCGAAGCGGCGGGCGGCGGCCAGGCCCAGACCGGGGCCTGCGCCGACCAGTGCGAACGTGGTCATCGTGAGTCCTTGAACGTAGAGGTGTACTGCGGTACTGCGGTTACTGGAGTACTGGGCGTACTGGGCGTACTCGGTGATGAGCGGCGTGGTCTGCCATGCCGTGTCATGGGGCGAGCGAAGCCGACGACCCGCCCGGGTTCAACCGGTCGCCGGGGCGGTGGCGTACTCCTCGTCGGTGACGGGGGTCAGCCGTGCACGACGTCGTGGTCGTCGTCGGCCTCGTTGATGGCGAGGTGGACCAGCAGCCGGTTCGGCGCGGCGCCGTGCCGGTGTTCCTCGTTCCTCGTCCCTCGATGGGGTGGGGGCCGCGGCGACGGCGTCGATGTAGACGTCGCCGGTGAACCAGTCGGCCGGCCCCTTGACGGTGTCGAGCGAGCTGCGAGTGATCTGCGCGGTTGTTCCTCGGGGGTCGGCAGGGCGGGTCAGGGGGTGAGGAGGGCCTTGATGGCGCGGCGTTCGTCCATCGCCTTGTAGCCCTCGGCGACCTGGTCCAGGGGCAGGGTGAGGTCGAACACCTTGCCGGGGTCGATGGCGCCGGTCAGGACGCGGTCGATGAGGTCGGGCAGATAGCGGCGTACGGGGGCCGGGCCGCCGCGCAGGCCGACGTGGGAGAAGAAGAGTTCCTGCCCGTCGATCGCGACCTCGTGCGGGACGCCGACGAAGCCGACGTTGCCGCCGGGACGGGTCGAGTGGAGGGCCTGCCGCATGGCCTGGGCGGTACCGACGCACTCCAGGACGCTGTCCGCCCCGATGCCGCCGGTCATCTCCTTGATCCGGGCCACGCCCTCCTCGCCGCGTTCGGTGACGATGTCGGTCGCGCCGAACTCCCGGGCCAGCTTCTGTCGGCTCTCGTGGCGGGACATGGCGATGATCCGCTCCGCGCCCATCTCCTTGGCGGCGATCACCGCGCACAGGCCGACCGCGCCGTCACCGACCACCACGGCGGTCGAGCCGGGCTTGACCTCGGCGGCGTCCGCGGCCCACCAGCCGGTGCCCATCACGTCCGAGACGGCGAGCAGCCCCGGCCAGAACCGCTCGTCCGGCACGCCGTCGGTGGCCACGAGGGTGCCTTGCGCGTTCGGGATCCGCACGTAGTCGGCCTGGCAGGTGGACATGAACTCGCGGTTCAGGCAGTTCGACTGGAATCCGTTGCGGCAGTTCACGCAGACGTTGTCCGAGGTCGCGAACGAGCCGATCACGAACTGGCCCGGCTTCACCGACGTCACCTCGGACCCGACCTCCTCCACGAAACCGACGTACTCGTGGCCCATGGGATGGGCGTGCTCGGTCGGCTCCGCACCGCGATACGGCCACAGGTCGGACCCGCACACGCAGGTCACGGCCGTGCGGATGACCGCATCGGTCGGGTTCTCGATCTTCGGGTCCTCCAGGGTCTCGAAACGGATGTCGCCGGGAGCATGGATCACTGCGCCGCGCATGAGGGATTCCTTTGCGTGCTGCGTACAGGGGCGTACAGGGGCGGGTTCGGCCCCCGGACACGGGTGGCGGACCGCCCGAGCCGGTGCCGGGGGTTCGCCTTCGCCGCCTTCGTGACCGGAAGGAGAAGCCCCTCGCATTCCAGGTAACTCCCTCTTCACGGGCGTAGCGAGTTATCGACAAGGGGTGTACTGGCAGTACATCCCTGTCCCCGCGTGCGGGACGTACCGTCGAAGGCATGGACAACCGTGAGGAGATCCGCGAGTTCCTCACCTCGCGGCGCGCGAAGATCACCCCCGACCAGGCCGGGCTGCCGTCCGGGTCCCGGCGCCGTGTGCCCGGCCTGCGCCGTAGCGAGGTCGCGGCCCTCGCCGACATGAGCGTCGAGTACTACGCCAAACTGGAGCGCGGCCACCTCGCCGGGGTCTCACCGTCCGTCCTCGAAGCCCTCGCCCGCGCTCTGCGGCTCGACGACGCCGAACGTGCCCACCTGCTGAATCTGGCCCAGGCCGCCGACGGCTCCGACGTCCTCACCCGTCCCCGCCGCCGGGCCGCCACCCGGCAGTGGACACCGCACCGCAGCCTGCAATGGACCCTGGACGCGATCACCGCCGGACCGGCGTTCGTCCGCAACGGCCGGATGGACGTCCTTGCCGCCAACCAGCTCTGCCGGGCCTTCTACGCCGACGTCTACGCCACACCCGGCAACCAGGGGAACCTGGCACGCTTCAACTTCCTCGACCCCGCCTCCCGCCGCTTCTACCCGGACTGGGACACCTTCGCCGACGTCGCCGTGGCCATCCTGCGCACCGAGGCCGGCCGCGACCCGCACGACAAGGACCTGCACGATCTGGTCGGGGAGCTGTGCACTCGTAGCGACGAGTTCCGTACCCGCTGGGGCGCGCACGACGTCCGCCACCACGGCACCGGTACGAAGCACTTCCACCACCACGCCGTCGGCGACCTCTCCCTCGCCTTCGAGGGCCTGGAGATGGCCGCCGCCCCCGGGCTCACCCTCACGATCTACACCGCCGAGCCCGGCTCCCCCTCCGAAGAGGGACTACGCCTGCTCGCGAGCTGGGCCGCAACCCAGGAAGCCGTCCTGCCGCAGACAGAAGGGTCGGCTACCGGTTGAAGGTGGGCAGCGCAGATCGCCCATGAGCACTCGGCGCCGTCGGACCTCTCTGCTCCGCTGACTGCGTCCAGGCCGTGACGCGGTGACGATCAGCCCAGGAGGTCCGGCCCCCAGCCTTTCCAGAGCTCACGCCGCAGGATCACGCGTGGAGCGTGGCGAACGATCCATGCTCCAGCCAGGCCGATAGCGGCGCCGGCGGCGACATCGCTGGGGTAGTGGGCGCCGCTCTGTACCCGTTCAAGTGCCAGCATGGCGGCGGGCACCGCGCATACCGCACCGGCGGCCGGCCAGGTGGGAGCGACGGCCGCGGTGAAGGCCACCGCGGCGGCGGTGTGCCCGGAGGGGAACGACGAGGATTCGGGCCGGTCATCGGCCTCGTCGTGGGGGAACCACTCCTTCGGCGGCCGGGGGCGGTCGGCGACCTGCTTGCACACCCCGTTCGAGAGCAACTGCGCCACGGTCAATGCGGCAAGCCCGGCGACCGCCGCCCTGCGGCCTCGCCAACCGCCCAGCGCCGCCATCGCGGCACCAGCGCCCAGCCACAGCTTCGAACTCTCGGCCACCTCCTCCACCGCCGACAGCACCTTGCCGACGCCCGGAGGAATGCCGTGGGCCGCCCGCCTCGTCAAGGACTGGTCAGCATCGCGCAGCACCGCCACAACTCTCATGGCAAGCAGGTATCCCCCAGGTCACCGGCTTACACCCAAGATCATCGAATGACTGGCGCCGAACGTGCGCAGGCCGGGTGCGGCACCGGCCTGCCCGTCCGACCAGCACCGCTGCCTCCGGAACCCCTGTGCGATGAGGAGCGTCTTGGCACAGAAGATCATGGTCGGGAGGAGGAGAAACACGATGGGAACCCGTGAACGAGGCCGGAAGACCGAGGTTTCACCGAACGAAGACGCCCCCTGGTGGGCCGGGCTCGGGCCGACAGGTGGAGTGGTCCTTGTGGCGGTCGGACTGGCACTGCTGCTGTGGCTGGTGTGGGGCGGAACCAGTGCCACCGACGACTGGTACCAGTACTACGGAGCCGCCAAGGTCATAGCCATCGGGTGCGTCATTGCCGGCACGACACTTCTTGCCCGACGCCGCGAGCGCGACTAGGTCGTATTGTTCGGCCGCTCCGCGCTCCACTGTCGCCGTCAGGGGCGTGCGGCATCATTGCGGCCATGTGTAGAGGGGCGGGCAGGGGACTTCGCCGATGGTGGCCATGGCGCGGACGCGCGAAGGCAACGAACACCGGGATCGAGGACGCGATCCCCGGGCATGCCCCCCGCGCGACGGACGCGGTCCGCCTGACGAAGAACCCGGCCCCGACGGCGTTGGCGTGTGCCTACCAGTTTCAGATCAGCGGAGACGGCAGCAGCGCCGAGCAGCTCCACCGACTGAAGATGCCGTCGTACCGGCCCGCCGTGCTGGTCTTCTCGACCAGCGCGCGGACACCGGTGCACCTACGTTTCGAGAACCGCAGGAAGGAACGGTCCTCACGCCTGTACCGGTTGTCCGGCGACGGCACCCCCGTCGTCGCGCGGATTCCGCTGCCGGAAGGGGGCAAGGCGATCACCTTCCGCGTGTTCACCGCCAAGGCACACGCGGCGTGGACGGCGACCGTGGCCCCGCTGCGAGAAGTACCGCGCTTCCGAGAGGAGATCAGCGGGACCGGATCGGACATCGTGCACTTCCGAGGAGAACCGGGCCCGGGCGTCCTGCATTACGCGGGGCAGAACGCGATCCAGTTGGAGGCGTTGGACAACCGCCTCGCCTACCGGGTGACGGTGGCCGAGGGACGTGCCGGAGAGCATACGTTTCAGTGGCCGGGCCGTGGCTACTATCAGGTGCGCTCGGCCGGAGCATGGAACCTGACCGCTACGTGACCAGGGGTGGATCGCCGGGGTCAGGACGGGGAGGACCGGTGGTCGAGCCTTGCGCCTTGCGACACAGACGTGAGGTCGGGAAAGGTTCAGTACCAGACGTACAGGCTGGTCCAAATGCCGGTGGGGGTGGGCATCGCTGCCACGCACTTGTAGGGGAGGCCCGTAGCAGGCCCCGCAGCTTCGCACCCTTGCCACGTGCCGTAGCCGCTGTGGAAGTGCCACTCCTCCGCGGCGGCGTCAGCGCCTTCGACCGAGCCGTTTGCCGACCCGGCAGAACCGGCCGCCAGGGCCGTCGCCGCTGAGCCTCCCAGGGCAAGCACACACCCCAGGGACAGACCTATCAGTGCATGACGTACGCGCATGGTGTCCCTCTCTTGGCAATAACATGGTCGTCGCCCTGACGTGGCGGGGCCCACGCCGCGCCGACTTCTCCTCCAGACGGCCTGCTGCGTAGCCAGGTCGCCGAGCCCAGGTTGACTCCCGGCGCTCGAGCGCCAGTGGAAATCGGGTTGCGCTCATCGGCTGCACGCTGATGGATCTCGCCCGGGACCGCGAGGGGACTGACGCCGAGGTCGAGAAGGGCGGCAGCGCACTACCGGACAGCAGCGCGACAGGACGGGTGGAGCCCGGTCCCCGAGGTCGCGCCCGATGACCTGAGCTTCCGAACCACCGCACAAGATCATTGACGACCGCCCCGGAGACGCTCCTCACCAGATCAGGACGGCGACCAGGGAATGCACGACGGTCGCGACGGTTCCGCCGATGACCTGGCCCCGTTCGTGCCGCTCAAGCCCGATCACCGCGTCCGCCGCCTGGGAAAGCGCCGCGCCGAGCAAGCACAAGCCGGGTACGGTGCCTGTCGCGAGGAATGGAACGACGGCGGCCAGCACGCAGAGCGGCACGGCTTTGGCCGCGTACATCCGTGCGTAGAAGACGACGCCCACGCCGTCGCCACCCTCGGTGACGAGCGCCGAAGGACGGAGGGCGGCGAGTATCGCGAAGAACACGCCTCCCGCGGCGAGAACCGCGTTCAGGGCGAAGAGAACGATCACGGATCAAGTCTGCGACTCGTGTCAAGAGCGCGTCCGTTTCCCCCCGCCCCGGGTCGGGCAACCCGCCGTCCTCGGTGCCGTACAAGGCACCTCCGCACACTGCCCTGCATCCGCACCACTGCGTACACTTCGCAATATGTTCAAATCCCGCAAAGCCGGATCGGACGACTCCTGGGAAGGGATCGTCACCGGGAAGTCCAGGGGCATGCTCGACGGTGCGAACATGTACCACTTCGTGGAGGTGCGCCGCGCCGACGGTGAGACTCTGAAGGTCCGCGTCGGCCGCCGACTCTGGAAGGCGCTTGCCGTGGGCGATCGGATCGTCAAGCAGCCCGGAAGCGACCCGGCGAAGGGGTAGGTGAAGGGTCGCGAGCATGCTCGACACCGGTGAGATCTGATCACGACGAAGATCGCCCTCACTCAGCCGCCAGCCGCTCCCCTCGCCTTGCAAGCCCTCCCCCGCCTTGCGGGCCTTCCCCGCCGAAGCCTCGCGTACGCGCACGCCTCCACCCACACGCGCGCCCGCACGCGTACAGCCTTGCCGTCGGCCACCTCGGAGCCACCCCCCACAATTTGCGTACGCCCTTGACAAACTAGGGCGCCGTTGCCAGCATGCGCACTTCGCAGGGACCGCTCCGCACAAGATTCTCCGCACGGTTCGACACCGCCCTCAGGTGTGACGGGACATCACCCCGGGCGGCTGCTCTCCCTCACGCGCGCACCCACCAGCACGTGCCATGTCCGCACCTGACGTCCGCACCTGTGACGCCCGCACCCGCCATACCCGAACCAGCCATGTCCGCCTCCGCCATGCCCGTACCTGTCATGCCCGCGTCCAGCGCGCCCCCGCACGGTCAGGAAGGAAGCTCATGTCCGGAAAAGCACGTCGCACGCGCCCCAGACGTACGCAGCTCCGCCCGAGACGCACGCTGCTCCGATGGCTGGTCACCCTCGGTCTGCTCGTGGGTGGCGGTGTCGCGGCCGGGCCCGTGTATGCCCAGCCCCCGACACGGCCTGCCGTGCAGGCGCCCGCCGCCGCCATCCCGGCGGCCGACTATCAGCAAGTGCAACTCGCCGTCGGAGCAGCCGAACTGGGCGAAGCGATGTCACTCGCCGTGCTGCCGGACCGTTCGGTCGTCCATACGGCCCGCGACGGCACGCTCCGGTACACGGACGCGGCCGGAAACACCAAGACGGCCGGCAAGCTCGACGTCTACACCCATGACGAAGAGGGCCTCCAAGGCGTCGCCGCGGACCCCGGTTTCGCGTCGAACCGCTACCTCTACCTGTACTACTCCCCCAAACTCAGCACCCCAGCCGGGGACGCCCCGACCACTGGCAGCGCCGCCGACTTCACGGCGTGGAAGGGGCACCTCAACCTCTCCCGTTTCACCCTGAGGACCGACGGCACGCTCGACACGGCGAGTGAGAAGGTGCTCCTTGAGGTGGGCAACGACCGGGGGCAGTGCTGTCACGTCGGCGGTGACATCGACTTCGACGCCGCCGGGAACCTGTACCTGACCACCGGCGACGACACAAACCCGTTCGACTCCGCCGGGTACGCCCCCATCGACGAACGCGCCGACCGCAACCCGCAGTTCGACGCCCAGCGCAGTTCGGGCAACACCAACGACCTGCGCGGGAAGGTCCTGCGCATCAAGCCGACAGCGGCCGGTGGTTACACCGTCCCGGCCGGGAACCTCTTCGCCCCCGGCACCGCGAAGACGCGTCCCGAGATCTACGCCATGGGCTTCCGCAACCCCTTCCGGATGTCCGTCGACAAGGCAACCGGCATCGTCTATCTCGGGGACTACGGTCCGGACGCCGGTACCACCGACGCCGCCCGGGGCCCCAGTGGGCAGGTCGAGTTCAACCGGATCACCGCCCCGGGGAACTTCGGCTGGCCGTACTGCACCGGCACGAACACCGCCACCGAGACGTACGGCGAGTTCGCCTTCCCGAGCGGTCCCTCCGCCGGCAAGTACACCTGCGCGAGCGGACCGGCCAACAACTCCTTCCGCAACACCGGCCAGGCCACGCTGCCCGCCGCCAGACCCGCCTGGATCCGGTACGCCGGTGACGCGGGGTCACCGCCCGAGTTCGGCAGCGGCTCCGAGTCGCCCATGGGCGGGCCCGTCTACCGCTACGACGCGACTCTCAACTCCGCGGTCAAGTTTCCGCAGTCGCTCGACGGCCGCTTCTTCGCGGGCGAGTACGGCCGCAAGTGGATCAAGGCCATCGAGGTCAAGGCCGACGGTTCGCCGGGCGTGATCGAGGACTTTCCCTGGACCGGTACCCAGGTGATGGACCAGGCCTTCGGACCGGACGGCGCGCTCTACGTCCTGGACTACGGCACCGGCGCCAACAACCAGGCGCTGTACCGCGTCGAGTACCTCGCCGGCAGCAACCGCAACCCGGTGGCCAAGGCCGCGGCCGACAAGGTGTCCGGCGCCGTCCCGCTGACGGTCGCGTTCTCCTCGGCGGGCAGCTCCGACCCGGAGGGCAAGGCGCTGTCGTACTCCTGGAACTTCGGTGACGGCACCACCTCCACCGCCGCCGACCCGAGCCATACGTACACCACAAAGGGCACCTTCCACCCGACCCTCACCGTCAAGGACCCGGAAGGGCTCACCGGGACGGCGAGCCTGGTGGTGACGTCCGGCAACACCGCGCCGACCGTCACTCTCCAAACCCCTGTGGACGGTGCGCTGTTCTCCTTCGGGGACACCGTTCCCTTCCGGGTCACCGCGAGTGATCCCGAGGACGGGACCGTCGACTGCTCCAAGGTCAAGGTCACCTATCTCCTCGGCCACGACCAGCACCGCCACCAGATCACGCAGAGCACCGGCTGCACCGGCGGCATCGCCGTACCGGCCGACGGCGAACACGACAGCGCGGCCAACATCTACGGGGTCTTCGACGCCGAGTACACCGACGGGGCGGGCCTGACCACGCACAGCACCCGCGTCCTCCAGCCACGCCACCGCCAGGGCGAGCACTTCTCCGCCCAGTCCGGCGTCCAGATCGCGGCGCACGGCCCGGCGGAGGGCGGCAACACCGTCGGCTTCACCGACAACGGGGACTGGATCTCCTTCAAGCCGTACGTGCTCGGCAACGCCACCAAGATCACCGCGCGGGTCTCGTCCGGTGGTGCGGGGGGCACCCTCGAAGTGCGCGCCGGATCGGCGACGGGCACCCTGCTCGGCACGGCGACCGTCACACCGACCGGCGGCTGGGAGACCTTCGCGGACGTCAGCGCGAACCTCACCGGAGCACCGGCGGGCACCACCGAACTGTTCCTCGTCTTCAAGGGGCCGACGGGCCAGGGCAACCTCTTCGACCTCGACGCGTTCACCTTCACCACACCGAACACGGGGCAGACCGTCGAAGGAGAGTCGTACACCTCCTCCCTCGGAGTGCAGATCGCCGATCACGCTCCCGCGAGCGGGGGCAAGACGCTCGGCTACATCGAGAACGGCGACTGGGCCGGGTACGCCTCGGTGCCCACCACCGGCACGAAGACCTTCTCCGCCAAGGTCTCCTCGGCCGGGGCCGGCGGCACGATCACCGTCCGCTCCGGTTCCGCCACCGGCCCGGTCCTGGGTTCGGTCGCGGTGTCCGGAACCGGGGGCTGGGAGACGTTCACCACCGTCTCCACCCCGCTGACCGGGACGGCCTCGTCAGGGGCGCTGTTCCTGACCTTCACCGGCGGGGCCGGATCGCTGTTCGACATCGACACGCTCACCCTCACCAAGTGACCGCAAGGAAGGAGGCAAGGATGTTCCAACGGTTACGCACACGCCCGCGGTACGCCGCGGCTGTCGTCGCCCTGGCCCTGGGCGTCGCCGGGTCGCTGCTGAGCCCGGTCCCCCGGGCCCGGGCCGCCGCCGATCCGGCCTACCGGGTGCTCGTCTTCAGCAAAACCGCCGGCTTCCGCCACGACTCCATCCCGGCCGCGACCCAGGCCCTCCGTGACCTGGGAGCCGCGAACAGTTTCACCGTCACCGCCACGGAGGACGCGGGCGCCTTCACCCCGGCGAATCTCGCGGGCTTCAAGGCCGTCGTCTTCCTCTCCACCACCGGCGACGTCCTCGACCCGTCCCAGCAGACGGCCCTCCAGGGCTACGTGGACGGCGGCGGCGGTTTCCTCGGCATCCACGCGGCGGCCGACACCGAGTACGACTGGCCCTACTACCAGCAGCTCGTCGGCGCCTGGTTCAAGAGTCATCCGGCGATCCAGCAGGCCACCGTGCGGACCGAGGACCGCGCCCACGCCGCCACCTCGCATCTGGGCCGCACCTGGAGCCGTACCGACGAGTGGTACAACTACCGCACCGATCCGCGCTCCACCGCCCACGTCCTCCAGAGCCTGGACGAGAGCAGCTACAGCGGTGGCGAGATGGCGGGCGACCATCCGATCACCTGGTGTCATCCGCAGGGCGCGGGCCGCTCCTTCTACACCGGCCTCGGCCACACCCAGGAGTCGTACACCGACCCCGCGTTCCGCGCGCTCCTGCTCGGCGGGATCCGGTACGCGGCCGGTTTCGCGAAGGCCGACTGCCGTGCCGAGACCGGTTACACCCCCTTGTACGACGGCTCCACCGCGGGCTGGTCGCAGGCCGGACCCGGCGGCTTCACCTCCGACGACGCGACCCTCAACGCCCAGGGCGGGATGGGGTTGTACTGGTACCAGGCCAGGCAGTACGCGTCGTACTCGCTCAAGCTGGACTGGCGGATGCCGGGGGACGACAACTCCGGTGTCTTCGTGGGCTTCCCCGCTTCCGGCGACCCCAACTCGGCGATCCAGCAAGGGTACGAGGTCCAGATCGACGCCAGCGACTCAGCGGACCGCACCACCGGCTCCGTGTACGGATTCAAGTCCGCGGATCTCGCTGCCCGCGACAACGCGCTGAACCCGCCGGGCAGTTGGAACACGTACGAGATACGGGTGGAGGGAGAGCGCCTCCAGGTCTTCCTCAACGGCGTGAAGATCAACGACTTCACCAACACGGACCCCGTACGCTCCCTCCAGCAGGGCCACATCGGAATCCAGAACCACGTGGCCGGGGACGACATCTCCTTCCGCAACATCCGCATCAAGGAACTCGGCGGCACCACCCCTTCCACGACCTACGAAGGGGAGGCCTTCACGTCGTCCCAGGGCGTCCAGGCCGCCGACCACTCCCCCGCGAGCGGCGGCCGGACCCTCGGTTACATCGAGAACGGCGACTGGGCGGGCTACGGGCAGGCGTCGCTCACCGGGGCCCGCACCTTCACCGCGCGGGTCTCCTCGGCCGGGGCGGGCGGCACGCTCCAGATCCGCTCGGGCTCCCCGACCGGCCCGGTCGTGGGGACGGTGACCGTGCCGAACACCGGGGGCTGGGAGACCTTCACCACGGTGTCGACCGCCCTGACCGGCACACCGAGCGGGCCGACGTTCCTGACCTTCGGTGGAGGCGCGGGTTCCCTCTTCGACGTCGACACCTTCACGCTCCAGCGGTAGCGAAGAAGGACACCGGCTGCGAGAAGCGTACGTATGCGGGGTGGTGTCCGGACTGGGCGACATCATCCCGACGGCGCCGAGCGCGGCCGGTGTTCCGCCCCTCGCCCGACGCTCACCCGGTCGCGGTGCGGCGGGCGTAGGCGCGGGCGGCTCTGGCCCGGTCGCCGCACCGCGTGGAGCACCACTGGCGGCGGCCGTGCTTGAGGAGGAAGCGGTTGCAGGGCGGGGAGGCGCAGGCGGTCAGGCGGGCGGCGTCGGGTGAGGTGAGCAGATCGGCGGCGTCGGTGGCGATGGCCGCGAGGGCGTGCTCGACGATCGCGGTCGTGGGGTGGGGTGTGGCGCGGTAAGGCCCGTTCTTCTCGTCCCACAGCAGCAGGGACGCCGTCGGGACCCGGGTCATCGCCTCGTTGATCGCGGTGATGGCGGCGGGGAGGGCGGGCTGCTCGGCGACTCGGGAGGCCAGGAGCGACCTGATCTGCTCGCGCAGTGAGCGCAGTTGCGTCGCGCACACCTCCGCCAGACCGGCACCGTCCGGAGCGAGACCGCGCCGGGCCAGCCACTGTTCGGCCTTGGCCGGGCTGCCGAGGAGGTCGGCCGTGTGTCCGCCCGGCAGTGCGACGGCGCTGTTGGCCAGGGCCAGGGCGGGGTGCTCCGCCTCACCCGGCGCCGACGGCGGGGCGACTTCTTCGCTCACGAACTCTTCCATGCTTCTCATGGTACGGCTTGCCTCCATCCGTGAGGCACGCGTACAGTCCAACTCACGGTTAACAAGTCGCCTATCCGTGAGGAACTTCTTTCATGTCTTCCCCGATCCTGCGCACCGACCCGTTCCCCGTCCGCGTCTTCGGCGGCCCGACCGCCCTCTTCGACTACGGTGGCCTGCGCTTTCTCACCGACCCGACCTTCGACGGCCCCGGCGACCACCCGGCGCCCGGCAAGGTGCTGACCAAGACGGCGGCACCGGCCGGCAGCCCGGCCGACCTCGGCCGCGTCGACGTGGTCCTGCTCTCGCACGACGAGCACGCCGACAACCTCGACACCTCCGGCCGGGCCCTGCTCGCCGACATCCCGCTGACCCTCACCACCCCGGGGGGTGAGGAGCGTCTCGGGAAGGCGGCCACCGGCCTCGCCGACTGGCAGTCGGTCGAGCTCGAGCGCCGCGACGGCGGGCCCGGCGCGGTCACCGTGACCGGCGTGCCCGCCCTCCACGGCCCCGGCCCGCGCGAGGAGGTCGAGCCGATCACCGGCCAGGTCGTCGGCTTCGTCCTGACCGGCCAGGACCTGCCCACCGTCTACGTCAGCGGCGACAACGCCTCTCTGGACGCGGTCAAGGACATCGCCGCGCGCTTCGCCCCGGTCGACACGGCCCTCCTCTTCGCCGGAGCGCCCCGCTTCACCGAGATCTTCGACGGCGAGGTGCTCGTCCTGGACAGCGCTCAGGCCGCCGAGGCCACGAAGATCCTCCGGGCAGGCCGGGTCGTACCCGTCCACTACGACAGTTGGGCCCACTTCACCGAGGGCGGCGACGAGCTCGCCGCCGCCTTCGCCGCCGCCGGGCTCTCCGACCGCCTCGACTTCGGCGTCCGCGGCTGACCCCGCCCACGCACGACACGTACGCCGGACACTGCCGGGCACCGACCGAGAGGGACCTGCCGCGACTGTCGCCCGGCGCCTCCCGCCTCCCCGCCGCCTCGCGACGCGGCGACCCCGGCATCGAAGGACCGCACCACCATGACCGCCCCGATCCGCGGCACCCGCCTCGGCTCGGCTCCCGCCGCCCTGTCCGTGCTCGACTCCGCCATGACCGGCACCGGACAGAGCGCCACGGAGGCGCTGACCGGCAGCATCCAACTCGCCCGGTTCGCCGAACGGCCCGGCTTCACCCGCTACTGGGTGAACGAGCACCACGCCATGCCCGGCGCCTCCACCTCCAGCCCGCCCGTCCTGCTGTCGCGGCTGACCGCGGAGGCCAGCAGGCTGCGGCTCGGCGCGGGCCCATCATGCTGCCGAATCACCCGCCGCTCGCCGTCGCCGAACAGTTCGGCATGCTGGACACCCTCACCCCCGGCCGCATCGACCTGGGTCTGGGCCGCGCCCCCGGAACCGACCCCGGCACCGCCGCCGCCCTGCGCCGCGGCGCGAGCGACACCGAGGACTTCCCTCAGCAGGTCGCCGAGCTGCCGCACTTCCTCGGCGACGACTTCCCCGTCGACCATCCCTATCCCTACGCCGACCGCGTCCACGCCGTTCCCGGGCCCGCTCAGGACCGGCTCAACGGCCTGACTTCGACCCCCGGCCGCCTGCCGGTGTGGCTGCTCGGCTCGTCCGGCCACTCGGCGCAGCTCGCCGCTTTGCTCGGCCTGCCGTTCGCCTTCACCGCGCACTTCAACCCGCGCGAGGTGGTGGCCGCCCTGCGCCTGTACCGCGAGCGGTTCACGCCGTCCGAAACGCTGGCCGAGCCGTACGCGCTGGTCAGCTTCACCGTCGCGGCATCGGACGACGCGGTGGAGGCCCGCCGCCAGGCCGCCACTCTCGCGCACGCCATGCTCCGCATGTTCCAGTGCAGGTCGTACCGGATGCCGTCCCCTGAGGAAGTGGACACCCACCCCTACGAGGCCGAGGAACGCCACACCGTCGAAAGCTGGCCGAGTCACGTCCCGCACGGCACCCCCGAGCAGGTCAGCGCCGACCTCGACCAGGTGCAGCGGGACTCCGGCGCCGACGAGCTCATGATCGGCAGCGTCGGCCACTCCGTACAGGCCCGCCTGCGCTCCACCAATTGATCGCCGACGCCTACGGCATGCCCGGCATCCCGCGCTGACGCCGCCCGTCCACCGACGCGGACCACGCTTCACCCGAAGCCTCTGATCCTTGGGGCATCCGGCTCCCACAGCCCTCTTGCCAAGCTGGCAAGAGGGCTTCGTGCGGCGTGTTCGCACGGCACATGATCGGCGCTCCCGGTCCGTCCGAGCAGAACCCAGGAAACGCCCATGCCCGCCGCAACGCCGCCCATCGACGCCGAACTCGCCTCGACAGTCGACCTCGACGCACTGCGTATCGACCTGACCCATGAGTTCATCAAGAAGCAGCGCGCCGCCGCCGCGCCGTCCTCACCCCTTGACGACCTGCGCGCGAACGGCGCCTTCAGCATCGACGAGTACACGGCCTCCACCGCACGGAGCACGGCCGACGTGCCACTCCTGGTGTGTCGGCCCGCCGGGGCCGTAGGCCGCCTGCCCGTGCTGTTCTACCTGCACGGCGGCGGGATGGTGATGGGCCACGCGCGGCAGAACCTCGACTACGTCCTTGAGTTGGCCCAGGAAGTGCGCGCCGCTGTGATCTCCGTCGAGTACCGGCTCGCTCCGGAGCACCCCCATCCGGCCGCGTTGGAGGACTGCCTGACCGGGCTGACGTGGGCGGCGACGCACGCGATGGATCTCGCCATCGATCCTGAGCGGATCGTCCTCCTCGGGCTGAGCGGTGGTGGAGCCCTCGCCGGGGGTCTGTCGCTGTTCCTGCGCGATCACCTCGACCTGCGACCCGTGGGGCAGATGCTGGTCTGCCCGATGCTCGACGACCGCAACGACACCCCGTCGGCGGCGCAGCTCGCCCACCTCGGCGGCTGGAACCCGGCGACGAACGCCGCCGCCTGGAACCACGTGCTCGGTGGACGCGCCGGGGCGCCCGACATCCCCTCCTACGCCGCCCCTGCCAGGGCCGAGGACGTCTCCGGGCTGCCGCCGACCTATCTGGAGGTGGGCGCCGTCGAGATGCTGCGCGACGAGGTGGTCACGTTCGCCGACCGGATCTGGAGGGCCTGCGGCGACGCCGAACTCCACGTGTTCCCGGGCGGTTTCCACGGCTTCGACTTCTTCGTCCCCACCGCCCGGCTGTCCCGCGACGCGCGTACCGCCCGGCTCAACTGGCTGCGCCGTACGCTCGCGGCACCGCGGCGGCGAACTGGGGGCTCCGCCGGTTGAGTCGCGGGGCCCTCCCGGAGCGGCGCCACGTGTTCCCACGCGTGGGCGCACCCCGGCTAGCGTCCGACGTCCCCGCGGCGTCGGACGCTCGCGTTGCGCCGGAGGTCCGCTCCGGGTCCTGGCCATCTTTTCGGCTGTCCTCGTCCCGCCCGACTCGACGCTCTTCGCCACCCTGTCGGCGCCGACCGCGACCTCTCCCGGGCGTACGCGACTGCCGGCGGGAGGCGCGGCACGGCGGCTGGACTCCTAGGCGACGCTGATGTGGCCGGCTCTCGGACGCCTGGCAGAATGCACCTTCGTCCGGCCTCGATCGCGCGGTGTGGCGCAGCAGCCTCCGTCCGGCGGGCCGGGCGGTCGAAAGCCGGGGTCCCGCCCCGGGTGTGTGTGGGCGGCGCCGGGGTATCCGCAGGCGGACAGCCGCCCTGAGGTGGCCAGCACAACGAAAGAGCCCTACATGATCATCCCGCTTAGGAAGCAGGCGGCAGATGAGCGGGGCACAGGTGAGCACGCCACGCTGCACTCCAGCGTGGCGTGGGACAGCGGCACGGCCAGCGCCGCCGACGCGCGCCGTGTACTACGCGCCTTCCTCACCCGCGCCCCGCAGGTCGACTGTGCTCCTGCCGCAGCCCAGTCGGCGTTGGACGCGGAGCTCGTCGTCAGCGAGCTCATCACGAACGCCATCCGGCACGCCCCCGGCCCGTGCGGGCTGATCCTGCACCTGTCGGCGGGGCGGCTGGCCATCACCGTGTGGGACACCTCCCCCGGCGAGCCGGTGATGCAGAGCCACGATCCGCGCCGTGCGGGCGGCCACGGGTTGCGTCTGGTGTACGCCGTCAGCGACCACGTCGGCGTCACACCGAAGGCCGGGGGGAAACAGGTCACCGCGCACCTTCCCCTCACCGGCCACCAGGACACCAGCACGGTCGACAAGGCCGTTGTGAACTCCCTGGCGGCCGAGGCCCCGCATAATCCGCCGCCTGTGGCCATGACGTAACGCCGGACCCGCCCGGCTCGGAACGACAGCCCGGCCGTGGGGACGGCGAGCCGCTCCCCGGGGCCGTGGCGTGTCCGGCTCGATGCTCCGCCGCTCTTGGTCCGCGCGTCCCCGTCCGTGCGCGACGATAGGCGAGGAGTCTTTCCGGTAACGACTTACGGGGGTCCTCGGTGGGGTATGTACGGGCGCAGAGGAGTTGAGATCATGGTCAGCGAGGGCCGAGGATGGACGTTTCTGACGAATCACGCACGGGTTCTGCTGGCCATCGCCCATGATCCGACCGCGCAACTGCGCCAGATAGCCGCCTTCTGCCAGATCACCGAGCGCACGGTCCAGGCGATCGTGGCCGATCTGGAGCAGGCCGGCTATCTGCGCCGCCACCGGGTGGGGCGGCGCAACCAGTACACGCTCGACCTGGACAGACCCTTGCGCCATCCCGCGGGCGCCGGGCTCCCGGTACGCGCGCTGCTGGACCTCTTCCCGGGCGGTTGACCTCCCTCGGAGCCTGCGGCCGACCGCGCCGTACCGCCGCTTCCCCACCCTCGCGCCGAAGCTACGGGCACCAGGTATTACCGGTTCCACCATGCGCTCATCGACCAGAGGTGAGGCGCTGTGCACCGGCGGCCCGTAACCCCATGGCCCGCATCATCGACGGGCTGGCGCTTGGCCGCGACAAGGCTCCGGATCAGCCGCCCGCACCCACAAGGGACCCCGATCGGGCGACGTATCGGAAACGCCGTCAAAGGCATCCCGCACGGTCCGCGACCCGGCTTCTACGGAGCTGGGCGCGCTACCGCGCGCCCTCGGACACGCCCCCGCCCCGCGCAGCGACGTGACGTCTGCGCGGGGCGGGTCGGTCTTGATCTGATCGTTGGAGGCTCTCAGAGCTTGAGCCGCACGCCGCGGAGGATGGCGTGGAGGACGAGATCTTCCCGCCTGGACCGGAACTGCCCTCGGCCCCTCATACGTCTTCCCCGCCCCATCCACCGCCTACCGTCGGCCGTCAGCTCAGCTTGTTCACCGCTGTGGCAGTGGTCTTCTTGAAGTCGGCGACCGGCGCGTTCGTGAAGTCGCCCATCTCGCCCCACTTCACGACGGTGACGACGGTGCCCTTGCGCCCGACGGAGAACAGGTTGATGTCGGTGGCGCCCCAGGTGGTCGTGGTGTTGATCCCGTAGACATCGGCACCGTCACCGACGTTGAGCTTGCCGTAGAACCTCTCGGTAGCGGTCACGTCGGGGTCCTGGGTGACCAGGTCGTGCGGGCAGTCGGACATGTGCTTCCGCAGCAGTGCCGCGAAATCCTTGGCGCGCTGCACGCTGCGCTCGACCACGGTCACCTGGAGCGCCTGCGTGTCGTAGTCGGTGCGGAAGGCGCGGTGCACGGACGTCGACGGCAGGGCGTCGCCCACGCACATCGGCAGCGGGTCCGGCTGCCCGGCGGTGATGGGGCCCGCCACCCACGCGGACTGCGGGTGGGGCGGCAGTTCGGACGCCGCGAGGAACCGCGGTTCGGCGGCGGCTGCCGCCGGAGTCGTCGCGGCGGCGGCGCCCGCCACGGCCGCGATCGCGGCCAGCGCCATCGTTCCCTTGCGCAGGTGTGTGTTCATCGTGGTGATCCCCCATGTAGGTCGATGTTCACTCCCTATGACCCCCACCCCCGGGCAGTCGTTGCCCTGGTTTCTGTCACAGGGCTGTCACCGTGACGCGTCGGAGGGTGAGGGGACGAAGAACGGCGGCCAGGACGGTGCCGCTGCACAGTGCCCGCCCGCGAGGTCAGGCGAGGGCGGCGACCAGCAGGGTGAAGGCGGCGATGAGTACGGCGACACGTACGTAGTGATAGCGCTCCCAGCGGTTCAACTGCTCCTTCCAGTCGGCGGGCCGGTTCTCCGGGGTCCATGTCTTGTTCCGGTTGTTGATGGGGACGAGCAGGAGCACCGACATGATCACGCTCAGGATCAGCAGTCCGGCGGCGGTGACGACGAGCCCGGCGCCGGAGTCGTCCCATCCGGCGATGGCCCAGCCCGCGGCGAGTACGACCGAGCCGATGTACCAGAACGGCATGACGGCGCCGAGCATGCGGCCCCCGTGCGCGCGGCCGAGCTGGCCGGCGTCGCCGGGGAGGGCGTCGAAGATCCGGTTCATGACGAAGGCGACGGAGAACTCCACCCCCACCATCAGACCGACGACCACCGTGGTGACGACCTCAAGTGTGTCGAGCATGACGAACCCCTCCAGAAATCTAGTGCCGCTAGGCGTTAGCGCGACGCTAGACCTACTGCCGCTCCCTTGTCTAGCAGTGCTAGGGTCGAAGCATGTCGGTAAAGGAACGCAAGGAGCGTGAGCGGGCGGCCCGCGAGCGCCTCATCGTGAAGACGGCCCGGGAACTCGCCGAACAGCAGGGATGGGACGCGGTCACCACGCGCCGGCTCGCCGAGAGCATCGAGTACAGCCAGCCCGTCCTCTACAGCCACTTCCGCGGCAAACGGGAGATCATCGGCGCCGTCGCCCTCCAAGGCGCCTCCGAACTGGCCGTGACGCTGCGCGCCGCGACCGCCGCCGCGGACGGCCCGCGCGAGCGGGTAGCCGCCCTCGCCCGCTGCTACCTGGACTTCGCCGAGCGCAACCCCGCGGTCTACGACGCCCTCTTCCAGCTCGACGGCGGACTCGCGTACGCGCGGGAGGACACCCCGGAACCGCTCAAGGACGCGTTCGCCGCCCTGCTGGAGAGCCTCGGCGAGGTTGCCGGGGACGGCGTCTCCCCCGGACTGTTCACCGAGACGTTCTGGGCGGCCCTGCACGGCCTCGCGACCCTCACACGGTCGGGACGGCTCCCTCCGCAGGACACCGAGCGGAGGGTGCAACTGCTGGTGGACCGCCTCGCCGTCCTCTGACACACCGATCCCGGCCGGTACGCCGCCGGGATCCTCGTGCCCTGCCGGCTGTGCCGACCAATCCGGACTGCCCCGCGAGCCGCACACGACCGCTGTCTCCCAGCGAGCGGACCAGGTGCGGCGTTCCTACGATGAGGTCTGCGGCGAGGAGCGTGCCAGGAACGGAGCACGACCACCATGGGCGAGCACACCGCCGCCGCCTACAACTGCACCGCCGCGGTCGACTACCTCCAGGCGGTCCACCATCGCGCCGCATGGGTCGAGGCCGCCCTGCCCACATTCCGCCGCGGCGCCGGTGGCGCTCCTCACCGGCGTCCGCCTCCACGCCCATGTCGCCCACGACCACCTCACCGGAGCACCGGAGCACTCCAGAACCGCGAGAACGGTTAGACCAGTTGGAACCGTTACGAGGCGCCCCGCGATCGATCCGGATGGAAGCGGGTGATTGGTGGATTGCTGGGTCCGCCCGACCGCCGTCCTGGCAGGATGGCGGCATGGAACATGTACTCGGAATCGGTGGCTACTTCGTGCGGGCTGCCGACCCGAAGACCTTGAACGCGTGGTACCGCGACTGCCTGGGCCTGGAATCCGACGAGCACGGCTTGTGGCGTCAGCCGGCCGGGCCGACGGTGTTCGCGACGTTCGAGTCCGAGACCGACTACTTCGGGTCCCGCTCTCAGCAGACCATGCTCAACTTCCGGGTGCGCGACCTGGATGCGATGCTCGCGCAGCTACGTGCCAAGGGAGCGGACGTGTCCGAGGAGATCCAGGACATGGAAGGTGTCGGCCGGTTCGGCTGGGTCACCGATCCCGAGGGCAACCGCGTCGAACTGTGGCAGCCCGCCTGACCGAGGCTTGACCGAGGGGCGGAGTGCTGGGGAGCGGTGCGGGATCGGGCGCCGCAACGCCCGTACGGATCATGGCGGCGTGCGCGATACACCGGCGGTTCCGTTGCCCGGCGGTGGTGACCCGCGCGGTGCCGGACGCGGCACTGCCAGCCCCTCGACCAGGTCACCGATATGAGCGGTCCGCCGCACAACGGCCCCGCCGTCCGGTCGGCTTCTTCAGGCGGCCGCTCCCGGGCGCCCGGCCCTGGCTGCGGTGTTCTGGAGCAGTGCCGTGGGCACGTAATCCGCGCTGCGGGACGGCGCCGGGTACTGGAGGTGGACGAGGCGGGTCTGTTCCTGCCGCATGTACATGAAGGATTCCAGGATGTACCCGACGAGCAGCACGAGAACCGCGATGATCATGATGGAGGCGGCCAGCACCGCGGTCGGGACGCGCGGTACGACTCCGGTGCGGGCGAACTCTACGACCACCGGGAGGCCGAGGGCGAGGGAGACGGCGGCGAGCAGGCCGGCGATGACGGAGTGGAACAGGGCGGGGCGCTGACGGCGCGCGAGTCCCAGGATCAGTTTGAGGATGCGCCAGCCGTCGCGGTAGGTGCGCAGTTTGCTGGCGCTGCCGGTCGGGCGGTCCTTGAACCCGACCTCGATCTCGGCGGTGGGCAGGCGCAGGCTGAGCGCGTGGACGGTCATCTCGGTCTCGGTCTCGAACTCCCGCGACAGGGCCGGGAAGGACTTGATGTAGCGGCGGGAGAAGACGCGGTAGCCGCTGAGCATGTCGCTGACGTCGTTGCCGAACAGCGTCTGCACGGCTCCGGTGAGTACCTTGTTGCCGACCGCGTGACCTGCCCGGTAGGCGGTGTCCACCGTTTGACGCCGGGCGCCGACCACCTGGTCGTAGGGGCCTGAGAAGAGCAGGTCGACCATTTCCCGGGCGCGCGAGGCGTCGTAGGTGTCGTCGCCGTCGATGATCAGGAGCGCGTCGGCCTCGACGTCCGCGAAGGCGCGGCGTATGACGTTGCCTTTGCCCTTGCGCGGTTCGTGGCGCACGATCGCTCCGGCCTTGAGCGCTTCGGTGACGGTGCCGTCCGTGGAGGCGTTGTCGTACACGTAGATGACTGCCTCGGGCAGGGCTGCGCGCAGGTCGCGGACGACCTTCCCGATCGCCGTCTCCTCGTTGTGGCAGGGCACGACACATGCGACCGTCGGGCTCATGGGCGGGGTTCCCTTCGCGTACGATTCACCATTGATGATTATGTCCGATTCACCCCTTTTCTTCGACTTCGCTTAGGTTCATAGAGTGCTGGAGCAGGCAACGCGGGTCCTGCGGGTCCCTGAGTGGGTGCGGAACATCTGGCGGGAGGTCGCGGCCTTCGGTGTGGTCGGCGCGGTCGCCTTCGTGGTGGAGTTCGCCGCGTTCAACGTCCTCATCTCGACAGCGCCGTTCTCCCGCGCGCCCGTCGCCGCGTCCGCCCTGGCCACAGGGCTCGCGATGGCGGTCGGTTGGCTGGGGAACCGGCACTGGACCTACCGGGACGACAAGCGGAGCGTGGCCCGACGCGAGGTGACCTGGTTCCTCGGCGTCAACCTGGCCGGGCTCGCCATCACCGCCGCCCCGGTCTACGTCTCGCACGCATTGCTCGGCCTGCACTCACCGTGGAGCGACAACGCGGCCCGCCTCATCGGCTGGGCGGCGGCGACGGTGCTGCGGTTCGCCGTGTACCGCACACGTGTGTTCGCGGGACCGGGACGGGAGGGAGCCACCCCACTGCCGGGACCTGGACAGCATCCGGTCGCACCGAGCACCCGCCGTCAGCGCTGGCCGTGGTGGCTGGCAGCCGTCGCCGTGTGCTGCGGCTATGCCGTGGGCGCCGTCTTCCACCCGGGGTACCTCAGCCCGGACAGTGCCGACCAGCTCCAGCAGGCGCTGCGGGAAAGGCCGGTGACCGACTGGCATCCGCCCGTGATGGTGTTGCTGTGGCGGGCGCTGATCCACCTCACCGGCGCCATGTCCGCGATGGCCGCGCTACAGGTGGCCATCCTGTGGGGATCGCTCTGGGTGCTCGCGGTGACGGTATGGCGCAGAACCGGCAGCCGGGGTCTCTCCCTCACCGTCCTCGCCCTCGGTCTCGCACCGCACATCGTGAACCTGACGGGCGTGGTGTGGAAGGACGTCCACATGGCGTACGCGCTGCTCGCGGCCTGCGCCGTCGCGCTCGCCGCGCGCGAGTTGCCGAAAGACTCGCGCGGCGGCGCCCGCTGGGCGTTGCTCACCCTGGGCGTGGTGTTTCTCGCCTACGCCGTGCTCGTCCGCAAGAACGGCATTCTCGCCGTCGCCCCCGTCCTCGTACTTCTGGTGCTCGCGATGTGGCCCGCGCCGGGCAACCGTCGTCGTCGGCTCGCCGCCACGGGCCTGTTCGTCGCGGTCACCGTTGTCGGGAGTGTCGTGGTGTCCGCCGGTACCGCGCCCGTGGCCACCCGCCAGTACGCGCAGATCCCGCTGGACGACCTCGTCCATGTCCTCACCCC
Source organism: Streptomyces sp. NPDC102406 (assembly GCF_044765725.1). Classification (NCBI taxonomy): domain Bacteria; kingdom Bacillati; phylum Actinomycetota; class Actinomycetes; order Kitasatosporales; family Streptomycetaceae; genus Streptomyces; species Streptomyces sp. NPDC102406. The sequence continues at coordinate 65,360 of NZ_JBIWKP010000016.1, read as the reverse complement.
GGACCAGGTGCGCGCCGCCGCCCGACAGGCCGGCGCGAGCCGGAACTTCCAGGACCGGTTGGTCACCGCCGCCGAGACATGCCGTAACCGGCGCGTCACCAGCGACGCCTACTTCCGCTGCTACCCGCGCGAACCATCGCTCGGCGCCACGGAACTCGGCAGTCAAGCCTCCGTACTCGTCCGGATGTGGGCCCACGAGATGCCCGCCCATGGGACGGGCTACGCGAAATACCGGCTGCGGGTCTTCTCCAAACTGCTTTTCCAGAGCAACCAGGCCTTCCAGAACGGCACGACCAACGCCGCCCGGGACATCCCCCCGGTAGCGAGCGCGCCGGTCGACGAGGAACTCAAATCCGTGCTCCAGAACTATGTGACCGGGTTCGTGCGCGACGTCCCCTTCCTCTTCCAGGGATGGTTCTGGCTGGCTTTCTGCCTGGTGTTCGCGCTGCGCCGCCGCTGGTCGGGCCCCTACGCCCGGGAGATCCGACTGCTCGCGGCCAGCGGCGCCCTGTACATCCTCGCCTACCTGCCCACCGCTCCCGAGTCCAACTACCGCTACGTGTACTGGCCCGCCCTCGCCGCGTCCCTGGCACTCCTCCTCGCCCTGGCCGCGTTCGCCACACGGCGCGACGGGGCGCGACGCGGGCCCGGCGTGGACGAAGCTGCCCCCGACGCCCCGGCAGGGCAACCACAGGCATGAGGCCGTACCCCGCCTTGGAGGCCCTGGGGGACGCCTACGCCTTCCGTGTCCGGCGACACTGGTCACATGATCATCGAACGCGCCTACGCCCATCTCTCCTCGTACGACGAGGAGGCCTGGCCCTGGTCCGTGCCCTCCGTCCGCCAACTGATCGCGGAGGGGCTGCGATTCACCACGCCGGTGACGTTCCTGGTCGGCGAGAACGGATCGGGGAAGTCGACCCTGGTCGAGGCGCTGGCGGAGGGGTTCGGCCTGGACTCCTACGGCGGCTCCCACGACTGGCGCTACGCATCCCCGCGCGGCAAGTCGGTCCTCGGCGAGCTGATGAAGTTCGACGCAGCTTCGGGACGCGGACGCCGTATGGCCACCAGTTGGTCGGCCCGCAAGGGCTTCTTCCTGCGCGCCGAGACCGCGCTGGACGCACTGGACAGGGAAGGGTTCTCGCCGGACCGCGTCAGCCACGGTGAAGGCTTCCTCGCGGCGTTCCGCGGGAAGTTTCTGCACACCGGGCTCTACATCCTCGACGAGCCGGAGGCCGCGCTCTCGTTCTCCTCATGCCTTGAGCTCATCGGGCACATCGACCGCTTGGCCAAGGAGGGAAGCCAGGTCATCTGCGCCACACACTCCCCCTTGCTGACCGCGCTGCCAGGCGCGGACATCATCGAACTCGGCGACCACGGCATGCGGAGGGCCGCCTGGCACGAGCTGGGCGTGGTGGATCACTGGCGCCGCTACCTCGCCGACCCGCACACATATCTGCGCCACATCGTCGAACCGTAGGCGCGCCGTCTCCGCATCGGGGGAGACTCCACTCTCAAGGTTGCAGCGAGCGAGCGCCGTACGCTGCGACGGGCCTGATCCCGGGCGCCTTCGCCACGACACCCGGGGGCCTCGATCAACCCGTGACGCGGACACCGAACTGGAAGCTGCCGATCGTGCTCATCGACTCGTAGCGCACCGAAGCACCGGGGTACGGCGCATGCAACACCTGGCCGTTGCCCGCGTAGAGGCCGACGTGCTCGGTGTTGTTGAAGAAGACCAGATCGCCGGGCTTGAGGGCGCTCATACCGATGTGGGGGCCCTCGTTGACCTGCGTGTACGTGACCCGCGATATCTGCACCCCGGCCTGCCCGTACGCCCACTGCGTGAGGCCCGAGCAGTCATAGGAGTTGGGGCCCGTACCGCCGCGCATATACGGCTTGCCCAACTGGGAGGCAGCCGCGTTCAGGGCGGCGGCACCGAACGAAGAAGCCGCCACCTCCTTGCCGAGGTCGACGCGGCCCGCCGAGGAACGGCTGGCCCGCGTTTCCGCGTCGGCCATTTCCTGGCGCTCGGCATCGGTCAGCGTGTTCAGCAGCTTCTGCGCTTTACTCAGCTTGTCCTGGATCTCGGTCTTCTTCTTGCCGAGCTCCGTGCGGGTGTCGGCGAGGTCCGCGAGCTTCTCCGTGGCCTCCGCGCGCTTCTGGGCCAACTCACGCTGCTTCGCCTGCACCTCCTTCAACGACTCCAACTGCTGCGCGGAGAGCGAGTCGAGCGTGGAGGCCCTGTCGAGGTAGTCGTCCGGGTCGGCGGAGAGGAAAAGCTGCACCGACGCGTCGATGCCACCGGAACGGTACTGCTCGCTGGCCATCGCCCCGATGCCGGTACGCAGTTCGTTGAGCTCTTCCTGCTCGCGGGCGACCTTGTCCTGGAGCCCGTCGATCTCCTTCTCCAGCTTCTTCTGCTTCTCCTTCGCCCCGTCGTACTGGTTGGTGGCTCGCTCCGCCTCCTCGTAGAGCTTGTCGACCTTCGCCTTGACCTCGCTCTTCGTGGGCTTGGGGGCCGCGTTGGCGGCTTGGGAAGCAAGAGCCACGGCAGCGGTGGCGGTCGCGGTGAGCACGGTCACGCGGGCGCGGCTCGGCTGCTTGGGTCGACGGTGGGACGCCACGAAGAGGGGCTCCTTCTTCGTCCAGCCGCCCGCAGTCGTCAGTGGGCGGTGTCCTCCGCCGTCACTCACCCATGTGAGTGATCTTGAGCGGAGGTTCGAAGGCTGACCTTAGTGACCTTCCCGTGACCATTTCAAAGCCTCAGGTGAAAAATGTCGACCATACCTGCATTCTTTACACACAACTCACGTCCTGTGTTGCTCATTTGACGCTGCGTTGCGCGGGTTGCGCGGCCTGTTGATGATCTCGTCCAGGGCCGCGGCTTTCAGCGGTGGGCGCGTGAAGGTCAGTTCTTCACTCTTGAGACCGGCGAGAGCGACGTCCAGGTGCCGTTCCCACGCGTCGGCGTCGATCGCGTCGGTCATGGCGATGATGCCGCGCAGCGCCCAGATGATGGCGGCGATGTCGGAGAGGGAGACCTCGGCTCGCACCACACCGGCCTCACGTGCCGCTGCGAGAAGGTCAGCGGTGAGGGCGTAGATGCACTCACGCTGGGTGCGGTTGGCCATCTGCCCGAACTCGTCCGGCAGCACGCCGCGGCTGGCCGCCAGGTGCAGCCCGACGGTCCGCAGGAAGTAGTCCAGTTGCTGGTCGACGGGCAGTTCCTGCGCTCGCTGGACATGGTTGACGAGGCGGTCGTAGAAGGCAGCGGCCAAAGACTCGCGCAGAGCGTCGATGGTGGGGAACTGCCGGTAGAGAACCGCTGGTTCCGTTCCCACCTCCCGGGCCAACTGCGCCATGGTCGCGCGAGGCCCCAGCTTTCGCACCGCGGAGGCCACGGACCACAGCAGCCGGTCGCCACCCGAGAAGTGTTCGCCCGTCTCGTGCCGAGCGGCCGACCCACCAGCGCACGCGTCCCGTTCCTCCTCGTGCACGCTTTCTCCGCTCTACGCTCTACCCGGCTCGCGGCGGGCGCCACGCCTGATGGCAACGCGGGCCCATGTCCTGAGGCACCATAGCCGCCGAAAACGACATAAGCCATTAACTACGTAAGCAGGCCGGGCGTCGGTGTCACACCTCTACCCCAGAGGTCGACCCGGTTCTGGTGAGACACGTAGCTGCCCGAGGAGCGCCAGCACACTCAGAGCGAACACGAGCACGCCCAAAGGCAGATGCGGCGAGGGGGCATGGCCGACGCCGAGCACCACTTGGGCCGAGGCGAGGACCAGGAAGCCTGACGCGCGCCACAACGGCCGTGGGGAGCCGCCGCCCGGTTCCCACGCGCCCGCCGCCGCGAGCACGTACACCATGGTCGCCGCGTACATCACCCGGGCTCCGGCACCGTGCAGCCTCTCACCAGGAAGCGGCGCACGCCGGTTCTGGTTCTGCTCGCGGAGCACAGCCGTGCCCACCACGCACACCGCGTGGCCGATCAGGTCCGCCGCACCCTCCCGCACAGCGAAGTGGCCGTACTCCCCGCAGCCACCCACCACTCCTTGCCCCTCACCACACCGCATCCGCTCAACGAGCATGTGCAGCGGTTCTTCGGAGCGGCACACCGCGCACAAGGAGCACCGCACGACCGTCCAGGGCGAGAATGACGGCCGCCTCCGTCACGGGGCTGGGTCGCGAGCCTCACCGTTCATCATCCTCGCCACTCCCGATGCTCTCGTCGCTCCCGCCGTTCTCGTCGCGCAGCACCAGGGCCAGCAGGCCCGGGAAGCGTTCGTCGAACTCAGCGCGGCGCAGCCGGTTGACCCGTTTCGGGCCCTGGTCGCGCTGTTCGAGCAGTCCCGCCGTGCGGAGCACGGCGAAGTGGTGGCTGAGGGCTGCCTTGCCCACCGGCACGGTGAAGGTGCCGCAGGCGCGTTCCCAGTCGCCCGCCCCCGCGAGTTCGCGAACGAGCTGGAGCCGTACCGGGTCCGCGAGGGCGGCGAGGGCAGCCTGGACGGACACGTCGTCGGGGTGCGTGTGCTCGGGTTCCGCCCGGTGGCTCATCGCGATTCCTTTCCGATCCCCTTGCAGAGTGTTCGATGAAAACCATACACTCGCGGTGTTCGATTTTCGTTGAACACTGTCACCGGGGGTTGCGGACATGCGCGCAGTCGAGTTCCAAAAGTTCGGTGGGCCCGAGGTCCTTCAGGTCATCGAGGTTCCGGTTCCGGAGCCGGGAACCGGCGAGGTGACCATCGATGTCGCCTACGCCGGTGTCAACTTCGCCGACACCAAGGCCCGCGCCGACGGATACCGGGTCCCGGCGCTGCCCTTCCGTCCCGGTCTCGAGGTCTCCGGCCGGATCCGCGCGGTCGGCGCGGGCGTCGAGGGCCTGCGTCCCGGCCAGGAGGTCGCCGCCCTCACCGCGCACAGCGGCTACGCCGAGGTGGCGCTCGCCCCGGCCTCCACCGTCTTCGCGCTTCCCCGAGGCGTCCCCCTGCGCACCGGCGCCACCCTGCCGACCGTCCTCCCCACCGTCCAGGCCCTCGTGCACGAGATCGGACGGCTGCGCGCCGGGGAGACCGTACTGGTCCAGGGCGCGGCGGGCGGTGTCGGCACCGTCGCGGGACAAGTCGCCCGGCTCGGTGACGCGGGCGCTGTCTACGGCGTCGTATCGCGTCCCGAGAAGGTCGAGGAGGCGCTCAAGTACGGCTACGACGAGGTGTTCGTGAGCGACGACTTCGCCGAGGGTGTCCGGCGCGCCACCGGTGGCCGTGGCGTGGATCTCGCTCTCGACCCGGTCGGCGGCGACACCCTCCGCCGGAGCCTGGACTCGCTCGCGCGCTTCGGCCGCCTCGTCTCCTTCGGCAACGCCAGTGGGGCCGAGCCCTGGCATGTCGGCCAGCCCGAGCTCTACCCGCGCGGGCTGTCGGTGGCCGGGTTCTCCATCCTCACCCTCGCTCAGGACGACCCCGAGACGCTGCGCACCATCGCCGAGAAGTCCTTCCTGCTCGCCGCGACCGGCAAGGTGGAGCTGCCGATCACCGCCGAACTCCCCCTTGAGCAAGCCGCCGAGGCCCACCGCCTGATGGACACCCGCACCACCACCGGCAAGCTGCTGCTGCGGGTCAAGGGAGAGTGACCCCCGGCACCGCCTTGCTCGCTGTCGTCCGACCTATGTGTCGCTGACGGTGGCGTGTCGCTCTTCCAGACCCTCGGGTGCCGCGGTGAGCGCCACGTGTTCCTGGGCGCGGCCCCAACGGTCCAGCAGGCGACCCATACGTTTGCTGGTGTGGAGGGTGATACCGCGTTCGCTCACCTTGAGTCCTGGGTGGCGGCGCAGGATGCGTTCCTCCATGGCGGCGCAGTCGTGCGGGGAGCGGAGCCACACCGACAGCAGGATGTTGTCCGTCCCCGTCAGGGTGGCGCACACCCGAGTCTCGGGCAGTGCGGCCAGCGCGCGTGCCACTGCGTCCACGCCGGGGCCGGGGGCGGCGATGCGGAAGGTGGCGATGACGGGCCAGCCGGCCAGTCGCTGGGTGAGGTCGCAGCGGAAGTAGATCTCGCCGTGACTGGTCATACGCCGTAGCCGTCGGCGTACGGTCGTCTCGCTCAGCCCGCACTCCCGTGCCAGTTCGGTGTGGCTGCGGCGGGCGTCGGCGCCGAGGGCCAGGAGCAGTTGGCGGTCGCTCCGCGAAGGGCCGGTGCCGGGCCGTGGCCGGGCGGGGCGTTCCGCGCCGGTCAGGTCGGAGCGCTGCCGGTCGCTGAGAGTGTGCACCAGCCATCCGCTGCCCTCCCCGTACACGTCGGTGCAGATGTTCAGCCGCACGCCGCGCACTGCCGGAAGGGCGCCGAGGTGGCGGGTCAGGTCATCCAGTGCAGGCAGGTCGCGGGCGGCCATCGACAGGAACAACTGGTGGTCGCCCGTGGTGCGTTCCAGGCTGAACACCGGTCCCCATCGGCGTAGGCGCGAGGTCAGGGAGTCGATCGCGTCCGCCTCGCAGGCGACGTCCGCGTAGCCGACCACCGTAACGTGGTGGGTCGGGTAGGCCGTCATCCAGGCCGTGCCGCTGTCGACGAGGCCTCGCCACCGGCGGGCCGCCGTGGTGGCGTCGATGCCGATGACCGAGGCGATCTGCGACCAGGGCGCCCGTGGCCGCAGTTGCAGGGCTTCGATCAGCGCCAGGTCGGTCTCGCTCAGTTCGGGCTGCACGCGGCTCATCCTGCCAACGTGGACGGCGTAACTGAAGCCTTGACGGAGCAGCCGGAGCGGGGCCCCTGCGTCGGGGCCCCGCCGGACGTTCGCGCGGGCCGCAGGGCCGCTTTCCGCGCCGCCGCTTTCCGGCGATCCGGCCTCGCTGACGCCGAATTCCGGCGATGCGAGGGGGCCGACGACGGTGCGGTGCAGGGTGTCGGCCAAGCCACATCTCGCCGAGCGAGGAGTCCCCGCGTGCACAGAACGACCCGGACCACCGCCGTCCTGCTCTTCGTCGCCTGGGCCGTCGACTACATCGACCGGCAGGTCATCAACCTGGCCCTGCCGTCAATCGGTGAGACCTTCGGTCTGTCACACGGCCAACGCGGGCTGATCGTCTCCGCGTTCTTCCTCACCTACGCGCTGACGCAGATCCCCGCCGGACTGGTCGCCGGCCGCTTCGGCGGCGTCCGGGTGATGTGTGTGGCGCTGGTCCTCTGGTCACTTTTCACCGGGCTCACGGCGCTCGCGTGGTCCTTCACCGCGCTGCTGGTGTTCCGCGGTCTCTTCGGTGTGGCGCAGGGCCTGTATCCGGCCGCTGCCATCGACACCCTCAGTCGTCGCAGCGTCCCCGCGCAGCGGCTCACCGCCAACGGCTGGATCCAGAGTTCCAACGCGGTCGGCGGTCTCCTCGCCGCCGTACTGGGCGGGATCCTGCTGCAACACTTCGACTGGCGTGTGATGTTCGCCGCCGTCTCCGTACTGGGCCTCGCGGTGGTCGTCGTGATCCGCCGCCGTATGCCCGACCCGCTTCCCGCCGACCGGACGGGCCCCGTGCTCGCGCGCACCGAAGGCGCGGCGTCCGCCGTTCTGCGGTCCCCGGTGATCTGGGGGTTCGCCGCGATGTTCTTCGCCTACGACACCGTGGTGTGGGGGGTCAACAGTTGGAGTGCGTCCTACTTGATGGAACAGCGCGGTCTGCGGGTGGCCGACGCGGGTCTCGTCTCCCTGGCCCCGACGCTCGTCGCGGCGGTCACCGCGGTGGTCGGCGGACGCCTGTCCGACCGGTTCGAGGGGCGCCCCCGGCGCATCGTCCTACCGGCGATGACCGCCGCGGCCGTTCTGCTCGTCGTCCTGCCGCTCACCACCTCCCTGGCCGCTTTCATCGCGGTGGCGACGCTCATCAGCGGGGTGATCGGCCTGTGTTACATACCCTGTTTCTCCGTCCCGCTGCGCAGCCTGCCGCCGGGCCTCGCGGCCACCGCCTCCGGCATCATCCTGTTCGGCGGGCAGCTCTCCGGAATCCTGGTTCCCACGCTCTTCGGCCATGTCGTCGACGCCTTCTCCTACCGCGTCGCGTTCTGGTCACTGGCCCTCGGTCCCGCCCTCGCCGTCGCCGCCGTGCTCCGCGTGCCCCAGACCTCCCCCGCGTTCCTCGCGCGTCTGCGCGCCGTCACCCTCAACGCCCCTACGAAGGAGGCCGACAGCAATGCTTCCCCAGCCCGCCACCGCACCTGAGAACCACCCGAGCGACCCCGCCGCACAGAACTCCCTGACAGTCGATCTCGCCACGCACCTCCCCCACTGGGAAGAGGTCTACCGCGACCTGCACGCACACCCCGAACTCGCCTTCGAGGAGCGGCGCACCGCCGCGGTCGTCGCCTCCGAACTGGCCCGCGTCCAGGGCTGGGAAGTCACCGAACAGGTGGGCGGCACGGGCGTGGTGGCCGTCCTGCGCAACGGTGACGGCCCCGCCGTCTGGCTCCGGGCGGACATGGACGCGCTACCCGTGCGCGAGGAGACCGGACTCGCTCACGCCTCCCAGCGGGCGGGCCTCATGCACGCCTGCGGCCACGACGTCCACGTGGCGGCCCTGCTGGGAACCTGCCGCCAGCTCGCCGCCCACCCCGACGCGTGGCGGGGCACAGTGGTGGCTCTCTTCCAGCCCGCCGAGGAGGTGGGCCGCGGCGCGCAGGCCATGCTGGACGACGGCGTCCTGGACCGCTTCCCCCGCCCTTCGGTGGTACTGGGTCAGCATGTCGGGCCGCTTCCGGCCGGTCTGGTGATCTCCCGGCCGGGCATCGTCATGGCCGCGGCCGACAGCATCCGCGTCACCCTGCACGGCGCGGGCGCGCACGCCTCCACACCGCACCTCGCCGTCGACCCGATCGTCATGGCGGCAGCCGTGGTGCTGCGCCTGCAAACCCTCTCGGCCCGGCTCGCGCCGCTCTCCCCTTCCCCTTTGCTCACGATCGGCGCCCTGCACAGCGGAACCGTCCCCAACGTCATCCCCCACACCGCCCAACTCCTGTGCAGCCTGCGGACGTTCGACGAGCAGACCCGTGAGTCCACCCTCGACGACCTACGACGCATCGTCCACGCGGAAGCCCAGGCCCAGGGCGCTTCCCGGGAGCCGGACATCGACCTGTACGACTCCTTCCCCCCGACGGTCAATGACGCCGATGCCACCGAGTTCCTGCTGCGAGCCATCACGGCCGACGGCACGAGGGCGCACGTCCTGACCGCTCCGCTGGCGGGGAGCGAGGACTTCGGCCGATTCGGCGTGGCCGCCGGCTGCCCGTCGGTCATGTACCACTTCGGCGGCGCCGACCCGGCGGGCTTCGACGCGGACGCCATCGCCGCCCTGGGACGCGGCGCGCTTCCCCGGGGCACCGTCATGAACCACTCCCCGCACTACGCCCCCAGCGACCGGCACGCCGTCGCGGCCGGAATACGCCATCTACTCGCGGCGGCAGGCGCCTGGCTCGGCTGAGACACGGCGCGCCTCGGATGCCCGTATCTGACCCATCCGTGAAGGACACTCACGAGGGGCTGCGGGCATGATCCGAATTTCTGGGATCTCAGTGGTCGATGGGTGTCGAGAACGTGCCATCGGCTCCGTCCCAGGGGCCTAAGCGGCCATCAACGGCCATCAGTGGTCATCAGTGGCCACTGATGACCACAGGAGGAAGGAGAGCCCACCATGGCTGTTCAGCGGATGGACAACGTCGGCATCGTCGTCGAGGACTTGGACGCGGCCATCGCGTTCTTCGTGGAACTCGGATTGGAGCTGGAGGGCAGGGCGGGGATCGAGGGCCCCGTCGCCGACCGGTGCACCGGACTCGACGGCGTCCGCTGTGACATCGCGATGGTCCGGACGCCGGACGGTCACAGCCGTCTGGAGCTGGCGAGGTACCGCAGCCCCGCGCCGATCAGCGCCGAGCCTCGCAACCGGCCGCACAACATTCTGGGCACGCATCGCGTCATGTTCGCCGTCGACGACATCGAGGACACCGTGGCCCGCCTGCGCCCTCACGGCGCCGAACTCCTCGGCGGCATCGCCCGGTTCGAGGACAGCTACCTGCTCTGCTACCTCCGCGGCCCGGAGGGCATCATCGTCGGCCTGGCCGAGCAACTGCGCTGAGAAGGGCGGGGCGGGAAACCGTGTGTCCGACCCGCTATCGGGCTGCCAGTTTCCCGGGGGCCGGGGTGGAGTCGGGCGGGCAGGCGGACGGGGACGTAGGAGAGGTGGGTGTGGATGTGGTCGGCGTGGCCGTCGTGGTCGGCGCTACGTCGCCGCGGCGATACGCGGCATTGATCCGCTGCGCCTCTTCGAGCTGGTCCTCAAGGACGATGATGCGGCAGGCGGCCTCGATGGGTGTGCCCTGGTCGACGAGTTCGCGGGCGCGGGCGGCGATACGCAACTGGTAGCGGGAGAAGCGACGGTGGCCGCCGGCCGAACGCAGCGGCGTGATGAGGCGGTGCTCGCCCAGGGCGCGTAGGAATCCCTGGGTGGTGCCCAGCAGGTCGGCGGCGCGTCCCATGGTGAAGGCGGGGTAGTCGTCATCGTCGAGACGCCCGAGTATGTCGTCTGCGGTCATTGCACCTCTCTGTCACACGTGTCGAGGGGCCCGGGTGCGATGTGCACCCGGGCCCCGAAGGAACTGCTACACCATCCGCCGACCCTGGTCCTGCGTCGGCTTGTCGTATCCGCCACCTCGGCCTGCGTGCTGCCAGGGGTGCGGGGATCGCGGTTGCGTGACCGGAGACCACCTCACTATCGATGTCCTGCGGTACCCGGACTCATATCCTCTGCCCGGGCGATCCCGATGGCGCCTGCTCCTCCGTTCTTCCCTCTGATTCTGCGTACTGCCGATGGCCTGTCGTAGCGCCATCCTTCGGCAGCCAGCCCCGTTGCCCATCCTGCGTCTGCTCTGGCTTGGAACCCCACTGCCGAACTTCCCGATGCGCGCGCCCGCAGCCCGACGCCTTCACCGGGGGTACCTCCGACTGCACTGCTGGTCCTGCTCGTGGTGGCCCCTGATCACTGCGGGCCACCCGGTGCGGTCGTCAGTCCCGTCGCCGTCCTGCTACAACCCTGGCTTCGGAACTCCACGACCGCACCGTCCTGCACTTGCGGGTACTGCTGCCCGGCAGTTCGTCCCTGCCGGGCCCTGCTCGATCTCCGTTACGAGAGAAACCATAACCACCACACCACCCAATGTCTACTGCCGCCGACATAGATTTTCGCGTCTTAGACAGTGAGGTAGCCAGGACCGGGCGGAGGAGGAACACGGTCCGCCCGGCCGCCGCCCTCCGCAGCCGCATGGCACCCACTCACCGCCGTCCGTTCATCCGATGAACCACAAGGACGTATGGCTCTCTATATGAAACGGCGCCCACCCGTTTGCCGCGCATCCTCACCATGCAGGGCACGTTGGAGGGAGTATGAAGAATGCGAGGGCCCAGGTCAGTGCGGAGACTTTGCCGACCGGCTCAACGAGTGCCACTGCCGTCCGTATGGGGACTTGGATCTACACACCGGCCGCTCGCCACGGTGGATACGCGATGCTGAAGGACAACTGTCGAGGCGTCGACCTCCGACAATCCGCATCACTCCTTGAGGGCCTTCTCACGGAGCTGGGACGGATCGAGGACCGTTTCGCGCGCCTCACGAGCGACCCTTCCGGCCGTGACGAACCCGAGACTCACCGGCGGCCCCGGCATGCGTGAGACGCCCCGCGGCAGGCACAGCCGTCCCGAGCCTCCCGCCCATGGCGGACCCTCCATCGGCAGGCAGACGGCGACGGACCACTTCCTGCCGCCGCTCGACCAGATGGAGACGCAGTGGGATCCGGCGGAAGAGCTCGCCCACCTTTTGCACGATGCCATCGAAGAGGAGAGGAGCGGCGCCGCCTACGCTCCGGCGGACAGCGAGCGGAGGGTGGTAGAGGCCACCGATCACCTCGATCACCTCGATCATCCCGATCGCGCCGACGACGCCGATGACACCGGCGATCCACTGACCGGCCTGGTCGATATCACCGCGGAGTTGCCCGATCTACGGCCCGCGGCGCCGCGGCGGCGGCGACGTCGTCGCCGCCGTTCACGTCTGCGCGGCCGGTCGTTCGCTCCTGCCCGTACCGCCAGTTTCTTTCTCGCCGCGCTTGCCGCCGTCGTCGTGTCCATGGTGTGCGTGTTCGGCGGCATCGTCAGTTACGACCCATTGCGCTATCTCGCCAGTTATCGCACGTCCGGCAGCGCCGTCCGGTGGTGGCCCTTGTTGGTCTACGGGCCCTGGATGGTCGCTTCCCTGTCGATCCTGCGGGCCGCCCTGCACCAACGCCGGGCGGTCCACTCCTGGGGCGTGGTCCTGTTGTTCTCCTCCGTCTCCACGCTCCTGTGCGTCGCGCAGGCACCCCACACACCCATTGACGCCATGACCGCCGCGCTGCCCACCTTGGCCGCACTCGCCTGTTTCCAGCAGCTCGTCCGGCAGATCACCCTCACCCGCCCACCCCGTCAGCCGAAGCCCCGCCACCGGAGCGGGCAACCCACACCCCGGTCCTAGATCGGGGGACGCCGCAGGAGGGCCGCGCCGGAACAAGGCGCGGCCCTCCTGCGGTTCCGAAGGCGCGCCGGTCCGGCGGCAGAGCGCTGGGACGGCGCCGACCTCGTCCTTGTCAGTCACCGGCCGCGAAGCCGGTCGCGCGGCTGCGTGGTGCCTTCCAGTGACTGGCTCAGCACACAGTTGTCGCGCCGGCCGAGCGTCGTGGCGCATTTCTTGGCGGCCCAGTCGACGCCCTGGATGACGTGCCCCGCGGCGGCGGGCACCCCGCCCAGAGGGCCCTTTCCCGGCGGGGCGGGGTCCGCGGCCTGGGCAGGCACGGCACCAGCGCAGCCGAGCGTGGTGAGACCCAGTACGAACATGACAGACAGTCTCTTCTTCATGGCCTGCAAACGATCACCGCGTCCCGGGGTCACAGAGTCCGCGCGTCGATCTCGGAGACCAGTTCCTCGACGCGACTCCTGATCTCGTCGCGGATCGGCCGTACGGCCTCCAAGCCCTGCCCGGCAGGGTCGTCAAGCTGCCAGTCGAGGTAGTGCTTGCCGGGGAAGACCGGGCAGGCGTCGCCGCAGCCCATGGTGATGACGTAGTCGGAGGCGCGGACGGCTTCCGTGGTGAGGATCTTCGGCTTGTGGCCGGAGATGTCGATGTCGGCCTCCGCCATCGCCTCGACGGCGGCCGGGTTGACCCGGTCGGCGGGCAGCGAACCGGCTGAGCGGACCTCGACGCGGTCACCGGCGAGGTGCTGGAGGAATCCGGCGGCCATCTGGGAACGCCCGGCGTTGTGGACGCAGACGAACAGCACGGAAGCGAGCGGCGCGGGGTTCGTCACTGTTCGGTCGGTCCTTCACTGGTGAGGGCGGGCGAGGGCGGCAAGGCGGGCAGGGTGGACCGGTATCAGTCGCGGATGATGTGAAAGTATCAGCCCATGCTGACATCAGTCGACACTGATCTGATGCGGGTGCTGGCCGATCCGCTCAGGCTCCGGATCGTGACCCTGCTCGCCCGTGAGACGCTCTGCACCACGCACCTGGTCGAGGAGACCGGCGCCAAGCAGACCAACCTCTCCAACCACATGAAGGTGCTGCGTGAGGCGGGCCTCGTGGACACCGAACCGTGCGGCCGTTTCGTCTACTACCGGCTGAGGCCCGAGGTCATCGAGACCTTGGCCGGTTCCTTCGCCGAACTGGCCACGACGGCGCGGGAAACCGTGGAGACCGGCCGGAAGCGGGCCTGCTGATGACGTCCACCAACCCGGTCACCACCGCCGGAACGGGCGGTGAGGAGGCAAGCGTCGTAGGGAAGTTGTCCACCCTCGACCGCTTCCTCGCCCTGTGGATCCTCCTCGCGATGGCTCTCGGGCTCGGGCTCGGTCGGCTGGTCCCCGGGCTGAACGACGCGCTCGCCGCGGTCGAGATCGGCGGCGTCTCACTGCCGATCGCGGTCGGCCTGCTGGTCATGATGTATCCGGTACTGGCCAAAGTCCGCTACGACAAGCTCGACGCCGTCACCGGCGACCGCAGGCTGATGGCGTCCTCCCTGGTCAGCAACTGGCTCGTCGGACCTGCCGTGATGTTCGCGCTGGCCTGGATCTTCCTGGCGGATCTGCCCGAGTACCGCACCGGGTTGATCATCGTCGGTCTCGCCCGCTGCATCGCCATGGTCATCATCTGGAACGACCTCGCCTGCGGCGACCGCGACGCCGCCGCCGTACTGGTCGCGCTCAACTCGGTGTTCCAGGTCCTGGCGTTCGGCCTGCTCGGCTGGTTCTACCTGGACCTGCTGCCGGGCTGGCTCGGCCTGGGCGAGGGCGAGCATCTCGACATCTCGATGTGGAGGATCGCCCTGAACGTGGTCGTCTTCCTCGGTGTCCCCCTGCTCGCCGGGTTCCTGACCCGCCGGATCGGCGAGCGGAGGCTTGGCCGTGAGCGCTACGAGGCCGGCTTCCTTCCGAGGATCGGGCCCTGGGCGCTGTACGGTCTGCTGTTCACGATCGTCGTCCTCTTCGCTCTGCAAGGACGGACCATCACCTCACAGCCTCTCGACGTCGTGCGGATCGCGCTGCCTCTGCTGGCCTACTTCGCGCTGATGTGGTTCGGGACCTTCGCGCTCGGCCGGGCGATCGGCCTCGCGTACGACCGGACGGCCACGCTCGCTTTCACCGCGGCGGGCAACAACTTCGAGCTGGCCATCGCGGTCGCCATCGCCACCTTCGGAGTCACGTCGGGGCAGGCGCTGTCCGGGGTGGTCGGTCCGCTCATCGAGGTGCCGGTCCTGGTCGCGCTCGTCTACGTATCGCTGTCCTGGCGGCGAAAGTTCCGCCCGGCCTGATCGGCAGGCAGCGTCGCGAAGTGGCCGCAGCGTCCGTCAAGGCGCTGCGGCCACTTCGCGTGGCCGTACGGGCGCGACCGGCCCGCTCAGCGGGCCGCTGCGGTCAGCAGTTGCCCCATCCCCGCGAGGACGCTCGGCTCGACCCGGTAGTAGACCCAGGTGCCGCGCCGCTCGGAGGTGAGCAGGCCCGCCTCCTTCAGCTTCTTCAGGTGATGGGAGACGGTCGGCTGGGAAACCCCGACGTCGGAGATGTCGCAGACACACGCCTCGCCGCCCTCGTGCGAGGCCACGGCGGAGAACAGTCGAAGCCGCACCGGGTCGCCGAGCGCCTTGAACATCCGCGCCACCGTCTCGGCCTGCTCCGCACTCATCGGCCCCTCGGTCAGCGGTGGGCAACACGGCACCGCGACCTCGTCCGGCTGGTGCAGGACCGGCAGCTCCGCCACCTTCAAATTCGACATGCGTCGATATTGACACCTATCGAAGCCGTAGAGCAAGGTGACTGCATCGACAAACATCGAATCAATACGCCGCTGCCGTCGACGCACGACATCGAAGCGACGTCGACGCACGACACCGACGCACCCCACGATGCCCCTCTGCCCCTCCCCTGGAGAACGTGATGAGCGAGAGCACGCCCGCCGCCCTACCGATCGTGGTCATCGGGGCCGGCCCCATCGGCCTGGCCGCCGCCGCCCACCTCGTCGAGCGCGGCCTCGAACCGCTGGTCCTCGAAGCCGGGCCCGTCGCGGGCAGCGCCGTGCGCGGCTGGTCGCACGTCCGGCTGTTCTCCACCTGGGCCGAGGTCGTCGACCCGGCCGCCGAGAAGCTTCTGGCGCCCACCGGCTGGACCGCGCCCGACGGCGCCACCTACCCGACCGGCGGCGACTGGGCGGGGCAGTACCTGCAACCGCTCGCCGAGGTCCTGGGCAAGGCGGTCCGCTACGAAGCGTCGGTCACCGGTGTCTCGCGTGCCGGCCGTGACCGTGTCGTGGACGCCGACCGCGACCAGCAGCCCTTCACCGTCCACGTCCAGTACACCGACGGCCGCGAGGAGCGCCTTCTGGCCCACGCCGTCATCGACGCATCGGGCACCTGGTCCACACCCGGCCCGTTGGGCGGCGACGGCCTGCCCGCCCTCGGCGAGAAGGCGGCGGCAGCCCACATCTCCTACCGCGTCCCCGACTTCGGCGACCCGACCGTACGAGCTCGCTACGCGGGCAGGCGTACCGCCGTCGTCGGCTCCGGCGCCTCCGCCTTCACCGCCCTCGCCCACCTCGCCGACCTGGCCGAGGACGCCCCCGGTACGCACACCACCTGGGTCCTGCGCCGCGGCATCTCCGGAACCACCTTCGGCGGCGGCGAAGCCGACCAGCTCCCGGCCCGCGGAGCCCTCGGCCAAGCCGCCAGGGCCGCCGTCGAAGACGGTTTCGCCGACGCCGTCACAGGCTTCCGTACCGCCGTCGTCGAGCGGGCCGGGACCGGTCGGCTGGTCCTGGTCGCCGAGGACGGCCGCCGCCTCGACGCCGTCGACGAGGTCATCGCCCTCACCGGTTTCCGCCCCGACCTCACCTTCCTCGACGAACTCCGCCTCGGCCTCGACGAACGCCTCCAGGCCCCCACCGAACTGGCCCCGCTCATCGACCCCAACGTCCACTCCTGCGGCACCGTCTACCCGCACGGGGTGCGCGAGCTCGCCCACCCCGAGAAGGACGTCTACCTCGTCGGCATGAAGTCCTACGGACGCGCCCCCACTTTTCTCGCCATGACCGGATACGAGCAGGTCCGCTCCGTCACCGCCGCCCTCGCCGGTGACCGGGCCGCCGCCGAACGCGTCGAACTGACCCTCCCGGAGACCGGGGTGTGCGGCGGCGCCGGCCTGTTCGACGAACCTGCGGTGAGCGGGGAGTCCGGCGGCTGCTGTTCGACACCGGCCACGCTGCAGATCGGCACCGCTGCCCCTTCCGCATCGGGCGGTTGCTGACACGAACGGGGAGTGTGGAGAGCTATGACCGGGCAGTGGGTGGCGCGGCCGGGTCGCCGCGGCGAGCTGAGCGACCTGGCCGCCCATCGACGCGCTCGGCTTCCCCGACCCGTCCAATCTCTCGGTGTTCTTCACCAAGGCGACAGGGGTGCGCCCGGGTACGTGGCAGGCGACGACGGCCGTCGCCCGACGGGATACATGAGGCCGACCAAGGGCATGGCATCTCAGGAGCGCAGGAAGCGGAGGAAGCGGAGGAACGCGTGACCGCCAACAGGAAGCAAGGCAAAGGGAGTTCGGTGTGGTACCGCTCGCTCTACAGCCGCTGGATGCTGGCCGTCGGCGTCGTCACGGCCATCGCGCTGCTCGTCATCGCCGTGGTCAGCCCGCCGCATCTCGTCCTGTGCCTGTGGCTGCTCCTCGCCGCCGCGGCCTTCCTCGCCACCGGCGCCGTCAAGGTCGCCGCGTCCCCGCAGGAGGTGACCGTGGCCTCGGCCCTCATGCCCTTCCTGCGTCGCCGCATCCCACTGTCCCGCATCGACAGGGCGTCGGCGCGCTGGACCCGCCCCCTGGAGATCGGTGGATGGGGCTACCGCTGGAAGCCCGGGGTCCAGGCCGTCTCCCTGCGCGAGGGCGACGCCTTGTGGCTCGACCTGACCAACGGCACGCGGTTCGTCATCACCATCGACGACGCGCAGACCGCCGCCGACCTCATCAACAGCCACCTGCCGCAACCGCGCACGGGGGACTGACGCGCGATCGCTGTCGCTACGCCTGGGTCCCGGTCGGCAGCTCGCCGGAGGCCAGTCGAACGGCGGGCGGGAGGGGTGTGCGCCCGGGGTGGGCCTCGATCGCCTGGATCGCCAGTGCCGCGAAGCGTCGGGAAGCCATGACCTGGGTGGCGCCCGACATGGCACGAATCCCCTTGTTGGCCATGAGGATGAGGATCAGATCGTCCAGGACGAAGTCGGACCGCAGGCGTCCCGCTTCCTTGGCTCGCTGCGCCAACGCGGCGACCGCCGCCACCGTGTACTCGCGGCTCGCGTCGACATCCGCGCCTTCCGGAAAAGTCGACAGGAACGCTTCCGTGAAGCCGCGGTCCCGAGCGTGCAGCTCACAGATCCGCTCGATCACCTGACACAGACCACGCCATGGATCCGGCTCCGCGCAGCCCTCGTCCACAATGACGCGGCACGCGTTCAACTGGTCGGCGAACGCCTCGGCGACCAGCACCTGCTTGGTGGGGAAGCGGCGGTACAAGGTGGCGGGCCCCACCCCGGCGCGCCGCGCGACCTCCCTCATGGGAACGTCCAGCCCCTCGGCGGAGAACAGCGTCCGGGCCGCCTCGAGAATGCGCGCGCGGTTGTCCGCGGCGTCGGAACGTAGCGAGTGAGGCGAAGGATCGGTCATCACTCTCACTTTACTCAAACGGACGGGGGCGTCCGTTACGGTCCGAGACGTGGGTGGGGCCCGGCCCGTACAGCTCGTAGCCCGTGCTGCGGCGACGGGCCTGCTCCGTGCGCCGCCACAAGGTGGTGCCGCGGGCCCGCGCGAGAAATGGAGTCGATCGTTCGTGAAAGCAGTCGTGATTCAGGCTTTCGGGGGTCCCGAGGGGCTGGCTGTCGTGGACCTGCCCGCGCCCGTTCCGGCCGCCGGGCAGGTGCTGATCGCCACCGAGGCGGTGGGTGTGGGCGGGGTCGACACCTTGATCCGGAGCGGGGCGCTGGCCTCGTACGGTTGCAAGGAGGGGCACATCCCCGGGGGCGAGGTGGCCGGCGCCGTCACGGCGGTCGGGGACGGTGTCGATACGTCATGGCTCGGGCGGCGTGTGTGGGGTGCCACCGGTACCGGCGGAGGCTACGTCGAACAGGCCCTCGCGCCGGTCGGGCAGGTCCTCCCTCTGCCCGCCGGGCTGTCCGCCGCCGCGGCGGTGACACTGGGCAGTGCCGGAGCGGTGGCCCACTTCGGGCTGCGCCATGCGCATCTCGCTCCCGGCGAGACGGTCCTCGTGCGTGGGGCGGCCGGCAGCATCGGCATCATGGCCGTGCAACTCGCGGCCCGCGGTGGCGCCGCCGCGGTGGCGGTCACGACATCGTCGACCGCGCGCGGCGAGCGCCTGCGGCGCCTCGGCGCGACCCACGTCCTGGACCGCTCAGGCGACGGTGGATCCGACGCGCCCGAGGGGTACGACGTCATCATCGATGTGGTGGCCGGCAAGGACATGCCGTCGTTCTTCGACAGGCTCAACCCCAACGGCCGCATGGTGGCCGTGGGCGCGGTCGCAGGTCAGCCGCCTGCCGACTTCGGTACGAAGATCATGGCAGCGTTCCAGAAGTCGATGTCGTTCGCCGCCTTCAGCGCAGCCACCGTCCCTACGGCCGAACTGGGCACCACGCGCGGGGAGTTGTTCGCCGCAGCCGCCCGTGGTGAGATCGAAGCGGTGGTGCACGAGGTGCTGCCGCTGGGCGAGGCCGCACTGGCGCACCGGAAGATGGACGCGGGTGAGGTCTTCGGCAGGATCGTGCTCGCACCGTAGCGCCGGCGGGCGAGCCGGGTCTGAAGTTCGGTGTGCGGCATACTGTGACGCTCTATACGCCGCACCGCCTCGGCCGGTGCTTCGGGGGGAGCACGTTGTGCGCAATCGGCGACTGCTGGGCCTGACCATGCTCGCGTCAGCCACCCTGCCCCTGGCGGGAGCCTGCTCGGCCCATCACACCGCCACAACGGCAACGGCTTCCCATGCCGCGCCGACCACTCCGCCGCGCCCGTCCGCACCCACTGATACCGAACAGACGCCGGTGAAGGTACCGCCGGAGCTGACGTCCGGCGAGACACTGGCCGGCCGCCAGGGTGCCACGCAGGGAGGTCGCACCATGTCCTTCACCAAGGGCACCAAGGGCACCAAGGGCGACGCGCTCATCGTCGCTGTGCGGTGCGAGGGCAGGGGGGACGTGAAGGTCGTGGTCAAGCCCGTGAACTCCTCCTTCCAACTCCCTTGTGTCGACGGCAAGGTGAACACGACGTACAACCAGCTCGCTCTGGCGGGGGCGGAGAAGGCGGGAACCGTCGCCGTCAGCGCACCGACGACGGTGACGTGGTCGCTGACTGTTGGTCGCGGAGATCGCCAGGAGAGTCGACACCCGGGCGAGCGGGCCTGACTGTTCGGCCGACCTCTCTCACGCGGCTGCGGTAGGCGTCCTCAGCGCGGCAGGAGACCGATGGCGCTCCTCAGCCGTTCGACGTAGACGTCCCGTGATGCGGCTTCGTGTGTGAGGCCGGTCGACACAAGAGGCGTCCACCGTGCCGAACGACGCCGACCTCGCGCAGCACCCACACGGCGTCAAGGCATGGGCACTCGATCCCGCCACCGCCAAGCACCTCTGGACGGTCTCGACCGACCTGCTCCAGATCTGACAACTCAACGCCACGGCAAGCGGTACCGCTGCCACCGCTGCCTTCTTGGTCGGCCATGGCATTGACCTGGCCTTCTCCGCGTGGAGGCGACCGGCCTCCGGCGCGCCCTGCAATTATTCCAGCGCTGTTATATTAGCGCTGTGACATATTCGGATCCCACGGCAGTACCCGACCCCTGGCACTCTCTCCACGAGCTCCTCGCGGCCATGGACGCCGAGATCGAGCAGGTCTACGTCGAGCGCGGCATCCACGGGGTCCGACCCCGGTTCGCGTATCCGCTCATCCGGCTCGCCCATACCGGGCCGCTGACCATCCGCGAGCTTGCGAAGTCGCTGGACCGATCGCACTCGGCGATCAGCCAGACCATCACCGCCATGCGCAAGGAGGATCTGGTCACCTCCGAGCCCGGGCCCGACGCCCGTACCCGGCGAATCGACCTGACCGAGCGAGGCCGGTCGCTGGTGCCGTTCCTGGAGGCGGAGTGGCGGGCCACCCACGAGACGGTCGCCGAGTTGGACGGCGAGGTCCCGTACGCGATGACCGCCGTGGTCGAGGAGGTGCGGCGGGCGCTGGAACGTCGGTCGATGCGACAGCGGATCCTCCACCATCTGATCGAGCCGACGCCATGAAGAGGCGGCTTGCTGATGTCCGGTTCCTGGACACCCGGCCGCTGCGCAGCAGTCAGCCGTTTCGCGACCTGTGGATCGGCACCTCGGCCTCCCAACTCGGCGGGCAAGCGGCCAACGTGGCGGTGCTGGCCCAGGTCTGGGACCTGACCGGCAGTGCGGTGGGCACCGGCGCCATCGGGCTCGCCACGGGCCTGCCGATGGTGTTGTTCGGGCTGCTCGGCGGCACGTTGGCCGATGCCGTCGACCGCCGTGCGGTGGTGCGGGCCACCACCGCGGGGCAACTGCTGGCCGCCGCAGGACTCTGCGCCCAGTCCCTGGCCGGCAACCGCAACGTACTGCTGCTGTTGGCCTTGGTAGCCGCGAGTACGAGTTGCAGCGCCCTCGGAGCCCCTGCCCGGCGCACCTTTCCGGTCCGGTTGTTGCCGGGCGACCAGGTCGCGGCCGGTCTCGCGCTGACCAACGTCTCCTTCCAGGCAGCGATGCTGGCCGGGCCCGCGACGGCGGGGTTGATCATCGCGCGCTGGGGTTTCCCCGCCGCGTACGCGACCCAGGCCGCGGCCATGGCCGTTTCGCTGCTCGCGGTGATCCGCCTGCCTGCCATCCGGCCCGAAGGCGCCGGGGCGGCAGGGAGCAAGCGCAGGGCGGAGCGTGGTGGTTGGCGGATCGTGCTGCGGCGCCCGACGCTGTGGGGTTCGATGGCCACCGACCTGTCCGCAACCTTGCTGGCCATGCCTATCGCGCTCTTTCCACTGGTCAACGAGGTCCGCTTCGGGGGAAACCCGCAGACGCTCGGCCTGTTCCTCTCCGCCGTCGCGGTCGGGGGAATCACGGCGGGTCTGCTCTCCGGCACGGTGACGCGCTGGCGCCGTGGCGGCCTCGTGCAGTTGGGCGCAGCCGGTGTATGGGGTCTGGCACTGACCTGTTTCGGTCTGGCCGGGCCGCTGTGGCTGGCTCTCGGCTGCCTGGCCGTGGCGGGCGCCGCCGACACCGTGTCCGTCATCACCCGCGGTGCCCTCGTCCAATTGGAGACCCCGGACGCGTACCGGGGGCGGGTCTCGTCGGTGGAACACGTCATCGGCGTCGCTGGACCCGAACTCGGCAACTTCCGCGGTGGCCTCCTGGCGTCGGCCACCTCCGCCTCCTTCTCCCTCGTCTTCGGCGGGCTGTCCGCCATCGTGGCGATCGCCGCGGTGTCCGTGGCCAACGCACCGCTTCGCGCCTACCGCACACCGTCCGCCACGACCACGACCACGGCCACGGCCACAGCCACAACCACAGCCACCGAGCCGAGTGACCTCCCTGGGGGCGCCGACGCGGCCGCCACCACTGGGTGAGTTCGCCGATTGCCGCCCCAGCCTGTGTCGTAGGGGCGCGCCGGAGTGCTGGCCGACTCCGCGGCGCTCAGGTACGCGCCGCGCGTCGAGCAGGTGTCAGCAGTAGGCGCGCATACTCCAGACGAGACTCCAGTTGATCTCGGTGGGACCGGAGTCGGCGTCCGCGAAATGATTCACGGAGCCGTAGTAGTCGAACATCTTGACTGTGCCGCCTCCGGGAAGGCGGTTGTCCCAGTAGCCGACGCCGCTCCACGGCATCCTCGCGGACTCACCGCAGTACAGAACGAGTTGGTCGCCGCTGCTGTTGGTGGCGCAGAACGCGTCGGGCACGGTGCACGGAGTCGCGGCCGCACGGCTGGGCGCGGAGCTGTCGGTGGGGGTGGCGGTAGCGGTGGGGGTGGCGGTGGCGGTGGCGCCGGTGGTCGTGCCTGTCAGCGCTGCCACCGAGACGGCGAGGACGGTGAGGGCAGTGCGTGTCTTGCGCATGTGTGCCTGCTTCCGAGTGAGTCCGGTTGCCGGGTGTCGGTGGGCGGTGGGTGGTGGGGAGGACGACGGCGCAATGGGTGCCGCCCGCCACCGGCCGGTCGTCACGGGGTGATTCAAGACGGGGTGATGCAAGGGACCGGACGGGCCTACGCGTTACTGCTACGGGGCACACGCGGTTACTGCTGCGGGGCACACGCGGCGCCATCAGGCGGGTGCGCGCCGCCTGGTGCCATCGCCGCGTCCGTTCAGCGGGATCAGCGTCTCCAAGTGCGCGCCTTTGACCCACGCGCCCAGCAGGTCGCGGTGGAGGGCGACGACGTTCTGTCGCAGGGCCAAGCCCTGGGCGGCCTTCGTGAAGGTGCGGCAAGTGGTGACGAACAGGGCGACGTCGGCGCCGTGTTCGAGGCGGGCTGTGCCGACGAACTTCTGCATGTCCTGCGAGGACACGCTGCGCTGCGGCGCGTACTTCTTGCACTGCACGACCAGCTTGCGGCCATCGGCCAGGTAGCCGACGACATCGGCGCCCAGGTCGCCGCTCTTGCCGCTGACCTCGATCCGCGTGCAGCCGTCACGCCGACACAGTTCGGCGACGTAGTGCTCGAATTCCTGCCACGACAAGGCGTCGACCTGCGCCATCGACAACTCCCGCGCCCGCGCCTCCTCCTGGAGACGCCACCGCCGGTCCTCCCCGACCGCACGCCGATGCGCCCTCAACAGGCCCCAGCCGGCCCCGCTCAGGACGACGACGCCCAGCACCGCCGCGAGGACCGGCCACACCGCCGCCCAATGCAATCCGACCCACACCGTGGCGGCGACCGCGACCGCGACACCCCAGCCCTGGACTTGCTGACGCGTCCGCTTCCGTAAACGTCGGCTCCGTCGTCGTGCCATCGCTCCCCCGCCTCCCCTACGTCCGTGGTGCGCAGTGTGAAAGCCCGGCGCGAACCCGGCAAGAGGGCCTGCACGGCGCAAACGTGGTTCCCAGTGGGATCGGGTCAAGGGAGGGGGCGTCGGTCGCGTTCCGTACGCCGCTCAGCGCGTCGTCAGCCGGGACCCTCTGGCGATCTTCTATGGGAGGCCGGTGGTGTTCGCCGTGTTGCCGCCGCCTCGCGAGGGCACTGGCGATGAGTCGTTCGGCGCCGGCGACGCGCTGCTCGTCCTGCTCGTCCTGCTCGCGGGCGGAACGACGATGCTCTCCTGGCCGGACGTGCTCCGCCGACGTCTCGCCGTCTGCGGGCGCCTCGTCGTACGGTACGACCTGAGGGACAGCGGGGAGTCGGCCACTACGGATCCGCAGGCGCCCAGCCACACCCTGTGTGATCTCGCTGCTGACGCGGCGGCTCTTGCTGACACGCTCGGCGGGGGGGGCGTGCGCACCTCGCGGGGATCGGCGTCCCAGAATCGACATGCCTACGCTCGCCATCTACGGCCGCCAGGACCGGTTCTTCCCCGTCGGCAACGGCGAGGCGATCGCGTGTGAAGTACCTGGAGCGCGGCTGCTCATCCCCGAAGAGGCCGCCACCGCACTCCCTGAGGTGGTGGTCGGCAAAGTCACCGAGGCGATGCTCGCGCTGGGATAGGGGGCGGCGCGGGGCAGCGCCATCAACGGCACGGCCGCGGCGCGTCCGGCCTGTCGGCCCAGACGCGCGCGCCCGTGGACGGCTCGGTCACTTGACCGCTGTGCCGCCGCCGCCCGTCTTCTTACCACTGTTGCCACCGCCGGTCGGCTTGGCCGGGGCCGGCTTGGGCTTCACGCTCGTGGGCTTGGCCGGGGCCGGCTTGGGCTTGACGCTCGTGGGCTTGGCCGGGGCCGGCTTGGGCTTGACGCTCGTGGGCTTGGCCGGGGCCGGCTTGGGCTTGACGCTGGAAGGCGTGGATGCGGCTGGCTTGGGCTTGACGCTGGAAGGCGTGGATGCGGCTGGCTTGGCGCCGGAGGGCGTGGGCCCCGCGGCCGGCTTCGGCTGGTCCGGGCGCGGAGGCGTCCACGGGTTGTCGCAGATGACCTGGAAGGGCTTCGACTCGCCCGCGGCCTTGCCCCGCGGGTACGTCCAGGTCACCTTGTAGTGGCCCCTGGGCAACGCCATCGGGTAGGTGAAGCCCCGCCCGTCGCGCATGCGCAGCTCGCCGCGCATCACCCGGTCATCGCCGGTGGGGGCGGTCTCGTGGATCTCCCACAGCACGGTGCGCACCTTGTCGAAGTTGAACGCGTCCAGGTAGAAGCGGCATACCTGGGAATTCGTGCGCTCGTCGTTGACCCGCGTGGTGACCTTGTGGACCTTGATGTCGCCGTCGTCACCGGGTGCGGCCTGTGCGCCCGGCATGGCGATCAGGCCGGCCACCAGGGGCAGGCCCAGCCCCACGCCTCGCAGGAGCGTTTTCATACGATCTCCAGTTCGTCGGTCGGGATGACGGTCACATCGCTGGACCGCTGTGCGACCAATGTGGGCGGCGCCCACGGCACCCTCTACACCACAGGCCTCTGACACGCCGCCTCACCACCCACATAGGCGCACACACCGCAGAAGACAGGGCCGCTTGTCGACACGAGCCCAACGCCCGCGAGCCGTTTCGGGTGTGCAGCGGACGGCTTGGGGCGTCAGTGGGCGGTGGGCGGCCAGCAGCCGGGCAGGGCGTTCCAGGGCGTAGCGCGGGACATGACAGGTGGCACCGTAGGTGTTCTGATCACCGGCGTAATGGCGTCGGCAGAGTCGACCGTGGCAGAACTTCTCGCAAAACGGCTACCCCGAGCCGCTCATGTACGTGGCGACACCTTCCGACGGACGGACGCAGATTCACCGCGCTTCTCAACGTCACCGCTCACCCGTCAGCGAGGCAGCACGGGAGATTCCGCGGTAGTCCGTGCCGTCGAGCGAGCGACAGACAGGAAGCGCCGGTCGTGCGAGACCGCGCGGACCGCGGCGAGAGGCAGGGCGTCCGCCGCGGTCCGCGTCGCGGGGTGTGGGTCCTTCAAGGGCGGATGACCGTGCGGACGCATCCGTCCGTCTTGTGTTTGAACATGTCGTACGCCTTCGGGGCCTCGTCGAGGGGGAGGGTGTGGGTCGCGAGGTGGGACGTCTCGATCTCGCCCGCGGCGAGGCGGTCCAGAAGCATGGGGATGTAGCGCTGGCCGTGCATCTGGGCGCCTCGGACGGTGAGGCCCTTGTTGATGACAGCGCCGAGCGGGAACTTGTCGACGGCGCCCGCGAAGACGCCCAGGATGAAGACCGTGCCCGCCTTGCGGCAGGCGTGGATGGCCTGGCGTACGGCGGTGGGGCGGTCGGTCTGGAGGCGGAGCTGCTGCTTCGCCTGGTCGTAGAGGTGGGCGGGGCCATCGCTGTGCGCCTCCATGCCGACGGCCTCGATACATACGTCGGGGCCGCGTCCACCGGTGCGTTCACGCAGTTCGGCCGCGACGTCCGTGGCGGTGTAGTCGATGGTCTCGGCGCCCGTGTACCGCTCGGTCATCGCCAGGCGCTCGGGGATGCGGTCGATGGAAACGACCCGTTCCGCGCCGAGCAGGACGGCGGCCCGGGCGGCCATCTGCCCGACCGCGCCGCAGCCCCAGACCGCGACCACGTCACCGGGCTTGACGCCTCCGAGGTCCGCGCCCATCCAGCCGGTGGGTACGGAGTCGGAGACGAACAGGGCGCTGGTGTCGTCGATGCCCTCCGGGACGGTGAAGGCGCCGTAGTCGGCGAAGGGGACGCGGACGTACTCGGCGTGGCTGCCGCGCAGACCGCCCATGGCGTGCGAGTAGCCGAAGATCCCGGCGGTCTCGTAGCCGAACAGAGCCTGTCCGATCCCGGGATCGGTGTTGGTGTTGTCGCACAGGGACCACAGGTCGTGGGCGCAGTACCAGCAGCGTCCGCAGCCCACGAACGAGCAGACGACGACCCGGTCGCCCACCTTGTGCCTGCGTACGCCGGGGCCGGTCTCGACCACCTCGCCGACGAACTCGTGGCCGATCACGTCACCGGCGCGCATCGCCGGGATGTAACCGCCGATGAGGTGCAGGTCCGAGCCGCAGGTCGTGCCCGCGATCAGCCGTACGATCATGTCCTGGTCGTTGCGCAGCTCGGGGTCCGGGACGTTCTCCACGGACAGCTTGTTCACGCCTTCCCAGCACAGCGCCTTCACAGCACTCCCTCCCCACCCGAGCGCCGGGTGAACAGTTCCAGCAGCTTGCCGCCCGGTGTCGGGCGCGTGGTGGGCGGCGCGTCGGGGCGCAGTACCTCACCGGCCTCCAGCAGGGACTTCGCGTCCCGCAGCGCCCGCCGCAGTTCCTGACGCGGGTCCTGCCCGGCCAGCCGCGCGGGCATCGAGGTCGACGCGGCGGCGACGGACTCCTTGAAGCGGGCGGCCAGTTCCGTGCCGCGGTCGCCCGGCGCGGGCGTGATCCGCACGTCGATCCGGTCCGCGAGGCCGTCCAGCGGGGGCGGCGGCTTCACCTCCGAGCCCACGTCCCCGACCGGCCGGTTGACCGTCACGGTCAGCCAGCGATCGTCCGCCCCGTCATCGGCCGCGCCGCCCGGCCGTGCCCGTCGTACGGCCGCTGCCCCGGCGGCGACGGCCGGAACCGCCCACCACAGCTTCTTCATGGGAGTCCTCCGCCCCGAATGTCTGTACGCGTCTACTTGCGATCTGCCGTCTGCCGTCTGTCGCCTGTCGCCTGTCGTCTGTCGTCTGTCGTCTGTCGTCTGTCGCCTGCCGCCTGCCGCCTGTCCCTATCGCCTGTCGCCTGCCGCCTGCCGCCTGCCGCCTGCCGCCTGTCGCCTGTCGCCTGTCGCCTGTCGCCTGTCGCCTAGCGTCTGCTCGACAGCGTCCCGGGGGGTCGGCAGCGCACCGCTGTGCCGACCACCCCGGGGTCCCGGAGCACGCCGCGCGTCATCCAGGTGCCGCAGATCAATCCTTGCCCATGGCCCTGCGGACGGCGTCCTTGGTCCGGTCCATCAGCGCCGCGACCGGGCCGAGCGCCATATTGGCCGCACCTGACTCCACACCCGGATGCGGCCGGGTCGGCGCCATCGCCTCCGCCGCCTTGACCGCCCTGGCCATCGACGCCGACTTCGCCGCATCCGCACTACGCCGAATGTGCGAGAACTCGTACCGCTCCTCGGCCCGCGCATGCTCCTGCACATCCCTGCGCAACGCCAGCAGTTGTGGCAGGAACTTCGGATCATCCGTGTCGGCATCGTCCAACGCCGACAACGTCTCCTTCGCGGCCTTCTCCTCCGCCAGCCGGTCCTTCACCACCTGCTCACCACCGGCCAGCGACCGGCGCGCGAAGGGGTGGACGACCTCCTCCTCCGCCGTCTCGTGCACCGCCAGCAACCGCACCAGACGGCGAAACGCATCCCGGCGCTCCGCGCCCGTACTGGCTTCCACCTCGTCGAAGAGATTGCGGATGTCACCGTGCTGGCGTATCAACAACGCCACCACATCAGCGTCGGACGCGTGATCGTCCCCGGCATGCGGGGTATGCAGCTCAGACATGCCAGCCCTCCCCTCTACTTCTCACGCTGGGCGGGGTCGGGGTGCTCACCCTCGGACTGCACCCGGTACTCCCGGCCGAACATCTCACCGTGCTGGGTCATCACCCGGTCCGACGGCGGGGCCTCGCCACCGTGGATCTGTTCCTGCATCCGCTCGAACCGCTCATGCGCCTCACGGACGTAGCCGGTGCCCAGCGTGGTCAGATCCATCTGCGTGGCCAGCAACTCCCGCAGGTAACCCTTGTTCGGCTCGAAGGTGAGCACGTCGGGCAGAGCCGGGGCCAGCACCGAAGCCGGGTCGCGGCCGTCATGCCGGCGCATGAGATCACACGCCTGATGCAGGTGCTCCAGCTCCATGTTCAGGTGCAGTTCCCAGACCGCCTTGACCTTCGGGTCGCTCTCCTGCTCCATGAAGGAGTAGTAGAGGTAGCACTCGTTGTACTCGTGGTTGACCAACTGCTCCCACCACGTCTCCCCCGGATCGACCAGGGACTCGTAATGGGTGACGTGCTCCTCCTCGATCAGCCCGATCTCCTGATACAACTGCCGGGCGATCGGCTCCATGTAGGTGGGCCCGGTGTTCATGTAGAAGTTCATGGTCTGCTGCTCCGCCGACATGATCGTCAGCGCGTGCAGTTTCGACAGCGGATCCGTCCGGTCCTTGGCGTACGGGTCACGGACGTTGTCGACCGGGTCGCGGTGGTGGAAGCGGGTGGGCCGGCCCGGCATCACCTCGGTCAAACCCTCCACGACCGACTCCGCCTTGCGGTGTTCGATCATCTCGTACAGATTCGCGTACCGGTACAGGTGATCGAAATCCTCCAGCACCCCGAACTGATACGCCTGCCTCAGATACGGGTCGGGCTCCATTCGCGCCACCCACGCCGTCAGATCCACCGCCACCTGCTCATAGGCGATCGTCGTCTCCAGTACCGAGGAGACCCCCGGAAGCAGCCAGTTCACCACCTTCTGCTGCTGCGCCTCGATATAGCGCACCCGCGCCAGTTGCCGCTTCACCTCCGGATCCGCGGTGTGACGCGCCATCTGATGACTGAACAGAATCGCCTCCACCTCGATCCCGTTCATCGTGATGATCCGGCACCTGGTGTACGGGTCGCAGTGGTCCGGATCGATCGGGTCCACATGCAACTCACGCCAATTACGTAACTGGCGATCCAGCGGAATCCCCCGCTGCTCCAACGGATTGAACGTCATACGCCTGCCTCCAGAGGAACGAGTCGAGCTCCTGAGCCGCCGGAGTACCCCGATCCGGGCGGCATTCACACGTTCTCCGCAATACCTCTTCGACTTGCGGTTCGGAACGCTGTTTTAGAGTCACCGCATGCGGCGAGACACACGACTGGCGATGGCTGGGGTCGCGACTCTTCTCTGGGGCGAGTGGTTGAACCGGCGCTGGTCGCGAGCCCTCGTCGGAGACTGCGAGGGCGCGTCCGAAGCCGTGGTCGTGCTGGGGTACCGCGATTCCGGAGCGCATCCGAACTTCGTCAACCGCTGGCGCGTCCGGGCCGGCGTCCGCTCCGTTGCCGCTGACCGTGCGCGGAGCACGCGCCTGATCTTCAGCGGTGGTCCGGTCGGCGGCAGCGCGCCAGAGGCGCGATTGATGGCCCTCTACGCGAAGTCCGTCCTCGGGTACGAGGGCATGGTGCTGGTCGAGGACCGGAGCGCCACGACGTGGGAGAACATCACGAACGTGATCCCGTTGATCGAGGACGTCGACCGCATCAAGATCGTCTCGCAGCCCGCGCACGCGCTCAAGGCCCGCGCGTACCTGCGGCGGCTGCGCCCCGATCTCGCCCGCAGGCTCGTACGCGCGGAGGACTACCGCCCTGGCGAATGGGTGCTCGGCAAGCCGCTGTTGGCCCTGTACGGGCTGTGGACCCTTCGCGGCCTCTCGGCCGACGAGCGGAAGGTCTCGGTGGGTCACGATGGGCGAGATCTACCGCTCGGACTCCATTGAACTCGGGGTTCGAGGAGGTTGAACTCGGGGTTCGAGGAGGTCGAGGCCGCGTTCGGTTCGTTCCGCGTCTACGAGGGGCAGGCGCTCGGCTTTGACGCAGGGGACTTCGCGCGGCTGAAGCGGTGCCTTCCGGTCCGAGCGCGCCGGCCCGCAGCCCGCACCTCGGGTTCAACCAACCACCGTCCCCAGTTGGGCTGTTCGTCGCTCGGCCGTCCCTCCGTGTCAGCAGGCTCATCCGGGTCGCCTCACCTTCCCCACCCGCGAAGGAGAACCCGTGAGCCACAGCCCCACCCCGGCCAGACGTACCGTCCTCGCCGGCGGCGGTCTCGCGCTCGGCGCGTTCGCCGCGCCCGCGCTGCTCGCCCCCTCCACCGCGACGGCCGCCGAACTCAGCGGCAGCGCCGATCGGTTGCCGTCCGGCGTGTTCACGCTCGGCGTCGCCTCCGGTGACCCGCAGCCCGACGGTGTCGTCCTGTGGACGCGGCTCGCCCCCGACCCGCTCGCCGGTGGCGGCATGCCGCAGCGCAACGTGCCCGTGCACTGGCAGGTCTCCGACTCGCCGCGCTTCGGCCGCGTCGTCGCCTCGGGCGTGGAGGTCGCCCGCGCCGAGCACGCGCACAGCGTCCACGCCGAGGTGCACGGGCTGCGTCCGGACCGCGAGTACTACTACCGGTTCCGCGCGGGCACGCAGGTGTCGGGGACGGGCCGCACGCGTACCGCGCCTGCGCGCGACGCCCGCCTTTCCCACCTCCGCTTCCTGTTCGCCAGTTGTCAGAGCTGGCAGGACGGCTACTTCACGGCCTGGCAGCACGCCGCGCAGGAGGACGTGGACTTCATCGCCTTCCTCGGCGACTACATCTACGAGTCCAAGCCGAGCGCGACCACCGTCCGCCGTCACGAGGGGACCGGCGAGCCGTACAGCCTCACCGAGTACCGCAATCGGCACGCGCAGTACCGCAGCGACCCCGCGCTCCAGGCGGCGCACGCCCACGCGCCGTGGATCGTCACCCTCGACGACCACGAGATCGACAACAACTGGGCCGACGACGTGCCCCAGGACCCCGAGGTCCAGTCCCCGGAGGTGTTCCGCGCCCGTCGTGTCGCCGCGCTCAAGGCATACTGGGAGCACATGCCGCTGCGCCGCTCCTCGCTCCCCCGCGGCCTGGACATGCAGCTGTACCGCTCGATCGGCTACGGGCAGCTCGCGACCGTGCACGTCCTCGACACCCGCCAGTACCGCAGCGACCAGATCGCCACGCTCGCCGAGTCCTACGACGCGTCGCGCTCGATGACGGGTGACGCGCAGGAGCGGTGGTTGAAGCGCGGCATGGAACGCTCCGGCACCCGCTGGAACCTCCTCGCCAACCAGGTGATGTGGGCGCAGAACGACCGCAAGGCGGGTCCCGAGGAGGTCTACGACTTCGACAACTGGGACGGCTACCGTGCTCAGCGCCGCCGTCTCCTGGAGTTCTTCGGCTCGGGGCGCGCCGACAACCCGGTGGTCCTCACCGGCGACCGGCACGCCACCTGGGTGTGCGACCTCAAGCCGGACTTCGACGACCCGGACTCCCCCGTGGTCGGCGCCGAGATCACCGGTTCGTCGATCACGTCGGGCGGTGACGCCGACGTGGCCGGGTTCCACGCCACGTACGACCCGATCATGGCCGAGAGCCCGCACTGGAAGTACATCGACAACCGTCGCGCGTACGTTTTGTGCGACGTGACGCGCGAGCGGATGCTGGCGTCGCTGCGCACCGTCGACACCGTGTGGCAGCCGGACGGCAGCTCGGTGGCGACGGCCGCCGAGTTCGTCGTGGAGGCCGGCAGGCCGGGGGTCGACGTGGCGACGGCGGCGAAGGCCCCGCGGACGATGCGGCTGTCCGGTCGACGCTACGACGTGGACGACGACCAGTTCTGACAGCGCCCTCCGTCCAGCGCGGGCCCCGCCGCCCTTCGGCTGCGGGGCCCGCGCGTCAAACCGTTCGGCGGTGCGCGGTGTCCGCTGCTACCTTTCTTGCGGCCGTGCGAGAGAACGAGGAGGTGGTACCCGTGAACGTATCCACATGGGTGCTCTCCTCCGTGGTCACGGTCGGACGATAGGTCGTCCGGGAGCGCCGTTCCAGGCCCTCTCGAAAGGCACGACCATGCATTTCACCTCTGAACAGCGTCTCGACGACGGCACTCTCGAGCGCGCGTTCGTCCTCGACGGCATCCCCGGCATCCTGTGGACGCCCGCGTCCGCGCCGGTGCCGGTGCCTCTGATCCTGCTCGGCCAGACCCCCCTCGGGCTGGGCACGATGTACCCGCGGCTCGTGGGGCGGGCCCGGCGGGCCGCTGCGGACGGTTTCGCCTCTGCCGCCATCGAACTCCCCGGCAGCGGTGAGCGGCCCCGTCGGGCCGCCGCGGGCCAGGCCCGCGCCGAGGTGCGCCGGGCGATGCAGGCCGGTGAGCCGGTCGGCGAGGAGACCGTCGACGCCCTCATCCTCCCGCTGGTCGACAAGGCGGTCCCGGAATGGCAGGCCGCTCTGGACGCCCTGCTGGCGCTGCCCGGGATCGACGGCCCGGTCGGGTACTCGGGGGGCGTGATCTCGATCGGCGTCCGCCTCGCGGCGGTCGAGCCGCGCCTCGCGGCCGCCGGCCTCTTCGCGGGGAGTCTCGTGCCGCGCGCCATCATCGAGGAGGCCCGCCGGGTCACCATTCCGGTGCATGTGCTGCTCCAGTGGGACGACGAGGGCAACGACCGGCAGG
Organism: Streptomyces sp. NPDC102406; assembly: GCF_044765725.1. NCBI lineage: Bacteria > Bacillati > Actinomycetota > Actinomycetes > Kitasatosporales > Streptomycetaceae > Streptomyces > Streptomyces sp. NPDC102406. The sequence goes on along the minus strand of NZ_JBIWKP010000016.1, from coordinate 32,425 downwards.
CGGCCCTCGACCTGTTCGACGCCTTCGGCTCCAAGGAGAAGTCCCTGTACGCCAACATGGGCGGCCACACGGGCGTCCCGGAGTTCGCCGGGGAGGCAGCGGCCCAGTTCTTCGACCGCCACCTGAAGTGAGGCCGGACCGGCGGGCCACCCGCTGAGGGTGAGCCGTGTCGAATCAGGCGCATGGGGGATGTCCTGGCGACGACCTCGCTCGTTGAATGATCGCTGATCTTGTTCGGCGGTTGAGCCGAGGCAGGGCAGCGCAAGCAGCGTAGATCCCCGGAGCGTTCCGCTTCGGTGTGAGAAGAGGAGAACTTTGTGCGTCGGATGAGTTTGGCCCTGGCCCTGGTCGTGGCCGCCGGTGGGCTCGGTCTGTCGGCGGTTGCCGCTCAGGCCGCTCCCGCATCTCCTGTGCAGGGGCCCCCGTTCCCGTACCAGGACTGCCTCAAGGCGACCAAGCAGAAGGGGGAGAGCCCTTCGTACGGCAAGTGGCACTGTGACCAACTGGTCAAGAAGGGCTGGGTCAAGCCGCCGACCGGCTGACCTTCCCCCGTCCGGGTCCACCCTCACCGGTGGCCCCGGACCGTGCCGACCCGAAGTAGGTCACGCGTGCAGCCGTGCTTCGTGCAGCAGTCGGCTCATCTGCCCGGCGGCCCGCACGGCGGCGTCGCCGCAGCAGTTGTTGAACAGCACGTGGACCTGCTCGGCGCTTTCGGCGAGTCGCCGCAACCGCGGGAGCCACTCGGCCAGTTCGTCATCTGAGTACGCGTACCGGAAGCGGTCCTCCTTGCTTCCCCGGCCCCATGACGTGCTGCGCCCGTGGAACCGTACGACGGCGAGCCGGGGGTCGGCGACGGGTGTGACAGGGGGCATGGAGGACGTGAGTCCTTGCGCCATGTCGACGGCGACCGCGGCCATGCCGAGGTCCGCGAGACGCGCGCGCGTCGACTCCGCCCGGTCCGCCCGCCACCAGTCGGGATGCCGGAACTCCACCGCGACCGGCCAGCCCGCTGTGCGCCGCGCCGTCTGCGCCAGGGCCTGATCGCCCCCCTCACCGGGCCGCAGCCACGGCGGGAACTGGAACAGTACGCTGCCGAGCCGCCCTGCTCGCCGCAGCGGTGCGATGCCTTCGGCGAATCTCGCCCACACCTCGTCCAGCACGCCGGGATCCCGGCCGTCGGACGGCAGCCCGTCCGGCATCACCGCCTCGCGCGTGGGATGCCCCGTCAGCAACGAGAACGCCTTCACGTCGAAGGTGAACCCGTCCGGGGTGCGCTCCGCCCACAGGTGACTGACCCGTTCCTGAGGCAGGGCGTAGTACGAGGCGTCGGCCTCGACCACCGGGAACTGTTCGGCGTAGTACCGCAACCGTCCCTCGGCGTCCCGTCGCCCGGTCGGATACCAGCCGCTGCGCATCAGCGCCGGGTCGGTCCACGAACAGGTGCCTACCACTATGTCGCCCATTCCCTACCGTTGCCCGGCGTCCGACGGCGGACACACGGTGTCCCGCGGTCGGGCTCAGCGGGCTTCGTTCTCCGTGAGGGCCGCGCCGAGGTGCGTCAACGGGTCTCCGTGCGTGGCCAGTTGTCGCGGTTCGAGTGTGTCGAAGCATCGGCGGAGTACCTGCGCTCCGGCTTGTTCCGCTGCGGTCAGGGTCGTGGGGCCCCGCTCGGTGAGGGCGACGGTCTTGCGGCGGCGGCCCTCGGGGTCGCCGGTACAGCGGGAGTTGTGGGAGGCGACCGCGGCCCTCGTCGCCGCCTCCGCGTAGTGCGGTGGGAGGTTTCCGGCCGCGCCGTTCACCCGCGGGCCGCCGCGGCGCCGTGCTCGGGTTCCACCGGGAGCCACAGTTCGGCGTCGGCCTCGGTCTTGTCCGGTGACAGGCGGGTGCGCAGGATCTCGGGGCCGGTGCGGGTGCGGTACGGGTTGGAGGGGAACCACTCCGTGAACACGTCCCGCCACAGTTCCTGGATGGCCCGCGGGGCGGGCCCGGAGGTGGTGAAGACCGCCCAGGTGCCGGCCGGGACGGGCAACGCGGTCGTGCCCTCCGGAGCTGCTCGGGAGGTGATCACGCCGTGGTGGTAGTCGAGTTCGGTGCCCTCGGCGCGGCTGGGGTCCAGGTCGTCGCAGACCGAGACGATGCCGTGCGGTTCCTGGTCCGACAGCTTCGCCAGCCGCTCCAGGGCCCGCGGGTCGATCCCCCGGACGAAATCCATGATCGACCGGTTCGGTCCCGCGTGCACCAGCGGTACCCGGGTGCTGAACCCGACGACGGTGAAGTCCGCCTTGCCCACGACGCGGTACCGCATACTGCTGCTCCCCTCGATGGTGAGGCGAAAGGCCATCCGGGGCTGGGAGTTGAGCGCGGCGCCCGTACGCCGGGCCTCACCCGGCCCGATGCCGTGCATGGCGCGGAACGCCCGCGCGAACGCCTCCCCGGAGCTGTAGCCGTAGCGCGTCGCGATGTCCAGCAGCGTCTCGCGGCCCGCGAGCACCTCGGCGCCCGCGAGGGTGAGCCGACGGCGTCGGACGTACTCCGACAGCGGCATGCCCGCGAGCGCGGAGAACATCCGGCGCAGGTGGTACTCGGAGGTGGCCGCGATGCGCGCCACCTCCTTCACCTCGACGGTCCGGTCGAGATGGCGCTCGATGTGCTCCATGGCCTGGTTCAGCCGCTCCAGCATGCCCGGATCCTCCCTCGTCCCTCTTGCCCGCTCACGACCGACCGGCCGCGACGGTCGCCGGTCATGTCTACCCGATGCCGTCCTCGTCGGGGCCGGGAGTGTCCCGGCCCAGGCCCCTGCGGATCGCCGTCTCCACGGGTGAGTACGCGCCGTCGGCCCGCTCCCATGCGTACGGCGCGGCCGGCAGCAGCGGCGGCTGGGCCATGAAGCGCGGCCGTACGCCGTGGTGCGGTTGCGCCGCGTGCACCAGGAACGGGTGGCACAGGTAGACATCGCCCGGGGACCCGGTGGCGAGGGCGATCGGCCGGTGGTCGGAGGCCGCCACGAGATCGGGGGCGAGAGTCAGCCCGCTCGCCCCGTCCTCCCCGTACTTCTCCAGCACCTTCGGCACGTCGAGGTGGGAGCCGACCCGGATCCGCGTCGGGGCGTCCCGCTCACCGACCTCGCTGAACAGGAACAGCATCAGCAGGGCCCGGCCCCGGGAGCGCAGGTTCGTGAAGTACCAGCTCTCGCCCTCCGGCAGATAGCTCCCCTCGATGTGCCAGCCCGCGTCGTCCGGTTCCTCCTCGTGCGGGAAGCGCAGCGGGAACGTGCCGAGCGAGTAGCGCGGCTCCCAGCGCCCCTCGCCGACCAGCAGGTCGTACGCGTGGTGCAGGGACGGGGAGTTGGGTGCGGCGGCGAACGGTCCCTGCGCCATGCCGGGTACCCAGTGCACGGGGCGCGTCCACGTCGACGGGTCGTCCGGGTCGCAGCCCGTCTCCCGCCAGAGCAGCCGCGCGCAGTCCGCGGCCACGCGCGGCGCGACGGCGCCCTCCAGCTTCACGAAGCCGTCGCGCAGGAAACGGGATACCAGGGTCGTGTCGTCCATGTCCCCATCGTGCGGCGGCAGCGGCCTCGGTCACCCGACTTCCTCCGCACCGTTTTTGTCGGGTACGGGGACGGGCGCGACAGGCCGCCGCGTTCCCTTCCGTCCCCCGGGTGGTTGTCCGGCCCCGCCGAACGGACGCCTACGAGGTGCGGCCCGCAAGGGCAGCCGGATGAATGGGACGCAAGCAGCACCACCGTTTCGTTCCAGGGAGAATCATGCGCACTCGCATCAGCCTCGCCGGTGTCGGTCTGGCCACCGCCGCGGTCCTCGGCGCCTTCGCCGCACCCAGCGTCGCCGCCGTGACCGAGCCGCCCCCGGCCCCCACGACCGGCCAGACCTCCGAGATCACGGATCTCGTCTGCCCGACCGTGCAGGGTCTCCTCCACATCATCCAGGCCATCCCGCTCGTCGGGAATGCCGCCCTGCCGCAGGACGCCCTGGGGCTCTGCAAGGGCGACGACCGCCCCGACGCCGTGAACCCGCAGAACGGCAAGCTCGCCGACCCGCTCGACGCGGCCACCGGCACCGACGTGGGCGGCGTCTAGACCGCCGCGTACGGGGACTGAGAGTCACCCGTAGCCCGGCCGGGGGACCCGGGCCGAGTCCGGAACAGCCCGCGCCCGAGCCGGACCACGTCACGAGACGCCAGGTGGTCGGCCGGGCGCTTCGGCTGCGTGGGCGCGGGTCAGGTGGCGACGGTCTCGCCGGTGATCAGCTCGGTCAGTGCGGGCAGACCGCCCTCGGCGAGGGCCCGGCGCTGGCGGTCGGCGGGGGTGCCCTCCTGGAGCAACCGGTGCACCAGCGACGTCACTTCGCGGGTGTCCCCCGCCTCGTCCAGGGCCGGGGTGACATGGTCGAGCAGCGCACACAGCACGTCGCCCGCCGGGCGGGTCCGGCCGGACGGGTCGACGAGGCGGCCGGCCAGGCCGTGCCGGGCCGCGTGCCAGTTCATGGCCTGGAGCAGTTCGTGCGGGCAGTCCGGGAGCGGGACGCCCGCCTCCTGCTCGCGCAGGGCGGTGGCGACGAGGGCCCGCACGAGCCCGGCGAACATGACCGCCGCGTCGGCACGGAGCTGCACGTCGGCGCAGCGCACCTCGATGGTGGGGTAGCGCTCGGAGAGGCGGGCCTGCCAGTAGAGCTGTCCGGTGTCGGTGATGGTGTCGGTCTCCAGGAGGGACCGGATGCGACGGTCGTGGTCGTCGAGCGAGGTGAAGCGGGGCGGTGGGCCGCTGACGGGCCAGCGGCCGAAGACGACCGTGCGCCAGCTCGCGAAGCCGGTGTCCTTGCCGTCCCAGAGGGGTGAGTTCGCGGACATGGCGACCAGGGTCGGCAGCCACACCCTGACGCGGCTCAGGACGGCGACGCCTGTCTCCTTGTCGGGTACGGCCGCGTGCACGTGCATGCCGTTGACCAGTTGCTCGGCCACGAGTTGCGGGGCTTGGGTGCGCAGGGCCAGGTAGCGGGCATCGTGGGTCACCGGTACGGGTGCCTCCGTACGGAAGGGGGCGACACCGCAGGCGGCGAGGCGGCAGCCGTTCTTCTCTGCGGCCGTGCCGAGCGCGTGCCGCAGCCTCAACAGGTGGCCGCCGACCTCGTCCAGGCCGGTGCAGACCGGCGTGGCGACCTCGACCTGCGCCTGGAGCAGCTCCGGCTGGATCTCCCCGTCCTCGGCGATGGGCCCGAGTCCGGCCGCCGTCCGTACCTGCTCCGCGAGTGGTACCGGCAGGCAGGTGTCCGGGTCCAGCAGCAGGTATTCTTCCTCGACCCCAACCGTGATCATGGGAACCGAGTACCCCTGGACCAACGGGACTAATCGGACATGTTGCGCACGTCCGCCGCCCGGGGCAGTGGGGTTTTTGCCCCGATTACTCGGGGAATCCGGAGTCCCATGGACCACTCACAGGCACCCGTGCTCGACGCGCTGGCCGCGTACCACGCAGAGGGACAGACTCCGTTCACCCCGCCGGGCCACAAGCAGGGGCGCGGCGCCGATCCCCGCGTCCGGGCCGTCCTCGGGGACGCCGTGTTCCGCTCGGACGTGCTCGCCACCAGCGGCCTGGACGACCGTCAGTCCTCCAAGGGCGTCCTCAGCAAGGCCCAGGAGCTGATGGCCGACGCCGTGGGCGCCGAGCACACGTTCTTCTCCACCTGCGGCAGCTCCCTGTCGGTCAAGGCCGCCATGCTGTCCGTCGCGGGGCCGTACGAGAAGCTGCTCGTGGGGCGTGACGCGCACAAGTCGGTCGTCTCCGGTCTGGTCCTCGCGGGCATCGTGCCGATCTGGGTGGACCCGCAGTGGGACGCCGAGCGCCACCTCGCCCACCCGCCGTCGGCCGACGCCTTCCGCGCCGCCCTCGCCGAACACCCCGACGCGCGCGGCGCCCTGGTCACCACCCCGACGCCGTACGGCACCTGCTCCGACCTCGCCGGTATCGCCGACGCCTGTCACGAGCACGGCGTGCCGCTCATCGTCGACGAGGCGTGGGGCGCCCATCTGCCGTTCCACCCCGACCTGCCGACGTGGGCCATGGACGCGGGCGCCGACGTGTGCGTCACCTCCGTGCACAAGATGGGCTCCGGCCTCGAACAGGGCTCGGTCTTCCACCTCCAGGGCAACCTGATCGAACCCGAGGTGCTCAAGAACCGCGAGGACCTCCTGGGCACGACCAGCCCCTCCGTGCTCCTGTACGCGGCGCTCGACGGCTGGCGGCGCCAGATGGTGGAGCACGGCCGCGCCCTCTACGACGACACTCTCTCCCTGGCCGGAACGGTGCGGGCCCGTATCGGTGACATCGAGGGCATGCACGTCCATGGCCGTGACGACTTCTGCGGGCCCGGCCGCGCCCACGACCTCGACCCGCTCCAGGTCATCGTCGACATCACCGCTCTGGGCACCACGGGCTACCGCGTCGCCGACTGGATCCGCGAGCACCACCAGATCAACCTGCACCTGTCCGACCACCGGCGCACCAGCGCCCAGCTCACGCACGCGGACGACGCCGACAGCACGGAGAAGCTGATCACCGCGCTGCGCGACGTCGCCGCCCGCGCCGGCGAACTGCGGCCCGCCACCCGGGTGGAGGTGCCCGATCCGGCCACGCTCCGCCTGGAGCAGGTCATGCTGCCGCGTGACGCCTTCTTCGGGCGGGTCGAGCAGGTGCCGTGGGAAAAGGCGGCCGGGCGCGTCACCGCCGAGATGCTCACGCCCTACCCGCCCGGCATCCCGGCCGCCCTGCCCGGCGAGCGGCTCAACCACGAGGTCCTGCGGTATCTGCGCGAGGGAGTGGACGCCGGAATGGTCGTGCCGGACGCGGCCGACACCGAGGTCAGGACGGTGCGGGTGGCGGTCGAGGACTGACCCGGGTCCGGCCGCTCAGAGCCCCTGGGCCGCCTTCTCGCGGAACGCGGCCCACGCCTCGTCCCGTACACCGGCGCGGAGCAGGACGTCGGCCGCGGTGCACCCCAGCGCCTCGGCCGCGGCCAGCATCACCGCCCGGCCGCGCGGACCGGCGGCCGCGCGGGCGAACTCCGGGGTGTGGTCGGAGTTCTCCGAGCCCATGATGGCGACGAACGGGTGGATCGCGGGCACCCGGGTGCTGACGTTGCCGATGTCGGACGAGCCGAGATAGATGCCCGGTGTGGGCTGCGACAGGGCGATGCCCGCGCGCTTCAGGTGGTGCGCGAACGCGCCCGAGAGCACCTCGTTGTCGCGGAAGTGCTCGTACCTGCCGCCGACCTCCGTCACCTCCGCCTTCGTACGGGTCGCCCGGGCCACGCCCTCCGCGCAGGAGCGCAGCTCCTCCACCAGCTCCGCGAGGGCGGTGCTCGTCCCGCCGCGCAGCCCGAACAGTCCCTCGGCGTACTCCGGCACGATGTTCGTGGCCCGGCCCCCGTCCGTCACGATGCCCTGGACGTGCGAACCCTGGGGCAGCCGCCTGTCCAGCACACCGAGCGTGTTGAAGAACTGGATCAGCGCGCCGAGCGCGTCGATGCCCTCCGTGGGGTTGCCGGTCGGGTGCGCGGCCCGGCCGTGGAAGCCGATCCTGAGCTGCGCGCTGGCCGTCAGCGGCGCCCACGCCCAGTCGTAGACCCCCGGATGGAACATCAGGGCCGCGTCGACCCCGTCGAACAGGCCCGCCGCCACCTCGGCCACCTTGCCGCCCCCGCTCTCCTCCGCCGGTGTGCCGACGGCCAGCAGCGTTCCCTCGATGTCGCCGAGGGCGGCCCGCGCCGCGAGCGCCGCGCCGAGGCCGGCCGAGGCGATGAGGTTGTGGCCGCAGGCGTGGCCGAGCAGCGGCAGGGCGTCGTACTCCATCAGCAGGGCCACGCGGGGGCCCGCCCCCGAGCCCGTCCGGGCGGCGAAGGCGGTGGGGAGTCCCGCGGGGCCGCGCTCCACCTCGAAACCCTCCTGCTCCAGTTCACCCGTGAGGAGGGTGGCCGCCGCGTGCTCCTCGTAGGCCGTCTCCGGCTCGCGATGCAGCGCGAGGGCGACGTCCCAGAGGCGGTCGGCCCGCGCGGCGACCTCCTGCCGGACGCGGGCGTACACGGGCTCCATGGACGGTGGCACGTCGGTGGTCGATGGCATGTCGGGCTCCTCGGGTCGGTGTGAGAGTCGCGGCGCGCACCTCACGTGTTCCCCGAAGCGGCCCAGTACGTACCGCCAGGCGGCGCCCACCGGTGGCGGCGCGGAAGGAGCGTGCATAGAACGGGATCACGCTCATGCGCGGGGCGAGGACGCCCGCTGAAATGGAGAAGTGAAGATGACGGCTGAGTCATTCTCTGCCGAGCCCGAGACTCCCGAGGCCGGCGAACCCCTGGTCACGACGCCGGCCCACTGGGGCACCGCGCAGCTCGGTGCGCCGCCCCCGCCTCCTGTCCGGCCGGCGGCATGGCCGCAGGCGGCGAACGTCGGCACGGTCGGCGCTCCGACGGACCAGGCACCACGGCACACCCCCGACCCAGGCATCGGCATCACCCACGAGGGGGCGGTCCCGGCCCTTCCGGCGGAACCCCCCGCCGTCCCTCCCTTCGAGGCTGCCGCCCCGGCCGAGACCCAGGCGCATGCTCAGGCTCAGGGTGATGTCGAGGCGGAGGGCAACACCGAGGGCGGCGCCGAGGCGGTGGAGAGGCTTCTCCGCATCGCCGTGGAGTCGCGGCCCCTGGACGACATCGCCGACCTGGTGACCCGCCTGGAGCAGACGCCTGACGGCACGCCGACCGCCGCGTCCATCCTCCGGCTGGCCGCCGTCACCCGTCCCGTGGACGACGTGACCCGCCTGGTGGAACTCCTCGGGCCGCCGGAGCACCCCGAGGACCACATGGACGAGGCCATCCGGCACGCCGCGCAACAGCGGCCCGTCCCGGAGGTCACCCGCCTCATCCGGCTGCTCTCCCGCTCGTCGCACGACCCGCGTACCGGCAGCGAGGCGGTGCACGCCGCCGCGACGAGCAGGTCCGTCGAGGACCTGATGCAGCTCATCGGCAGCCTGGACGAACGAAGGGGCGGCGCGCCCGTGGTGATGTCCACGGCGCCCGTTCCGGAGACGCCGCCCGCGCCGAACCCCGCGCCCGCGGGACCCGCGTCCGCCGAGTCCGGCACGACGGCGGAGGGAGCGCGCCCACGCAAGAGGCCGGACAGCGCCACGCCACAGACGTGGATGCGGCGGGCCGCGGGCGTGCTGATGCTGCTCTGCGCGGCGGCCCATCTCCCGATGGACTGGTCGCAGGGGTCCGCCTTCGGCGTCTCCGCGGCGCTCGGCGTCTCCGCCGTCTGTGCCGCGGCGGGCATCGCGCTCTTTGTGAGCGGCTCGCTGTCCGTGGCGGTGGCGGGGACCCTGGTGGCCGGCGCGCTGGCTGTCGGACATCTCCTCGACGGCCGGCTCGGCTCCGACACGCTCTCCCGGGTACTGCGGCCCGAGGGCGTCCCGGCGCCGCTGCCGACACTCCTGGCGGTGGTCGCCACGTTCGCCGCTCTGCTGGTCGTGGCGATGACCGTCTCGGGTCTGCGCACCTCGTCCGCCCAGGCCCCGGACCCGCAGGTCTGATCACCCGTCAAAGCTGCCCCGGCCCGAACGACCGGCTCCACCGGAGCCCGTCACCGTGCCGGGGCAGCGGCGTACGTACGGGGCGGGCCCCTACAGGGACGCACCGCCCATCCCTCGACACCGGACGCGAAGATCGGGGACGCTGCACGCGATGACCAGAATCGACGACACACCATCCGCGTGGGACGAGCGCACCCAGCTCACCACGTTCCTCGACTACGCACGCGGCACCGCCCGCGCCAAATGTGACGGCGTCTGCGCGGAGAACGCCCGCAAGGCGCTCCTGCCGGGCTCACCGCTGATGACCATGAGCGGGCTGATCAACCATCTGCGCTGGGTCGAGTACCACTGGTTCCAGGTGGTCTTCCTCGGTGAGGAGGACCGGGGCCCCTGGACGGACGAGGACCCGGACCGCGAGATGCGGATTGCCGTCGACTTCCCGCTCGCCCAGTTGCTCGACGAGTACGCCGCGCAGAGCGCCCGCTACCGCGAACTGGTCGCGGCGACCGACCTGGACCAGCGGGCGCGGCGGGCCGTCCGCGACGGTCTCCATGTCGACCTGCGGTGGATCCTCCTCCACCTCACCGAGGAGACGGCCCGCCACAACGGCCACCTGGACATCCTGCGCGAGATGCTCGACGGCACGACCGGCGACTAGGAAGCGCCTCCGTCCCTGGGGAGCTTGGCGGCCGTGTCGAGGTAGAAGGCGTCGATGCTGCGCACCGCGGCCTCGAAGTCCTCCAGGTTCACCGGCTTGGTGACGTAGGCGTTCGCGTGGCGGCTGTAGGCGTCCGTGACGTCGTCGGGCGCCGAGGACGTCGTCAGGACCACGACGGGGATCGCGCGCAGGTTCTCGTCGTCCTTGAGGATGGCCAGGAGCTCACGGCCGTTCATCCGCGGCATGTTCAGGTCCAGGACGATGAGGTCGGGCTTGGGGTTCGCCGGGTCGCGGAGGTAGTCCAGCGCGGCGATGCCGTCCTCGACCTGGGTGAGGTTGCGAGCACCGCGTTCGGCCAGGGCGTCCTGGATGAGCATGGCGTCCGCCAAGTCGTCCTCGACGAGGAGGACGTCGTACGGGCGGGCGGTGGTGATCATGGCTCTGTGCTCCGGGAGAGGAAGGAGGGGTAGGAGGGGGTGCTGCCGTTCATCAGCCCCGGCCAGCGGCGGCGTGCGCCTTGGCGGCTCAGGTGTGCCGCCTCGCCGATCTGGGGGTATCCGGCACCGGCCGCCGCGGCCTCGCGGGCGGCGATGCTCTCCAGTTCCTTGACCGCGTTCTGGAGATGCGTCAGGACGCGCAGCCGGCGCAGCGCCGGCCGTCTCGCGTCGTCCGGGTGCCAATTCGCTTCCGAAGGGTAGGCGACGTGTGGTTCCAGGCCGCCCACGAGCTCGTCGACCGCCTGCACGGCGAGCAACGCGAGGCGTTCCTCACCGGGTGGCGGAGTGACGTCGGCTTCAAGCATGACGCCACCGTATAGCGGTGCGCCCCGCTGGACAACAAGTGTTGTCCGGTGGCGTAAAGTGTCGTCGCCGCGACGGCTTGCGAGCGGCCGAAGGCACGCGAAGGAGCTCAGAAAGCATGAGTGTTGTCGCTGTCGCGGACGGACCGTCCGCGATATCGCGCTGGACGACCCGGCGCTGGCTCCGTACGGGGGTCGGTGTCACGGCCGTGGCGCTCGTCGTGCTGGGCTCTCTCGGCGTATGGGCGCTGGCGCGTTCGTCCCAGCTCACCGAGCAGTTGGTGCGGTACCGCTCCCCCGCCCTGATCAGCGCGGTCCGCCTGGAGGCGGCCCTAGTCAACCAGGAGACCGGTATCCGCGGCTACGGCCTCGCCGGCCGCCGCGACTTCCTGGAGCCGTACACGCAGGGCGTCAAGGACGAACAGGCCGCGGTGCGGGCCCTGTCGGACGTGACGCGGGACGACAGGACCGCCCGCGACGACCTGGCCCTGGTGCGGGAGCGGGTCTCCGCCTGGCAGCGTGAGGTGGCGCGGCCGGTGGCGGCAGCGGCCTCGGGCGACGCCGTCACGGTCGCGGAGAAGCGCACGGAGGAGGGCAAGCGGCTCTTCGACAACCTGCGGTCGGCGCTCACCGTGCAACAGGACCACCTTCGTGCGGCGCGCGCACAGGCCGACGATGACCTCCGGTGGGCGCAGCGGTTGCGCAACGGGGTGTTCCTCGCCATCGCGGTGCTCCTGACCGCCACCCTCGCCATCGCCTTCGAGGCACTGCGTCGCGGGGTCACCGATCCGCTGGGCCGCATCGGCGCGGCCGTGCGGGAGGTCGGCAGTGGCCGGTTCGGGCGCGCCGTGCCCGCGACGGGCCCGGCCGACCTCCAGCAGTTGGCGACCGACATCGAGACCATGCGCCGCCGGCTGGTCCACGAGCTGGAGGAGAGCGAGCGGGCCCGCTCCCAGCTCGACCGGCAGACCGAGGAACTGCGCAGGTCCAACGCCGAGTTGGAGCAGTTCGCCTACGTCGCCTCGCACGACCTGCAAGAACCGCTGCGGAAGATCTCCAGCTTCACGCAGTTGTTGCAGCGGCGCTACGGCGACCAACTGGACGAACGGGCGGACCAGTACATCGCCTTCGCCGTGGACGGCGCCAACCGCATGCAGGTCCTCATCAACGACCTGCTCACGTTCTCCCGCGTCGGCCGCGTCCACAACGAGAAGTCGAAGGTCGACCTCGAGCAGAGCCTCGCGCAGGCGCTGGACTCCCTGAGCGTCGTCATCGAGGAGAGCGGCGCGAGCGTCGAGCACGATCCGCTGCCGGTGGTCGTCGGTGACGCCACACAGCTCGGGCTGCTGTGGCAGAACCTGCTCTCCAACGCCCTGAAGTTCCGCTCCCCCGATCGCCCGCCGCGCATCAGGGTCGAGGTCCGTCAGGAGGACGGGGACTGGCGCTTCACCGTGCGGGACAACGGCATCGGGATCGCCCCCGAGTTCCGCGAGAAGGTGTTCGTCATCTTCCAGCGCCTGCACACCCGTGACGCCTATCCGGGCACCGGCATCGGCCTTGCCATGTGCAAGAAGACGGTCGAGTTCCACGGCGGGAGGATCCGCATCGATCCCGTCGAGGGCGACGGCACAGCGATCTCGTTCACCCTTCCCCTTCAGCCTCCCGCGTCAGCGGACGACTCCGGAGCGCCGCAACCGCTATGACAGCGATCACCGGGACCACAGCGCCGTACCGGATCCTCCTCGTCGAGGACGACGACGGCGACGCGCTCCTCGTCGAGGAGCTGCTCATCGACACCGTCCTCGACCACACGCTCGTGCACTGTCGCACGCTGGCCGAGGCGCGGCGGAAGCTGGCCGAACAGCCCACCGACTGCGTGCTGCTCGACCTCCATCTGCCGGACGCGTCCGGGCTCGCCGCGGTCGAGGCGACGCTCGGCACCGCCTCCGACGCGGCGGTCATCGTCCTGACGGGCCTCGCCGAGTCCCAGGCGGGCGTCGAGGCGCTCGCCGCGGGCGCCCAGGACTACCTCGTCAAGGGCAAGGTGGACCCGGAGCTGCTCCAGCGTGCCGTGCGCTACGCCGTGCACCGCAAGCAGGCGGAGCGCGCCAACGCCAATCTCCAGGCGGGCAGGTTGCGGGCCGAGGAGAACGCCCGTCTCGAGCGTGGCCTGCTACCGCAGCCGATGCTGGACTCCGAGCAGGTCAGCGCGGTCAGCCGGTACTTCCCCGGCCGCGAACAGGCGCTGCTCGGCGGTGACTTCCTCGATGTGGTGCAGACGCCCGACGGGCGCGTCCACGCCATCATCGGTGACGTCAGCGGCCATGGCCCCGACGCCGCCGCGCTCGGTGTGTGCCTGCGTATCGCCTGGCGCTCCCTGACGCTGGGCGGGCACCGGGGCGAGGCCCTGCTGAGCCTTCTGGAACGTATGCACGTCGCCGAGCGCAGCTCCCCGGACCTGTTCACCACGTGCAGCCTGGTCACCATCGACCATGTCGCGGCGACGGCCACCATCCATCTGGCGGGCCACCACGCCCCGTTACTGACCGTCGGCGGACGGACCGTGGAGCTGGACGCGGTGCACGGGATCGCGCTGGGGCTCGCTCCCGGTGTCCGCTCGTGGTCGCCCACGGTCCTCCCGCTGCCCCCGCGCGGCAGCCTGACCCTGTACACGGACGGGCTGGTGGAGGGGCACGACGGGGAGGAGTCCCAGCGGCTCGGCGTCGAGGGCCTGCTCGGCATCATCGACACGGGGGCCGACGCCGACACGGGGGCCCATCTCGACCGGGTCATCGCCGAGGTGCGTCGGCGCAACGCGGACCGCCACACGGACGACCTGGCGGTCCTGCGCCTCGACTGGGCCGGTTTCCCCGCGCTGCCGCGGCAGACCTCGTCGGCCGTCGGCGCCTGGTGAGTCTCCCGGTAGACCGGTGAACGCGGCGGGCCCGGCCGCACGGGCCCGCCGCGCCGACAAGGGCGCGCGCACCCTTTACACTCCCCCGCCCTATTGGCATGGTCATGCCCTCATCTGCGCACCTGTCGCGGAGTCTCCGGGGGGATCTCATGCTGACCCGTCTGCTCAAGCCCTTTCCGCACGGCCGACTCAGATCCACCGGGCTCATCGCCCTCGCGCTCGCCGCCGTCGTCGCCGCGCTGCTCCCGTTGACGGGAGGCGGTCGCGCCACGGCGGCCATCGGCTCCGCCGAAGCCCCTGACCCGCACCATCCGATGGCGGCGCCGCACGAGCCGGTGGTCCCGGCCGACGCCGTGGAACCGACCGCCCCCGTACTGCCGAGGGACGGCTGGACCGTGTCCGCGAGCGACGAGGAGACGGCGTCCGAGGACGGGCGCGCCGTGAACGTGCTCGACGGCAGCGCCGCCACCCTCTGGCACAGCAGGTGGAGCGGCACCGCCGCGCCTCTGCCGCACACCCTCACCGTCGACATGCACCGCACCGCTGTCGTATCCGCGCTCGTCTACCAACCCCGTACCAACAGCGCCAACGGCAGGGTGGGTTCGTACGCCATTCATCTGAGCGCCGACGGTACGAACTGGGGCCCCGCCGTGGCCTCCGGCACCCTGGGCGACGACGCGACCGCCAAGACCCTGAGCTTCGCCGCGCAGGGCGCCCGCTATGTGCGGCTCACCGCGACGAGCGAGGCCGGGAACCGCGGCCCCTGGTCGTCGGCGGCCGAGATCAACCTGCTCGGCGATCCCGGCTCCCCCGCCTCGGTGGTCGACCTGCCGCGCACCGGGTGGACCGCGACGGCGAGCGACCAGGAGGCGAGCGCCTCGGCGGACGTCGCCGCCAACGTCCTCGACGGCAACGGGGACACCATCTGGCACAGCCGTTACTCCGGCACCGCGGCGCCGTTGCCGCACAGCGTCACCATCGACATGAAGAGCGCACGCGACGTCTCGGCCCTCACCTATCAGCCGCGCAGGTCGGGCGCCAACGGCCGCATCGGCGCCTACACCGTCACGACCAGCACGGACGGCACCACGTTCGGGGCGCCCGTCGCGAGCGGTACCTGGAAGGACGACGACACCGTCAAGGGCGCCACCTTCTCCCGTACGGTCAGCGCGCGGTACGTACGTCTGACGGCCACGACGGAGGCGGGCGGGCGCGGGCCGTGGTCGTCGGCGGCGGAGATCCGGCTCAGCACTCCGGCGAATCCGGCGACCGCCGGCTCCTGGGGCCGGGTCACCGGTTTCCCGCTGGTGCCCGTGGCGACCGCCCTGTTGCCGAACAACAAGCTGCTGGCGTGGTCCGCGTACGGTGTCGACCGCTTCGGGGGAAGCAACGGCTACACCCAGACCGCGATCATGGATCTCACCACCGGGGCCGTCACACAACGGCGGGTCGACAACACGAAGCACGACATGTTCTGTCCCGGCATCGCGGTCCTGAAGGACGGCCGCGTCCTGGTCACCGGCGGCAGCAACGCCGAACGGGCCAGCATCTACGATCCGGCGACCGACACCTGGTCGGCCACCACCGACATGAACATCGCCCGCGGCTACCAGGCCATGACCCTGCTCTCCACCGGTGACGCCTTCGTCCTCGGCGGCTCCTGGAGCGGGGGCCAGGGCGGCAAGGACGGCGAGGTCTGGTCCGCGGCCACCGGCACCTGGCGGAAACTGCCCGGCGTGCCGGTGACCACCACCATGACGGCCGACCCGGCGGGGCCCTACCGCGCCGACAACCACCAGTGGCTGCACGCCACTTCGGGGGGCCGGGTCCTCCAGCTCGGGCCGAGCAAGCAGATGAACTGGATCTCCACCCAGGGAGACGGCTCCGTCACCGCCGCCGGTACGCGGGCCGACAGCGCGGACGCCATGAACGGCAACGCCGTCGCCTACGACATCGGCAAACTCCTCACCCTCGGCGGCGCGACGGCCTACGAGAACACGACGGCCACCCGGCGCGCCTACACCGTCGACCTGAGCGGCGGCGGCACACCGGTCGCCGCGCGCACCGGTGACATGGACTTCGCCCGTTCCTTCAGCAACAGCGTGGTCATGCCGGACGGCAAGGTCGCCGTGTTCGGCGGGCAGTCCTACCCGGTCCCGTTCAGCGACGCGACCTCCTCGCTCACACCGGAGATCTGGGACCCGGCGACGGGGCGGTTCACCCGGATGGCGAGCATGGCGGTGCCGCGCAACTACCACAGCGTGGCCAATCTGCTGCCCGACGGGCGCATCTTCTCCGGGGGCGGCGGCCTGTGCGGCGACTGCGCCACCAACCACGCCGACGGGGCCGTCTTCACGCCGCCCTATCTGCTCAACGCCGACGGCACCGAGCGCCCCCGCCCCGTCATCACCGGCACGGTCCCCGCCCACGTGGCCGCCGGGGCGGCCCTGCCCGTGACGACGGACTCGGCGGTCACCTCGTTCGCCCTGGTACGGGCGGGCGCGGCGACGCACTCGACCGACAACGACCAGCGGCGCGTACCGCTCACGTTCACCCGTGACAGCGCCACGTCCTACACCCTCAGCATCCCTTCCGACCCGGGAGTGGCACTGCCGGGCAGTTACTTGCTGTTCGCGCTGAACTCGGCCGGGGTGCCGAGCAAGGCCCGTATGGTCAGCGTGGGTTGACCGCGCACAGGTTGTCGCCCCCGCTCGCGAGGAGGTGTGGGGGCGACAGCCTGTGTCCCGGGCGGGGGTGAGGTCAACGGCTCTCGGCGGGTGCTTCGTCGACGCTGGTGACCGGGGCCGGATCGGCGGAACGTCGCTGCGCCGCGGGGCCCTTCGCGGGTGTCGATCTCACCAGCCACAGGCCGGTGACCGCGGCGGTCGCCAAGGTGACGGCACCGGCGACGACGAAGGCACTGTCGAGACCGGTCTCGAAGGAGGCACCGCCGGACTGTTGGCCGCGGACGACGGCTCCGAGGACCGCCACGCCGAGCACCGCCCCGATCTGCCGGGTGGTGCTGCTGATGCCGGAGGCGAGGCCGCCCTCCTGCGGGTCGACCGCCTGGATGGCGGCTCCGGTCAGCGGCGACAAGGTCAGGGCGAAGCCGGTACCGACGACACCGAGACGCCACCAGACGTTGCCGTAGCCGGTGTCGGCGTGCACCGTGCCGAGCGCGAGCAGCCCGAGCCCGGCCAGCGCGAGGCCGACGCCGACCACGCCGCGGAAGCCGTACCGGGCGGCGAGCCGACCCGCGTACGGGCTGACGAGCACCATGGCGAGGGAGACCGGCAGGGTCTGGAGACCGGCGCGCAAAAGCGAGCTGCCCTGCACGTACACGAAGAACTGGGAGAAGAAGAACGAGGAGCCCATGAGCGCGAACCCGACGACGACCATGGCGGTGTTGGAGACGGTGAACAGGCGCTGTCTGAACAGCCGCAGCGGCAGCATCGGCGCCGGGTGACGCGCCTCCACCGCGAGGAACGCGGCCAGGAGCAGTACCGCTGCGGTGAAGCTGCCGAGGATCACCGGTGACGTCCAGCCGTGGGCACCGCCCTCGATCAGCCCGTACGTCGCCGTCCCGACCGCCAGGACGGACAGCACCGTTCCTGGGACGTCGATGGCGGGGGCGTTCGGGTTGCGGGACTCCTCAAGGCTGCGCAGGCCGAGGAACAGGAGGGCGAGACCGATGGGCAGGTTGACCAGGAAGATGGCGGGCCAGCCGAAAACCTCGGTCAGGAGGCCGCCGGCCACGGGGCCCGCGGCCAGGCCGATGCCGCTGAACCCGGCCCACAGTCCGATCGCCTTGACGCGGTCTTGCGGCACGGGGTGGGCGGCGGCGAGCAGGGCGAGCGAGGCGGGGCTGAGCGCCGCGGCCCCGATGCCCTGCAACACCCGGCCGGTGACCAGCCATCCCATCGAGGGGGCCAGGCTGCACAGCACCGACGCGGCGGTGAACACCACCACCCCGGTCAGGTACACCCGTTTGCGGCCGAACCGGTCGGCGAAGATGCCGCCGGACAGCAACAGCATGGCGACCAGCAGGACGTAGGCGTCGACGATCCATTGCAGACCGGTCAACTGCGTGTGCAGCCGCTGCTGCATGTCGGGCAGCGCCGCTCCGACGATCGTGTTGTCGAGCAGGACCATGAACTGGCCCAGGCAGGTCACCGTGAGCAGCACGGCCCGGTTCGACCGGCTGCCCGCGGTCGCATGCGATACGGAGATGGCAATTCCTCTCGATCGATGTCGCGCCCGGCCGCGGTCGACGTACATGACGGCACACCCGAGCGCACTAACGCAGTCAGTGACTGCGTTAGTGGACTATAGAGAGGGTCGCCTCGCAAACGCAAGTACCGACTGCGTTAAGGTGGTGGCATGAACGAGCGACAGTCGGCCCGGCGGCCGGGCGGACGCAGCGCCCGCGTCGGCGCGGAGGTGCACCGGGCCGTCACCGAACTGGTCGGCGAGCGCGGCTACGGCCACTTCACCGTCGGCGACGTCGCGGCCCGCGCGGGCGTGGCGGACAGCAGCGTCTACCGCCGCTGGGGCAGCCTGGAAGCGCTGCTCGCCGACGTGGCGCTGACCCGCCTCAACGCGCAGTCACCGATGCCCGACACCGGCAGTCTCGCCGGTGACCTGCGCACGTACGCCGCCAACGTGGCCCGCGAGATCACCGGGCCCGACGGTCCGGCGGTGCTGCACCTGGCCGTCGCGCTCTCCGGCAACGGTCAGCAGGGCCGACAGGCCGGTGACGCCCTGCGCGCCGAGCGCATGCGGCAACTGCAGTCCATGCTCGATCGCGCCCGCGAACGGGGCGAGTCCGTCCCCGACGCGCTCGGCGTGCTGGACCACATCCTGGCCCCCATGTACATCCGCGTCCTGTTCGGCATGGGCCCGCTCACCCCGGACTACATCGACGGGCTGGTCGACCGATTGCTGTGATCTCCGGCAAGGGGGCGACGGGGGTCAGCCCACCGCCTTCTTGACGAGCGCTGCGATGCGCTCCTCGCCGGCGGCCGTCAGCTCCTTCAGCGCGAAGGCCGTCGGCCACAGGGCACCGTCGTCGAGCGCCGCCTCGTCGCTGAAGCCGAGCGTGGCGTACCTGGTCTTGAACTTCTGCGCGCTCTGGAAGTGGCAGACGACCTTGCCGTCCCGGGCGTACGCGGGCATGCCGTACCAGAGCTTGGGGGCGAGGCCGGGGGCGGCGGCCTTGACGATCTGGTGGATCCGCTCGGCGAGGACGCGGTCCGCGTCCGGCATCTCTGCGATCTTCGCGAGTACGTCCTTCTCCGCCGCCGCCTCCTTCTCCGCCCGGGACGCGCCCCGCCGCGCCACCGACTTCTTCTGCTCCTGCGCGTGCTCCTTCATCGCCGCCCGCTCCTCGGCGGTGAATCCGTCGTAACTCTCGGCGGCCGACTTCGTGGACGACATGGTGGTTTCCTCTCGTAGCACGTGGTCAGGGTGGGCTGGGGCGCGAACCGGTGGCGCCCGCGGGCCATGGTCATGACGCTACGGGCTGACGGGCGTCCGGGGCTTCTCGATTCCTGACCGGTCTTGTCACCTGCTTCGCCACGCATGCCGGCATCCCCTCGACGGTGACCGCGGGCCCCGCGTCGGCGCGGTCGCCCCCGGCCTCCGCCTGGTGCCGGAACACGCCGGGCGGCACGCCGACCAGTTCGGTGAAGCGGGTGGTGAACGTGCCGAGCGACGCGCAGCCGACCGCCCAACACACCTCGGTGACGCTGAGGTCACCGCGTCGCAGCAGTGCGGTCGCGCGCTCGATGCGACGTGTCATCAGGTACGCGTACGGCGATTCGCCGTACGCGGCCCGGAACTGCCGGCTGAGGTGCCCGGCGGACATGTGCGCGTCGCGGGCCAGCTCCTCCACGTTCAGCGGCTGCGCGTACTGCCGGTCGATCCGGTCACGGACGCGGCGCAGTCGCGCGAGATCCGTCAGGCGCTGCGCCTGCACACGTGCGCGCCGCCACTCGGGCTGACACATGAGAACCCTCCCCCTCTTCTCAGCTTCCTCCGCCACTCCCACGGACGCCCGGTGTCGCGTCGACGCCCGTGCGGGTCAGCGGAGTTCTTGGATGCGGACCAGATTGCCCGCGGGGTCGCGGAAGGCGCAGTCGCGAATGCCGTACGGCTGCTCGGTCGGCTCCTGGACCACCTCGCTGTCGCCGGCCTGCACCTTCTCGAACGTGGCGTCGAGGTCCCCGGTGGCCAGCAGGATCCAGCCGTAGGTGCCCTTGGCCATCATCTCGGTGATCGTGCGGCGCTCGTCCTCGGTGATGCCCGGGTCGGCGGCGGGCGGCGCCAGGAGGAGCGCCGTGTCGGGCTGCCCGGGCGGACCGACCGTGATCCAGCGCATCCTGCCCTGACCGACGTCGCTGCGTACCTCGAAGCCGAGGACGTCGCGGTAGAAGGCGAGCGACGCGTCCGGGTCGTCGTGCGGCAGAGAGCTCGTGTGAATCGTGAGGTCCATGACGGGCACATTAGAGGCAGTCCGGGCACCGCGCTTCTCGATTCCTGATCGCTTGCCCGTCGTCCCAACTCCCCCCGGCGGCTGCCGATCGCCGCCGTCCCTCGCGCCACACGTGAGATCATCCGTCCATGAGCAGCGACCTCGAAGTGAGCGCTCTGGCCATCAACGTGACGATTCCGCAGGCGCTGCGCTGGACGGACACCCGACGCGGTCAGACGTTCACGCTGACCACACTCAACGTCCGGCTCCTCCCGGACGGCCGACTCGCAGCGAAGGCCTACGGGCGGCCCGTCGGCGGCGGCCGGGGCGCATACGTCTCGTTCCCCGTCCCCGACGAACCCGAGCTGGCGGCCCTGGTCGCCGACGCGGCCGACCGGGCCGGGGCCCTGTGGGCCGCCCATCGCGGCCTCGGCTGAGAAGGCCGGGGGGCGGCGGACGAGAGGGGCGCCGCTCATCCCCGCGCCGCTCATCCCCGCGCCGACTGCCCGCGCAGTGTCCTCGCCCTGACCGGAGTACGTCCCGGGTGACTGTCGTGACGCGTGGGGCGGGCGTGCCTGTGTTGCCGGAGCCGTTTTGGGAACTTATCGGACATGAGTCCTCATCGTTTGGTTCCCGAGTCGCTGGCCGCGCTGAGCGAGGGTTACGCCTGGCTGCCCGATCTCGCGCGCGCCCAGGGCGACACCACGCTGGCCCTGCGCGTCCTCGGCCGGCCGGCGCTGGTCGTGCGCGGCCCCGAGGCGGTCCGCTTCTTCTACGACGAGCGACACGTCCGGCGGCACGGCGCGCTGCCCGGCCCCGTACTGAGCACCCTCTTCGGCCACGGGGCCGTGCACACTCTCGACGGCGACGCGCACCGGCACCGCAAGTC
The DNA here is from genome assembly GCF_044765725.1 of Streptomyces sp. NPDC102406. Classification (NCBI taxonomy): domain Bacteria; kingdom Bacillati; phylum Actinomycetota; class Actinomycetes; order Kitasatosporales; family Streptomycetaceae; genus Streptomyces; species Streptomyces sp. NPDC102406. The sequence continues at coordinate 11,104 of NZ_JBIWKP010000016.1, read as the reverse complement.
GCTCTTCCTGCCCCTGCTGGAGGCGGAGGCGGTGGCCGGGTCCGCGCAGCACATCACCGCCGCCTGGGACGAAGCCGCACCGCTGTGGGGCCGACAGCCTCAGGTGGTCCTCTTCGACGCCGCCGCGGAGGTGATCACGCGCGGTGTCTGCCGTTGGGCCGGCGTCCCCCTCACCCACGACGAGGAACGGGTGCTGGCGCGTGACCTCGTGGCGATGGTGGACGGTTTCGCCACGGCGACCGCCCGGCACTGGCGCGCGCGGCAAGCCCGTACCCGCCAGGAACGGTGGTTCGCCGACCTGGTCACCCAGACGCGGGCGGGCCGACGCGAGGTGCGGGCGGGTTCCGTGCTGGACCGGGTCTGCCACCACACCGATGCCTCGGGCGCCGAACTGCCGCCGCGGATCGCCGCGGTGGAACTGCTCAACGTCATCCGGCCGACCGCGGCGCTGAGCTGGTTCGTCGCCTTCGCCGCGCACGCCCTGCACCGCCGGCCCGACAACGCCGACCGGCTCAGGGCGGGCGACACCGCGTTCGCCACCGCCTTCGCGCACGAGGTCCGTCGCTTCTACCCCTTCGCCCCGTTCCTGGGCGGTCGAGCCGTCACCGACCTGACCTGGCAAGGGCGCACGGTCCCGGCGGGCGGACTCGTCCTGCTGGACGTCTACGGCCAGAACCACGACGAACACCTGTGGAAAGACCCGTACGCCTTCCGCCCCGAGCGGTTCCTCGACCACCCGCCCGGCCGGGACGAACTGATCCCGCAGGGCGGCGGCGATCCGAGCGCCGGGCACCGCTGCCCCGGCGAGGCCATGACCGTCGGAATCCTGGAGACCCTGTCCCAGCGGCTGGCCGACCTGCCGTACACGGTCCCGCCACAGGATCTGAGCATCCCCCTCAACCGCATCCCGACCCGCCCACGCAGCGGCATGATCATCACCGTGGCCGCCGCCCGCGCCTGACCGGCGGGGCGTCGCCTCGGCACCGACCTCCAGGGAAAAGGAACATGCACACGGCACTGACGACCCTGCACACCCTCGATGACGTCGCGGACGAGGTGCGTCGGCAGAAGCATCTCTACGTCCGCTGGTCCCTCGGCCCGGAGACGGACCTACGAGTCGGGTCCAGCCGCGACGAACTCACCGGTGTGCCACTGCCCGGCCTGTCCGCCAATTCCCTGGACGTCGAGCCGTGGTGGCAGGAGCGGCCGGTACGCATCTGGGTGGCACGCCGCCTCTACGACTACTGCCACCTGCCGCGCCATCGAGGCACCGGGGTCCGGCCCTGGCTGCTCCAGGGACGTGAGTGTGGGCGCGGCCCGGACAACGAGCCTTTGGTGCGGGAAGTGAAACCGTTGGCCTGGATCGCCCCGGCGGCCATCGACGAGGCCATGCGGGTGATCGAGGAGCAACCCGGCCCCTGGGGTCCGGTGGAACGCTTCGGTCAGCCGTAGCGGCCACGGAGGTCGGGGGCCGGTACGAATGGCGTGTCTGCCGGGAACAGCGGTGCGTGCGGGCCCACGATGGGCAGCACCCCCCTCTCCCGGAAAGGGCGTCGAATGAAGAAAAGGTATCGGCGACTTTGTCGGCTCCTTCTCCCCTGCCCTGCGCTCGCGCTTTTCCTGAGCGCCTGTGGCGGCGGTGCCGGGGAACGCGAGGCAGACGCTTCGGCGGCGGCCGACGCCTTTGAACGGCATCTGGCGGGCCGGGAGCATGCGGCGCTGTGTGCGGCCCTCGCCCCGGAAACGCGGAGCGAGGTGGTGCGGTCGGAGAAGAAGCCGTGCGCCGACGCCATCGGCACACAGGACCTCTCGCCCGCGGGGCCCGTGCGTGATGTCGACGTCTACGGCCGCCAGGCACGGGCCGTGCTGGCCTCGGACACCCTGTTCCTGTCACGGTTCCCCGAGGGTTGGAAGGTCGTCGCCGCCGGGTGCAGGCCCCGCGCCGGACAGCCGTACCAGTGCGCGGTGAAGGGAAGCTGACGGATGCGCACCATGTTCGCGCTCTGCCTGATCTGCGTACTGGGCGGTCTGGCCTACTTCATCGCCGTAGGACTGATGCGGCGATGAACGACAAGAAGAAGGACAAGAAGAAGGACAAGAGGAACGACCAAGCCAAGAAGCACGGTGTGCGTGGTTTCGTGCACGAGAACGGGATGAGCCTGGGTTTCGGTCTCGCCTTTCTGCTCGCGCTGGCCGGGCAGGCCGTCGCGGGATGGTCGGAGTTCAACGATCAGCTCGCCACCGACGGCCTCGCGCAGATCGGCTTCCCCGGCTATCTGGCGTCCTCGGATTTCGCCGTGGACGTGACGGAGAACTGGCAGTCCGAGTACCTACAGTTCTTTCTTTACATCTTCGCCACCGTGTGGCTGCTGCAACGCGGTTCGCCGGAATCGAAGAGCATGGCCGAGGCCGGGCCGGAATCCGACGAGGAGCAGCGCATGGGGGCGCATGCCCGTGCGGACTCGCCCCGCTGGGCCGGGGTGAGCGGACTCCGTCAGGCCGTGTTCTCGCGGTCGCTCGGCCTGGTGATGGCCGCGATCTTCCTTCTGTCGTGGTTCGGCCAGTCCGTCGCGGGCGTCGCCGCCTACAACGAGCAGCAGCTCAGGCAACTTCAGGGCCCCATCGGCTGGGCCTCCTACCTGACGTCCGCGGACTTCTGGAGCCGCACCCTCCAGAACTGGCAGTCCGAGCTCCTGGCCGTCGCCTCCATGGCCATCCTCTCCGTCTATCTGCGTCAGCGCGGCTCCCCGGAGTCCAAGCCGGTCGGGGCCCCGCACACCTCCACCGGCACCGAGGAGTGAGACCGCACGTCGCATCACTCCTGTTCGCTCGTGCCGCAGGATGCGCACGGAGGGTTCCGGTCTCGTACGAGAGGTGTCCGACTTCGCCCAACTGGGTTGTGATGAATGCCACTTGATGCCCCGGAACCCATCATGTGCAGGTAAACGACAGTTCACTCCCGCTGCTCAGGACCCCACTCTGGACTGATGTGCGGCAATCGTGAACACGGTGCGCACTGCCCCATGATCACTAAGTGATTTTTGTTCGCATCACGTTGAGTGAACGGGCGCGATTCTCGACATGGTGGTCACATGAGCCGCCCCGGCTCGACGGTGAGCGCCCCTGGTGGGGGCACGCGCCACCCTTCGGTATGCACAGGGACAGGCAATGATCACTGCGAGGCTCGCGTGACCAATGACGATCACGCGCTGACGGACGCGTTCGGGCTCGCCCACCAGGGCGGCCCCCACCCGACCTCCGCGCCCAGCACAGGACTGCCCATCGACTTCGAGGGCTTCTACCTCGGCCAGCAGGAGTTCTTCCACGCCTTCGCCGAGCTTCACCTCGGCCATCGCGCCGCCGCCGAACGCGTCGTGCACGACGTGTTCCTGGAGATCCTGACGACCTGGAGCGAACTGCTCACCGAGGCCGACATCGAACAGCGCGCGATGGCCGTCCTCAGCCGGCACGTCACCGAGCGCCTCGACCGGGACGGACGGCCACCGGCGTTCGTCATCAACGCCCCCATATCCCGCAACCTGGCGGCGATACGCGCGGAGATGGAGCTGGCACCCAGCAACGCCGGGCTGTACGAGGCAATGCTGGAACTTCCCACGCGGCAGTACAACGCGATCGTGCTCAAGTACGTACTGAACTACCCGGTCCCGCGCATCGCCCGCTACATGGGTCTCGATCCGCGCACGGTGGACTACCACGTACGCAAGGGGCGTGAGCGCCTGCGCGTTCTGCTCCACCTGCCCGTCGACGGGGACCGCCGCAAGAAGGCCGCCTCGATCACCCAGAACACCTAGTAGAAGAGGGGGGACACGATGAAGACGATCGATGAGGTGCTCGCCGACGCGGCCATGCCGGTGACCACACCCAGCAGGTTCGATGTCGGCGCCGCACTGGAGAAGCTCGCCGTCGACGCCGGTCGTACGCGGGCCAGCGCCGACAACCGCCGCGTCGCGCAGGCCGCCCAGCGGCTGACCGTGATCGCCCGCTGGATCCTCAGCGCGCCGCACGCCGCCCACCACGTCGACCAGCTCGCCCAGGGCGACCCCGACCTGCCCGTCGAGGAGGACAACCTCGATGTCGAAGGCGCCGCGGTGTTCGCCTCGCTGCTCCATCTGACCGGACAGCATCCCGAATCGGCGCAATTCTGGTGGCAGTTGGCGGCCGGGGCCGGGCATCGCGCCGCCGCGTACTGCCTCCATCTGCACCACACCGCCCTCGGCGAACAGCGCGAAGCCGCCCACTGGTGGCACCAGGTCAACGTAGACCTCGGCACGGAACTGGACGACGCCTTCTTCAGCAAGATCGAGGCGTTCGCCCGCTACATGTACCCGCGACCCGACGCGGCCTCCCCGCTCACGGGGGGCCTGGAGATGGAGGTCGACCGGCTCGCCGACGACGGCGCCCCCTGCGTGATCGTGCCCCGTCCCGACCGGCGCCTGGCCCGGGCCCTGCGCGCACACACGCGTACCTGAACCACGCCCGGTGAGTAAGCGACCCGTAGTCCGGCGGCGGTCCGACGACCGCCGTCGGCCTCAGCCCATGGGGGTCTTCCCAGTGAAAAGCACCAAGGAGGCAACCGCCTCCGCTCCACCGGCCGCCGCCGCTGCCTCGTTCTTCGGCATGGCGCAGGCGCTGGTCATCGTGGCGTTCCTCGCCGCGGCCGTCGCTCTGAGCGTCTTCACGCACATGCCCGTGCGTGACGTCCTCCTCCTGCTCGGTGCCGTCGGCGCCGTGGGCGTCGCCGTCATCGTCGCGGCCGACACCAAGGGCGGCAAGGGCGGCGCGGGATTGCTGCGGCGGCTCATCACCGCGGCGCTGAACAACGGCACGGGCACCTGAGGGCGTGGCCCGCCGAGGCGTGATCGGGGCGGCGACGCCGTTCCCTTTCACGCCAGGTCCGAACCAACGGAAGAACACCTTCCATACCGATCCATTCCCTTTCAGGCAGCAACTTGCCCTGCAATCAGCCTGTTTCGAGAATGGCTGCAACAGGCAGGCATCACGTCACGCCCGACGGGCACTCTGAGATCACCCCACAGCTTCACCGTCAGTTCCACGCGCCATCTCCCCCCACTCCTGCCCGGCACACCACCCCCCGGCCCCGCACGGCCGGCACCCCGCCAGGAGTCACCCGGTGACCACCCACACCGCCATAGCCCTCGCCCGCCACGTCGGCCGCATCCTGTGCTGGCATCTCGCACTCGCCATGACCGGCTCCGCCGCCTCGGTCCTGCTCGATGCCGACCGGTACGACCCCGCTCTCTACGCGCTGTGGGCCGCGCTCCCCGTCACCGCCGTCGCCTGGGCCCTCGCCAGGGCCGTCGAGAAGCGCCACCAGCGCCGCGAACGCGACGCCCGGTCCGCCGACTCCGCCGACTGGACCCCGGCCGCCTGACCGGGCGGCGGAGGCGGCCCGGTCGGCGAAGGGACGTACCCTCTGCTCGTCAGGCGGGGCGCCGGGCCATGACGACCACGCCCGGTCCGGTCTGCCCGTCGGCCGCCAGCCGGAGTTCGGCGACCGTGCGCAGCCCGGCCTGTTCGATCAGGTCCACGAGTCGCTCCGGCCGCCACTGGTGCGTGGTCCACCGAACGGGGACCCCTCCGTACGCCTCGGTGCGCTCCACGTCCTCGTCACCGACGTGCGTGGCGGTGAGCAGGTATCCGCCCGGCTTCAGGGCGTACGCGAAGTGGTCGAGAACCTGGGGCAGTACCTCTCGGGGAAGGTTGAACAGCGACCACCATCCGAGCACGCCGCCGAGGGACGCCTCCCCGAGGTCGAGTTCGGTGGCGGAGGCGACGCCGAAGCGGCATCGCGGGTAGAGGCGGCGAGCGTTCTCGATCATGCGGGGCGAGAGGTCCACCCCGGACACGTCGAGTCCGCGCTCGGCCAGGTAACCGGTGACGGTGCCGGGGCCGCAGCCGACGTCGAGGACGGGTCCGAGGGCGCCCACGCTGTCGGCGAAGGCGTCGATGGGCGCCTTGAGCCAGGGATGACGGCGGATGTCCCCCATACCGGTCGTCACCATCAAGTCGGCGTAGTTGTCAGCTACTTGGTCATAGGACTCGCGAACGACGTCGAGGTCGGCCGGGCGGTCAATGGGTTGTACGCGCATCGGCCCACCATAGGACGAGGGTGCTGCGAGCCGTCGGCGTCAGGGCGGTGATCCGTCGTCGGGCGGGAGGCATACTCAAGGTCACGTCCGCACCGCCCCGGGGGAGTCATGACAAGCAGGTTCACCGAGCTGACCATCGACTGCCACGATCCGGAGCGGCTCGCCGCCTTCTGGTGCGAGGTCCTGGACTTCGAGGTGATCGACCGGAGCGAGGGCAAGGTCGAGATCGGCTCCTGGGTGCCGAACGTCGAGGACGTCCGGGCCCGCCAGATGCCACCCACCCTCCAGTTCATCCGGGTCCCCGAGGGCAAGACCGTGAAGAACCGCCTCCACCTCGACATCAGTCCCGTCGACGCCGGCACCGAGGACGAGGTGGCCAGGTTGCTCGGTCTCGGCGCCACCACGACGGACGTGGGCCAGGGCGCGGGCCGGAGCTGGGTGGTCATGGCCGACCCCGAGGGCAACGAGTTCGACGTCTCGCGCACCTTGGCACCGTAGGACCGGGGACGGTACCTGTCCGGTTTCCGACGTCGTGGCACCGGGTCGGCCGCGACGCATACGGGCGGCCATGACGCGCGTGAACGGCAGCGCCAGCGAACCGGTGTCCGCCCCGAACGCCTGCGCTCACCCGTTGACCTGCTGCTACGCCGGTCCGGTGCGCCCTGCGCCGCACCGGTTCCCGGAGGGCGAACGCCTGCCCGCCGTGCGCGAGGACAGATCGCGGGAACTGGGCCGATTCCCACCGTCACCTGCGCAAACATTCAGGCCGCCGCGATCAGCGTATCGGGTTAATGTCGTCGACTTCGCTTGCTCCGACGACCCGCGCGGACCTTACAGTTCTCACGAAATCCGGACGAATTCCCGTACCTGTCCGGGTATTTACTCCTGTCTCCCGTTCGCACCCAGGCATCCGCGCCGCCGCCCGACCAAGGAGAGCTCCTCCCGATGACCGTTGACTCGACTCAGGAAGCTCGCCTGGAGCCGCCCCGGCAGACCAGCCTCGGCACGGCCGCCGCCCGCAACCTCTCCACCACGACCAAGTCCGCCCCGCAGATGCAGGAGATCACCTCTCGCTGGTTGCTGCGGATGCTTCCCTGGGTGGAGACCACGGGCGGGACCTACCGGGTGAACCGTCGCCTGACCTACACCGTCGGCGACGGCAGGGCGGACTTCGTCCAGGAGGGCGCCACTGTCCGGGTCATCCCCAGGGAACTCGGTGAACTGGCCCCGCTCCGGGGCTTCGACGACGTCGACGTGCTGACCGCCCTCGCCGAACGGTGCGTCCAGCGCGACTTCCGGGCCGGTGAGATCCTGGTCGAGCGCGGGGCGCCGGCGGACCGGCTGCACTTGATCGCCCACGGACGGGTCGGCCAGTCCTCCGTCGGGCAGTACGGCGCCGAGGTCGCCCTCGACGTCCTCGCGGACGGCGACCGGTTCGGCGACGACGCCCTGCTCGACGAGGACGCCCGCTGGGAGCAGACCGCGGTCGCCGAGACACCGGGCACGCTGCTCACCTTGTCGCGCGCCGACTTCGCCGCCGTCATGGCCGGCGCGCCGAGTCTGCGGGAGCACGTCGACACGTTCACGTCACTCTCGCATCGCCGCCAGAACCGCAAGGGCGAGGCGGAGATCGCGATGTCGGCCGGCCACCGCGGTGAGCAGGAGCTGCCCGGCGCGTTCGTCGACTACGAGACCAATCCCCGCCAGTACGAACTCTCCGCCGCGCAGACGATCCTGCGGGTCCACACCAGGGTCGCCGACCTCTACAACAACCCGATGAACCAGACCAAGGAGCAACTGAGGCTCACCATCGAGGCGTTGCGTGAGCGGCAGGAGGACGAGCTCATCAACAACCGGGAGTTCGGCCTGCTCCACAACGCCGACTTCAAGCAGCGCGTCCAGACCCACTCCGGCCCACCGACACCGGACGACCTGGACGAGATCCTCTGCCGCCGTCGCGGATCGAAGTTCTACCTCGCCCACCCGCGGACCATCGCGGCGATCGGTCGCGAGTTCAACGCGCGCGGACTCTACCCGGACCATGTCGACGTCGGTGGCCAGCAGGTCCTGGCGTGGCGCGGAGTGCCGATCCTGCCCTGCAACAAGATCCCCATCACGAAGGAGCGGACCAGCTCCATCCTCATCATGCGTACCGGCGAGGAGAACCAGGGCGTCATCGGTCTGCGCCAGACCGGCCTGCCGGACGAGTACGAACCGGGGCTGTCGGTCCGCTTCATGGGCGTCGACGAGAAGGCGATCACCTCGTACCTGGTCAGCACCTACTACTCCGCCGCGATCCTCGTGCCGGACGCGGTCGGTGTCCTGGAGAACGTGCAGATCTCGCACTGGCCCAGGTAGCGGAGCCGACCGCACCGCACGGCGGACCGCCTTCGCCTCGGCGTCGGGACGTGGACCGCGTGGTGGATCACGTCTGCCCCGAAGCGGCCAGGGAGAGCCGCCCATCCCAGCAAGGAGCCCTCAAGGAGACATGGATGCCCCCGTCTGAGCCGACGCCTCCTCAGCCGAGCCCACCGGAAACACACCCCCGTTACGGGGCGCAGGTCCTCCTCGACGCCGCGGCCCGCGCACGCGACATCGTCGCCCTCACCGGCGGCCCGCCCGGTGCGCCCTCTCCGCCCGCCACGCCCCCGGCACCCGCGCCCGCCCCGCCTCCCTCCGACACACCGCCGGCCGCGGCCTCGGCGCCCACTACGGTGCCGGTCCCGGTCCCGGCGCAGAGCACCGGCTTCGAGCGGGTCCTGCGTGGCCCGAGCGGTCTCGGCACGGCGGGCCTGCGCCTCAGTCCACGGCCCTCGCACCACCCCGAACCCCCGGCTCCCGCCCCGGCGCCGCCTGCCGCGCACGGTACGCCGATCCCCGGCCTGTACCACCACCCGGTGCCCGACCCCGATCCCGTACGGGTCGAGGAGGTCAGCCGCAGGATCAAGTCCTGGGCGCTCGACGAGGTCTCCCTGTACCCCGACGACTGGGAGGAGGAGTTCGACGGGTTCTCCGTGGGCAGCTACATGGTCGGCTGCCATCCCGACGCGCCCACCGTCGACCACCTGATGATCGCCACGCGGCTGATGGTGGCCGAGAACGCGGTGGACGACTGCTACTGCGAGGATCACGGGGGTTCGCCCATCGGCCTCGGCGAACGCCTGCTGCTGGCGCACACCGCCCTCGACCCCCTGCACACGACGCGGGAGTACAGCCCGGACTGGGAGAAGTCGCTCCACGCGGACGCGCCGCGACGGGCGTACCGCTCCGCGATGGAGTACTTCGTCCGGGCGAGCAGCCCGTCCCAGGCCGACCGGTTCCGGCACGACATGGCCCGGCTGCACATGGGCTATCTCGCCGAGGCCGCCTGGGCGCAGCTCGACGCCGTGCCGGAGGTGTGGGAGTACCTGGCGATGCGCCAGTTCAACAACTTCCGTCCCTGCCCCACCATCACCGACACCGTCGGCGGCTACGAACTGCCTGCGGATCTGCACGCGCAACCAGCCATGCAGAAGGTCATCGCGCTCGCGGGAAACGCGACGACCATCGTCAACGACCTGTACTCCTACACCAAGGAACTCGACGCTCCCGGCCGGCACCTGAATCTGCCGGTCGTGATCGCGGAACGTGAGGGCCTCTCCGACCGGGACGCCTATCTGAAATCGGTCGAGGTCCACAACGACCTCATGCACGACTTCGAGGAACACGCCGCGGCGCTGGCCGCCGACTGCCCGCTGCCGAACGTGCAGCGCTTCCTGCGCGGTGTCGCCGCGTGGGTCGACGGCAACCACCACTGGCACCAGAACAACACATATCGCTACAGCCTGCCCGACTTCTGGTAGGAGATTGGATCCCTCTGTGACCAGCACCGAACTCACCGAACCCGCCCAGAACATGTCCCTGTTCCTCCCCAGCCCGGCCACGCCCTACCAGGGTGACATCGCCCGCTACTGGGACAAGGAAGCGCGGCCCGTGAACCTGCGGCTCGGCGATGTCGACGGGCTCTATCACCACCACTACGGCATCGGTGAGGTCGACCGCTCCGCGCTCGGCGACGGCAGGAGCCCCGACAGCGAGCAGAAGTTGATCGCCGAGCTCCACCGGCTGGAGTCGGCGCAGGCCGACCTCCTGCTGAAGCACCTCGGCGACATCGGACGCGACGACACCCTGATGGACGCCGGTTGCGGCCGGGGCGGCTCGATGGTGATGGCGCACCAGCGTTTCGGGTGCAAGGTCGAAGGAGTGACCCTGTCGGCCAAGCAGGCCGACTTCGCCAACGCGCGTGCCGCCGAGCTCGGCATCGAGGACCACGTCCGCGCTCGTGTCTGCAACATGCTCGACACGCCGTTCGAGAGCGGACAGGTCGCGGCCTCGTGGAACAACGAGTCCAGCATGTACGTGGACCTGCACGACCTCTTCGCCGAGCACTCCCGCGTTCTCGAGGTCGGGGGTCGCTACGTGACCATCACCGGCTGCTGGAACCCGCGGTACGGCCAGCCCTCGAAGTGGGTGTCCCAGATCAACGCGCACTTCGAGTGCAACATCCACTCGCGCCGGGACTACCTGCGCGCCATGGCGGACAACCGCCTCGTGCCGCAGGCCGTCATCGACCTCACCCCCGACACGCTCCCCTACTGGGAGTTGCGCGCCACTTCTTCGCTGGTCACGGGGATCGAGGAGGCGTTCATCAACTCTTACAGGAACGGGTCGTTCCAGTACGTCCTGATCGCGGCCGACCGCGTCTGAGCATCCGCGAACTCGCCTCGGCGACAGGTGGCGGGGGGGGCGCCCCCCGCCCCCCCCCCCGGGGGGGGGCGGGGGGGGGGGGGGGCCGCCGGGGGGGGGGGGGGGGGGGGCCTTTGGGCGCGGGGGGGGGGGGGGGGAGGCTGAGGAGGCGGAGGAGGAGGCCGAGGCGGGGGCCTCTGGGATGCCCGACGCGGCGGCATCCGGGGCGGCGGCATCTGGGGCGGCGG
>NZ_JBIWKP010000015.1:0-113439 GCF_044765725.1 Streptomyces sp. NPDC102406 | reverse complement strand
AACGGCTCGATCACCGCCCACGATTCATCAGTCAGCTCATGTCGACGCACCACGAAGACACCAACGACCCAACCACTTTGCGGACACGACCTAGCGGATCGGCATTCCGGACAGGGTCCGGGCGATGACCAGTCGCTGGATCTCGCTCGTGCCCTCGAAGATCGTGTAGATCGCGGCGTCGCGGTGCATGCGCTCGACGGGGTACTCCCGCGTGTAGCCGTTGCCGCCGAGGATCTGGATGGCCTGGGCGGTGACCTTCTTGGCGGTCTCGCTCGCGAACAGCTTCGACATGGAGCCTTCGGCGTTCTCGAACTTCTTGCCCGTGGTCCCCATCCAGGAGGCACGCCACACCAGCAGACGCGCGGCGTCGATCTGCGTCCGCATGTCGGCCAGTTGGAAGGCCACACCCTGGTTGTCGATGATCGGGCGGCCGAACTGCTCGCGCGTCTTCGCGTACTCCAGCGCCTCCTCGTAGGCGGCGCGGGCGGTGCCGACCGCCATGGCGCCGACGGCCGGACGCGACGCCTCGAAGGTCGCCATGGCGGCGTTCTTGACGCGCTCCCCGCCCTTTTTGGCCTTCTCGCGCGCGCGGGCGAGGCGCTCGTCGAGCTTGTCCTTGCCGCCGAGCAGGCAGGAGCCGGGCACCCGGACGTTCTCCAGGACGACCTCGGCGGTGTGCGAGGCGCGGATGCCGTGCTTCTTGAACTTCTGGCCCTGGGCCAGGCCCGGGGTGTTCGGCGGGACGATGAAGGAGGCGTGCCCCTTCGAGCCGAGTTCGGGGTCGACGGAGGCGACCACCACGTGGACGTTGGCGATGCCGCCGTTGGTCGCCCACGTCTTGGTGCCGTTGAGGACCCACTCGTCCTTGGCCTCGTCGTAGACGGCCCGGGTCCGCATGGAGGCGACGTCGGAGCCCGCGTCCGGCTCGGAGGAGCAGAAGGCGGCCACCTTCACGTCGTTGACGTCGCCGTACATCTGCGGGATCCAGGTGCCGATCTGCTCCTCGGTGCCGTTGGCGAGGACGCCGACCGCGGCGAGGCCCGTGCCCACGATCGACAGGGCGATGCCGGCGTCGCCCCAGAACAGCTCCTCCATGGTCATCGGAATGCCGAGACCGGTCGGGTCGAAGAACTGCTGCGCGTAGAAGTCGAGGGAGTAGATTCCGAGCTTGGACGCTTCCTGGATGACCGGCCAGGGGGTCTCCTCGCGCTCGTCCCACTCGGCGGCCGCGGGGCGGATCACATCGGCGGCGAAGCCGTGAAGCCAGTCACGCACTTCCTTCTGCTCGTCGTTGAGATCCATTGTGAACTCGGCCATGGCCCCTCCAGGACTGCGTACACTGCATAGGTTACTTACGGTAACGAGAGTCTGTTACCGACCAGTAGCCGATGTCAACCTCCGAGTACGCGTTCGATACCGGTCGACCGACGGGTGTTACCTTTCGCGTGCGTCAAGCCATCGCACGGGCGGGGAGAATCCTCATGGAGACCACACAGCGGACCGATCAGCGCGCGGAACAGCAGTCCGCCGCCGAGCGGCGGCGCCGCGAGCTGCTCGAGGCAGCGGACCGCGTGGTGCTCCGGGACGGTCCGGGTGCCTCGATGAACGCCATCGCGGCCGAGGCCGGGATCACCAAGCCGATCCTCTACCGGCACTTCGGCGACAAGGGCGGGCTCTACGCGGCGCTCGCCAAGCGCCACACGGACGCCCTGCTCGCTTCCCTGCGGGCCGCTCTGGACGCGCCCGCAGAGCGCCGTGAGCGGGTGGAGGCGACGCTGGACACCTACTTGGCGGCGATCGAGGCCAGGCCCCAGGTCTACCGGTTCCTGATGCACCCGGCGGACGTCTCCCCCGCCGACCCGGGATTCGACGTGGGGCGGCATTCGGCGCCGTTGCTGCGGCGCATGGGCGAGGAGCTGGCCGACGTCATCGAGGAGCGGGTGGACCTCGGCCCGGCCGGGCAGCAGCTCGCCCGCGTGTGGGGCCACGGGATCGTCGGGATGATGCACGCCGCGGGCGACTGGTGGCTCGGCGAACGCCCCTGCACGCGCGCGGAATTGGTCCAGGGTCTGGCCGACCTCCTGTGGGGGCGGCTCGCCGCGGCGGGCGACAAGGCGGGCGGCCCCGGGTTCTGAGAGCCGCCCAGCACGACCGCTAGCGGCCCGCGGTCCCCGACCAGGGTGCCTTGGCCGCCTGGCGAAGCACTCTTCTGCGGCGCCAGCCCGTGACCCGTTCCGTGTACGTACGGCCCTCCAGGTGGTCGCACTCGTGCTGGAGGCACCGGGCGAACCAGCCCGTGCCGTCGATCACCACAGGGGCTCCCGTCCTGTCGAAGCCCTCCACGCGCGCGTGGTCGAAGCGAGGCGTGCCCGCCTCCAGGCCGGGCAGCGACAAGCAGCCCTCGGGGCCCCGGACCACGACGCCGTCCGCCTCGACCAGGCGCGGGTTGACGACATGGCCGACGTGGCGCACATCGTCGTCGTCCTCGCAGTCGTAGACGAAGACCCGCACCGGTTCGCCGACCTGGTTGGCGGCGAGGCCGACGCCCTGGGCCGCGTACATCGTGGCGAACAGGTCCTGCACCAGGCGCGCGAGCGGCGGGCCGAAGTCGGTGACCTCCGCGCAGGGTTGATGGAGCACCGGATCACCGAGCAGGGTCAGGGGTCGTACGCGCCCGGAGGCGCCCGGGATCGAGCCGTGTCGCATGGCCGTAAGGGTACGGTCCGAGCAGCACCCCGATTCCGCTGGTGGTGCCGCGGTTCGGGCTTGTCGGTGGATCTCGATAGGCTGAGGCCGGAAAGCGATGCCCGGGCAGGCGCGGCGCCGTACGCAAGGAGGACCCAACAATGTCAGGCAACTCGGAGTCGATGACTCCGCGGGCCAAGCTGGCCGTGACGGCCGGGAAGGCCGCGGCCGCGGTGTCGCGGGCCGCGGGCCGCGGCAGCGGATCGGTGATCGGCGGCAAGGTCGCGCTCAAGTTCGACCCCGAGCTGCTCGGACGGCTCGCCCAGCACCTCGACGTGGTGCTCGTCTCGGCCACGAACGGCAAGACGACGACGACCCGGCTGATCGCCGAGGCCCTGCGGGCCAGCGGTCCGGTCGTCTCGAACGCGCTGGGGGCGAACATGCCGGCGGGCATCACCTCCGCCCTGGCCGCGGGCTCCGACGCCAAGTTCGGCGTGATCGAGGTCGACGAGAAGTACCTGGCCGGGGTCGCCCGCGACACCGCTCCCAAGGCGATCGCCCTGCTCAACCTGTCGCGCGACCAGCTCGACCGCGCCGCCGAGACCCGCATGCTCGCCGAGACGTGGCGCGAGGGGCTCGCGGGGTCGAAGGCCATCGTGATCGCCAACGCGGACGACCCGCTGGTGGTGTGGGCCGCCTCCTCCTCGCCGAACGTGGTGTGGGTCGCCGCGGGCCAGGAGTGGAAGGACGACGCCTGGTCCTGCCCGGCGTGCGGCGGCGTGATGCAGCGCCCCGGCGACGACTGGTTCTGCGGCGAGTGCGGCTTCCGGCGCCCCACCGCGAGCTGGGCGCTGCAGGGCGACTACGTCCTGGACCCGCACGGCTCCGCGTGGCCGATCCACCTGCAACTCCCAGGCCGCGCCAACAAGGCGAACGCGGCCTCGTCGGCGGCCGTCGCCGCCTGCTTCGGCGTACCGCCGCAGGTCGCCCTGGAGCGCATGTACCAGGTGCAGGCCGTGGCGGGCCGCTACGACGTCGTGCAGTTCCAGAACCGGGACCTGCGGCTGCTGCTCGCGAAGAACCCGGCGGGCTGGCTCGAAACGTTTACCCTGATCGACCCGCCGCCCACCCCGGTGATCCTCTCCGTGAACGCGCGAGGCGCCGACGGCACCGACACCTCCTGGCTGTGGGACGTCGACTACACGCGGCTCGCCGGGCACCCGATCTGTGTCATCGGTGACCGCAAGCTCGACCTCGCGGTCCGCCTGGAGGTCGCCAACCTGGACTTCCGGGTCTGCGAGACGCTCGACGAGGCGGTGCAGATGTCCCCGCCCGGGCGGATCGAGCTCATCGCCAACTACACCGCGTTCCAGGACGTCCGCCGCCGCGTGGGCAACTGACCGGATTCACACGAGGACCAGCTAAGGATCATGAGCATGAGTGACAACAGCCTGCGTCTGGTGTGGGTCTACCCCGACCTGCTGAGCACCTACGGCGACCAGGGCAACGCCCTCGTGGTGGAGCGCCGTGCCCGCCAGCGCCGCCTCCAGGTCGAGCGCTACGACGTGCGCAGCGACCAGCCGGTGCCCACCTCGGGCGACATCTACCTGATCGGTGGGGGCGAGGACCGGCCGCAGCGTCTCGCGGCCGAGCGGCTGCGCCGTGACGGCGGTCTCCAGCGTGCCGTGGGCAACGGCGCGATCGTGTTCTCGGTGTGCGCCGGTTACCAGATCCTCGGCCACGAGTTCATCAACGACCTCGGTGAGCGCGAGCCCGGTCTCGGGCTGCTCGATGTCGTCTCGACCCGTGGTGAGGGCGAGCGGTGCGTCGGTGACGTCCTGGGCGACATCGACCCGCAGTTGGGGCTTCCGCCGCTGACCGGGTTCGAGAACCACCAGGGCGTCACGCATCTCGGTCCGTCGGCGCGGCCGTTCGCCCGCACCCGGATCGGCAAGGGCAACGGCACGGGGGACGGCACCGAAGGCGCCTTCAACGACACCGTGTTCGGTACGTACATGCACGGCCCCGTGCTTGCCCGCAACCCGCTGATCGCCGATCTGCTGCTGAAGCTGGCTCTCGACGTGAACGCGCTGCCCCCGGTGGACGACCGGTGGTACGAGGCGCTCCGCAACGAGCGCATTGCTGCCGCGACCGCTCAGCCGGCCTAGCGTCCGTCCCTTTCGGGCGCTCTCGCGCCCATGTGAGCGGGGCTGTCCACCTGGCGGACGGCCCTTACGGTGAGCCCCCCGGGCGCCGATAAGGTACGGGCAATTCAGCCGGACGGCGTGGTCCGGCCACCGGCCCACGTTTGCAAAGGTATTCCGGGCTTATGCGTATTGGTGTCCTCACCTCCGGCGGCGACTGTCCCGGTCTGAACGCCGTGATCCGTTCGGTCGTGCACCGTGCCGTCGTCGATCACGGCGACGAGGTCATCGGCTTCCGCGACGGGTGGAAGGGCCTGCTCGAGTGCGACTACCGCAAGCTGGACCTGGACGCGGTGGGCGGCATCCTCGCCCGGGGCGGCACCATCCTCGGCTCCTCCCGGGTGCAGCCCGCGCATCTGCGGGACGGCGTCGAGCGGGCCAAGGGGCATGTCGCCGATCTCGGTCTCGACGCGATCATCCCGATCGGCGGTGAGGGCACCCTCAAGGCGGCCCGGCTGCTGTCCGACGCGGGCCTGCCGATCGTCGGCGTACCGAAGACCATCGACAACGACATCGCCGTCACCGATGTGACGTTCGGCTTCGACACGGCCGTCGGGGTCGCCACCGAGGCCCTCGACCGGCTGAAGACGACCGCCGAGTCGCACCAGCGGGTGCTGATCGTCGAGGTCATGGGGCGGCACACCGGCTGGATCGCGCTGCACTCCGGCATGGCGGCGGGCGCGCACGCGGTCGTCGTGCCCGAGCGCCCCTTCGACATCGACGAGCTGACCAAGAAGGTCGGCGAGCGGTTCGAGGCGGGGAAGAAGTTCGCCATCGTCGTCGTCGCCGAGGGCGCCAAGCCCCGGGCCGGTTCGATGGAGTACGACGAGGGCGGCAAGGACATCTACGGGCACGAGCGCTTCGCGGGTATCGCTCGGCAGCTCTCCATCGAGCTGGAGCAGCGCCTCGGCAAGGAGGCGCGCCCGGTGATCCTCGGCCATGTGCAGCGCGGTGGCACCCCGACGGCGTACGACCGGGTGCTGGCGACGCGGTTCGGCTGGCACGCCGTGGAGGCCGTGCACCGGGGCGAGTTCGGCAAGATGACCGCATTGCGCGGCACCGACATCGTGATGGTGTCGCTCGCGGAGGCCGTCGAGACGTTGAAGACGGTGCCGCCGGAGCGCTACGCCGAGGCGGAGTGCGTCCTGTAAGTACTGCTTCTTCCGCGTGCTTCACACCCGGAGCTGCCCCCGGCCGACACCTCGGCCGGGGGCAGCTCTAGTCTGGGTGCGCACAATCCGTACGAAACGAGCAACAGGAGCGGGCGGATGGATCACAGCGGGCACGGCATGAACATGGATCTGCCGCCGTTCACGCTGGGGCGCGGTCTCGCATGGTCCGCCGACCCCTTCTTCCTGATCGGCTGCCTCCTCGCGCTCGCGCTCTACGGGTGGGGCGTCGTGCGGCTCGCACGGCGCGGTGACTCCTGGCCGGTGACGCGTACCGTCGCGTTCGTGGTGGGTGTGCTGACCGTGGGCCTGGTGATGTGCACCAAGCTGAACGACTACGGGATGGTCATGTTCAGCGTGCACATGGTGCAGCACATGGTCATCAGCATGCTGTCGCCGATCCTGCTGCTCATGGGCGCCCCCATCACGCTCGCGCTGCGGGCGCTCCCGGTGTCGGCGCAGCGTGGCGACAAGGGGCCGCGCGAACTGCTGCTGATGCTGCTGCACAGTCGGTACATGCGGATCATCACGCACCCCGCGTTCACGATCCCCCTGTTCATCGCGAGCCTGTACGCGCTCTACTTCACGCCCCTGTTCGACTTCCTCATGGGGTCGAAGGTCGGGCACATCGCGATGATGGTGCACTTCCTGGCCGTGGGCGTGGTCTTCTTCTGGCCGATCATGGGAGTGGACCCGGGACCGCACCGGCCCGGTTACGTCATGCGGATGCTGGAGCTGTTCGCGGGCATGCCGTTCCACGCCTTCTTCGGGATCGCGCTGATGATGGCCAGCACCTCCATGGTCAGCACCTTCGACAACCCGCCCGCCTCCCTGGGCGTCGATCCGCTGTCCGACCAGACGGCGGCGGGCGGTATCGCGTGGGCGTTCAGTGAGGTGCCGTCGGTCCTGGTGCTGCTCGCGCTGCTCTTCCAGTGGAAGAAGTCCGAGGACCGCCAGGCGCGCCGCACGGACCGCGCGGCGGACCGGGACGGCGACAAGGAGCTGGCGGCGTACAACGCCTACCTGGCCTCGTTGAACGCGCGCGGACAGTAGCGCCACCGGCCCCTCACGGGTGACTATGGCCTTTCGGTCGCGGTTCGGGCGCCGCACATGGCTGTACGCCGTCCGGCTGCCGGGAGGAGCGTGTGTGATGCCCGGTTCCACGAAGACGATGGGTGTGTTCACCGTCGGCGGCCTGGTGGCCGTCACCGCCTACACGGTGGCGCTCGGTAGCAACGGCTGGCTGTGGTTCGGCTGGGTGGTGCTCGGGCTGATCACGGTGGCGATGGTGGCCTCGCGCGGCGCCTGACGCGGCTTGATCGGCCTCTCGCGCGCGGGACGCCGATTGACTACTGTGCGCACGCAGCGCATCGGCGCTGCTCACAGGCTCCGCGCGCTTCGGACGGCGCGGCATGGGGGAAGGCGACCGGCATGTTCTACCGACTGCTGAAGTACGTGATCCTCGGGCCGCTGCTGCGGCTGATGTTCCGGCCCCGGATCGAGGGCCTGGAGCACATCCCGGACGAGGGCGCGGCGATCGTCGCGGGCAATCATCTGTCGTTCTCCGATCACTTCCTGATGCCGGCGATCATCAAGCGGCGGATCACCTTCCTGGCGAAGGCCGAGTACTTCACGGGCCCGGGGATCAAGGGCCGGCTGACCGCCGCCTTCTTCCGCAGCGCGGGGCAGATCCCGGTCGACCGCTCGGGCAAGGAGGCGGGGCAGGCCGCGATCCGCGAAGGGCTCGGGGTGCTCGGCCGCGGCGAGCTGCTGGGCATCTATCCGGAGGGCACGCGCTCGCACGACGGGCGGCTCTACAAGGGCAAGGTGGGTGTCGCCGCGATGGCCCTGAAGGCGCAGGTCCCGGTGGTCCCGTGCGCGATGATCGGCACGTTCGAGGCGCAGCCTCCCGGTCAGAAGATCCCGAACATGCGGCGGGTGACGATCCGGTTCGGCAAGCCGCTGGATTTCTCGCGGTACGCGGGCATGGACGGCGAGAAGGCGATCCTGCGGGCCGTCACCGACGAGATCATGTACGCGATCCTCGACCTGTCCGGGCAGGAGTACGTCGACGCGTACGCGGCGCTCGTCAAGGCCGAGGCCGAGAAGGCGAAGGCGCGGAAGTTCCCGAGGATGCCGCTGAGCTGACCGCTCTGCGCTGAGCAGAATCCGGCGGGCCCGCCGCGTGCCGGGACGTACGGTCCGTGCATGAAGACGGCTTTGGTGATCGGTGGAACAGGGCAGATCGGGCGCCCTTCGGTACGGGCGCTCGCACAGGACGGCTGGGCGGTGACGGCGGCCTCGCGGCGCGGCGACCGGGACGCGTCGTGGCCGGACGAGGTGCGCTCGGTGCGGCTGGAGCGGGACGACGACGCGGCCGTGGCGGAGCTGCTCGGGGACGGTGTCGACCTGGTCGTGGATCTGGTGGCGTTCGCCGGACGGCACGGGCGGCAGCTCGCGCGGTTCGCCGACCGGATCGGTTCGGCGGTCGTGATCTCGAGCGGCGCCGTGTACGAGGACGAGCGGGGGCGCAGCTTCGACACGCAGGAGGAGCCGGACGGCAAGCCTCGCTTCCCGGTTCCGGTCCCGGAGACGTGGCGGACGGTCCCGGCGGGCGACGCGACGTACGGGACGCGGAAGATACAGCTCGAACGGGAACTGCTGGCGCTCGGCGACAAGCTGCCGACGACGCTGCTGCGGGCGAGTGCGGTGTACGGCCCGCATTGCCGCACGCCGCGGGAGCTGTACTTCGTGAAGCGGAACATCGACGGGCGGCGCACGCGCGTGCTCGGGTACGGCGGGCAGAGCCGCTTCCATCCGGTGAGCGTCAGGAACCTGGCGGAGCTGGTGCGGCTCGCGGCGGCCCGGCCGGGATCGCGAGTGCTCAACGGCGCGGACCCCGACAGTCCCACGGTCGCCGAGATCGGCGCCATGATCGACACGGTGATGGGTGCCGAGACGCAGACGGTGCTGGTCGACGGCCCGCCCCCGGCGCCGACGGTCGGGGACACACCGTGGTCGCTGCCGTACCCGTTCGTCTTCGACATGTCCGCGGCGGAGCGGGAGTTGGGCTACCGGCCCGTCACGACGTACGCCGACGCGCTTCCCGAGACGGTGCACTGGCTGGCCGAGCGGCTGCGGCAGCAGGACTGGGTGGACGGCTTCCCCCAGATGGTCGCGAACTACACGACGGGGCTCTTCGACTACGCGGCCGAGGACGCGTGGCTGGCGGCGCGGGGCTGAGAGCCTGTCTTTGCACAGGTCCGGCCCCCGCGACGGCGGGGGCCGGACCAGGTGGCGCGTTCGCTCAGGCGGACGTCACGGCTTGGGGGTGGCGTGCGGGGCGCACGTCACGTCCTTGCTGTCGGTCTTGCCGGTGAGCAGGTAGGTGTCGACACGGTCGTTGATGCAGGGGTTGCTCAGACCGGTGACACCGTGGGAGCCCGCGTCCTTCTCGGTGATCAGGCGGGAGCCCTTGAAGCGCTTGTGCAGCTCGACGGCGCCCTCGTACGGGGTGGCGGCGTCACGCGTGGACTGCACGATGAGGACCGACGGCAGACCCTTGCCGGTCTTGACGTCGATCGGCGTCTGCTGCTTGGTCCTCCAGGTGGCGCAGGGCAGGTTCATCCACGCGTTGGCCCACGTCATGAACGGGTAGTCCTTGTGGAGCCGCGTGTTGTCCCTGTCCCACTTCTGCCAGCTCGTGGGCCACTTGGCGTCGGCGCACTCGACGGCGGTGTAGACCGCGTTGCTGTTCTCCGAGGCCGCGTTGCCCGCGGTGTCGGACATGTCGGGGGCGATGGCGTCGATCAGTGCCTGTGTGTCACCGGCGACGTACTTGCTCCACGTCTTGGCGACGGGCGCCCACGAGGAGTCGTAGTACGGGGCGCTCTGGAAGAAGGTGATGAGTTCGGCCGGGCCGACGATCCCGCCGAGGGGGCTCTTCTTCGCGGCGGCGCGCAAGGTGAGCCACTGCTGCTGCACCTTGGCGCGCGTGTCGCCGAGGTGGAACGTGGCGTCGTTCTTGGCGACCCAGTCCTGCCAGTCCTTCCAGCGCCCCTCGAAGGCGATGTCCTGGTTGAGGTTGGCCTGGTACCAGATGTTGTCCTTGGCCGGGTCGACGACGCTGTCCACGATCATGCGGCGGACGTGGCCAGGGAAGAGCGTGCCGTAGACGGCGCCCAGGTAGGTGCCGTAGGAGACGCCCAGGTAGTTGAGCTTCTTGTCGCCGAGGGCGGCGCGGATGACGTCGAGGTCGCGCGCGGTGTTCGGCGTCGTCATGTGCGGCAGCATCTCGCCGCTGCGCTCGTAGCAGCCGTCCGCGTACTCCTTGGCGAGCTTGCGCTGGGCGCGCTTGTCCGCCTCGTCGTCGGGGACCGGGTCGGCCTTGGGAGCCTTGACGTACTCCTGCGGGTCGATGCAGGAGATCGGCGTCGAGTGGCCCACGCCGCGCGGGTCGAAGCCGACGAAGTCGTACGCCTTCGAGGTCTTCTCCCACAGCGGGTTCTTGGTGGTGACGCGGGCCGGGAAGCGCATGCCCGAGCCGCCGGGGCCGCCGGGGTTGTAGACGAGGGAGCCCTGTCGCTCACCGGCGGTGCCCGTGGAGACGGCGCGGTCGACAGCGAGCTTGATCTGCTTGCCGTAGGGCTTGGCGTAGTCGAGCGGCACGGTGACCCAGCCGCACTGGATGGGCTTGGCGAAGCCCCAGTCGGCGGGGCAGTCCTGCCAGTCGATGCCCTTCTTCTCGGCCCGGGCCGCGGCGACGGCGGCGCCCTTCGCCTCACGGTCCTGGCTGTGGCTGCCGGTCGTGCGCTGCTCGGCGCTGGCGGCGGGGGCGCTGACCGCACCCGCTATCAGCGCCGCCGCTGCGAACGCACCGGCGGAGCCGATCACCACCTTCCGGCTGCCGCGACTCGTCTGTCGAGTCTGTCTCACGTGAGGCCTCCGCACATGGGTTCGGACGGTACGTCGATCGTGTTGCCGATCGGTACGCGGATCCTGTCGCGTGAGGGGTGCCTGACAACAGAGAGGGCGGTCGTTCTTTACCAATCCGATAAACGGTATGACTTGTCCCGGTCAGCGGTCAGACCAGGTCGGCCAGGGCCGCGTCCAGCGTCCGGCGCAGGCGCAGAGCGTCGGATGCGACCGCGGTGACCAGCACGGCGGGGCCCGCGAGCGGCATGAGCGCGGCGGTGCCGTCCGCGTCGAGCACCGCGGCGGACGGCCGATCGGTCTCGAACTCCGGCCGTACGACGACGAGTTGACCCAGAGCCCGGTGACCGGCCAGAGCGGCGGGGCCGTCCCAGCCGCCGGGTGCGCCCGGCCCGCAGGCGAGTTCCTGGTCGAGCAGGGGGCGCCCCGCGCGGTACAGCGTCAGACGGCTGGTGAGCCGGCCCGGCTGCTCCCCGACACGGCCGAGGACCTGTTCCTCGCGCAGGACGAGGCGGGCTCCGGGAGCGAGATCGGCGCGGGTGGTGACCCGTAGATCGCTGCCGTCCACCGAGATCAACTGTTCCGGTAGCCAGTCGAGTCGGGCACCGTCGGCGACGGTGAGCCGGACGTCGTAGCGCGCCTCGCCCTTGGCCTGACCGGGCAGGGCGAGGGTGGCCGCGACCGAGCCGATGCGCAGATGGGCTCCTGCCTCGACGTCGGCCCCGACGGTGAAGTGATCGCCGCCGAGGGGGCCGCTCATGGCGCCGACGAGCATGACACCGGCCGCGGAGCCGGGGGCCCGGACGCGGCGGAGTGCGAACGAACCCTCGCTCTCCAGGACGGGCAGTGCGGTGCCGCCGCGTCCGTCGTCGCGCGCGGTGACGCGGGCGGTGGAACGAACGCCCGCTCGCGCCTCGCCGTGCACGGTCACGCGGTCCATGCGGTGAACCGCGCCCGCACCCAGGCCGCGACCTCGCCGACCCCGCTCTCGGAGCGCAGTGACTGGAGCACCACGGGGAGTTCGCCGCGGGCCTCCTTGGCGTCGGCGGCCATCCTCGCCAGGTCGGACCCGACGTAGGGGGCGAGGTCCGTCTTGTTGATGACGAGCAGGTCGGCCGTGGTGACGCCGGGGCCGCCCTTGCGCGGGATGTCGTCGCCGCCCGCGACGTCGATGACGAAGATCTGGGCGTCGACGAGGCCCTTGGAGAAGGTCGCGGTGAGGTTGTCGCCGCCGGACTCGACGAGGACGAGGTCGAGCGGCCCTGCGCTGGTGGACAGCTCGCTCTCCAGGTCCTCGACGGCCTCCAGGTTGGCGGAGATGTCGTCGCGGATAGCGGTGTGGGGGCAGGCGCCGGTCTCGACGGCGGTGATCCGTTCGGGCGGCAGCACGGCCTCCCGCAGCAGGAACTCGGCGTCCTCGCGCGTGTAGATGTCGTTGGTGACGACGGCGAGGGAGAGCTCGTCGCGCAGGGCGCGGCACAGCGCGGCGACGGTGGCGGTCTTGCCGGACCCGACGGGCCCGCCGAGCCCGATGCGCAGGGCGCGGCGGGTGCCGTCGGGGCGGTGGGCGTCGGCGGAGACGGCGGCGGGGCCGTCGTGGGAGTGGTCGAGGTGCATGGTCTACGGCTCCGGATTCATGAGCGGGGTGAGCCGGAAAGGCTCGGGGACAGGAGCGCCCTATGACGCGAACAGCCGGACCGGCCAGGCGGCGTGCGCCTCCGCGCCGATCTCCAGCAGCGGCGCGGACCCGGCGGGCAGCGCGTCGATCCCGGCGTCGACGGCGCGTCTCGCCGCGTCCACGGCGTCGCGCACGGCGAGGTCCAGTTCGGGCGCGAGCCGCGCGAGGACACCCGTCGCGTCGAAGGGGTCGAGGCTCAGCAGGCGTACGACGGCGGTCGCGGGCCCGCTGATCCCCTCGTACGCGGAGCAGTACGCGGCGTCCTGTGGGCCGAGTCCGGCCGCGCGGGCGGTGAGGCCGAGGACGACCGGCTGGTGCGCGCCCTTGGGGAAGGCGCGTGCCAGGGCGTCGAGTTCGGGGTGCGGCCAGGTGGCGCGGGCGGCGCGCATCAACTGGCGGCCGAGCCTGCGCGCGGTGACGCGCAGGGCGGCGGACGGTGTGCGGGCGTCGGCCGCCGTGTCGAGGGCGAGGGGGTCGACGCCGAGCGTCGCGGCGGCCGCGAGGGCGGCGGCCACGACGCCGCTGGTGTGCAGTCGTCCGCGGCAGAACTCCTCCAGGCTCGCCGCGTCGGTGACGCGGCCGGCCTTGACCGCGGCCTCCGCGCCGCCGGAGTGGGCATGCCCACCGGCGGGGAAGCGGCCGTCGGCGAGGACGAGCAGGGTCGCGCGTGTCATGACGTGGCTGCTCAGAACAGGAAGTACCGCTGGGCGAGCGGCAGTTCGGCGGCGGGGGCGGGTTCGACGAGTTCACCGTCGATGGTCACGGCGAACGAGTCCGGGGCGACCTCCACTCGCGGGAGGGCGTCGTTGTTGCGCATGTCGGCCTTGGTGCGGCCCCGGGTCGAGCGGATCGGAACGAACGTTCGTCCCAGGCCGAGGCGGTCCGGGAGGCCGTCCTCCAGGGCCCATTCGCTGGTGAAGTTGAACGAGTTGGCCGCGGGCGCGCTGCCGTAGGCGCCGAACATGGGGCGCGGCAGCACCGGCTGGGGGGTCGGGATGGAGGCGTTGGCGTCGCCCATCTGAGCGTAGGCGATCTGCCCGCCCTTGAGGACGGCCTGCGGTTTCACACCGAAGAACCGGGGGTCCCAGAGCACCAGGTCGGCGAGCTTGCCGGTCTCGACGGAACCGACCTCGTGCTCGATGCCCTGCGCGATCGCCGCGTTGATCGTGTACTTGGCGACGTAGCGACGGGCCCGCTGGTTGTCGGCGCGGAGGTCTCCGGGCAGGAAGCCGCGGCGGCGCTTCATGACGTGGGCGGTCTGCCAGGTACGCATGATGACCTCGCCGACGCGGCCCATGGCCTGCGAGTCCGAGGACATGATCGAGATGGCGCCCATGTCGTGCAGGATGTCCTCGGCCGCGATGGTGGTGGGCCGGATCCGGGACTCGGCGAAGGCGAGGTCCTCGGGGACCGCGGGGTTGAGGTGGTGGCAGACCATCAGCATGTCGAGGTGTTCCTCGACGGTGTTGACGGTGTGCGGCCGGGTCGGGTTGGTGGAGCTGGGCAGCATGTTGGGCAACTGCACGGCGGTGATCATGTCCGGCGCGTGTCCGCCGCCCGCGCCCTCCACGTGGAAGGCGTGCAGGGTCCGTCCGCCGACGGCGTCGAAGGTGTCCTGGACGAAACCGGCTTCGTTCAACGTGTCGGAGTGGACGGCGAGTTGGGCACCGGACTCCTCGCACACGTCGAGGCAGGCGGAGATCACGGCCGGGGTGGCGCCCCAGTCCTCGTGGATCTTGAAGCCCAGGACACCCGCGCGCAGTTGGTCGCGCATGGACTCCTTCGACATGGTGTTGCCCTTGCCGAGGAAGCCGATGTTGACGGGGCTGTGCTCCATCGCCGCGAACATCCGGGCGAGGTGCCAGGAGCCGGGGGTGATGGTGGTGGCCTTGGACCCCTCGGCCGGCCCCGTGCCGCCGCCGACGAGCGTCGTCACGCCCGAGGCGAGTGCCTCGTCGACGATGGTCGGCGAGATGAAGTGGATGTGGGTGTCGATGCCGCC
Source organism: Streptomyces sp. NPDC102406 (assembly GCF_044765725.1). NCBI lineage: Bacteria > Bacillati > Actinomycetota > Actinomycetes > Kitasatosporales > Streptomycetaceae > Streptomyces > Streptomyces sp. NPDC102406. The sequence goes on along the minus strand of NZ_JBIWKP010000015.1, from coordinate 98,769 downwards.
CGCGGTGACGATCTTCCCGTTGCCCGCGAGGATCTCGGTCTCCGGGCCGATGACGAGGTCCGGGTGGACGCCGTCCATGGTGTCGGGGTTGCCGGACTTGCCGATGCCGGTGATCCGGCCGCCGCGGATGCCGATGTCCGCCTTGACGATCCCCCAGTGGTCGATGATCAGGGCGCCGGTGATGACGGTGTCGGGGGTGCCCTCCGCGCGCGTGGCGCGTGACTGGCCCATGGATTCGCGGATGACCTTGCCGCCGCCGAAGACGGATTCGTCGCCGGAGCGGCCGGGGCCGCCCGAGCGGTCCTCCTCGATCTCGACGAAGAGGTCGGTGTCGGCGAGGCGGACGCGATCGCCGGTGGTGGGGCCGAACAGGTCGGCGTAGGCGGCGCGGGACAGCTCAGGCATCGAGGGCACCTCGGGTCTCGCCGCGCAGGCCGGGGACGATCCGGTGGCCCGCGAGGGGTACGAGTTCGACCTCGACGGGAATGCCGGGTTCGAAACGAACGGCCGTTCCGGCGGGGATGTTGAGCCGTCGGCCGCGGGTGGCGGCGCGGTCGAAGTCGAGACCGGGGTTGGCCTCGACGAAGTGGTAGTGGGAGCCGACCTGGATGGGCCGGTCGGCGGCGTTGAGCACCGTCATACGTATGACGTCGCGGCCCTCGTTGTAGGCGACCGGCTCGTCGGCGAAGAGGATCTCTCCGGGAATCATGGTTGCGGCCCCGTCAGACGATGGGCTCGTGGACGGTGACGAGTTTGGTGCCGTCCGGGAAGGTCGCCTCGACCTGGACGTCGTGGATCATTTCGGGGATGCCCTCCATGACGTCGTCCCGGGTGAGCACCGTGCGCCCGGAGGACATGAGTTCGGCGACGGTGCGGCCGTCGCGGGCGCCTTCGAGGACGTGCGAGGTGATCAGGGCGATCGCCTCGGGGTGATTGAGCTTCAGACCCCGGGCCCGGCGTTTGTCGGCCACGTCGGCGGCCACATGGATGAGCAGTCTTTCCTGCTCGTGCGGGGTCAGTTGCACGCGTCCCACCTCAAGTCCTTCGCTCCGGACCGTGCGGGGCCCGGCTGCCGCGGCCACCGCGACGGGTATAGATGTAACACACAAGAAGTGCGCACGATCTTGCGCACCCCGGTTACCAAAACCCCTGGTGACGTGCGGCGCAGGCTAGTTGGGCGGAGTTTCAACGAGGTTAACCATCGCTTGACCGCCGCATTGCCCTCAACTGACCTCGCCCATACTCATCAGGCCCCGCAGGCCGATCTGGAGCGTCTCGACCGGCGTCTCCCCGAAGAGCGCCTGCTGGGCGAGGAATCCCTGCGCCGCGGCGATCAGCGTGCGCGCGACGGCGTCCGGGTCGGCGTCGGCACGCATCGTCCCGGCTTCCTGATACCCCTTGACGATCGTGACCCAGACCGCGCGCACCTTGCCGTAGCCGTCCTGGATGACGGCGGAAAGCTCATCGTTGCGCAGGGTCTCCGTCCATACCTGCACCAAGAGGCGCGGGAAGTAGGACACTCCGTCGACCCGCAGCCCCGGCCGCTCCCGCAGCATCTGGGCCATGACGGTGCCGATGAGTTCGTACGGCGGCGGGGGCGGCGTCTGTCCGCCGGTCGCCTCGAACGCGAGCCGCACGTCCTCCAGCACCTCCGTGACGATGGCGTGGATCAGTTCGTCCTTGCCGCGGAAGTAGCGGTAGACAGCGCCCGCCGAGAGGTCCACCTCCTTCAGGACGTCCTGCATCGACGTGGCGTGGAATCCGTTGCGTGCGAAGCAGAGCGCGGCGCCGTCCATGATCTGGCGGCGGCGGGCGTCAAGGTGTTCCTGGGATACGCGGGCCATGGCCTTCAACGTAGAACGAACATTCCTTCTTGACAAGTCGCCACCCGGCCAAGAAGGTGAGGACGGAGCGTAAAACGAACGCTCATTCTCCGACGTCCCCCAGCCGCCCCTCCAGGCCCCAGTCGATACCAGCCCCTATCCACCCCGTCCCACCGCTGGAGACCCCATGTCCACACCCACTCCACCCTCCCTCTCACTCCCCTCAAACCCCTCCTCCTCCCCTGCCCCTCCGCACGGCCGCACGATGCTTGCCGTGGCGGTGCTCGTGCCGCTGATCGCGGCGCTGGCTCTGTGGGCGTTCGCCTGGCCGGCGGCGCGGACCGCGCCGCGTGAGCTCCCGATCGGCGTCGCGGGACCCGTCGCCGCGACGACCCCTCTGGCCGAGCAACTGCGGGCCCGGGAAGGGGCTTTCGACGTACACCGGTACGCCGACGAGAGGGCCGCCCGTGCGGCGATCGAGGGCCGGGTCGTATACGGGGCGGTGGTGGCCGCACCCGACGGGCTGCGGTTGTTGACGGCGTCGGCGGCGAGCCCGGTCGTGGCGCAGTTGTTGCGGCAGGCCGTGGCGGAGCGGGCGCCCGAGCGCGCGAAGGTGACGACGGTCGACGTGGTGCCTGCGCCCGCGGGCGATCCTCGTGGTGCCGCGCTGAGTTCGAGCGTGCTGCCGCTGGCCCTGGCCGGGGTCGCGGGAGGCGCGATCGTGACGGCGCTGCGGCTGCGCGGGGTGCGCGCGGTCGTCACCCTGTTGGTGGCGGCGGCCGTGGTGGGCGTCGTGGCCGCCGCGCTGACGCACACCTGGCTCGGTGTCCTGACGGGTGACTGGTGGGCGGAGGCCGGGGTGTTGGCCCTGTCCTCGCTCGCGGTGGCGGCGACGGTGGCCGGGTGCGCGGCGCTGCTGGGCCCGGCGGGCATCGGTGTGGGCGCGCTGACGATGGTGCTCCTCGGCAACCCGTTCTCCGGTGTGGCCTCGGCGCCGCAGTTGCTGCCCGAACCGGTCGGCGCGCTCGGCCAGTTGCTGCCGCCCGGCGCCGGGGGGACGCTACTGCGCTCCGTGGCCTACTTCGACGGGGCGAGGGCGGCGGCACCGGCGCTGACGCTCGCCGTGTGGGCCCTGCTCGGGCTGACGGCCGTACTGCTCGGAGCGCTTCGCGGGCGACGGCAGGACGCGGCGGCGACCGAGTCGGCCTCGGCGAAGCAGGCAGCGTTGCCTGTCGGGTGAGAGACCCTGGCGGGGACGGCCAGACAGTCCCTAACGGACCTCCGGTCCGCGGTGTTCCGCCGTGATGCCGAACCTCTGCCGTTCGCCCGGAGCGGACGGGGCGGAGCCCAGGCGGGAGACCGAGGTGACCGTCGGGGCCTGCTCCGGCTCGGCTGCGGGTTCGCCGAGCGCTTCGAGTCGTTCCAGGTCAGCGGCGGAGACGAGGGCGACGAGCGGCTTGCCGTGCCGGGTGACGACGACGCGCTCCGCGCCGTAGACGACGCGGTTGATCAGGTCGGCGAGTTCAGCCCTGGCTTGCGTCACCGGAATCTCGTAGGCCATGCTCCCCATCGTACGTGACGTACGTCCTGTACATTTTTTACAGCGCACAGGAGGCGAACGCATGACCAGTCCGTCCGGCCGCCATGTCCTGCCCGAGTTCACGGAGCGCACGACCGCGGGCCACCGCACGCTCGATCCGTACTCCAAGCTCCTGGAGGAGCGCGTCGTCTTTCTCGGGACGCCGATCGACGACACGTCCGCCAACGATGTGATGGCGCAGTTCATGCACCTGGAGCACGCGGCGCCCGACCAGGACATCTCGCTGTACATCAACTCCCCCGGCGGCTCGTTCAGCGCGATGACGGCGATCTACGACACGATGCGGTACGTCAGGTGCGAGGTGGAGACGACCTGCCTGGGGCAGGCCGCGTCCGTCGCCGCGGTGCTGCTCGCCGCCGGGGCGCCGGGGAAGCGGATGATGCTCCCCGGCGCCCGCGTCGTGCTCGACCAGCCGGCGCTGCCCGAGCCGACCCGGGGACAACCCAGCGACCTGGAGATCCAGGCGCGCGAGATGGTGCGCATGCGCGACCAGGTGGAGGACTTGCTCGCCCGGCACTCGGGCCGGGACAAGGAGCAGGTGGGCCGGGACATCGAGCGGGAGACGGTGCTGGACGCGCGGCAGGCCCTGGAGTACGGCCTGGTGGACGGGGTGGTGCGGAGCCGCAAGGCCGCGCTCGGCGCGCGGGACGGGAGGTGATGTGCTGGTGCACCCCTCCGAACTGCCGCCGCTGCCCGCGCTGACCCGGGCCGAGGGTGACCTGGTGGACGGCTATCTGGCGGTGGTCGACCTGGTGGCGCGCATCAATCCGGCACGCGGCGACGACACCTACCGGGGGCTGCGTGCGGCGCAGGCGCTCGTCAGCCGGGCCGCGGCGCTCCGGGACGCCCTGGAGTTGATGCACCGGCGCGGTGAGAGCGAGGTGCACGCGGCAACCCTGGCCCGGGCCCTACGCGTCCTCGACGGTGAAAGGCGAACACAGAGGGTCGCTTTGCCACCAGAAACGGTCAGTTGAAGTCACGGCTCGGGCGCACTGTCTGCTTGCAGGCCCAAACGACCCAGATGGGGTACCACCGATCGGCGTAGACATTGCTCCATATTCGGGCTGGTCGGAGTTGCGCACCGGCGGTACGCGGCGACCGGAACGAGATGTTCCGCCGCTGGTACGAGGGTGGTCAGGGGTCGCGGCAGGGGTCCGAAAGCCGCACTGTCCACCTGAACGGGTCAAGCGTGAGGAGCCTCACTTACCGCCGGTTCGACTCGGCTTCCGCGCCTCATGTGCGTGAAGATCCCTTCCGACGACAAGCCCCCGCCGCCGCGGCGGGGCGGTCCGTGCGGACGCCGAGTCCTGCCGCCGCACGGATGCCAGGTCGACAGAAGTGCATCGGCAGGAGTGGAGGACCCAGGCACGACGGGTCGCCGGCCCCTCTCGACGGAGAGGGTGCCCGAGTGGCCCTTGGGGTGAAGCCGCGTGAGCGGCCGGGCATCTTCGCCTGTCCGAACCCGACAGGTCATCCTTCACAGGCGGCTGACGAAGGGTTGCGCATGACTGCGCTCAATCGTGTTCCCTCGCTGCTGACCCGGGCGGGTACCGCGTCGGCGCTGACGCTCGCCGTCGCCGGTGCCGGAATCATGGTGCCGGGCGCCGCGTCCGAGGCGTCGGCGGCGGCGGTCTCGACCAAGGCATTGAAGGTCGCGGCCTCCAAGAAGGGAGCGCCGTACAAGTGGGGCGCCACGGGGCCGCACCGGTTCGACTGCTCGGGCCTGACGCTCTACTCGTTCAAGCGGGCGGGCAAGAAGCTGCCGCGCACCGCCGCTCAGCAGTACAACAAGACCCGCCATGTCGCCCCGTCCCACCGCAAGACGGGTGACCTGGTCTTCTTCCACTCGGGCCGGAGCGTCTACCACGTCGGCATCTACGCCGGGAAGGGACGGATCTGGCACTCCCCGAAGACCGGGGACGTAGTGCGTCTACAGAAGATCTGGACGCGGAGCGTCTGGTACGGCCGGGTGCGCTGAGGCGCGCCGCACAGTGATCTCGGGGCGGGCCGGGCGCCGGGCCCGTACCCGGGTGCTGCCGGTGAGGAGCCGGGGGCGCGTCAACAGGCGGGGAGCGGCTGGGCGTCGCCCCCGTTCATGCCGATGATCCAGGGCAGCGAGATCCACACGGTCTTGCCGCCCTCCGGGGTGGGCGAGACCGAGAGCCGTCCGCCGCACTCGGCGGTGAGACAGCGGATGATCACCATGCCGCGTCCGTTGTCCTGCTGGACGGCGGCGGGCAGTCGCCTGGGGTAGCGCGGGTGGCTGTCGGTGACGCCGATGCGGAGCTGTTCGTCGCGTTCGAGTTCCACGTCGACGGTGAAGGTGGGCGACTGGCCGAGGGTGTGCTGCACGGCGTTGGTCGCGAGCTCCGAGACGATCAGGCGGACCGTGTCGGCGGCGTCGCTGTCCCGCGGCATCCCCCAGTCCGCCAGGACCTTGCTCACATACCTGCGGGCCGCGGAGACCGAGGCGGGATCGCTCGGCAGCGTGACGGATGCTTCCTGGTGGTCTGCCATGGCGACGTCGTCCCTTTCCCACCGGGGCCGCGCCTGCGACTCTGGCGGTTCGCTGGCGTGCGGCCTCCGACTTCTGCTTCGCAGCAGACTGCCACTTGGTTGCCCTCCCGTGGTGCGGATCCCTCAAGATATGCATATATCTGTCGCTCGAAGCGGTGAACTCTGCGACGGTAGACCGTATTTGGGCGAGCGCTCGCCGGTTCCTCTACCGTCTGCTCAGAGGCCATGTGGCACGGGCCTGGGAGGAGCCCGGCCGTGAGGCCCGAGGAGCGTGGAGGAGTCGGCATGAAGTACGGTCCCGCGGTGCGCCGTCGCAAACTCGGTGCGGAGCTGCGTTCGCTGCGCGTGCAGGCCGGGTTGACCAGTGGTGAGGCCGCCCGTCTGGTCGGCTGGCACCAGTCGAAGGTGAGCCGGATCGAGACAGGTCGCAGTGGCGTGAAGCCGTCGGACGTGCTGCGGTTGCTCGACGCGTTCGAGACACGCAATCCGCGACAGCGTGAACTCGTGGTCGCGTTGGCGGGCGCGGAGGACTCCTCCGGGCAGCACTGGTGGCACGCCTATCGGGGATTGCTGCCGCCGTCCTACCGGGATTTCATCAGCCTGGAGTCGCAGGCGTGTCGTATCCGGACGCTGGAGACGAGCGTGGTACCGGGGCTTTTGCAGACGCCCGAGTACGCGCGGGCGGTGACGCGTTCCGTGCTGACCGGGATGCCGGAGGAGCACATCGAGGCGCTGGTGGAGGTGCGGCTCGCACGGCAGGACGTGCTGCGGGCGCGGCCGCCGCTGCGTCTGAGCGCGGTGCTCGACGAAGGGGTGCTCCGGCGCGAAGTGGGCGGATCCGGCATCCTGCGGCGACAGTTGGCACATCTGGCCGAGGCGGCGCAGATGCCCCATGTCCAAATTCAGGTGCTCCCTTTTTCGACAGGTGGCCACATCGGCCTCACCGGCCCTTTCGTAGTGTTCTCATTTCCGAACACATCTGATCTGGATGTGGTTGTTCTCGACCATTTGACGAGTAGCCTCTACCTCGAGCGGAAAGAAGACCTGGAGGCGTACACGGACGCCTTCGATGCTCTTCTCCTCCGCGCTTTGTCACCCGAGGACTCGTTGGAATTCATCGGACAGATCGCCGGATAGCCCAGTGGACGAGGACGCCGACACCTCGCCCCGGGCCCGGCACCGCGTAAGGGGGCACCATGAATGCACTGCCTCGGTACGTTCCTTCCGTTCCCTCAAGTCTGTCGCTGAGCGGCGCCCGGTGGCGGCGCAGCAGCCGCAGCACCGGCGCCAACAACTGCGTCGAGACAGCCCCCCTGACCTCGGGGCCCACGACCGGACTGATGGGCGTCCGTGACTCGAAGAACACTTCGGGGCCCGCCCTGCTCTTCGCACCCGACGCCTGGAGGGAGTTCATCGACTCGCTGCGCTGAACGCTTCGTCGGGAGCCGCTGCGCCGATCACCCGCACGGCCTCGCCGAGTTGCGCGTCGGTGAGGTCGGCGCGGGCGGTCAGCCGCAGCCGTGAGATGCCGTCCGGCACGGACGGCGGGCGGAAGCAGCCCACCGCGATGCCCGCCGCGCGACAGTCCGCGGCCCAGCGCACCGCCTCGTCGGGCGAGGGTGCCCGCACGGAGACCACCGCCGCGTCCGGCCGCGCGGCCACCATGCCCTGCGCCGTGAGCAGTCGATGCAGGGTCGTCGCCACGTCGCGGGTCCGCTCCGCGCGCCCGGGTTCGCGGCGCAGCAGACGCAGAGCGGCCAGCGCGGCACCGACCGCGGCCGGGGCGAGCCCGGTGTCGAAGATGAACGGGCGGGCCGCGTTGACGAGATGGTCGATGACGTGGGCCGGGCCGAGGACGGCGCCGCCCTGACTGCCCAGGGACTTGGAGAGCGTGACGGTGGCGACGGTGTCGGGTGCGCCGGCCAGACCCGCCGCGTGCGGGGTGCCGCGACCGCCCGCGCCGAGCACGCCCAGGCCGTGCGCGTCGTCGACGATCAGTCCGGCCCCGAACTCCCGGGAGGCGAAAGCGAGTTCCCGCAGGGGAGCCTGGTCGCCGTCGACGGAGAAGACGGTGTCCGAGACGACGACGGCAGGCCCCTCGTGGGCGTCGAGCGTCTTGCGCACGGCGGCGGGGTCGGCGTGCGGCACGACCTGGGTGGTGCCGCGGGCCAGGCGGCAACCGTCGATGAGGGAGGCGTGGTTGGCCGCGTCGGAGACGATCAGCGTGCCGTGCGGGGCCAGCGCGGTGACGGCCGCCAGGTTCGCCGCGTAGCCGGAGGACAGTACGAGCGCGGCCTCGAAGCCGCAAAACTCCGCCAGTTCGCGTTCCAGGCAGGTGTGCAGTTCGGTGGTGCCGGTCACCAGACGGGAGCCGGTCGCCCCGCCTCCCCAGCGGCGCGCGGCCTCCGCGGCGCCCTCGACGACCTCGGGGTGGCGGGTCAGACCCAGGTAGTCGTTGCCGGCGAGGTCGAGCAGCGGGGAGTCGGCCGGGCGGGGGCGCAGGGTGCGGACGAGTCCGGCGGCCTCGCGGGTGCGGCGCTGCTCGTCGAGCCAGCCGAAGGCGCGGGTGGGGGCTGTGGCCATGACTCCCTCTGTTTGTAGGTAACGCACAGACCCTAGTCGGGCCGCCACCAGGTCAGGGTGTGGTAATACCCACACGTCGAACACGGTCCTTTGTACGAAGTCTCCTTTCGCGGGAGCGGCCCGATAGGCAAGGATCTGACGCCATGGACCTGCTGAACACGCTGGTGGACAAGGGGCTTCGGCGCGAGCTGCCGAGCCGTGAAGAGGCGCTCGCCGTGCTGGCGACGTCGGACGACGACCTGCTCGACGTGGTGGCGGCGGCCGGCAAGGTGCGCCGCACCTGGTTCGGGCGCCGGGTCAAGCTCAACTATCTGGTGAACCTGAAGTCGGGGCTCTGCCCGGAGGACTGCTCGTACTGTTCGCAGCGCCTCGGCTCGAAGGCGGAGATCCTCAAGTACACCTGGCTCAAGCCCGACGAGGCGTCCAGGGCGGCTGCCGCGGGGGTCGCGGGCGGCGCCAAGCGGGTCTGTCTGGTGGCGAGCGGGCGCGGTCCGACCGACAAGGACGTGGACCGCGTCGCGCGGACGATCGACGCGATCAAGTCCGAGAACGCGGACGTCGAGGTGTGCGCCTGTCTCGGCCTGCTCTCCGACGGGCAGGCCGAGCGGCTGCGCGGGGCGGGCGCCGACGCGTACAACCACAACCTGAACACGTCCGAGGCCACGTACGGCGACATCACGACGACGCACACCTACGCGGACCGGGTCGACACCGTACGAAAGGCGCACGCGGCCGGTCTGTCGGCCTGTTCCGGGCTGATCGCGGGCATGGGCGAGAGCGACGAGGACCTGGTCGACGTGGTGTTCGGGCTGCGTGCGCTGGACCCGGACTCGGTTCCGGTCAACTTCCTGATCCCCTTCGAGGGGACTCCGCTGGCCAAGGAGTGGAACCTGACGCCGCAGCGCTGTCTGCGGATTCTGGCCATGGTCCGCTTCGTCTGCCCGGACGTGGAGGTGCGGATCGCGGGCGGGCGCGAGGTGCATCTGCGCTCGATGCAGCCGCTGGCCCTGCACATCGCCAACTCCATCTTCCTGGGCGACTACCTGACGAGTGAGGGGCAGGCGGGCCGGGCGGACCTGGAGATGATCGCGGACGCCGGGTTCGAGGTGGAGGGCGCCGACGAGGTGACGCTGCCCGAGCACCGGGGCGGCGGGTGCGGCGCGGTCTGCGCCGAGGGGCCGGCCAAGGACGCGGCGGAGGTACCGGAGGCGTCGCAGGCGCGTACCGACCTCGTGGCCGTACGTCGCCGGGGCGCGGGGACGGATGTCGCGCCCAATGCCTGACGCGCACGTGGACGAGCTGCTGGCCCTGGACCGGCAGCACGTCTGGCACCCGTACGGCCCCATGCCGGGTCGGCAGCAGCCCCTGGTCGTCGAGTCGGCGGCCGGGGTGCGGCTGCGGATCGCCGGGCACGGGGAGCTGGTCGACGGCATGTCGTCGTGGTGGTCGGCGATCCACGGCTACAACCACCCGGTGCTGAACGAGGCGGCCCGCGGCCAGTTGGAGCGGATGAGCCATGTGATGTTCGGCGGGCTCACGCACGAGCCCGCCGTCCGGCTCACGAAGCGCCTTGTCGACATGTCACCCGAGGGCTTGGAGCATGTGTTCCTCGCCGACTCGGGCTCGGTGTCGGTGGAGGTCGCGCTCAAGATGTGCCTCCAGTACTGGCGCTCGCTCGGCCGGCCCGAGAAGCGGCGGATGCTCACCTGGCGCGGCGGCTACCACGGGGACACCTGGCAGCCGATGTCCGTGTGCGACCCGGAGGGCGGGATGCACGGGCTGTGGTCCGGGGTGCTCCCGCGGCAGGTCTTCGCGGACGCGCCGCCGAGCGCGTACGAGGAGTCGTACGCGGAGCATCTGCGGGAGCTGATCGGGCGGCACGCTCACGAGCTGGCGGCGGTCGTCGTGGAGCCGGTGGTGCAGGGGGCGGGCGGGATGCGGTTCCACTCCCCCGCGTATCTGCGGGTGCTGCGCGAGGCGTGCGACGCGCACGACGTGCTGCTCGTGTTCGACGAGATCGCCACTGGGTTCGGGCGGACGGGCGCGCTGTTCGCGGCCGGGCACGCCGCGGTGACGCCGGATGTGATGTGCGTGGGCAAGGCGCTGACCGGCGGTTATCTGACGCTGGCGGCGACGCTCTGCACGACGCGGGTGGCCGAGGGGATCTCGCGGGGCGAGGTGCCGGTGCTCGCGCACGGGCCGACGTTCATGGGCAATCCGCTGGCAGCGGCGGTGGCCTGCGCGTCGATCGACCTGTTGCTCGGCCAGGACTGGCGGGCGGAGGTCAAGCGGATCGAGAACGGGCTGCATGACGCCCTGGCAGAGGCCGCGGAGCTGCCGGGGGTTCGCGAGGTACGGGTCTTCGGTGCCATCGGGGTGGTCCAGTTGGACCATGAGGTGGACATGGCGGCGGCGACACGGGCGGCGGTCGCCGAAGGGGTCTGGCTGCGGCCGTTCCGGGACCTCGTCTACACGATGCCGCCGTACGTCACCGGGGACGAGGACCTGGCACGGATCGGGCGCGCGGTGTGTGCCGCCGCGCGGGAGGGATGAGTGGGTATGCCGGGTGTGCCGGACGCGAAGGTGCTGGTGGTGACGGGGACCGGGACCGAGATCGGCAAGACGGTGACGACGGCCGCGGTCGCCGCGGTCGCGGTGCGGGCCGGGCGGTCGGTGGCGGTGCTCAAGCCCGCGCAGACCGGTCTGGCGCCGGGTGAGCCGGGGGACGCCGACGAGGTGGCGCGGCTCGCGGGCGGGGCGGTGACACCGGTCGAGCTGGCCCGTTACCCGGAGCCACTGGCGCCGGGGACGGCCGCGGCACGGGCCGGACTCGCGCCGGTGCGGCCCGCCGAGGTCGCCGAGGCGGCGCTCGAGTTGGCGGCCTCGCACGATCTGGTGCTGGTCGAGGGCGCGGGCGGTCTTCTGGTCCACTTCGACGCGGAGGGGGCGTCGCTGGCCGACGCGGCGCGGCTGCTCGGGGCGCCCGTCCTGGTGGTCGCGCAGGCGGGCCTCGGCACGTTGAACTCCGTCCAACTGACGGCCGAGGCGCTGCGGGCCCGGGGCCTTGCGCAGGCGGGTGTCGTCATCGGCAGTTGGCCTCGGGAGCCGGGGCTCGCGGAGCGCTGCAACGTCGGGGATCTGCCCCGGGTGGCGGGGGCGCCGCTGGTCGGGGCGGTTCCGGCAGGGGCCGGGGCGCTGCCTGCCGCCGCGTTCCGGGCGCGGGCCGCCCAGTGGCTCGGCGCCGAGCTGGGCGGGTCCTGGGACGGGGAGGAGTTCGCGCGGCGGGCCGGGTGACGGGGCTGGGGCGTGTTGCGCAAGTCCTGCCCGCCGCGCGGCGCCTGGCACGCACTCCCCCAAGCTCTTCGAGCAGGGGGACCCCCAGCGGCGTTGCCGGATCGCCCGCGCAGCTCCGCCATGAGGACGCCCCGGCGCCTTGCGATCGCACGCACCGGACGCCGCGAGGCACGCCCTTCGGGCGGACGACAGGACGTTCGCAACACCCCTGGGCGTGCGGGTCCGGCCCGCGCGTTCCGTTCAGGGCGGTCGCACGGGGGAAGAATCGGCGTGACCGGTCGGAGCGGTCCGGGGCGGGCCTCGAAGGTCCGTCGACCGCCCGAAGGGCAGGCAGGATCTTCGAAACGGCCTAGGAGGGTCCCATGGTGGACCGGCATCCGTCCCGGGGGAAGAAATCGGCGCGGCGCGCGTCGTACGACGTGGTGAGTCATCCCCTGTTCGCCCGGTACTACGCCCGGTTCAGCGAACGGGCCGAGCCGTCGATGGCCCCGGTGCGCGGCGAGTTGCTGCGCGGTCTTTCGGGGCGGGTCATCGAGGTCGGTGCGGGCAACGGGTTGAACTTCGCGTACTACCCGCGCGCCGTCTCCGAGGTCGTCGCCATCGAACCGGAGCGGGTGCTGCGGCAGTTGGCGGTCGAGGCGGCGCAGCGCGCGGAGGTTCCGGTGGACGTCGTGCCGGGGGCGGCGGAGGCGCTGCCGGTGAAGAGCGAGGGGTACGACGCGGTCGTGCTGTCGATCGTGCTGTGCAGCGTGCGCGACGTGGCCCGGACGCTGGCCGAGGTGCGCAGGGTGGTGCGGCCGGGCGGTGAGGTGCGGTTCTTCGAGCACGTACGGGCGCCGGGGCGCGGCATGCGGGGCGTGCAGGCGGTGCTGGACCGCACGGTGTGGCCACGGCTTTTCGGGGGCTGTCATGTGGGGCGGGACACGGTGGGCGCGTTGCGGGACGCCGGGTTCGACGTGGGCTCGTACCGGGCGCTGACGATGCCGGAGCGGGGGCCCCGGCTGCCCACGTCGTACTGCGTGCTCGGGGTGGCGCGCCGGCCGGAGCTGAGCGAGGTGTAGCGAGGGACGCGGTCGGGCGATCCGACACGTGCCGCCCAGAACCCTCGGGACGCGTCGCCGCGGGCTATCCTCGTACCCGACACGCAGCACAACTGACTTACGATGTAAGGGAGTTGGGGTGGGGGATGCGGGTGTGGTCACGGATGTGGTCGCGGCGCGGGCCAGGGGTCTGACCAAGGCGTACGGCTCCGGTGAGACCCAGGTGCTCGCGCTGGACGCGGTGGACGTGGACATCGCGCGGGGCCGCTTCACGGCGGTGATGGGCCCTTCGGGCTCCGGCAAGTCCACGCTGATGCACTGCCTGGCGGGCCTGGACACCGTCTCCGCGGGACAGGTGTGGCTGGGCGACACGGAGATCACGGGGCTCAAGGACCGTGAGCTGACCCGGTTGCGGCGCGACCGCATCGGGTTCATGTTCCAGTCCTTCAACCTCATCCCCACGCTGAACGCGGCGGAGAACATCACGCTGCCCATGGACATCGCGGGCAAGTCACCGGACGCGAAGTGGCTGGACCAGGTCATCGACACGCTGGGGCTCCGGGACCGGCTGAAGCACCGGCCGGCGCAGTTGTCCGGCGGGCAGCAGCAGCGGGTGGCGTGCGCGCGGGCCCTCGCGGCCCGGCCCGAGCTGATCTTCGCGGACGAGCCGACGGGGAACCTGGACTCGCGGGCGGGTCTCGAGGTGCTCGGGTTCCTGCGCGAGGCGGTCGACGGGCTCGGGCAGAGCGTGGTGATGGTGACGCACGACCCGGGTGCGGCGGCCCACGCCGACCTGGTGCTCTTCCTCGGTGACGGGCGGCTGGTGGACGAGATGCGCGCACCGACGCCGGAGGCGGTCCTGGAGCGGATGAAGCGGTTCGACGTCGCCGCCGCCCGGGGCGCGCGGGACGACCGGCACGACCGGCACGACCCGGAGCGTTAGTCGTGCTGCGGGCGACGTTGCGCAGCTTCCTCGCGCACAAGGGGCGCCTGGTGCTGTCGGCGCTCGCGGTGGTGCTGTCCGTGGCGTTCGTCGCGGGCAGTCTGATCTTCTCGGACACGGTGGCCCGTACCTTCGACCGGCTGTTCGCCTCGACCTCGGCGGACGTGCGGGTGAGCCCGAAGGAGGACGACCTCAGCGAGGCGGTGCCGTCCGGCGAGGTGCGTACCGTGCCCGCGTCGCTCGCCGCCCGGATCAGGACGGTCGAGGGGGTCGCCGCGACCCATGTGGACGCCGGGGTCGAGAACATCACGGTAGTGGACCGGCGCCACAAGTCGGTCGGGTCGACCAGTGGCGCCCCGACCATCGCCACCAACTGGGAGCCGACCGAGCGCAGCCCGGTCCGGCTGACGTCGGGCCACGCGCCGCGCCGTGACGGTGAGGCGCTGCTCGACGCGGACACCGCCGACAAGAAGCACGTGGACATCGGGGACACGCTCACCGTCATGGCGCGGCCGGGCTCGTTCGAGGTCCGGGTCGTCGGGATCGCGACGTACCGCACCACCAACCCGGGCGCGGCCCTGGTGTTCCTCGACACGCGCACCGCGCAGCGCCGTCTGCTCGGCGGGACCGGTCGGGCGACGAGCATCTCGGTCGACGCGGCGGACGGCGTGAGCGACGCGCGCCTCAAGCAGAACATCGCCCAACGGCTCGGCACCTCCTACGAGTTGAAGACAGCCGATGAGGACGCGAAGTCGGCGGTGGAGGATCTGGGCGGGTTCCTCGACATCATCAAGTACGTCATGCTGGGTTTCGCGGGGATCGCCGTCCTGGTCGGTGTGTTCCTGATCGTCAATACGTTCTCGATGCTGATCGCCCAGCGGACACGGGAGTTGGGGCTGTTGCGGGCGCTCGGCGCCGACCGGCGGCAGGTGCGGCGGTCGGTGCTGACGGAGGCGGTACTGCTCGGCCTCGTCGGCTCCGCCGTCGGGCTCGGGGTCGGGGTCGCGCTCGCCGCGGGTCTCATCAAACTCATGGGCGTCTTCGGGATGAACCTCAAGTCCACTGAGATGGTGGTGGGTTGGGGTACGCCGGTCGCCGCGTTCGTGGTCGGGGTCGGCGTCACCTTCGTGGCCGCGTACCTGCCCTCACGGCGGGCGGCCCGCGTCTCCCCCATGGCGGCGCTCGCCGACGCCGAGATCGCCGGGACGGGCCGGCCGTTGCGGGTACGTACGATCGTGGGTCTGGCGGTCGGCGCGGCGGGCGTGGCCGCGCTCGTCGGGTGCGCGACCGCGACGAGGACCGGCACGGCCGGTTCGCTGCTGGCGCTCGGGATCGTGCTGACGCTGCTCGCGACGGTGATCGCGGGGCCGCTGCTCGTGCGTCCCGTGATCCGGGTGCTCGGCGCCGCGTTCCCCGCCGTGTTCGGTTCGGTCGGGCGGATGAGCCAGCGCAACGCCCTGCGCAATCCGCGGCGCACGGGCGCCACGGCGGGTGCGTTGATGGTGGGGCTCGCGCTGGTGGCGGGCATGTCGGTGGCGAGCGCCTCGATGAGCAAGTCGTTCGACGAGCAGATCGACAAGACGCTCGGCTCCGACTTCACCGTGCAGAACGCCAATTTCCTGCCGTTCCCGCGGGAAGTGACCCGGAAGATCGAGTCCACCGACGGTGTCGGCGTCGTCGTACGGCAGCGCTTCACACCGCTCGCGGTCCGTATGCCGGACGGCAAGCGCGTCGAGACGACCGCGGCGGGGTACGAGCGGCGGCTCGACGACGTCGCGCACGTGCCGTATGCGCGCGGGGGTACGGCGGTGGCGCTGGCCCCCCGGCATCTCGCGTTGCAGAAGGAGTTCGCGGACGACCACGGGGCGCGGGTGGGCAGTGTGCTGCCCGTGGAGCTGCCCGGCGGGCGGCGCGCCGACTTCACGGTGGGCGCCCTCACCGACCAGGAGGGCGGCGGCTTCGGCATGCAGGGCGGCTTCTTCATGGGGCTCGCCACGCTGGAGCGGTACGTGCCGGGCGGCCAGGACTCGGCGGTGTACGTCAACGCGGCGCCCGGCACCTCGCCCGACACGCTGCGCGCACGCCTGGAGAAGACACTCGACCCGTATCCGCAGGTACAGGTGCGAGACCTGGCCGACTACAAGAAGCTCGTCCACGACCAGATCGCGGTGCTGCTGTACCTCGTGTACGCGCTGCTCGGCCTCGCCATCGTCATCGCGGTGCTCGGCGTGGTCAACACGCTGGCCCTGTCGGTGGTGGAGCGCACCCGGGAGATCGGGCTGCTGCGGGCGATCGGTCTCGCGCGGCGGCAGTTGCGGCGCATGATCCGCCTTGAGTCGGTGGTGATCGCGGTGTTCGGCGCGGTCCTCGGGCTGGCGCTCGGCCTGGTGTGGGGCGTGGCCGCCCACCAGGTTCTCGCGCTGGAGGGCATGGAGGCGCTGGCGATCCCCTGGGGGACGATCGCCGCCGTGGTGGTCGGTTCGGTGCTCGTGGGGCTCGCGGCGGCGCTGCTGCCCGCGTTGCGGGCGTCCCGGATGAACGTACTGGCGGCGATCGCGCACGAGTGACCGGAGGGACACGCGTGCCGCGCGGGGCCGACGGGGCGTCCGCCATGTGGAAAGGGCGGCGCGCCGGGGCCGGCCGGTGCTGGGATCGGACCATGAACGATCTTCGTATCCGGTCCGCGTCCCCCACCGATCTCGATGCCGTGCTGGCGTTCTGGAGGACGGCCGCCGAGGGCACCAGCATCAGCGACGACCGAGCGGGCGTGGAGCGCCTGGTCGCCCGGGACCCGCAAGCCCTGCTGCTCGCGGAGCGCGGCGGGGATCTCGTGGGCACGGTGATCGCCGGGTTCGACGGCTGGCGGTGCCACCTGTACCGGCTCGCGGTGCGCCCGGACGCCCGTCGGCAGGGCATCGGGTCGGCGCTGCTGGCCGCGGCGGAGGAACGGTTCGTGGCGCTCGGCGGGCGGCGCGGCGACGCGATGGTCCTGGACCGCAACGAGCGGGCGCACTCCGCGTGGCGGGCCGCCGGGTACGCGCCCGAGCCGCAGTGGTCCCGCTGGGTCAAGCCGTTGGCCGCGCAGTGACCCCGGCGGGCTCCTCGTACCTGACACCGACCCCGCTTTGCCGATCCTTTACCATGGAGGGGTCATCCGAACTTCAGCGAAAGGTGTGAGCGTCCGCCCATGGGCGAGCCCCCCAGTACCCGGTCCATCCCCCTGCGCGGTCCACGCGAGCGCGCATCACGTCCGCCCCTGGCCGATTATGGGACGGAGGTGACCCGATGACCGAAGTCCTCCTGCTCGCCGTCGCCGTGCTGCTGTCACTGGCCTGCGGCGCCTTCGTCGCGGCGGAGTTCTCGCTCACCACCGTCCAGCGCGGCGACCTGGAACGCGCCGTCGAGCGCGGTGAGCGCGGCGCGTCCGGCGCCCTCAAGGCCGCCCGGAACCTGACCTTCCAGCTCTCCGGCGCACAGCTCGGCATCACCGTCACCAATCTGGTCGTCGGCATGCTCGCCGAGCCGTCCATCGCCAAGCTCATCGCCGGTCCGCTCGAGGCGATCGGCGTCCCGGGCTCGGCGTCGACCTCGGTCGCCCTGGTACTCGGTACCGCCCTGTCGACCGTGTTCCTCATGGTCGTGGGCGAGCTGGTGCCGAAGAACTGGGCGATCTCCTCGCCGCTGGCCGTCGCCAAGCGGGTGGCGACGCCGCAGCGCTGGTTCAGCGCGGCGTTCCGCCCGTTCATCACGCATCTCAACAACACCGCGAACCGCATGGTGCGCCGCTTCGGCATCGAGCCCACCGAGGAGCTGGCCTCCGCGCGCGGACCGCAGGAGCTGATGGCGCTCGCCCGGCACTCCGCGAAGGAGGGCGCGCTGGAGGCGGACACCGCGGAGCTGTTCGTCCGCACGCTCAACCTGGCCGACCTGACCGCCGAGAACGTGATGACGCCCCGTGTCCAGGTCATGGCCCTCGATCTCCAGGCCACCTGTGAGGACGTGGCGAACGCGACGCGGGCGACGGGGTTGTCCCGCTTCCCCGTCTACCGCGGCAACCTCGACTCCGTCGTGGGCGTCGCGCACATCAAGGACGTGCTGGCGGTCCCCGCCGAGCAGCGGCCCCGCAAGCGCGTGTCCGAGCTGCTGCGCGAGCCGCTGCTCGTCCCCGAGTCGCTGACCGTGGACCGGCTGCTCGACCGGCTGTCCGGCAAGCGGACCATGGCCGTCGTCATCGACGAGTACGGCGGCACCGCCGGTGTCGCCACCCTGGAGGACATCGTCGAGGAGGTCGTCGGCGAGGTCCGCGACGAGCACGACCCGCACGAGACCCCCGACATCGCCGCCGCGGGCACCGACGAGGAGGGCCGCACGCTGTACTCGGCCGACGGCGCCGCCCGCACCGACCAGCTCGCGCGCGTGGGGCTGCGGGTGCCGGACGGGCCGTACGAGACGCTGGCCGGCCTCGTCGCCGCCGAGCTGGGCCGCATCCCCGACGTCGGCGACAGCGTCGAGGTCACCGGCTGGCGGCTCGACGTCGTGGACGCGCGCGGCCACCGCGCCGCCCGCGTCCTGCTGCACGCCCCGCTCACCGACACCACACCGCAGGAGGAGGCGCGATGACCGCGATCCAGTTGCTGATCGGTCTGGCGACGCTCGTCGTCAACGCCTTCTTCGTCGGCGCGGAGTTCGCCCTGATCTCCGTGCGGCGCAGCCAGATCGAGCCGTACGCCGAGGACGGCGACCGGCGGGCGCGCAGCGTCCTGTGGGGGCTCCAGCACGTGTCGGCGCTGCTCGCCGCGGCACAGCTCGGCATCACCCTGTGCACGCTGGTGCTCGGCATCGTCGCCGAACCGGCCATAGCGCACCTCCTGGAGCCGCTGTTCGACGCCGTCGGCGTGCCGCACGGCCTGGTCCACCCGATCTCGTTCGTGATCGCGCTGACCGTGGCCACGTATCTGCACATGCTGCTCGGCGAGATGGTGCCGAAGAACATCGCGCTCGCCGAGCCGGTGCGCTCGGCGCTGCTGCTCGGCCCGCCGCTCGTGACCCTGGCGCGGACGCTGCGCCCGGTCATCTTCACGGTGAACGCGTTCGCGAACGGGCTCCTGAAGCTGTTGCGCGTGGAGGTCAAGGACGAGGTCACGGCGACGTTCTCGGACGCCGAGCTGGCCCGCATGGTCAAGGACTCCTCCGAGGCCGGCCTGATCGACGACCGGGCGCAGGAGCGCCTGCACGACGCCCTCGAACTGGGCCGCCGCCCCATCAAGGACGTCGTCCTTCCGCTGGAGAAGGTGGTCTACGCGCGCGTGGGCGTCACGCCCGAGCAGTTGGAGGAGCTGTCGGCGCGGTCCGGTTTCTCGCGGTTCCCCGTGGTGGACGAGGGGCGGCGCATCGTCGGCTATCTGCATGTGAAGGACGCGCTGGACGCCATGCCCCGCGATCTGCCGTTCCGGGTGCCGGACATGCGGTCCATCGCGCGCGTGCGGGAGAGCACGCCGCTGGACGACGTGCTCACGGCCATGCGCGGCAGCCGTACGCATGTGGCGGCGGTCCTCGGCGCGGACGGCCGGCTCGCCGGCATGGTGACCATGGAGGATGTGCTGCGCGAGCTGTTCGGGCAGCCCGTGTGAGGCGGTAGGGGGCTTGGCGATCAGCGGGGAGCGGGTCCGCCGTGGGAGTGCGTTCCACCCTCGGTGGGGGTCTCCAGGACGCCCGGTCCCCGCGCGCCGACGCCCGCGGCGCCGACGGCGGTGAGGACGGCGAGGACGGTGGCGAGGGCGGCGGTGCCGAGCGCCCCGGCCCAGTCGACGTCGAACAGGTTGGTCGCCCCGGCGACGAGGACGGCGGCCAGGGCCTGGGCGAAGGTCCGTACGGCGCGTTCCGCGGTGGCTTTCCAGAAGGATCGGTCCCACATGGTGCACTCCCCCGTGACGTGGTGCTGCGGTGTGTGTTCCCGGCATACCGCCGTCCGGGGCCGCTGCCCATACCTGCCGCGTACGCGCCCCTCGGCGGCCGGGATACGATTTCTGCCGCCATGCAGATGAATGCCGAATACACCAGTCTCGTCGCGGTCGGCGACTCCTTCACCGAGGGCATGTCGGACCTGCTCCCCGATGGTTCCTACCGCGGTTGGGCCGACCTGCTGGCCGCCCGCATGGCGGCGCGCACCCCCGGTTTCCGGTACGCGAACCTCGCCGTGCGCGGCAAGCTCATCCAGCAGATCGTCGACGAGCAGGTCGACGTGGCCGCCGCCATGAACGCCGACGTGGTGACGCTCGTCGGCGGTCTCAATGACACCTTGCGCCCCAAGTGCGACATGGTGCGGGTGCGGGATCTGCTCACGGAGGCGGTCGAGAAGCTCGCCCCCTCGTGCCGGCAGCTCGTCCTGATGCGCAGCCCCGGGCGCAACGGCCCGGTGATGGAGCGTTTCCGCCCGCGGATGGAGGAGCTGTACGCCTGCGTCGACGACCTCGCCGCCCGGCACGGCGCCGTCGTCGTCGATCTGTACGGGGTGCCCGTGCTCGGGGACCAGCGGATGTGGGACGTGGACCGGCTGCATCCGACGGCGGAGGGCCATCGGCGGATCGCCGAGGCGGTGTGGCAGGCCCTCGGCCACGAGGCGGAGGAGGACTGGCGCACCCCGCTGGAGGCCGCGCTGCCCGCGGGCTGGCTGTCCCGCCGCGTGGCCGACGCCCGCTTCGCCCGGCAGCATCTGGTGCCGTGGATCGGCCGCAGGCTGACGGGCCGCTCATCGGGCGACGGCCGCCCGCCCAAGCGGCCCGAACTGCTGCCCTGGACACAAGACTGAGCGACGGGGTCGGGCCCGCGCGAAACCCGCGGGCCCGACCCCGTTGACCTGTAGGTTCCTCCAGCAGACGGGTGGTGCGGAGCCTGTAGGGACGCCCGGTAAACTCCGTACACGTGACTGCGCCTGCCAAGCCCCGTATCCCGAACGTTCTCGCCGGACGCTATGCCTCCGCCGAGCTCGCCACCCTCTGGTCGCCCGAGGAGAAGGTGAAGCTGGAGCGCCGGCTCTGGCTCGCCGTGCTGAAGGCCCAGAAGGACCTCGGGATCGAGGTGCCGGACGCGGCGATCGCCGACTACGAGCGGGTGCTCGACCAGGTCGACCTGGCCTCGATCGCCGAGCGCGAGAAGGTCACCCGGCACGACGTGAAGGCGCGGATCGAGGAGTTCAACGCGCTCGCCGGGCACGAGCAGGTCCACAAGGGCATGACCTCCCGCGACCTGACGGAGAACGTGGAGCAGTTGCAGATCCGGCTCTCCCTCGAGCTGGTGCGCGACCGCGGCGTGGCCGTCCTCGCGCGTCTGGCCAAGCTGGCCGGTGAGTACAGCGAGCTGGTCATGGCGGGCCGCTCGCACAACGTCGCGGCGCAGGCCACCACGCTCGGCAAGCGCTTCGCGACCGCCACCGACGAGCTGCTCGTCGCGTACGGCCGGGTCGAGGAGCTGCTGGCCCGCTACCCGCTGCGCGGCATCAAGGGCCCCGTCGGCACCGCGCAGGACATGCTCGACCTGCTCGGCGGTTCCGCGGAAGGCACGGACAAGCTCGCGGACCTGGAGCAGCGGATCGCCGCCCACCTCGGCTTCTCCCAGGCCTTCACGTCGGTCGGCCAGGTCTACCCGCGCTCGCTCGACTACGAGGTCGTCACCGCTCTCGTGCAGCTCGCGGCGGCGCCCTCCTCGACGGCCAAGACGATCCGGCTGATGGCCGGGCACGAGCTGGTCACCGAGGGCTTCAAGCCGGGCCAGGTCGGCTCGTCGGCGATGCCCCACAAGATGAACACCCGCTCCTGCGAGCGCGTCAACGGCCTGATGGTGATTCTGCGCGGTTACGCGTCGATGACCGGGGAGCTGGCGGGCGACCAGTGGAACGAGGGCGACGTGTCCTGCTCGGTGGTGCGCCGGGTGGCGCTGCCCGACGCGTTCTTCGCGCTCGACGGTCTGCTGGAGACGTTCCTGACGGTGCTCGACGAGTTCGGCGCGTTCCCCGCCGTCGTCGCCCGTGAGTTGGACCGCTACCTGCCGTTCCTCGCCACGACGAAGGTGCTGATGGCGTCGGTGCGCGCGGGCGTGGGCCGCGAGGAGGCCCACGAGGCCATCAAGGAGAACGCGGTCGCCGCCGCCCTCGCCATGCGTGAGCAGGGCGCCGAGCGCAATGAACTGCTCGACAAGCTGGCCGCCGACACCCGTATCCCGCTGGACCGGGCGCAGCTCGACGACCTGATGGCGGACAAGCTGTCGTTCACGGGCGCCGCCGCCGGTCAGGTGGAGCAGGTCGTGAGCCGTGTCGAGGAGATCGTGAAGCAGCACCCGCAGGCCGCGGGTTACACGCCCGGGGCGATCCTCTGACCCGCCTGACCCCCGCGGACCTGGAGGCCGCTCGCGACCGTCTTGTGCCGGACGTCGTCGCGAGCGGCCTCTCCGTGCTGTTCTGCGGGATCAATCCGGGGCTGACGTCGGCGGCGACCGGGCAGCACTTCGCGCGGCCCGGCAACCGTTTCTGGCCCGTGCTGCATCTGTCCGGGTTCACACCCCGGCGGCTTCTGCCCGCGGAGCAGCAGGAGTTGCTGTCGTACGGGCTCGGCATCACGAACGTGGTCGCGCGGGCCACGGCGCGGGCCGACGAGTTGAGCGCCGAGGAGTACGTGGAGGGCGGCCGGATCCTGGAGGAGAAGGTCGCGCGGCTGCGGCCCCGGTGGCTCGCGGTGGTGGGCGTGACCGCGTACCGCTCGGCGTTCCGGGAGCCCAAGGCGCGTATCGGGCCGCAGGAGCGGACGATCGGCGGAGCCCGGGTGTGGGCGTTGCCCAACCCCAGCGGCCTGAACGCGCATTGGACGACGGCGACGATGGCGGAGGAGTTCGCCCGGCTGCGCGCCGCCGCGTCCTCCCCCGACCTGCCCGCGTAGCTACGGCTTGCGGGCCACCACCCCGTACTGGGCGACCAGCGGGCCCTCCTCGGTGCCTTCGGTGCGCCAGCGGGCGCAGGAGACGAGCCCGGGCTCGACGAGCTCCAGGCCGTCGAGGAACGCCATGACCTCGGCGCCGGTGCGGGCGGTGATGGGGGGCGTCGCGTTCTCGTTCCAGAACGTCATCGCCGCCTCGTTGCCCTCCCCGCCCAGCTCCAGGGTCGGGTGGGTCAGGACGACGTAGCTGCCCGAGGGGATCGCGTCGACGAGGCGGCGCACGATCGCGGTCGCCTCGTCGGTGTCGAGGACGAAGTTCAGGATGCCGAGGAGCATCACCGCGACGGGCCGCTCGAAGTCGAGGGTCTGTGACGCGGCCTCGACGATGGCGCACGGGTCGTGGGCGTCGGCGTCCACGTAGTGCGTGGCACCCTGCTCGGAGCTGGTCAGCAGGGCGCGGGCATGGGTGAGGACGATCGGGTCGTTGTCGACGTAGACGATGCGGGCGTCGGGCGCGATGCGCTGGGCGACCTCGTGCGTGTTGTCCACGGTCGGCAGGCCCGTGCCGATGTCGAGGAACTGGCGGATGCCCGCCTCTTGCGCGAGGAAGCGCACGGCGCGGCCGAGGAAGGCGCGGTCGGCGCGGGCGACTTCGCCGATGCTCGGGTACATGGACGTCACCATGTCCCCCACCTTCTCGTCCACCTCGTAGTGGTCCTTGCCGCCCAGCCAGTAGTTCCACACACGGGCGTTGTGCGCGATGTGGCTGGCGATCCGCTCCCCCGGCTGCTGCGCGCTGTCGTCGCTCATGTGCTCTCCTTCATGCCGTGTCCGAGGTGGGGAGGAGCCTGTCGGGGTCGAGTCGAAGGTCGAGCCAGGCTCAAGATCCCATAGTGGCACGGGAGTTCCCCGGTCGCGCGCCGCGGGCGGTCACGGCGGGGCGACATCCGTGACCACGGCGAGGAGCTGGTACGGCTGCTCGTCGCCCTGCCGGGACACGGCGAGGGCCACCCATCGCTCGCCGACGCTCCACAGGTGCAGGTCCTGGGCGCAGGCGCTGAGCCAGCCCCAGGGCTCGGGTATCTCCTCGCCGTGCTCCATGGCCCGGACGTGCACGCTCCACAGGCTCAGCCGGTACGGCTCCCCCCAGCGGGCCGTGAGCAGCGCGGACAGGCCGTCGCGGTCGGCGTCCGCCTGGGCCTCGGCGAGGTCGCGCGCTCCCTGGTGCTCGGTCAGCTCGGCGGTGAGGAACCCGGGGCCGCCCCAGCCCGCGACGGACCTGCCGTGCTCGTCCGGGAAAGGGCCGGTCCACAGCAGGTCGATCGTCGCGAGTTGCTCCGCGATGTTCATGGGTCCAGTAAAGCGGCCACCACTGACAACGGGCCGACTGCCCGTCAGGGGCGGGGCCGCGCACGGCTTGTCGACCGGGGCGGCCCGGAAAGGGTCGTGTCCCCCGGCGAGTTCGGGGGGACGGGATTCCGGGCTGCGGCGATGGTGCCCGCCGCGGTGCAGTGGCCTTCGCCGGTGGCGGGCAGCCGCGCGCTGGAGCCGCGCATCGCACGGAACGGCGTTTCGTCCGTTTCGAGCGCCGCGCGGGTGAGCACTCGGTGCCCCAGAAGTGCACCCGGCTCTCGCCGGTGTCGGCCTCGCCGAGTACCATCCGGCGAACACGCGCAACTGCTGGGAGGACGGACGTTGGGGCAGCTCACCGGCGGGGATCCCTCTCTGCTCAGGCGGATCAACTCGGCCGTCGTGCTCCATGCGCTGCGCTCCACGGATGTCGCGACGCTCACGGAGATCACGCAGGTGACCGGGTTGTCGCGGCCCACCGTGGAAGGCGTCGTCGAGGGGCTGATCGAGGCCGGGCTCGTCGTGGAGACCGCCGTCGAGGAACCGGGTGCCCGGCGCCAGGGACGGCCCGCGCGGAAGTTCCGCTTCCGCGCCGAGGCGGGGCATCTGCTCGGTCTGGAGATCGGGCCGCACCGGGTCGCCGCGGTGCTCTCCGCGCTCGACGGCAGGATTCTCGGCTCGGCCTCCAAGGACGTCGACGAGGCCGCGCCCGCGGAGGAGCGCATCGAGCGGCTGCGCGGGACCGTCGCGGATCTGCTGCGGCGCGCCGGGGTGGCCCGTAGTTCGCTGCGGGCGGTCGGGGTGGGCAGTCCTGGCATCGTGGAGGCCGACGGCACGGTGCGGCTCGGTACCGCCCTGCCGGGGTGGACGGGGCTGCCTCTCGGCGAGCGGCTGCGGCGCTCCTTCAAGTGCCCGGTGATCGTGGAGAACGACGCCAACACGGCGGCCGTCGCCGAGCACTGGAAGGGCGCCGGGGTCGATTCGGACGACATGGTGTTCGTGCTGGCGGGGCTCAGCCCCGGGGCCGGTTCACTCATCGGCGGACGGCTGCACCGGGGGTACGGGGGCGCCGCCGGGGAGATCGGGGCGCTGCACCTGCTGGGCCGTGAGGTGCGGCCCGAGGCGCTGCTGTCGACGACGGACGAGCCGCTGCACCCGTTGGAC
This sequence comes from Streptomyces sp. NPDC102406, assembly GCF_044765725.1. Taxonomy (NCBI): domain Bacteria; kingdom Bacillati; phylum Actinomycetota; class Actinomycetes; order Kitasatosporales; family Streptomycetaceae; genus Streptomyces; species Streptomyces sp. NPDC102406. The sequence goes on along the minus strand of NZ_JBIWKP010000015.1, from coordinate 73,531 downwards.
GAGCCGGCCGTGGCGAAGGTGTTCGCGCTGGCGCGGGAGGGTGACGAGCGGGCCGGGGCCGCGATGGAGCGGTTCATCCAGCGCCTCGTGCACGATGTCGCGGCGCTGGTCCTGGCGCTCGATCCGGAGCTCGTCGTGGTCGGCGGGTGGGCCGCCGGGCTGGACGGGGTGCTCGATCCGCTGCGGCGCGAACTGGAACGGTACTGCCTGCGACCGCCGCGGGTGACCCTGTCGCTGCTCGGGGAGGCGGCTGTGGCCACCGGGGCGCTGCGGCTTGCGTTGGATCATGTGGAGGCGCAGTTGTTCGCCACGGAGGGGACGGTGTCGGGGCGGCGATGAGGCGTGCCCCGGGGCGCCTTCGCAGGGGGAGCGGGTGGTCGTGTTGTGCGGCTGACCGTCGTGCGTGGCTGAGCGCGCCGCTCCCCGCGCCCCTGGCGGGACCGACCATGCACCCCATGAACCCGCGCGCCACGCCCGGAACGACGGGCGCACCGACTCATCGCGGCCCGCCGCCCCCCGTGGCCGAGCACGCCGCTCCCCCGCCCCTGGCGGAACCGACCATGAGCCCCATGAACCCGCGCGCCACGCCCGGAACGACGGGCGCACCGACTCCTTGCGGCCCGCCGCCCTCCATGGCCGAACACGCCGCTCCCCGCGCCCCTAGCGGGACCGACCATGCACCCCATGAACCCGCGCGCCACGCCCGGAACGGCGGGCGCACCGACTCACTGCGGCCCGCCGCCATCCGTGGCCGAACACGCCGCTCCCCGCGCCCCTGACGGGACCGACCATGCACCCCATGAACCCGCGCGCCGCACCCGGAGCGGCGGGCGCACCGACTCACTGCGGCCCGCCGCCATCCGTGGCCGAACACGCCGTCCCCCGCGCCCCTGACGGGACCGACCATGCACCCCATGAACCCGCGCGCCGCGACCCCTCGCGGGTCAGGACGCTCGGGACTCGGGGGTGTGGTGGATCTCCACGTCCGGGGTGTCGCCGAAGGTGAGACGGCAGGTGTCGGCCCGGTACGTGGCCATGGAGACCGCCGCCGTGACGCCGTCGCTGAAGTAGCGGGTCGTGACGACGAGGACGGGTGCGCCGGGGAGCCGGTCGAGTTCCTTGGCGTCGTCGGCGCGGGCCGAGCCCAGTTCGACCGCGCGGTCCTGGCCGTCGAGGCCGAAGCGCTGGAGCTCGCGCAGGACGGCACGCGCGCGTGCGGCGCCGGAGGGGGCGTCTATGGCGGTCAGGTCCGGTACCGAGGCCGAGGGGACGTAGAGCAGTTCGGCGGCGACCGGCTGGCCGTGGGAGACGCGCGTACGGCGCAGCACGTGCACGGTCTCGCCCGGGGCCGTGCCCAGCATGGCGGCGACCGCGGTCGGCGGCACGTCCGGGGTGCAGTCGACGGCCTGCCAGGCGTCCCCGCTGGCGCCCGGCCAGTCGTGGTCGTTGGAGGCGACGGCGACGCCCACCCGGGGCGGCGCGACCGTGGTGCCGACGCCGCGGCGGCGCTGGAGCCGCCCTTCGAGTTCGAGCTGTTCGAGTGCTTGGCGGAGCGTGGCGCGGGCGACGCCGAAGCGGGCCGCGAGGTCACGCTCGTTCGGCAGGATCTCCCCCACGGCGAACTCGGAGTCGAGTGCCTCGCTGAGCACGGTCTTCAGGTGCCAGTACTTCGGCTCCGGTGCCGCTTCCAACTGCGTGGTCCCCACCCTGTCCTCCGCAACAGCCGTGCCCCGGCGGCTTTTTAGCGCCCTTGTTTATTAAAGGTTCCTGCACTATCTCTGCGAGCGTAGGCCCGCCCCCCAACTTGGTCAAGACCAATCCTCGATCGGTTGCCGCCCGCGCGGGGGCCGGGCCGCGAAGCGTTCATGGAGGGCCGCACTCCGTTCACGCGGCGTTCGCGGGAGGCGGGCGGAGCACGACGCGGGCACGCGCGAGGGCCCGCCCTCCGCGCGGTCGCGGACGGCGGGCCCTGAAGTACCGGAGACCTACAGCAGCGACTGGAGTTTGTCCGGGTTGCGCACGATGTAGATGTACTGGATCTTGCCGTTGGCGACACCGAGCTGGAAGACGGCGTCGATCTTCCCTTCGGAGAGGGCGAGCAGCCCGAGGCCGCCGTTGATCTCCACCGTGCGGAACTCGAACCCCTCGGCGTTGCCTTGTCCCGCGGCGCCCGCGAGGAACCGGCCCACCTTGTCGGCCGTCTCGATGACGCGTACCGGGGCCTTCGCCTTGCCGCCGCTGTCGCCGACCAGGCGCACGTCCGGGGCGAGCAGCGACATGAGGCCGCCGAGGTCGCCTTCGGTCGCGGCGGCGAGGAACCGCTCGGTGAGGTCGCGTTGCTGGGCCGGGTCGACGTCGAAGCGGGGCCGTCGTTCCTCGACGTGCTTGCGCGCGCGTGCGGCGAGTTGGCGCACCGCGGCCTCGCCGCGCTCCAGCGTGGTGGCGATCTCCGCGAAGGGCAGTCCGAACGCCTCGCGCAGCACGAACACGGCGCGCTCCAGCGGCGAGAGCGACTCCAGGACGACGAGGACGGCGAGCGACACGGAGTCGGCGAGCACCGCCTGCTCCGCGGTGTCGGGGACGGTGGGGCCGAAGTCGGTGACGAGCGGCTCGGGCAGCCACGGTCCGACGTAGGACTCGCGGCGGGTCCGGGCCTGGCGCAGTCGGTCGACGGCGAGGCGGGTGGTGACGCGCACCAGGTAGGCGCGTGGTTCGCGGATGTCGTCCCGGTCGCATTGGGACCAGCGCAGCCACGCGTCCTGGACGACGTCCTCGGCGTCGGCGACGCGGCCCAGCATGCGGTAGGCCACGCCCATCAGGACGGGGCGGTGTTCTTGGAAGACGTCGATCTCTGCATCGGTGGCCACGCCTCCATCCCAGCCGACGAAGCACGCGCTGTCCAGGCGGAGTTCGGGGGGACGGACGTCAAGGTCATCGGCACGGGAAGGCCCGGGTTTCGCTTTCGCTCTTGAACTGGACGCTACTCGACGGTAATTGTTGCTGACAAGGTGTCTAAGGAACCGTCGCGGCTGGGCGGGGACAGGGAGCGAGCGACATGGCGGCACAGGCGTCCTTCAGCATCGACGGTCCGGGCGGGCCGCACACGGCGACCCTCGCGTACGAGCGCGTGGGCGCCGGGGAACCGCTGCTCCTCCTGCACGGGATCGGCCATCACTGGCAGGCCTGGCAGCCGGTGCTCCAGATCCTGGCGACCGAGCGCGACGTGATCGCCGTGGACCTGCCCGGGTTCGGCACGTCGCCCGCGCTGCCCGGTGGTCTCGCCCACGGCCTGGCGAGCGTGGTGCCCGTCCTGGACGCGTTCTGCCGCGAGCTGGGCGTCGACCGCCCCCATGTGGCGGGCAACTCCCTCGGTGGGCTGCTCGCCCTGGCGATGGGCCGCGAGAAGCTCGTACGGTCGGTGACGGCGCTGTCCCCGGCCGGGTTCTGGAGTCAGGCCGAGCGCCGCTACGCCTTCGGGACGCTCCTCGCGATGCGCAAGGGTGCGCAGGCGATGCCGCTGCCGCTGGTCGAGCGGCTGGCCCGGTCGGCCGCCGGGCGGGCCGCGCTCACCGGCACCATCTACGCGCGGCCCGGGCGCCGTTCACCGGAGGCCGTGGTCGCCGAGACGCTCGCGCTGCGCCATGCGACGGGGTTCCGGGAGACCTTGGAGGCCGGCCGCGACGTGCTCTTCCGTGACGATGTTCCCGAGATCCCGGTCACCGTCGCCTGGGGTACGCGGGACCGCATCCTCGTACGCCGGCAGGGTGTGCGCGCCAAGCGGGTCCTTCCCGCGGCGCGCCTGGTCAGGCTGCCCGGCTGCGGCCATGTGCCGATGAACGACGACCCCGCCCTGGTCGCCCGCGTCATCCTGGACACGAGCCGGTGACCGGCGGCTGAACACCCCCGAGCCCAGGGCGACCCCGGCACCCACCAGGGCGCTGCCGACGCCCTGGGCGAGGCCGTACGCCCCCGAGCCGACCAGGGGCGCCGTGCAGGCGGCGGCGACCGGGATGAGCCCGGAGAACAGCGTGGCGCGCTCCGCACCGATCCGCTGCATGCCCATGTACCAGCAGACGAAGCCGATCACGGTGACGATCACGGCCTGCCACACCAGAGCCGCCGCCTCCGTGCCGTCGGGCATCCGGAGCCAGGCCGTACCGTCCACCAGGAGGCCGACGACGGCCGCCTCCAGCGCGGCGAGCCCGCAGACGACGCACGACAGGAGCCGGGGGCCGAGCGGGCGCAGCACCGGCACGGCGAGCACGGCGAAGCCGACCTCACCGGCGAGTGCGCAGACGGAGAAGGCGAGGCCGACGGCGTCGGTACGTCCCCACCCCTGGACGGTGAAGGCCCCGGCGGCCACGAGCAGCGCACCGTGGAGGACCACGCCCTGTGGCCTGCGCCGCCCGGACAGCAAGGGCATGGCCACCGCGACGACGACGGGGGCACATCCGACGAGGACCCCGGGTACGGCGGGTTCGGCGGTGCGTTCGGCGGCCAGGACGGCGAGGTTGAAGCCGACCATGCCGACGGCCGCGAGGAGTGCGAGCCGCATCCAGTGGCGTGGCTCCAGGCGCCGCAGAGGGGCCGCGCCACCGCGGCCGACCAGCGGCAGGAGGAGCAGGCAGGCGATCGCGTAGCGCAGGAACTGGCCGCCCGCGTACGGGTAGTCGCCGAGGACGCTGTTGGCGGTGAAGGAGCCGCCCACCAGGACGCAGGCGAGTGCGGCGAGCAGGGAGCCCCTGAGGGTCGTGGTGTTCATGGCACCGACGCTAGGAGGAGCGGTGGCCCCGTTCGAGGTCCACCGGGAGGGCGTCATCGGGGACCAATTCCCCGCGGCACCCGGCCACGCGAGACAGCGCGCGGGAAACGGGGCGACCGCATTAGGGTCCCTGCCCATGATGTCGACACCCGCGCCGCACCCCGCCTCCGCCGCCTGGGAACTGCTGCTGCCGGCCGCCTCCGCTCCGTCACGCGCGCGTGGGCGCTCGTTGCAGTCGGCTCTGCGGGAGGCGGTGCGGTCGGGGCGGCTCGCGCCGGGGACGCGGCTGCCGTCGAGCCGGGACCTGGCGGGCGACCTCGGGGTGTCGCGCGGGCTGATCACCGAGGCGTACGAGCAGTTGACGGCGGAGGGCTACCTGCGCAGCGGCCGGGGCGCCGGGACGTGGGTGGGCGAGGCGGTACGGGCCGCCGCCCCGGGGGTGCGGGACCTCGCCCCGCGCCCCTTCCCCGACGTCCGGGCCGACTTCGTGGCGGGCAGCCCTGATCTGTCGCTGTTCCCCCGGTCCGCGTGGGCGGCGGCGCAGCGCGGGGTCCTCGCCGAGCTGCCGCACCGGAGTCTTGGCTATCCGGATCCGCGCGGTCTGCCCCGGCTGCGTACGGCCCTCGCGGAACTGCTCGCACGGCGTCGCGGTGTGGTGACGGACCCGGAACGGATCATCGTCTGCTCCGGGGTGACGCAGGCGGTGACGCTTCTCGCGGCCGTGCTCCACGCGCGCGGGCAGCATGCCTTCGGCGTGGAGGGTCCCGGCAGCCCGCAGTACGACGACCTGTTCGCGGCGGCGGGATCGCGGGCGGTGTGGCTGCCGCTGGACGACGAGGGCCTGGCCCTGGGGCCGCTGCGCGCGTCCGGTGTGCGTACCGTCGTGACGACACCGTCGCACCACTTCCCCACGGGGATCGCGTACTCGGCAGCGCGCAGGGCCCAGCTCCTGGACTGGGCGCGACAGGCGGGCGGGCTCGTCGTGGAGGACGACTACGACGGCGACTTCCGCTACGACCGTGCGCCCGTGGGTGCTTTGCAGGGCCTCGATCCGGACCACGTCGCCTACACGGGTTCGGTGAGCAAGTCGCTGGCCCCGGGGCTCCGGCTCGGCTGGCTGATCGTGCCCGACGCGCTGGCCGAGGAGATCGTGGCGCGCAAGCGGTACATGGATCTCGGCAACCCGGCGCTCGACCAGGCGGTGCTGGCCCGTTTCATCGAGCGCGGCGACCACGACCGGCACCTGCGGCGCTGCCAACGCGCGTACAAGGAGCGCCGGGACGCCCTGGTGGCCGCCCTGGACGCGTTTCTGCCCGGCACCGAGGTCTCGGGGATCGCCGCGGGCCTGCACGCCATCGCCACGCTGCCCGGGGACCACGGCCCCGAGGACGTCCTCCTGGCGCGGCTCGCGGCGGCCGGGGTGGCGGTCCGCGCGCTCAGCCACTACCGGGGCGTCGCGGACGGCGACGGGGTCTCGCTGGTGCTCGGGTACGGGCATCTGACGCCGACCCGCATCACCGAGGGCGTACGGCTTCTGGCGGTCGCCGCCGGGCAGCGGGGAGCCTGACGACAAGGCGCCGATCGGGGCGCGCCCGGTTCCCCCGGCGCCGGGGGCGGTTGTTCACTTGGGGTTCGTGTGCCCGCCGTGCCGCGACAGTTGGGTGTGGCTCGGCGGTGTCGCGCGGGATGCAGGCACCGCACCGTCGTCGGAACCGTCACTGGAGGCGCCCATGTCACACCGTCCGCCGAGTCGTCTGCCCGGCCGCCGCGCAGTGCTGCGGGGTTCGCTCGCCGCGTCGGCGGCGCTGGCGCTGCCCTCGGCCGGTGGCGCGGTCGCGCCCGCGTTCGCCCTGTCGGGCCGCCCCCGGGCGGGCTGGGGCGTGCAGGCCGGTGATGTCACCGCCCACTCGGGCCTGGTGTGGGTACGTGCCGACCGGCCCGCGCGGATGATCGTGGAGACCTCGGCCACCGAGTCGTTCCGGCGGGTGACCCGCCGGCCCGGCCCGCTCCTCGGCCCGGGCACCGACTTCACGGGCACGACCCGGCTGCGCGGTCTGCCGCCGGGCGAGCAGATCCACTACCGGGTGCTGCTCGCCGACCCGGACGATCCGCGGCGTACGGGCGAGCCGGTCACCGGCACGTTCCGCACCGCCCCCGAGGGGCGCCGGGCAGACGTGCGGTTCCTGTGGTCCGGGGACATCGCGGGCCAGGGCTGGGGCATCAACCCCGACCGGGGCGGCAACCGCGTCTATGCGGACATGCGCGCCCTGGACCCGGACTTCTTCCTGTGCAGCGGCGACACCATCTACGCGGACGGGCCGATCCTGCCCAGCGTGACGCTGCCCGACGGGCGGGTGTGGCGCAATGTGATGACCGAGGAGAAGTCGAAGGTCGCCGAGACGCTGGCGGAGTTCCGCGGCGCGTTCCGCTACAACCTGCTCGACGACCACACGCGCCGCTTCAACGCCCAGGTCCCCACCGTCACGCAGTGGGACGACCACGAGGTGCACAACAACTGGTACCCGGGCCAGATCCTGGACGACGCCCGCTACACCGAGAAGCGCACGGACGTCCTGGCGGCCCGGTCGCTGCGCGCGTTCGGCGAGTACTTCCCCGTGTCGACGCTCCCGCCCGGCGACGCGGACGGGCGGGTGTACCGGGTGCTGCGGCACGGTCCGCTGCTCGACGTGTTCGTCCTGGACATGCGCACGTACCGCGACGCGAACTCACCGAACCGGCAGGCCGACAACGCCACCGGCATTCTCGGCGCCGAGCAACTGCGGTGGCTCAAACGGGAGTTGTCGCGTTCCCGTGCGGTGTGGAAGGTGATCGCGTCCGACATGCCGCTGGGGCTCGTGGTGCCGGACGGTGCGACGCACTTCGAGGCGGTGGCGCAGGGCGACCCGGGCGCGCCGCTCGGCCGGGAGCTCCAGATCGCCGAGCTGCTGCGGCACATCAAGCACCGGCGGATCACGGGCACGCTGTGGCTCACGGCCGACGTGCACTACACCTCGGCGCAGCACTACGAGCCGTCGCGCGCCGCGTTCCAGGACTTCGAACCGTTCTGGGAGTTCGTCTCGGGCCCCCTCACGGCGGGCGGGTTCCCCGCGGTGAAGCTGGACGGGACGTTCGGCCCGCGGCAGGTGTTCGTCAAGGCCCCGGCGCGGGCGAACACCTCACCCGCGGAGACCCCGCCGTACTTCGGCGAGGTCGCCATCGACGGTGACAGCGGCGAGTTGACCGTACGGCTGCGGCAGGAGGGCGGCGACGTGCTGTTCTCCACGACGCTGCAACCGGGGCGCGTCGGGCAGTGAAAGCAAAACGGGCATAGTCACTCTTTACCCATCGGTCACAGAGCGTTCGTGATCACGCAACACCGTTCCTTCACAGTAGTCGCATGAGTCGAGACATGTCCGATGTGACCCCTGTGCAGGACGACCGCCCCGCCCGCCACCGCGTGGCCCTGGTGGAGCGCGCCACCCAATGGTGGGCACGCCGCCACGGCCACGCGCCTCCGGCACCCGAACCGGACACCGGCGCCCCCCTGGATCCCACGGGGAGCGTGCTGTGGCGGATGCGGACGACCGTACGGGACGAGCCGGGGGCCCTCGCCTCGCTGTGCACGGCGCTGGCCCGGCGCCGGGTGGACATTTTGAGCCTCCAGACGCACCCGCTGGCCGTCGGCACCGTGGACGAGTTCCTGCTGCGCGCGCCGCAGGAGCTGCCCGCCGCCGATCTTGACCGGGCCGCCGCGGAGGCCGGCGGCACCGGCACCTGGATCGAGCGCGCCGACGCCCACGACCTGGTGGACGCGCCCACCCGCATTCTGGGTCTGGCCACGCGCACCGCCCTGGACGCGGCCGAACTGCCGCTGGCGCTGCGCCAGTTGCTGGGCCGGTGCACCATCCGGTCGCTGCCCGCGTCGTCGGCGGCGCGGGACACGGCCCCGGACGAGGGCGGCTTCGACGCGACCGCCATGCGGCTGCGGACCCCGGACGGCGGGGTCATCACCGTGGAGCGGCCGTACCTGCCGTTCACCCCGACCGAGTTCGCGCGCGCCCGCGCCCTCGTGGAGCTGGACGCGCGCCTCGGCCCGCGGGTACCGCGCAGCCAGGACGTCCTCACGCTGCCCGAGGGCAACGAGATCACGGTGCGGCGCGCGCAGGCCACGGACCTGGCGGCGGCGAAGGCCATGCACGAGCGGTGCTCGCAGCAGACGCTGAGCATGCGCTACCACGGCCCCGTCGGCGACGCGGACCGCTACCTCAACCACCTGCTCAGCCCCCGCTTCGGCCGCACCCTCGCCGCGCGGACCGCCTCCGGGCGCATCGTCGCCCTCGGCCACCTGCTGTGGGACGGTGACGAGACGGAGATCGCGCTGCTCGTGGAGGACGACTGGCAGCGCCGCGGCATCGGCGCCGAACTGCTGCGCCGCCTGGTCGCGCTGGCGGCCGAGGCGGACTGCGCGAGCGTGTACGCGGTGACCCAGGCGTCCAACACGGGCATGGTCGCGGCGATGCGCGGCCTCGATCTGCCGCTGGACTACCAGATCGAGGAGGGCACGCTGGTGATCACCGCGCGGCTCGACGCGTCCCCTGCGGCGTCCCCCGCACCGTACGAGCAGGTCGAACGGTACTGACGGCATCGCGCCGCCCGTGGTCCCCGGCGCCGAGCGCCCGGTCGAGGTCGGCCCACAGGTCCTCGACGTCCTCCAGGCCGACGGACAGGCGCAGCAGCCGGTCGCTGACGCCCGCCGCCCTGCGGTCGTCGGCGGCCACGACGCGATGGCTGATCGAGGCCGGGTGCTGGATCAGCGAGTCGACGCTGCCGAGGCTGACGGCGGGGGTGACGAGCCCGACCCCGGCGATCACCGCGTGCGGGTCGCCCGCGACCTCGAAGGCGACCATGGCGCCGCCGATCCGCGGGTAGTGGACGCGGGTGACGCGCGGGTCGGCGGCGAGGCGGCGGGCCAGTTCCGCCGCGCTCGCCGAGGCGGCGCGCACCCGTACCGGCAAGGTCGACAGGCCGCGCAGCAGCAGATATCCGGCGAGGGGATGCAGGACGCCGCCCGTCGCGAACCGCACCTTGCGCAGCTCGCGCGCGAACAGCTCGTCGCAGGCCACCACCCCGCCCAGCACGTCACCGTGCCCGCCCAGGTACTTGGTCGCGCTGTGCAGCACGAGCCGTGCCTCGCTGTCCAGGGGCCGTTGCAGGACGGGCGTCGCGAAGGTGTTGTCGACGAGGAGCGGCACGGAGCCGCAGGCGTGCGCGACGGCCCGCAGGTCGATCTCGGCGAGGGTCGGGTTGGCGGGCGACTCCACCATCACCAGGCCGGTGTCGGGCCGGATGGCGTCCGCGACACCGGCCGGGTCGACCCAGGTGACCTCCGAGCCGAGCGCGCCCGCCGTCAGCAGATGGTCGCTGCACCCGTAGAGCGGGCGGACGGCGACGACGTGGCGCAGGCCCGCGGAGAGCCGTACGAGGAGGACCGCGGTCAGCGCCGCCATGCCGCTCGCGAACGCCACGGCGGCGTCCGTCCCCTCCAGGCGGGCGAGGGCCGTCTCGAAGCGGGCGACGGTCGGGTTGCCGAGGCGGCCGTAGACGGGTGGGCCGTCGTCGAGGACGCCGTGCGCGGCGAACGCGTCCACGCGGGCGGCCTCGGCGCGGCTGTCGGCGGACGGGTAGGTGGTGGACAGGTCGATGGGCGGCGCGTGCAGGCCCAGGGCCGCGAGGTCGTCGCGGCCCGCGTGCACGGCTTCGGTGGCCAGGGCCCGGGGGCGGGAGTGGTCGTCCATGCGCCCAGGCTGAACAACGGGCGAGGCCCATGGGGCAACTGCCGTGCTACGTTCGGCAGATGGCCGATTCCGTCGTACTCGATCCGGTCGACCTGGAGATATTGCGGCTCCTCCAGAACGATGCCCGCACCACGTACCGGGATCTGGCCGCGCAGGTCGGTGTCGCGCCCTCGACCTGCCTGGACCGGGTGAGCAGACTGCGCCGCTCCGGGGTGATCCTCGGGCACGCGCTGCGGCTCGACCCGGCACGGCTCGGCCGGGGCCTGCAGGCCCTCCTCTCGGTGCAGGTGCGCCCGCACCGCAGGGAGTTGGTCGGCCCGTTCGTGGAGCGGATCCGCGCCCTGCCGGAGGCGCGCACGGTGTTCCACCTGACCGGGCCCGACGACTACCTGGTGCATGTGGCCGTGCGCGACATGGCGGATCTCCAGCGGCTCGTCCTCGACGCCTTCACCGCACGGCACGAGGTGGCCCGCGTCGAGACCCGGCTGATCTTCCAGCAGTGGGAGTGCGGCCCGCTGCTGCCGCCCGAGGGTGACGCGGCCCCCTGACTCGTACGAGGATGTCCGCCATGCCAGCCACCCCGAGCGATCAGCTCCCCCAGAACCTGCTGCCCCGGCAGGTCGCCGACTCCTACGTCGACGCCTTCGTCGTCCTGGACCCCGTCAACGGTACGTACCTCGGCGACCCGGCGTCCCACAGCCGGCTGCCCGACCTCTCCCCCGCCGGCATCGAGGCCGTGGCCGAGCTGGCCCGGGGGACCCTGGCCCGGCTCGACGAGGCGGAGCGCGCGCCGGGGGCCGAGAGCGAGGTCGAGCGGCGTTGCGCGCGGCTGCTGCGCGAGCGGCTGACCGCCGAACTCGCCGTGCACGACGCCCAGGAGCCGCTGCGGGCCGTCTCCAACCTGGGGTCGCCGGTCCACCATGTGCGCGAGGTCTTCACCGTCACCCCGGCCGACACCGACGACGACTGGGCGGCGATCGCCGCGCGGCTGCGGGCGGTACCGGCCGCGTTCGCCGGGTACCGCGAGACGCTGGAGCTCGGCCTGCGACGCGATCTGCACGCCTCGCCCCGCCCCACGGCGACCTTCGTCGAGCAGCTCACCGAGTGGGCGGGGCAGGGGCGCGGCTGGTTCGGGGACTTCGCCGCCGGGGGGCCCGAGGCGTTGCGCGAGGAGCTGACGGAGGCGGCGCGGGCGGCGGACGCCGCCACCGTCGAACTGCGCGACTGGATGCGGGACGTGTACGCGCCCGCGGTCGCGGGCTCCCCCGACGTGGTGGGCCGCGAACGGTACGCGCGCTGGTCGCGCTACTACAACGGTACGGATCTCGACCTGGACGAGGCGTACGCGTACGGCTGGAGCGAGTTCCACCGGCTGCTCGGCGAGATGCGCGTCGAGGCGGAGAAGATCCTGCCGGGTGCCGAGACGCCGTGGGCGGCGCTCGCCCACCTCGACGAGCACGGGCGCCACATCGAGGGCGTCGACGAGGTGCGGCGGTGGCTGCAAGGCGTCATGGACGAGGCCGTCCAGGCGCTGGACGGCACACACTTCGAACTCGCGGAGCGGGTCAAGCAGGTGGAGTCCTGCATCGCGCCGCCCGGCAGCGCGGCGGCGCCCTACTACACGCCGCCGTCGGTGGACTTCTCGCGGCCCGGCCGTACGTGGCTGCCCACGATGGGCGCCACCCGGTTCCCCGTCTACGACCTGCTCTCCACCTGGTACCACGAGGGTGTCCCCGGCCACCATCTGCAACTGGCGCAGTGGGCGCACGTCGCGGACGACCTCTCCCGCTACCAGGCCACGCTCGGCGGGGTCTCCGCCAACGCCGAGGGCTGGGCGCTGTACGCCGAGCGCCTCATGGACGAGCTGGGCTTCCTCACCGACGCCGAGACGCGGCTCGGGTACCTCGACGCGCAGATGATGCGCGCCGCCCGCGTCATCGTCGACATCGGCATGCACCTGGAGCTGGAGATCCCGGCCCACTCGCCGTTCCACCCGGGCGAGCGATGGACCCCCGACCTGGCCCAGGAGTTCTTCGGGGCGCACAGCAGCCGTCCGGCGGAGTACGTGGAGAGCGAGCTGACCCGGTACCTGTCGATCCCCGGCCAGGCCATCGGGTACAAGCTGGGCGAACGGGCGTGGCTGCTGGGCCGGGCCAACGCGCGGGCGGCGCACGGGGACTCCTTCGACGCGAAGGCGTGGCACATGGCGGCGCTCTCGCAAGGGTCGCTCGGCCTGGACGACCTGGTGGAGGAGTTGTCGCGGTTGTAGGTCCGGGCGGGGCCCGCGAAGCCGTGGTCAGCAGCCGCAGTCGCCGGTGTCCGCGGGCGCGGTCAGCGGGTCCGCGTCCCGGCGGGCGAGGCCTTCCCACGTCTCGTACGGGAAGCCTTCGCGGACCCAGTACTCGAAGCCGCCGAGCATCTCCTTGACCTGGAAGCCGAGTTCGGCGAGGGCGAGGGCCGCGGGTGGCGCCGTTGCAGGCCGGGCCCCAGCAGTACGTGACGACGGGCACGGACCTGTCGAGAAGCCGCTCGGCCTGCTCGGCGATGAGCGCGGTGGGCAGGTGCACGGCGCCGGGGACGTGCCCCTGGTCCCAGGAGGCGGTGGAGCGGCAGTCGAGCACGACGAACCCGGCCTGCCCGGCGTCCTGTGCGGTGAGGGCGGCGGCGACGTCGGACACGTCGGCGTGGAAGGCGAGGCTCGCGCCGAAGTGGGCGGCAGCGGCGGCCGGCGAGGCGGGAGCCACGCGCAGGACCGGGTTGCTGGTGGTGTGGGTCATGGTGGCGGCGTCCTCCGTGGGCGGGTGCCGGTGGGGGCTTCCGGCTCTGCGTTCTGTCCCCCGGCCAGAAATCTACGGCCGACGCTCCTCGCCCTGAAGGGACGATCCCCGGCCTTCCCCTTGTTCCGCCGGGGATCTCCCTGGTATCTCTCGACGATGACCGTCGATTCCGCAGCCGCCTCCGTCCACGTGCCCGACGCCACCGACTGGCGCATCCTCCAGGTCCTCCAGCGCGACGGCCGGGCGAGCTACGCCGAGCTGGCCCGCGCCGTGTCCATGTCCGCGAGCGCCGTCACCGAGCGGGTCCGCAGACTGGAGGAGGCGGGAGTGATCGCCGGGTACACGGCGGTGGTGGTACCGGAACGGCTGGGCCTGTCGATCATGGCCTACGTCCGGTTGCGGTACCCGAACGGCAACTACAAGCCGTTCCACGACCTGGTCGAGGTGACACCGGAGATCCTGGAGGCGCACCACGTCACGGGCGACGACTGCTTCGTCATCAAGGTCGCGGCGCGCTCCATGGCCCACCTGGAGGAGGTCTCCGGCAGGATCGGCGCGCTCGGCTCCGTGACGACGAGCGTCGTGTACTCCTCGCCGTTGCCGCGCCGGGCGATCGGGAACTGAGCCGCACGCGGACCCGGCGCTACGCGCTGTCGACGCCGCGCTGGCGCACCACCGATCCCGCCCGCCCCTTCACGATCTCCAGTTGCGCGTGGACCCGGCGGCGCAGGTCGCCGACGTGGCTGACGATGCCGACGCTGCGGTCCCGTTCGCGCAGCGAGTCGAGGACGTCGAGGACCTCGTCGAGGGTCTGGTCGTCCAGGCTGCCGAAGCCCTCGTCGATGAAGAGGGTGTCGAGGCGGACGCCGCCCGCCTCGTCCGTGACGACGTCGGCGAGGCCGAGCGCGAGGGCCAGCGACGCGAAGAACGTCTCGCCGCCCGACAGGGTCGCCGTGTCGCGCTCCCGGCCCGTCCAGGCGTCCACGACGTGCAGCCCGAGCCCCGAACGGCCGCGCCCCGCGAGGGAGTCGGAGTGCACGAGGGTGTACCGGCCGGACGACATCCGGCGCAGCCGCGCGGTCGCCGCCGCCGCCACCTGTTCGAGGCGGGCGGCGAGGACGTAGGACTCCAGGCGCATCTTGCGCTCGTTGTCGGCGGAGGTACCGGCGGCGAGGGAGGCGAGCCGGGCGATGCGGTTGTACGCGGCGCGCAGCGGCCCGAGGCGGCGCGCCTCGGCGGCGGCGCGCCGGGAGAGCCGGTCGAGTTCGTCGCAGCGGCGGGCCGCCGCGTCCCGCGCGGAGCCCGCCGCCCTGACGCGCGCGTCGGCGGCGTCGGCCGCGGCGCGGACGGCGGCGACATCGGCGGCCGGCCTGCTCGCGGCCTCGGCGGCGTCCTCCTCCGCGAGCATGGAACGCACCGTGGCCCGCTCCGACTGCCAGGCGTCCAGGCGGTGTTGCAGTTCCCGGTGCCCGGCGTCGTCGACGAGGGCGGCGGCCGCGGCCCGCGGTGTGTCGAACCCGGCCCGGAAGGCGGCGTCGGCGAGTCGCGCGTCCGCGTCCTTGAGGCGGGTCGCGGTGTCCTCGACGGCGCGGGCGGCGTCGGCGGCATCGGTGAGCAGGCGTACATGGCGCTCAAGCTGGGCCGCGCGCACCTCGACGCTCTCCGCGCCGCCGCGCGCCTGCGCCAACTCGCCCTCCAGACCAGCCTGTTCACGCTCCAGCGCCTCGCGCAGGGAGGCCCGGGCGGCGGTGCGGGTCGCCGCCTCCTGGCGGGCGGCGAGGCGTCGCTCGTACTCGCTCTCGGCGCGGAGAAGGCTCTCGCGGGCCGCGTGCAGCCCGGACGCCGCGGCCCGGGCCTCGGCGTGCCGCGCCTCCAGGTCCCGTACGGTGTCCGCCAGTCGCTTTGCCGTCTCGTCCCCGGCGGCTGCCTTCGCGGCGGCCAACTCCTCGCGTACGCCGCTCAGAGCAGCCTCGGTGTCGGTGCGGCGCGCTTCGGCGGTGCGGTAGGCGGCGAGGGCGTTCTCCTCCGCGGCGCGGTCGACGTGCCCCTCGGACCTGGCGATGGGCGCCGGGTGTTCGGTCGCCCCGCAGACGGTGCAGGGTGCGCCGTCGACAAGCTGCTCGGCGAGTTCGGCGGCGACATCGCGCAGTCGCCGCTCCTTGAGGCCGAGCCAGTGCTCGTGGGCGGCGACCGCGTCCTCACGGGCCCGCACGGCGGCGGCCCGTACCTCTTCCGCGTGGGCGGCGAGCCGGTCCCGTTCGACGGCGGCGCGGGCCTGCCGGCGCCCGGGGTCGAGCTGCCCTGCGAGGTGTTCGGCGCGGGTCGCCGCCTCCTGGGCGTCGTCGACAGCGGCCTGGAGGGCGGCGCGGCGGGTGTCCCACGCGGCGAGCCAGGCCCCGGCCTCGTCGAGGAGGTCGGCGTCGGCGCGCTCCTCGCGGTCGAGTCCGGCGCGCTCCCGCGCGAGCTCGGCGAGTCGGCGCTCGGCCCGGCGCGCCGAGTCGAGCCCTCCGAGCTCCTGGGCGCCACGCCGTGCGGCCTCGGCGAGTGCGGCGGGTCCCGCGTCGGCCGGCGGATCGTCGGCGCGGACGGCTTCGGACCCGGTCCGTGTACCGGCCGCCCGCAGCGCGGCCCGCGCCCGCTCCTCCTCGCGCAGCGCCGCCCGGTGCTCCTCCTCCGCCGCCTCGCGCAGGGCGAGGGCGGGCGCGACCGTCTCCGCTTTGCGGGCCCGCTCCATCCGCTCCTCGACGGCGCGGTGCTCCTCGGCGCGGTCCGCCAGCGCGGCGGCCCGCGCCTGGGCCTCCGCGAAGCGGCGCTGGAGACGCTCCGTCTCGATGACGTCGGACAGTGCGTGCTGCGCCGCCGTGCGCGCCGACTCGGCCGCGGCGAGGGCGAGATGGGCGTGTGTGAAGTGTTCGCGCGCGGTGGAGCGAGCGGTCGCGGCCCAGGCGAGGACGGTGTCCGCGAGTCCGGGGTCGCCGGGCGCCGCGTCGACCGGGGGCAGCTCCACGATGCCGCCCGCGGCCTGCTGCATCCGGTGCGCGTCGGCCAGCAACTCACTGTCCCCGGCGGTCACCTGCTTCTCGGCGCCGCGCCGGTCGTCGGCGAGCCGCTGCTCGACGGCGGCGAACCGGTGGGTGTCGAAGAGGCGGCCGAGGAGCTTGCCGCGGGCCTCGGCGTCGGCCCGCAGGAACCGGGCGAAGTCGCCCTGCGGCAGGAGCACCACCTGGCAGAACTGGTCCTTGCTCATGCCGAGCAGTTGGGTGATCTCCTCGCCGATCTCCTGGTGGGAGCGGCTGAGGTCCTTCCATGCGCCCGCGACCGCGTCGTACTCGCGCAGCCGGCTCTGTGCCTTCTCCGTCGTGAAACCGGTGCCGCGCTTCTTGGGGCGCAGGTGCGGCGGCTGCCGGGTGAGTTCCAGCCGGCGCCCCGCGACGGTCAGGTCGAGGGCGACCTCGGTGCGTACGCCGGGCTCCGCGTGGTCGCTGCGCAGGTTCTGGCCTTGGCCGCCGCTCTGGCGGGCGCCGGGCACGGACCCGTACAGGGCGAAGCAGACCGCGTCGAGGACGGAGGTCTTGCCGGCGCCGGTCGGCCCGTGCAGCAGGAAGAGGCCCGCGGACGACAGCGCGTCGAAGTCGATCTCCTGTGCCCCGCCGAAGGGGCCGAACGCGGTGACGCGCAGGGTGTGCAGTCTCACCGGGCGACCTCGCGCACCACGTCGTCGGTGCGGACGGTGTCGATCACGGCCCGCAGCAGCGCCCGCTCGTCCTCGTCGGGTCCCGCGCCCCGGACATGGGTCACGAAGTCCTCCGCGATCTCGTGGTCGTCGCGCCCCTTGAGGCGCTCCGCGTAGGTGGCCTCGGGCCGGGCGTCGGTGCGGCGCGGCTCGAAGAGCAGGCTGAGGGTGTGCGGGAAGCGCTCGGTGAGCCTGGCCATGGGGTCGTCGGGCCGCACCTCGTCGGTGAGGGTGGCCTCCACCCAGGAGTTCTCGTGGGCGGTGAGGTCCGGGTCGGCGAGGAGGTCGGCGAGGTCGCCCCGGACCCGGGCGAGCGGCCGGGGCACGGGGCAGTCGACGCGCTCCGCGGTGACGGCACCCTCCGCGTCGAGGTCGATGAGCCACATGCTCTTGCGGTGGTCGGCCTCGGAGAAGGAGTAGGGGAGAGGCGAACCGGAGTAGCGGACGCGCTCGGAGAGGACCTGGCTGCCGTGCAGATGCCCGAGCGCCACGTAGTCGACGCCGTCGAAGACACCGGCCGGGACGGCGGCGACCCCGCCCACCGTGATGTCGCGCTCGCTGTCGCTGGGCGCGCCCCCGGTGACGAAGGCGTGTGCGAGGACCACGGACCGGGTGCCCGCGGGGCGCTGGGCGAGGTCGGCACGGACCCGCTCCATCGCGGCGGCCAGCACCTGTTCGTGCCCGGCCTTCACCACCCCGAACTCGTCCTTCACCAGGGCGGGTTCGAGGTACGGCAGCCCGTAGAAGGCGACGTCACCGTGCGCGTCGGGCAGGACGACGGGGTCGCCGCAGCGGCCCGGCTCCGTCCGCAGATGGATGCCGGCGCGCCCGATCAGTCCCGCGCCGACCCCGAGGCGGCGGGCCGAGTCGTGGTTCCCGGAGATCATCACGGTCGGCACGTCGAGCGCGGCGAGGCGGTGCAGCGCGTCGTCGTACAGCTCGACGGCGGCGAGCGGCGGCACCGCCCTGTCGTACACGTCACCCGACACGACCACGGCGTCCACGCCACGCTCGCGCACCGTGGCGACGAGGTGGCCGATGAACGCGGCCTGGGCGTCGAGCATGCTCACGCGGTGGAACGCGCGGCCCAGATGCCAGTCGGACGTGTGCAGAATTCTCAAGATGCCGCTCCGACCCGCATGTTTCCCTCTGCTCCACCCGTGCGCTCGGCACGGAGCCGGTACGGTCCTCGTCGCCGGCACCGACCACGCTAGCGTCCCCGGGCACCTGGCCCCTCACGGACCTCAGTCTGCCACCGGCGCGCGGGGCCGGGATCCCGCCGGTCCGCGCCCGGGCCCGGCTCAGCCGTAGGCCTCGCCGCCGAGCTCGAACCCGGCGCTGCCCGCGCTCGCCTCCGCCAGCCAGCTCCGGAACCGCTCCACGTCCCCTTCCGGGAGCCCGATGTCGATGGCCACCGCCTCGCCGTAGCGCACGTCCCGGACGTCTCGCCCCGTGGCCCGCAGGTCGTTCTCCATCTTGCCCGCGCGGGTGTGGTCGACCGTCACCGTCGCGAGGCGGAACCTGCGGCGCGTCACCGTCCCCAGGGCGTCGAGCGCCTCCCCGACAGCACCCCCGTAGGCCCGGATGAGGCCGCCGGCCCCCAGCTTCACGCCTCCGTAGTACCGCGTGACGACCGCGGCGACGTAGCGCATCTCGCGTCGTGTGAGCATCTGGAGCATGGGCACCCCGGCGGTGCCGCCGGGCTCGCCGTCGTCGCTCGCCTTCTGTACGGAGGCGTCGGCGCCGATGACGTAGGCGTAGCAGTTGTGGCTGGCTGTCGGGTGTTCCGCGCGGACGCGGGCGACGAAGGCCTGTGCCTCCTCCTCCGTCGCGGCGGGCGCGAGCGCGCACAGGAACCTGGAGCGGTTGATCTCTGTCTCGTGCACGCCCTCACGGGCCACGGTGCGGTACTCGTCCTGCATCGCCCCAGCGTATGCGCAGGTGTGACCGGGCTCGCCCCCGCCCGCGGTGCGGGTGAGGATGTGATGGATACTCGCAGGTCGCCACAGAAGCCGCCGCAGAGACAGGAAGCGTTTCCCACATGACCGGCACCCAGGCCGAGCGTCCCGCCGCCGCACCGCCTGCCTCCACGCCCCGGTGGCGTTCCTGGCTCCTGGAAGGGCTGACCGACCGGACGGCCCGCCATCAGGGACCGCACGGGCACGCCCCGGAGGAGCACCGGGGCCACACGTGGTGGCGGGTGATGTGTCTGACCGGCGTCGACTACTTCTCCACACTCGGCTACCAGCCGGGCATCGCGGCCCTCGCCGCGGGCCTGCTGTCGCCGCTGGCGACGCTGGTGCTCATCGCCCTGACCCTGCTGGGCGCCCTGCCGGTGTACCGCAGGGTCGCGAAGGAGTCGCCGCACGGCGAGGGGTCGATCGCCATGCTGGAGCGGCTTCTTCCCTGGTGGGCGGGGAAGCTGTTCGTCCTCGTGCTGCTGGGCTTCGCCGCCACCGACTTCATGATCACCATGACGCTGTCGGCGGCGGACGCGGCGGCCCACGTCGTGGAGAACCCGTTCGCGCCCGCGGCCCTGCACGGCGCGAACACCTGGATCACCCTCGTGCTGCTCGCGGCGCTCGGCGCGGTCTTCCTGAAGGGGTTCCAGGAGGCGATCCGGGTCGCGGTCGTGCTGGTCGCCGCGTACCTGGTGCTGAACATCGTCGTCCTCGTCACGGCCGCGACCCACGTCCTGACCGAGCCGGTCAAGGTCGGCGACTGGTGGGACGCGATGACGGCCGAGCACTCCTCGCCGTTCGTGATGATCGGTGTCGCGCTGCTCGTCTTCCCGAAACTGGCGCTCGGCATGTCCGGCTTCGAGACCGGCGTGGCGGTGATGCCGCAGGTCCGGGGCGCGTCCACGGACACGTACGCGGAGCCGACGGGCCGCGTCCGCGACACCCGCAAGCTGCTCACCACGGCCGCGCTGATCATGAGCGGTTTCCTGCTGCTCTCGAGTCTCGCCACGACGATCCTCATCCCGCAGCACGCGTTCGAGTCGGGCGGTGCGGCCAACGGGCGCGCCCTCGCCTACCTCGCGCACACGTACCTGGGCGAGGGCTTCGGCACGGTCTACGACGTGTCGACCATCTGCATCCTGTGGTTCGCGGGCGCGTCCGCCATGGCGGGGCTGCTGAACCTCGTCCCCCGCTATCTGCCGCGCTACGGCATGGCCCCCGAGTGGACGCGGGCCGTCCGCCCCCTGGTCCTCACCTTCATGGCCGCGGCGGTCGCCATCACTCTGTGGTTCGACGCGAACGTCGACGACCAGTCGGGTGCGTACGCGACCGGTGTCCTGGTGCTGATGCTGTCGGCGTCGTTCGCGTCGACCGTCGCCGTGCACCGGCGCGGGCACCGCCGGGCGGCGATCGGCTTCGGCGCGATCACCGCGGTGTTCGCCTACACCCTCGTCACCAACGTCGTCGAACGTCCCGACGGCATCAAGATCGCCCTCATCTTCATCGTGGCGATCCTCCTCTCCTCCTTCGCCTCCCGGGTGCACCGCGCCTTCGAACTGCGCGCGGGCGCGGTCACGTTCGACGACGCGGCGGAACGGATCATCGACGGGGCGGCGGCGAGCGGCCCCTTGCGGATCATCGCGAACGAGCCGCAGGAGCACAGCACCGCCGAGTACCGCGACAAGGAGTACTGCCAGCGCGAGGACACGCACATCCCCGAGGGCGGCCCGGTGCTCTTCCTGGAGGTCTTCGTCCAGGACTCCTCGGACTTCACCGAGGACCTGACCGTGCACGGCGACGAGAAGCACGGGGTGCGTCGCCTGCGCGTGCGCGGCCCGGGCGTCCCGAACACCGTGGCGGCCGTCCTGATGAACCTGCGCGACCGTACGGGCGAGGTCCCGCACGCCTACTTCAACTGGACCGAGGGCCACCCCGTCAGCCACCTGCTGCGCTTTTTGGTCTTCGGCGACGGCGAGGTGGCCCCGGTCACCCGCGAGGTGCTGCGCCGCGCGGAACCTGACCCGCGGCGCAGGCCTCGCGTGCACGTCGGCTGAGGGTCAACGGGCGACGGGCCAACCGCTGCTCCAGTCCAGGAGGTTGACGCCGAGCTTGGGCGTGCCGTTGTCGTTGCCGTCGTAGTAGTGGTAGACGATCAGGTCCCCGTCGGAGTCATGCATGATCGACTGCCCGCCGGGGCCGATCACGCTGCCGTGCGACTCCAGGACCGGGGTGCCGCCGTTGTCGGTCAGGGCGACGCCGTTCTTGTCGCGGTACGGCCCGGTGACGCTGCTCGCACGGCCGACCTTCACCTTGTACGTGGAGGAGGTGCCCGAGCAGCACACGTCGTACGAGGCGAAGAGGTAGTAGTAACTGCCGTGCTTGACGATGTACGGGGCCTCGATCGCCTTGGTCCCGGTCGGGCGTGCGGCGAGGGAGCGGCGGGCGGTGTCCCCGGCGTACTGCTTGCCGGTGGCCGGGTCGATCCGGATCATCTTGATGCCGCTCCACCAGCTCCCGAACGACAGCCACCACTTTCCGTCGCCGTCGACGAAGAGGTTCGGGTCGATGGCGTTGTAGTCGCTGGAGGTGGTGGAGGTGTGGACGACGCCGTAGTCCGTCCAGGAGCCGGGCAGCCCGGTGGTGGAACCGGCGAGCCCGATGGCGGACTTGTTGGACCCGAAGATCGAGACGGCGTAGTACATCAGGTACTTGCCGCCGTGGTAGGAGATGTCGGGCGCCCACGCCTCGGTCGCGTACGACGACCACCACGAGGGCTTGCCGGTGAAGGCGTCGCTGCCGGCCGTGAACGCGATGCGGTCGCCCGACGTACGGAAGCCGAGCCCGCCGCCGGTCGCGTACAGCAGGTACTGCCCGGCCGAGGTGCGGATCATGGTCGGGTCGTGCACGACGGTGGCGCCGGTGACGCGCCCCGGGTTCGGGTACGCGGAGGCGGTCGACGGGATCAGGGCGAGGGCCAGCGCGGTGGGGACGGCCAGCAGGGCGGTTCTGGTGCGGCGGGAGATGCGGCTCACGCGGTACTCCTTGACGCGTTGGGGGGGAGGCGACCGTCGGGCCTACACGCCGGGACAATTGTCCGAAATCCCGAACAGCGGTCGCGACTTCGGACGGGACCGTAGAATCGAACCCACCTTGCGTCAATGCTTTCGACCGTCCGCTCCCCACGAGGAATCCGCCGCGCCCCCGCGGAGTTGACCGCAGGACAGGAAGCCGGGAAGCCGCACGTCGACAGGGAGCCAGCATGTACGCCGATCCAGCCACCGTCCGGAAGATCCTCACGGAGTCCGGGGACACCTGGGCCGTCGTCGGACTGTCGTCCAACCGGGCGCGGGCCGCGTACGGGGTCGCCGAGGTCCTGCAACGCTTCGGTAAGCGCGTCGTGCCCGTGCACCCGAAGGCCGAGACGGTCCACGGCGAGCAGGGCTACCCCACGCTCGACGCGATCCCCTTCCCCGTCGACGTGGTCGACGTCTTCGTCAACAGCGACCTCGCGGGCCCCGTCGCCGACGAGGCCGCCGCCATCGGCGCCAAGGCCGTCTGGTTCCAGCTCGGCGTCATCGACGAGGCGGCGTACGAGCGCACCCGCGCGGCCGGCCTGGACATGGTCATGGACCGGTGCCCGGCGATCGAGATTCCGCGGCTCGGCTGAGCGCGCACGGGCCGGGAGCGGCGCGTCAGTGCGCGAAGCGCTCGGGGTCCCCGTCGAACGAAGCGAAATACGCCGCCGCCATGTCCTCCTCCCCGTGCCCCGATTCCGCGGCGCGGGTCAGGCGGGCCTCGCTCGCTTCGGCGATGTCGAGGCGGACGCCGTGGCGGCGGGCCGCCTCGACGATGAGGCGGGCGTCCTTGACGGCGGTGTCCACCGCGAACTGGGCGGGGGTGAGCCGGTCCTCCAGGACGAGACCCGCCTTGAGGCGCAGGTAGGGCAGGTCGAGGCCGCCGCCCTCGATGGCGTCGAAGAAGTCCTGCGGGTCCACGCCGAGGGCCTTGGACAGGGCGAGGACCTCGCCGGCCGCGTTGGTGGCGGCCAGTACCCAACTGTTGGCGACCAGTTTGAGGCGGGTCGCGGAGCCCGCGGCGCCGTCCTCGCCGGTCCATACGGTACGGGAGCCGACGGCGTCGAGGACGGGCGTGACGGCGCCGCGGTACGCGCTCGGGCCCGCGGCGAGCACCAGCAGTTGCCCGGCTTCGGCGGGCTGGCGGGTGCCCAGGACCGGCGCGTCGAAGAGGACCAGGTCGTGGGCGGTGGCGAAGTCGGCGAGGTCGCCGAGCGCGTCGAGGCCCGCGGTGGTCGACTGGAGCCACGCGGTGCCCGGCCGCAGGCCCTCGGCGGCCCGGCGCATGACATCCAGGGCGGCGGGGCCGTCGTACAGCATCGTCAGGACGACGTCGGCGTCCGCGACGGCCTCGGCCGGTGTGTCGGTGACGTGCACGCCGTCGGCGGTCAGCGGTTCGGCCTTGGCGCGGCTGCGGTTCCAGGCGCGGACGGTGTGGCCGGCCCGCGCGATGTTCCTGGCCATCGCCGCGCCCATGATCCCGGTGCCCAGGACGCTGACGGTCAACTGGTCGCTCATGCCTCGTCCACTCTCTCTCGTCGGCTGCTGCCCGAGCTTAGGGCCTGACCTCGGCGATCCATGGGTGCGCCCCACGGCCCAAAAGCCGCGGGGCGCGTGGACGCGGACCGGTCAGGGGGTCACGTCCGTGACCTTCCACCGCTGGTTCGCCCCGGAGTTGGGCTGGTAGGTGGTGACGGCGGCACCGTCGGCCGTGGCCTGTCCGCCCACTTCGAGGAGTTTTCCGGTCCCGGCGTTGACGAGGGTGTAGGTGCCGTCGCCGGTGGTGGAGAGGATCCATCGCGCGGACGCGTCCCGCGGCCCGGTGTCCGCCTCGGCGACGGGGACGCCGTCGCGGACGGCGAGCCGCTTGCCGCTGCCCGCGCCGGTGAACACGTACTGCTTGCGGTTGGCCGCGTCCTTGCCGCCGCTGATCCGCCGCACCTGCCAGCGCTGACCGGCGTCGGACGCGCCGGCCCTGATGACGAGCCTGCCGCTGTCGTCGGCGACCGTGAGGTCCTTGCCGCTCTGCACGCCCGTCAGCTCGTACGTGCGGCCCTCGCGCGGCGTCGCCGCGTCCTTCGCCGTGCCGGACACCCCGTCGACCACGAACGAGGTCACGGACTGCGCGGGCACGGTGCAGGTGGCCTTCTTCGCCGTGACCGGGACGGCGGTGTGCCGTTCCAGTTTGCCGTCGGCGCTGGTCACGACCGGGGTGACGGTGGCGCCCCGGCCGATCTTCGTGAATTTCGACAGGTCGAGGGTGACCGTACGGGCCTCGCTCGTCCGGTTGACGTGGACGACCGTGGCGCCCTTGCCGTCGCGTGAGACCGCCGCGGCGCTGCCGGTGTCGTCCGTCTTGATCAGGCGGTCGCCGGGCCGGATGTAGTGCGTGAAGTTGCGGGCCGTGTCGTACTTCGTGTTCGTGCGGACCGGGCAGCTCTCCAGGGTGTCCTTCGCGGTGCAGCTGAAGGGGAGCTGGATCTCGCCCCAGTTGCCGCCCTTCGCGGACTCGCCGCCGGGCCTCATGTTGTCGTAGTCCTCGACGGGCTGCCAGAACACCCAGGCGGTGGGTTCCAGTTCGCGCAGGTCGTCGACCATCTGCTGGGCGAGGCCGAGGCCGGGCCGCATGTCGGTGAAGGACTGGCCGTCGCCCCAGTCGCCCTCGACCTCGCTCATCCACAGCGGCTTGTCGGCGGCCTTGGCGAGGTCGCGGACCGTGGTGCGGCCCCCGGTTCCGTAGGTGTGGACGTTCATCTGTCCGACGAGGCTCTTCACGTCGGCCGGGTAGCTGTTCCAGTTCGTCGCGAAGAGGCCCGGGTTCGTCTCGTCCATGGCGGCGATCCTCGCGCCCGTCCCGGCCTTCTTCAGGGCCGGTGCGAGGGCCTTGATGACTTTCCGCTGGAGCTCCGGGCCTATGTGGGCGCCTTCCTGCCGCCCGCCGGTCGGCTCGCCGTCCGCTCCCAGCTTGGTGCCCCAGTAACCGGTGTTGGGCTCGTTGAACGGGTCGACGGTGTCGACCTTGATGCCTGCCGCCTTCTCCAGGCGCTCGGTGGCACCGGCGACGTACGCGGCGAAGTCGTCGACCGAGTCGGCTTTGAGCTGGTCCTTGTTCGCGTCGAAGTTGCCGGAGACGTAGCCGCTCTCCGTCATGAAGTACGGCGGGGAGTTGCTGAACGTCTCCCAGTGGTCGATGTCGTCCTTGATGCGCTCCACCCACCAGCGCTGGGTGGCGTCGGCGTCCGGGTTCCAGTCCGCCGGGTCGTCCGCGCTCCACCAGTCGGTGTCGTGCCGGGTGGTGCCTGCGGGCGCCTTCCACCAGCCCTCGACGGCGCCGCCCGCCCTCAGGTAGTCCTTGACGTCGGGGGCGTTGCCGCCGCCGATGTTGTAGCGGGCGATGTTCAGGGCAAGGCCGTCGTCGCCGAAGAGCAGGTCGGCGAGCTTCTCGCGGATCTCCTTCGGATAGCCGCCGGTGACGTTCGCGAACCAGACGAGGCTCGTGCCCCAGCCCTCGAACCGCTGCTGCTGGTACGAGGGATCGGGCGTGACCGTGACGGCCGGGGTCGCGGCGGTCACCGGCGGCGCGGTGGTCAGGGCGGCCCCGGAGACCAGGGCGGCGGTGCCGACGAGGCCGAGGAGGCGTCTTGTGCGGGTACGGCGTGCCAACGTGCTCTCCCAACGCGAGGGTGTGCGGACGGTTGGTGCTGCTGCGGTGATGCGGTTCAGGAAGCGGGCTGCCGCAGGACGGCGACCTCGCGCGGCGGCAGGACGAACCCGTCGCCCGGGTCGGGGCCGACGAGCACCTCGCCGGTGACGCCGGGCAGCGCCACCGCCTCGTCGCTCCGGTTGACGAGGAAGACATAGCGGTGGTCGGCGTCGCGGCGGACCACCGTCTCCACCGCCCCGCGCGCGTGCGCGGGGAGTTCACCGTCCACGCCTGCCGGGGCGAGCAGGTCGGGCAGCAGGGTGGTGAGGCCGTCGACGCCCAGGCGGGTGGAGACGTACGCGGCCGTGCCCCGGCCCGTGGAGCGGCGGGTGACCGCGGGACGTGCGGCGTAGCCGCCGGTGCGGTAGCGGGCCAGGACCTCGACCTCGGGCCCCGACACGTCGATCCGGTCGCTCCACAGGGTTCCGGTGGTGCCGTTGTCGAGGTCGACGGACGAGCCGTCGAGCAGCGGCCCGAACTCCTCGACGCGGATCCCGAGCAGGTCGCGCAGCGCGCCCGGGTACCCGCCGAGCCAGATGTGGTCGTTCTCGTCGACGACACCCGAGAAGTACGTGGTCACGAGGTGGCCGCCGCTCTCGACGTACCGGGTGAGCTCCTTGCCGAGCTGCTGCGGCACCACGTGCAGGACGGGCGCGATCACGACGTCGTACCGGGAGAGGTCGGTGCGGTGGGCGGGCACGACGTCGGCGCGGACGCCGAGGCGCAGCAGTGCGGAGTACCAGTCGAGGGCTTCGCGGTGGTAGTCGAGGCGGGTGGTGGGGTGGGAGTCGTGCTCGCTGGTCCACCACGAGTCCCAGTCGAACAGGACGGCGACGCGGGCGGGCTCGCGCCGGGACCCGGCGATCGGGGCGAGCGCGTCGAGGGTGCTGCCCAGCTCCGTGACGGCGCGGAAGAGTTCACTGTCGGGCCCGGCGTGCGGCACCATCGCCGAGTGGTACTTCTCGGCGCCCGCCGCGGACTGCCGCCACTGGAAGAAGCAGACAGCGTCGGCGCCGTGCGCCACGTGCAGCAGCGAGTCGCGGGCCAACTCCCCCGGCTTCTTCGGCAGGTTGACCGGCTGCCAGTTCACCGCGCTGGTGGAGTGCTCCATGAGGAACCACGGGCGGTGGCCCGCGATGCCGCTGGTGAGGTTGGCGGCGAAGGACAGCTCGTCGCGGTCCTGCGGTCCGGGGATGACGTAGTGGTCGTTGGCGACGAAGTCGACCTCGGTGGCCCAGTCGGCGTAGTCCATGCCCTTGGTGCCGCCCATCACCATGAAGTTGGTGGTGACGGGCGTGTCCGGGGTCAGTTCGCGCAGCACCGCGCGCTCGGCGAGCAGATGGTCCTTGAGCGCGTCGGACGAGAACCGTTTGAAGTCGAGCTGCTGCGTCGGGTTGGGGTGCGAGGCCGCGAGCCGCGGCGGCAGAAGCTGCTCCCAGTCGCTGTAGCGCTGGGACCAGAAGGCGGTGCCCCAGGCGTGGTTGAGGGCGTCGAGCGTGGTGTAGCGGCGGCGCAGCCAGGTGCGGAAGGCGCGGGCGGCGTCGTCGGAGTAGTCGTAGACGTTGTGGCAGCCCAGTTCGTTGTTGACGTGCCAGGCGACGAGCGCCGGGTGGTCCGCGTACCGGGTGGCCAGCTCGCGCACGAGGCGCAGGGCGTGGTCGCGGAAGACGGGTGACGTGGGCCGCCAGTGCTGGCGCGCGCCGGGCCAGAGGGTCTCGCCGGTGGCGGTCACCGGCAGGATCTCGGGGTGTGCGGTGGTGAGCCAGGGCGGCGGGGACGCGGTGGCGGTGGCCAGGTCGACGCCGATGCCGCCCGCGTGCAGCAGGTCCATGACGTCGTCGAGCCAGGTGAAGTCCCAGGTGTCGGCGGTGGGCTGGAGCCGCGCCCAGGAGAAGATCGCCAGGGAGACGACGTTGACGCCGGCCTCGCGCATCAGCCGGACGTCCTCCTCCCACACCTCCCGCGGCCACTGCTCGGGGTTGTAGTCGGCGCCGTATCCGATTCTGCGGGTGCCGTCGGTGCCCTTCGCGTAGGGGAAACGGGAGGTGAGGGGGGCGGTCATCAAGATCCTTCCAGTCATACGGAGTGGTGCGTGCGCGCCGGTCTACTGCTCGACGGTGAAGCCCTGTTCGGTGCCGTACTTGACGGAGGCGTCCTGCCACGCCTTCAGCCCGGCGCTCAGCTTCGTGCCGGAGATGTAGGCCTTGCCGACGGTGTCGTTGAAGATCGAGTTGGCGTACACCTGGTAGGGCAGGTACTTCCAGTCGGCGGGGACGTTCTTCGCGGACTCGGCGAAGATCTTGTTGGCCTTCTGGCCACCGAAGTAAGGGAACACGGTGTTCTGGAACGCCGGGGAGTCCAGGTCCTTCGTGGTCGCCGGGAACGCGCCGCTCTTGATGCGGGTCTGCACGCCCGCACCGGAGTTGGCGTACTCGACGAAGGCGTAGGCCAGTTCCTTGTTCTTGCCGAGTTCGGGCAGCGCGAGGGAGCTGCCGCCGTTCTCGCTGCTGGTGTGCGCGCCCTTGGTCCACTGCGGCATCGGGGCGGCCCGCCAGTCGCCGGACGCGCCCTTCACGCCGGAGACGAAGTTGGCGGGCATCCAGGCGCCGGTGGGCAGGGTGGCGATGGTGCCGTCGCCGAGGCCCTTGTACCAGTCGTCGCTCCAGCCGACGACCGGCGCGAGGAGCTTCTCGTCGATCAGCTTCTGCCAGGTGTCGGTGTACTTCTTGGCGCCCGCGTCGGTGAAGTCGATGCCGACCTCGGTGCCGTCGACCTTGTAGGGGTGCGCACCGGCCTGCCAGAGGAGGCTGGTGGTCAGGCCCGCGTCGCCGACGTCGCTGGTGATGTACGCCTTGGGGTTCGCCTTGTGCAGCTTGCGGCCGGCCTCGACGTACTCGTCCCAGGTCGTCGGGACGGCGATCTCGTACTTGTCGAAGACCTTCTTGTTGTAGAAGAGCGCCATCGGCCCCGAGTCCATGGGCAGGCCGTAGACGCCGTCACCGGACTTCACCGCGTTCCACGGGCCGGGCGAGTACGCGCCGGCCAGCTTGTCGGCGCCGTAGGCCTTGAGGTCGGTGACCTGTTTGGTGAGGGCGTACTGGCCGAGCGCGTAGTACTCGATCTGCGCGACGTCCGGGACGCCCTTCTTGGCCGAGATCGCGTTCGACAGGGCCTTGTACTGGTCGTTGTTGGTACCCGCGTTGACCAGCTTGACGTGGACCTTCGGGTGCGCCTTCTCGAAGTCGGCGGCGACCTGCTTCAGCGTGGGCTCCCACGCCCACACCGTGACGGTGCCGCCCTTCTTCAGCGCGGCCTCGATGTCGGCCGGGCCGACCTGCTTCCGGCCGGAGCTGTCGTCGTCGGTGCCGCCGCAGGCGGTCGCCCCGAGGGCGAGTGCGGCGAGAAGGCCTATGCCGCGCAGCAGGCGGCGGGTGTGCTTGGGCATGCGGATGCTTCCACTTCGTCGTGGTCTACGGGGTTTCTGCGGGGGTCGCTCAGCGGTGGTCCGAGGTGAATCGCGGTGCCGGCGCTACTCCTTGACGCTTCCGGCGGCGAGCCCGGACTGCCAGTGCTTCTGGAGCAGCAGGAAGGCGGCGATCAGCGGCACGATGGTGAGCAGCGAGCCGGTGACGACCAGGTTGAAGACGGCCTCGCCGCCGGCGGTCTGGGCCTGCTTGTTCCAGGCGTCGAGGCCGAGGGTCAGGGGGTACCAGTCGGGGTCCTTCAGCATGATCAGCGGCAGGAAGTAGTTGTTCCAGGTCGCGACGGTGGTGAAGAGGAGGACGGTGACGGTGCCGGGCGCGAGCAGGGGCAGCGCCACCTGGAAGAAGGTGCGCAGTTCGCCCGCGCCGTCGATGCGCGCGGCCTCCATCAGTTCGGTGGGGATCGCCTCGCTCGCGAACACCCACATCAGGTACAGCCCGAACGGTGAGATCAGCGACGGGAGGATGACGGCCCAGGGGGTGTCGGTCAGGCCCAGCTTGCTGAACATGAGGAACGTCGGGACCGCGAGCGCCGTCGTGGGGACCGCGACCGCGCCGATGACGACCGCGAACACGGCCCGCTTGCCCGGGAACCGGAACTTGGCGAGCGCGTACCCGCCGAGGACGGCCAGGAAGGTGGCGCCGCCCGCGCCCACCACGACGTACAGCAGGGTGTTGAGGAGCCAGCGGCCGAAGACGCCGTCCTGGTAGGTGAAGGTGCGGCGGATGTTGTCCCACAGGGCGAAGTCCCCGTCGAACCACAGGCCGAAGGAGTGGGCCAGCCCATCCTGCGTCTTCGTGGCGCTGATCAGCAGCCACAGCAGCGGCAGGAGGCTGTAGAGCAGCACGACCGCGGTGAGCACGGTGAGCAGGACGCTGCGTCGCGGGCGGCCCGGGCGGTGCCTTCGCGGGGTGCGCAGCCGCGGGGCGGCCGACGTCGGGGGCGTCGCGGGCCGGGGGGCGGTGGCCGTGGCGGTGGTGGCGAGAGGTCCGGTCACTGGGTCACGCTCCTTTGCGCATGCCGCGGAGCTGGACCACATAGGCGACGATCATGGTGATGACGCCCATGACGATGGCGACCGTCGCGGAGTAGTTGTGCTGCTGGCCGGAGAAGGACAGTGAGTACGTGTAGTAGTTCGGGGTGTAGTCGGTGGTGATGGCGTTCGGCGCGAGCTTCTGGAGGATCGCGGGCTCGTTGAACAACTGGAAGCTGCCGATGATCGAGAAGATCGTGGCGATGACGAGGGCGCCGCGGATCGCGGGGAGTTTGATCGCCGAGATGACCCGCCACTGGCCCGCGCCGTCGATCTCCGCGGCCTCGTAGAGGGAGTGCGGGACGACGCGCAGCGCGGAGTAGAAGATCAGCATGTTGTAGCCGACGAACTCCCAGGTCACGATGTTGCCGATGGAGGCGAGGACCAGACCGGAGGAGAGCGGGTCGGGCAGGTGCAGGCCCAGCGCGTCGTTGAGGTCGCCGACCAGGCCGAAGCGCGGGCCGTACATGAAGCCCCACATGAGGGTGGCGACGACGGCGGGCACCGCGTAGGGCAGGAAGACCGATATCCGGAAGAAGTCCTTGCCGTACAGCCGGCCGCTGTCGATGGCGAGGGCGACGAGCAGGGCGATGCCCAGCATGATCGGCACCTGGACGAGCAGGAAGAGGCCGACGCGGGCGACGCCCTCCCAGAACTGGCCGTCCTGGAGCGCCTGTCGGTAGTTGTCGAGGCCCACGAAGGTGGTGCCGCCGATGAGTCGGGTCCGGAACAGGCTCAGATAGACCGAGTACGCCAGCGGGGCCAGGAAGACCAGGGCGAAGACGAGCACGAAGGGGCCGATGAACCCCCAACCCGTCCATGAGCGGCGCGCACGGCTGGTGCGTCGCGCCGGTGGCCCGGCCGGGCGGCGGCCGGCGGCGGCCGGTGGGTCAAGCGTCGTCATCCGGTGTCCCTCGCTCGTACATCCCTCGCGGGTGGCGCTGCCGATGTTTGCGCAAACATCACGGCATGCAAGGTGCCGAGGGCTGTTATGTTTACGTAAACATTCGGTGGCGGCATGTCTACACTGCCCCGATGACGGCGGTCAAGAGTCGCCGGGGACATCGCGACACGCACGGACACGACGGACGAGGGAGACGGTGGGAGCAACGGACAGCGCCCCGGCGCAGGGTGGGGCCGCGCGCCGGGGCCGTCGTACACAGAACGCGTCGATGGCGGACGTCGCCCGGGTCGCGGGGGTCTCCTCGCAGACCGTCTCCCGCGTCTCGAACGGCTTCCCCGGGGTGAACGAGGAGACCCGGCAGCGGGTCCTCGCGGCGATGAAGGAGCTCGGCTACCGGCCCAACAGCGCGGCGCGGGCGCTGAAACGCGGTGATTTCCGCACCATCGGCGTCATCACGTTCACGCTGTCCACGACGGGCAACATGCGCACCCTGGAGGCGATCGCGACCTCGGCCGCGCACGAGGGTTACGCGGTGACGCTGCTGCCCGTCGCGGTCCCCACGCAGGACGAGGTGCGCGGCGCCTTCTCCCGCCTCGGCGAGCTGGCGGTCGACGCGGTCATCGTCATCATGGAGGTCCATCTCCTGGACTCCGCGCGGCTCTCGCTGCCGCCGCACGTGAAGGTCGTCGTCGCCGACTCCGACGCCGGGGACCGGTACGCGGTCGTCGACACGGACCAGGCGGGCGGCACCCGCGACGCCGTACGCCACCTGCTCGACCTGGGCCATGAGACGGTCTGGCACCTCGCGGGGCCGTCCGAGTCGTTCGCGGCCCAGCGCCGGACCGACGCCTGGCGCGCGGCACTTCAGGACGCGGGGCGGGTGCCGCCGCCGCTGGTGCGCGGCGACTGGTCGGCGGAGTCCGGCTACCGCGCGGGCCTGCGCCTGGCCGAACAGGCCGACTGCACCGCGGTGTTCGCGGCCAACGACCAGATGGCCCTCGGCCTGCTGCGCGCCTTGGACGAGCGCGGTCTGCGGGTCCCCGAGGACGTCTCGGTCATCGGCTTCGACGACATCCCCGACTCGGGCTCGTACCAGCCGCCGCTGACCACGGTCCACCAGGACTTCGCCGAGGTCGGCCGCCGCTGCGTGGAGAGCGCGCTGCGCCAGGTACGGCAGAGCGAGGCGGAACGGGGGACGACGCTGGTGCCCACGCGGCTGGTGGTACGGGAGAGCACGGGGCGCTCCAGACGCTGACGCCGAGCCCGTCGAGGACGACGGCGCCGGGGAGTTCCGCGAGGGCCTTGCCCCAGGCGATCGGCTTGCCGCGGCGCGAGCCGCTGCCGTTGAGGACGTACGGCAGGTCGGCGACGGCCGCGTCGAGGAGGACCGGCCAGTCGCCGGGCGGCCCGATCGGGGTGATGCCGTCGTACTCCATGCCGGTCTCCCCCACGGCGGTGTCCATCGCGGCGAACGGGGCTTTGCGGGCGCCGGGTCGGCGGCGCACGGCCCCGTTGACGTCGGCCTTGGTGGCGGACGGGACGACGCAGGCGGCGAGCGTGGTCGCGCCGCCGCGCTTGCCCGCGACGACGACGCGGTTCGCCGACCGGTCGAGCAGTTCGGGCCCGTAGTGCTCGACGGACGTGGCCGTGTCGGCCCACTCGGGGCCGGTGTCGACGTGGACCAGATCCTGCGCGGGGACCGCGCCGCTCCCGTGCCGTACGGCGTCGGCGACGGGAGGGACGAGCAGGTCGAGGGCGTCGGGGGCCGGGCGGGCGCCGTCGAAGGAGCCGAGGGGTACGCGCGTGGCGGCGCGCCGACAGCCGCCGGGGTTCTGGGCGTCTCAGCGTTCGAACGGCACCGAGACCGCCATGACCACCCGGGTCGGCACGTCGCCCTCGTTGCGGTACTCGTGCGCCACGTTGGCCTCGAAGGTGACGCTCGCCCCGGCGGGCACCCGGTGGTGGGCGCCGTCGACGACGAGGGTCAGTTCGCCCTCGGTGACGTGGAGCAGTTCCGCGGTGCCCTGGGGGTGGGGGTCGGAGGCGCTGCCGTCGCCGGGCTGGAGCAGCCAGTCCCACATCTCCAGCGGGCCCGGCGCCTCGGTCCCGGCCAGCAGCCGGTGGTAGCTGCCCGCCTCCGTGGACCACAGCCGTACCGCCTGCTCGGCGGGGACGATCCGCACCTTGGGGCCCTGTTCGTAGTCGAGCAGGGTGGTGATGCTGACGCCGAGCGCGTCGCCGATCTTCACGACGGTGCCGATGCTGGGGTTGGTGCGGGCCTGCTCGATCTGGATGAGCATGCCGCGGCTGACGCCCGCGCGGGTGGCGAGGACGTCCAGGGTGAAGCCGCGCTCGGAACGCCAGTGTTTGACGTTGCGGGCGAGCGACTGGGTCAGGAGGTCGAGATCCGACACATTCCGTCCAATATTTTGAATGACAGAGTGCAAAGTACTGAACTACGGTGTGCTGCACCAGATGTTCAGCAAACTGTACTGCGAGGTTGTCCGTGGGAGCACAGTCCGCGATGTTCGCCCTGGCCACGAGTGTCCTGTGGGGGCTGGCCGACTTCGGCGGCGGAGTGCTGACCCGGCGCACCCCGGCGCTGACGGTCGTGGTCGTCTCCCAGTCCGTCGCCGTGGTCGTGCTCGGCGCGATCGTGGCCGCCACCGGCGGCTGGAGCGAGGCGGGGCCCCGCCTCTGGTTCGCCGTCGGCGCCGGCCTGGTGGGGCCCGTGGCCATGCTCGCCTTCTACAAGGCGCTCGCGCTCGGTCCGATGGGGGTCGTCTCCCCGCTCGGGTCGGTCGGCGTCGCCGTGCCGGTCGGCGTCGGCCTCGTCCTCGGCGAGCGCCCGGGGCCGCTCCAGTTCGCGGGCATCCTCGTCGCCGTCGCGGGCGTCGTCCTGGCCGGCGGCCCCCAGTTCCGGGGCGCGCCCGTGCAGCGCCGGGCGGTGCTGCTCACCTTCCTCGCGGCGTTCGGCTTCGGCGCGGTGATGACCCTGATCGCCGCGGCGTCGACCACGCTGACCGGCCTGTTCCTTGCCCTGTTCGTGCAGCGCGTGACCAACGTGGCGGCGGGCGGCACGGCGCTGTACCTCTCGGCGCGGCGCGGCGCGCCGGTCCTGCCCGAGGAGGGCGGGGCCCGTCTCGTCCTGCTGTCCCTGCCGGCGCTCGCCTTCGTGGGGCTCGCGGACGTCGCCGCCAACGGCACGTACGCGGTGGCCGCCCAGCACGGCCCGGTGACCGTCGCGGCCGTGCTCGCCTCCCTGTACCCGGTGGTCACGGCCCTCGCGGCGCGCGGCGTCCTGCGCGAGCGGCTGCGCGGCATCCAGGCGGCGGGGGCGGGACTCGCCCTGGTCGGCACGGTGCTGCTGGCGGCGGGGTGAGGGCACCCCGATCCGCCGGATCCCCCGGCGCCCCGGCGCCCCGGCGTCAGATGCGGTAGCGGCGCAGTGCCGGTGTCGCGAGGGCCAGGCCGCCCATCGCGACCACGACGAGGAGACCGCCGCCGACGACCGCGGCGCGCGGGCCGAAGGCCGAGCCCGCCGCACCGTGCAGCACGTCGGCGAGGCGGGGGCCGCCCGCGACGACGACCGTGAAGACACCCTGCATCCGGCCGCGCATCTCGTCGGTGGCCGCGGAGAGCAGGATCGCCCCGCGGAAGACCATCGAGACCATGTCCGCGACGCCTGCCACGGCCAGGAAGACCACCGCGAGCCACAGGCTGCCGCTCAGCCCGAACCCGGCGACGGCGGCGCCCCACGCCATGACCGCGCCGATCACCATCCAGCCGTGCCGCCGGGCCCGCGAGAACGTGCCGGAGAACAATCCGCCGACCACCGCCCCGATCGGGACGGCCGCGAAGAGGAGACCGAGCGCGAGCCCTTCGCCGTAGGGGGCGTACGTCTCGGCGGCGAGTTGCGGGAACAGGGCGCGGGGCATGCCGAGGACCATGGCGATGATGTCGGCGAGGAACGAGAGCAGCAGTACCTTGTGCGCGGAGATGTAGCGGAACCCGGCGGCTATCTCGCGCACACCGGCCCGGCGCTTCGTCGCGGAGTCCAGGGGCGGAAGGGCGGGCAGCCGGTGGACGGCCCACACGGTGACGCACAGGGCCAGGGCGTCGATGAGGTACAGCTCCGGCAGGCCGATGACGGGGATGAGG
Source organism: Streptomyces sp. NPDC102406 (assembly GCF_044765725.1). NCBI lineage: Bacteria > Bacillati > Actinomycetota > Actinomycetes > Kitasatosporales > Streptomycetaceae > Streptomyces > Streptomyces sp. NPDC102406. The sequence continues at coordinate 38,145 of NZ_JBIWKP010000015.1, read as the reverse complement.
ACACCGGCCAGGAGCGGGCCGACGACCTGTCCGGTCTGCATGACGGTCGAGCCGAGCGCGTTGGCGGCGGCCAGTTCGCCCTCGGGGACGAGCCGGGCGATGGAGGCGTTCCGCGCGGGGGCGTTGAGGCCCCAGAACGCCTGCTGCACCGCGAGCAGCACCATCAGCGCGGCCACCGAGTCGAACCCGGCGACGGCCTGCACCCAGAACAGCACCGAGGTCACGGCGATACCGCAGTTGGTGATCAGCAGCAGCTTGCGGCGGTCCATGGTGTCGGCGACCGCGCCGCCCCACAGGGCGAACACGATGAGCGGCAGCAGCCCCGCCATGCTCGCGGCGCCCACCCACGCCGAGGAGCCGGTGATGTCGTAGATCTGCTTGGGCACGGCGACCGCGGTGAGCTGGCTGCCCACCGCCGTGACGATCGTCGACGACCACAGGCGGCGGTAGGCGGGGATGCGCAGCGGCCTGGTGTCCATGACCCAGCGGCGCCGGCCGCGCCGCGGCGGTCGTGGATCCTGACCGGCGGACGCGTCCTGCGGATCGGTGCCGGTGCTGCTCTCGCTGGTGTCCACGGGCTTCCTGGTTGCTCGCTACATCTATCGGGTCCGGGGTTCACTATCGCAGCACCGCACGGGCGCTCGGAACACGGCCCTACGTCTCGTCGAGCTCCCCCAGAGCCACCAGTTGCTCGGGGGTCACCCCGGCGGGGATCGGCCGTGGGGCGGGAGTGCGCAGCGGCGGCTGCCAGCCCGCGTCGGCGTCCCAGGTCCGTACGATCCGAGCGGGCGCCCCGGCCACGACCGCGTGGTCCGGTACCTCGCCGCGCACCACGGCCCCCGCCGCGACGACCACGTTCCGCCCGATCCTGGCGCCGGGCAGGATGACGGCGCCGGTGCCGATCCAGCAGCCGGGGCCGATCTCGACCGGCTCCATCCGGGGCCACTGCTTGCCGATGGGCTCGTGCGGGTCGTCGTAGGAGTGGTTGGTGGAGGTGATGTAGACGTAGGGCCCCATGTACACGTCGCGTCCGACGGTCACGGTCGTGTCGGCGATGACATGGCTGCCGCGTCCGACGACGACTCCGTCGCCGAGCGTCAGTATCGGCTCGGGCCCCAGGTCGAGGCCGGGCATCATCCCGGCCGTCAGGGTGACCTGTTCGCCGATGATGCAGTGCTCGCCGAGGCGGATCCAGGGCTCCCCGAACACCGTCCCCTGCGGGAACGCGAGCTTCGTGCCGTGCCCGATCGCGCCGAACCGGTGGCCGCCGGGCCGCTCGGCGGTGACCGCGCCCGCGCGCTGAGCCCAGCGCCAGGCGGCCTGCACGGCGCGATGGGCGAGCGGACCCTTGGCGGACCGCCCGCCCGGCGAGAACACGTTCCACTTCATCGGCACGGCGCCACGTTACTCATCCGTACCGCCCGCCCCCACCTCGCCGGGCTGTGATCTTCACCCCACGGGTACGGTTCGCTCAGGCGCGACGACGTACGCATGACGCAGAGGGAGCGGCACCCGATGGGAAGCACTGGCCACGAGGCACTCGTCACCGGGATCGGCGGCAAGGAACCGGCGGTGGATCCGGAGGCGTTCACGGCGCCGACGTCCGTGGTGATCGGCGAGGTGACGCTGCGCGCGGGCGCGAGCCTCTGGTACGGGGCGGTACTGCGGGCCGACGCCGGGCCCATCGGGATCGGCGCCGACAGCAACGTCCAGGACAACTGCACGGTCCACGGCGACCCCGGTTTCCCGGTGTCGGTCGGCGAGCGCGTCTCGGTCGGTCACAACGCCGTGCTGCACGGCTGCACCGTGGAGGACGACTGCCTCATCGGCATGGGCGCGACGGTGCTCAACGGCGCGGTGATCGGCGCGGGTTCCCTGGTCGCGGCGCAGGCGCTGGTTCCCCAGGGCATGGTGGTCCCGCCCGGTTCCCTGGTGGCGGGCGTCCCCGCCAAGGTCAGGCGCGAACTGACCCAGGAGGAGCGCGAGGGCATCACCCTCAACGGCACCCTGTACGTGGAACTGGCCAAGGCGCACCGAGCGGCCCACGACGACTGACCGGGGCGGGAGGCGGCGGGGTCACTCCCCGGCGGCCACGGGCTCCGGTTCGGCCTCGGCCGCGACCTTCGCCGCCCGCCGCTTCATGTACAGCATCGTCCCGAGCCCGAACAGGACGGCCGCGCCGAGACCCACGTACGAGAACCGCTTCAGCCAGTCCTCGGCGACGATCCCCAGGTAGTAGATGACGGCGGTCGTCCCGCCGGCCCAGACCACGCCGCCGAGGAAGTTGGCGGTGAGGAACTTCCAGTACGGCATGTGCAGCACACCCGCGAGCGGCCCGGCGAAGATGCGGAGCAGCGCGATGAACCGGCCGATGAAGACGGCCCACATGCCCCACTTCTCGAAGGACCGCTCCGCCGTGGCGATGTGGGCCGGTCCGAAGTGCCTGGGGAACTTGCGCCCCAGCTTGGCGAGGAGCGGTCGGCCGCCCTTGCGTCCGATCGCGTACCCGATGGAGTCGCCGACGACGGCGCCCGCGGTGGCGCAGATCCCGAGGACGACCGGGTTGACGTCACCGTTCTGCGAGGACAGCAGCGCGGCCGAGACGAGGACGATCTCCCCGGGCAGCGGGATGCCCAGGCTCTCGAAGCCGATGACCCCCGCCACCAAGGCATAGATGGCGACTGCCGGAATCGTGTCGAGCCATTCCTGGACGTGCAACGCCGTCGCCTCCCGTACCCAAAAATCCGTGTGCCCGGCGTGCGCTCCCCCTGATTGCCGCGCACGCCGGGCAGCCTACCTGCCCCTGTCTGCCTCCTAGGACGCCGCCGAGTCCCACAAGGTGCAGTGGTGGTCCCGGTGAATCGTCGGGGAGAGCGTGATCCCGCCCACGGAGGCGGTCCGCAGCGACAGCGTCCGCCCGGGCGCGACCCGCTGGTCCGGCATCGCGGGCGCCCCGTCGGCGCGTGGCACCGAACCCCGCACGAACGAGCCCCAGTACTGCACCATCCGCCGCGCCAGGACCCGCTGCTCCGGGTCGAGCGGCGTGACGAGCCCGAAGTGCTTGAAGAGGTACTGCACCTCGTTCACATGGGTGGCCCCGAAGTCGAAGGTCCGGCCCGCCTCCCTGATCGACGCGAACGGCGGCGAGGTGCGGTCGGCGAACTCGTAGGCGTGGACCGGCAGGCCGCTGCGGGCGAGGCGCCGGTCCAGGCGCAGCGCCGGGCAGGCCATGAGCTGGTCACCGGCCGCGGCGGCATAGGCGTAGGTGGGCGAGGGATAGTCGCTCAGCGGGTAGGCGGTCAGCGCCCGTGCCCCGGCCTCCGGCCCGAACGCGTCGACGAGGGCCTTCGGGTAGGCCTCGGCGGTGAGCGGCCTGCCCTGTCCGTCGTACGCGCCGTAGGCGAACAGGCGGCCCTCGTCCTGGTTGGCCCCGTTGAGCACGGGCACGCGCGCGGAGCGGCCCGCGGCGATGGCGGCGGCCGGTTGCTCGGGCAGGAAGGCGCCGCCGGCCACGGGCCCCCAGTCGAAGCCGCCCTGCGCCTCCAGGATCGCGCGGGCCGGTTTGCCGCGCAGGCACTCCACCACCGGCTCGGACGTGCACCCGAGCCGCGCGGCGAACGCGGCGCCGGACGCGACGGCGCTCTGCCGGGTGCGGGCCGCGCAGTCCCCGTACGCGCCGGACTCGATGATCCCGGCGCGGAACAGGCCGCGCCCCGTCGGTGAGGCGAGCTGGGTGCAGACCGAGCGACCGCCCGCGGACTCGCCCGCGACGGTGACCCGGTCCGGGTCTCCGCCGAACCGTGCGATGTCGGCGCGCACCCAGCGCAGCGCGAGTTGCTGGTCCTGGAGGCCGAAGTTGCCCGAGACCCCGTCGGACGCCTGGCGGTCGAGCCCGGCGGCGGCGAGGAAGCCCATGGCACCCAACCGGTAGTTGACGGTGACGACGACGGTGCCGGTGGCCCGGGCGAAGGTGTCGGGGACGATGTCGGCGCCCGCGCCCGCGGTGAGTCCGCCGCCGTGCAGCCAGACCATCACGGGGCGCCGGGTGGAGCCGTCGGGCGCGTACACGTTGAGATGCAGGCAGTCCTCCGTGTACGTCGGGTCCTCGTACCCGGGGTCCCAACTGGCCGTCTGCACGCAGCGATCGCCGAAGTCGGTCGCGGCGCGGACGCCGGGCCAGGGCCGCACCGGCCGTGGTTCGCGCCAGCGCAGCGCGCCGACGGGCGGCTCGGCGTAGGGGATGCCGAGGAACTGCCGTCCCTCGGGGGTGTGTCGGCCCCGCACCCAACCGGAGCGGGTGTGGACCTCGACCGCTCGGTCCGTGGCGTTCGTGGCGTCCGTGGCGTGGGTGGAGGCGGCGGGCAGCAGTCCTGTGGCCAGGGTCGCCACCACGGCGGCGAGAAGGATGCGCAGGCGGGATGGGGTCCGCATGTCAGTGGCCGCCTTTCCGGGCGCTGCCGCGCGGGACGACGAGGTCCCGGCGCAGCTTCGGTTCGCGGGCGGACGTGCCCACCCGGACGGTGCGGCGGCCGGTGCCGAGGACCAGGTCGTGGCGGTCGGTGTCCCAGGAGGAGAGCGTCTCGCGCGCGACCCGGATCGTGACCCGGCGCCGCTCCCCCGCCCGCAGGGTGAGCCGCCGGTACCCGGCGAGCACCTTGACGCACTGGTCGACGCGGAGGTCGGGGGAGGCGCCGACGTACACCTGCGGCACGGCCACCCCGGTCCGCTCCCCGGTGTTGCGCACGGTGAAGGAGACCTCCGCCTCCCGGCCGGTCCAGCGCACCGCGAGATCCGTGTACGCGAACGAGGTGTACGACAGGCCGTGCCCGAACGGGAACAGCGGCTCCACATCTCGCGCGTCGTACCAGCGGTAGCCGAGGTGGATGCCTTCCGAGTACTCCTCGACGCCGTCGACCCCGGGGTAGCGGCGCGGGTCGCCGGACATCGGGTGGGTGGACTCGGACGTCGGGAAGGTCTGGGTGAGCCGCCCACCGGGGTCGCGGTCGCCGAACAGGACGGCGGCGGTGGCGGCGGCGCCCTCCTGGCCCGGGTAGTACATCTGGAGGACCGCGGCGACGTCGTCGAGCCACGGCATGGTCGTCGCCGACGAGGTGTTGAGGACGACCGCCGTACGGGGGTTGGCCCGGGCGACGGCCGAGATCAGCTCCTCCTGGTGGCCGGGGAGCGCGAGCGAGGTACGGTCCACGCCCTCGGTGGCGTCCTCGTAGGCGAAGAGCACCACGCTGTGCGCGGCCCGTGCGGCCCGCACGGCCTCGTCGCGGTCGGCCGCCCGGGTGGCGCCCGTGACGCGGCGCAGCCGGAACGTCTGCCCGTGGTCGCCGCCCTTCGCGGTGATCCGCAGTCGGTGCGGACCTGCCGTCAGGGCGAGGGATCGGCGGCGCACCGCCAGCCCGTCGGGAGCGGCGGAGAGCAGGCCGCCGCTGAAGTACTCGCCGAAGCCGGGCAGCAAGGGGAAGAGTTCGGCGCCGTCGAGCAGGACCTCGGGCCGCTGCCCCGAGTAGTGGATGACGAAGGTCCAGTCGTCGGCCTCCGCCGCGGTGAGCGTCCCCTCGTAGGTCCAGGTCCGCCCGGCCGCGACGGTGTGCTCCTCCAGGTCGGCGGCGGGCGTGAGCGCCGTCGCGGGCAGGGGCTTGCCGAAGATGTCCTCGCCGAGCGCGTAGGTGACGCGGGCGCCGTGTCCCGCCCGGGCCCGGACGGCGTCGTACGGGCTGTCGGCGTGGTCGGGGATCACGTGGGCGCTGCCGCCGCCGCTGACGAACGGGTACCGGCCGGTCGGCCCGATGACGGCGACCGAGCGGGAGGCGGGCAGCGGCAGGACGCGGCGCGGGTTGTGCAGCAGGGTGGCCCCGGCCTCGGCGACCTCCAGGGCCACGGCGGCGCCCGCCTTCGCGTCCCGCGCGGGCCGCCGCTGCGCCTTGGCCGCCAGCAGCCCGAAGCGGTCCATGACCGAGAGGATGCGGCGGACCGCGCGGTCGACGTACGCCTCGGGCACGGTGCCGTCGCGCACGACCTTCTTCAGGGCGGTCCCGAAAGCCAGTTCGCCGGGCATCTCCATGTCGAGTCCGGCGGTGATGCCGGTGACGGTGGTGTGCGTGGCGAACCAGTCGGTCATCACCCACCCGGTGAAGTGCCAGCGGTCGCGGAGGATGTCGGTGAGCAGCGCCTTGTTCTCGCAGGCGAACGTGGTGTCGACCTTGTTGTACGCGCCCATGACCGATCCGGCGCCGGCCGCGACGGCGGCCTTGAAGCCGCGCAGTTCCAGTTCGTGCAGGGTCTGTTCGTCGGCCCGCACGTCGATCGTCATGCGGTCCTTCTCCTGGTTGTTCAGGGCGAAGTGCTTGACGGTGGCGATCAGGCCCTCGCCCTGGATGCCCTCGATCTCCTGCGCGACCACGTCGGAGGCGAGGAGCGGGTCCTCGGAGAACGTCTCGAAGTTGCGGCCCGCGTAGGGGGTGCGGATCAGGTTGACCATCGGGGACAGGAGCACGTCCTGGCCGAGCGCGCGGCCCTCGCGGCCGATGACCTGCCCGTAGCGGCGGGCGAGCGCGGGGTCGAAGGCGGACGCGAGCAGGACGGGCGCGGGCAGCGCCGTGGCATGGGCGGTGACGCGCACCCCCGCGGGGCCGTCGGCGAGGCGCAGCGGCGGGATGCCGAGGCGGGGGACGCCGGGGACGTAGCCGGCCTGGCCGAGGTCGCGTGGATCGGTGGCGCCGTGCAGGAAGGTGAGCTTCTCGTCGAGGGTGAGCCTGCGGAGCAGCGACTCGACCCGGGGCCCGGCCCCGTGGTGTGTCGCGCGCTCGTCGGCCGCTCCGGCGGGTGTGGGCAGGCCCGTGGTGGCGGCCGCGGCGACCGCGACGGCGCCCCCCAACCACCGCAGGGCCGATCTCCGGGATATGCCGTCGGGCATGGGCCTCACTCCTTCTCACGTACGCGTCGTCGCGTGCGGATGCGGAACCGAGCCGGAAAGCTATGACCGGAGGTGACTCGTGTCAATGACCGCCGCACAAAGAGGTACACGCGGACATGGGGGAAGCCCCGCCGCGGGTGCGGCGGGGCTTCCTTGACGCGCGGAGCAGTGCCCGTGGCCCCGCGGGAGGGGCCGGCGGTCAGGACCGGGTGGTCACCTCTGGGCCGGGGGCTCCTGGCCCCCGCCGAACTGGTCCTTCATCTTCTGCTGGGCCGTGTCGACCTGCCCGCTGTACTTGCCCTGGGTCTTGCCGTCCACGAAGTCACCGGCTTTGTCGACACCCTTGCCGGCCTGGTCCTCGTGGCCCTTCAACATCTGCTTGAGCTTGTCCATCACGGACATGGTCGGCCTCCTCGGTTCGAGCCGTCCCCTCCAGCATGAGCGCTGAGCGGAACCGTCGCATCCGCAGAGGCCGCGGGCGTCCGTCAGCCGTTGGGACGCAGCGTCCAGACGACGGTCATCTCGCCGGTGACCGCGCCGTCCTCCCGCCGGATCGCGATGGTGACGGGGAACTCGGGGCGCCGGCCCGCGTCCAGTTCGGCCACCACGTCCGCGGCCGGGCGGCCGAGCGTGGCCGTGGCGGTGACCCGGCCCATGGCCAGTTTCTTGTACGCGATGTCGGCGCTGACGGCCAGCGGCACGGCCCGCGAGAGCTGGTCCCCGAAGGCGGCGAGCACGATGGCGCCGCTCGCGGACTCCCCGAGCGTGAACATCGCGCCGGCGTGCGGGCCGCCGACGTGGTTGTGGTAGTCCGCCTGGTCCGGCAGTTCGACGACCGCCTTCTCCGGGGTGGTCTCGACGAAGGCGAGGTTCAGGGTGCGGGCCATCGGCACCGTGGCGGCGAGCATCTCGCCGATCGACATCTGGTCTGCGCTCATGACCGCATGTTACCCATGAGTAGCAAAGTTGGCCATCCTCGGCCCGCGGAACGGAACCGTTGCAGGTCCGGTACAAGCCAGGGGCCCCGGCGGTCCCACGACCCTCTATCGTTTACGGCCATGTGGCCAGGACAGCAGCCGCCCGGGGGCGAGCAGAACCCGCAGGACGCGCACAACCCGAACTACCCCGCCAACCCGCCGACGCCCAACCCGTACCAGCAGCCGGGGTACCAGCAGCCCAACCCGTATCAGCAACAGGGCTACCAGCAGCCGAACCCGTACCAGCAGCAGCCCGCCTGGAACGCGCCGACGACGCCGCTCGGCCCGCCGCAGCCGCCCCAGCAGGGCGGCGGGGGCAACCGCACGAAGATCGTCGCCATCGTCGCGGCGGTCGCCGTCGTGATCGCGGCCGGGGTGACCGGATTCCTGGTGCTCGGCGGCGACAAGGACGACAAGGCGAAGGACGACGACAAGAAGCCCGCCGCCTCGGCGAGCGCGTCGAGCCCTGCGAGCCCGGCGAGCCCGTCGGAGGGCACCGACGACAACCCGCGCGGCGGCGACAGCGCCGTCAAGCCGGTGATCGCGGGCTGGCAGCCGGTGGTGAACACCAAGCACAAGACGGTGTTCGACGTGCCCCCCGGCTGGGAGGTCAGCTCCGGCGGCGCGGACCAGATCATCGGCTTCGAGTACGACTACAAGAACAAGAAGGGCAAGAAGGAACACGGTATGACCACCGTGTCCGCCCCCGCCGAGTACAAGTCCAAGTGGTGCTCCGAGGACCCCGACAAGGACGGCCGCAAGGACGACACCTCCCTGGCCGGTGTCGGCACCCGCGGTGAGGACGGCGCCAAGAACGCCGCCCAGGCCGCGGAGAACCGCGTGCCCTGGTGGATCTACGGCGGGTACACCGAGCCGGACATCAAGTCGGTGAAGACCGGCAAGCCCGAGGAGTTCACCAACGCCCAGGGCGTCTCGGGCAGCCTCATCAAGGCGACCTCGGAGAACACGCCGCAGAAGGGCAAGTGCGCCAGCGACGGCAAGGCGGTCGTCTTCGCCTTCCAGAACGAGGCCGGGGACTACGTGTCCTGGGACCTGTGGGCCGCCAAGGGCGTCAAGGGCGAGCTGGACGACGCGACGATCGACAAGATCCTCGGCTCGGTCCGCTACTACAAGGACCCGACCGCTTCCTGACCGCCTCCCCGCGCGCTCCCGTGGGGAAACGGTTTGGCAAATGGGCGTGCGGCGGCCGATAGTCCCTCAGTGACCTCAGCCGCCGCCTCCCCGCCACCGCCCGCGCCCGCGCGCCCGCGCCGCCGTCCCGCGTGGGCCGGACGGAACTACACACTGCTCGCCGTCTCCGCGTTCGTCACGACGCTCGGGGCGCACGGCGCGCTCATCGCCTCCTCGTTCGCCGTGCTCGACGCGGGCGGCGACGGTGGTGACGTGGGTCTGGTGGCCGCGGCGCGCACCCTGTTCCTGGTGATCTTCCTTCTCGTCGGCGGCGCGGTCGCCGACCGGCTGCCGCGCCATCACGTGATGGTCGCGGCCAACGCCCTCAACTTCCTCTCCCAGGGCGCCTTCGCGCTCCTGGTGCTCCAGGGCGACCCGAAGCTGTGGCAGATGATGGCGCTCAGCGCCCTCGGCGGCACGGGTCAGGCGTTCTTCAATCCGGCGGCCGAGGGCATGCTGATGGCCTCGGTCTCCGGGGAGCAGGCGAGCCGCGCGTTCGCCCTGTTCCGGATGGGGATGTCCGGCGCCGCGGTGGGCGGCGCCGCGCTCGGCGGTGCGATGGTCGCGGCGCTCGGCCCCGGCTGGGTGCTCGCGGTCGACGCGGCGGCGTTCGCCGTGGCCGGGGCGCTGCGGATGTTCCTCGACGTGAGCCACATCGCGCCGCGCGAGCCGGGCGGCGGGCTGCTCGCGGACATGCGGGACGGCTGGCGGGAGGTCGTCGGGCGGCCCTGGCTGTGGGCGATCGTCGCCCAGTTCTCGGTGGTCGTCGCCGTGGTGGGTGCGGCCGAGTCGGTGTTCGGGCCGCTGGTGGCCCGCGACGAACTGGGCGGGGCGGGCCCGTGGGGCGTCGCGCTCGGCGCGTTCGGCGTCGGCACGATCCTCGGCGGGCTGCTGATGATGCGCTGGAAACCGCGGCGGCTGCTGTTCGCCGCGACGCTGTCGGTGTTCTCGCTGGCCCTGCCGTCGGCCGCGCTCGCGGTCCCCGTACCGCTCGGTGTCCTGATCGCCGTGATGTTCGTCAGCGGCGTCACCATCGAGATCTTCGGCGTCTCCTGGATCACCGCCCTGCACCAGGAGATCCCGGAGGACAAGCTGTCCCGCGTCTCGGCCTACGACTGGTTCGGCTCGGTGGCGATGGTGCCGCTGGCGACGGCGCTCGCCGGACCCGCCGAGTCGGCGTTCGGGCGCACGGCGTCGCTGTGGGGCTGCGCGGCCCTCGTCGTCCTCGCCACCTCGGCGGTCCTGTGCGTGCCGGACGTGCGCGCGCTGCGCCGCCGCCCCGCCGCCGCCGGGGTAGAGGTCCCCGCGCCGGTCGCGCCCGCCGCGCCGGAAGCGACGTCACCCCGCACCAAGGACGTCATCCCACACTGAACGAGCCGCCGGGGGGCTCGGGCGAGTCCACCGCGTCCGCGTCCGTGACGGGTCGGGCGTCGCCGACGAAGCGGCGCAGCCCGTCCCCGTGCTCGACCCGCGCCGGGAACGCGTCGCGGGCGGTGCGGCGGGCCAGCTCCGCCACGTCGAGCTCGCCGCGCGACGCGAGGAGCACGGCGTTGCCGAACCGCCGGCCGCGCAGCACCCCGGGCTCCGCGATCAGGGCGACGTGCGCGAAGACACTGGCGAAGGTGGCCAGTTGGGAGCGGAGGAAGGCGAACGGCGCCCCGTCCGCGAGGTTCGCCGCGTAGCGACCGCCCGGGCGCAGCACCCGGTCCGCCTCGCGCGCGTACGCCTCCGTCGTCAGGTGCGCGGGGACCCGTGATCCGCCGAACACGTCGGCCACGAGGACGTCGGCGCAGTTCTCCGGCGCGTTCTCCAGCCACTGGCGCGCGTCGGCCCCGTGCACGGTGATGTCCGCGGCGGGCGGCAACGGCAGGTGCTCGGCGACCAGGGCCGACAGCGCGCGGTCCGCGTCGACGACGTGCTGCCGGGACCCGGGGCGCGTCGCCTCGACGTAGCGGGGCAGCGTCAGGGCGCCCCCGCCCAGGTGGAGCACGTCGAGCGGCTGCCCGGGCGGCGCCGCGCAGTCGAGCACGTGCCCGAGCCTGCGGGCGTACTCGAACTCCAGGTGCGCGGGGTCGTCGAGGTCGACGTAGGACTGGGGCGCCCCGTCCACGGTGAGCAGCCAGGCCCGTCGCCGGTCGACGTCGGGCAGGAGCCGGGCGGTGCCGTGGTCCACGGCGCGGACGACGGGTATCGGCTCGGGGTCGGGTGCGTTCACGTGCCCCATTGTGCCGGGCACGCGGGTCCCGCTCCCCCGGCGCGTGGTCTCTAGCCGCTCCCCCAGGTCCGCCGTACCTGCGCGACGTGCGCCGCGGCCTGTTCGCGTCCGGCCCGGGCGGCGGGCGCCCGGCACGACGGGTCGAGGCTGTTGCCGCCGAAGGCGCGGCGCGCGGCGCGGTCCGGGGTGAGGAGGGTGACCCGGGCGCCGGCCGCGGCGAGCCGGGCGACCTGGGTGCGGGCCGCGTGCAGGACTCCGGCGCCCGCCGCGACGGGAGCGAGGACGACGACCCGGTCATGGCCCTCGGCGAGCTGGGCGTTGGCCGGGGAACGCATGCCGCCGTCGATCCAACGGGCGCCGTCGATCGTGACCGGGGGCCAGACGCCGGGCACGGCGCAGCTCGCGGCGACGGCGTCGACGATCCCGACGCCGCAGCTCCCGTCGAAGACCCTGAACTCCCCGGTGCGGGCCTGGACGGCGGTGATCAGGAGGCGCCGGTCGGGCCACGCGTGCGACAGGAGCCGGCCCGCGATCACGGCGCGCCGGGTCGCCTCGTCGGGGGTGGAGGCGGCCAGGGCCATCTTCCCGAGCCTGCGCCCGTACGCCTCGATGGTGCGGGAGGTGAGCGCGGCGCGCGCGTAGCGGAAGAGGGTGCCCGGACCGAGCGTCCCGGCCTTCTCCCCCTCGGGGGCGGCGAGTTGACGTTCGTAGAGCGCTGTGTGGGTGAGGCGGCCCGAGGTCAGTTGCGCGCCCACGACCGCGCCGGCCGACGTGCCGATCACGGTGTCGGCGTCCCCCAGGTCGACGCCCGCCTCGGCGAGGCCGTGCAGGATGCCGCAGCTCCAGCCGATGCCGGCGAGTCCGCCGCCGCCGAGTACAAGCGCCTTGCCCGCCACCGCGACCTCCGTCGGGTCCGTCCGTCCCGTCCGTGGCCAGTGTGGCGTACGCGGGTGTGGCCGGAACCCCGGGGTCCCGGCCACATCTCGTCCTCACTCCACGCGCGTCACCGTGCCGGCGCCGACGGTCCGCCCGCCCTCGCGGATCGCGAAGCCGAGCCCCGCCTCCAGCGGCACGTCGCGGCCCAGTTCGACCGTCATGGTGACGGTGGTCCCCGGCCGGGCGACGGCCGCCTCGCCGAGGTCGACGTCGCCGACGACGTCCGCCGTACGCAGGTAGAACTGCGGCCGGTAGCCGGTGGCGAGCGGCGTGCTGCGACCGCCCTCGGCCGCGGAGAGGACGTACACCTGGGCGGTGAAGCGCCTGGCGGGCCGCACGCTGTCCGGCTGCGCGACGACGTGCCCGCGCCGCACCGCGTCCCGCGCCACCCCGCGCAGCAGCAGCGCCACGTTGTCCCCGGCCTGTGCCTCGTCCATCGGCTTGCCGAAGGTCTCGATGCCGGTGACCACGGTCTCCCCCTCCTTGAGGGACTCGGCCCCGTACACGCGGACGCGGTCACCCTTGCGGATCCGGCCGCGCTCCACGGCGCCGGTGACGACGGTGCCGCGCCCGCTGATGGTCATGACGTTCTCGACCGGCATCAGGAACGGCGCGTCCACGTACCGCTCGGGCATCGGCACGTACGTGTCCACCGCGTCGAGCAGCGCCTCGATCGACGCCTCCCAACGGGGCTCGCCCGCGAGCGCCTTGAGGCCGGAGACCCGGACGACGGGGACGAAGTCGCCGCCGTACCCGTGCGCGGACAGCAGCTCGCGCACCTCCAGCTCGACGAGGTCGGTGAGTTCCTCGTCACCGGCGTCCGCCTTGTTGATCGCCACGACGATGTGGTCGACGCCCACCTGCCGGGCGAGCAGGACGTGCTCGGCGGTCTGCGGCATGATCCCGTCGAGGGCGGAGACCACGAGGATCGCGCCGTCGAGCTGGGCGGCGCCCGTGACCATGTTCTTGATGTAGTCGGCGTGTCCTGGCATGTCCACGTGGGCGTAGTGCCGGGTGTCGGTCTCGTACTCGACGTGCGCGATGTTGATGGTGATGCCGCGCTGCGCCTCCTCGGGCGCCTTGTCGATCCGGTCGAAGGGCACGAAGGTGCTCGCGCCTCGGTCGGCGAGGACTTTGGTGATGGCGGCGGTCAGGGTGGTCTTGCCGTGGTCGACGTGGCCCATGGTGCCGATGTTCAGGTGCGGCTTGGTGCGCACGTATGCCGTCTTGGGCATGGCTGGGTGTTCTCTTTCCGGAACATCCGAGTGCTTCGGATACGCGAGGGCCTCCTGCGGGAGGCGGGGACCCCTGAGCCCTGCCGACCCTCCCCCTGCGGGGTCCGCCGGAATGTCCGGAGAGGGTCAGCTTCGCGCGCCGTCGACGGCTGCTGCGCACGGGACAGCGTGAAAGGCGGCAGCCTGAGCAGCGCCCGCGACTGCGGGCGGAGCTGCGAGGAAGGCGTGCCGGACCATGTGCAGAGCATCGCCGACGCTGCGGCCCGAGTCGAATGGTTTTCGCCGGCGGGGGCCCGGCCTCCGTCGGCGCCTCCCGGACGGCCGACGGCGCGAACACGTCGCCGTGCGGCGGGAGAAGAGGGGGAGAAGTGCGACACAACCTACGGCGATCTTATGCGGGTGTCGGTTAGTCTCCCCGGATGTTCGAACCCGTAGCCGTCCGTCCCTCCGGCCTGGCCGCGCGCTGCACCAGAGCGCTGCTCTCGCCCTGGTCGAGACTGTCGCTCCTGGTGCTGCTGCTGGCCGCGGGCGGGACGTGCGTACTGCTCTTCGAGCCGCAGCGGTTCCTGTCCGGCGGCTGGCCCGCCCAGGTCGGCGGCGCCGCCGCGGTGGTGCTGTTCGCGGTGGCGTACGGGGTGTGCACGGTCGCTTTCCTCCCGCGTCCCCTGCTCAACCTGGCGGCGGGCGCCCTCTTCGGCTCGCAGCTCGGTCTGCTCGGGGCGATCGGCGGGACCGTCCTCGGCGCGGGTCTCGCCTTCGGCCTGGGCCGGATGCTCGGCCAGGACGCGCTGCGCCCGCTGTTGCGCGGGCGGTGGCTCAAGGCGGCGGACGGCCAGTTGAGCAGGCACGGCTTCCGCTCGATGCTGGCGGCGCGCCTCTTCCCCGGCGTCCCGTTCTGGGCGGCCAACTACTGCGCGTCGATCTCCCGGATGAGCTGGACCTCGTTCCTGCTGGCCACCGCGCTCGGCTCGATCCCGAACACGGCGGCCTACGTGGTGGCGGGCGCCCGCGCCTCGACGCCGACGTCCCCGGTGTTCCTGGCCGCGATGGGCTTCATCGCGATCACGGGCGTGGCGGGCGCGCTGGTGGCGTGGCTGAAGCGGCACAAGCTCCGGGCCAGGGTCTAGGGCGTGTCGGCCCGCAGCGTCCGTCCCGCAGCGCCCTCGGGCCTCACCAGGGGTGCCGCGCGAGGTAGTCGGTGATCTCGTCCCGCTCCCACTCCCCGTCGGCGACGACGACGCGGTAGCGGCGGCTGAGGGTCGCGCCGGGTTCCAGGACGAGGTCGTCGTAGTAGGCGAAGGAGGGCGCGACCGCCGCGAACGGGTCGTTGCGCACGAACCAGTGCGCCGGATGCGCGCCCCGCTCCCCCGCGTGGTCGTTCTCCGGGGCGTGTTCGAAGACGAGCGTGGCGCAACCGTCGGACCCGTCGTGTTCCCCGCTGTACGCGAGCCAGGGCGCCTGCGTGCCCATGATTCCGGGCCCCTCGGCGTCGGCCGTCCGGATGCGGCCGTCCCGGAAGGCGCGCGGGCCGCGCCAGAACAGGCCGGTGTACCCGGCGAGTTCGCGGCCGTGCGTGGTGGGGCTGCCGAACACCAGCGGTTCGGCGCGGCGGTTGGTGACGGCGCTGGCCCAGGTCAGTGCCCATGTCCCGGCGGCCGGGTCGACGTCGCGCACCTCGATGCGGCGCGCCTCCTCGGCCCACAGGGCACCGTCGTACGGGTGCCAGGTCAGCCGCTCGGCGATGACGAGGCCGGTGGCGTCGGCGCGGATGTCGTCGAAGCCGACGTGGGCCATGGAGCCGACGCGTTCGGGCAGCGCGAGGTATCCCTCGCCGTGGACGTAGGAGTTGCCGCCCCACAGGTTCTGGCCCGAGAGGTGGGAGGCGGTCATCTGGAGGCCCTTGTGCCAGCGGTGGTCGTGGGGCCGGTAGTCGGTGACGACGGCGCCGCTCAGCGTCCTGATCGGGTGCAGGTACGGCTTGGGGGCCTCCCATGCCGCTTCGCGGCGGTAGACGTACGCGAACAGGTCGACGCCCGTGGTGGGTTCGGTGACGGTGATCCGGTCGCCGTGGGCGTGGACGACGCGCAGGGTCTCATTCATGGGCACCGGCCTCCTGAAGGGGTGCCCAGCCGGGCGCGCCGCCGTGCAGGGCTGTGTAGTACGGGTCGCCGGGGCCGATCTCGCCGGCGCGGACGGTGACGTCGGTGAACGCGGACTTGTAGAGCGCGGAGACCAGTTCCAGGCTGGTGCGCCCGTCGGGCCCGCTGCCGCGCGGGCGCTCGCCCGCGCGCATGGAGGCGACGAGTTCGCGGAGCTGGGCGACGTGGGAGCTGGGCACGTCGGTGCCGAAGTCCTGCCAGGAGGCGGCGAGTTCCCTGGGGACGTCGCGGGCGGGGGTGACGGTCCAGTCGGCGTTGCCGTAGCCGTACAGATGGGTCAGTTCCAGAGTCGCGCGCTCGCAGTCGATGCGGATGCGGCTGACCTCGTCGGGGCTGAGGACGCTGTTCACGACGGTGGCCATGGCGCCGCTCTCGAAGCGGACCAGGGCGGTCGAGACGTCCTCGGTCTCCACGTCGTGCACCAGGCGTCCGGCCATGGCCCGCACCTCGGACCAGGGCCCGAGGATGTCGAGCAGCAGATCCATCTGGTGGATGCCGTGCCCCATGGCCGGGCCACCGCCCTCGGTGGCCCACCGGCCGCGCCAGGGGGCGGCGTAGTAGGCGGTGTCCCGGTACCAGGTCGTCTGGCAGTGGGCGACGAGCGGCCGTCCCACTCCCCCCTCGGCCAGCAGGTCGCGTACGTGCCGGGCGCCCGAGCCGAACCGGTGCTGGAAGACGATCGCCGCGTACGGCCCGCCTTGCGGGCCCTCGGCCGCCTCGATGGCGTCGAACTCCGCCAGGGACGGGGTCGGCGGCTTCTCGCACCACACCCAGGCACCGGCCTCCAGGGCGGCGACGGTCTGTGCGCGGTGCAGGGTGGGCGGGGTGCAGATGGTGACGAGGTCGGGGCGCTGCTCGTCGAGCATCCGCCCCAGATCGGTGTACGGGTGCGGGACACCGCCGTCCGCGCAGAACCGGCGTACGGCGTCGTCGTCGATGTCGACGGCAGCGACGATCTCCACCTCGCCCTCGGCAGCGAGTTCCTGGAGGGCGGGCAGGTGGCTGACGCGGGCGATGGCGCCGGTGCCGACGACGGCGGCCTTGAGGCGGTGGGTACGGGGGCCGGAGCGGGTCGGTGCGGGTGTGCTGCGCATGGGCGCGATCAACACTCCATCGGGGTGCGGTGACGGGACCTGACGCGAAGGGGCGGCGCCGCACGGCCCGTCGCGCGACAAGACGCGTAGCAAGCGCTTTCCCCGCGCTGACGCTAAGCGGCGGGATGACGCGGGTCAACAGGCCGGAGGAGGTTGATCCACCGACGGCCGGTCCCGCTCAGGGCGTGACCGCCCGGGAAGACGGCTGCCGCACCGGACGCAGGCCCGGCGCGAGCACGAGGGTCACGGCCAGGGACACGGCCGCCAGGACCGTCATGGCCGTCGACGGTGACGTGGCCTCGGCCAGCGCGCCCGCGACGAGCGCCGCCACCCCCTGCGCCGAGAGCGTCCCCGCGCTCTGCAACCCCAGCGCGTGCCCGCCGAGTTCCCGCGGGGTCAGCGCCACGAGCCGTTCCTGGAGCAGCAGACTCGCCGCGTACCCGACGGACGCGACCCCCACCGCGACCGCGGCCAGCGGCAGCGCGGGCCGTACCGCGAAGACCAGGTACGGCGCCGCGAGCAGCAGGCGCAACGGAGCGCCGAGGCGGGCCCGCAGGCGGGGCGGCAGGAGGCGCACGGCGAGGAGGTCCCCGGTGAGCATGCCGAGGGCGGCGCTGGAGAGGAGCAGCCCCGCGTGCCCGGGGTCGTAGGGCACGAACAGGGCCTCGCAGCCGACGATCAGCCCGTTCGGCACCCAGAGGGCCAGGTACACGGAGCGGCGTGGTGCGGACGACCACAGCAGCGCGTTGCCGCGGACCGTCTCCGCGACGGAGGGGCGGCCGGTGGCCCGCGCCGCGCGCCGGGTCAGGCCGAAGCGGGCGGCGATCGCCGACAGGCCGTACAGACCGGCGGAGACGAGCAGGGTGCCGCGCGGGGAGAGGAGGTGGACCAGGACGCCGCCGAGCGCGTACCCGAGGATCTGGCAGAGGCCGGTGCTCAGGTTGAGGACCGAGCGGCCGAGCAGGTAGCCGTCGCGGTCGAGGAGGTCGGTGAGCAGTCCGTTGCGGATGCCGCCGCCGAGGGCCGCGGGCACGCCCTGCGCCAGGACGAGGGCGAGGGCGACCGCCGTGGGCAGGCCCGGTGCGGCCTGTACGGCGGTGGCGAGGCCGAGGAGCAGCGGGAGCCCGGCGAGCGCGGCGCGCGGGGGCAGCCGGTCCGCCGCCGACAGCAGTGTGAACGCGCCGACGACCTGGGCGAGCGCCGGCCCGAACATGGCGAGCGCGGACAGCAGCGCCGAGCCCGTGGAGGCGTGGACGAGGGAGCCGAGGGCGAGGCCGCCGACGGTCTGGGCGGCGGTCTTGAGCGAGCAGGACAGGAAGAAGGACGGGTATTCCGGTGTGGTGAACAGCTCTCGGTACGTGCGCATGGTCGGAGGGTGCGGGGCGGCACGAACGGGGCGTTAATGTTTCGCGGACCGGCGAAACGAAGCGCGCGGGAGGAGTGGGGACCGTGGGTGTCTGGCGGGTCGACGCGGACACGCTCGCGGGCAGTCGGTTCGTGGTGTCGTCGCTGGCGGAGACGGTCGCGAGCCTGAAGAAACTGGCGGCGCCCAGGGCCGCGCACCCCGGCGAACGGCAGTGGCTGGACCGGCACCTGCCCGCCTACCGCGCGCGTCTCGCCGCGGAGCCGGTGACGGCGCTGCTGGTGAGCGCCGCGTTCGGGGCGACCTGGACCGCCGACTTCCTGACCCCCACCCCGGCCGGGCTCCGCGACCTCGATCTGGACGACGGACTCGCCCGGATCCGCGCCACCCCGCCGGGCGTCGTACGCGCCGATCTCGCCGTCTCCTGCGCCGGACCGCTACCGGCCGCCCTGGTCCGCGCGGACGATCTGGCGGAGCGCACGGCCGCGCTCCTGGCGTGGGTGTGGCGGGAGACCGTGCGGCCGCAGTGGACGTGGCGGCGCCGGGTCATCGAGGCCGATGTCGTCGCCCGGACCCGGCAGTTGACCCTCGGCGGCTGGGCGGCGGCGCTGGACGGGATGCTCCCCGCCATGCGCTGGCTGGGCGACGGGCGCCTGCGGATCAACGCGCACGACTACCCGCCGCGGGACATCTCCGGAGCGCGGCTGCTGTTCGTCCCCGTCACGCCGAAGCAGGCGTGGTTCTCCTGGGAGACGGCGCCCGACCGGTACGCCGTGGTCTACCCGTGCGCGGGCGCCCTCGCCGACCGGGACCGGGCCGCGCCGCCCTCGGGGCTCGCCGCGCTGCTCGGTCCGGCCCGCGCGCAGGTCCTCGTCCTGCTCGCCCAGCCGCTGACCACCTCCCAGTTGGTGGCCCTCACCGGCCAGGGCCTCGGCTCGGTCGGCCGCCACCTGAAGGTGCTGCTCGACGCCCGTCTGGTGGGGCGGCGGCGCGCGGGCCGCTCGGTGCTGTACTACCGCGCCCCGGCCGGTGACACGCTCGTGGCGGCACAGCGCACGAGCGCGGGGTGAGGCTGCGTGAGGCTGCCCAGCCCGCCGTGACGCGCCCCACGCCGGGCCGTCGAGGCGGGACCCCGTGGTGGGGTCGTCACTTCCGGGCGCTACGCTGCCCACGCGTGCGCCCGCGGCCCAGGCCCCGGGGGCTCGCCGAGCCCTGTCCGGACCGCGTTCGCGGCCGGTTCCGCCCCCACCCTGGAACGCCATCTCCTCATGTCTTGGTTCGAATCATTCATTCTCGGACTCGTCCAGGGACTGACGGAGTTCCTCCCGATCTCGTCGAGCGCCCATCTCCGTCTGACCGCCGCGTTCGCGGGCTGGAGCGACCCGGGCGCCGCCTTCACGGCCATCACCCAGCTCGGCACGGAGACCGCGGTGGTGATCTTCTTCCGCAAGGACATCGCGCGGATCGTCTCCGCGTGGTTCCGTTCGCTGACGGACAGGACCATGCGCGGCGACCACGACGCGCAGATGGGCTGGCTCGTGATCGTGGGCTCCATCCCGATCGGTGTGCTCGGCGTGACGTTCAAGGACCAGATCGAGGGCCCGTTCCGCGATCTGCGGCTGACGGCGACGACGCTGATCGTGATGGGCGTGGTCCTCGGCGTCGCCGACCGCCTCGCGGCGCGCGACGAGACGGGCGGGCGGCACCGGGCCATCCGCAGCCGCAAGGAGCTCAAGGACCTCTCCGTCAAGGACGGCCTGATCTACGGCGTCTGCCAGGCGATGGCCCTGATCCCGGGCGTCTCCCGCTCCGGCGCGACGATCAGCGGCGGCCTCTTCCTCGGCTACACCCGCGAGTCGGCCGCCCGCTACTCGTTCCTGCTGGCCATCCCGGCGGTCCTCGCCTCCGGCGTCTTCGAGCTCAAGGACGCGACCGAGGGCGGCCACGTCTCCTGGGGCCCGACGATCTTCGCCACCCTGATCGCCTTCGGCGTGGGCTACGCGGTGATCTCCTGGCTGATGAAATTCATCTCGACGAAGAGTTTCATGCCGTTCGTCTACTACCGGATCGCGCTCGGCATCGCCCTGTTCGTCCTGGTCGGCATGGGCGTCCTGAGCCCGCACGCCGCCGAGTCCGCAGGCTGAGTACGCCAACTCCGTTACGTATTCGATCACTTGGCGCGTCCGAACGCTCGCTCAGGGTTCCCATCCGGTCGCCCGGCACGTAGCCTTGGCACATGCCGCCTGTCAGTTCTGGTTCCGTGCGGTCTGCCGACGAGGTGAACGAGCAGATCCGGAATCTGTGGCTGCGCGCCGGCGGACGGCTCCGCGCCGAGCAGCGCGCGCAGTACGAGCGACTGGTGACGGAGTGGGCCGAGGCCGTCCGCGCCGAAGTCGTCCGCGAAGCCGCCTGACCCGCTCGCCGTCGCCCCGGCGGGCCGGGTTCAGCGACCGCCCGCCACCCGCACGACCGTGCCCGTCGTGTACGCGGCGTCCTCCGACAGCAGCCAGGCGATGGCCGCGGCGACCTCGTCCGCGGTGCCGGGGCGGCGCAGCGGGATGCCGGGGGCGGCCTGCTCGGCCCGGTCGGGCGCGCCGCTCGCCGCGTGGATCTCGGTGTCGATGATGCCCGGCGCCACCGCGTTGACCCGTACGCCCAGCGGGCCGAGCTCCTTGGCGAGGCCCAGGGTGAGCGTGTCGACGGCGGCCTTGGACGCGGCGTAGTGGACGTAGTCGCCGGGGCTGCCGAGGGTGGAGGCGGCCGAGGACAGGTTCACGATCGCGCCCGCGCCGGCGGCGCCCATGTCCTGGGCCGCGCGACGGCAGCAGAGCAGGACGCCGAGGACGTTGACGTCGACGACGCGGCGCAGGTCGTCGGTGGACGCCTCGGCGAGCGGGCCGAGCGCGGAGGTGACGCCCGCGTTGTTGACCAGGCCGGTGAGCGGCCCGAGCCGGTCGGCCGCCTGGTCGAACATCCGCTCCACGTCGGCTTCCCGGGAGGTGTCCGCGCGGAGGACGGCGCAGCGGGCGCCGGCCGCGGTCACGGCCTGGGCGACCCGGTCCGCGGCGTCCTTGTCGTGGACGTAGGAGAGCGCGACGTCGTGTCCGTCACGGGCGAGCCGCAGCGCGGTCGCCGCGCCGATGCCCCGGCTGCCGCCCGTCACGAGGGTGCGGGGGCGCGGGGCGTCGGGGTGGGTCACGGGTCCTCCCGAGGATGATCATGTCGCGCGGGGTGCACCGTACCAGCGCCATTCACCGACGCGCTCGCGCCCGGGGAGGTCACCGCGCCCGGTCAGCCACAGCAGGGCCGGCCAGGGTTCGGCGTCCTCGGGGGCGTCCGGGAAGAGGCGGCGCAGGGAGCGGGCGCAGAGGTCGGCCGGGGGCGGCGGGAGGTCGACGCCGAGCCCCTGGGCCAGATCGTGGGCGTGCAGCAGCGTCTCGACGACGCCCATCGCGGCGAAGCCCTCGGGGTCGCTGATCCCGAAGACGTGATAGGCGCGGGCGGTCGGCGATGTCGCCCGCGCGACGGTGGCGAGCAGTCCGCCGCAGCTCTCCAGCGTCTGCAGGAGCCCCGCGGGACCGGCCGCCGGGTCGGCGGTGATGGTGTTCGCGGGTCCTTCGGGGCGGCGCCGCGACCAGCCGAAGGGTTCCCGCGCGTCCGTCGGTGGCCGCAGCGAGCCGATCCGGGCCGCGTAGGCGAACAGGTCGTCGGCGAGGTGTTCGCCGGTCTCCCAGCACGTCCACTCCAGCGAGCCGGCCGGGACGTCCCAGTCGGCGTCGAGCGCGGGGCGCAGCGCGGTCACGGTGAGCGCGACGGCCTGCGCGACGTCGTCACCGGTGACGGGCCCCGGGACCGGTTTCGACGCGGCGCTCCGGGCGTCCGGCGCGTCCGGGACATCAGGGGTGTTCGGGGTGTTCGGCTGTGCTGACATGGGGTGACCGTAACAGGGTCCCGCCCGGCCGCTCCCGGCGTCCCGGCCCGTCCCGCGGGCCACTTCTGACGCAGTGTCAATCACGGTTCGGTGCGCAGCTCTTGGCGGAACGTACCCGGGGCTCGACACTTGGCCGATGACGCAGCGTGTGGAACTGGCGACCGTCCTGGACCGGCTCGCGGTCGACGAGTTGGTGACCGGGTACGCGGTGGCCGTGGACGACGGTGACTGGGCGGCGTACCGCGCCCTGTTCGCGCCGGACGGCCGCGCCGACTACCGGGACGCCGGGGGCGTGGAGGGCAGTGCCGAGGAGATCGCACGCTGGCTGACGTCCACGATGGAGCTGTTCCCGATGCGGCAGCACCTGATCGTGAACCGGCTGGTGCGGTTCGACTCCGTGGACCGGGAGATCGGCGACACGGCCGACGTCCGGGCGGACTACGTCAATCCCATGCGCTTCGCGGGCGACGGCACCGCCCCGGACTTCGTCAGCGGCGGCCGGTACGCCTTCGGGCTCGTCCGTACGCCCGGCGGCTGGCGGCTGCACCGGGTGACCGTCCACGAGAAGTGGCGGCGCGCTCCGGAGCGGACCCCGGCCGGGGCATGACCGTCCCTCCCCCGCCCGGGCCGGCCCCCTGTCGTTGATCGTCGCGGGCGCGCACACTGGAGGCACGCGGCGGGTGGCGCCGGGTGTCGTACGAACGGGGAGGCGCGGCCGATGCGGCTAGGGCGATGGCGGCAGCGGCTCGGATCGTCGCCCTGGTGGCGCGGTGCCGCCGCGCTCCTCGCGGGCGCCCTGCCCGCGCTCGCCTTCCCCGCGCCTTCGCTGTGGTGGTGCGCCTATGCCGCCCTCGTGCCATGGCTGCTGCTGGCGCGCTCGGCGGACTCTCCGCGCCGCGCGGCCCTCGACGGCTGGCTCGGCGGCCTCGGGTTCATGCTGGCGGTCCACCACTGGCTGCTGCCGAGCCTGCACGTGTTCACCGTCGTCATCGCGGCGCTGCTCGGCGCGCTGTGGGCGCCGTGGGGCGTCCTGGTGCGCAGGCTCCTGCACGGTGTGCCCACGCCGGGGCGGGGTGCGGCGGCGCTCGTGGCCGTGCCGTCGGGCTGGCTGATGGTCGAGCTGGTCCGCTCCTGGCAGGGGCTCGGCGGGCCCTGGGGGCTGCTCGGCTCCAGCCAGTGGCAGGTGGCGCCGGCGCTGCGGCTCGCCTCCGTGGGCGGGGTGTGGCTGGTGAGCCTGCTCGTGGTGGCCGTGAACACCGGTGTCGCCGTGCTCCTCGTCGCCCGCGACGCGCGCGCCCCCGCGGTGGCCGGGCTCGTCGCGACCGCCGCCGTCACCGGTGCGGCCTGGGCGTGGGCGCCGCGCCCGCAGACCGACGGGCAGGCGCGCGTCGCCGTGGTCCAGCCGGGCGTGATCGACGGTGCCGACAGCGCCGAGCGGCGGTTCGACCGGGAGGAGGCGCTGACCCGCCGACTCGCCGGGCAGGACGTCGACCTGGTGGTGTGGGGCGAGAGCAGCGTCAGCTTCGACCTGGCCGACCGTCCCGACCTGGCACGCCGGGTCGCCGCGCTCTCCCGCGCCGTCGATGCGGACGTCCTGGTCAACGTGGACGCCCGCCGCCGGGACGCGGACGCCGGGAGCCCCGGGATCCACAAGACCTCGGTGCTCGTCGGCCCCGGCGGCCCGACGGGCGAGCGCTACGACAAGATGCGGCTCGTCCCCTTCGGCGAGTACGTGCCCGCGCGCACCCTGCTCGGCTGGGCCACCTCCGTCGGCAAGGCGGCGGGCGAGGACCGCGTGCGGGGCACCCGCCAGGTCGTCATGGACGTGCGCCACGGGGGCCGGGAACTGCGCGTCGGGCCGCTGGTCTGCTTCGAGTCCGCGTTCCCCGACATGACGCGTGAGCTGACCCGGGACGGGGCGCGGCTGCTGCTCGCCCAGTCCTCGACCTCCACGTTCCAGCACAGTTGGGCTCCGGGGCAGCACGCCTCGCTCGCCGCGGTGCGGGCCGCGGAGACCGGCCGCCCGATGGTGCACGCGACGCTGACCGGTGTGTCCGCGGTGTACGGCCCGGACGGGCGCCGGGCGGGCGCCTGGCTGCCCACCTCGGCGTCCGCGGCCCGCGTGTACACGGTGCCGACGGCCCATGGCAGCACGCTGTACGTCCGCTTCGGGGACTGGCCGGTGCACGCGGCCGTGGCGATCCTCGCGGTGCTGGCCGCGGCGGAGGCGGCGCGGCTGCTCAGGCGCCGGACGGCGGCGTCCGAGGCGCCGCCCGCCCATGCCTGGGACGGCCGCTGACGTCAGCGGCCGTGCGGCGCGCCTGCGTCAGGCGTGGCGCCGCACCTCGCGCACGATCCGCTCGCACAGTTCGTGGGTGGCGAGCGCGTCGCGGGCGCTGAGCACCCTGCCCGCGCGTACGGCGTCGAGGAAGGCGAGCGAGACCTGCTCGATGCCGCGCTGGCGGGCGACGGGGACCCAGTCGCCGCGGCGGCGCACGGTCGGCTGGCCCTTGTGGTCGACGACGTCGGCGAGGTTGACGACCTGCCGCTTGGTGTCCTGCCCCGACACCTCCAGGATCTCCTCGGAGGAGCCGCTGAGCCGGTTCATGACGCCGAGCGCGGTGAACCCGTCGCCCGCGAGCTGGAGGACCACGTGGTGCAGCAGCCCGCCCTCGACGCGGGCGCGCACGGAGACGTCGTCGACCGTGCCGGGCACCAGGAAGCGGAGCGTGTCGACGACGTGGATGAAGTCGTCGAGGATCATGGAACGCGGTTCCTCGGGCAGGCCGACCCGGTTCTTCTGCATGAGGATCAGCTCGCGCGGGTGCTCGACGCACTGCGCGTACCCGGGCGCGTACCGGCGGTTGAAGCCGACGGCCAGGCTGACGCCGCGCTCCTCGGCCAGCTCCACCAGCCGCGCGGAGTCGGCGAGTTCGTAGGCGAGGGGCTTGTCGACGTAGGTGGCGACTCCCGCTTCCAGGAGGCGGGTGACGATCTCGGGGTGCACGGTGGTCGGCGCGTGCACGAAGGCCGCGTCGAGCCCTTGGGCGAGCAGCGCGTCCAGGTCACCGTGGCGCTGCGCGGCCGGGATGTGGAACTGGTCGCCCACGCGCGCGAGAGTCGCGGGCGAACGGGTCTGAAGATGCAGTTCCGTCCCGGCCTGCGTGGCGAGCACCGGCAGATAGGCCTTCTGCGCGATGTCCCCGAGTCCGATGCAGCCGACCTTCACGTCTTCGTGCTCCTCTGTCGCCTTGTCCCGTCGCGTCCGGGCAGCATACGGGGCTCTCGAGCTTGGCCGTCACCCGTGCGGGGCAACCTCGCCCGCTGCGGTTCCCTCCGCGCCGCCGCGTCGAGCAGAGTGGCGCGGGTGCCCCGAAAGTCCAGCTCAGCAACGCTCCTGCTGGCGGCGACCGCCGCTGTCACCGCCGCCGTCACGTCCGGATGCATGAGCGTCCGCTCCCCGGCCGCCCCGGCCGCGCCCTCACCGTCCGCCACCGCCCCCGCGCCCCGCCCCGACGGGCACGCCGACCGGCCACCGGTCCAGGCGCCCGCCCGGGAGGCCCTGAGGCGCACGGGCCCTTCCCCGCACCCGGCTCCCGCCGCCGCCCCGCGCACCGGGGAACCGCCCCCGTCCGCTCCCCCGCGGACGGCCGCGCCCGCCCGCCGCGCCGCGCCCGAACCCGCGCCTGCCGCGCCCGCACCTCGCAGGACGGCGCCGGCGCCCGCGCCCGCGCCGCGCGTCGTGCGGAAGCCTCCGCCGCGGACCGATGTGTGCACGCTGGGCCGTCAGTACGGCGGCTGGGACCCGGACAGTCCGCAGGCCGTCATCTGCCGCACCACGTACGGCGGTTGACGCGTGGCCGCTCGTCTCAGGAGCCGCGGCGCGGCGGCCCGAGCGGCTCGCCGCCCGGGCGCCCGCCCCCGGCTGCGTCGTCACCGTCGTCCGGCATGCCCGCGACCCGCTGTTCGAGCCGGGTGAGGGCGGCGCGCACCCTGTTCCCGTATCCGTCGTCCCCCAGGGCGTCGACCACCGACCAGGCCCGTGCCAGATGGCCGCGGGCCGCGCCGGGGCGGCCCAGCTTCACATAGTCCGCCGCCAGGTTGAGGTGCAGCGACGGGTACAGGGCCCGCAACGCCAGGGACCCCTCGTGAGCCGCGAGCCGCTCCTCGGTGAGTCCGTCGGCGGCGGACAGGGCGCGCAGATCCCAGGCCAGCTCGTCCGCGGGGTCGTCCTGGGTGTCGGCCATGTAGTGGGCGAGCGTGCAGCGGTGCAGCGGGTCGCCGTCCTCGCCGATCTCCGCCCACAGCCCGAGGAAGCGGTCCCGCGCCTCCTCGCGGTCCCCGGCGTGCGCCAGCATGACCGCCTGGCCGATGCGGGTCATCGTGGCGTCGTCCGCCGCCTGCTCGCGCTGCTGTCCCACTGGCTCCTCCGCCTCTCCGACCGGCCGCGCACCGGTCCCGGGCACCGACGCTAACGGCCCGCGCCCGCGATCCGGGACAGGCACGGCTCAGCCCAGATCCGGGATGCGCCAGTCGATCGGCTCGTGGCCCTGGGCCGCGACCGCCTCATTGATCTGTGTGAAGGGCTGGGAGCCGAAGAACTTCCGCGCCGACAGCGGCGAGGGGTGCGCCCCCTTCACCACGATGTGCCGCTCGGTGTCGATGAGGGGCAGCTTCTTCTGCGCGTAGTTGCCCCACAGGACGAAGACCGCCGGATCGGGCCGGTCCGCGACGGCGCGGATCACGGCGTCCGTGAACTTCTCCCAGCCCTTGCCCTTGTGCGAGTTGGCCTCGCCCGCCCGCACCGTGAGCACCGCGTTGAGCAGCAGCACGCCCTGCTCGGCCCACGGCATCAGGTATCCGTTGTCCGGGATCGGGGTGCCCAGCTCGGCCTGCATCTCCTTGTAGATGTTGCGCAGCGACGGGGGCGTCCGCACACCGGGCCGCACCGAGAAGCACAGCCCGTGCCCCTGGCCCTCGCCGTGGTACGGGTCCTGGCCGAGGACGAGCACCTTGACCTTGTCGTAGGGCGTCGCGTCGAGCGCGGCGAAGACCTCCTCGCGCGGCGGGTAGACGGGGCCCTTCGCGCGCTCCTCCTCGACGAACTCGGTGAGCTCCTTGAAGTAGGGCTTCTGGAGCTCCTCGCCGAGGACGCCGCGCCAGGACTCGGGCAGCATCGCGGTGTCGGTCACGTCAACAACCTCCGGGGTACGGGCACTTCTTTCGACACCCCCGAACCTACCGGCACCCACTGACAAGGAGGCCTGCCGCCCGTCCCCGGCTCACCAGCTCGTTTTGCGGTGCAGCTCCCACATCATCATGATCGTCGAGGGGTCGAGGGCCCGCTCGCCGCCGGAGATCTCGTCGCTGGCCGCGATGTACTGCTTGCCCTGCCACAGGGGCAGCAGCCGGGCGTCGTCCGCCATGATCCGCTGGGCGCGCTGGAACTGCCGCACGACGGCGCCCCGGTCGCTCTCGCCGCGCGACCGCGGCAGGAGCCGGCCGGTGATCTCGGGCGACACGTACGGTGTGCCGAGCGCGTTCTCCTGGCCCACGAAGGGCGCGATGAAGTTGTCGGCGTCGGGGAAGTCCGGGAACCAGCCGCGCCCGAACACCGGGTACTCCCCGTTGCGGTACCCCTTCTCGTACGTCTTCCAGGGCCGGCTCTTGAGCGTCACGGTGAACAGGCGCGAGGCCTCCAACTGCCGTTTGAGCGCGGCGAACTCGGGCGCGGTGGCCGAGCCGTAGCGGTCGGTGGTGTACCAGAGGGTGAGCGGCACCGGCGCGGTGACACCGGCCGCGGAGAGGATGCCTGCGGCCTTGGCCGGGCTGGGGTCGCCGAAGTCGTCGAAGAAGTCGGTGGTGTGTCCCGCGAGGCCCTTGGGGACCATGGAGTACAGCGGTTCGACGGTGTCCTTGTAGATGTCGTGCGCGATGGCCCCGCGGTCGACGACCTGGGCGACGGCCCGGCGGACGGCGCGCTTGCCCGCCCACGGGTCCTTCGGGTTGAAGACGAGGTAGCTGATCTCCGTGCCCGCGCCCTCGACGAGTTGCAGGCCCGCCGTGTCGTCGCGTTCGGCCTGGAGCCGCACGACGTCCTCGGCCGCGAGACCGCGGAAGGTGGCGTCGATCCGCCCGGCCTTCAGGGCGGCGACCATCGCGGACGACGTCGGGAAGTAGCGGATCGTCACGGCGGCGTTCTTGCGCTCGGCGAACCCCTTGTAGTGGGAGTTCTCGACGAGCACCGCTTCCTCGTCGTCCTGGTAGGCCCGCAGCGCGTACGGTCCCGACCCGGTGACCTTGCCGTCCGTGCGCAGCGCCTTGGCCGGGTACTCGCCGGGGTCGACGATCGACATGGCCGGGGTGGCGAGGACGAAGGGGAACGTCGCGTCCGGCTTCTTCAGGTGGAACGTCACGTCGCGTTCGCCCGATGTCTCGACGCGGTCGAGACTGCCGAGGAGACCGCCGGGGCCCCCCTTGACGGCGATCGCGCGGATCCGGTCGATCGAGTACTTCACGGCCGCGGCGTCGAGCCGGTCCCCGTCCGAGAACCGCAGGCCCTCGCGCAGCTTGCAGTGGTAGACGCGGTTGGCGCCGTCCGCGAAGGAGCAGTCGGCCGCGTCCGCCTCCGGTTCGGCGGCGCCCGAGGGGAAGGCGACCAGGGTCTGGTACACGTTGCGGAACAGCTCCCAGGAGCCGTCCCAGGACGCCGCGGGATCGAGGGTGCTGGGCGCGCTGGTGGTGCCCACCACGATCGGTTTCTCATTCTCCGAGCCGCCCGATCCCACCAGGCCGCACCCGGCGACCAGCATCCCGGACGCGATCACCGCCGACGTGCGGGGGGCAAGCAACCGTCTGAACACGCGCACGCTCCTCGATCAGCCTTGCCAAGGGTCGGCAGACCATACCGCAGCGCCCCGCCTGATCAACTCCCTTGATCGGACGGGGCACTTCGGCGTCGAGGACGTTTGTCAGGCGTTGTCATCCGACGCCCGCATTTTCGCCCGGCGGTCCCTCGTCAGGCGACGCCCGCGTTGAGGAAGATGCCGCCGTCCACGACGAGCGTCTGCCCGGTGATCCAGTCGGCCTGGTGCGAGGTGAGGAACGCGGCGGCGCCGCCGATGTCCTCGGGCACCCCGAGCCGGCCCAGCGGGTAGCCGGCCGCGGCCTCGGCCTCCCGGCCCTCGTACAGGGCCTGGGCGAACTTGGTCTTCACGACGGCCGGCGCGATGGAGTTGACCCGCACCTTCGGCGCGAACTCGTGCGCGAGCTGGAGCGTAAGGTTGACCATGGCGGCCTTGCTCATGCCGTAGGCGCCGATGAACGGCGAGGCCGAGACACCGGCGACGGAGGCGATGTTGACGATCGCGCCGCCGTTCTCGCTCTGCCACGCCTTCCACGTCTGCTGCGCGAAGCCGAGCGCGGAGACGACGTTGGTCTCGAAGACCTTGCGGGCCACGTTCAGGTCGAGCTCGGCGATGGGGCCGAACACCGGGTTCGTACCGGCGTTGTTGACCAGGAAGTCGACGCGGCCGAACGCCTCCATGGTGCGTTCGACGGCGGCGGCCTGGTGCGCCTCGTCGTGGGCCTTGCCGGCTACGTGGATGACGCGGTCGGAGCCGAGGGTCTCCACGGCCTCCTTCAGCGCGTCCTCGCCGCGACCGGTGATGCAGACGCGGTCGCCGCGGGCGACGAAGGCCTCGGCGATGCCGTAGCCGATGCCACGGCTGGCGCCGGTGACGAGGGCGACGTTGCCGGACAGGGGCGGGAGCTGCGAAGTGGTCATGTGTCTTTCCCCCGGCCTCAGTTGAGCGGTCCGCCGGCGACGTACATGACCTGGCCGGAGACGAAGCCGGCCGCGTCGCCCGTGAAGAAGGCGATGGCGTTGGCGATGTCCTCGGGCCGGCCCACGCGCGCCACCGGGATCTGCGTGGCGGCGGCGGCCTGGAACTCCTCGAAGTCCATGCCGACGCGGTCGGCGGTGGCCTTGGTCATCTCGGTGACGATGAAGCCGGGGGCCACCGAGTTGGCGGTGATGCCGAACTTGCCGAGTTCCTTGGCGAGGGTCTTGGTGAAGCCCTGGAGACCGGCCTTGGCGGCGGCGTAGTTGACCTGGCCGCGGTTGCCGAGCGCCGACGACGAGGAGAGGTTCACGATGCGGCCGAAGGTGGCGTCCACCATGTGCTTCTGGACGGCCTTGGACATCAGGAACGCGCCGCGCAGGTGCACGTTCATGACCGTGTCCCAGTCGGACGCGCTCATCTTGAACAGCAGGTTGTCGCGCAGGACGCCCGCGTTGTTCACGAGGATCGTGGGGGCGCCGAGCTCGTCGGCGATCCGCGCGACGGCGGCCTCGACCTGCGCCTCGTCGGAGACGTCGCAGCCGACGGCGAGCGCCTTGCCACCGGCGGCGGTGATCTTCTCGACGGTGTCCTTGCAGGCGGCCTCGTCGAGGTCGATCACGGCCACGGCGCGGCCCTCTTCGGCCAGCCGGACGGCGGTGGCGGCGCCGATGCCGCGCGCCGCTCCCGTGACGATCGCTACGCGCTGCTCAGTGGTGGACATGCTCTCGGTCTCCTCGCCCTAGAGGGCGGTCGCCCACTCCGGAACGGGTGAGCGACCGCTTAGTACCCTGTGCGGGTGACGCTAGAAGCCCTGGCACCCGGTGTCAACGTACCCATCGGGTGCCTCTGATCACTCCGCTGAAGAGTTCACCGCACCAGAAGCTGGAGCAGTCGCTCCGCCTCGGCCGCGGGATCGGTCGTCAGACCGGTGTGCACCGGCCCCGCCCGCACCACCGTCGAACGGGGCGCGACCAGCCACCGGTAGCGGCGCCCCGCGTCGTCGGCCGCGGCCTGCCCGGCGCTCTCGCCGCCCCGGCAGTGCCGCTCGACGGCGCCGAGCAGGGCCCGGACACCGGCCACATCGGCCTCGGGGTCGAGCGCCAGGAGCCGGGCCTCGTCGAGATGGGTGAGCGCCGTGACGAACGACTTGGCGCGGCAGTAGACGATCACGCCCGCGTTGATCTGCTCGCCGCGCTCGACGCGCGGCACGACCCGCAGCAGGGCGTACTCGAAGACATCGCGCTCGTTCATCGTGCCGCTCCTCGCGTCACCCAGCCGGTCGGTCGCGCGGCGTCCGCCGCGCCGCCGCGGGGCAGTTCGATCCGTTCGTGGACGGTCTCGGCGCGCTCCGCCAGCATCTCCACGTAGGCGCGTCGCACCGCGTCGGGGCTGTCGAAGCCCGGCTCGTCCGCGAGCCAGACGTCGGGCACGTCGGCCGCCGCCCCGGCGAGGAGGTCACCCGTGACGCGCGGCGCCAGGTCGGCGGCGGCAGCGGCGACGTCCGGTCCGAAGGGGGCGAGCGCGTGGTCGGTGGCGTCGTAGGGCCGGGTCGCCCAGGCCGCCGCGCCGCGCCAGTTGTGGTGCCAGATCATGGTGGCGCCGTGGTCGATGAGCCACAGGTCGCCGCCGTGGACCAGCATGTTGGGGTTGCGCCAGGACCGGTCGACGTTGTTGATCAGGGCGTCGAACCAGACGACCCGGCCCGCCTCCTCGGGGCCGACGGTGTAGGCGAGCGGGTCGAAGCCGAGCGCGCGCGGCAGGAACCGCATCCCGAGGTTGGTGCCGCCGCTGGACTTCAGCAGCTCCTGTACCTCGGGGTCGGGTTCCCCGAGCCCGATGACCGGGTCGAGGTCGAGGGCGACCAGCTCCGGCACCCGGAAGCCGAGCCGGCGCGCCAACTGCCCGCAGATCACCTCGGCGACGAGCGTCTTGCGGCCCTGTCCCGCGCCGGTGAACTTCATGACGTACGGGATCAGGTCGTCGGCCTCGACCAGGCCGGGGAGCGATCCGCCCTCCCTCAATGGGGTGATATATCGGGTCGCCGCTACTTCGGTGAGCATGCGCCCAGGTTATGAGATCGGCGAGACGTTGAACGCTTCGGGATCACGGCACGTACGGGAGAGCACCCCCCACGGGATCCAGGTCGGCCCAGCGAAAGGAACCGAGCGCATGACCGCTTCACAGGAATCCGGGCCCCTCGGACCGGCTCCCGCCCGGCGCACCGTCGTCGCGGCGGTCGGCGCGGTGGGGCTCGCGGCGGCGCTGGCCGCGTGCGGAGACACGAAGGACGGCGCGTCCGAACCGGCGGGCGACGCCGCGGCGGCGGGCGGCGGCGGCAGCGAGGAACTCGCGAGGACATCGGACATCCCGGAGGGCGGCGGCAAGATCTTCGCCGCTGCCGGTGTCGTGGTGACCCAGCCGAGGAAGGGCGAGTTCAAGGGGTTCTCGCACACGTGCACGCATCAGGGGTGCGCGGTGACGAGGATCGAGGGCGGCACGATCGACTGCCCGTGCCACGGCAGCAAGTTCTCCATCGAGGACGGCAGCGTCGCGCACCCGCCGGCCACCCGCCCGCTGCCCGAGAAGAAGATCATGGTCAGCGGCGACTCGATCAGCCTCGCCTAGGGCGTTTCCACGCGGCGAGGACATCCGCCGTCGTGGTGACGGTGGCGACGAGGGCGAGCGTGTGGCGGATCATCGCGGGGGTGTACTCGGAGGGCACCCCCGCGATCGCGTCCCGGGGGACGACGGCGGTGTAGCCGAGGTTCACGGCGTCGAAGACCGCGTTGGGTATCGCCACGTTGGCGGAGACGCCGGTGACGACGAGGGTGCGGCAGCCCAGGTTGCGCAGGAGCGGGTCGACGTCGGTCCCGGCGATCGGCGAGAGCCCGTGCAGGCGGCGGACGACGAGGTCCTCGTCGGCGACCTCGATCGGCGGGGCGATCCGGACGGCCCTGGTGCCCCTCAACTGCTGGACGGGCAGTCGCTCGGCGGCGCGGAAGAGACGCCCGTTGCGGTTGGCTCCCCGGCCGTCGGGGCGGCGCTCGGCCACGGCGTGCAGCACCTGGACCCCACTCGCGTGGGCGGCGGCGACGAGCCTCGCCACGTGGACCAGGGCGCCCGACGTCCGGGCCTCCGCGGCGAGTTCGGGCAGGGCGCTGTCGGTGCCGACGACGCCCTCCTGGCACTCGACGGTCAGCAGCACGGTGTTCGCCGGGGCCAGCAGCTCGGCCAGGTCCTCACGGGTCGGCATGACTCTCCCTGTACGCGGCTTCGCGGGGTGCTGGAGACTAACCACCATTGCGCGGGGACGGAAGAGGCCGCATGCTCCCTTCTGACACTCCGTCAGACCATCGAACCGGGAGCGCCCATGACCGTCGGCCAGCGCAGGGGACGCAGGATCATGATGACCCCGCAGGAGCTGGACACGTTCCTCACCGAGCAGCGCACGTGCCGGGTGGCCACGGTGTCGGCGGACGGCACGCCGCATGTCAGCCCGTTGTGGTTCGCGTGGGACGGGACATCGCTGTGGCTGTACTCCCTGGCGCGCAGCCGCCGTTGGTCCGACCTGCGGGCCGACGGGCGGGTGGCCGTGGTGGTCGACGCGGGCGAGGAGTACGGGGAGCTGCGCGGCGTCGAGCTGTCCGGGCGCATCGAGTTCGTCGGCGAGTCCCCGCGCACGGGCGAGCCCTGCCCCGAACTCGACGCGCCGGAGCGGCTGTTCGCCCGGAAGAACTTCGGCCTGTCCGAGATGTTCCACGACGGCCGCCACGCCTGGGCCCGGCTGACCCCGGACAGGACGGCCTCCTGGGACTTCCGCAAGCTGGCCGATCTCTGAGGGCCCGCCTCGAACCCCGGCGGGGCCGTCAGCCGGCTGCCGCCCGGCCCAGCTCCGCGCCCACCTTCCGCAACGCCTCCACCGCCGCCCGGATCGAGGGCCGGCGATCGGCGTCGGCCCGCCACACCACGTACACATGGCGCTTGACCCGCTGCCTGACCGGCACGGTCACCACGCCCGCCGGGACCGGCGCGCGGCCGAGCAGCGGCGCCACGCAGACCCCCAACCCGGCTGCCACGAGACCGAGTTGAGTGTGGGTCTCCGCGGCGCGATGGCCGATCCGGGGTTCGACGCCCATGGCGCGGAGTGTGAACAGCAGCCACTCATGACAGAACTCGCCGTCGCCCCAGGTGATCCACTCGTCGTCGGCGAAGTCCTCCAGGCGGACCTCGGCGCGATGGGCGAGCCGGTGGCCCTCGGGCATGGCGATGTCCGCCGGGTCGTCGAGGATGCTCGCCTTGGCCAGGCCGTCGGGCAGCGGCATCGGCTTGTTGTACCAGTCGAGTACGACGGCCAGGTCGAGGTCGCCGCGGATCACCCCGGCGACCGAGGCCTCCGGCTCCGACTCCTGTGACCGCACCCGCAGTTGCGGATGCGCGGCGCGCAGTGCGGAGAGCGCGGCGGGGAAGAGTCCGCGCGCGGCGGTGGGGAAGGCGGACAGGCGCAGCTCGCCCACGACCTGTCCGCGCTGCGCCTCAAGGTCGGACTGGGCCAGCTCGACCTGCGACAGGATGCGGGCGGAGTGGTCGGCGAGCAGCCGTCCGGCGTCGGTGAGGCGCACCCCGCGCCCGTGCCGGGCGAGCATCTGCTGGCCGACCTCCCGCTCCAGCTTCGCCATCTGCTGCGAGACGGCCGATGTCGTGACGTGCAGCGCGTCGGCGGCGCCGCTCACCGAGCCGTGCCGGGCGAGCGCGTCGAGGACGCGCAGCCGCTCCAGGTTCAACATGTAAGCGATGCTAATCGATACAGCGCACGGAATCTCGCTTGTGCTAAGAAGTGGCCGGGCCTGATCCTGGCGTGCATGAGCACCGTCACCTCCGCCCGTACCGCACCGTCCGCCCCTCCTGCCGCCCCGGCCCCTCGCGCGCTCGACTGGCGCGTCCGGTTCTGCGCGCTCTGCCTCATCTGGGGCTTCAGCTTCCTGCTCATCAAGGTGGGCACGCAGGGGTACGCCCCGTTCCAGGTGACGTTCGGGCGGCTGTTCTTCGGCACGCTGGTGCTCGCCGCGGCGATGGCGGTGAAGCGGGAGCGGCTGCCGCGCGGGGCCAGGACCTGGGGGCATCTGACGGTCGCGGCGCTCTTGCTGAACGCGCTCCCGTTCTCCCTGTTCGCCTTCGCCGAGGAGACGATCCCCTCGACGCTGGCCGGGGTCTGCAACGCGACGTCGCCGCTGTGGGGCATGGCCCTGTCCCTGGTCGCACTGTCGGAGGACCGGCCGACGCGGCGCCGGGTCGCGGGCCTCGGCATCGGCTTCCTCGGCGTGCTGACGGTCCTGGGCGTGTGGCAGGGCTTCCACGGTCTGGACGTGACGGGCACGGTGCTGGCGCTGCTCGCCTCGTTCAGCTACCCGGTCGGCTGGATCTACGTCCGCAGGACCCTGGCGGACACCGGGTACTCGCATCTGTCGATGACCGGCGCCCAGTTGCTGCTCGCCACCGCGCAACTGGCCGTCGTCACCCCGATGTTCACCTCCTGGCCCGCCCGTCTCGCGCCGGCCCCGCTGCTCTCGATCGTCGCCCTGGGGGCCCTCGGCACGGGCCTCGCGGTCCTTCTCCAGTACGGCCTGGTCGCGGAGGTCGGTCCGACCACGGCGCAGATGGTCACGTACTTCATCCCGGTCATCGCGACCGCGGCGGGCGTCGCCGTGCTGGGTGAGTCCCTGAGCTGGTCGACCCCGGTCGGCGCGGCCGTCGTCCTGGCGGGCGCGGCCTTGACCCAGTCCAGGGCGCGCCCGAAGCCGTGACCGGTTCGACGGCTCCCCGCCCGTCGCCCGCCCGCCCCCTCAGGCGTAATGTCTCGCCGGTCGCGATCCCACCGCCTCGGCGACCGCGTCCGCCACCGCGTCGATCTCCTCGACACGCATCCGGGAGACGGTGATCCGCATGCCTGGACCGGCGTTCATCCGGAACCGGGCACCCGGCGCGACCGCCCACCCCGCGTGCAGCAGCCGCGCCACGGCACCGGTCTCGTCGGGCACCGGGATCCATACGTTCATGCCGGTGCGCCCGTGTGCGTCGACCCCCCGGGCGGCGAGGGCCGCGATCAGCGCGTCGCGCCGGTGACCGTACGAGGCCGCGACCGCCCGCGCGTCCACGGCGCCGCTCGCCCACAGATGGACCACCGCCCGCTGGACGACACGGCTGACCCAGCCGGGCCCGAGGCGCTGGCGGCCGCGCACCCGGTCGACGGTGACGGGATCGCCGGTGAGGACCGCGAGCCGCAGATCGGGCCCGTACGCCTTGGCGACGGAGCGGACGAACGCCCAGTGGCGGGTGGCCCCGGCCAGCGGGTGCGGCGGCAGATCGACGATGCCGTGCCCGTGGTCGTCCTCGATGAGCAGCACGTCGGGGTGGGCCGCGAGCACCGCGCGCAGCGTCTTCGACCGTGCCGCGCTCACGGCGGCGCCGGTCGGGTTCTGCGCCCGGTCGGTCACCACGAGGGCCCGCGCCCCCTCCCGCAGCGCGCGCTCCACGTCGCCCGGCAGCGGTCCCTCGTCGTCCACGCCGACCGGTACGAGGCGCAGTCCGAGGGCGGGCACGAGGTCCAGCACGCTGCCCCAGCCGGGGTCCTCGACGGCGACCGCGTCACCCGGCCTGAGGTGCGCGGTGAGGACGCGCTCGATCGCGTCCAGCGACCCGGACGCGACGGCCACCGGTCCGTCGGACACCCCGTCGCGGTCGAGGTCGGCCCGCGCCCTGCGCACCAGCTCCGGCTCCAGGGGCTCGTCCCCGTACAGCACCGGCGCGCGGTCCGCCTCGGTCGCCGCCGCCCTGAACGCCTCGGCGAGGGAAGGCAGCAGCGCCGTGTCGGGGTTGCCGTCGGACACGTTCCGCACACCCGGTGGCACGTCCACCCTGATCTGCTCCCGACCGGTCGTGGCCGGCTTGGGCCGCACCCGGCTGCCCCTGCGCCCCGCCGTCTCGATCACCCCGCGTTCGCGCAGGGTGCGGTAGGCGGCCGCGACCGTATTGGAATTCACGCCCAACTCTTGCGCCAACTCCCGCATCGGGGGCAGCGGTTGCCCCGGTTCCAGCAGGCCGTCGGCGACCGCGCCCTCGACGCTCGCGGAAATGTCCGCGGCACGCCGCCCGGTGATCCGATACTCTCCTAGCACAAACCATAGTTTGCACTAGTGCAATGGAGTCCGCAACATGAGTGTCGCCCCTGAGTCGTCAGCCCCCGCCTACGCGCCGACCGAGCGCACGGTGCCGACGCGCTCCAAGGAACGCGCCGCCTACGACCGCGCCCTGGTCCACTCGATACTCGACGAGGCGTACGTCTGCCACCTCGGGTTCGTGCGCGACGGCGCCCCGGTCGTGCTGCCCACGCTCTACGGCCGCGTGGGCGAGCGCCTCTACGTGCACGGGTCCACGGGGTCGCGTCCGTTGCGGATGGCAGGGCAGCAGGACCCGGGGCTCGCGGTGTGCCTGACGGTGACGCATGTCGACGCCCTGGTGCTTGCCCGCTCCGCCTTCCACCACTCCATCAACTACCGCTCCGTGGTGATCCACGGCACCGCGCACCAGGTCACGGACCCGGAGGAGAAGCGGCTCGCCCTGGACGCGCTCGTCGACCACGTCGTGCCGGGCCGGTCCGCCGACGCGCGCCCGGCGAACGCCAAGGAGCTCGCCGCGACCGCCGTGCTCAGCCTCGACCTCGCCGAGGTGTCGGCGAAGCTGCGCACCGGCGGCCCGAACGACGAGCCCGAGGACCTGGACCTGCCGCACTGGACGGGTCTCGTCCCCCTGCGGCAGAGCCACGGCCCGCTCGTCCCGGCGGACGACCTCGCCGACGGCATCGACGTCCCCGCCTATCTCAGGGACCTGTGACACCTGCCCGACGGGCGGAAGGTCGGCGTGGTGGGCCGGGCGGGACTTCCGAGGTCTCCTAGGGCGTGTTTCGAAAGTCCCTCCCCCAGCCTCCGGCCGGGAGGTGCCCCCAGCCCCGCGACACCTGGCACGCACTCCCCCAAGCTCTTCGAGCAGGGGGGACCCCCAGCGGCGTTGCCGGAACGTCCGCACAGCTCCGCCATGAGGACGCCCCGGCGCCTTGCGATCGCACGCACCGGACGCCGCGGGGCCCGCCCTTCGGGCGGACGACGCTACTTCCGAAACACGCCCTAGGTCGTGTCCGCAAAGTGGTTGGGTCGTTGGTGTCTTTGTGGTGCGTCGACATGAGCTGACTGATGAATCGTGGGCGGTGATCGAGCCGTTG
>NZ_JBIWKP010000014.1:0-138206 GCF_044765725.1 Streptomyces sp. NPDC102406 | reverse complement strand
GCGCGCGGTCTGCTCCGCAGACACGACGCGCCGCCACTACGTGGCGGGAAGACGGCCACGCTCCGCGTGGCCCACCGGCCGGCTCCGCCGTCCTCAACCGACGCTCCGCGTCTAATGCGGCCAACTCCGTTGTCCGCGGCCCGAATTGCTCCGCAATTCGGCCTACAGAAATTCGCTCCGCGAATTCCTGGGGCTGGCTGCAAGGCGGGGGTGCTGACGCGTGAGGTTTCTCCAGGAATCCTTTTTCAGGTACCTGACTAGGCATCAAATGCTTTGTGCGCATCGCTAGTTGGCGGCGTTTTACTCGCTACTCTTGTCTGACTGCAACCTGGCAATCCGGCCTAGCAAAAATGTGCCTGGGAGATCTCGCCTCTGGAGTCTGCTGTGACAGACGCGTTTGATGTCATCACAATGACAAACCTGTCAGCGGACTGCAGAGCCGTGGGAAACCCTGGTCACACGCGGACTAGAAACATATTACGTTAGATGCACACGTGTCGCGGAACATGTGTGTCGCTCCGCGCCTTCTCGGCAAAGTGTCCTTGTTCCGGCTCGTTGCCGCGGCCAGCCTGTGCGACGGCCCGATTTCACGCGGGAAAGCATGCCTCAGGATGGCCCCGAGGTCGTCCATTTGTTTGAGCGCCTCATACTTCTCCTTATAATCACAACCCCCATCTCACAGGAGGTCTCCTTGAACACCGCCCTCAGGTACCGGGCTCGTCTTCTGGCCGTCACCACCGCGGCGGCCGGGCTGGTCCTGGTGGCCGGATGCACCTCCAGCGACGACGGCGACGGAGGAAAGAAGACGGCCACCGGCGGTGTCGAACTCGTCAAGGCCGGGCGGCTCACCACCTGCACCCACCTGCCCTACCCGCCTTTCCAGTCGGAGATCGACGGCAAGGTGCAGGGCTTCGACGTGGCCTTGGTCGACCTGGTCGCCAAGGACCTGGGCGTGGAGCAGGACATCGTCGACCAGCCCTTCGAGAACTTCAAGACCGGCGGGTCCCTCAACGCCGGGCAGTGCGACCTCGCCGCCGCAGGCATGACCATCACCGAGGAGCGCAAGAAGAACGTCGACTTCTCGGCCCCCTACTTCCAGGCGACCCAGGCCGTCCTGGCCGACAAGGACAGCGGTATCTCCTCCTTCGCCGATCTGAAGGGCAAGAAGGCGGGCGCCCAGGCGCAGACCACCGGCGAGGACTACGCCAAGGGCCAGGGCCTCGACCCGGTCTCCTTCGAGTCCTCCGACGCTGTCCTCAACGGTCTGCGCACCGGCCAGGTCGACGCCGTCGTCATCGACTACCCGGTCGTCCAGGGCTGGCTGAAGGACAAGGCCAACTCCGGTGCCTTCAAGGTTGCCGAGCAGATCGACACCGGCGAGCAGTACGGCTTCACGGTGAAGAAGGGCAACGACAAGCTGCGCAAGGCCATCGACAAGGCGTTGGCTGACGCCAAGGCTGATGGCACCTACAAGAAGCTGTACGAGCGGTGGATCGGCCCGTACGACGAGTCCGCGGCCTCCCCGTCCGCCTCATGACACCTCCGGACACAGCGCTGCCGCCGAAGAGGAAGGGCCTGACCCGCCGTCAGCGGCGCAGGCTCTCCCGCGGAGTCCAGTACGTCGTCTTCACCGCGGCCGTGGTCGCCTTCGCGGCGGCGGCCGACTGGGGCCGGCTGCGCAACCAGTTCGCCCAGCGTGCCATCGCGGAGCAGATGTTCCCCGACGTCATCACGCTGGCACTGAAGAACACCGTGCTGTACACCGTGTCCGGGTTCGCCTTCGGCCTGGTGCTCGGCATGGTCATCGCGCTGATGCGGCTGTCTTCCGTGGGGCCTTACCGCTGGCTCGCGGGCGTCTACATCGAGATCTTCCGCGGTCTGCCGGCGTTGCTGATCTTCATCTTCA
The DNA here is from genome assembly GCF_044765725.1 of Streptomyces sp. NPDC102406. NCBI lineage: Bacteria > Bacillati > Actinomycetota > Actinomycetes > Kitasatosporales > Streptomycetaceae > Streptomyces > Streptomyces sp. NPDC102406. The sequence goes on along the minus strand of NZ_JBIWKP010000014.1, from coordinate 136,300 downwards.
TCGGCGTGGCCGTCCCGCTGGCCTTCCCCGGAACGGAGATCATCGGCGGCACCTACGGCAAGGTGGCCCTCGCTCTCGGTCTGGTGGCCGCCGCGTACATGGCGGAGACCTTCCGCGCGGGGATCCAGGCCGTACCCAAGGGGCAGATGGAGGCGGCCCGGTCGCTGGGGTTCTCGCACGCCCGCGCGATGGTCTCGATCATCCTCCCGCAGTCCTTCCGGGTCATCCTCCCGCCGCTCACCAACGAACTGGTGCTCCTGTTCAAGGACTCCTCGCTGGTGCTGTTCCTCGGCGTCACCCTGGAGGAGCGGGAACTGTCCAAGTTCGGCCGCGATCTGGCCAGCCAGACCGCCAACTCCACACCCATCCTCGTCGCCGGCCTGTGCTACCTGTTGGTCACCATCCCGCTCGGCTTCGTCGTACGTCGTATGGAGGCCAAGGCCCAGGAGGCCGTGAAATGAGCCGACCGGAGATCCGGGTCAGCGCCCTGCACAAATCCTTCGGAGACAACGAGGTGCTGCGCGGCATCGATCTGGAGATCGGACAGGGAGAGGTCGTCTGCGTCATCGGCCCCTCCGGCTCAGGCAAGTCCACACTGCTGAGGTGTGTGAACCTGCTGGAGGAGCCGACGAAGGGGCAGGTGTTCGTCGGCGGTACGGAGGTCACCGATCCGGACGTCGACATCGACGCCGTACGCCGCCGGATCGGCATGGTGTTCCAGCAGTTCAACCTCTTTCCGCACCTGACGGTGACCGAGAACCTGACGCTGCCGCAGCGCCGGGTGCTGCGGCGGGACAAGGTGACGGCCGCGAAGGTGGCCGCCGAGAACCTGGCGCGGGTGGGGCTCGCCGAGAAGGCCGACGCCTACCCCTCCTCTCTCTCCGGCGGCCAGCAGCAGCGTGTCGCCATCGCCCGCGCGCTGGCCATGGGCCCCGAGGTGATGCTGTTCGACGAGCCGACGTCCGCGCTCGACCCGGAACTGGTGGGCGATGTCCTCGCGGTGATGCGCATGCTCGCCCGGGACGGCATGACCATGATGGTGGTGACCCACGAGATGTCCTTCGCCCGTGAGGTCGCCGACCGGGTCGTCTTCATGGACGGCGGGGTGATCGTCGAGGACGGCGCTCCCGGCCAGGTCATCTCCCACCCCCGCCATGAACGGACCCGTCATTTCCTGTCGCGCCTCCTCGACCCCGCGATGGCGGAGGTGGAGGAGGAAGCCTCCGAGCACGTGGATGGGGACGGGTCCGGATAGCGCGTGAACGCGGTGCGGCAAGGCATACCGCGCCGGGAGGGGTCGGGGGGGGGGGGGGGGGGGGGGGGGGGGGCGGGGGGGGGGGGGGGGGGGGGGGGCCCCGCGCGCGCGGGGGGGGGGGGGGGGGGGGGGGGGGGGCCCCCGCCCCGCCCCCCCCCCCCCCCCCCCACCCCCGTGCTGTGTGCTGCGTCGTCCGGTCCACCCGGGTGTCGCACCTGCGTCCGTTAGACACATGTGCCCGCCCGCACCCTTCGCGCGCTCCTGCGCTCCGGGCCCGCACACCTCGCTCTGCCGTTTCCGCGTGCGCGCACTCATCAACGCTTATCGTGAGGAGCGAACATGCCGGGCGAAACGTTGGGCGCCGGCGCTTGTCTTTACGGGAACCCGGACGTGCGCACCATGCACACGTCATTACATCGAGGGAGTGAACGGTTGTGACCAGCCAGTCAGCCGCCGCGCTCCGAGCGCGGTATGTCGATCAAGCCGCGTCGGATCTGGAGGAGAACCGCCGCCTGCAGCGGGAGCTGCAGGAGAGGATCACGATGCTGAAACAGGAGGAGGCCCTCCTGGGAGACATCATCAGCCTCGCCGAGCGGTACGAGGGTTTGGCCGACGCGTCCCGCCTGCCCGAGCAGGTGCAGGACGAGCAGCAGGTCGTCACCAAGCCGAAGGGGGCCGCGGCCGGGGCCACTTCGCGGCGTACGGCGGCGACGAGGAACACGTCGGCGGGCGCTCCGGCGAAGAGCGGTACCAGGGGAAAGCCGCGTCAGGCTCTGCTCGGTGACCTGCTCATGAAGCTGCTCGACAAGTACGACGAGCCGCGTCCGGCGAAGGAGTTGCGGGACGAGCTCCTGAAGAAGCATCCCGACCGCAACCCCACACCGCAGGTGGTGCGCAACACCCTTGAGGCGCTCGTGGCCAAGGGACGCGTGCGGCGGCACAAGCAGCAGCGCTCCGTCATGTACACCCTGGCTCAGCGCGACGGTGCGAACAGCTCCGCCTGATACCTGTGCCCGGGGGCTGCCGGGGGAGGTCGGACGGTGTCGTGTCGGCGTTCGACGGGGGACGTGTCTGCTTCCCACCGTCAGATGATTGGTGGTCGACGCCGACCATCTCTGACGCGCCCTACAGGCCCAGGTCGAGGGCCAGGCACGAGAAGTACTGCCACTGCCCCTCGGGGTTGTACGAGCCGTTGACCCTCGCAACCAGTCCGGTGTCCACGCCTTGCGTGGTGTCCTCCGCTCGGATTCGCTCGGGAAGTCTGCCGAAGCGGGCGTGCCGTGCGCCTGCTGCGGCGGCGTCGATCGGGGTGCTGATCAGGGCTTCCTGGTTCATGACCGTCCTCCACTCAGAAGATCACGTCCGTCTGCCTCCCGGACTGCCTTCAGTTTCGCTCCTCGCGGGTAACCAGTCAAGAGGGTTACTCTTGCGGGTCGAGAGCGGCCCGGAGTGCGGGGTCAGTCCTGGGAGCTGTGCCGGCGGGCGCGGTAGCCGGCGGCCTTGGCCCGGTTGCCGCAGGTGCGCATCGCACACCATTCGCGGCGGTGGCCGCGTGAGCGGTCGAGGTAGGTCTGGGTGCACTCGGGGCGGGCACATTCGCGCAGCAGGTCACCGTCGTCCCCGCCGATGATCTCGACGGTCTCGCGGGCGAGCGCGGCGAGCCCCTGGGAGACCGAGCCGGTACGGGTGGCGCCGTCCGGGCCGAGCCGCAGTGTCACGGGCATGCCGGATGCCTGCAGATTCACCTCGGCGACCGCTTCGGCGGGCAGCGGGCGGCCGTCCATACGTGCCGTGACCAGGGAGTAGATGGACTCGCGCAGGTCGATGGCGAGGGTGAGGTCGACGCCGCTCGCGCCCGGCGCCAGATCGAGCACGCCGGACTCGACGAACCAGGCGTCAAGCAGCTCGGGGGTGGCGAGCTTCTCCGTCGGCGACTCGTTTCGTCGTGTGCGCAGTGTGCCGACGAAGTCGAGTGGGAGCGTCCCGCAAGGGAAGGCGTGGTTCACGTAACCATCCTGGACGGTGAGCGGCTGAGAAGCAATGACGGCGGCGGGCCGCGGGCCTGAACGCGGCGTGGCGCGGTGGTCGGTGGGGCGGCTCACCGGTTCGCACCGGTCTGCCTGCCTCCCGAAGCCCGGCACAAACCTGTCGTGGGCACTGTGTGCCATCCGTCGGTTCTTCCGCGTGACCGGTCCCGGTCGGCAGGCTCGGTGTCTCGTCCACCGTGGGTCAACTCCACGTAGCGCACCGGGAGAGAGCAATGGACATACGGCAACTCCGCACGTTCCACCGCGTGGCCGTGCTGGGGAGTTTCACGCGAGCCGCAGCCGAGCTGAATTACGCGCAATCCAGTGTGACGGCTCAGATCAAGAGCCTTGAGGTGTCTCTGGGCAGTGATCTGTTCGAGCGGGTCGGCGGGAAGGTGAAGCTCACGCCCGCCGGTACGCGGCTGCTGCCCTACGCGGGGCAGATGCTCTCGCTGGCCGACGAGGCGCGCGGGGCCGCCTCCCCCGACGCCCAGCCCGAGGGTGTGCTGACGATCGGGACGATGGAGTCCATCACCTCCTATCGGATGCCGGCGGTCCTGGAGTACTTCCACCACCGCTACCCGCGGCTCCAGATCGCGCTGCGGCCGAGCCTGTGCGCCGAGACGCTCCACTCGCTGCGCCAGGGCGTGTTCGACGCCGGGTTCCTGATGGAGGCGGAGACGCAGCACTCCGGCGTGCACAGCGAGGTGCTCGGGGTCGAGCCGCTCGTCGTGGTGGCCGCGCCGAAGCACCGGCTGGCCGGTGAGGTGAAGGTGGCCACGGACGATCTGCGGCTGGAGTCGGTTCTCGCGCCGGAGGCCGGGTGCGCCTACCGGGAGCTGTTCGAGGCGGAGCTGAACGACGGCTCCGGTGAGCCGGTGCCGTTCCTGGAGTTCGGCAACATCGAGGCCATCAAGCGCGGTGTCGGTGCCGGTCTCGGCGTCAGTCTGCTGCCTCGTATGGCTGTCCTGGACGAGCTGGCCGCCGGTGCGCTCGTACCGCTGGCCTGGGAGATCCCCTTCGTGCTGTACACGCAGTTGGCGTGGCGCAAGGGGGCTCAGCTCTCGCGGGAGCGGCAGGTGTTCGTGGAGAAGGTCATCGACTTCCTGAGCAGGGAGTACCAGGAGCGTCAGGAGTCCTGATCCGCTGTCGCGCTCGGAAGTCTCGGCGGGCAGCGGAAACGGCTGGGGAATTCATGAGAATTCTGCATGCTGCGCATGAATGGATTAGCTTCATCGATCGATTCACGCGATCACCGCTATCTGTTTCCCCGAACCGGAATCCTGGATTTTCTGTCGGGCGCCGCAGAGACTTTTAGAGTCCCAGTTACACACCAGAGGGAATCAACATGTCCCAGGTCATGCTTCCGTCCAAGCGCTTTGTCGTGTCGAGCGTGTCCTCCGACGCCCACATGTGGAATCTCGTTTTCTTGCAGCTCCTGCTGGAGGAACAGGGAGCCCACGTCACGAATCTGGGGGCCTGCGTCCCCGATGACCTCATCATCGAGGAGTGCCTTCGCTCCAAGCCTGACGTGCTGGTCATCAGCACGGTCAACGGGCACGGGCACCTCGACGGGCTGCGGCTGATCCGCCGGATCCGCAACCATCCCGAGCTGTCCGATCTGCGTGTGGTGATCGGTGGGAAGCTCGGAGTGCGTGGCGCCGACAACATTGTGTTCGCCGAAGAACTCGCTCTCAGTGGTTATGACGCGGTGTTCGAGGCGGATGGCGGTATCGAGGGTTTTCAGGAATTCCTCGGCACACTCGACAGCAACTCCTCGCGGCCCGCTCTCGTTTCTTCGGGGGCGGCGGCATGAGCGAGTTGACGCATTCACCTTCGTCCGGCTCCTTCGTGGACCGGTCGCGTCAGGGCGGGCGGTTCTCCCGCTACGTGCACGAGGCTCATGCGCAGGGCCGGCTGGTGGTGCAGCCGCGTATGGGTTTCGCGGATCTGGCCACGATGCGCGAGGGGCTGCTCGGTGTCCGCGGCGCCGACGCCACGGCCATCGGCACGATCACGCTGGACAGCTACACGCGGGTCAACGACCACGACTCCGCGCGTCAGGCGCTGCGTACGGGCGCCGAGTTGAACGGGTTCCCGCTGGTGGCCCATGGGGCTGGTACGACGCGGGCGTTGCTGGAGTCGGTGTCGGGGGCGGACTTCCCGGTGCAGGTCCGGCACGGTTCGGCGCTGCCGTACCCGTTGTTCGAGGCCATGGTCGAGGCGGGGGTCGACGCCACCGAGGGCGGTCCGGTGTCGTACTGCCTGCCCTACAGCCGGGCGCCGATCAGCAAGGCGGTCGACGCGTGGGCCCGGTGCTGTGAGCTGATCGCCGAGCAGTCCGTGCCGATGCATCTGGAGAGTTTCGGCGGCTGCATGCTGGGACAGTTGTGCCCGCCGAGTCTGCTGGTGGCGCTGAGTGTCCTGGAGGCCCTGTTCTTCCGGGAGCACGGGCTGAGCGACATCTCGTTGAGCTACGCGCAGCAGACGCATCCGGGGCAGGACCTGGAGGCGATCGCGGCGCTGCGCCGGTTCGCCGGTGAGCGTCTTGGTTCGGCCACCTGGCATGTCGTGCTCTACACGTTCATGGGTGTCTTCCCCCGGACGCCCACGGGCTCGTTCCGGATCCTCGAGGAGAGTGTGCGGCTCGCGGTGCGCAGCGGCAGCGAGCGGCTGATCGTGAAGACGCCGGCGGAGGCGCATCGTATTCCGACGATCGCGGAGAACGTGGACGCGCTGGAGTTCGCGGCGTCGATCGCCCGTGACGAGGCGGAGCGTTCCGGGCAGGCCGTCGTGGCGACCGACTCGGGGATCTACGAGGAGGCGCGGCGGCTGATCGACAGCACTCTCGAACTGGCTCCGACGGTCGGCGAGGCGCTTGTGCGGGCGTTCGAGCGGGGCTTCCTGGACGTGCCGTACTGCCTGCACCAGGACAACGCCAACAAGTCGCGGGCCTATGTGGACGCGGGCGGCATGTTGCAGTGGGCGGAGCCGGGGCGGATGCCGCTGGACGTGGCGCGCAGGTCGGCGCGGCCGGTGAGCGCCAAGGGGCTGCTGACGATGCTCGGTTTCAATGAGCGCCGTTTCGACGGTGAGCAGCTCACGCACGGTCATCTGCGCAGCGTGGAGCAGTACGCGGCGCGCCCGCATCCCCGGGAGTCGGCGTGAGGGCGTCAGCGGGCGTGAGCCGTCCGCGTCCCACGGTCTCCGCGCTGACCCGTCGCCGTGTGCGGGTGCTCGGGTTGCGGGCCCGCAACAACCTCTTTCCCTCCGTTCGTTCCTATCCGAGGAGCCTGTCGTGAGTACACCTACCCTCGACGTGGTGCGCCGTCGCGGCGCGCTGCGTGCGGTGGTGAGCCGTGGTATCCGTGGCCTGTCGATGTGCGGTGACGACGGCCGCTGGTCGGGTCTCGACGCCGATGTGGCGCGGGCGGTGGCCGCGGCGGCGGTCGGTGACGCGGACGCCGTCGAGTGGGTCTCGTCCGATCCGGCGGACCGGCTGACCGCGCTGGCGGGCGGGGCCGCGGAGCTGACGGTGTCCAACGTGAGCTGGACGCTGGGCCGTGAGGCTTCGCTGCCGGTGCTGTTCGCCGGGGTGACCTGTTACGACGGTGAGGGTTTCCTCGTCCCCGCGGACAGCGGCATCACTCGTCCCGAGGAGCTGGCCGGCCGCAAGGTCGCGGTCCAGTCGGGCACGACGAGCGCGGCCAATCTGGCGGCCTGGTACGGCAGTCGGGGTCTGGCGGTGGAGCCGGTCGCCCATCCGACGCCGGCGGCGACGCTGGCCGGTTACGCGAGCGGGGACTGCGCCGCCTATGTGCTCGACCGGGTGGCGCTGGCCGGGGAGCGGGCGGCGCTCGACGACCCGTCGGCGCATCTGATCCTGGATCAGGCCATCTCCCGCGAGCCGATGGCCGCCGCGGTCCGGGACGACGACGCCGCCTGGTTCCGGCTGTGCCGCTGGGTGCTGCAGTTGCTGGTGTCCGCCGAGTTCCACGTCGACGAGGTCGGCGAGCGGGAGAAGGCGCTCGCCCAGGCGGCCGAGTCGGCGGGGGCGCACGGCCCGGCCGTCGGTCTCGACGAGGGCTGGGCGGGCCGGGTCCTGGACGCGGTCGGCACCTACGCGGACCTCTACGAACGCAATCTCGGCGCGGCGTCCGGCCTGGCCGTGCCGCGCGGTCTCAACGAGCTGTACACGCGCGGCGGTCTGCAGTACGCCGTGCCCCTGCACTGACGCCCGTCGTGCGGGCCCATCCCCCAGTACGTCTCCTCCTGCGAAAGGCAGTCTCATCATGAGTACCGACACCCGGGCCCCGGGCACGGAGAAGAAGGGAGCGACCGAGCTGACCCTCGCCATGGTGCTCTCGGGCACCCTTGGCGTCTTCGTCATCGAATCGGGCGCGTCCCCCTTCAACGTGGTCTTCTTCCGCTGCCTGTTCGGCACCATCGCGCTGGGCCTGTACTGCCTGGTGCGCGGCTTCTTCAAGAACCACAACTTCACGCCGAAGAAGCTGGGTCTCGCCGCGCTCGGCGGCGTCTTCATCGTCTTCAACTGGGCGTTCCTCTTCGAGAGTTACGAGGGCACGTCCATCTCGGTGGCGACGGTCGTCTACCACACGCAGCCGTTCTACGTGGTGCTGCTGGGCGCGCTGCTGTTCCGCGACAAGCTCACGGCGACCAAGTTCGGCTGGCTCGGTGTCGCCTTCGTCGGTCTGATCCTGGTCGCGGGTGTGTCCGCGTCGGATCTGACGGGCAGCGGTGACAGCGACTATCTGGCGGGGCTCGGGTTCGCGCTGCTCGCCGCCGTCTTCTACGCCGTCTCCACGGTGATCACCAAGCGGGTCACGGGCGTCCGGCCGCATCTGGTGGCCCTGGTCCAGCTCGTGCTGGGCATCTTCCTGCTGCTGCCGTTCACGTCCCTGGGTGAGACGAAGGGCCTCGGCGGGGACTGGGGCTGGCTGATCGGCCTCGGGCTCATTCACACGTGTGTGATGTACGTGCTCATGTACTCGGCGTACCAGAAGCTGCCCACGGCGAAGATCGCGGTGCTGGCCTTCGTGTACCCGGCCGTGGCGATGCTCATGGACTGGGCGGTGTACGGGCACAGCGTGAGCCTGTTGCAGGCGCTGGGCATTCCGCTGATCGTCGCGGCGAGCCTGGGCATCAACCTGGGCTGGTCCTTCAAGCGGCCGGCGAAGGCCGCGGCGGTGCCGTCCGCCGCGGACAGCGACAACGCCAACAACACCGATGACACCGACAAGGTCGAGATCACGTCCGGAGGTACCCGATGACCCTCGTCACCGATTCCCGTGCGCCGCGTATCGCCATCGTCGGGGCCACCGGTGCCGTCGGCAACACGCTCATCGATCTGATCGAGCAGCGCGGGCTGCGCTACCGCGCCGTCCATCTGGTGGCCTCGGCGCGCTCGGCCGGTACCGAACTGAGCGTCGACGGTGTCGCCTATCCGGTGCAGGCGGTGGACGAGTTCGACTTCTCCACCGTGGACCTGGCGTTCTTCTCGGCGGGTACGGAGGCAAGTCAGCAGTGGGTGCCGAAGGCCACCGCGGCCGGCGCCGTCGTCATCGACAACACCATCGCCTACCGCATGGACCCCGACACCCCGCTCGTCGTACCGCAGGTCAACGCGCACGAGCTGGACCGGCGGCCGACGTCGGGGGTCATCGCCAACCCGAACTGCTCGACGATCCCCCTCGTCCGGCTGTTGAAGGGTATCGAGCAGCGGTGGGGCGTGCGCCAGGCCGTCGTCAGCACGTACCAGGCGGCGTCGGGCCTCGGCCACCCGGGCGTGGACGAGCTCAAGGACGCCAGCCGGGCGGCGCTGGAGCGGCCCGACGAGCCGTATCCCAGCAAGGAGTTCACGCCGTCGCTGGCCTTCAACGTCATTCCGAAGATCGACCGTTTCCTCGACACCGGGTTCACGCTCGAGGAGCAGAAGATGCTCCAGGAGTCCCGGAAGATCCTCGGCATCCCGCATCTGGACGTCACCACCACCTGTGTCCGCGTTCCGGTGGTCACGGGGCACTCGGAGGCCGTCTGGATCGAGGCACAGGGCGTCGTGGACCGTGCCGAGCTGGTCGAGGTGCTTGCCTCGCTGCCCGAGGTGACCGTGCACGACCGTGAGTCGGTGCGGGAGTTCCCGACGCCGGCCACCATCGACGATCCGAACCGGGTGCACGTCGGCCGGGTGCGGGTCAACCCGAACAATCCGCGCGCTTTCTGGCTCTGGCTGGTCGCCGACAACCTCACCATCGGCGCCGCCCTGAACGCCATCCAGATCGCCGAGGAGCTCATAGCCCGGGGGACGGTGTGACGGCCTCGGCGCCCGCGGCGCACGGACGGCCACCCGCCGTGCTGAAGTTCGGTGGCTCCAGCTTCCGGACGCTGGCCGCGTACGGGCAACTGGCCGAGGCGCTGTCGCGCAGGGTGGAGGAGGAGCGGACGCGCCTGGTGGTCGTGGTGAGCGGCCAGCCGGGCGAGACGGAGCAGTTCCGGGAGCGGCTCAGCAAGGTCAACGCGCACCCGGAGGACGAGACGGTCGCCGGGCTGCTGACGCTCGCCGACACGGTGGGCGCGCAGCTTCTGGCGACGGCGCTGCACCGGGTGGGCCGCAGCGCGACCGTGCTCGCCGGTCACCAGCTCGGGCTGACCACCGACTCGGCGTTCATGTGGGCCCGTCTGGAGCACACGGATCCCGAGCCGCTGCGCACGGCGCTGCGCGACAACGAGGTCGTGGTGGTGCCCGGCGGTCAGGCCGCCGACAAGGAGGGCCGGCCGACGTGGCTGGGCAAGAACAGCTCCGATCTGTCGGCGGTGGCGGTGGCGGCGGCCGTCGGCGCGCCGCGCTGCGAGGTCCACTCCGACGTCGACGGCATCTACAGCTCCGACCCGCACCTGATCAAGGGCGCGCAGTTGCTGGGCGAGGTGTCGTACAACACGGCGGCGCTGATGTCCCTGTACGGCGCGAAGGTGCTGCACCGGCGGTCGGTGCGGCTCGCCCAGCGCCACAAGATCGAGATTGTCTGCCGTTACAACCGGGACCCGTTCACCATCGGCACCGTGATCGGCAGTGCCGGTTCCACGGTGGCCGCCGTGGTCCTGAACCAGCGCTCCGCGGCGCTGCGCTACGACAGCGACGAACTCGCCGACCGGGCCTACGCGGTCTTCCACGGCGCCAACATCGACGTGGTGCGCCTGACCTCGGGGCCGCTGGTGGCCGTCACCGGTGGCTTCGTGGACCTGCCGGAGTTCCAGCGGCGCAACGGCCTGGCGCCCGGTGAGTACGCGGGTGTGCCGGTGACCGCGATCCGCGGCAGCCAGGTGGCGACCCAACTGGCCAGGGACGAGGAGGACGCCCTGCACCTGTCCCAACGACTGCACGACCATGTGAACCGCCCGAGCGCGGACCCCAACGCACCCCTGCTCGAGATGCAAGGAGTCTGAGACATGACCGCGACCACCGACCACGGCGTCCCGGCCACCACCCCCGACACCATGCCGACCTTCGCCGAGATCGCCCTGCCCGACGCCGTGCGCGACGCTCTGGCCGAGCGACTGGCGGCGCTGCCCGATCCGAACATCGACATCGACCGGTCGACGGCCAAGCTGCTCCAGATCTTCGCGACGCTGCCGACGGAACTGCTCCAGCAGATCCTGGACTTCGGCCGGCACGTCGACACCCCGGGTGTCGCCCTCGTGAGCAACCTCCCCGTGGACGCCGTCCTGCCCGACACGCCCTCGGACGGCGGGCCCAGCACCGACAAGACCTCGTTCGTCGCCGAGGGGGTGCTGCTCGGGCTGAGCGGTCTGCTCGGGGAGCCGATGGGTGTGCTGACGGAGAAGGCCGGACAGCTCATCCACGACGTGGTGCCGGTGCCGGGCGGTTCGAAGACCCAGACGAACCAGGGGTCAGAGGTCTTCCTGAACTTCCACAGCGACATCATGCACGACGTGATCGGCCGCTACGACGTCGCCAACCCGGACTTCCTGGTGCTCAGTTGCCTGCGCGCGGACCACGAGGGTATAGCCGGCACCTTCTACGCCGACGCCCGTGACATCTCGGCCGCGCTGCCCCCGGCGACCCTGGAGACGCTGCGCAGCCCGCTGTTCCGGCTCAACGCGCCGGGCAGCTATGTGCGCGACGTGGCCGACGGCCAGGAGGTCCTCTCCGACCCGGTACCGATGATCAGCGGGCACACCTCGTATCCCGAGATCGCCATCTCCGCCAACGGTGTGCAGCCGCTCACCAGCGGTGCGCGCGAGGCCCTGGACACCCTCCAGGAGGTGTGCGGGCAGGTCGCGCACAGTGTCCGGCTGCGTCCCGGGCAGGCCCTGCTGATCAACAACCGCAAGGGGGTGCACGCCCGCTCGACGTTCACCGCGCGCTACGACGGGCAGGACCGCTGGTTGCAGCGCACCTACGTGCGGCGCAGCCTGTGGAACGTGCGGTACCGCGTCACGGACGACAACCGGCGGGTGCACTACTGATCCGCCTGCCGGCTCCCTTCCCACCTCGGCCCCGCGCCGGTCCCGGGCAACCCCCGGGCCGGCCCGGGGCCTTCGTGCGCGGCGGCGCCGTGGCCCGGACCGGTCATGCCCCTGGGGGCCAGCCGCGGGGCCGTCCGGTGGCCCGCGCGGCGCCCCATGATCTACGTACCCGCAGTCATACGGGAGCGATAGAGGGAGACCATGGGTAGGACATTGGCGCACAAGACGTGGGATGCCCATGTGGTGCGAGGCGGGGGCGGCGGCGACGATCTGCTGTACGTGGACCTCCAGTTGCTCCACGAGGTGAACACCCCGCAGGCCTTCGACCGGCTGCGCGCGGCGGGTCGTACGGTGCGCCGTCCGGATTTGACGGTCGGCACGGAGGACCACAACACGCCGACGCTCGCCCTGGACCGGGTCATCGCGGACCGTGAGGGGCGTCGGCAGGCCGAGCTGATGCGGGCCAACTGCGCCGAGTTCGGTATCCCGCTGCACCGGTTCGGCGATCCGGGGCAGGGCATCGTGCATGTCATCGCGCCCGAACTCGGTCTCGTACGGCCGGGAATGACGATCGTGTGCTGCGACTCGCACACGACGACGCTCGGCGCGTTCGGCGCGCTCGCGTTCGGCATCGGCGCCAGCCAGGTCGAACACGTCCTGGCCACGCAGACGCTGTCCATGCGGCCGCAGCGGACCATGGCGGTGAACGTCACGGGCACGCTGCCCGAGGGGGTCGGCGCCAAGGACCTCGTGCTTGCGCTGATCGCCCAGGTGGGGACGGCCGGGGGGCAGGGCCACATCATCGAGTACCGCGGCGAAGGGGTGCGGGCGCTGTCGATGGAGGCCCGGATGACGCTGTGCAACATGTCGGTGGAGGCCGGTTCGCGCGCGGGGATGGTCGCCCCGGACGAGACGACGTTCGCGTATCTGGCCGGGTGCCCCGGGATGCCCGAGGGTGCGGCGTGGGACGCCGAGGTGGCGTACTGGCGCTCTCTGGTCACGGACGCGGACGCCCGCTTCGACAAGGAGGTCGTCCTCGACGCGGCGGCGCTGAGCCCCTACGTGTCCTGGGGCACCAACCCGGCGCAGAGCGTCCCGCTGGACGGGCAGGTGCCGGCCGCGGCGGACTTCGCGACGGCCGAGGAGCGTGCCGCCGCCGAACGGGCGCTCACCTACATGGACCTGAAGCCGGGCACCGCGATGCGGGACATCAGCGTCGACACGGTGTTCCTCGGCTCGTGCACCAACAGCCGCATCGAGGACCTGCGGGCCGCCGCCGACGTGCTGCGCGGCAGGAAGGTCGCCGACGGGCTGCACATGATGATCGTGCCGGGCTCGGCGCAGGTGCGGCTGCGGGCCGTCGAGGAGGGCCTGGACCGGGTGTTCGCCGAGGCGGGCGCCGACTTCCGGGTGGGCGCCGGCTGTTCGATGTGCGCGGCGCTCAACGAGGACCGGCTGCTGCCCGGCCAGCGGGCCGCGTCCACCAACAACCGCAACTTCGAGGGCCGGCAGGGCCGCGGGTCGCGTACCCACATCGTCTCGCCCGCCGTGGCCGCCGCGACGGCCGTCACCGGGCGCCTGTCCTCGCCCGCCGATCTGTGAGACGGAGTTTTCACGTCATGGAGAAGTTCATCCGGCACACCGGCAGAGCGGTGCCGCTGCGCCGTACCGATGTCGACACCGACCAGATCATCCCGGTGCGGTTCTGCGCGAGCACCACCCGCGACGGGCACGCCGACGCGCTGTTCGCCGACTGGCGGGCCGAGCCGGACTTCGTGCTCAACCGGCCCGAGCACCGCGGCGCGGACATCCTCGTCGCGGGCAACGACTTCGGCACCGGCTCCTCGCGCGAGTACGCGGTCTGGGCGCTTCAGGACTACGGGTTCCGGGTCGTGATCGCGCCCCGGTTCGGGGACATCTTCCGGGGCAACTCGCTGATGAACGGGCTGCTGACCGTCGTGGTCCCGGCGGCGGTGGTGGAGCGCCTGTGGCGGCTCACCGAGGCCGATCCGTCGGTCGAGGTCACCGTCGACCTCCAGGACCAGCAGGTGCGGTGCGGGTATCTCGTGCAGCCGTTCACCATCGACGAGGACGTGCGGCGCCGCCTGCTCGGCGGCCTGGACGCCATCGACGACACGCTGCGCTTCGCCGCGGACATCGCCCGCTACGAGGCGAAGCGGCGCCCCGCGCTCCCGGTGACGCGGACGCTCGTGCCGGGGCACTGATGAAGCTGTCGCAGTGCGCCGCGTTCGTCGCCATCGCCGACACCGGGTCGTTCACCAACGCGGCCCGTGCCCTGGACATCAGCCAGTCCGCGATCAGCCATGCCATCGCGGGTCTGGAGGCGGAGCTTGGGGTGACGCTGATGGAGCGGGACCGTTCGGGGGTCCGGCTCACCGACGCGGGGCACCGTGCTCTGGAGCCGGCGCGCGTCATGGTGGTGCAGGCCGAGCGGGTGCGGCGGGCCGTCCGCGGCGCCGGGGCCGGGCCCGAGGGCCCCTTGCGGATCGGCACCAGTCAGAGCTTCGCGGCCCGGCTGCTGCCGGCGGTGATGTCCGAACTGCACGCCCGCCACCCCCGGTTGGAGATCGATCTGCGCGAGGGCAGCGACACGCAGATCACCCAGTGGCTGCGGGGCAACGGCGTCGACGTCGGGATCGTCACCCTGCCCAAGCGGGGTCTGACCACGGTGCCGCTGTTGCAGGACGAGCTGGTCGCGGTGGTGCCGCCCGACCACGCGGAGGCCGAGCGGCCCGCGCTGCGCATCGACCAACTGGCGGGCGATCCGTTCCTGATGCCGGTCGGCGCGGTCGAGACGCTGGTGCGTGCCGCGTTCCGCACGGTGGGCCTCGAACCCGAGGTCGGCCACTATCTGCGGGACATCAACGCGCTGCTCGCCATGGTCGGCGCCGGTCTCGGGGTGACGGTCCTGCCCCGGCTCGCGCTGCCGCTCGTCCTGCCCGACGTGCGGCTCGTGCCGCTGTCGCCCGCGGTCGTACGGCATCTGGGGCTCGGGATGCGGCTCGGCTCCCACGGTTCTCCCGCGGTGGAGGCGTTCGTCGACGCGGCGCGGCCGCTGGCGCTCCGCAGTGACCAAGGGAGGCGGCCCGTTGCGGCGCGCTGAGATTCGCTCACGCCACCGGGCGCGTCGGGGCGTGGCGGATGCCGAGCACGGTGCAGCCGGTCTCGGTGCTGACCTGGTGGACGCTGCCGGGCTCCTCGATCACGAGGTCGCCGGGCCGGTAGCGGTCGCCGTTGTTGTTGCGCAGCTCGCCGTCGAGGACGACGAGGAGTTCGTGGCCGAGGTGTTCGTGGAGGTCGCCGTGGGCTCCCGGCGCCATCCTGGTGATCATCGCGGCGCCGTTCGCCGCGTCGTCGGTGGTGTACAGGCGGTGCACGTCGACGCCGGCGCGGCCGGGCTCCGACCAGCTCTCCCAGGTCAGCGCGTCGAGACCGAGGGGGTCGAAGATGTCGCGGACGACGGTGACGGTGCGGGGCTGCGCGTCGGCGGCGGGGGCGGCCTGGGCGGTGACGAGGGACATGGCGATGCTCGCTTTCTCGGCGGTGGGGCGGGGGGGTCGGCGGGGCGGGAGCGGCCAGGGCGTGGTGCGAAGGTCTCTCCCCCAGCCTCCGGCCGGGAGGTGCCCCCGGCCGCGCGGCGTCTGGTGCGTGCTCTGGGGGTCCCCCCGGCCGAAGGCTGGGGGAGTGCCGGGTGGGAGCCCTTGTACTGGACGTACTCGGGCTTTCGCCCGGTGCGGCGAGTGGGGGTCCTCCCGGCCGGGGGCTGGGGGAGCGTGCCAGGCGTCGTGAGGCTGGGGAAGGGACTTTTGCGACACGCCCTAGTGGGTGAGGGCGCCGGCCGGGGCCGGGGTCGCGGCCCGCAGCGGTGTGACGATGTCGGCGGCGATGGCGTCGGCGTTCTGCACGAAGTCGGTCCAGAAGCCGGGGCGGCTGCTGCCGCCCTGCATGAACCAGCGGGTGTGTTCGGTGGGGATGCCGAGGACGTACAGGCCCGGATCGGGCCGGCCGTCCTTGTCGAGGGGGTGGAAGGGCGCTTCGGTGACGGCCACGCCGCCGGTGTCGAAGCGGTCGCCGTCCGCGCCCCGGTTGACGTACGACGTCCAGATGCCCTGCTCGCACAGGTTGCGGGTGAGCGGGTGCGGGTCGGTGCGCACGTCGGGGGTGGGGATGCGGGCGTCGACGACGGTGTCGACGAGCACCTTGGACCCGGCCACGTACGGCGAGTGCACGGCGAACCGGCCGGAGTCGGGGTCGGGCAGGAACCGGGTGTCGGGGCCCGCGATGCGCAGCAGCCCGCAGGCGAGGAGCGCCATGACCTGGCGCAGCCGCACCCGGGGCGGTCCTGCCGCGAGGAAGGAGCTGCGGGGCACGTACCAGCCGAGGAAGTCCTCGCGGTGGGAGGTCGGGGTGAGGCCGGCGAAGTCGACGAGCGAGCGGATGACGGCGCGGGAGTCGCGGATGACGTCGAGGGCCGCCTTGAGCGGGTCGTCGACGTTGCCCGCCTCGGCGTGCGCCAGGTCCTCGGCGAGGGCCCGGGTCAGGGCCGCGGCGAAGTCCTCGGGGCTCGCGAAGTGGCGGCCGGTGAACGGGCGGGCCTGTTCGTCGAGGTCGATACGGGGTGCGTCGGCGAGGCCGTACCCGGCGGCGATGGCGACGACGTCGGGGACACCCTCCTCGGCGGCGGCGACCACCTCGGCGGCGAACGCGGCGGACTTCCCCGGGCCGTGGCGGGCGTCCAGCGTCGTGGCGTAGTAGACGAGTTCGACCTCGGCCAGCAGCCACGGCAGGGCGTCCTCGGCGAAGGAGATCTCGCCGTGGGCGCGGTGGGCGAGGATGCGTTCGGTGGTGAACAGGACGTGGTCGTACCGGTGGTCGTGGTGTTTCTGGTTGCGGCCGCGGGCGGGCAGGGGCATGGCGCTGCGCGAACCGGCGACGATGACCGGTTCGGTGCCGCTGGGCCGGTAGACGAGGCCGCCGCGGCCGTCGTCCTCGTACCGTCCGCCGCGTCCTTCGGTGAGGGCGGCCATCACGTCGTAGAAGGAGAGGCCGAGGCCGAGCACCCCGACGGGGCTGCCTGCCGGGACGGCGTCCAGGGGCATGTCGGCGGCCGAGTCGCCCGCGATGTAGCGCAGTCCGGGGTGTTCGGCGGCGTACTCGGCGAGCCTGCTCTGGTTGCCGGTCGGGTTCGGGGTGGCGTGGCCGGTGGTGAGGACGACACGGTCCACGGTGAGGTGCGCGCTTTCCCGGAAGGCCAGGCGATAACGGCCCTCCCGGCGTTCGAGACGATCAACGGTCGCCTTTATCGGAATCAGTCTTACGTTTTCCGGGAGGCTTTCCTCGATTGTTTTGAGGATGAATTGCATGTAGCGTCCGTGCAGGGCGCGCGGCGCGTAACTGTTGGGCCCGGGGTATCGCGGGTCGACGGACTGCCACCACTGGGCGAGCGACGGGCCCGCGCCGGGTCTCGCGGGGCCTCCGTCCGGCTGCCCCGAGAAGGCGGAGACCTCGTCGGCGACCGTGTTCATCAGAAACCATTCGGGCTGGTCAGTGCGCCATACACGGCCGCTGCCGATCTGGTGCGAGTCGATGAGGTAGATGTCGGTGGCCTCCGGGAGGGGCTGCTCCGCGATGCGGGCCGCCATGCGCTCCAGGATCGAAAGTCCCCGCGGGCCGCTCCCGACGATTGCCACCTTCATGTCCGACACCTTTCGATAAGCGGGTTCTCGCCCTGCTCCTGCGGGGCTTTCCGTCGCGCTGTACCCAAAAGATAGGAGTCGCTGTACCTACTGTTCAAGACGGCTTTATTGATGCTTCGCATGAGAGTTGTTCATGGAATTCCGTCGCAGGGGCGGCGGAGCAGGAAGGCGGAGAAATGAGCAGGGCACTCCTCGTACTCGACCTCATCAACGAGATCGTGCACCCGGACGGCAAGTACGCGGCCGACGGCTACCACCGGCAGGCGGTGGACCGGCGCGTCATCGAGCACACCGCCGACGCGATCGCGCGGGCCCGCGCGGCGGGCATACCGGTGATCTACGTCGTGGTCGGCTTCACGGAGGGCTATCCGCAGTGGCCCGCGACCTCACCGGTGTTCGAGAAGGCCAAGTCCGACCAGCGGCTGCTCCTCGGGAGCTGGGCCACCCAGGTGCACGACGCGCTCGCGCCGCTGCCCGGCGAACCGGTGATCGCCAAGCACCGCATCAGCCCCTTCCACGGCACGAACCTGGAGGTGCTGCTGCGCACCCAGGGCATCGACACGCTGCTGCTCACCGGCGTCTCCACGGAGCTGGTCGTCCTGACCACGGCGCAGGCGGCGCACGACCGGGACTACCGGGTCGAGGTCCTGGAGGACGCGACGCTGGCCGGTGACAGCGAGGTCCACGAGGCGGCGCTGAAGGTGCTGTCGCGGATCTCCACGCTCACCACGGTCGCCGATGCCCTGCCCGCGCCGGCCGCGGCCGTCTGACGGCCGGGGGGCCACGACATGAGCAACCGAGCCGCGACCCGCTTCGACGGGGTGCAGAAGTCGGCGACGTACGCGGTGTTCGACATGGTGGCGCGGCTGCGCGCGCAAGGGGTCGAGGTGCTGGACCTGGGCGGCGGCGAACCCGACTTCGACACCCCGGTCCATGTGGTCGACGAGGCGGTGCACGCGCTGCGCGAGGGCTTCACGCACTACACGCCCAGCCGCGGGCTGCCCGAACTCCTCGACGCGATCTCCGTCAAGCTGGCCAAGGACAACGGCATCACCGTCGACCCGGCCACCGACGTCCTGGTCACCCCGTCGGCCAAGCACGCGCTGTTCGCGGCGCTGGTGACGGTGCTCGACCCCGGTGACGAGCTGATGGTGCCGACGCCGAGCTGGGTCAGCTACACGGCGATGGCCCGGCTGATCGGGGCGCACCCGGTGCAGGTCGGCCTCGACGGGGCGGACGGTTTCCGGATCACCCGGGAGCTGCTGGAGGCACATGTGTCGCCGCGCACGAAGGCGCTCCTCGTCAACTCGCCGAACAACCCGACGGGTCACTGCCTGACCCAGGAGGAGGCGCGGGCCATCAGCCGGTTCGCGGCGGAGCACGACATCCTCCTGATCGCGGACGAGATCTACGAGAAGATCCTCTACGACGGGCGGGAGCATGTGAGCCTGGGCGCCCTGCCGTGCTGCGCCGACCGCACGATCACGGTCAACGGCTTCTCCAAGGGCTACGCGATGACGGGCTGGCGCCTGGGGTACGCGGCCGGGCCGACGGATCTGATGACGCAGATGCTCAAGGTGCAGCAGCACACCGTGGGTTGCACCGGCTCGTTCGTGCAGCGGGGCGGGGTCGCCGCCCTGACGGGGCCGCAGGAGCCCGTGCGGGAGATGCGCGAGCAGTACACGCACCGCCGGGAGCTGGTGGTGGACGGCCTCAACGCACTGCCGGGCGTGGTCTGTTCGGCGCCGGACGGGGCGTTCTACGCGTTCGCCGACATCCGCGGCACGGGGTTCGCCGACGCGGCGTCCTTCGCGCAGTGGGTCCTGGAGCGGGCCAATGTCGCGCTGATGCCGGGGTCGGCCTTCGGGCCGGGCGGCGAGGGCTACGTCCGGCTGTCGTTCGCGACGTCGCCGCGGGTCCTGCGGGCGGCGTTCGAGCGGATCGGCCGGGCGCTGGCCGAGCGGGGGTAGCCGCCGGGAGACACGTGTGAGGCAGGGGCCCCGGGTGGAGACGCTCGGGGCCCTACGCGTGCTGCGGGATCCGCAGGCCGAGCACGGACAGGGCGCCGCGGGCCGCGGCGTCGAAGGGTTCCGCGTTGTCCGCGGAGCGGGCCATCACGTAGCCGCCCTGCACGACGGCGGCGAGCATCGCGCCGACGGCCTGCGGGTCGAGGTCCGCGGCGAACTCGCCGTTCTCCTGCCCCTCGGCGACGAGGTCGGCGAGGCGGCCCCGCAGCCAGGCGAACACCTCGTCCAGCGGGGCCCGCAGGTCCTCGTTGCCGATGACATCGGCGTCCATCGTCAGGCGCCCGATGGGGCAGCCGCGCAGCACGTCGCGTTCGCGCCGGAGGTAGGAGGCGATACGTGTCCCGGCGGTGCCGGGGCCCGAGAAGTGTGCCTCGGCCGCTTCCTTGAGGTCGTGCGCGCTGCGCCGCATGGCGGTCAGGGCGAGCCCCGCCTTGCCGTCGAAGTGGTGGTACATGCTGCCCACCCCGACACCGGAGCGTGCCTGGATGGCCTTGGGGCTGGTGCCGGCGTAGCCGCGCTCCCACAGCAGTTCCCGGGTGGCTTCGATCAGGCGTTCCGCACTCGACATGGCGGCACTCTATCCACTGGCCGCCGGGGGCGGCCAAGGCTTGTGCGGGCTGCCTGATCAGGATTTCCGATCCCCTCCGATCAGGCATTTCGCTGGGCGGAGCGGCGCCGGACCGACAGGGCGAGGAGGGTGCCGGTGGCGAAGGCCGCGGCGGCGATCCCGGCGGACAGGCGCAGACCGGAGGTGAAGGTGTCGGAGGCGGCGACGAACGTACCGAAGAGGGCCACGCCGACGGCGCTGCCGACCTGCCGGGAGACGTTGAAGACGGCGGAGGCGATACCGGCGCCGGAGGCGGGGGCGGCCTCGATGATGGCGGCGGTGGCGGCCAGCGCGGTCATCGTCTGGCCGAGCCCGGTGGCGACCAGGGCGAACAGCAGGACCGGGTAGGGGGTGTGCGGGCCGGCGAGGACCCAGGCGAGGAATCCGGTGGTGCCGAGGGCGAGGCCCGCGGCCATCGGGACGTAGGGGCCGGTGCGGGCGGCGACCCGGCTGAACAGCGGGGCGGCGATCAGGCCCATGCAGACCGACGGCAGCAGGGCGAGGCCGGTGGCCAGGACGCTGTAGCCGCGCTCCTGCTGGAAGTACAGGGTGGTCAGGAACAGCATGCCGTAGTAGCCGAGGCTGATCAGCAGGCCGATGGCGGCGGTCGAGGTGAAGGCGCCGGAGCGGAACAGGGACGGCGGCAGCAGCGGGGCGCGCTCGGTGCGGCCGGTCGCCTCGCGTGCTTCGAGGGTGCGCTCGACCAGTGCGAAGGCGATGAGCGCGGCGGTGCCCAGGCCGAAAGCGGTCAGGACCAGCGGGGACGTCCAGCCGTGGGAGCCGGCCTCGTTGAGTCCGCCGGCCAGGGCGACGAGGCCGACGATGCCGAGGATCTGGCCGAGGGGGTCCATCCGGCGGGCGTTCGTCTTGCGCGGGGAGACGGGGACGTGGCGCAGCGTGAGGAAGACGGCCAGGGCGCCGACCGGCAGGTTCAGCCAGAACACCGAGCGCCAGTCGAACCCGGAGACGAGCAGTCCGCCGACGGCGGGGCCCGCGCCGAAGGCGACGGAGGCGACCGCACCCCAGATGGCGATGGCCCGGGCGCGCAGGGCGCGGTCGGGGTAGGTGACCTGGAGCAGGGCGAGCGAGGCGGGTACGAGGAGTGCGGCGCCCGCGCCCTGGCCGAGCCGTCCGGCGATCAGGACGCCGGGAGAGGCGGCGAAGCCGCAGGCCAGGGAGGCGGCGGTGAAGACGCCGAGGCCGGTCAGGAACATCCGGCGGTGGCCGAGGCGGTCGGCGAGTCCGCCGCCGAGCAGCAGGAGGCCGGCGAAGACGGTGCTGTAGCCGTCGACGATCCACTGCATCGCGGAGGCGCCGGTGTCGAGGGAGGTGCGGATGTCGGGGATGGCGACGTTGACGACGGTGACGTCGAGCATCACGAGGAAGTAGCCGAGGCTGAGTGCGATCAGCGGGCCGAGCGCGAGGGGGGGCTTGCGGTCGCCGGCGGGGGTGGTGGCCTGCGGCGGGGCCGCGGGGCGGGGGCTGGGGTTGATCTCCGTGGTGGTCATGGAACGAGCTTCGGCGCCAGATGTTTCGCTGCGCGACGAAGTGTCGTTGTCATAGGCTGGGATCATGCCGAACGCGAGCCGTGGACCGGCCTCATCCCGCCCCCAGCCCCTCTCCCCCGCGTCGCGGGAGGGCGAGCCGCTCAAGCACCAGACCGACATCGCGCGGGCCGCCGCCCTGATCGCCGACCCCTCGCGGGCCCGCATCCTCAAATGCCTGGCCGACGGCCGCGCGCTGCCCGCGGGCGCCCTCGCGGGCGAGGCCGGGATCAGCGCGGCCACGGCCAGTGTGCACCTGGCCAAGCTCGTGGAGGGCGAGTTCGTCACCGTCGAGCGACAGGGCCGCCACCGCTACTACCGGCTGGCCGGGCCGGACGTGAGCGCCGCCCTGGAGTCCCTCGCCCTGATCGCCCCGCCGCTGCCCATCACCTCCCTGAAGCAGAGCAGCCGCACCAACGCCCTCCACCGCTCCCGCACCTGCTACGACCACCTGGCAGGACAGCTCGGCGTCGCGGTCATGCGGGCGCTGCTCGAACGCGGCGTGCTCAGCGGGCACGACGGCATCCACCGCCCCCAGGAGGCGGTCCGCGACCGCCCCTCGTCCTACGGACGCGACCTCCAGTACCGGATCACCGACGACGGGCACCGGCAGCTCGCCGCGCTCGGCGTGGACACCCGGCGGCTGCCGCCGCGCCGCCCCGCCGTCCTGTACTGCGTCGACTGGAGCGAGCAGCAGCACCACCTGGCCGGCGGGCTCGGCGCGGCGCTCACCGACCGGCTGTTCGCGCTGGGCTGGGTGCGCTGGGGTGTGAGCCCCCGGGTCGTCCATCTGACGGACGAGGGCGCCACCGGGCTGCGCGAGGCGCTCGGACTGGAACTGGCGGGATAGCGGCGGGCGGCTCCACTTTGGCGGAGGCGTGCCTCGCCGATGGTGTAGGGGCGCCGCGGGCGGCTCCTCCGACAGCCGATGCGTGCGCGGCGGCCGGGCCGTGAGGATCGCGGCATGGAACCCATCTACGTACTCTCCGATCCCGAGCGCGAGCAGTTGACGGCCGTGCTCGAGTCCGTGGCCAAGAACCCGTACGAGGACTACGAGGGCTTCTCCCGGGCTGTCGGCGATGTGATCGCCCGTGGTGAGGTGCCCGCCTTCTTCACCGACATCTGCGCCCGGATCCACGCGGACCGCTCCAGCGGCGCCTCCGACGCGCACGTGCTGCGCAACTGCCCGCTCGACGCGGAGATCCCGCTCCTGGACCTCGACGACCCGGTCGCCGACAAGCACGCGAAGAAGAAGACGTTCGTCGGCGAGGCCTTCCTCGAACTGTTCGCCCAACTGGTGCAGACGCCGCTGCTGTCCTACGCGACCCGCTTCAACGGCGACTTCTTCACCGACGTCGTCGCCATCAACCGCTACAGCGGCATGCAGACCGGCTTCAGCGACAGCGAGCTCGTCTACCACAACGACCGCACCGCCCACCCGGTCCGCGCCGACTTCATCTCGCTGCTCGGCATGCACTGCCCCGAGGGCGAGTTCATCTACACCGGGTTCGTGGACGGGCGCGACCTGCTCGCGCACCTCAGCGACGAGGAGCAGGCCGAGCTGCGCACGGCGCAGTTCATCACGCCGTTCGACGTCTTCTCGCGGGACAACAACACGTCCCTGACGGTCTCCGAGGTCCACCCGATCCTGGAGAACCACCACAGCTTCCGCTACCTGGACACCTGCACGACCGCCGCGCCGGACGCCCCCGTGGCGGCGAAGGACGCGCTGCTCGCGCTGAAGAACGCCATCGTGCGCGCGGACAAGACCCGCCACCGCATCCGCACCGGCGACCTGTTCACCTTCGCCAACCAGGACGGCCTGCACAGCCGCGACAAGATGGAGATCAACGACGCGGCGGCGGCCCGTCAGCGCTGGCTCCTGAAGACGTACGCGTTCCGCGACGAGGCAGCCGCCGAGCGCCACGCGGACCGCTGGCTCGACGGGGTGCGCGGCCGGGTCGGCGACTGATCTCCGGCCGGCGGCACCCCCCTTCCCCGGCCGCCGTCGGCCGGACCGTACGCGCCGTGCGGGGCGCCCCCCCCGGGGCGCCCCGCACGGTGGCACCGCGCACGGCGGTGGCGGTCACAGCCAGGGAGGCAGGTCCTCGTCGAGCGCCTGGCGCATGAGCAGGACCGCCTCCAGGCGGTTGCGGACGGCGAGTTTGGCCAGCGCGTGCGAGACGTGGCTCTTGACCGTGGCCGCGGTGACCTTCAGGCGCCCGGCCGTCTCCCTGGTGGAAAGACCCTCGGCCAGACAGGTCAGGACCGCGCGTTCCCGCTCGGTCAGCTCCCGCAGCCGCAGGCCCGCGGAACGGTCCTGGCGCGGCGGGCGCGGGGGCCGTTCGGGCCGGTGCGCCGACGGCCACAACCCCACCAACTGCGGTGACACGACCGTGTGCCCGGCCGCCACCGCCCGGACCGCCGCGGCGAGCCGGCCCACCTCGTGGTTCTTGATCAGGGCGCCGGCGCAGCCCGCGGACAACGCGGCCGCCAGCGACGCCCCCGTCCACCGGGTGTCGAGCAGCACGACCCGCGCCCCCTTGTGCAGCAGCTCGGTGACCACCGGCGCGGGCCGGGGCGCGGCCAGCCCCGCGAGCACGACGACGTCGGCCTCGCTCAGCGGCCAGTGGTGCAGCGGCCGTGCGCTGTCGGCCGTGCCCACGACCGTGATCCGGTCGGCGCCGTCGAGGGCACCGGCCAGGACGTGCCGGGACACCGGGTCGGCGTCCGCCAGCAGGACGGACACCTCGGCCGGCTCCGCCGCGCACAGCAGGATCCGTCCGTCGTCGGCGTTGCGTACGGTCAACTCCATTGCCGCTCTCCTGTGTTCCTCACGCGTGTGTGCCACGGCGGCGGCCGGGACCGGCCGTGTGACCGGTCCCGGCCGTCCGCTCGGTCAGGCGGCGGCGAGCGGCTGGTCCAGGAGTTCCCGGGCCAGACGCTCCTTGAGGACGGAGATGTCCTCGCAGTCACCGCCCGTGCGTTCGGCGATGTGCACCCGGTACAGCTCGGCCAGTTCCTCGCCGCTCACCTCGATGCGCAGCTCGTCGAGGATGTGCCGCAGCACGGCCCGCCCCGAGTGCCGGCCGATCAGCAGGGAGCGCTCACGGCCGAACCGCGCGGGCTCCACGTACTCGTAGGTGGCCGGGTTGCGCAGCATGCCCTGCTGGTGGATCCCGGCCGCGGTGCCGAAGGCGTACGTCCCGAAGATCGCCTTGTTGCGGGGCTCCTCCAGGCCGATGTGGCCGCGCAGCGCGGTGTACGCCTCGTACATGGCGGACACGTCGATGTCCGTGTGCAGGCCGAGGACGTCGCCCTTGTACGACAGCAGTGCGGCCAGCTCCTCCAGGGGGGTGTTGCCGGCCCGTTCGCCGATGCCGCCGAGGGTCGCCTGCACCTCGTCGGCGCCCGCCTGGAGACCGGCGACGGCGTTGGCGAGCGACAGGCCGAAGTCGTCGTGGCAGTGGGTGGCGATACGGACCGTGTCGGGCACCCAGGAGCGGAAGGCGGAGATGAGCGCGGCGTACTCCTGCGGCAGGTTGCAGCCGGAGGTGTCGGCGACCGCGAAGCAGGTGGCGCCCGCCTCGACGGCGCCGGTCACCAGGGCGCGCAGCAGTTCCTCCTCGCCGCGGCTGGCGTCCTCGATGCCCACGGACACCTCTTCCACACCCAGGGCGCGGGCATGGGCGACGGTGTCGGCCACCTCCTCGACGGCCTGCGCGCGGCTGATGCCCCGCTTGTGCTTCAGGTGCATGTCGCTGCCGGTGGCCATGACCTGCACCTGGTGGCGGTCGGTGCCGCCGGCCGCCACGGCGGTGTCGACATCGGCGCGCACCGCCCGGCAGAAGGTGGTGAACCTGGCCGACGTGAGCTTTCTGGATATCAGCTCGGTGGCCTCGAACTCACTGGGCGAGGAAGCGGGAAATCCGGCTTCGATGTAATCCGCGCCGAGGGCTTCTATACGCAGGGCCATGTCGAGTTTCTGCTGTGGGTCCATCGCGTTCGCGGGGGCTTGTTCGCCGTCCCGGAGCGTGGTGTCGAAAATCGATACCCGGCGTGATTCCGCTGTCCCTGACATCGCGTCCCTTTCCTGTACGGCGCCGCTCGCGCGGCTGAACTCTGCTGACGCTAGGCGGGGTTGAGCGGGTGTCAGGGGGTGCGGCGGTGGCCGAGAAGGGCCATGTCCCGGATGGGTCCCGCGGAAAACCTTGAACAGGAGATACAGCGCCGGTGGCATGTCGCGGCCAGGCACAGTTGGGTCAGATCAACCATTACCCAAAGGTGGAGGTGGAATGCGAGAGTTTTCAACGAAGGCGCCGCCTCTCACTTTTCCCCCCCGTACCGGAAGAAGGATTGTTGCCATGCGTATGTCCCGCCCGAACACCGCAGGCGTCACCACCAAGCTGGTCCGCCTCGTCGCCGGGGTCGCCGCCGTCGCCGCGCTGTCGGCGGGCGCGATCTCCGCCGCGCAGTCCGCCCCCGGCGCGCAGGCGCACACGAGCGCGGCGGCGTCCGCTCCCGGTGACCTGATCTGGGGCTGAGAGCCCGTCCTCGAGGAGCGCGCACCGGGGCTGGGCGGAGGCTCAGCCCCACAGTGGCGCGGGCATGGGGGCGAGCGCCCCGTCCGTCGGGCGCACCGGGTCGGCGCCGTCGCGCAGGGTGAGTCCTGGCGTGTAGTTCACGTAGTGGGCGCCCGGCGCGGCCTGGAGCGCCGCGGCCCAGGAGCGCGGGGTCGCCGGTGGTGAGCCGAGGAGCACCAGCAGGCCGAGCTGGTCGGCCTGTTCCATCAGGCGCAGCGCGGTGGTGAGTCCGCCCACGGCGTCCAGCGTGAGGCGTATCCCGTCGTAGCGGGAGACCAGCCGGCCCATGTCGCGGTCGTCCCCGTACGCCGTCCTGGTGATGATCGGGAACGGGCGGCGCAGGGTGCACAGGACGCCCGACTCGGCTTCCGGCAGGGGCTGTTCGAGGAGTCGTACCCCGTGGTCGTGCAGGACGGGCAGCATGACGCGCAGCCGGTCGACGTCCCAGCTCCCGTCGGCGGCGGCCATCAGCCAGGCGTCGGGGCGGTGTCGGCGTACCGCGGTGAGCCGGGCGAGGTCGTCCTCGACTGCCCCGGCGCCGAGCTTCACGCGTAGCCCGTCGAAGTCCGCGCTGCGTTCCAACTCGCTCTCCAGCGCGCCCGGTTCACCTCGTTCGACGGTGTGGACGAGCGGTACGGCCCGGGGCCGCGGGGCTCCGACGAGGTCCCACACGGGCTGTCCCGTGCGTTTGGCGAGCAGGTCCCACAGCGCGGTGTCCATCGCGCTGCGCAGCGGGCCGGCCGGGAGCAGCGCGGGCAGTTCGGTGGGGCTGACCATCCTGAGCAGCGCGGGGTGGGCCCCGGCCAGTTGGGAGCGCAGGGCGGTGGGCCGGTGGGCGGCGACGCCGGGGCGCAGGGTCGCCTCGCCCCGTCCGGTGCTGCCGGCGTTGCGCGCGGTGATCCGTACGACGGACCAGGCGCCGGGCCATGAGACCGGGTGGAGCGGCTGGGCGCGCAGGATGTCGCACTCGACGCGCAGCGGCGTCCCGGTGAGGGATCGAAGGAGTGCGGGGTCGAACACGTGGGCTCCTGAGGCTGCCGTGGCGGAGCCTCATCATGGCCAGTGTGCCCGTGACGTCGCCAGGCCCGTGGCACGGCACCGTGCGGCGTGTCCGGTTGCGGTCAGAGCCTGCCCTCGCACCCCCGGGCAGGCTCGCTCAGCCGGGTTCGCCGGATGTGCTCTGGTCGAGGAGCCCCATCTTCGCCGCGGTGATACCGGCCTGGAAGCGGCTCTCCACGCCGAGCCGCGCCATCAGATCGGCCATGACACGGCGCAACGTGCGTACGGAGACGCCCAGTTCGCGGGCTATCGCCTCGTCCTTGCGGCCGGTGGCCATCAGGCGCAGCACCCACAACTGCTGGGAGCTGAGGCCGGTCTCGGGGGCGCCCCCGGCGACGGCCAGCGGCGCGGCGGAGGCCCAGCACATCTCGAACACCTTGACCAGCAGGGCGGTGACGGCCTCGCCGCGCAGCACCATCATCGCGTTCCTGGAGTTGGTGTGCAGCGCGGGCACCAGGGCCTGCACGCGGTCGACGAGGATGAACCGGAACGGGACGATGTGGGCGATACGTACCTGCGCCCCGGCCGCCTGGAGTTCCTGGAGGTGGTTCATCGAGTGGATGATGCGGGTCATGGGCCGCAGGTGGATGCTGCGCATGGTGACCCCGCGGTCGAGGACGCGCCGGTCCCGCCGCAGCCCCTCGGCCAGGATCTCCGGTGCCATCACGGGGCCGGGGTGCATGCTCAGGATCTCGGAGGTCGCGATGTCGGCGGTGTCGCCGAGGACGCGGGCGATCCGGTCGGGGTCGGTGACGACCTCGCTGTCGAGGCCGCTGCTGCGCGCGGCGTGCAGGGGCAGGAACGCCTCGCGCATCGCGTCGATCTGTTCGCGGGTGCTGCGGATCTCCTCGGTCAGCCGTGCCGCCGCCGTCTCCTGCGAGGTGAGCAGGCGCAGCAGGGCGGCCTCGGGTGCGGTGGCGCGGGCGGTGGGTTCGCCGCCCGCGGGGTCGTCCGCGGCCTCGATGAGCAGGCCGAGGCGGATGAGTTCCTGGCGGGCCGGCTCCAACTCGTCCGCGGTGGCGTCGAGTTGCTCGCAGGCGCTGCGCAGGGACCAGTTGCTGCGTGTCGAGGCGTACTCGAACAGTCGCAGGGCCTGAGGTCCTAGGGTGGGGGCGCTCATACCGTCCGCTGCCTTTCCGCGCCGGTGGGGTGAGGCGCGTCGTTACGGGGGGTGGGGGAGCGGTCCTGGGTCATCGGGTGTGGTCCAGCAGGTCCCAGAGTCCGCTGAGCCGGGTGCGCCGGTCGGAGCCCGACTGCTCGCCGGCGAAGACGGTGGCGACGAGCAGGTCGGCGAAGGTGCGGGCGGGCAGGGCCGACGTCAGTTGTCCGTCGTCCTCCGCCTGCCGTGCCAGGGCGGCGAGATGGGCCGCGACCGCGGCGAGCAGGTCCCGCTCCCCCGGTCCGGGTCGCCCGTCCGAGGCGAACCTGATCGCGGCGCGGAAGTGCGGGTCGCGCTCCATGTAGCGCACCAGCCGCTCGGCCAGCGCCCGGAGCCGTCCGAGGGCGTCGGGGCAGGTCGCGGCCACCTCTCGCCGGAGGGTCTCCCAGCGGCACATGGCTTCGTCGCGGACGGCGGTGGCCAGGTCCTGCTTGGAGGTGAAGTGCCCGTACAGGGCGCCTTTGGTCATGCCGATCCGGTCGACCACGTCCGTCAGCCGGGCCCCGGAGTAGCCGAGGGTGGCGAACTCCTGGGCGGCGGCGCGCAGGAGCCGTCGGCGCGTGCGCTGGGCGCGTGGCTGGCTCATCACGGACCTCTCGTTCCCGTGTCCGACGTGCCGCACCGGGGCGGTGAATGCTGCATGCCAACAAAATACCCTCCCGAAGGTATTTTTTCTGCCGATGAGTCTGGCCCACAGGGGCCACATGGGCCTCCGGGGCCAGACCGGTCAGCCGACGCGCATCACCTCGGCCGGGGCGAGGCGGGGACCGGGGGTCCTCGACAGGAACTGCCAGTCGTGCGCCAGGCCGTGGGCGGTGAGGACCGGGTCGTCGCCGACCACGACGGGATGGCCCACCGCGTTCAGCATCGACAGGTCCGTGCTGTGGTCGCCGTAGGCGTAGCAGTCCTGGGCGCGGACGCCGAGGCGCCGCAGCAGCGCGGTCATCGCCTCCCTCTTGGCCTCACCGATCATGGAGCGGGTCACCTCGCCGGTGAGCCTGCCCGTCACGTCGCTCACCTGCTCGGTGGCGAGCACGTGGTGCGCGCCGAGGTCGTCGGCGACCGGCTGGACAAGCAGTCGGCCCGAGCCGGTGACCAGGGCGATCTCGTCACCGTCCGAGCGGTGGCGGTGCAGGCGGTGCAGGGTGTCGGGCAGATAGGCCCGCCGGCCGCGCCGGTACTGGGCGTACCAGCGGCGGGCGGACTCCTGGAGCACGACCCGGTGGACGCCCGCGAAGTGCGTGAAGTAGGCGCGGTTCAGCGTCTCCCGGTCCGCCCCGGCGGTGCGCAGCGCGCCCGGTGTCCGCCCCTCCTCGGCGAGCTGGGCGGTCCAGTGGTGCCAGAAGCTGATCATGCTCTTCTCGGCCAGCAGCGTCTCGTCGACGTCGAAGAACGCGATGCGGCGCATCATCGGGCTCCTTCGGGCTCCGCCGCCTGGGCGGCGAGCCGGGCCTGGGCGTAGGTGGCCGCGGCCGTCTCGAAGTTGAGGGTGCCGTGGGCGCGCGCCGCCGTGATGTCCCGCCAGGCGCGCTGCAAGGGGTTGGTGTCGTCCAGGGCCCGCGCGCCGGCGGAGTGCAGCATCTCGTCGGCCGCCGTGCCGCACAGCTCCACGGCCGCGGCGACGTCGCGCTGGTTCTCGGCGACGAGGAGCGGGGTGATCGGCGCGGTGTCGGCCCGCTGCGCGGCCCGCTCCAGGAGCAGCCTGGCGGACTGGATGTGCGCCGACGCCTTCGCCAACACCCTCTGCTGCGAGGGCTGTTGGGCTGCCGTGCTGCCGTCGGGGCGGGTCCGCAGGCACTGCTGGCTCCACCAGTGGCGCAGGGTCGACTCGGCGGCTCCGAGGACGGGCGCCGCGAAGATCAGCCCGGCCACCAGCGGGAACGGCACGGTGTGGCAACGGGCCGCGTGCGGCTGCGCCCGGGCGAGGTCGCGAACGGTGAAGGAGAGGTGGCCGGGGACGAACACCTCGGCCTCCACCGTGTTGCTGCCGGTCCCCCGCAGGCCGACCGGGTGCCAGGTGTCCCGCACCTTGACGTCCGGGCGCGGGACGGCGAAGACCCGGTTCTCGCGCGCCTCGCCCGCGGGCCCCTCGGCCCAGGAGGCGAGCAGCACCCAGTCCGCGTGGTCGACGCCGCTGGCCATGGTCCATTCGCCGGAGATCCGCCAGCCGCCGTCGACCCGCTCGGCCCTGCCCTGCGGCGGCACCACGGAGGCGGCCACGCACACGTCCGGGGTGCCGCCCCACAGTGCGCGCTGCCCCTCTTCGGGCAGGTAGGAGGCGAGGCGGCCGTGAGCGGCGTAGAGGGAGGCGCACCACGCGGTGGACGCGCAGGTCTCCGCCACGCTGGAGACCGCGTCGAGCAGCGCGGTGAACGTACCGGCGCAGCCGTCCCAGCGTTCGGGGACGAAGTGGCGCGCGAAGCCGTCGGCGACCAGGGCCTCGGCGACCCGGTCGGTCAGCCGGCGCCCCTCCTCGACCAGGGCGTGGTCCTCGCGGGCGGCGCTCAGCGTGCGGCGCAGATCGCTCAGCATCCGGCAGCACCCGCCAGGACGGGCACCAGGCCGGTCTCGTCGGCACGTCCGGCGACACGGGCCGAGGCCAGCGGCTGCGCGCCCTGGCGGGCGACGAGCTGGAACGTGTCCTGCCCGGCGGGCTCGGCGGTGATGGTGACGGGAAGGCCGAGCTCGCCGAACGAGTGGAAGGACGTGTCCATGTGACGGATCGTCCAGCTCGGGGAGAGCGGCGTCGTCCGGGCGAGGACGGCCTGGCGGAACGCCTCGACCATCACCATGCCCGGGACGTGGTCGCTGGCGTGGTCGAACAGGGCGGGGTGCCCGGTGTCCATCAGCAGCCGCCAGCCCTGCGCCGTGGCCGGGCCCTCGGCGAGCAGGACGGCGTCGGCCCGGTCCCGGCCCACGAGCGCGGCGGGCAGCGGACGGTGCCCGGCCGCCGGTGCGGTGGTGCGCTCGACGTCCGGGGTGCCGCCCCGGCGCCGGATGATGGCGTACTGGCGGGGCGCGAACGCGTCCCACTCCATGGTCGCCCGGCCGACGCGTCGGCCGCCGATCTCCAGCCACGCCACGGACGCCATCCGAAAACGCCTCGGGTTGCCCGGCTCGCGACGCACCTGGATGTCGAGGACGGCGTCGGCGCCCGCCCCGCGGTCCCGGACCGGCTCGGTCAGCCGGAAGTCGAAGCGGTGCAGGACGAACGCGTAGTCGGCGGGCACGTCGTGGAAACGGTGCGAGAGGTAGATCCCGGCCTGCCGCATCGTTTCCGCGACGACCAGGGAGTCGCGGGTGCCGTCGGCGCGGCGGTGGTGGAGCAGATGCGCCTCGGGCCAGCGCAGCCGTACGGCGAACCGGTCCTCGGTGAGGCGGGCGGCGGACGCCAGCAGCACCTCGTGGTCCACCGTCTTGTGCACCATCGTCCGCGGGACATGAACCTCGGCGGAACCTTCGGCGAACGGCGCGGAACCGGGTCGTATGGCAAGGTCGTGCACGTCTTTCCCCTCCCTGAAAGAAGCTGGTGACCTGGAAGTCCCCCCGGTCACCGACCACCTGGCGGGTCGAAAATATACCTACGAGAAGGTATATTGCAATGGCGGTTCGGAGCTGGGCAGCACTGACCCGCCCAGACGGTACGAGCTGCGAGGAGGCTCACGACAGTGAATGCAGCGGGCAACAAGGAGCGCAGGAGCAGCCGGGCGACGTTCCCCGAGCACGAACGCTCCAAAGGCGAGACGGCGCGGGCCGGACGCAGCCCCGAGCTGCACCAGGAGCGGGCCGTCCAGACCCGCCTCCAGGTCCTGGAGGCGGCGGCGGGCCTGTTCGACCGGCGCGGCTACGCGGGCACGTCCATCAAGGACGTCGCCGACGAGGTGGGCATGACCAAGGGCGCGGTCTACTTCCACTACCCCACCAAGGAAGCGCTCACCATCGCGGTCGTCGAGGCCCACTACGCCCGCTGGCCCCTCCTGCTGGAGGCCTCGCAGAGCAAGGGGCTCGGCCCCATGGACACCCTGATCGACCTGCTCGACCAGACGGCGGCCACCTTCCGGGACGACCCGATCGTGCGGGGAGGCGCACGGCTCCAGATGGAACAGCCGCTGCCTCCCGGCACACTCCCCACGCCCTACATCGGCTGGATCGAACTGCTGCGGCAGTTGCTGGCGGAGGCGCGGGAAGCCGGGGAACTGCGCGAGGGCATCACCCCGGACGCCGGGGCGCACACCCTGATCGCCGCCTTCTTCGGCACCCAGCACATCTCCGCCCGGCTCGACCGCCGGTCCGAACTGGTCAGGCGCTGGGCCGACACCCGCGACCTCATCTTCTACGCGCTGCGGGCGTAGGGCGGGGCGGGCGCGGCGGGGCGGGTTCCCGGTTCGCCCCGGATCGCGCCCGCCGCGAGAGGCCGCATTTCTCTCAGCGCTCGGTCAGCACCGGGTTCCACCGGTCCTTGTCGCGGAGTTTCGGCTGCCGGAAACCGGAGAGCGGGATCGGCTTCTCCCCGTGGAGGCCCACCAGGAGAAGCTGGTTACGGAATTCGCCCTTTCCCGGCTCGCACCGGTCGGGGTCGCACCTCCACGCGATGAGGTGGCTGTCGTCCGCCCAGGCGAGGAGTTGTTGCGCGGGCACGAGCGCGGACCGCTTCCCGGTTCTCGCGTCGAGGACCTCGGAGGTGATTTTCCCGTCCTCGCCCGCGAAATCGCCGGTCATGTGCGCTCCGTCCGGGGACAGAACGCCGCCCCCCAAGGGCAACGAGGCCTCGCGTCCGGGAACGGGACTCGCCTTCGCGTGCTCGTCGTAGTACGCCTTGCCGGTCTTGTTGGCCGCGGGTTCCCAGAGCAGCCGTCCGTCGGAACTCCAGGCGAGGTCATGGCGGCCGGCTCCCGCGAAGGCGCCGGGCTGGTCCTTCCTCGGCGGCAGGGCGGCGAAACGCGCGGTGCCCGTCTCGACGTCGATGACGTGGAACCCGGTGCGGCTCGGCTTCGGCCCCGGGACCTTTTTGCCGTTCAGCCGGTACGACGCGTCCTTGAAGAGGCCGTCGGGGTTGCGGCTGTAGGTGGTGGCCACCAGACGCTTCCCGTCGGGCGAGAACCGGACGCCGCCGACCTTCTCGTCCACCTCGATCCATCGCCGGATCTTTCCGGTGCGCATGTCCAGGAGGCCGATCCGGTCGACGGGCAGGTCCCGCTCCAGAACCGCTGCCGTCCGCATTCCGGGGGCGACGTCGACCCAGGCCCAGTCCGTTGTCCGGTACTGCTTGGCGGCGGCGTCGTAGAGGCTCCACCTGTAGGTGCCGACGGCATCGCCGTTCGCCTCCTTCACGACCTCCGTCGTGTAGTACCCCGAGACGGCGACTCGCCCTGCCGCTATGAGTTCCCGTGGCGGCGACTGACCGGGCCTCGCCTGAAAACGCGGCGTGCTCGGCGCTCGCACCTGCTGCGCCCGCGGGTCCTTCGTGTCCTCACCGCCCGGACGCAGAGCCAGCGCGGCGCCTCCCGCGACGAGTGCCACGGCGACGGCGACCGCCGCCCAGGAGCGAGTTCTGCGCGCTTTCGTCGCACGGGTCCGCTGCCCGGAATCGTCGGAGGGCTGCACGGTCGGCCTCTCGCGGCTCGGTCGGTCGGATGTCACAGATGTTCCTCGCAGGTCGGCAATTCGCGGGCGGACAGCGCGGCTTACTCGTTGAACCACTCCGAGTAGACGGAGAGCCCGCCACCGTTCCACGTCAGCTTCATCCGGTAGTCGGACGAGTTCGTGATATCGATGCCGCCCTTGTCGCAGCCCGCGTCGCCACCGTCGGTGATGACCAGCTTGTCCAGAGGAATCGCCTTGGGGGTCTGGACGATGCCGGTCACTCCATGACCGTCGGCCTTCGTGTCGCACACCACGAACATGTCGCCGTCATCGATGTAGGTCATATAGCCGCGGTCATTGCTGATCGTCTTATTGGTATCGAGTACATGGACGTCGCCGGCCATGGCGGGAGCGGACGTTCCGGCGAACACCGCGGCGACGGCGGAACCGGCCACTGCGAGACGCGCGAGGGTCAGACGCATGGGTTTCTCTTTTCTCGTGGAGCACAGCGTTCGCGCCGACCTTAGGGCAGCGTGATCTTGCGGTAAACCAGTTTCACGCGGCAGACACACCAGCGGCATTGGCACGGAGTGTGAGTGAATTGAGGGTTCCTTGAGGTGCCCATCGGGTCGCAAGCTGCTTTTAGGGCAATAAGGGACGGACAACCCGGCACGCTGAGTAGACATGACCTCAACAAAGTGATCTGCGCCACAGCGACAGGCCGGGCGCGCGCGAGAAGTGAGGCGGACACTCCCGGCCTCAACTTCCCCACCGCCGCGGGGAACTGACGCGGTGAGCGGCGACAGGTGCGCTGACCTGCGGCTGGACCGTCCGGCGCGAGCGGCGCGGCAGCGCGCTCCCGCCGCATGTGGCGTAGATCACTTTGTGAAGGCTGTGTGTACCGAGCGTGCGGAGCCCTCCGCCCCTTATTGCCCAAAAAGGAACGTGCGACCCGTCGGGCACCTCAAGGAACCCTCAATTCACTCACGCTCCGTACCAATCGCAGCGGTGTGACTGCCCGGTGAAACCGGTTTACCGAAAGATCACGCTGCCCTATGGTCGGCGCAACTCGACGGAACACGCCCCGCCCGTTCCGCTGTCCTCCACGAGAAAAAGAGATATCTATGCGCCTGACTCTCGCGCGTCTTGCTGTGGCCGGTACCGCGGTCGCCGCCGTGTTCGCCGGAACGTCCGCTCCTGCCATGGCCGGTGATGTCCAAGCGCGTATCACCAACAAGACCATCAGCAATGACCACGGGCGCATGACCTTCCACGACGACGGCGACATGTTCGAGGTCTGCGACACCAAAGCGGACGGTCACGGAGTCGAAGGCCAGTTGCTCGAAGGCAGTACCACTGTCCTCTATCTCACCGATGGCGGTGACGCCGGTTGCGACAAGGGCGGCTACGACATCTCGTGGGGCAAGTCCTACTACATGGAGCTCGCCTGGTCCGGCGGCGGGCCGTCCGTGACCTCGCCTGCGTTCAGCGAGTGATGCCCGGCGGGCGGCGCAACGGACATGACGGCTCCCCACAGAAAGACACGTCAATGGTCAAGTATTTCAGCAGTCTTGCCGTAGCAGGTGCGGCAGTCGCCGCGATAGTCGTCGGCGTCTCGACGCCGGCCATGGCAGCGGGCGCCGGTGCCTTGGACACCAACAAGAAGATTTCTCTCCCCAATGGCCGGGGCACCATGACGTACATCGACGATGGCGACATGTTCCAGGTGTGTGACACGAGGGCCGACGGCCACGGTGTCACGGGGCAGCTCAGAAATGGCGCTTCCGGATTCCCGACGATGATCGAGGTCACCGACGGCGGCGATGCCGGGTGTGACAAGAAGGGCTACAACGTCGGCAATCATCTGGACGAGAAGTACATGATGTGGCTCTGGTGGAACGGTGGCGGCGATGCCGTGGTTTCCGAGTGGTTCAACGAATAGCAGAACCGAAGACAAGGGACAATCATGACCAATTCTTTCTCCCGCGCCGCCGCGGTGGGTGCGGTGCTCGCGGCGACGCTCGGCGGCGTCGCGACACCGGCCTTCGCCGTGGATGTCCATCCCCTCACCACCGACATGACGCTCACTCTTCCCAATCGCGGAAAGATGGTGTTCCACGACGACGGGGACATGTTCGAGGTCTGCGACACCAAAGCGGACGGGCACGGCATGACCGGTTATCTGATGAACTCGGACACCAAGCGGAATCTCCTGATCATCACGGACGGAGGTGACGCCGGCTGCGACAAGGACGGCTGGAACGTGGACAACTGGCCGAGCAGCTACCAGATGGAGTTGGCGTGGGACGGCGGCGGGCCCTCCGTCTACTCGGCGCTCTTCAATGAGTGACCCGCACAGCTAGTCCATTCCGGAGCAGTTTCTCATCAGGGAGGGTTTTTCAATGATCAGGTCCATGGCTCGCATTGCGGTGACGGGCGCGGCGGTCGCCGCTGTGGTGACCCTTGCGGCATCCCCGGCTCTCGCCGTCTCCAACAAGACGATCACCTTTCCGGCCGGTAAGGGAAAGATGACGTTCATCGACGACGGGGACATGTTCGAGGTCTGTGACACGGCCGCGGACGGATACGGGATGACCGGCCAGCTCATCGACAGAAGCTACGCCCAGATGATCGAGGTCACCGACGGCGGGGACTCCGGCTGTGACAAGAAGGGCTACAACATCGGGAACTGGACCACGTATCAGATGTGGCTCACCTGGAACGGCGACAGCCTCGGTACGACGGTGAAGTCCGAGTGGTTCAACGAGTAGATCCTCGCATCGGGGGCCGTGAACGCAGGGTGGCGTGAGGGCGCTCCCGCCCCCCGATCTAGGATCGCGGGGGCCTTGACCTGCGCACAGACCGCGCGAGATGACGGGAGTCCATGGTGACGACTGCGCAGCCGACGCGGCGCGTTTCTTCGGTGAAGGCCCCGCAGGCGGATGTGCCGCCCGGGCGGCGCGTACGCGACCGTCCGGTGGTCCGCCGTCTCCTCCGGCCGGTCCCGGCCTCCGTCTGCCTCGGGCTCGTGCTGCATGTGGCCTGGCTGCTGTTCTTCGCCAACAGCGGTGGTGACCTGGCCGCCCAGGACGCATGGGCCGACTTCGCCCGGCGTCATCCGGGCTCCGCCTACAACCTCACCTGGTACGGCGGCGTCCACCCGGTCTCGTACAGCTTCGTCTCCCCGTACGTGATGGCCGTGCTGGGCGTGCGGACCACCATGATCGTCATCGGGGTGGTGTCCTCGGGGTTGCTGGCGCACATCGTCAGCCGGTGCGGCGGGGTGCGACGGCCGCTGCTGCCCTCGCTGTGGGGGGCCGTCGCCCTCGTCTGCAACGCCGCCTCGGGCCGGGTCACCTTCGGCCTCGGTCTGATGTTCGCGCTCGCTGTCACGGCCCTGGTCTTCTCCTGCCCGCCCCGCCTGCTGGGCACGAAGTGGCGGCACGTCTGGGTCGTGGTCTGCTCGGTGCTGGCCACGGCGAGCAGCCCGGTCGCCGGCCTGTTCCTCGAAGTGGTCGCGGCCGCGCTGCTGCTCCAGGGAAGGCGCCGCATCGCGTACGCGATCGCCCTTCCCTTCCCGCTCGTGCTCGCCGTGTCCGCGTGGCTCTTCCCCTTCCAGGGTGTCCAGCCGATGCCGTGGATCTCCGGCCTCCTGCCCGTGGGGTGCTGCGCCCTCGTGTACGTGCTCAGCCCGCCGCAGTGGCGCACGGTGCGCCTCGGCTCGATCGTCTACGCGCTCGGGACGGTCGCCACGATGGCCTTCCCCTCGCAGGTCGGCCTCAATGTCGAACGACTGGCGCTGATCTTCGGCGGCACCGTCCTGCTGGCGTCCGTCGAGTACAACCGCACCCGCGCGCACGTACGGGTGCGCTACCTGAGCGTCGTCTGGCTGGCCTTCGCCGCCCTGGCGTGCTGGCAGCTCGGAAAGCCCGCGGCCGACCTGGTGCTCACCACCCCGGACGAGGCGTGGAGCAAGGATCTCAAGCCCCTGGTGCACCAGTTGGAGACGAGGGACGCCGGGCGCGGCCGGGTCGAGGTGGTGCCCGTGCGCAGCCATCGCGAGGCCGCCGCCCTGGTGCCCTACGTCAACCTGGCGCGGGGCTGGAACCGGCAGGCCGACCTCGACCGCAACAAGCTGTTCTACGACGGCAGCCTGGACGCTCACACGTATCGGGCCTGGCTGAAGCAGTGGGCCGTGCGGTACGTCGTCCTGCCTGTCGGCGACCGGCCCGACACCGGCGCCGCGCAGGAGGCACGGCTTGTCGCGGCGGGCCAGCCGTACCTGAAGAAGATCTGGTCGGACCCCCATTGGCGCCTGTACCGGGTGGCGGGAGCGACCCCGCTGGTCGACCCTCCCGCCACCGCGGTCCGCGAGGACGAGGGCCAGCTCGAAGTACGGATGAAGTCCGCCGGGGACGTTCTCGTCCGCGTGCGGTACTCGCCCTGGCTGGGTCTGGTCGACGCCCGGGGCGAGCCGGTCGAGCGGCCGGAGGTCGTGGCCGACGCGCACCGGCCGTCCCGGGCGCCCGCGGGCCAGGACCGGTCGGGCCCGAAGCCGGTGAAGGAGCGCAGCGAGGAGGGCGTCGCGTACCTCAACCGCTACGGCTGTGTGACCCAGGCGGGCACCTGGGTGCGCCTGCACGCTCCGCACCCCGGGACCTACCGGCTCGCCGCTCCCTTGCAGATACCTCGCGGAACACCCTGCCCGGACTGAGCGGCCCGCTTCGAGGGGCGGCTGTCACGGCACGTAGAGCACCACCGAGTTGACCGGCGTGAAGTTGGTCCACCAGCCGTGCTGCGGGGCCATGTCGTGGTGGCAGGTGCCGGTTCCGTTGTAGCCGCTGCACAGCTTCGCGTGGGCGCCGCCGTACTGGTTGTTGAGGATCCAGTGGTAGTTGTACTGGCCGTTCAGGTTGTGGGCGCCGTAGCTCCAGAAGGTCTGGCTGGGGTTCTGCGCCGGGTTCTGCCCCTCGGGGTACAGACAGACGGCTCCGTCGGGGCAGTTGGCCCACGGGGAGGCGGCCTTCGCCTGGGCGGGGGCGACCGCCGTCACGAGCGCCGTCGCGATCCCCAGCGCGAGCACCGACGCGTGGCGGAGTTTGCCTTTCATCAACTCTCCTTCGGACGCTTTTGTCATGTCTTGCCGGTGTGGGGTCCCCGTCGGCAGCGTCGCGGAGGGGCGTGTCGGACGCCAGAGCGGAACTGGCCATACCGGGCGCAGGGGAGCAGAGCGGTACGGCGGAGTTGCGAGCGCGCCAGAACCCTCCAGGCTGAAAGGAACCCGAGGAAAGCGAGAAGGTGGGATGACTGTGGTCGCATCGCTCCGGTCCCTGGTGTGCGTGACGGGCGCGCTCCTCGCGGTGCTGCTGCCGGGCGCGCAGCCGGCCTGGGCGGGGCCACCGCCCTACGAGGTGGCGCGGTGGCCCCCGCCCGCCGACGACGGGTGGCCGAGCGTCGGCCGTGCCGCGGGGGTGGCGGCCGAGGTGGTCGCCGGGGTCAACCGGCGGCGCGTCGCGGCGGGGTGCCGTCCGGTGCGGCTGCGCTCCTCGCTCGGCCGGGCCGCGCGGGCGCACAGCGCCGACATGGCCCGCCATGAGCGTCTGGACCACACCGGCACGGACGGGAGCGGCCCGCAGGAGCGGATGCGGGCCGCCGGGTACCGGGCCGCGTACGCGGGCGAGGCCATCGCCGCCGGCGCGGACTCCGCGCGCGCCGTCGTCGGCGAGTGGATGGACAGCCCCTCACACCGCGACCTCATCCTGACCTGCCGTTTCACCCATGCGGGTGTCGGTAGGGCCGAGGGCCCCGGCGGCCCTTGGTGGACCCTGGACCTGGCCTCGAAGCACTGAACACCCCCACTGTTCGGTGTGTCCTACTTCACCCCCATTGGCGCCCGGAGCCGGAACATCCTTGTACAGCCCATCGTTCAGATGAGTGTGGCTGCGGAGGGGACAGTGTCCCCGGGCCTCATCTCCAGCCCATGGGGAAGATCGTTCGGCTGAAGCCCCATGGAGCCTTTCGCCGCGAGGCGACCGCCCTCCGCATGCCACACCTGTACGGCCCTGGCTGGTCCCCCCCGTCCAGCCAGGGCCTTCTCCCGTTGGCGTGCTCGGTGAAAAAACTTCGTGCCGCGTACAACCGTTGACCCGTGTCACAGGTCTACCTCAGGAGTCATCAGACTCATCTGATCGATACAGCTCCCTCTGCCTCAGGGGACCGGGAGCACTTTCTCAACTGGGGACGCTTTTATGCGCATACGTGCCAGCCTGGCCGCCGCGACGATGTCCGGCGCCGTGGCTCTCACCGCACTCGTCGCCCCGGCCGCCCAGGCCGACGACACCCCCTCGCCCGTCGCGGACGTCACGTCGTTCGCAGTCGGCCAGGGCGGGAGCAAGATGTCGGCGCGTTCCGTCGACGACATCCAGATCACCAAGGTCACGGTCAACGGGAACAAGGACATCGTCGTCGGTGGCACGCAGGCGAAGACGTTCAGCGTCTACGTGACGGCCACCAACCCCGAGGGCATCGAGGGTGTCCAGGCGTTCCTGTGGCACGGCACCGACTTCGACAGCGAGACCGGCGTCGACGGGGCCATCGTCCCGAACAGCGACGACATCTCGTACGACTGCGACCACTGGAGCGCGACGTCGGCCACCTGCAAGGTGGAGCTGACCGCCACTCCTGGCGAGGAGCTGTACGACAGCGCGCTGAACGGCAAGTGGAACGTGTACGCCGCCGCCGTCGGTTCGGACGGTGACCTCGCCGAGAACGTCACGTACAAGAACCACTGGATCAAGCGCGCGGCCCAGATCACGTCGTTCAACGCCTCGCCCGAGCCGGTGACGAAGGGCAAGCCGATCACGGTCTCCGGCAACCTGAGCCGCGTGAGCTGGTCGTACCTCAAGTACTACGGCTACGGCAGCCAGCAGGTGCAGCTCCAGTTCAAGAAGGCCGGCAGCAGCACCTACAGCACCGTCAAGACGGTGACCAGCTCCTCGTCCGGCGCGGTGAAGACCACCGTCACCGCCTCGGCCGACGGCACCTGGCGCTTCTCCTACGCGGGCAACGGCACGACGTCCACGGCGACTTCGTCCGCCGACTACGTCGACGTGCGCTGACCTTCCCAGCACCGGCACGACAGACAGGACCGGCCCGAAGCCTCCAAGGCTTCGGGCCGGTCCCGTTGTCAGGTGGCTCTCAGGTGCGCGGCCAGTCCACGCACAGGACGATCACCATGAGCACGATGAAGAACACCAGCGGGCCGATGGGGAGTCCGGCCTCCGGGTCGTCCTCGTCGTGCAGGCAGGAGAGTTCGTCCTGGCCTTGCTGTGATTCGTTCACTTGACCTGGTTCCGTCCTGCCGATGTGACGGCTCGGTGTCATACAGGGCATTGTTCGGTGACGTACCTGCGCAGCCAGACCCGGAAGTCCGGGCCCAAGTCCTCACGCTCACAGGCGAGTTGGACGATGGCGCGCAGGTAGTCGCCCCGGTCGCCGGTGTCGTAGCGGCGGCCCTTGAAGACGACGCCGTGCACCGGGCCGCCGATCTTCTCGTCCGCGGCGAGCTGCTGGAGGGCGTCGGTGAGCTGGATCTCGCCGCCGCGGCCCGGCTCGGTCCGGCGCAGCACGCCGAAGACGGCCGGGTCCAAGACGTAGCGGCCGATGACGGCGTAGTGGGACGGGGCGTCGGCCGCGTCCGGCTTCTCCACCAGGTCGGTGACCTGGACGACGTCGCCGTCCTCGGTGGCCTCGACGGCGGCACAGCCGTAGAGGTGGATCTGCGCGGGGTCCACCTCCATCAGCGCCACGACACTGCCGCCGTGCTGTTCCTGGACCTCGACCATGCGGGCGAGCAGCGGGTCGCGCGGGTCGATCAGGTCGTCGCCGAGGAGGACCGCGAAGGGCTCGTCGCCGACGTGCGGGGCCGCGCAGAGCACGGCGTGGCCCAGGCCCTTGGGGTCGCCCTGGCGCACGTAGTGCATGGTCGCCAGGTCGCTGGACTCCTGGACCTTCGTCAGGCGGGCCGCGTCGCCCTTCTTCTGGAGGGCCGACTCCAGCTCGTAGTTGCGGTCGAAGTGGTCCTCCAGCGCCCGCTTGTTGCGACCCGTGATCATCAGGACGTCGTCGAGACCTGCCGACGCGGCCTCTTCGACCACGTACTGGATCGCGGGCTTGTCCACCACGGGAAGCATCTCCTTGGGAGTCGCTTTCGTGGCCGGCAGGAACCGGGTGCCGAGACCCGCGGCAGGGATGACGGCCTTGGTGATCCTGGTGTGCATGTGTGGTGGTTCCCCGTGAGTGGCGTGGAGTGGTGGGTGGGTGCGCGTCGGCACGGCCCCGCACTGTGCGGGGCCGTGCCGAGAGGTGAGGTGTCAGGCGCCGACGAGGTCCGTGCCGCTGACGAGCCGCGCGGCGACCGCCGCGGTGGGCGCCGGGGTGCGCTGGTCGAGCGGGATGACGGCGGGCGTCGCCGGCTGGCCCAGGAAGATCGTGCGCACGGCGCGCTCGGCGGCGTGGCCGTCGTCGTACTGCACGAAGCGCTCGCGGAACGCGGCGCGCAGGGCCGTGGCGCGCTCGTCGTTCCAGGCGCCGCTGCGGAAGACCTCGATGAGTTCGTCCTCGCTGGTCGCGGTGGCGCCCGGGGTCTCCCCCGGCTTCTGCGACAGCAGGTCGAAGTACACGCCGCGGGCCTTGCTGTAGACCTCCCAGTCGTCCACGTAGGAGACGATGGGCCGGTCGAGGCAGGCGTAGTCGAACATGATCGACGAGTAGTCCGTGATCAGGGCGTCGGCGGCGAGGCAGAGGTCCTCGACCACCGGGTACTTGGAGACGTCCTTGATCAGGCCGCGCTCCTGGAGCGCCTGCAACTGCGGGTCGGCGCCGTAGAAGTAGTGGGCGCGCACCAGGACCACGAAGTCGGGGCCGAGGTCGCGGCACATGCGTTCCAGGTCCAGGCGGGGGATGAAGCCCTTCTGGTAGTCGCGCACCGTGGGGCAGTAGAGCAGGGCGGTCTGGCCCTCCTCGATGCC
This sequence comes from Streptomyces sp. NPDC102406, assembly GCF_044765725.1. Lineage (NCBI taxonomy): Bacteria > Bacillati > Actinomycetota > Actinomycetes > Kitasatosporales > Streptomycetaceae > Streptomyces > Streptomyces sp. NPDC102406. The sequence goes on along the minus strand of NZ_JBIWKP010000014.1, from coordinate 93,205 downwards.
GAGTTCGGCGCGGATGCGGGCGACGTCCTGCGCGCCGGCCTGGAAGTACACGTCGTTGCGCGGGTAGCCCGAGTCGACGTTCTCGAAGGCGCAGGGGTAGACGCGCTCCCAGATCTCCGTGGAGTGCTGGTTGGAGGAGAGGCTGTAGTCCCAGCGGTCGACGCGCTTGAGCATCTGGTGGAAGCTCATGTTCTTCGCGGCGGCCGGGAAGCGCTGCTGGTCGATGCCCATCTGCTTGAGGGGCGTGCCGTGGTGGGTCTGGAGGTGGATCTGACCCGGGCGCTTGATGATCTCGTTGGCGAAGTTGACGTTGTTGACGAGGTACTTGGCGCGCGCCATGACCTCCCAGTACCGGGGCGAGCGCGTCACGACGTAGTCGACGCCCTCCGGCACGTTCTGCACCTCGCTCGGCCGTACGACCCACACGCCGCGGATGTGCGGGGCCAGCTCCTTGGCCTTGTGGTAGATCGCGGCCGGGTTGCAGGCCACGCCGCGGTCCCAGTAGGCGCTGTAGACGGCGAGGTTCTCGTCGATGGGGCGCCGCAGGTGCATACGGTAGAGCTGGTCGTACGCCTTCTTGCCCAGCGCGGTCTTCGTCTTGGCGGCGCGCTTGCGCAGCTTGCCGCGCGTGGAGCCGGCGAACTGGACGGCCGCGTAGGCGGTGTAGGAGCCGCGCTCCACCAGGTCGAACCGCAGTCCGGCCACGCCCTCGGGCTTCTTGAAGCCGGCGGGCTTGAAGCGGTTGTACTGCTGCGAGGAGCGCTTGAAGAAGTCGGGGCGGTCCTTGGGCAGGATCCGGTCCTCGCGCACCAGCGTGAACAGGAAGTGGCTGACCATCCGCTCGAAGAGCAGGCCGCGCACCGGTGCCAGGTGCGGGCGCTCGTCGAGGAACGCGAACAGGCGGGCGTACTGCTCGAAGATGCCGAAGTGCTTCTGGCCGGGCGTACGCATGGAGTTGCCCTGGCGGCGCTGGCGGTACTCGACGCAGACCTGCTCCAGGCAGGCGATGCGCTCGGCGGTCAGCATGGTCTTGTAGACCATGAGGGCGTCTTCGTAGATGCCGTCGGTGAAGGTGAACTCGTTGCCGACGTAGAACTCGCGGCGGTACACGCGGTTCCACACGACGGCGAACATCGTCAGGTACTCGGGCCGCTCCAGGGCGGTGAACACCTCGGTGCCGGCGGCGGCGAGGAGTTCCCCGGCGGCGCTCTGCTGCACCCGGTTCGTCCAGTACGTACGGACGTGGTTGAGCAGCAGGATGTCGGGGTTCTCCGTCAGGTCCAGCCGGTCGGCGATGGCCTGGAGGGCACCCGGGGCCAGCGTGTCGTCGCTGTCCAGGAAGAAGATGTAGTCGCCTCGCGCGCGCAGCGCACCCAGGTCGCGCGCCTTGCCGATGCCCTTGTTCTCCTCGAGGTGGATCGGCCGGACGCGCTCGTCGCGCGCGGCGTACTCGTCGAGGATCCGGCCGCAGGCGTCCGGGGAGCGGTCGTCGACGGCGACGATCTCGAAGTCGGCGAAGGACTGGTCGAGGATCGAGTCGAGGCACGCACGCAGGTACCCCTGGACCTTGTACACCGGGACGACAAGGCTTATTCGAGGAGCGACCGTGCTCTGGGCATGAAACATGTGGGCTTCCCTGGACCTGGAGCGCGTCAAAAGGACGCCTTCTTCAGGCGCCTCTGGGCGGTACGTATAAGCAGAAGGTGAATATTACATGAAAGTACAGTATGAGCCGAGGGGTGGATACCGCTCCCACCTCCTGCTCAGCGCCGCAACAGGCCCTTTTGGGCGCTTCGTTACGCGCCCTGCCTCGCCCGCCCATCGGCATCTTCGGTGATGGAGCTGCACCTTCTTTCCGGTAGACAGGCGAGATCGGGCGTAGGTTGCACGGGCGTCGGCGAGTGTGATGTTTGCCACCTCAGTGTGTGCGGGGCGGGCGGACGACCCGGCTTTTCGAGAACGTGACCACCGGGTCGAGGTGTTTGAACCGCTTGGTGTACGAGCCCACGGAGATGCCCCGGATGTGTCGGTCCGCGGCGAGTTGTCCGAACGCCGAGGTCCTGGACGCCGTCGTGAGGATACGGACGGCGCTGCGCTGGAGGTCGCCCAGGCGCATCGTGTGACGGGTGGCGGCGGGGTAGTCGCCGGTCAGGGTGACGGTGTACGCGGTGACCGGGCCGGTGGTGCCGGAGGCGCGGCGCACGTCGGTGACCCGGATCGCCGCCTTCTGGGCGGGGGTGAGGGCGGAGGACGCGAGCCGGGTGCGCACGGCCCGGTAGGCGTCGTCGACCGAGGTGGGTCCGGGGTCGGCGGTGTGGGTCCTGTTGTTGATCGCGTCGATCGTGGTGGTGCCGGACAGCGGTGTCCCCGACAGGTCGGTGGAGGCGTCGACCGTCGTGGAGACGGTGGTGGTGCCACCTGCCGCCAGGGTGAGTGCGCCGAGCCGGACGGCGTAACTGGTCGAACCGGTGCCCTTCCTGACGGTCCTGGTGATGACGGGCAGGCCGGTGAGGTCGAGGGTGGGCGGGGTCCTGAGGGTCGCGTCGACGATGTCGGAGGGTTTGCCGCCGGGCTCGATGAGGTCGTTGCCGCTGTACATGGTGGCGGTGGCGCCGTGCGCGCCGCCCCAGTCGCTCATGACGAGGCCCTCGAAGCCCCATTCGCCGCGCAGCACGTCGGTGAGAAGGTCATAGTCGCCTGCGGCGTAGGTGCCGTTGAGCTTGTTGTACGAGCTCATGACGGCCATGGGCTGGGCGGCTTCGACGGCGATCTCGAACCCCTTGAGCTCGATCTCGCGCAACGTCCGCTCGCTCACCACGGAGTTGCCGGTGAGGCGGTCGGTCTCCTGCTGGTTGGCGGCCAGGTGCTTGATGGTCACACCGACGCCGGGGTTGCTCTGCACGCCTCGGGTCGTGGCGGCGGCGGTGAGACCGGAGACGAGCGGGTCCTCGGAGTAGTACTCGAAGTTGCGGCCGCCCAGCGGGTCGCGGTGCACGTTCATGCCCGGGGCCAGCCAGAGGGAGACGCCGTAGGTGTTCATCTCCTTGCCGACGGCGTGGCCGACCCGGCGGACGAGGTCCCGGTCCCAGGTCTGCGCGAGCAGTGTGCCGATCGGCCAGGCCGTGCCGTACTGGTACGTGGCCGGGGTGGTGGGGACCTTCTGGGTGAGGCGCAGTCCCGCGGGGCCGTCGGCGAGGGTCATGCTCGGGATGCCCAGGTCCTCGTGGGCGCCGGTGGTGTAACCGGCGGCTCCGACCGCCGAACGGGTGCTGCCTCCCGAGTCGGTGCCTTCCACGAGCTCGGCGAGTCGGCCGACGGAGAGTCCGGCGACGAACCGCTCGATGGATGTCCTGCCCTTGGCCACGTCGAAGAGGGTGGCGGCGGGGTCCGTCTCGACGTACGTGACGTGTTCGCCGGTCTTCGGGGCGTAGGGGGCGCCGGTCTTCTCCCAGTTCTTCTGGTCGCGGTCGAGATAGACGGTGGTGGAGGAGATCTTCGCGCCGTCGAGGGCGTGATAGGGCGAGTCCGGACCGACGGTGACGTCCTGCTCGTACGGGGAGGAGGTGTCGGCGGTGCGGAACGAGCGGGGGTCGAGGGCGATGCGCCGGGCGGCGGCGATCTCCTTCTTCTCCGTGGCGTAGGTGTAGAAGTCGGCCGGGTCGGCGGACAGTTCGCGGGCCGGTCCCTGGTCGTCCAGTTCGTGGTGGGTCCGTTCGGTGACGACTCGCTCGGGCAGGTGCAGTCGGGCGGCCACATGTGTGGCGCGGGAGGAGGTGCCGACCCGGACCAGGTAGTCGCCCGCGTCGAGGACCCAGGCGGCGTGGGACACGTCGTAGGACGCCAGCGAGGCGGGGGCGAAGTCGACCGTCACGGTCTGCGAGGCGCCGGGGGCCAGCTCGTCCGTCTTCACGTACCCGGCGAGCTGCTGGTACGCCTTGTCGGCGCCGGTCCGCGGGGCGGAGACGTAGACCTGCACGACTTCCCGGCCGCTGTGGCGGCGACCGGTGTTGGTGACCTCGGCGCGGACCGTCACCTTCTTGGCGTCCGCGCGGACCTGCCGGGCCCGCACGCTGAATTCGGTGTAGGAGCGACCGAATCCGAAGGGGTAGGTGACGACGCCTGCCGGGTTCTTCCGGTCGATCGAGCGGTAGAAGGAGTCGAAGTAGCGGTAGCCGACGTAGATGCCCTCGCCGTACTCCTCGGTCGCGGTGCGGCCGTCGTTGCCCGCGAAGGTGGCGGAGGCCGGGTAGGCCGGGTACCGGGACGCCCAGGTGTCGGTGAGTTTCCCGGAGGGGGTGACGGTTCCGTCGAGCACGCCGGCCAGGGCGTTGCCGCTCTCCTGTCCGGCCTGGCTCATCAGCAGCATGGCGTCCAGCGCCCGGCCCCCGGCCGGGTCCCGCAGCCCGGCGTTGATCTGCCGGTAGAAGCTGGTGTCGACGATGCCGCCGGAGTTGATGACCACGACGACGCGCCGGTAGGTGCGGCCGAGGAGTTCGAGGTTGGCCCGCTCGGTGTCGGCGAGCAGGTAGTCGCCCTTGCCCGCGGAACGGTCCTTGTTCTCACCGGAGTTGCGGGCCAGGACGTAGACGGCGGTGTCGGTCCTCGCCGTCGGCCGGACGGTGGCGGCGGTGAGGGGCTGCTCCAGGGAGGCGTGGTCGACCCTGCGGCCGAAGGGGCCGGGTGTGCCGCCGTACTCCTTGTCGTAGGCGCGGGTCATGGCCGACCAGTAGGCGTCGCCGGTGGTGACGCGGTATCCGGCCCGCTCCAGGCCCTGGCGGGCGTCGACGGTGTAGCGGTTGTTGACGTATCCGGAGCCGGTGCCGCCCTTGACGGTGCGGTACGCGCCGACGCCGAACAGGGCGACGGTGCCGGAGGCGGCGAGCGGCAGCGCCCCGTCGTGGTTCTCCAGGAGGACCATGCCCTGCTCCGCCGCGTGGCGGGACAGGGCCGCGTTCGTCTGCTCCAGGGTGCGGGGCCGGGCGTCGGTCGTCGCCCGGTCGTCGGGGTCGCCGGGTATCAGCCCGGCGCACACCAGGGCCGCCGCCGCGAGCGCGGCCCCTACGGCCAGGAGGACCGGCCCGCTCCGGGGGTGTCGCCTCAACGCCTTCACGTACGGCGTCCTCTCTGTACGCGCCGGCCGGGAGCCGGACGCAAGGAGGCTATGAAGCGTCTTTTGGCCCGTCAATGCGGGTCAGGACGATCGGGTCGGACTCGGTGACCGCGACCGTGTGCTCGGAGTGGGCGGCGCGCGAACCGTCGGCCGAGCGGATCGTCCAGCCGTCGGGGTCGTAGACGATCCGGTCGGTGCCGGCGGCGAACCACGGCTCGATCGCGATGGTCAGGCCCGGCCGCAGCTTCCAACCCCGGCCGGGGCGGCCGTCGTTGGGGATGTGCGGGTCCTCGTGCATGGTGCGGCCGATGCCGTGCCCGCCGAACTCCAGGTTCACCGGGTAGCCGTACGCGGCGGCGACCGCGCCGATGGCCGCCGAGATGTCCCCCAGCTTGTTGCCCGGGCGGGCGACCTCGATCGCGGCGTCCAGGGCGGTCTCGGTGGCCTCGATCAGGCGCAGGTCCTCCGCCGAGGGGGTGCCGACGACGACGGAGCGGGCCGAGTCCGCGGACCAGCCGTCGACGGTCACCGCCATGTCCATGGTGAGCAGGTCGCCGTCGCGCAGCTTGTAGCGGTGCGGGAGTCCGTGCAGCACCGCGTCGTTGACCGACAGGCACACCACGTTGCGGAACGGGCCCTTGCCGAACGAGGGCTCGTAGTCCCAGTAGCAGGACGTCGCGCCGCGCTCCTTGATGCGGCGGCGCGCGTGCTGCTCCAGGTCCAGCAGATCGACCCCGACCTCGGCGAGGTCGGCGAGCTCGGCCAGCACCTGGCCGACGAACTGTCCCGTCACGCGCATGCGCTCGATGTCTACGGGGGATTTGTGCTCGATCACTGCGTTCCTCGATTTCCCTGGTGCAACCGATGATGTCCCCGGTGCGGCCGACAGGTATATTTATACCAGCAGTGGGGGTATTTTTATACCAGAGAGCTGGTTGCCGCCCCGCCACCTGCGGCTCTAGCATGGGCGCATGGTTCGCCACCCGCTCGCCCCCGAACAGATCGAGGCGGGCCGACGCCTCGGGGCCGCGTTGCGCACCGCCCGCGCCGGACGCAGCCCCGCCGAAGTGGCCCTGGCGGCGGAGATCTCCCCCGAGACCCTGCGCAAGATCGAGACCGGCCGGCTGCCGACGCCCGCGTTCGGCACCATCGTCCGCCTCAGCGAGGTACTCGGCGTGTCACTGTCCGACCTCGCCCTCGTCTGGCGCACCGACCCCGCCCTCAGCGAGGCCTCCTAGCGCACTGCGCAAGGTGTCGTAGGCCCGCTGGATCAGCTCGTTCCCGTGGCCCGGCGCGCAGTTGGCCAGGGCGACGACCGCCACGCGCCGGTGCGGGTCGAACCCGGCGAAGGCCGTGCAGCCGCGGGTGCCACCCGAGTGGTGGTAGAGGACGGAGCCGTCGCGCTGCGGGCGGATGTTCCAGATCAGGGACGTCCGCTGGGCGCCGCGCCGGGTGGCGAGACGCGGCCGGAGGGTGTCGCGCAGGGCCGCTCGCATCAAAGGGTCGTCCCGTACGGTGCCTGCCGGGTCGAGCAGCGCCTCCGTGAACGTCAGCAGGTCGCGGGCGCTGGAGCGGACGGCCCCGGCCGCGGGCATCCCGGGGATGGCGAACGGCGGGCGGGGACGGCCGTGCCAGTAGCCGGTGACCTGGTCCGTACCGGCGGGAGCGGTGGCGGCGCAGTCCGTGTCGTGCAGGCCCAGGGGGCGCAGGACGCGGGCGGTGAGCAGGGCGCCGTAGTCCTGTGTGCCTGCCGCGCCGCACAGGGCGTGGCCGAGGACGCCGACGCCGAAGTTCGAGTAGTGCACGCGCGTGCCCGGCCGGGAGCGCAGGCGGGCGCGGGACAGCGCGCGCAGGGTGTCGGCGGGGGTGAAGACCGCGTAGGGGTTGGTGAACAGGTGCGGGACCGCCCGGCGCACCAGGCCCGGCGGGAGGCGGGGCAGGCCCGAGGTGTGCGTGGCCAGGTGCGTCAGGGTGAGGGCGTCCGCGCCGCGCGGCAGGCCGGTGCCGGGGGGCAGGTGGCGGGAGAGCGGGTCGTCGGGGCCCAGTTCGCCGCGGGCCGCCTGTTCGGCCAGCAGCAGCGCGGTGAGGGTCTTCGTGAGGGAGCCGATCTCGAAGCGGGTGGCCTCGTGCGCCGGTACCCCGTCGTGGTGTGCCGTACGGCCGTGCACGTAGAAGGCGCGCCGCCCGTCGTGGTGCAGGCCGACCGCGACCGTGCTGGCCGCCGGTGCCGCCGACAGCAGCGCCGGCAGGCACCGGCTCGCCGCGGGCCAGGGGGTGTCCGGGGGCGGTGCGGCCCGGTCGGGGCGCATCAGGCCGGCTGCGGGTTTTCCAGCGCGCGAGTGAGCGCCAAATTCCCGGCGATGACGGCGACGATGGTGGGGTGCTGGTGGTCGTCGAAACGCTGGGCGGGGTCGTCGTCGACGGGCTGGTCGTCGCGGGGCACCATGCCGTCCTCGTGCTGGACCTCCGCCAGCCGCTGCCAGTCGGCGGGATCGACGTGTGAGCCGGGCAGACACATGTCGACGATCATCAGCTCGGCCATCAGGTCCCAGTGCCCGGCCTCCGACCAGATGTCGGTCCACACCGGGAGCCAGCGGCGCAGGTAGTCGGTGAGGTCGTCGGGGACGCCGGTGGGCAGCCGCCCCCAGTCCGTGAGGTGGTAGACGGTGTGGGTGACGGCGTAGGCGGTCAGCCAGTCGATGTGCCACGGGTCGGGTGTGTGACCGAGCCAGGTGGCGCGGGTGAGCGTCGGCCAGTCGGGCGCCCCGGCCCCGTGGTCGAGGCCGCTCACGCGCAGGGCGTTGGCGACGCCGAGCCGCCGGTTGGGCACATGTTCGGAGGCATGTGTCGACGTGAGGGTGGCGGTGTGGGCGAGGAGTTCGTCGAGTTCCTCATGGCGCAGGCCGCCACGGTTGAAGTGCGCGTACGTCTCCAGCGGGTCCGTCTTCAGCGGATAGCGCAGCAGCCGCTCGTACAGGAGCGATCCCTCGCCCGCCTGCTCCCAGCAGTAGGCGAGCAGTTCGCGGGCGAGGCTGAGCTCGGTCGTCCCGGCGGCGCCGCCGCGCAGGACCAGTGAGGCGGCCAGCGCCGTCTCGCCCAGCGCCTTGTACGCGCCCCGGTCGGCGCTGAGGTCGGCGTCGGGCAGGTCGGAGAGGGCGCCGTGGTGGCGGTTGGCGTGCAGCCAGTGCAGCGCCCGGGAGCTGACGGTGTGGGCGAGACCGGCGGGCGGGTGGCTCATGCGGGCCCCTGGTCGAGGAGTCGGCGGGCGATGGCGGTGTCCAGGGCGACGCGCCCGCCCCCGCCGAGCAGGGCGATGTGCTCGGTCAGCGGCACGGGGTCGAGCGGCAGCCGTACGTTCTCCGCGTGCAGCCAGGCCAGCCAGCGGGTGACGCGGGCCGCCGTGGGGAAGTCGCGGCGCAGCACGGCGCGGGTGGCGCCGCGCGCCAGGCCCGTCGCGGCGGAGCGCGCGGCCTGATGCACCGGTCCGTCGAGGCCGGGCAGGGCGAGCGGGGCGAGCTGTCCCATCAGGACCGACCAGGGCACCCAGCCCTGGCGGGTGCCGTCGGCGTGGACGGTGGCGGGGGTGCGCCGGGGCGCGGTGGGCGCGTCGCAGTGCGGGGGCGGCGGGGGCTCGGGCGTCGCCGGTGGCACGAATGCCGGGTCCAGGCGGGCGAGGACGGTGATCAGGGACCAGTCGATCCATCCCCGCACCCAGGGCGGTTCCGGGCCCGTGGGCGGTGCGGCGGGGGGCGGCTGCTGCGGGGGGAGCGCGTCGAGCGCGGCGGCGAGTGCGGCCGTCTCCTCGGCGGGCGGGGTGCGGCCGGTCAGCAGGCAGGGGGCCAGGACGTCCGCGCCCAGGAGGCGTACCGCGCCGAGGGCCGCCACCTGCTCCTGGGGCGTGAGGGCGGCGGCGTCCTCCAGGTGACCGGCGACGACGGCCGTGTGCCCGGCGCCCCGCAGGGCGTCGAGCACACGACGAGCCAAACGCTCAGCCGACCCGTTGTGGGCGGTGCGTGAGCATTCGCTGATCACCGGCCCTTCGGCTCCTTGGGCTCCTTCGGCGAGAGCAGCAGCCCCAGCCCGAGCAGCAGGGCACCGGCGCCCTCACCGGCGTCCTCAAGCGAGGGGATCGGCGCGTCGCTGACCGGCGCTTCCGAGGGGGCCATCAACTCTTCGACGACTTCCTTGTCGAGCTCGAGGCTCGTGGTTTGGAGGGTGAGCATCACTGGCTCCTCCGCATCGATGTCGGCACTACCGCAGTGCCCCAACACCTCACCAAAACACCACAAAAAGGTACGAGGCAACCGGTGCGGCCCGGCCCGGCGGAGCACGTCGGCGCGAAGGGCCAGGCAGGGAGGAGACGGGACCGGACGGTCACCGTTAGGCCGAACGGGTGAACGTCCGGGCGAGCGCCCGCTCAGCCGGTCACCGGGTCTTCAGCGTCACGTCCTGGTCGCGTACCGCGTGGAAGTACGGCAGCGGCAGACCGTTGCGCAGCCGCAGCTCCATGATGGTGGCCTGGACGTGCGCGGCGCCGGGCTTGACCGCGTCGGGCTGGGCCTTGCCGCTGTTCTGCCAGCGGTGCTCGGCGCCGTCGCAGACGGCCGAGGTCCCGCCGATGCCGTACCGCCTGATCTCCGAGCCCTGCCGCACGGAGGAGGAGACGAAGGTGAGACCGGTGCTGTGCTGACAGCGGTAGGTGCCGGACAGCGTCACGGTGCCGTCGGCGGCCACCTGTCCGGTCGGATCGACGGTGACGTACTCGGCCGGTTCGGAGGCGGCGGACGCCGCCGGGGCGGCCAGCAGGAGCGAGACGCCGACAGCCGCGCCCAGGGCGGGGCGGATCCGAGATGACATGGGATTTCCTTCGTGTACGGGGCTGGGTCGAGAACCTCCATTCATAACCGGCGGGCCCCGCCCGGCCACCGACCGTCATCCCTTCGGCGGCGAGTTGGCACCGCACCTGGACCCCCGGGTGGACGGCGGCGACGACACTCTCGGTCCTCCCAACAGCCCGTAGGGCTGGTGTGTGCACACGTCGTCGGGGTACAACGGTGCCAGGCCCGTTCGTGATCATCGATCGGTGCCCTCGACATCCCAGCCCGGCACCCTGTCGGGCACAAGTAAAAGGACAGCAGTATGGCCAGCGGTACCGTGAAGTGGTTCAACTCCGAAAAGGGCTTCGGCTTCATCGAGCAGAGCGGCGGCGGACCTGACGTGTTCGCCCACTACAGCAACATCTCCGGCAACGGCTACCGCGAGCTCGTCGAGGGCGAGACGGTCTCCTTCGACGTCACCCAGGGCCAGAAGGGCCCCCAGGCCGAGAACATCATCCGCGGCTGAACCAGCACGGCACCAGCACACCCGACCGAGGGCGGGGGCGGCCATCAGGCCGGCCCCGCCCTCGGCCGTTCCGTCCCGGGACGATCGGGATCGGCTTCGAGCCGAACTCCCCGATGCGGTTCTACGCGTTGCGGGACCAGGCGCGCGGTCACCGGGTTGAGCGGTGACACCTCGTCTTCGGCCGGGAACGAGGGAGACTTGTCGTATGAACACCGCACGCGACCTCGCGATCGTCGCCCTGTCCGCACCGCAGGACCACCCGGTGGAGCAGGGCGACCTGTCCCTCGCCCTCGCCGGGGCCGAACTCCTCGACCTCGTGGCGGCGCGGGTCGTCGCGGTGGACGAGGACGACCGCCTCGTCCCTGGCGCCTCCTCCCCCACCGGCGACCGGCTCCTCGACGAGGCCGCCGCCCTGCTCGTCGGGCAGGAGCCGTACGAGTCCGTCGAGGAGTGGCTGTGGCGCCGGGGCCGGGGACTGTCCTCGGCCTACGTCGACGAGTTGGAGCGGACCGGGTCGGCGGCCCGCGCGCGCGGTCGGCGGTCCGAGCGGCGGGTGCCGCTCGACTCACCGGCCTCCCGCGAGGCCGCGCAGCGACAGGCGTCGGGCGAGCCGGTACTCGCGGCTCTGGCCTCCGCCGCCGGGATCGGCGAGCAGGAGCAACCGGGCGACGAAGGAACGGAGTTCACGGACGACGCGGTCACCGCCGTCCTGGCCGCGGTCGGCGGTGCGGTGATGGAGCTGGAAGCGGTGCGCCAGCAACGCGCGGTGGAGAACGCCGCGTTCGACAACATCTGGCGCGCTCTGTGACGAGCCTCGATCGTAGGTGTGCCGTCGCAACGTCGCCCACGTGTTCGAGCAAGGGGGTCGCCGCGGTGGGAAACGTGTCTTCCGTCTCGTGTGTCTCCCGTATGGTGAGGGGTGACGGCTGCCGCCGGGACCACGACGTTTCGGCGTGGACACCATGCCAGCGTCACCATGAGTGAGGGAGTGAACGGTTGTGACCAGCCAATCAGCCGCCACGCTCCGATCGCGGTATGTGGAGCAGGCCGCGTCGGATCTGCAGGAGAACCGCCGCAGGCAGCGGGAACTGGCGGAGAAACTCAAGATGCTGGAGCAGGAGGAAGCCCTCCTGGTCGACATCATGAACCTCGCCGAGCACTACGAGGACTCCAAGGGCGTCTCCCCGCTGCCCGAGCAGGCGCAGAGCGAGCCCGTCCCCGCGAAGAGTCCGCAGCCCGCCAAGGCGTCCAAGCCCGCCGCCGAGAGTGCCCAGCGCCAACCCCTGCTCGGGACCCTGCTGATGGAGCTGCTCGCCGGGTACGACGAGCCCCGCCCGGCGAAGGAGCTGCGCGAGGAGCTCGTGCGCAAGCACCCGGACCGCACGCCCACGCCCCAGGTCGTCCGGAACACCCTTGAGTCACTGGTCGCCAAGGGGAAGATCCGCCGTCACAAGCAGCAGCGGTCCGTGATGTACACCCTCACCGAGCCGGCCCGCGCGACCCCGGCCACCGAAGCCGACTGACCGCGGCAGGCCCTCGGTTCCGGGTGCTCCGTCGTCGCCGCCGATGATGTCGACCGTCTCCCGGGCGAGCGCGGCGAGGCCCTGGGAGACCGAACCGGTGCGGGTCGCGCCGTCGGCATGTCGGAGCGGCGCGCGTGCAGCGTGCCGATGAAGTCCAGCGGGAGCGTCCCGCAGGGGAATGCATGTCTCACGTCACCATTCTGAGCGGTGACCGATATGTGTACAAGCCTGCCGGGGACGTCTCTCACCTCCGCGTGTACCCCTTCCCACCTGCTGCTTGTGAAGTTCTCATACGGGGGAGCACGCAACATTCACCCGTATCTCGTGGCGTCCTCACTGTCGGGCGTCCACCGCCGCGTGTCAGGCTCGCGCCATCCAGAGGGAAGGGACCTGACATGGCGTATCTGGAGATCGGTCTGCTGGGGCCGTTCACGGCTTCCGTGTGCGGTGCGTCCATCGTCCCCAGTGCGGCCAAGCAGCGCAGGCTTCTCGCCCTGCTCGCGGTCGGCTCCGGGCGCGAGATGAGCATGGCCACGATCGCGGAGGAACTGTGGGAGGGGTGCCCGCCCGCCGGGCCCGCCGCCGCCGTGCAGACGTACGTGAAGCAGTTGCGGCAGCGGATCGCCGGTGCCGTCTCCCGGTTCGGGCCCGGCATCGACCCCAAGCAGGTACTCAGCCGCGGGCACAGCGGGTACCGGCTGGCCATGCCCGAAGTGCGGGTGGACGCCCGGGAGTTCGAGCTGCTGGTGCGCCGGGGTGAGCAGGCGGTCGCCGAGGGCGCGGACGAGCGGGCGGTGCGTCTGCTGTCGGACGGGATCGCCCTGTGGCAGGGACAGGGGCAGGCACTGAGCGACGTACGGATGTCGGGGGCGTTGCGGGCGGAGGCGCTGCGGCTCGACGAGGTACGGCTCGCGGCCGTGGAGTCGCGCATCGAGGCCGAGCTGCGGCTCGGGCGCCATGTGCACCTGGTCAGTGAACTGACCGCGCTCACCACGCTGCATCCGTTGCAGGAGAGCCTGCACGCGCAGCTCATGGTCGCGCTCTACCGCAGCGGCCGTCCCTCGCAGTCCCTGGAGGCGTTCCGGCGGCTGCGGGAGACCTCGGTACGGGAGTTGGGCATCGAGCCGTCACGGCGCCTCCAGGAACTGCATCGCTGGGTACTCGCCGGTGAGGCCGTCCTGGACGGGCCGGTCCGTGCGCTCGCCGCGTTCTAGTCAGCGGCGGGTCCGCTCGAAGGGAGAGGGTGGGCGATGGGAGACATGCCTGCTGATGCCGTCACTGTCCATCTGTGGTCGCTGTGCGAGGACGTCATCGTCGAGCACGACGCGGGAGCGGACCAGGTGCGGCTCAAGAGCCGGTGGGGCGTGGACTGCCTGGAGCGGCCCGGGCCCGGGGTCCGGGAGGCGCTGCGCCGGATGGAGCTGGGGCCCGTCCTCCTCGCCAACGCCGTCGACACGCCGGAGGACCTGTACGCGGTGATGCTGCCGGCGCTGGACCGGCTCTCCCATCTGGTGGTGCGCACGCTCGGCGTCGACGATCTGGGGGGCCCGCTCCTGTCGGTGTTCCCCGAGACGCCGGACGCGCCGTTCACCCTGGTGTGGGTGCCGGGCGAGCGGCCGGTGCGGCTGCCGCGCCGGGTGGTGCTGACGATGCACGAGAACGGCCTGTCCCTGGAGGCGGCCGGCAATCCGCACCGGGTGGTGCTGCACCGGCCCGAGGCGGCGCTCGTGGTGGCGCTCCTCGCATGGCCGGTCACCCCGGACCGGGCGACGGCCGCGCTGCCGCTGCCGCCGCACATGACGGAGGGCATCATCCGCTATCTGGCGGCGGCCGGGATGGCGGCCCCCGCCGACGAGGAGCCGTAGGCGCGGACCGCCGTCGGACCGGCTCGTCAGACGAGCCAGCCGGCGTCGCGGGCGATACGGATGGCGTCGACCCTGTTGCGCGCGTTCAGCTTGGTGACCACCGTCGTCAGGTAGTTGCGCACGGTGCCGGTGGACAGGTGCAGGGTGCCGGCGATCTCCTTGGCCTCCGAGCCCTCGGCGGCCAGGCGCAGCACCTCCGTCTCCCGCTCGGTCAGCGGGCTCTGCGCGCCGCTCCAGGAGGCGAGGGCCAGCTTGGAGTCGATGACGCGGTGGCCCGCGACGACCCGCCTGATGGCGTGCGCCAGTTCGGCCGGTGACTCGTCCTTGAGGAGGTAGCCGTCGACCTCGGCGGCGAGCGCCCTGCGCAGGGTGCCGGGGCGGCCGAGGCTCGTGAGCATGAGCGTCTTGCAGCCGGGCAGCCGCTCCCTGATCAGGACGGCGGCGCTGAGACCGTCGAGGCCCGGCAGGTCGATGTCGATGACCGCGATGTCGGGTTTGGCCTCCAGGGCGGCGTCGAGGATCTGGTCCCCGCGCTCCAGTTCGCAGACGACTTCCAGGTCGTTCTCCAGATTCAGGAGCGCGACCAGCGCCCCGCGGACCATGTTCATGTCCTCGGCGAGCAAAATCCGAATCACCGCAGCTCAACCCCCCTTTGGGCCCAGCGATCTAGGATCGTCAGCATATCAACTGCCCTGCTACAACGAGCCGTTCGGTGTTCAGGCCGCCGACTGGCTCGCTTCCTCGCGGTCGCTCTGCTCGGGGGCGCGGGCCATCAGCCGGAACGTCCCGTCGACGCGCTGCTCCACGGTCAGGGCGCCGTCGACGGCGCCGAGCCGCGTCTGGAGGTTGCCCAGGCCGCTGCCGCTGTGCGGGGACGCGTCCCGGTAGCCGCTGGTCGCGCCGTCGTTGACGATGGTCAGCCGCACCTGGCCCGCACTCTGTTCGGCGGCGATCTCGCAGTAGGTGGCCCGGCTGTGGCGCAGGACGTTGGTGACCGCCTCGCGCAGCACGGTGGCGAGCACGGTGTCCAGTTCCCGTTCCAGTTCGCCGAGGCGGACGCGCGCGTCGATGCGGACGTCGGCGGCGGAGAGCACGGACTGGGCCGAGGTGATCTCGTCCTGGAGGGACATGTCGCGGTAGCCGCTGGCGACGCTGCGTACGTCGGCCAGGGACTGGCGGGACATGGTGAGCACGTCCTCGACCTCGGCCCTGGCCCGCGCGGGGTGCGCGGGCAGGAGGCGGTGGATCAGCTCGCCCTTCAGCGTGATCGCGGAGAGGCTGTAGCCCAGCAGGTCGTGCAGGTCGCGGGCGAAGCGCAGGCGTTCCTGGGTGACGGCGACGCGGGTGAGTTCGCCTCTGGTCTCGTGCAGGACGCGGATCAGGTCGGCGAGGCGGGTGAGGCCGTAGACGACGAGGCCGGTCAGCAGGGTCGACTGGACGTAGTAGAACGTCTCGACGACGGGCAGGCCGGTGAGCAGCGGCGGCGCGAGCATCGAGGCGCCCACCACCCCGTACATGAGCCAGGCCTGGGGCGCCGGCAGGAGCAGCAGCAGGGAGCCGGCGAGGAAGCCCGCCATGGAGCCCCACTGGGTTTTGAAGACGAGGAGGGGTACGTAGGTGAGGAGCGCCTGGGCGAACAGGGTGAGCGCTTTTTGTCGTGCGGGGACGAGGTGCGCGCCGGGTCTGGAATGCAGCAGTTGCAGCGCCATGATGCCGAACAGGCACAGGACCGCGGCGGTGACCGGGGCGGCCGAGGCGTGCGAGCTGAGGATGTTGAGCAGCGTGATGCTGAAGTAGCAGAACAGAGCGGCGAGCAGGACGAGTCGGCCCAGTCTGGGTGCGGGGAGGTTGCCGCTTCTGCCGAGCAGCTCCCCCGCGTTCGCGTCGTCCTCGGCCGTCTCTGGTGATAACTTCTGACGGCTCAACATGTCCGAATCCCCTCTCCCCGTGACCCC
This sequence comes from Streptomyces sp. NPDC102406, assembly GCF_044765725.1. Classification (NCBI taxonomy): domain Bacteria; kingdom Bacillati; phylum Actinomycetota; class Actinomycetes; order Kitasatosporales; family Streptomycetaceae; genus Streptomyces; species Streptomyces sp. NPDC102406. Next base: position 77,409 of record NZ_JBIWKP010000014.1, on the reverse strand, counting down.
GTCCCCGTGCGGAGCATAAGCGAGAGAGTTGTGGATCTAGTAAGGATCTCGGCACACCGAGCGCATAGATGGTAGGAGCACGGGAATCCCGGGGGCAGGGGCCGCGCGGGGCGCCGCTCTCAGGGGCGGGTGAGCAGGCCGCGTTCCAGGGCGACGACGACGGCCCGGGTGCGGTCGCTGACGTCGAGTTTCGCGAAGACCCGGAGCAGATGTGTCTTGACGGTGGCTTCGCCGATGACCAGGCGGCGGCCGATCTCGGCGTTGGACAGGCCGTCGGCGACCGCGCTCAGCACGTCCCGTTCGCGGGCGGTCAGGGCGACGGGTTCGGGGCGGCGCATGCGGGCCACGAGGCGTTCGGCGACCTTGGGCGCGAGGACCGTCTCGCCGCGGGCCGCGGAGCGGATGGCGTCGGCGAGCTGTTCGCGGGTGGTGTCCTTGAGCAGGTAGCCGACGGCGCCTGCCTCCACCGCCCGTTCGATCTCGACGTCGGTGTCGTACGTGGTCAGGATCAGCACCCGCGTCGCCACCGGCAGGGCGGCGATCTCGGTGGTGGCGGCGACGCCGTCGAGCACCGGCATCCGCAGGTCGACGAGGGCCACGTCGGGGGCGAGCCGTTCGACGAGTCCGACGCCCTCGCGGCCGTCGCCCGCCTCGCCGACGATGTGGATGGTCGGCTCGGCCGTGAGCAGGGCGACGACGCCGGCCCGCATCACGGCGTGGTCGTCGACCACGATCACACGGATCCGGTCGGTCACCGTGTCGGACAGGGTGTCGGTCAGGGTGTCGGTCAGGGTGTCGGTCATGGCGGGCCTCAGTCCTGGGTGGGGAGGGGCAGGACGGCGAGGACGCGGGTGCCGTCGCCGAGCGAACTGGTGACGGTGAGTTCGCCGTCGAGTTCGGCGAGGCGGCGGCGCATCCCGTCGAGGCCGAAGCCGTGGGACTCCTCGACGACGAAGCCGCGGCCGTCGTCGGTGATCTCCAGTTCGACGCCGCCGGGGAAGCCGGTGAGGACGACGCCGACGGCCTGGGCGTCCGCGTGTTTGCGTACGTTGGCCAGGGACTCCTGGGTGCAGCGCAGCAGGGCGACGCGGGTGCGCTGGTCGAGTGCGAGGTCGGGGAGTTCCGCGGTGACGGTGAGGCCGGTGTCCTCGACGAAGCGGTCCAGGGTCCGGCGCAGGGTGGTGGCGAGCGAGCCGGGTGCGACGCCGCTCTCGGGGGCGGCGCCGACGAGCACCCGGGCCTCGGCGAAGTTCTCGCGCGCGGTCTGCTCGATGGAGGTCAGTTGCTGGGCGCAGCGGCCGGGGTCGAAGACGGTGGCGGTGCGGGCGGCCTCGGCCAGGACGACGATGGAGGCGAAGCCCTGCGCGAGGGTGTCGTGGATCTCGCGGGCGAGCCGTTCGCGCTCCTCGACGGCGCCCTGGCGCTGGTATGCGGTGGCCAACTCCTCCTGGGTCTGCACGAGTTCGGCGGTGAGCTGTTCCTGGCGTTCGTTGCTCTGGCCGACGAAGCGGTGCATCCACAGCCCGAGGCCGACGCCGGCGACGTAGGCGATGACGGTGAACACGGCGTTGCCGGTGAGGAACTGGGGGCTCCAGCCCTGGCCGAGGGTGCCGCCGAAGACGGTGCAGAGGGCGGCGGCCCCGCTGAGGGTGACGGCGTCGCGCGGGGCGCGGGCGTAGAGCCAGAACTGCGGCAGGGACACGACGTAGAAGGCGGCCCCGCCATCCAGCAGGTAGGAGGTGATGCCGAGGGTCAGGGCGAGGACGCCGAGGTAGGCGCGGGGGTGCAGGACGGGGTTGTCCGGCCGGTTGAGGGTGACGGTGTGGCAGAGCGCGATCAGGGCGAGCAGGCCGAGCAGCCAGAACTTCCTGGCCGGCGGTGCGTCGAGCACGGCGACGGCCGTCGGCAGCAGGCCGAGCAGGATCCAGCCCGCCATGTTCCAGCGTCGGATCCGGTCGAGGGTGAGTCGGTCGCCCGGCTGCTGCTGCCACTGAGTCACGGTGATTCACCTCATGGGTAAGGGGGTTCGGGTGTCGGCCGGTGCGCCGGTTCAGCTCACCGGTTGCAGGGGGCGGGGGGCCGGTTCGGCGGCGGTGCGGGCGCGGCGCACGCCGCGGGAGGGCCACCAGTTGGCCTCGCCGAGGAGCAGCATCAGGGACGGCAGGACGAGCATCCGGATGACGAAGGCGTCGAGGAGGACGGCGACGGCGAGGCTGAAGCCGATCTGCTTCATCTCGATGAGGTGCAGGGCGGCGAAGCTGGCGAAGACGGTGACCATGACGACGGCGGCGCTGGTGACGACCCCGGCGGAGCTGCCGATGCCCTCGATGACGGCCTTGCGGGTGGGGACCCCGCGCAGGGCGGCTTCCCGGATGCGGCTGATCACGAAAACCTGGTAGTCCATCGAGAGGCCGAAGAGGATCACGAAGAGGAACAGGGGGACGCGGGAGCCGATCGATCCGGTGGAGGTGAAGTCGACGAGGCTCTCGGCCCAGGTGTGCTGGAAGACCATGACGAGGATGCCGAGGGAGGCGGCGGCGGAGAGCAGGTTGAGGAAGATGCCGACGAGGCCGAGGACGATCGAGCGGAACGCGTAGACGGTCATGACGAAGGTGACCAGGAGCAGCGCGCCGATGATGAGGGGCAGCTTCTGTTCCTGGTGGGTCGGGTAGTCGGTGTAGCGGGCGACGTCGCCGGTGACGGCGTATTCGGCGCCTTGGAGCTTGCCGACGGTCTCGGGGACGTAGGTGTCGCGGATGTCCTTGAGGGAGGACTGGGCCTCGTCGCTGCTGACGTAGTGCGGGACCTGGAGCTGGAGCAGGCTGACGCGCTTGTCGGGCGAGGTGCGCAGGGCGGCGGTGCCGCTCAGGCGCGGGTCGTCCCTGACGTCGGCGGCGAGGGTGCGCAGGGCGGCGGTGACCTCGGGCGAGCGGTCGGCGTCGGCGCGGACGACGATCTGGTGCATGGACTTGAGGTCGGGGTAGGCCGCGTTGAGGCGGTCGTAGACCTGCATGGCGGCGATGGAGCGGGAGTGCGTCTCGCGGCCCATGTCGGTGAGTTTGAGGGAGAGGACGGGGGCGGCGAGGGCGACCAGCGCGATGACGGTGACCATGAGCGTGGCGGCGGGGTGCTTGGCGACGGGGCGCAGCACGGCGGCGGTCAGCCGGCCGGGGCCGTTCTTGTGGGCGCGCTGCTTCTTGGGGGCGAGTCCGCGGGCGGCGCGGCGTTCGGCGCGGCGTTCGGCGCGCATGCCCATCTGGGCGAGGAGGGCGGGGAGCACGGTGAGGGAGCTGACGACGGCGACGAGGGTGACGACGATGGCGCCGGTGGCGATGGAGGAGAAGATGACGTCGTCGGCGAGGTAGAGGGTGGCGCTGGAGATCGCGACGGCGAGGCCGGACAGGACGACGGCGCGGCCGGAGGTGGCGGCGGCGAGTTCGACGACGCCCTGCGGGGTCAGCCTGCCGCCCGCGCGGGCTCGTTCCTCGCGTTCGCGCTTGAGGTAGAAGAGGGTGTAGTCGACGCCGACGGCGAGGCCGATGAGCAGGATGACGTTGGTGCCGACGCCCGCGTCGGGGAAGACGTGCGAGGCGACCATGGACAGGCCGACGGCCGCCATGATCGAGGAGAGGGCGAGCAGCAGCGGTACGAGGGCCATCGCGACGGAGCTGAAGACCAGCAGCAGCGTGATGAGGGTGACGGGCAGCGCGATGACCTCGGTGCGGGAGAGGTCCTCGCTGCGGAGGTTGTCGACGCCCTTGCTGATGGAGGGGGAGCCGGTCTCCTCGATGCGCAGGTCCGGGTTGGCCTTCTGCACGGCGGCGCTCTGTGCGAGGAGCGGGTCGACGTGCTTCTTGCCCTCCAGCTCGGGGCCGTTCATGGTGACGGCGACGCGTACCGCGGTGCCCGCGGCGTTGCGTACCGGGTCGGCGACGTCGCGTACCTCGGGGAGCTTCGCCATGCGGGCGGCGACGTCGGCGGCGGCCGTGTCGGCGGCCTCGATGTCGAAGCGGCCCGCGCCGGGCTTCGCGGTGATGAGGATGTGCTCGACGGGGCGCTGCTGGAGTCCTCCGTCGGCGGCGATCTCCTCGCCTCGTCCTGCTTCGCCGATGCGGAAGTCCTCGGTGGTCGCCGCGTTGGTGCCGGTGGCGATGCCGATGCCGAGGCACAGGACGACGAACACGAGCCAGCCGACGATGCCGCGCCAGGGGTTGGCGGCGCTCCAACGGGCCATGCGTACAGGAAGATTCTTCATGAGATCCATACTGTTCGCGGGGGGTGTGGCGCCGACAGCGGCGACCGGTTGAACCTGGGGTCCACCACCTGGTGGACCCCCGTGCTCCGGTCAGTGGAAGCTGAGGGTGTGGTAGATCGTCACGTTGCCTTCGAGTTCCTGGCAGCGTTGGGCGGTGGCGGCGAGGCGGGCCGCGTTGTCGGGGGCGGTGGTGTCCAGGAGGATGCCGAGCGAGGTGCCGCTGTGGCCGATGACGACGCCGAGTCCGCCGAGCTCCTCGCACATGCGGATCATCGGCTCCAGCGAGCGTTTGTGGCGCAGGACCTGGTTCATGCGGGCGCTCTCGGTGGCGACCCGGCCGACCTCGGCGAGGTCCTGCCGGTCGACGGCGCGGGTGACGCGGTCCAGGAGGCGGGCGTAGTCGCGCCGGTCGGCGGCGGTGAAGGGTTTCGGGATGGCGTTGAAGGCGACGGTGTCGACGGCGCCGCCCTCGTCGATGCCGACGACGGTCATCGGGGGCAGTGAGCCGAGGCGGGCGCGCAGCCGCACGCTGCGGTGGTGGAAGGCGACGATCGCCGGGTAGAGGACGCCGTCGGTGGGTTCGATGCGGGCGAGGTAGGACTCGATGCGGCGGGGCGGCATGGGCTCGCCGAGGGCGTTGGCGACGGCCCGTGCGGTGGCGACGAGGTCGGCGCTCGAACTGGCGAGGCCCTTGCCCTCGGGCAGGGTGCTGTCGATGCGCAGCACCCCGCCCCCGGGTCTTCCGGCGTCGTCGAGGATCATCCGGGCCAGCCGCAGGGCCTTCTTCTTGTGGACCGGGCCGACCGTCAGCCCGGTTTCGTCGGGGGTGAGTTCGAAGTGGGCCGTGGACCAGCGGGCCACCGGCAGGGTGACCAGGAAGTCGCCGTCGTCCTCGGGCAGGACGCCCTGGAGCAGTTCGCCGAAGGTGCCGAAGGCGGTGCTGACGCCGGTGGCGGCGACCCGGCGGTGGTCGATGGTGGTCACGTGCGACTCCTGTCCTGTACGGGGGTCCGGGCGACCGCCGCCCGGACGCGGGCCGCGCTCAGGGCGGGCCGGGTGCCGATGAAGTAGTGGCCGCCGTCGGCCAGTTCGTGGAGGGTGACGTGGTCGGCGAGGGCCTGCCACGCGTGGACGGCGTGGGCGGCTCCCGCGGTGCCGGGGTCGTCGCGGGCGACGACGACGTCGACCGGGGCGGCGAGGCGGCGCGGGTGTTCCTGGAGCCGGATGAGGTGCCGGTGGGCGGTGTCGACGTCGTGGCGGTAGGCGCGGTCGGTGACCTCGGCGCGTTCGGGCTGGTAGGCGTCCAGCTCCACGTAGGCGTGGCCGCCGCGCAGCCGGCCGAGCAGGGTGTGCCGGTCGACGGCGGCGAGGTCGGCGAGCTCGGCGCGCAACCGGTCGGCGTCGGGCAGGAGTTGGGCGCCGAGGAAGACCCGTTCGGCGGGGCGGCCCGCTTCCTGGAGGAGGCGGGCGGTCTCCAGCGCGGTCGCGGCACCCGAGCAGTGCCCCCACAGCAGGACGGGGGTGGTGAGGTGGTCGAGGATCTCGTCGCGGGCGCGGCGCGCGAGTTCGGGTACGTCCTGGAGGTCTTCCTCGGGGGCGGCGAAGTCGTGGCCGGGCGGTTCCGCGCCGTACACGGCGATGCCGTCGTGCCTCAACTCCTCTGCCAGCGCGCGGTAGTTGACCGCGTTCCCGGCGGCGTAGGGGAAGCAGACCAGGGTGTGGTGCGGGCTGCGGACCTCGATGAGCGGGTGCAGCAGCCGGCGGCGGCGCGGCAGGGCGGGTCCGCCGTCGCGGTGGCGGGTCACGGCGCGGGCCAGATCGGCGAGGACCGGGTGGGCGACCAGGTCGGCGACGGTCAGGCGGCGGCCGAGGTGGGTCTGGAGGCGGGCGGCGGCCAGGGAGGTGCCGCCGAGCGCGAAGAAGCTGTCGTGCCTGCCGATGCGTTCCAGGGGGACGCCGAGGACCTCGGCCCAGGCGACGGCGAGGCGCCGCTCGTCGGGGGTGGCCAGGGCGGTGTGGGCGCCGCCGCCGTGGCCGAGGGTGCCGGCGAGTTCGGCCAGGGCCGCCTTGTCGACCTTGCCGTGGGGGGTGAGCGGGAGACGTTCGAGGCGGTGGCAGTAGGTGGGCACCATGTAGTCGGGCAGCAGGGCGGCGAGGTGGTCGCGGGCGCGGGCGGCGGCGTCCTCCTCGCCGGGCGTGCCGGGGGCGTCGTGGGTGGTGAAGAACGCGGTGAGGGTACGGGTCGCGCCGAGGTCGCCGTCGAGGACGACGGCGGCGTCCCGTACGCCCGGCACGGCCGCGAGGCGGTGCTCGATCTCGCCGAGCTCGATGCGGTAGCCGCGGATCTTCACCTGCTCGTCGTGGCGGCCGAGGAACTCGATGCGGCCCCCGGGCAGCCTGCGGCCGAAGTCGCCGGTGCGGTACATGCGGGTGTCGGCGCGGTAGGGGTCGGGCACGAACGCCTGCCGGGTGCGTTCCTCGTCGTTGATGTAGCCGCGGCCGACGCAGAGCCCGGAGAAGGCGATCTCACCGGTCGTGCCGAGGGGGACGAGTTGCAGATTGTGGTCCAGGACGTAGGGGTTGACGTTGCGCAGCGGCCTGCCGAGCGGCACGAAGCCCGTCTCCGGTACGCCGTCGAGGATCTCGTGCAGGGTGTCGTCGCAGACCTCGGTGGCGCCGTACGCGTTGACGAGACGGACGCCCGGGTGAGCGGCGAACCAGCGGCGCACCAGGTCGTGTCCGAGGACCTCGCCGGTGACGCAGAGGGTGTGCAGGGCGCCGAGGTCGCGCGGCCGGTGTTCCGTGTGGCGCAGCAGGACGTCGAGGTAGGCGGGAACGGTCTGCGCGACGGTCACCCCGCCGGCGGCGAGTTCGTCGAGGAAGCCGGGGACGTCGAGGAGGAGGTCGGTGTCGATGACGCGCACGGCGGCGCCGACCAGCAGCGGCGCGGCGAACTGCCACAGCGAGATGTCGAAGCCGACGGACGCGGTCTGGGCCACGACCTCGCCGGGGCCCGCCGTGAGCCCCATGTCGTCGATCTTCGCGTGGAGGTGGTTGACGAGGCCCGCGTGCTCGCACAGGGCGCCCTTGGGGGTGCCGGTGGAGCCGGAGGTGAAGTAGATGTACGCGGCCTGGGTGAGGGCGGGCGGCTCCGGCAGGGGGTGTCCGGCGGCGGCGGTGATCCGGTCGGGGGTGAGGACGGCGGGGCTGTCGTCGAGTGCGGCGCAGGCCTTGCGGACGAGTGCCTCGCTGGGGTGGTCGGCGAGGACGAGCACGCAGACCGCCTCGTCGAGCTGGACGGCGGTCCGCTCCACCGGGAGCCCTGGCGAGATCGGCAGGTAGACGGCGCCCGCCTTGAGGACGCCGAGGGCGCTCGCGATCCAGTCGAGCGTGCGGTCCATGACGACGGCGACCACGTCCTCGGCGCCCGCGCCCGCCGCCGCCACGGCGCGCGCGACGTCGTCGGAGCGCGCGTCGAGCTCCCGGTAGGTCCAGGTCCGTCCGGCGTGCGCGGCGGCGGGCGCGTCGGGGTGGCGCAGGGCCTGCTCGCGGAACAGGTCGACGACGGTGCGCGCGGGCGCGTCGACGCGCGGCCCCGCGAGGCCGTAGAGCTGGGTCGCGGTCTCCTCGGCGGAGAGCAGGCTCTGGCGGTCGTGGCGGGCGGCCGGGTCCTTCGCGAGCAGGCGCAGCGCGGTCAGGTGGTACCCGGCGAGGCGGGCGGCGTGTTCGCCGTCGAGGGCGGCGAGGTCGTAGGTGACGTGCAGGGCGAGGCCGCCCGCCTCGCGCGCCCACGCGAACCGCACCACGGCGCCGGGCCCGGTGCCGTGCACGCCGGTGGCGAGGCCGGACAGATCGAGCACGGCGTCGGGCGCGGCGCCCGTCGCCCCGGGCACGCGGGAGACGGCGTCGGCCAGTGCGGCCCAGGTGGACGGGTGGACGGTCAGGCGCAGGGCCTGGGGCGCGCCGTCGCGGCGCGGGGGTACGTAGCCGGAGACGACGCCGCGCTCGGAGGTGAGGGTCGACAGGACGCGGGCGTGCGCGGCGAGCAGCAGCGTGGGCAGATCGGTGCCGAGGTCGCGGGCGACGCGCTCCACCTCCCGCGTGCGGTCCGCGGGCAGGGCGGCGCGGTGGGTCCCGGTGCCGGGGCCGCCGCTGTGGGGGGCGCACCAGCGCGGGACGGTGGAGGCGAACTCGGCGAACTCGGGGGACTCAGGGGGCCCGGTCTCTTCGGGAACGGTCGGCTCGCTCATCGGACGACGGCCCTCTCTCGTGAAGGGTCCTGCGCGGTGTCCCGCGCGGTGTCGGTGGACGGGTGCGGGGCCGGTCCGGTGGCGGGGGCCAGGTCGATCTCGATGAGGTCCGTGGCCGCCAGGGCGCGGCGGGCCGCCGCCAGCGGGTCCGGTGCCTCGGCCACCACGCAGGCCAGCCGGTCCTGGAAGGAGTGCGTGATCCGCACGTGGCGGCCGGGCTCGGTGGTCGCCCGCGCGGTCAGTACGCCGGGGGACGCGGCGGCGGCGGTCAGGCCGCGGACACCGGCGACCCGGCCCTCGCGGGTGGCCCGGACGAAGCGGACGGAGGCGTGGCCGGTGCCGGGCACGGGCCGGGCCGCGGGGAGCCCCGCCGCACGGGCGACGGCCGCGTCCACCAGGTCGACGCCGAGGGCGGCCCGGACGGCGACCGGGATCATGCCGCCCGCGAGGCGCGGGTTGACCTCGATGACGACGGGGCCGCCGGCCGACCAGCGCAGTTCGGTGTGGGCGGCACCCCAGCCGAGGCCGAGCGCGGCCAGGGCGCGCAGGGCCGTCTCGCCGAGGGCGTGGGCGGTGGACTCGGGGGTGACGGCCGGGACGTCGTGGCCGGTCTCCACGAAGTACGGGGCGGGGCCCACGTGTTTGGCGACGACGGTGACGACCTCGCCGTCGAACGTCTCCACCGAGAACTCCGGTCCGGCCACCGCCTCCTCGACCAGGAGGCGGTCGTGCCCGTCGCGGTCCAGGAGGCGGCGTGCCCAGGCGAGGGTGTCGGCGGCGTCCCGGCACAGGCGGACGCCGACGGAGCCGGAACCGCTCACCGGTTTCAGGACGACCGGGAAGCCGAGGGAGTCGGCGGCGGCGACGGCCGCGTCGGCGTCCCGCGCGACGGCGAACCCCGGCACCGGGACCCCGGCCGCGCGGTGCCTCTCGCGCTGCACGTCCTTGGTGCGGCAGGCGGCCACCGCGTCGCCGTCGGGGCCCGGCAGGCCGAGCGCCGCCGCGGCGTGGGCCGCCGCCGCGACGTAGTACTCGGAGCTGGAGGTGACCCCGGCGAGGCCGCCGTCCCCGGCGAGGGCGGTCAGGGCGCGCAGTACGGCGTCCGGCCGCGCGGTGTCCAGGGCGAGGACGTCGACGGCGTCCTCGGCGGCGTACGGGTACCGCCCCGGGTCGCGGGCGAGCAGGACGGGGCGCAGGCCGCGGGCGCGGGCGGCGGCGCAGAACTCCCGGCCCGTGCCCGTGGTGTTGCTCTCCAGGAAGGCCATCCAGGGGGCGGTCACCGGGTGCCTCCCGTGCCGTGTCCGGCGTAGCGGGTCACGACGGCTTGTGCCTCGGTGTCCAGGTGGTGGCCGGCCGCGCGCAGGCGGGTGCGGTGGGCGGCGGCCCAGTCCGCGTGCTCGCGCAGGCGCCCGCGCAGGGCGTCGACCACCTTGTCGCACTCCCCCGGGCCGCCGCCGCGGTTGAGGTCCGCGACCGTCTCGGCCAGAGAGGGCAGCGGGGCGCCGAGTCCGTCCGGCCATTCCAGGCCGGTGAGTTCGGTGTCCCCGGCCTCGACGGCGCGGCGCACGGCCGCGCCGACGACGTGGTGCGCCGTGCGGAACGGGACGCCCTGCGCGACCATCCGGTTGGCGACGACGGTGGCGGTCACGAAGCCCTCCTTGGCACGGGCCTCCATCCGTTCGGCGACCGGGCGCGCCCCGGAGACCAGTACCTGGCCGAGCAGGATGGAGTCGCGGACGGCGGCCAGCGCGGGCCAGACCACGGCGACGGCCTCGGTGCCGACCTCGATGGAGTTGGTGAACGGGGTCGACTTCATCGCGGAGGCCGCCGCCGTCCACGCGCCGACGGCGACGGCCGCCTTGGCCTTGACGTGTTCGAGGAGGAACGCGTTGCGTTTCTGCGGCATCGCGGAGCTGCCCCCGACGAGCCGTTCGGGGAAGTCGACGAAGCCGAACTCCTGGGTGCTCCACAGTTGCAGGTCGGTGGCGAGCCGGCTGAGGGTGACGGCGGCGGAGGCGACCACGGCGAGTCCGCGCAGCACGGTGTCGCGGGCGGCGACCGCGTCGGTGGCGTGCAGCGGCGGCGCGGTGAAGCCGAGCAGCAGGGCGGTGCGCTCCGGGTTGATGGGCAGGTCGGTGCCGGCGACGGCGCCCGCGCCCAGCGGGCAGCGGTCGAGTTCGTCGACGGTGTGGCGCAGCGCCGCGAGGTCGCGGTCCAGGGCGGTGGCGATGCCGGCGAGGTAGTAGCCGTAGCTGACCGGCATGGCGGGCTGGAAGTGGGTGTAGAGGGGCATGGCGACGTCGGCGTGCGCGCGGGCGCGGGCCAGCAGGACGCCCTGCTGGCGCATCAACTGGCTGTACAGCTCGGCGAGTTCGCGGCGCAGCCGCATCGCGGTGACGGTGGCCTTGATGTCGTTGCGGGAGCGCGCGGTGTGCAGTTTGCCGCCGACGTCGGTGCCGAGTTCGGCGGAGAGGTAGCCCTCGTACATGAGGTAGGCGCCGCGTGGGGCGGGCAGGCCGTCCAGTTCGAGGAAGCCGCTGTCGCGCAGGCCCCGTACGGCGGTGATGAGGCGGGCCGCGGCGGGGCCCGGCAGGAGGCCGCTCTCGACGAGCATCACGATGTGGGCGAGGTCGACGGTGGTGATGGGTTCGAGTTCGCGGCGGATCTCGTCGGCGCCCTGCTCGCCGTAGACGATGCGGCGGGTGCGGGGGGCGAGGGTGCGGGTCAGGCGGCCGGTGTCCTTGGCCTGCTCGTCGGGGCGGTTCATGAGAGGACCTCTTCCGCGAGGGGCACGTCCTGGGCGGGGCGCGGGACGGCGCCGGCCACCGCGTCGTAGGGGCGGCGCCGCCACGCCAGCCGCGACCAGCGCTCGCCCGCGGCCGCGGGGTCGGTGACCCGCAGGGGTTCGGCCGGGCGGGGCGCCGCCGTGTGGCCGTTGGCGGCGAGCCAGGCGTCGTCGTAGACGGTGGCCTGGTAGCGGTAGCCCTCGTCGGGGAGCATGACGACGCACCGCCGGTCGGGGTTGCGCTCGGCCCACCAGCGGGCGACCTGGTAGGCGGCGCCGCTGGTCGGGCCCTGGAACAGGGCGTGGCGGGCGTGCAGGGCGCGGGTGCTGGCGTACGCCTCGGCGGCGGACAGCCAGTGGACCTCGTCGAAGACGCCGTGGTCGAGGTTGTCGGGCCACAGGCTGTTGCCGAGGCCGCGCAGTTCGCGCGAGCCGTCCCGCTGCCCGAACAGGACGCTGCGGTGGGTGTCGACGCCCAGGGCGAGGGTGTGCGGGGTGTGGGTGCGCAGGGCGCGGGTGGTGCCGCACATGGAGCCGCCCGAGCCGACCGGTCCCACGAGGCAGTCGACGGTGCCGAGGGTGCGCCGCAACTGCTCGGCGACGGTGGCGTACGAGCGCGGGTTGTCGGGGTTGCTGTACTGCTCGGGGCAGAAGCTGTCGGGGAGTTCGGCGCGGATCTCGGCGAGCCGGTTCAGGCGGGCCGTCTGGTAGCCGCCGACCGGGGCGGGCTCCTGGCAGATCTCGACGCGGGCGCCGAGGTCGGTGAGCCTGCGGTACAGGTTGGCGTCGATGGCCGGGTCGCTCACCAGGATCAGCTTGCGGCGCATCAGGGCGGCCTGCATGGCGAGGGCGAGCCCGAAGGTGCCGGAGGTGGTCTCCACGATGACCGTGTCCGGCCCCAGAAGGCCGCGGTCGCGCGCCCGTTGGAGTATGTAGTGGGCGGGCAGCAGCTTCATCAGGGTGAAGACGGCGCCGTAGAGATTCTCGCCGATCCGGACGAGACGCGGCATCATCGTGGCCTCGGTGATCGAGGGGTACGTGGCGGTGGCCGGCGGCATGACGCTCCCGGGGGTGGTCGTAGGGCGGAGACTTCCGTACGACCCATGCTGGCGAGCGGCCCTGACACGCGACTGACAGCCGGGGCGGCGCGCGCCCTTGTCAGCGGGGTGTCAGCGCGGCGCGCGAGCATCGCGGGGGGCGCCGGTGGGCGCCGCGTGCGCGACGAGCCCTGGGGGCAGGATGCTGTGGACACAGATCGTGGAGCCGAGACCGTTCGCCGGGTGGCGTCTGGTGTGCTTCCCGCACGCGGGCGGCTCGCCCTACTTCTTCCGCGACTGGGGCGGGGCGCTGCCGTGGGCCGAGGTGCACGCGGTGTGCTATCCGGGGCGCGCGGAGCGGTTCGGTGAGCCCTGCGCCACCGACCTCACGGCGATGGCGCGGGAGATCGCGGTGGAGCTGCTGGCGCCGGACGACGACCGGCCGCTCGCCCTGTTCGGCCACTCCATGGGCGCGACCGTCGCCTACGAGGTGACGCGGGCCCTGGAGGCGGCGGGCCGCACCGTGCGCCATCTCTTCGCCTCCGGCGCGCGGGCACCCCAGTCGCACGTGCCGGACAGCGCGGCGGCGGCCACCTGGGACGAGGCGGCCATCACCCGCACCCTCGTCGAACTGGGCGGCACCGAACCGGAGTTGCTGCGCAACCGGGCGTTCGTGGAGCTGGTCCTGCCCTACATCGGCGCCGACTTCCGGATGCTCGCCGCGTACGGCGGGGGTTCCGCACGGCCGCTCGCCTGTCCGCTGACGGCGCTGGTCGGCGCCGACGACCCCCGGGTGACCGCCGCCCAGACGGCCGCCTGGGGCGAGGTCACCCGCGGCGCGTTCGCCCGGCACACGCTGCCGGGCGGCCACTTCTACCTGGAGCAGGCGCCGCCCCACGAGGTGCTGGCGACGGTCCTCGGGGCGGGGGCGTCGTCGGGGCTCACCGGTCGCGATACATCTCCGCCAGCAAGAACGCCAGGTCCAGCGACTGCGTGTGGTTGAGGCGCGGGTCGCACGCCGTCTCGTACCGGGCGGGAAGGTCCTCGGCGAGGAGGTCGTCGCCGCCGCCGACGCACTCCGTGACGTCGTCCCCGGTCAGCTCCACGTGGATGCCGCCCGGGTGGGTGCCGAGCGCCCGGTGCACCTCGACGAAGCCGCGCACCTCGTCCAGGACCGTCTCGAAGCGGCGCGTCTTGTGGCCGCTGGGCGCCGTGGTGGTGTTGCCGTGCATCGGGTCGCTGACCCAGCACACCGGCGCCCCCTCGGCGGCGACCTTCTCGACCAGGACCGGGAGCACGTCCCGGATGCGGTCGGCACCCGCCCGGACCACGAACGTGAGGCGGCCGGGCTCGCGGTCCGGGTCGAGGCGGTCGATCAGCTTCAGCGCGTCGTCGGGGGTGGCGCCGGGGCCCAGCTTCACGGCGACCGGGTTGCTGACCCGGGAGAAGAACTCGACGTGCGCGCCGTCCAGGTCGCGGGTGCGCTCGCCGATCCACAGCAGATGGCCGCTGCCCGCGTAGAGGCGGCCCGTCTCGGGGTCGGTGCGGGCGAGCGCCGACTCGTAGTCCAGGAGCAGCCCCTCGTGGCTGACGTAGAAGTCGGCGGTGCTCAGTTCGCGGGTGTCGATGCCGCAGGCGTGCATGAAGTCCAGGCTGCGGCCGATCTCGTCGGCGAGCGCCTCGTAGCGCTCGCCGGCCCCCGAGCGGGCGACGAAGCCCCGGTTCCACGCCTGCACCTGGCTCAACCCGGCGAAGCCGCCCGTGGTCAGGGTGCGGACCAGGTCGAGCGTGCTCGCCGAAGCCGCGTACATGGTGCGCAGGCGCTCGGGGTCGGGGGTGCGGGACGCGGCGGTGAACTCCTGCCCGTTGACGGCGTCGCCGCGGTACGACGGCAGGGTCAGCGCGCCCTGCCGCTCGACCGGGCTGGAGCGCGGCTTGGCGTACTGGCCGGCCATCCGGCCGACCTTGACCACGGGCAGCGCGGTCGCGTGCGTGAGGACCACCGCCATCTGCAGCAGCGTCTTCAGCTTGCGCCGCACCGCATCGCCCGTGACCTGCTTGAACGTCTCGGCGCAGTCGCCGCCCTGGAGCAGGATCGCCTCGCCGCGCGCCACGGCCGCCATGCGGGTGCGCAGGGCGGCGCACTCGGCGGCGCCGACCAGCGGCGCCGACGCGGCGAGCCGGTCGGTGACATCGCGCAGCGCGGCCGGGTCGGGCCAGTCGGGCTGCTGGGCGGCCGGGAAACCGCGCCAGGAATCGGTGAGGTGTCTTTCGTGCCGTTCCAGGACTTCCAGGACTTCCATCGCCATGCCTTTCCCTAGAAACGTCGAATATGGGCCCACTACATATCCGCGCCGGGCACCCGGTCAAGTAATTCAACAATGGACCGCATCGGCTCCGTTGAATTGGTCTGGCCCCGCGCGCAAGGCCGTTGATTGACTCGACCCGACATGAACGACGAGCGGTGGGGAGTTTCACCTTGACCGGAACCTTGACCGAAACCCCGGCGGAAAACCTGACAGAGATCCCGACGGAGATCCCGACGGAGACGATCGGCGTACGGATCGGGTCCGCGCCGCTGCCCCGGCACGAACCGCTCGCGCTGTACGCCCGGTTGACCGGTGGACGCCCGTCCGCGGACGTGTTCCTCCTGGAGAGCCTGGCGGGCAGCGGCGAGGACCGGCGCTCGGCCGTCGTCGGCGTCGGACGGCTCGCCGAGATCCGCGTGCACGACCGGTACCTGGACATCGACGGCGTGCCGGCGGTGGCGGCGGCGCTCGCGCGGGCCGCCGCGGCGGCGGGGCTCGCCCGGGACGCGCCACCCGGCCCCGGCGCGCACCGGCTGCGCTTCACCGGCCAGGACATGCTGTGGGCGGCGCTCGGCCGGGCCCAGCGGATCTTCGAGGTGGACGGCAACGTGCCCGCGCGGGGCTACGCGTTCGGGTTCCTGGCCTCCTTCGCGTACGAGTCGGCGTGGCACATGGAGACGCTGCCCGCGCGGACCAAGGAGCCGCACGGCCCGGACATCACGCTGTCGCTGTTCAGGGACACCGTCTGGTACGACGTCGCGGGCGGCGCCCCCCGCCATCTGCGGGCGCGCAGCGGGTGGTTCGCGGCCGCGGGGCCGGGGGCGGACGTCGCCGGGGCCGCCGCGCGGGCGGCCGGGGACGGGGCGGGGCCCGCGCTGCCCGAGGCGCCCGCGCCGCGCTCCGTGCGCGACAGCGTCGGCCGGGAGACGTTCCTCGGCTGGGCGGACCGCTGCCTGGAGCACATCGGCGTCGGCGACCTCTACCAGATCCAGCTCGGCCACCGGATCGACGTGGAGACCGACCTGGAACCGCTCGACGTGTACCGGCGGCTGCGCGGCCGCAACCCGTCGCCGTACATGTATCTGATGCCGCGGGCCGGCGGCACGCTGATCGGGGCGAGCCCGGAGCTTTTCTTCCGGATCGAGCCCGACGAGGCGGCCGGCGACGAGATCGTGATGCGGCCCATCGCGGGCACCGCGCGGCGCGGCCCCGACGACGAGGAGAACCGGCGCCGCGTCAAGGAGATGCGGGAGTCCACCAAGGAACAGGCCGAGCACATCATGCTGGTCGACCTGTGCCGCAACGACATCGGCCGGGTCAGCAGGCCCAGCACCCAGCCGGTGGACCGGCTGATGGCCGTCGAGACCTTCTCGCACGTCTTCCACCTGGTCTCCACGGTCTCCGGGCGGCTGGAGCCGGGCGTCGACGTGTGGCAGGCGGTCCGCGCGACGTTCCCGGCCGGGACGATGACCGGGGCGCCCAAGGTACGCGCCATGGAGGTCATCGACGGCCTGGAGAGTGAGCGGCGCGGCGGCTACGCGGGCGCCGTGGGACTGATCGACGTACGCGGCTGGTCCGAACTGGCCCTGTGCATCCGCACGGTGGAGTACGACGGCGCCACCTACTCCACGCAGAGTTCGGCGGGCATGGTCGCCCAGTCCGATCCGGCGGCGGAGTGGCGGGAGACGCTGGCGAAGATGGGGGCGGCGTACTGGGCGCTGACCGGAGAGGAACTGCTGCCGTGAAGGTCCTGCTGATCGACGCGTACGACAGCTTCGTGCACATCATCGACCAGTACCTGCGCACCCTGGGTGCCGACACCCAGGTGGTGCGCTCGCTGACCCGCACCCCGGCCGCGCTGGCCGCGCTGGAGCCGGACGCGGTGGTGCTCGGGCCCGGCCCCGGCCATCCCGCCGACTCCGGGCACGTGGAACTGGTGCACACGTTCGCGGGGCGGGTGCCGCTGCTCGGCGTGTGCCTGGGGCACCAGGCCATCGGGCTCGCCTACGGCGGGCGCGTCGAGGTGGCCGGGCAGGTGATGCACGGCCGCACCAGTACGGTGCGGCACGACGGGGCGGGTCTGTTCCAGGGGCTCGGTCATTCGCTGGAGGCGACCCGGTATCACTCGCTGCTGGTCGCCGATCCGCTGCCGGAACCGCTCGTGACGACGGCCGTCGCCGCCGACCACGGCTATGTGATGGGGCTGCGGCACCGGACGCTGCCCGTCGAGGGCGTGCAGTTCCATCCGGAGTCGGTGATGACGACGGGCGGACTGACGATGATGCGCAACTTCCTCGACCTGCGGGCCGGGGCCGCCGCCGTGCGGTAGCCGGGGTCAGCCGAGGACCGTGCCCAGTTCCGCTATCGCGTCCCCGATGCCGGTACGCGGCAACTGGGCGTGGCCGACCACCAGCGCGGGCGGCCCCTCCCCGGCCCGCGCGTGGAAGCCCGCCGCTCCCCTGACCAGCACGGATCGGCGCAGCGCCGCCGCCACCAGCGCCGCCTCGTCGGTGTGCGGGGGCAGCCGTACGTAGGCGTGCACCCCGGCGGCCGGGCCCAGGACCGCGGCGCCCGGCAGATGGCGGCGCACCGCCGTCTCCAGGACCTGGCGGCGGTCGCGGCACAGGGAGTTGAGGCGGCGCAGATGACGGTCGTACAGGCCGCTGCGCAGGAACTGCGCGAACGCCAGTTGCGCCAGGCTGTCGGTGCCCAGGTCGTGCCGGGCGCGGGCCCGCAGCAGCGGGTCGAGGAGCGCGCGCGGCGCCGCGAGCCAGCCGAGCCGCAGGCCCGGCGCGAGGGTCTTGCTGGCGGTGCCCGCGTAGACGACGTGGTCGGGGGCGAGCCGGCGCAGGGCCAGCGGGCGGGGCGTGCCGCGCTCGTACCAGAGGCCGCCGTCGTAGTCGTCCTCCACGATCCAGCCGCCGGTCTCCTGCGCCCACGCGACGAGCGCGGCGCGGCGCCGCGCGGACAGGGTGACGCCGGTCGGGTACTGGTGCGCCGGGGTGACGAGGACGGCCCGCGCCCCGGACGCCCGGAGCGCCGCCACGTCGATGCCCTCCGCGTCGACCGGCAGCGGCACGGGACGCAGCCCGCACTCGCGCACGAACCGGCGCTGGCGCGGATGCCCCGGGTTCTCCATGCCCAGCGCGTCCACGCCGAGCGCGGGCAGCGCCGCGCCGAGCAGGCCGAGGGTCTGGGCGAACCCGGCGACCACCATGATCTCGTCCGGTGTGCTGGGCACGCCGCACACCCGGCCCAGGTAGTGGGCGAGTTCGACGCGCAGGGTCGGAACACCGGCGGGCGGCGGGTAGTCGTGGTCGGCCGGGTCCGCGCCCTGGAGGGCCCGCTGGTAGGAGGTGAGCCAGTCGCGGCGCGGGAAGTGCGGGAAGGCGGGGGCGCCGGGGCGCAGGTCCCAGCGCACGTCGGGCACGCGGCCGTCGTCGAGCAGGGTCGGCACGACGGGCTCGGGCCGCAGATGCCGTACGACGCGGGTGCCCGCGCCCTGGACGGCCTCCAGGTAGCCCTCGGCGACGAGTTGCCCGTACGCCTCCACGACCACGCTGCGCGAGACGCCGAGGTCGTCGGCGAGGCTGCGGCTGGAGGGCAGCCGGCTGCCCGGGTGCAGGACACCGGCGGCGACCTCGCTCTTGATGAATCTCTGTATCTGGGACGTCAGCGGGACCTCGGAGTCCCGGACCACATTCATCGCGACATGCATGCTGCTCGATCCCCTTTCCGTGCCGTCGAAGTGGACCGTAGGAATGGCCCGGGACTGGTCTGGAAAGGGCGGACCGCATTTCGCAGACTGAGGGCGAACTCTTCTTCTGCCGTTTCCGAGGAATACGAGGAGCGCGTCGTGACTGTCGTGGACGACCGGAACAACTGGCCGCAATTGCTGAACGCGTTGCTGGACCGCCAGGACCTGTCCACGCGGCAGGCGGAATGGGCGATGGACGAGGCCATGTCCGGCGCGGCGGGATCGGCGCGCCTCGCCGCGCTGATGATGGGCCTGCGGGCGAAGGGCGAGACCGCCGCCGAGGTCGAGGGCCTGGCGCGGGGCATGCTCCGGCACGCGGTGCCGCTGACGGTGCCGGGGCGCTGCCTCGACATCGTCGGCACCGGCGGTGACGGTTCGCACAGCGTGAACGTCTCCACGATGTCGGCGCTCGTGGCGGCCGGGGCGGGCGCCCGGGTCGTCAAGCACGGCAACCGCTCCGCGTCCTCGGCGTGCGGCTCGGCCGACGTCCTCGAGGAGTTGGGCGTGCCGCTGGACCTGCCGCCCGCCGACGTGGCGGCGGTCGCCGCGGAGGTGGGCGTCACGTTCTGCTTCGCCCCGCTGTTCCACCCGGCGATGCGGCACGCCGCCGGGCCGCGCCGCGAGCTCGGTATCCGTACGGTGTTCAACGCGCTGGGCCCGCTGACCAATCCGGCGCGGCCCGCCGCGCAGGCGGTGGGGGTCGCCGACCCGGTGCTCGCGCAGCGGATCGCGGAGGTGCTGGCGCGGCGCGGTACGGACGCGCTGGTCTTCCGCGGAGACGACGGGATGGACGAGTTGACGGTCACCACTACCTCCACCGTGTGGTCGGTCTCCGGGGGCGAGGTGCGCCGGGAGTCGTTCGATCCGCGGGACATCGGTGTCCCGCGGGCCACCGCGGACGCGCTGCGCGGCGGGGACCGGGTCGAGAACGCCCGGGTGGCCAGGGACGTCCTGGCCGGTGCGGTGACCGGGCCGGTCAGGGACGCGGTGCTGTTGTCCGCCGCGGCGGGGCTCGCGGCGCTGGACGGTGGCACGGGACCGGTGGCCCCTCGGCTCGCCGCCGCTCTGGAGCGGGCCGCGTGGGCGGTGGACTCGGGGGCGGCGGCGGGGGTGCTCGCGCGGTGGGTGTCGGTCGCGGGGGCGCGGGCCGGTGAGCCGGTAGCGGCCTAGGCCCTCCGGGCGGCGGCTGGTCCATCCGGCCCGGCTGGTCCGGCTGGCCCGTCTGGTCCGGCTGGCCCGTCCGGTCCGCCTGGTCCGCCTGGCCCGGCTGGCCCGTCCGGTCCGCCTGGTCCGCCTGGCCCGGCTGGCCCGTCCGGTCCGCCTGGTCCGCCTGGCCCGGCTGGCCCGTCCGGTCCGGCTGGTCCGCCTGTTCCGGCTGTTCCGGCTGGCCCGCCTGTTCCGCCTGGCCCGGCTGGCCCGCCTGGTCCGCCTGGTCCGTCCAGTCCGGGGGCCCGGCTGGTCCGGCTGGCCCGCCTGGTCCGGCTGGCCCGCCTGTTCCGGCTGGCCCGCCTGGCCCGGCTGGCCCGCCTGGCCCGGCTGGTCCGCCCGGTCCGCCTGGCCCGGCTGGCCCGCCTGGCCCGGCTGGCCCGGCTGGCCCGTCCAATCCGCCTGGTCGCCGTACGGGGTGTGGTGCCGGTGGGCGGATGCGGGTGCGGGTGCGGGTGCGGGGGCGGGTGCGGGGGCGGGTGCGGGGGCGGGTGCGGGGGCGGGTGCGGGGGCGGGTGCGGGGGCGGGTGCGGGGGCGGGGGGGCTGGTCGCGCGGTTGCCCGCGCCCCTGGAGCGTGCGGCTTCGCCGCCGCTCCCCCTGCGATGGCCGGCGAAGCCTGGCCTCAGGGGCGCGGGGAACTGCGCGACCAGCCACGACGAGAGCCGCGCCCGGAAACCCACCGAACCCACCGAACCCGGCGGACGCCACCCGTCACCCGCCACCGGAACCCAGCGCGGCCACGGCGGCCCGCGCACCCCCGCCCCGGGTCACCAACGACTCCCCCACCAGCACCGCGTCCGCCCCGAGCGCCCCGTACCGCGCCACATCGGTGGGGCCCCGCACGCCCGACTCGGCGACGCGGACCACGTCGTCGGGGAGCCACGGCACGACCCGGCCGAACGTCGACGGGTCGACCCGCAGCGTGCGCAGGTCCCGCGCGTTCACGCCGACGACCCGCGCGCCGGCCGCGAGCGCGCGTTCGGCCTCCGCCTCGTCGTGGGTCTCGACCAGCGCCGTGAGTCCGGTCTCCGTCGCGAGCGCCACCAGGTCGGCCAGCAGGGGCTGTTCGAGCGCCGCGACGATCAGGAGCACCAGGTCCGCGCCGTGTGCCCGCGCCTCCCACACCTGGTACGGGTCGACGACGAAGTCCTTGCGCAGCACCGGCGCCGTGACGGCCGCCCGCACCGCGTCCAGGTCGGCGAGGCTGCCGCCGAACCGGCGCCGCTCCGTCAGCACACTGATCGCGGCGGCACCGCCCTTCTCGTACGCCGTCGCGAGCCCGGCGGGGTCGGGGATCTCCGCCAGCGGTCCGCGGGACGGGCTCGCCCGTTTCACCTCGGCGATGACCTTGGGCGGCCCGCCCGCCGCGCGCAGCGGCGGCGCGCAGTCGCGGCCGGGGCCGTGCGCCGCCGCCCGCTCCCGCAGCTCCCTCTCCGTCACCTCCCGCCGGCGAGCGGCCAGGTCCTCCCTGACCCCTGTCACGATGTCGTCGAGCACTGTCATCCGTACGCCTCCGTCCTCTGGGTGGTGACCGGCCGGGTGCCGCTTCAGGTCATGGAGACGACGACCTTGCGGGTGCCGGTGAACGCGTCGCGGCCGTGCAGCACGGACATGTTGTCGACGATCATCACGTCCCCCTGTTCCCAGGGTTCGCTCAGCTTGTGCGCGCGCTGCGCCGCGCGGACCTCGGCCAGGTCCGCGTCGCTCAAAGGGGTCCCGTCGGCGTAGGTCACCCAGTGCGGCAGGTCCTCGACCGAGTCGGTCAGCGACAGCAGCAGTTCGCCCTCGTCGTCGGGCAGGTTGGAGGGGTGCCACTGGTCGGCCTGGTTGAACCAGGTGTCGCGGCCGGTGCGCGGGTTCTTCAGGACGCCGGGCCGGTGCTGGCTCACGCGCAGGCCGCCGTCGCCGGTCCACTCGAACTCGGCGCCGGACGCGGTGAGGAACTCCTCAACGACCGCCTTGTCCGGTGTCTCGTACGTCGACTGCCAGGACTTTCCGAGCCCGGCCCCGCCGTGCAGGTACTGGCGGTAGACGACGCCGGAGGCGAATCGCTCCCGCAGCTCGGGCGAGAGGGCGCCGAGCAGCGCCTCGCCGTCGCAGACCGGGGTGGCGCCGCCGGTGTCGGCCGCGTCGAGGCAGCAGAAGTACAGGCGCTCGGGCCAACTGCTCGCGTACGACAGCTCGTTGTGGAGGCTGATGTCGTAGCGCGGCGGGTACTCGGTGGAGGTGAAGACGCCGTCGGCGAGCGTCGTGCGGGGAGTGTTGCCGCCGCGGTAGCTCTCGATGAGGTCGCTGCCGAAGCCGCTGACGGCGGCGTGGAACGCGGCGGTGTCGGGGATGCCCGCGCCGCGCAGCAGGACCACCCCGTACGCGTCGAGCAGCACGCGGGCCCGCCCGCGCACCTCCTCCCAGCGGGCGTCGTCCCAGGTGGCGGCCGGTGTCTCGGTGTGAAGGACCGCGAGCTTCGTCGCGCCCGCGGTCCTGATCTCGTGCCGCATCTCTAGCGAACCTCCTCGCCGGCCGGCTCCGCGCGCAGTGCGACGGGCAGGCCGCTGTAACCCTGGATGAAATTGGAGTAGAGGCGCTGCGGGGCGCCGAGCAGCGTGATGTCGGCGACCATGTCGCGCAACGCCTCGACCATGGCGTTCACATGGACGCGGCCCAGGAAGGCGCCGAGGCAGAAGTGCGGGCCGTGGCCGAAGACGACGTGCTTGTTGGGGGTGCGGCCGATGTCGAAGGTGTACGGGTCGGGGAAGACGTCCTCGTCGAAGTTGGCCGAGGCGTTCCACAGGGTGACGACGTCACCGGCCTTGATGACCTGGTCCCCGAGGGGCACGTCGACCAGGGCGCGGCGCCCGAAGTGCATGGCGGGCGTGGTCCAGCGCAGGATCTCCTCGGTGGCCGACTCCGAGGTGACCTCGCCGCTCTTGAGGCGGCGCCACTGCTCGGGGTTGTCGGCGAGCGCGATGAGGCCGCCGATGATCGACATCCGGGTCGACTCGTCGCCACCGAGGATGAGGCTGTAGCTGTTGAGGACGATCTCGTCGTCGCTCAGCGGCTTGCCGTCGATGGTGGCGGTGGCGAGCGTGCTCAGGACGTCGTCGCCGGGTGCGGCCCGGCGGTCGGCGGCGAGCTGGGAGATGTAGAGCAGGATCTCGTTGCGCGCCATGAGCGACTCGAACTCGCTCTCGTCCGAGCTGTGGCGCGAGAGGGTCCGGGTGTTCCAGTCGACCAGTTTCGGGCGGTCGGCGGCCGGGATGTCGAGGAGGTCGCCCATGGTGTGCATCGGGATGTGGTCGACGACGTCGGTGACGTAGTCGACGCGGTCCGCGCGGACGGCGGCGCCGAGGAGTTCGCGGGTGTGCCGGTGCACGCCGTCCACGACGGGGGCGAGCACGCGCGGCGAGAACGACTTCAGCATGAGGTTGCGGATCTCGCGGTGGCGCACCCCGTCGGTGACGGCGAGCATCTTGCCGGACGCCGAGTCGGAGCCCTGGAGGAGCGTGGTGAGGACGGTGCCCTTCTCCGAGGTGAACCGCTTGTTGTCGCGGTAGACGGCGACCGCGTCCGCGTACCGGGAGATCACCCAGAAGCCGGGGGTGTGGGGGCCCGCCGGGTGCCGGTGCACGGGGCTCTCGGTGCGGAACCTGCGCCACATGGCGTGCTGGTCGACGTCGAGGAAGGTCTGCGGATCGGTCAGGTCGAGCGAGGCGGGATCCGGCGCCGCCGTGCGTTCGATGACAGGCATGGTGGGAGATTCCTTAAGGTGTGGACGGCTGCTACGACTTGCGGAAGCGGCGCAGGCTGATGACGACGCAGACCGCGCACAGCACGCTCAGCGTCACCGCGACCACGACGAGCGGGTGGTCGCCGACGAAGCCGGGGCTCGTGGTGGCCGGGTTGCCCCACAGGTCGCGGCAGGCGGCGATGACGGCGCTGACCGGGTTCCACTGCGCGATCGGGCGGATCGCGCCGGGCATGGTCTGCGGCGAGAGGAAGGCGCTGGACAGGAAGGGCAGCACGATGACGATGAACGGCGCGACGACGCTGATCGTCTCGATGCTGCGCAGGGTCGTCGCGAGCAGCACGCCGAGCCACAGCATCACGTACGTGAAGACGGCGACCAGGCCGAACCCGGCGAGTGTGGGCAGCAGGCCCGTGTGCGAACGCCAGCCGAGGAGCAGCCCGGCGCCCGTGGTCACCAGGAGGGCGGCCATGGCGGTCAGGAAGTCGGCGCCGGTGTGTCCGAGGGGCACGGCGGACCTGCTGATCGGCAGCGACCTGAACCGGTCGACGATGCCGCCCTGGAGGTCCATCGCCATCGAGACGGCGGTCGGTCCCACGCAGGCGAGGCCGACCTGGACGGCGCCGCCGGCGAAGACGTACTCGACGTAACTGCCGCCCGCGGGAAGGGTGATGGCGTCCCGGAAGAGGTAGCCGAGCAGCACCATCGACACGAGCGGGTTCAGTACGACACCGATGGCGCGGCCCGGGCCGCGGCGCAGTCGCCGCAGCCGCCGTCCGAGGACGGCGGACACCTCGGTCGCGAAGGCCCGTACCCCGCCCGGCCGGGCCCCGTCGAGGAGGGGGTCCGCGGGCGCGGCCCGGCCGGGGGAGGGCGGCGCCGCGGGGGACGGCGCCGGGGGGAGGGTGGTCGTCATGACGGGATCCGATCGCTGTCGCGTGTCGCCCGGGGCGGGGTCAGGTCCGAGGTGAGGAGGACGCCTCGCCAGCCGGCGCGGCGGGCCGCCGCCCACAGGCGGCGTCGGCGGGCGGCCCTGGCGCGGGTCGTGGCGCGTATCGCCGCGTGCGCCACCGTGTGCGTCGCCGTGTGGGCCGCCGTTCGGGGTGCGGGCCGCTGGGGGGCCGGGGGCCTCATCGCCGGTCCCCGTCCGACGCGGCGTGCAGCCGGTCGAGTTCGGCGGCGACGGCACGGCCGATGCCGTCCAGGTGGGGCCCGGAGAACATGTCGTCGTGCCCGCAGTCGACGTGGTGGCTGGTGACCGTCCCGTGTGCGTAGGACTCCCACAGCCGCTCCTTGTCCGTGACGTCGCCCCAGGGCGAGCGGTCGGCGAGGAAGAGCTGCATCGCCCCGTCGAAGCGGCCCGGCCGGTACCGGGTGTTGAGCACCTGGTGACGGGCCATCAGGTCGACCATGCGGGTCATGCGCTCCTCCCCCATCCGCACCAGCGGGCTGTTGTCACGGCGCAGGATGTCGATGACGTCGGCGGGGGTCAGCTCGCGGCCCGCGAACTCCGACGGGTCATGCCCGATGCCTTCGAGGAGCCAGGCGAGGCTCCGCTGGACGTCCCGCTCGTCGACGACGTCGGTACGGGGATAGGCGTCGAGGTTGGCGAGCAGCCCCACCTCCTGTCCCGCGGCCCGGAGCTGGACGGCGATCTCGTAGGCGAGGAGGCCGCCGTAGGACCAGCCGAACAGGTGGTAGGGCCCCTCGGGGCGCACCTCGCGGATGAGCTTCACGTACGCGGCGGCGTTCTCCTCGATGCTCTCGGGCAGCGGCGCCCCGGCGACGACGGACGGCGACTGGAGGCCGTACAGCGGGTACTCCGGGCCGATGTACCGGGCCAGCGGCAGGTAGGACAGGGCGAGTCCGACGCCGGTGTGCACGCAGAAGACGGGCGGCCGGTCACCGGTGGGCCGGATGCGGAGCATCGGCGCGAAGGTGTCGGTGTCCGCCAGCTCCTCGGTCTCCGCGATGGCCTCGGCCACGACCCGTACGGTGTCGCGGACGCGCAGGGCGGGGGCCGGGGCGGGCTCGGGCGCGGGGTGCGGGCGCTGGGACGCGGCGAGGGCCGCGACGCTCTGGTGCCGGAAGACGTCGGCGATGGTGATGCCGATGCCTGCCTTGCGGGCCCGGGCCACCAGGCGCATCGACTTCATGCTGTCCATCGACCGCGTCCGGAAGAAGTTCTCCCCGGGCGCCACCGACTCGGCGCCGACCACCTCGGCGACGATCGCGCAGAGTTGTGACTCGATCGGGTCGGTGGCGGCCACGGGCGCGGGGGCGGCCGGGGCGGCGGCCGGTTCCACGGGTGCGGGGGCGCCGCCCCGGGTGACCTTCCGGCCGGTGCGCCACATGCGGGCGCCCGCCCCGGCCCAGGGGTCGGGGACGAACCGTTCGGCGGTGGCGCCCGCGCGGCCCGCGTAGGTCCGGGCGACGGCGGCTCCGGCGAGGTACAGCTCGCCCTCGGCGGCGGGGCGCAGCGCCTCGTCCAGTACGTAGCCGTGGGCGGGCCAGCGGGCCGCGTCCGCGGGGAAGGTGTCGGGGGCGGCCCAGGCGGCGGGCGGGCGTTCCATGGTGGCGACGCCGGTCCCGGCGAGCAGCGCGCCGAAGAGTCCGGCCTCCTCGGGCCGTCCCTCGCCGAGCGCCGCGGTGACACGGCCGGCCGCCACGCGGTGCTCGACGACGGCGCCGCTCGCGCCGCCCCGGATCACGTAGGCGGCCTGGGCGGGCCGGGCCGCGGCGGCGGGCCGGGGCTCGGGCGCGGCGCCTTGGCCGCGCAGGCCCGCGACGTCGAGGACGAGCACCGGGACCCCGGCCGTCCGCAGCCGTCCGGCCAGGCCCGCCGTGGTCAGGACGCACACCGGGTCGATGTCGGCGAACAGGGCGCGGATGCCGTCGCCCGGCTCGTCGGCGGCCAGCGGCACGTACGCCGCGCCCGCCTTGAGGACCGCCAGCGCCGCGAGGGCCTGGTCGGCGGCGCGCGGCACGGCCAGCGCCACGGTCCGCTCGGGCCCGGCCCCGGCCGCGGCCAGGGTGCGCGCCAGCACGTCGGCGCGGCGGTCGAGTTCGGCGTAGGACAGGGCCTGGGAGCCGCTGCCGGTGGCGACGGCGTCGGGGGCCTCGGCGACCCGCTCGGCGAACAGGTCGAGCAGCGTCACGTCGGAGAACGGCACCTCGGGCAGCACCACGTCCGGCGCCGCCGCTTCCGGCAGGTCCGGCGCGTGCGGCCCGGTGATCTCCAGGTCCCAGAGGCGTGTCTCCGGGTCGGCGACCGCGCCCCGCAGCACCTGGGTGAACTGGCGGGCCAGCGTCTCGGCCGTCTCCCGGCGGAACAGGTCCTTGCTGAAGGTGAGCAGGCCCTGCATGCCGTCCTTGTCGTGCGCCGGGACCAGTTCGACGACGAGGTCGAGCTTGGCCTGCCGGGACGGGACGTACTCGGGGCGCGCGGTCAGACCGGGCAGGCCCAGGTCGCGTACGCCGTCGTACTGCACGGTCAGCGACGTCTGGAACAGCGGGTGGCGGCCGAGCGCGCGGGCCGGCCGCAGCGCGTCGACGACCTGGTCGAAGGGCACGTCCTGGTGGGAGAAGGCCGCGAGGTCGGTCTCCCTGAGCCGGTCGAGCAGTTCGCGGAAGGTGGGGTCGCCGCCGGTGTCGCCGCGCAGCACCAGGGTGTTGAGGAACATGCCGACGACGTCCGCGAGGGCGTCGTCCGTGCGGCCCGCGACCGAGACGCCGACCGGGATGTCGGTGCCCGCGCCGCGCCGGGTCAGCAGGGCCGACAGGGCCGCCTGGCAGACGATGAACTCGGTGGTTCCGGTGGAGCGCGCCAACTCGCTGATCCGCGTGCGCAGTTCGGCGTCCACGTCGAACAGCACCACGTCGCCCTCGCGCGTTCCCCGCTCCGGGCGCGGGAAGTCGGTGGGCAGCGGTGTCTCCTCGGGCAGGCCCGCGAGGGCGTCGCGCCAGAAGTCGAGCTGCTGCGCGGCGAGGCTCTCGGGGTCCTCGGCGCCGCCGAGGAGCCCGCGCTGCCAGACGGCGAAGTCGGCGTACTGGACGGGCAGCGGCTCCCAGCGCGGGGCGCGGCCGGTGGCGCGGGCACGGTAGGCGGCGGCGAAGTCGCCGAGGAAGGGGCCCATCGACCAGCCGTCGAAGGCGATGTGGTGGAGGACGAACAGGAGCACGCTCTCGCCCGGTCCCGCGGGGAAGAGGCGGACGCGCAGCGGGGTCTCCTCGGTGAGGTCGAAGCCGCGGTCGGCCTCGGCGGCCACCGCCGCGCTCACCTCCTCGGCGGGGACGGCCACGACCTTGAGGGCCGGTGCGCCCGCGGCGGCGTCCAGGACGCGCAGCGACGGCACGCCGTCGGTGTCGGGGATGACGGTGCGCAGCACCGCGTGGCGTTCGGCGACGTCGCGCAGCGCGGCCTGGAGGGCGTCGGCGTCGAGCTGTCCGGTGAGCCGGAAGGCGAGCACGGAGTTGAACGAGCCGTCCGCGGCGCCCTCGCGGCGGTTGAGGAACCACTGCCGCTGCTGGGTGAAGGAGAGCGGTAGCTCGGTGCCGGGGGGCGCGGGCGCCAGCGGCGGCCTGGCCCGGTCGGCCTGTTCCACGCGTGCGGCGAGGGCGGCGGCGGTACGGGCTTCGAAGAGGGCGCGGATGGGCAGTTCGGCGCCGAGGACACCGCGGACCCGGCTGACCAGGCGCGTGGCCAGCAGGGAGTGTCCGCCGATCTCGAAGAAGTCCTCGTCGGCGAAGACCCGCTCACGGCCGAGGATGTCGGCGAACAGGCCGCACAGGATCTCCTCGACGGGGGTGCGCGGCGCGCGTCCCTGGGCGCCGGAGCCGAGTTCGGCGTCGGGCAGGGCGGCCCGGTCCAGTTTTCCGTTCGTGGTCAGGGGGAGGGCGTCCAGGGCGACGACGGCGGAGGGCACCATGTAGTCGGGCAGTTCCCGCACGAGGCGCTCGCGCAGGGCGCCGGTGTCCGCCGCGTCGGTCCCGGTTCCGGTTGCGGTGGGGACGACGTAGGCGATCAGGCGCCGCTCCCCCGCCTCGTCCTCGCGCATGACCACGGCGGCCTGTTCGACGCCGGGCATGGCCGTCAGCGCGGTGACGATCTCGCCGAGTTCGATGCGGATGCCGCGCAGTTGCACCTGGTCGTCGGCGCGGTCCAGGTAGTCGAGTTCGCCGTCGGGCAGCCAGCGCACCAGGTCGCCGGTGCGGTACATGCGGCTGCCTGCCGGCCCGTAGGGGTCGGGCAGGAACCGCTGGGCGGTCAGTCCCGGGCGGCCGAGGTAGCCGCGGGCCAGGCCGCCGCCGACGTAGAGCTCGCCGACGCCACCCACCGGGACCGGGCGCAGGGCGCGGTCCAGGACGTAGCCGCGGTGGGCGCTGGTCGGGCGGCCGATCGGGGGGCGGCCCCGGCCGGGGGTGAGCGGGCCGCTGACGGTGCAGCCGACGACGGCCTCGGTGGGCCCGTACCCGTTGAACATCAGCACGGAACCGGCCCAGCGGTCGACGACCTCGGCGGGGACGGCCTCGCCGGTCACCACCATGCGCAGGTCCGCGGGGAGCGTGCTGCCCTCGGGGAGGGCGCCGGCGACGACGGGCGGCAGGGCCACCAGGTTGATCCGGGCGTCGTTGATGAGGTCGACGAGCGGCTGCCCCGGGGTGCGGTGCTCCTCGTCGGCGATGACGAGGGTGCCGCCGTTGAGGAGGGCCAGCATGATGCCGAAGACCGACGCGTCGAAGCTGAACGACGCGAATTGCAGGACGCGCACGTCCTCGTCGAGCGCGAACCGTTCGGTGAGGCTGTCGGCCATCGCCATCAGCCCGGTGTGCGGCACGGTGACGCCCTTGGGGCGGCCGGTGGAGCCGGACGTGTAGATCATGTACGCGGTGTGCTGCGGGCGCAGCGCTTCGAGCCTGCCGTCCGTGTCGGTGAGGTTCTCGCCCCGCAGCCCGGCCAGTTCCCCGACGGTGTCGGGCGCGTCGAGGAGCAGGGTCGCGGCGCCGGGGCCGGGCAGGGGCGGCAGTCCCGCCTCGCGGTGCGCGGTCGCGGTGTCGGTGAGCAGCACGGCGGGGCGCGCGTCGTCGAGGAGGTAGCCGATGCGGTCGGCCGGGTAGTCGATGTCGACGGGCAGGAAGACGGCGCCCGCCTTCATCGCGGCGAGGGCGGCGACCACCAGCTCCGGGGAGCGCGGCAGCAGGACGGCGACGGGCTGTTCGGGGCGTACGCCGCGGGCGACGAGGAGCCGGGCGAGGCGGTTGGCGCGGGTGTTCAGGGCCGCGTAGTCGAGGACGTCGTCGCCGAGGGAGACGGCGGGCTTGTCGGGGAAGCGGGCGGCCCACCGCTCGAAGGTGTCGGTGGCGCGTTCGGCGGGCTCGGGGCGGGCCGCGTCGACGCCCGCCCAGGCGCCGGTGAGCAGTGTGCGTTCGGTGTCGGCGAGGGTGTCGACGCGGGCGAGTGGGGCGGCGGGGTCCGCGGCGAGGTGGGCGAGGACGCGCAGGAAGCGGCGGACGAAGCCGTCGGTCCGCTCCGCGGTGAACACGTCGGGCCGGTACTGGGCCTCCACCCGAAGCCGGCCGTCCGCGGCCGGGAAGACGCCGATGGCGAGCGGGTACTCGGCGACGACGCGCGCCTTCCAGCCGCGCATGGTCAGGCCGGGCAGGTGGTCGCCGATGCGGTCGAGCGCGCCCGTCGGGTAGTTGTGGAAGCTGACGACGGTGTCGAACAGTTCGCCGGTGCCCGCGCACTGCTGGACCTCGGCGAGGCCCAGGTGGTGATGGGGTTCGAGGCCGAGCTGGCGGTCCTGGAGGTCGGCGAGGACCGCCTCGAAGGGCCGGCCCGCGTCGAGCCGGGCGCGGACGGGCAGGGTGTGCAGGAACGCGCCCACCATCCGCTCCACGTCGGGCAGTTCGGCGGGGCGGCCGGAGACGACCGCGCCGAAGGTGACGTCGTCGCGGCCGGTGAGCGCGCCGAGGACGGCCGCCCAGGCGCCCTGCATCACCGTGTTCAGGGTGAGGCCGCGGGCGTGCGCCCACGGGGTGAGCGCGGCGGTCACCTCGGCGGGCACGTCGGTGACGAGGGTTTCCGGGAGCACGGAGACGCGGTCGCGGTCGGCGGGGCCCAGCCGGGTCGCGCCGCCCGCCTCCTCCAGGCCGTCGAGTTCGGCGCGCCATGCCGCGCGCGCGGCGTCCTTGTCCTGGGCGGCCGACCACTCCAGGTAGCGCCGGGCGGGAGCGACGCGGGCGAGGGCGGTGGTGTCGGGGCCGCCCGCCCACAGGGTGACCAGTTCCTCGGCGAGCACGGCCGACAGGGACCAGCCGTCGACCAGCATGTGGTGCGTGGTCCAGACGACGCGGTGCCGGTCATCGGCGATCCGGTAGACGGTGAAGCGGGTCAGGGGGCCGCGGGTGACGTCGAAGCGGTGCAGCCACTCCTCGTCGGTGCGGCGGGCCAGCTCGGCGTCCACGTCGGCCGCCGCGACGCCGGTCAGGTCGACCTCCGTCCAGGGCAGTTCGACGTGGTCCGGGACGAGCTGGAGCGGGTCGCCGCTCTCGCGTTCGCGGAAGCTCGCGCGCAGGCCCGGGTTGCGGTCGACGAGGGCGACGGCGGCGGCGCGCAGTGCGGTGCGGTCCATGGCGCCGTCGATGTCCATGACGACCTGGAGGGTGTACGCGTCCATGCCCTGGCGGTCGAACTCGGCCTGGAAGAGCAGGCCGCGCTGCAACGGGGAGAGCGGCAGGATGTCGGTGACGCCGCGCAGTTCGCGCTCGTAGGCGTCGATCTCCCGCTGCTCGATCCGTACGAGCGGGAACTCGGACGGCACGCGTCCGCTGCTGCCCGGCCGCTTCGCGTGCGCGGCGAGCGAGGTGAGGGCGCGGAACCAGGTCTCGGCCAGCTCCCGTACGTCGGCCTCGTCGAACAGGGCGCCTGCCCAGGTCCAGTCGGCGATCAGGACGGGCCCGCCGGGGCGGTCCTCGGCGACGGCGACGACGTCGAGGGGCTGGCGCAGTGGGGTGGCGGGGGCGGCGGTCTGGCCGGAGGCGCCCGCTTCCATGGTCCAGTCGCCGTCGCCCGCGAGGAAGCGGCCCAGGTAGTTGAAGCCGAGCTGCGGGACGGGTGTGCGGGCGAGGACGGCGGCGGTCTGCGGGTTGAGGTGGCGCAGCAGGCCGTGGCCGATGCCGTGGTCGGGCAGGGCGCGCAGGGTGGTCTTGACCTGCTTGAGCGCGGTGGCGAGGGCGTCCGCGTCGTCGCGGGCCGAGTCGGGTGCGCCCACGTCGAGTCCGACGGGGTAGACGCTGGTGAACCAGCCGACCGTACGGGACAGGTCGGCGTCGCCCGCGAGGGGTTCGCGGCCGTGGCCCTCCAGTTCGATCAGGGTGCGGGTGGTGGCGGACCCGGTGCGCCGGGCGCGGTCGGCGAGCGCGAGGGCGAGGCCGGTGAGCAGCACCTCGTTGATCTCGGCGTGGAAGGCGACGGGCGCCCGGGTGAGCAGGGCCGCGGTGGTCTCGGCGGGCAGTTCGATCCGCAGGCGTCCTGCGCTGCCGTGCACGTCACGTACGGGGTTCAGGGGCTGGTCGGTGAGGGCGGCGGACGGGCCTGTCACCTGCTCGGTCCACAGCGGCAGTTCGGCGACGCGGTCGGCGGTGCGGGCCTCCTCGGACAGGTTCTTCGCCCAGCGGCGGTAGGAGGTCGGTACGGGGTCGAGGCGCGGCTCGCGTCCCTCGGTGACGGCCTCCCAGGCGGCGCGCAGGTCGGGCAGCAGGATCCGCCAGGAGACGCCGTCGACGGCGAGGTGGTGGACGACGAGGAGCAGGGTGGCGGTGCCGGGCCCTTCCTCGGTCAGCAGGACCGCCTGGACCACCAGTCCGTCCTCGGGGCGCAGCCGGGCGCGTGCCGCGGCCAGTTCCTCGGCGAGGCGGGCGCTCCGGTCGGCGTCCGCGGCGACGACGGCGGTGCTGAGCACGTCGGCTGCGGCCACGGCGCCCCGGTCCCGCGCGGCCAGGGACCACAGGCCGGGCACCGGGGAGGTCAGGCGCAGGCGCAGGGTGTCGTGGTGGTCGAGGAGGGCCTGGAGCGCGCGCTCCAGACGCGGGGCGTCCACGGCGGCGGGCACGGCCACGGTGACGTACTGGGCGAACTCCCTTGCCGCGTCCGGGAGATGGGCGAGGAGTTCGCGGAGCTGGTCGGCGACCGGGAGGAGGCCGACCTCGCCTGTGCCGTCCTCCTCGGCGGCGGGGGTGGCCTGACCGGCCTGCGCGGCGTGTCCCGCGACGGCGGCGATGGCCTCGGG
Organism: Streptomyces sp. NPDC102406; assembly: GCF_044765725.1. Taxonomy (NCBI): domain Bacteria; kingdom Bacillati; phylum Actinomycetota; class Actinomycetes; order Kitasatosporales; family Streptomycetaceae; genus Streptomyces; species Streptomyces sp. NPDC102406. The sequence continues at coordinate 44,774 of NZ_JBIWKP010000014.1, read as the reverse complement.
GGTGCGGTGCCGGAACACGTCGCGGGCGGTGATGATCAGCCCTTCCTTGCGGGCCTTGCTGACCACTTGCAGGGAGCTGATGCTGTCGCCGCCGAGGGCGAAGAAGCTGTCCTGCGGTGCCACCTCGGGCAGGCCGAGGACGTCGGCGAGGACCGCGCACAGGAGGTGCTCGTCGCCGGTGCGCGCGGCCCGGCCCCCGGCGGGGGCGCCGAGGTCGGGCGCGGGCAGCGCCTTGCGGTCGACCTTGCCGTGCGCGGTCAGCGGCAGCTCGTCCAGGGCGACGAGGACGCCGGGCACCAGGGCGCCGGGCAGCCGCTGCGCCAGCAGGGCGCGCGCGGCGGCGGTGTCGGGGCGGGCGCCGTCCCCGACGACATAGCCGACCAGGCGCTTCTGTCCGGCCGGGTCGGTGACGGCGGCGGCCACCGCGTCGGCGACGCCGGGCAGTTCGCGCAGCGCCGACTCGACCTCGCCGAGCTCGATGCGCTGGCCGCGGATCTTGACCTGGTGGTCGGTGCGGCCCACGAAGGCGAGTTGTCCGTCGGGGCGCAGCAGGACGTGGTCGCCGGTGCGGTACATGCGGGAGCCGTCGGCGGCGAACGGGTCGGGCACGAACGTGGTCGCGGTGCGGCGCGGGTCGCCGAGGTAGCCGCGGCCGACGCCGTGGCCCGCGATGAACAGTTCGCCCTGCACGCCGCGCGGGACGGGTCGCAGGTCGGCGCCGAGGATGTGCAGGCGGGTGTTGCGCAGCGGCCGGCCGATCGGTACGACGGGCGCGTCCAGTTCGGCGGCCCCGCCGAGGTAGGCGTGCGTGACGTCGTCGGAGCACTCGGTGGGCCCGTACAGGTTGGCGAGCGGGATGTCCGGGTAGCGGGCGAACCAGCGGGTGCACAGGTCGGCGGGGAGCGCCTCGCCGTTGGAGATCATCCAGCGCAGAGCGGGCAGCGCGGGGGCGGCGCCCGCCGCGTCCCACACGTCGAGCGTGGCGCGCAGCAGCGACGGCACGACCTCGATGACGGTCAGTCCCTCGGCGCCGATGACGGGGAACAGGACGTCCGGGTCGGCGGCGTCACCCCGGCCGAAGGCCCGCACCCGGCCGCCGACCAGCAGCGTCGTCAGGGTCTGCCAGACGGTGACGTCGAAGGTGACGGGCGCGTTGTGGACGAGCGCGTCGGCGGCGGTGAGCGCGAACTCCTCGACCTTGGCGAGGAGGTGGTTGACCATGCCGCCGCGCTGCACCATGGCGCCCTTGGGCTTGCCGGTGGAGCCGGAGGTGTAGATGACGTACGCGAGGTCGAGCGGGCCACCGGTCACCGGCGCCAGCGCGTCCGCGGCGTCGGCGCGCCCGTCGAGGACGTGCACGGGCAGCGGTTCCGAGGTGCCGAGGGGGGCGGCGGCCGTGCGCGCGAGGTCCGCGTGCTCGTCCTGGGTGAGCAGGAAGGCGGCGCCGCTGTCGCGCAGCAGGGCGGTGAGGCGGGCGGGCGGCGCGCCGGGGTCGAGGGGGACGAAGGCGCGGCCGGCGCCGAGGACGGCGAGTTCGGCGGTGACGAAGTCGCGGCCCGGCTCGGTGAGGACGGCGACGGGGCCGTGCCCGGTCAGGGCGCGGGAGGCGGCGGAGGCGCGCCCGACCAGGTCGGCGTAGTCGATGCTGCCGCCGTCGTCGGTGACGGCCACGGCGTGCGGGGTGCGGGCGGCGTGCTCGCGTACGCGCTCGACGACGCCCAGGTAGGGCGTCTCGCGGACCGGCCCGGTGAGGGTGGTGGCGAGGTCGGCGCGTTCGGCGTCGGTGAGCAGGTCGATGCCGGTGAGCGGGGCGTCGGGTGCGGCGGCGAGGAATGCTTCGAGGAAGGCGACGAACCGGTCCAGGTGGGCGCGGACCTCGGTGCGGTCGTAGCGCGCGGTGTTGCCGCTGAGGTCGACCGACAGGCCCGCGTCGCCCTTGTCGGCGACGGTGAACTCCAGGTCGTCCACGAGGCCCGTGGAGGGGCTGTAGATGGTCGCCTCGCAGGGGCCGATGGCCAGCTTCTCGACCTGCGGCATCATGTTGAGGAACGGGCCGAAAGGCCGCCGGTCGTCGCTCGGCAGGCCCATCGCGCGGCGGATCCTGCTGACCCGGTGGCGCTGGTGCTTGAGGGCCCCGGCGAACGCCTTGTAGGTCGCCGCGAGCAACTGCGCGCGGGTCGTCGTCGCGGGGACGGCGAGGCGCAGCGGCACGTTGTTGACCACCATGCCGGGGATGCGCTGCATGGTGCCGCCGACGCGGGCCGTCACCGGCAGGGCGATCAGGACGTCCTCGGTGGCGGCGGTGCGCGCGGTGTACGCGCCGAGCGCGGCGGCGAGCGTGCTCTGCCAGGTCGCCCGGGACTCCCAGGCGACCGCGCGCAGCAGCTCGGCGGTGCGCGGGGGCAGTACGGCGCTCTCCTGGTGGAAGGTCTGGGCGGGCTCGGCGTCGCGCGTGGCCAGGCTGAGCAACTGGGGCCCGTCGCCCACCTGTCCCTGCCAGTACGCGGCGTCGCGCTCGCCCTTCGCCGACGCGCTGTACGCGGCCTCGGCCTCGACCAGGTCGGTGAGCGGCGGGAAGCGGTGCGCGTCGAGGGAGGTGCCGTCCACAAGGGCCTCGTAGATCTCGGAGAGCCGCTGGAAGTAGATGACGTAGCTGAATCCGTCGGAGACGAGGTGGTGGTTGAGCAGGCAGAAGAAGGTGCGCCGCGGGCCGAGCGTGAACACGCTCAGCCGGTACAGCGGCGCATAGGGCCCTTCGTCGAGGGGGAAGGGCACGGCGAGGTCGGCGCGGATCGCCTGCTCGGCGGCGGTCGCGGGGTCGGCGGCGGTGCGCACGTCGGTGACGGTCAGCGGCAGCGTGCCGAGCGGTTCGATGAACTGGCGCGGCTCACCGCCCTGTTCGTCGAAGCGGGCGCGCAGGCACTGCGACTCCTCGGCGAGCCGGGCGAGCGCGGTGCGGAACAGGTCGAGGTCCAGCGGTCCGCGGATGTCCCAGTAGATGGCGGTGTTGTAGGTCGCGCCCCCGCCGGAGAGTTTCGCGTCGAACCAGATGTCCCTCTGGCCAGCGGTGAGCGGAAGGCCGACCGTCTGAACAGATGTCATAGCTATCCCCTAGCGAAGGTCACTGAAGTCACGCCGTCGAGCGGTGAGTCGGGAGTCGGGCGTCGGGCGTCGGGCGTCGGGCGTCGGAGAAAAAAAAGGGGGGTGGCGGCGGTCAGCCGCAGCCGCCCGCGTGGCCGTCGTCGGTGGCGGTGCCGATACCGACCGCGGTCAGCTCGCGCGGTACCGCCGCGGCCGGCTCCTCCTTGGAGCGCAGGTGCGCCACGAAGTCGTCGAACCGGTCGATGCCCCAGAAGCGGCTGTAGCCGTGCACGAAGAACGGGACGCCGAAGACCCCGTCCGCGCAGACGTCCAGGAGGATGCGGATGCCTTCGGCGCGCAGTTCGGGCTGGTCGCTGGCGCGGGACAGGCGCAGTGGGTCGATGCCCAGTTCCCAGCCGATGTCCTCGATGGTCCGCGGGTCGCAGATGTCGCGGCCGTGGCCGAAGCGGGCCCGGTAGACGGCGTCGATGTAGTCGTGGCCGCGGCCCTCGCGGGCGGCGACGAGGTAGCCGAGGTGGGGGACCTCCCACACCGGGTCGCGGTCCACCGGCCAGGTGACCTTGATGCCGAGGGACTTGGTGATGCGGCCGACGTCCTGGAGGACGTAGCGGTTCTTCTCGCGGGACATCTCCGAGTACGGGAACCGGCCGCCCTGGTCCTCCATGAGACGGGCGCTGAGCGGGTCGGGCTCGAAGAACGGCACCCATTCGAGGCGCTCGGCGAGGTCGCGGTGCTCGGTCATCAGCTTGCGGTAGGCGAGCCACGAGTAGGGGCTGCGCAGGGAGAAGTAGAACCGTGGCGTCTTGTTCTTGGGCATGGGGCGACCCCTTCCGGTCAGACGACGAGTCCGCCGTCGACTCCGAATACCTGTCCTGTGATGTACGAGGCGCGGTCGGACGCGAGGAACGCCACCAGGTCGGCGACCTCCTCGGGGCGGCCGAGACGGCCGAGCGGTATCCGCTCGGTCATCTTCTCGACGTGGTCGGCGGCGAGGCCGGAGAGCATGTCGGTGTCGATGAAGCCGGGCGCCACCGCGTTGGCGCGGATCCCGTAGCGCCCCGACTCCTTGGCGAGTGCCTTGGTGAAGCCGATGATCCCGGCCTTGGTCGCCGAGTAGTTGGTCTGCGTGGCGTTGCCGTACACGCCGGCCACCGACGACAGGGTGATCACGGACCCGGCCCTGCGCTTCATCATGGCGAAGACGGCGGCCTTGCAGAGGTTGTACGTGCCGTCGAGGTTGACCCGCAGGACCGCGTCCCAGTCCTGCGGGGCGAGGAGCACCAGCGGGTTGTCGCGGACGATGCCCGCGCAGGACACGACGGTGCTCAGCGGGCCGAGTTCCCGTTCGGTGCCCTTGACGAAGTCGCGGACGGCGTCGTGGTCGGCCACGTCCAGGCGGGCCGCGTGGACGCGGGCGCCCGCCGCGGTGGCCTCCTCGGTGACGGCGTCGGCCGCCTCCTTGTCGGACCGGAAGCAGAAGGCCACGTCGTAGCCGTCGCGGGCGAGCCGGGTCACGACGTGGCGGCCGATGCCGCGCGAGCCGCCGCTGACGAGGGCGACGGGTCGATCGGTTGCGGACATGCTGGTCTCTCCTGACTGGAAGGGGGCGGGGTCAGGTGCCGACGAGTACGGCGCAGCCGACCTGGCCGTCCCGTTCCATGCCGGTCACCAGGGCCGCTTCGCCGGGGCGAAGGCCCTGCTCCCCGGCGGTGGCGAGGATCGCGGCCAGTTGCAGCGAGGTGGCGGCGGCCGAGGTGTCGCCGACGTGTTCGCGCAGCCGTGTCCAGTGCGGGTGCGCGCCGGGCAGGGCGTCGGTGACCGCCTGTTCCTCCTCGGCGGCGAGCTTCCCGCCGCCGCCGAGCGGGGCCACGAAGCGGACGGAGTCGGGTGTCACCCCTGCCGCGTCCAGGGCGGTGCGCACACACGCGGTGAGCGCCTCCCGGGCGCCGTCCGGTTCCTGGTAGGCGCGGAAGCGTGCGGCCCCGACGCGGGCCAGGGCGGTGCGGCCCGCCGCGGCGGCGTCCTCGGCGGTCTCGACGAGGAAGACGGCGGCGCCCTCGCCGAGCGGGCTCTCGCGTTCCTCCTCGGCCCGGCCGTGCCACTCCAGCCAGGCGCGCTGGGTGGAGAACTCCTCGGCCGCGCCGCACAGGACGCGCGCGCAGTGGCCGCCGCGGTGCAGCCGCAGGGCGTAGCTGAGCGCGAGCAGGCCGGTCAGCGAGCCGCCCGCGACGGTCGTGTTGGGGCCCTTGATGTGGTGCCAGATGGCGCTCTGTCCCGCCGCCCGGTTCATCACGGTGTTCGGGAAGCGGGCGGGCTCCACGTGGTAGGGGCGCTCCCCCGACAGGGAGTCCTTGGTGAAGTCCATGATGCTCTGGACGCTGCCGGAGCCGGTGCCGAGGACCAGGGCGGTCTGCTCGGGGCGGGCCGCCAGTTCCTCGGCGATCGCGCCGACGAGGCCGCCCACGGCGGTGACGGCCAGGGCGGTCACCCGGTCCATGGTCCGGGTGCCCTTCTTGCCGACGTAGGTGGCGGCGCTGAAGTCCGGCACGAGCGCGGCCTGCCGGAAGGGGACCTCGTACGTGTCGCGGTCGAGGTCGGCCACGGTGTCGCGGCCCTCGGCGAGCCCTTCGCTCAGCGGCGCGTTGCCCACGCCGTAGGGGGAGATCGCCGACCAGGCGGAGATGACGAGCGGCATCACGCGACCTCCTCTAGGGGTGCTGTACGCCGCGGGCGGTTCATGCGGCCGAGGATCAGCACCGCGTTGTTGCCCGCGAAGGCGAGGGCGTTGTTCTGCACGACGTTCAGTTCGGCCGGGCGTGCCTCGTTCGGTACGCAGTCGAGGCCGCACTCCGGGTCCGTCTCGCGGTGGTTGACGGTCGGCGGGATGAAGTCCTCGGTGATGGCGAGGGCGCAGGCCGCCGCGGCGAGGGCGCTGGCCGCGCCCATGGAGTGGCCGATCATCGACTTGATGGAGACCGTGGGCGGCGGGGTGTCGAAGACCTGCCGGATGGCGCCGGCCTCCGTCACGTCGTTGGCCCGGGTCCCCGTGCCGTGCGCGGAGATGAAGTCGATGTCGTCCTGGTCGACGCCCGCGTTGCGGTGGGCGACCTCCATGCAGCGGGCGAGGCTGTCCTGGTCGGGCGCCACCGGGTGGTGGGCGTCGCAGTTCAGGCCGTAGCCGAGGACTTCGGCGTAGATCCGGGCGCCGCGGGCCAGGGCGGAGTCCAGGCTCTCCAGGAGGAGGACGCCGGCGCCCTCGCCGGTGAGGATGCCCTTGCGGTCCTTGTCGAAGGGCTGGCACACCTCGGGGGCGATGGTGCCGAGCCGGTAGAAACCGGTGAACGTCTTGCGGCAGACGGCGTCGGCGCCGCCGCACAGCGCGGCCTCCACCTCGCCGTGCCGGATGGCGTCGAAGCCGCTGCCGATCGCGTAGTTGCCCGCGGCGCAGGCGGTCGGGATGGTCAGGGCCTCCACGTCGACGAGACCCAGTTCCCTGACGATGGAGCTCGACAGGCGCCCGGCCTGCGCCCTGCGGGCGACGCCGGGCGGCAACTGCTCGGGCCCCTCGGTCAGTTGGATGCCGACCAGGGTGTCGAGGTCGCGGGACTCCGCGTCGGTGGTGCCGACCGAGACCAGCATCCTGCGCTCGCGCAGGTCCTGGGCGCTCAGTCCGGCGTCCGCCACGGCCATGTTGGCCGCCGCCACGGAGAACTGGGTGGCTCGGCCCAGCTCCCGCGGGTCGATGTGGTGGATCCAGTCGCCCGGCACGAAATCGGCCACCTCGCACCCGTTGGCGTGCGCGAAACCCGTCGTGTCGAACGCCGTGATGGGCTTGACCCCGCTGCGGCCCGACCGCAGTCCGTCCAGGAAGGCCGGGGCCCCGAGCCCGATGCTGGTGACCGTGCCGAGTCCGGTGATGACCACCCGGCGCGGCCGCTGCTCGTCGTCGTTCACCTTGCGCTCCCGTCGCATCCGTCGGGCGCGGTGGCTAGTTGGCCCGGGCGAGCTTGGCCGTGACGGCCTCGCCGACCACGGTCACGACGCCGTCCAGGTGGACCATGCGCGACAGCTCCGCCTGGTCGATGTCGGTGCCGAAGGCGCGCTCCAACTGGGAGAGGATCTCGATGGCGCCCATGGAGTCCGCCTCGTGGTCCTCCTTGAAGCGGCTCGTGTCGGTCATGTCCTCGGGTTCGATCTCCAGGATGTCGCAGATGATCTCTTTGATCCGGTCGCGGTCCGTGGCGTTCAGTTCATTCGTCGTTGTCATGTCAACGATGCTGTCGGACCCCGCTGACCATTCACTGACGAGCCGCTGACCACCCACTGACAGGCTCTGACCTGAGGTCCGCGCTCTCGTCGGTGCCCGCGCTCTCCGGCAGGAACTGCTGGAGCTCGGGGAGGTCCGCGCGGTGGGCGATCAGCCATTGCCAGTAGTGGGGGATCGTGCGGGCGTACGCGCAGTAGTAGGCGCGGACCGCGCGGACGAGCCGGCGCAGGGTCAGCTCGGTGACGGCGCCGCGCCGCCACACCAGCAGCATCTCGACGAACTCGGTGTCGGCGAGCGGTGTCAGCCGGATGTCGGGGGTGGCCCCCGAGGGGGTGGTCAGCGCGGCGGCACCGCTGTCGCGCACCCAGGCCATCGCCTCGCGCTGGGTGCTGACGTGGTGCAGCACCTTCACGGGCCCGCCCCGGCCGCGCCCGGCGAGCAGCCGCTCCTCGACGGGGTGCAGCCAGTGCTCCCGCGAGTAACGCACCCAGGTGTCCCGGGCCCGCTCCCGTTGCGCGGGCAGCGCGAGCCAGACCGGTTCGCGCACCACGACCGTGCTGCCGAGGGCGGCGCCGGCCGGGTCGGACAGGCGGGCCGGGCCCGGCACCAGGGCCACGGAGAGCGCGCCCCGGCGCACGCCCGCCACCGCGGCGGCGGGCGAGAAGGTCTCGGTGGCCACGGCCGTGCCGGGCAGCACGCTCTGGAGGGCGTCGCCGAGGGCGGGCGGGGTCCATTCGGTGTTGCCCAGGCGCAGTTGTCCGACGGTGGCGAAGTTCGCCTGGGCGATGACCTCGTCGGCGCGCCGTACGAGGTCGCCGAGCATCGGGATGAGGCGTTCGCCGAGCGGCGTCGGCGTGACACCGCTGCGGGAGCGCACGAACAGGTCGCCGCCCACGGCCTTCTCGATGCGTTTGAGCTGGGCGGTGAGACTCGGCTGCGGGAGATTGAGTTCACCCGCGCCGCGGGAGATGCTGCCGGATTCGCTGATGGTGACGACGATCCGCGCATGCCGTAATTCGATGTCCATGAGCCGCCTCACTACCGAGCAGACATAGGATTCCGCCCGATTCCGCATCCCCGCGGGAAAAGCGCGGGGCCGGGGCGGGCGGGGATTCCTCTGTCGATCCACGGTAATGGCGGCCGGAGTGAGGGCAACCCTTCCTCAGCGGGCCTTCAGCGGCACGTCAGAACGGTGTCAGCGATGGGCGAGAACCTGCCGGGGTTCGCCGAGCAGGGCGTCCTGGCGGAGAATGGCTTGATACGCGCGGTGCAATGCGCGGCCCGGTTCCAGACCCATTTCCTCGGCGAGGCGGCGGCGCGCGCGGTGGAACACCTCAAGCGCCTCGGCCTGCCGGCCCGCGTGGTAGAGCGCCAGCATCAGCAGTTCGCTCAGCCGCTCCCGTTCGGGGTGTTCGGCGGCGGTCGCGCGCAGCTCCGGCAGGGAGATCCGCTGCGGGTCCACCGCCAGGCGTGCGGTGGTCAGATCCTCGTACGCCGTGATGCGCCGCTCCTCCAGGTCGGCGGCGGCGATCCGCACCCGCAGGCCGTCGTGGGCGTCCTGGAGAGCGGGTCCGCGCCACAGCGAGAGGGCTTCGTCCAAGACGACGGCGGCCAGCGCCGGATCGCTCGCCACCAGGGCGGCGCCGCTGCGGGCCTGCTCACGGAAGCGGTGGGCGTCCACCAGGGTCGCGGGTACGACGAGTTGGTAGCCGCCGCCGACGGTGCGGATCAGCTCGTCGCCGCGCTGTCCGGTGATCGACTCCAGGTATTTGCGCAGCCGGCCGACGCCGGCCTGGAGCGCGTTGCGGGCATTGGCGAGGGTGCGCCCCGCCCACAGCTCGTCCTCCAGTTGGTCCGCCGGGACCGTGCGGCCGGGATCCAGGGCCAGCAGGGCGAGGATCGCCGTCAGGCGCTTCGACACCACCACGTGCTGCCGGTTGCCGTACCGCACAGAAACAGAACCGAGAATCTGTATGTCCATTGGGCCACGTCCCCGTACTCGTCGGTTGAAGGGCCCAAATATCGCCCGGGTCCACCGGTCGGGGGAAATACCATCCGCGTCGCCCGCGGACGCCCGCGTGGTATGCCCCCTTGCTGGGGTGCGGCGCACACGGGCATAATTCCGAACCTCACTGACGGTCCGCTGACGCCGGGACTTTCCGGGCCCGCAGCCACACGGAACCGATTCCACGTGCGTTTTTCAGCGCTGACTTAATCACCTGTCGCGCGCCCGCCCCGATTCCTAGGCTCCTCCCGTGTACGGGAAGTCGGTCAGCGAACAGGAGTCACCTCATGCTCAACAGACTTGTGATTGTCGGCGGCGGAACAGCGGGCTGGATGACAGCCTCGTACTTCAAGGCCGCTTTCGGGGATCGTATCGATGTCACCCTGGTGGAGTCCGGCACGGTCGGCGCCGTCGGCGTCGGTGAGGCCACCTTCAGCGACATCCGGCACTTCTTCGAGTTCCTCGGGCTCAAGGAGAAGGACTGGATGCCGGCGTGCAACGCGACGTACAAGCTCGCGGTGCGCTTCGAGAACTGGCGGGAGAAGGGCCACTACTTCTACCACCCGTTCGAGCAGATGCGCTCGGTCAACGGGTTCCCGCTGACCGACTGGTGGCTGAAGAACGGCCCCACGGACCGGTTCGACAAGGACTGCTTCGTGATGCCGTCGGTCATCGACGCCGGGCTCAGCCCGCGCCACCTGGACGGCACCCTGATCGACCAGCCCTTCGACGAGGGCGCGGACGAGATGCAGGGCCTGACGATGACCGAGCACCAGGGCAAGACGCAGTTCCCTTACGCGTATCAGTTCGAGGCGGCGCTGCTCGCCAAATACCTGTCGAAGTACTCGGTGGAGCGCGGCGTCACCCACATCACGGACGACGTCCAGAAGGTCGAGCTCGACGAGCGGGGCTGGATCTCCGGCGTCAGCACGGCCGAGCACGGCCTCATCGAGGGTGACCTGTTCGTCGACTGCACCGGCTTCCGCGGCATGCTGATCAACAAGGCGCTGGAGACCCCGTTCATCTCCTACGCGGACACCCTGCCCAACGACAGCGCGGTCGCCCTCCAGGTGCCGCAGGACATGAAGGCCCGCGGCATCCTGCCGTGCACCACCGCCACCGCCCAGGACGCCGGCTGGATCTGGACGATCCCGCTGATGGGCCGGATCGGCACCGGTTACGTGTACGCCAAGGACTACCTGTCCCCGGAGGAGGCCGAGCGCACCCTGCGCGAGTTCGTCGGCCCGGCCGCGGCCGACGTCGAGGCCAACCACATCAAGATGCGCGTCGGCCGCAGCGAGAACTCCTGGGTCAACAACTGCGTGGCGATCGGCCTCTCCAGCGGCTTCGTCGAGCCCCTGGAGTCCACCGGCATCTTCTTCATCCACCACGCCATCGAGCAGCTCGCCAAGCACTTCCCCGACGAGACCTGGAACCCCGTCCAGCGCAAGCTGTACAACGACTCGGTCGCCCATGTCATGGACGGCGTACGGGAGTTCCTCGTCCTGCACTACGTCGCGGCCAAGCGCAACGACACCCAGTACTGGCGCGACGCGAAGACCCGCCCCATACCGGAGGAGCTGGCGGCCCGCATCGAGATGTGGAAGAACCAGCTCCCCGACTCCGAGTCGGTCTACCCCTACTACCACGGCCTGCCGCCCTACTCGTACATGTGCGTCCTGCTCGGCATGGGCGGCATCGACGTGCACCACTCCCCCGCCCTCGACCTGGCCGACCCGGGCCCGGCGGAGCGCGAGTTCGCGGCGATCCGCGACAAGACGCGCCGCCTCGTCGAGACGCTGCCCAACGCCTACGACTACTTCGCCGCGCAGCACTGAGTCCCGACGGCCGAAAGGTGCCGCGCCATGGATCTTCTACAACTGTCGCGCCACGCAGTGCACTTGGCCGTCCTGCTCGGTGCGGTCCTGCTGCTCGCCCGTGCGGGCCGGGCCGCCGCACGCCGACTGCGCCAGCCGGAGGTGATCGGGGAGACCGTCGTCGGACTCGCCGCCGGTCCCGTCGTCCTCCATCTGTTCGGCCAGGACGTCTTCGACACGGTGCTGCCCGGCACCCAGTTGGAGGCGCTGAAGTGGATCTCCAAGATCGGTCTCGTGCTGTTCCTGGTCGGGCTCGCCCATGAGCTGCGGGCCGGTGCCGGCGTCGCCGGGCGCCCCACCCTGTGGGTGGCGGCCGGAGCGCTGGTGCCGCCGCTGTTCGCGGGGGCCCTGCTCGCCGGCTACGTGCTCGTCGAAGGCGACCCGGTGGTGCGCGGGGACGCCCCGCTCACCGCGTTCGTGCTCATGGTCGCCGTCACCCTGTCCATCACGGCCGTACCCGTCCTGGCGCGCATCCTGGCCGACCGGGGGCTGAGCGACACCCCGACGGGACGGCTCGCCCTGGCCTCCGCCGTCGTGATCGACTCGGTCGGCTGGCTGCTGTGCATGGTCGCGATCGGGCTCGGCGCGGGCAGCGCGTCCGGCGTCGTGCACTCCTTCCTGGCCCTCGGCCTCGGTGCGGCGGGCGCGCTCGCCGTGCGCCACGGCGTGCGGGTGCCTTCGGTGGCGCGCCTGTGCGCGCGGCTGCCGCGGACCGCGACCGTCGCCCTCGGCTCGGTGGCGCTCGCGCTGGCGCTGACCGTGGAACACCTGGGGATGACGGCCATCCTCGGCGCCGCCCTGGTGGGCCTCGCACTCCCGGCGGGCGAACACACCCCCTGGACCCCGGTGGTGGCGTCCCTGAGCCGCGCCGGGCGCGCGTTGGTGCCCGCGTTCTTCGTGGTCACCGGGATCACCGTGCTCAACAAGGCGTTCTCCCAGCTCTCCTGGACGCTGCTCGCCGTCACGATCGTGCTCGCCTGTGCGGGCAAGGGGCTCGGTGCCTACGCCGGGGCGCGCCTCGCGGGTGAACGGCGCGCGGACTCCCGACGCATCGGCGTGCTCATGAACGCGCGCGGACTGACCGAACTGATCGTGCTCCAGGCCGGACTCAGCGCGGGAGTGCTCACCGCTCCGCTGGCGCTCGCGCTGACCCTGATGGCGGTGGCCACCACCGCCGCGACGGGCCCGCTGCTCGGCCTCCTCGACCGCGGCGCGAGCCGCCCCGTGCCCGTTCCCGCCGGCGACCTGGTCGCGGCGGCGACAGAAGGCGGTACCCGATGACCCAGACCACCTACCCGACCACGACGGCCACGACGGCCCCCGCCGCGCGGACGGCACCCTCCGGCGACTTCCGCGCGATGATGAGCAGCTTCCCCACCGGGGTCGCCGTGATCGCCGCGGAGGACCTCGACGGCACACCGCGCGGGATGACGTGCTCGTCGGTGTGCAGCGTCGCGCTCGACCCGCCGACCCTCCTGGTGTGCCTGCGCGAGGGCAGTCCCACCCTGCAAGCGGTCCTCGCCTCGGGCGAGTTCACCGTGAACCTGCTGCACGAGGACGCGCGGGACGTCGCCGAGCTGTTCGCCTCGGGGGACCCCGAGCGGTTCCGCGTCACGCCCTGGGACCGAAGACCCGAGGGCGCGGGACCGCATCTGTCGCGGGACGCGCACACGATCGCCGACTGCACCGTCTCCCTCACCCAGCGGGTCGGTGACCACGTGACGGTCTACGGGCGGGTGCGCGGCATCCGCACACCGAGCGAGCTCCCACCCCTCCTGTACGGGCTGCGGACCTTCGCCGCCTGGCCCGCAGTCACCTGATCCTCCCGGTGCGGGGCGCCGGCCTCCCGGCCCGCGCCCCGCACCCCGACCAGCCACCCCTTTCCCAGGCATTAAGGACACCCATGAACGGGACACAGGACCCGCATGCCCAGCCGGTCGTCCGGCTCGACGCCGTCAGCCGTCTCTACGGCGGCACGAAGAACCGCGTGACGGCACTCGACAACGTCAGCATCGGCCTGGAGAGGGGTACGTTCACCGCCGTCATGGGCCCCTCCGGGTCCGGCAAATCCACGTTCCTGCACTGCGCCGCCGGTCTCGACCGGCCCACCTCGGGAGCGGTGCACCTGGACGGTGTGGACCTCGCCTCGCTGCGGGAGAAGTCCCTGACCAAGTTCCGCCGTGAGCGCATCGGCTTCGTCTTCCAGGCCTTCAACCTCCTGCCGGCGCTGAACGTGGTCGACAACGTCACGCTGCCGCTGCGTCTCGCGGGCACCCGCCCCAAGAAGGCCGTCGTCGACGAGGTCCTCGCACAGGTCGGCCTGACCGACAAGCGGCGCAGCCGTCCGGGCGAGCTCTCCGGCGGCCAGCAGCAGCGCGTCGCCATCGCGCGGGCGCTCGTCACCCGGCCCGCGGTGATCTTCGGCGACGAGCCGACGGGCGCCCTCGACACCCGGACCGCCGCCGAGGTCCTCACCCTGCTGCGGCAGTCCGTGGACGTGGTGGGCCAGACCATCGTGATGGTCACCCACGACCCGGTGGCCGCCGCCTACGCGGACCGCGTCGTCTTCCTCGCCGACGGTCGGCTGATCGGCTCCCTGGAGCGCCCCACCGTGGAGCAGGTCACGGAGCAGATGCAGGAACTGGGCACGTGGGGCGACCCGTTCGCGCTCCAGACCGGACACGGGGTGCGCCGATGATCCGGATCGCGCTGCGCACCTTACGTTTCCACAAGGGCGGCTTCATCGCCTCGTTCCTGGCCCTGTTCTTCGGCGCCGTCATCGTCATCGGCTCCGGGGGCCTCCTGGAGACCGGCATCCACAACGCGGCGCCGCCGCACCGGCTCGCCGCCGCGCCGATCGTCGTCACCGGCGACCAGCGCTACGAGTACACCCAGCAGGAGCTGGTCTTCCCCGAGCGCCTGCACATGGACGCCGCCCTCGCCGAGAAGATCGCGAAGGTCCCGGGGGTCGGGTCGGCGGTCCAGGACATCTCGTTCCCCGCCGCACTCGGCCGGGGCGGCCAGGTCACCGGCCACGGCTGGTCCTCCGCCAAGCTGTCCCCGTACAAGCTCACCGACGGCACCGCGCCCGCCGCGGACGACCAGATCGTCCTCGGCGAGAAGCTCGCGGGGCGTACGGGGCTCAAGAGCGGCGAGCGGATCGAACTCCTCGTGCACGGCACCGAGAAGAGCTACCGGGTCTCGGGCCTCGCCACCGGCCCCGACGACGGCGGCGACGTCTTCCTGGCGGACGCCGAAGCCGCCACGGCCGCGGACCGCGTCGGCAGGACCGACAACATCGGCGTCTTCCCCGCCTCCGGCGCGAACGCGCGGGACGTGGCGTCCGCCGTCCGTGAGGTCGTCGACGGCGCGCCCGTCACCGTGCTCACCGGGGACGACCGCGGTCGCGCCGAGGACCCTGGCGTCATCGCCGACGGCAGCGACCTGATCCCGCTGGCCGCCGCGTTCGGCGGACTGTCGGCGATGGTCACCGTCTTCGTGGTCGCCAGCACGCTCGGCCTCTCCATCCAGCAGCGGCAGCGCGAGATGGCGCTGCTGCGCACGATCGGTACGACGCCGGGGCAGTTGCGCCGCCTCATCCTCGGCGAGACCCTCTTCCTCGCGGTCGTCGCCACCGGCCTCGCGACCATCCCCGGGCCCCCGTTCGGGCGCTGGCTGCTGAGCGCGTTCGCCGACGCGGGCGTCGTGCCCGAGTCGATCGCGTTCCGGGCCGGTTCCGTCCCCGTCGTCATCGGGGTGGCCACGGCGCTGCTCACCGCGATCGGCTCCGCGTACATCGCGGCGCAGGCAGCCGCCCGCACCCGGCCCACCGAGGCGCTGGCCGAGGCGACCCTGCAGCGCCGCTGGTTCAGCGCGTTCCGCCTCATCGTCGGTCTGCTGTGCCTGGTCGGGGGCGCCGCCCTCGCCTGGGGGACCGCGGGCTCGGCAGGCCCTGACGCGGCCGGGGTCGCCACTCCGGCGGCGATGGTCTGGGCCGCGGCGTTCGGCCTCCTCGGGCCCGTCGTCGTACGGGGCATGGTGGCCGTGCTGCGCCGCCCCGTCGGGAAGGTGTCCGGGCTGGCCGGTGAACTCGCCGCGCACAACGCGCGGGCGCGCACCGCCCGTCTCGCGTCGGCGGTGATGCCGGTGATGCTGGCGAGCGGCCTCGCGGTCGGCCTCATCTACATGCAGACCACGCAGTCCGACGGCGCCGATCGGGCGTTCGAGGAGAACCTGCGCGCCGACGTCGTGGTCACCTCGGCCTCCGGCGGGCTCCCGCTCGACCTCGTGGACACGATCCGCGAGCAGCCCGGGGTGGCGGCGGCGTCCGCGCAGATCCCGACGACGGGCTATCTGGAGCCGGACGAGCCGATGCGGCCCAGCGAGGGCGAGGACAAGGGCCCGCAGCCGACCGAGGTGTCGATGCAGGGCGTCACGCCGCAGGGCCTGGACCGCACCACGGCGTTCCACGCGGCGAGCGGCACGCTGAGCGCGCTGCGCGGCGACTCCGTGGCACTGCCCGCCGCGTACGCGAAGGACCACGAGCTCGGCGACCTGGTCCCGATGCGGCTCGGCGACGGCAGCCACGTCAAGCTGAAGCTGGTGGCCACCGTCGACGGTCGGCGCGGCTACGAGACCGCGCTCGTCCCGGCGTCGGTGCTCGTCGGCCACACCGACGGCGGGCTCGTACCGCAGATCATGGTGAGCGCGACCGACGGCACGGACAAGGGTCAACTGGCGGCGTCCCTCAGCAAGTTGGGGAAGGACCAGCCCGGTCTCCAGGTGGCCGGCACGGAGGTCCTCCAGGCGGCGCAGGCCGACGCGAACGACACCCAGGCATGGATGGCGTACCTGGTCCTCGGCGTCGTCGTCGGGTACGCGACGCTCGCCCTGATCAACACGCAGGTCCTCGCGACGACCGAGCGGCGCAAGGAGTTCATGCTGCAACGGCTGATCGGGGCCACCCGCCGCCAGGTCCTCCAGATGATGACGGTCGAGGCGTCCCTGGTGGCGCTGGCCGGTATCGTCCTCGGTCTCCTGGTCGCGGGCGCGACGCTGGTGCCGCTCAGCATGAGCGTCCTCGGCACGGCCCTGCCCGGCGGCTCCCCGTGGGTCCTCGTGGTGGTGCTGGCCGGAGCGGCGGCGCTGACACTCACGACGACGCTGCTCGCGGCCGGTGCGGTGCTGCGGGGACGGCCCGGGGACATGGCGGGCATCAAGGAGTGACCCCCCCCTCGACGCGGAAGGCCGCGATGCCCGGCACGGAGATCCGTGCCGGGCATCGCGGCCCACGTGGTGCTGGAGGCGGGTTCTCAGGCCGCCGCGGCCCGGCTGCGCCGGATCGGGACGCTGACGCCGGGCACGGTCGGAACGGGGACGGTCGGGACGGGGACGCGGATCGTGGTCGTGGGTGCGGGGCGCGGGGTCATGCCCTTGAGGAGGGCCAGGCCGAGCGGGGTCAGGGTGTGCAGGACCGTGTTGCGGATGCGGCGGGTCGTGATGAGGCCCGCCCGGCGCAGGACCGCGGTGTGCTGGCTGGCGCCGGCCGCCGAGATGCCGAGGCGGTCCGCGAGCTGGCCTGTCGTGCAACTGCTGCGCAGGGCGTGCAGCGCGGCGGCCCTGGTCTGGCCGACCAGCGCGCCGAGCGACTGGCCGCTGTCGTCGGGCTCGTCCCACAGCGCCGCCGCCTGGCGGGGGTCGGGCGGCGCGGCGAAGGCGAGGACGACCGGGCCGCTCTCCGCGAGGCGGCGGGTGACGCGGCCGGGGCGGTGGGCGAGGAAGACGGACGGGGTGAGGACCAGGCCGCGGCCGTCGAGGCGGATGTCCTCGTCGGGGCCGTCGTGGATCTCCAGGACCGGGGACCGCCAGGTGATCTTCGCGTGCAGGGTGGCCAGGAGCAGTTCGGCGCCGCCGGCCATCAGGACCCGGCCGCGGGCCTCGCACTCGGCGTCGAGATAGCCGAGCACATGCTCCCAGTACGGGGCCACGGCGGCCCGCCACACCTGGGACAGGTCACCGGCGGCCGGGTGGAAGGGCGGCTCGGGCGGCCCCTGCCCGGTGTGCGGTTCGGTGCTGACGCGGCGCCCGCTGCGCTCGATCAGGTCGAGCAGTCCGTCGAGGCCGGGGGTGGCGCTGCCGCCGGTCAGGGGCAGCGGCCACTGGGTGAGCCGCTTGCCGACCTGGCTGCGCCAGCGGGCGTAGGGCGCGCCGACGCCGCGCCCGAGCAGCCCGTGGGCGAAGGCGCTCTCCACGAGCGGCCCGGCGCTGGTGCGGAGCCGGACCCGGGCGAAGTCGGCAGGGGTGAAGTGGATACGTTGCATCGGGATGCCCCCCGTTGTCGTGCGTGGTGGTGCGTGGTCGTGCGAGGTCAGGCCGACTTGCCGGTCAGGGAGATGAAGACGTCGTCGAGGGTGGGTCTGCGCAGGGTGAAGTCGGCGACGGACACGTGCGCCTGGCGCAGTGCCGCCGCGGCGCTCTCGATGCTCTCCATGCCGTCGCTGAGGACGATCGACACGGTGCTGTCGGCGGTGTCCACGGTGGGTTCGCCGGGCGAGACGCGGCGCAGCGCGTCGGCGGCGCGTGCCACGGTGTCCGGCCGGGTGAGCGCGACCTCAAGACGTTCCTCGCCCGCCTTGCGCTTCAGCTCCTCGGGGGTGCCTTCGGCGATGACGCGGCCGGTGTCGATGACCGCGATCCGGTCGGCGAGGACATCGGCCTCCTCCAGGTACTGCGTGGTCAGGAGCACGGTCACACCGTCGGCGACCAGTTCCTTGACGGCGTCCCACAGTTGGGAGCGGCTGACCGGGTCGAGTCCGGTCGTCGGCTCGTCGAGGAAGAGCACGGACGGGGTCGCCACCAGGCAGGCGGCGAGGTCGAGGCGGCGCCGCATCCCGCCGGAGTAGGTGCGGGCCGGGCGGTCGGCGGCGCCGGCCAGTTCGAACCGGTCGAGCAGTTCGCCCGCCCGGGTCCGCGCGGCGCGCCGGCCCAGGTGCGCCAGGGTGCCGATGAGGACCAGGTTCTCCCGCCCGGTGAGCATGTCGTCCACCGCGGCGTACTGCCCGGCGAGGCCGATGCGGCGCCGCACCTCGGCCGGTTCGCGCACCACGTCGTGTCCGGCCACCTCGGCCCGGCCGCCGTCGGGCGCGAGCAGGGTCGCCAGCATCCTGACGGTGGTCGTCTTGCCCGCCCCGTTCGGGCCGAGCAGGCCGAGGACGGTGCCGGGGGGCACCGCCAGATCGACGCCGCCGAGCGCCGGGCGCCCGTCGTACCGCTTGCACAGGCCTTCGGCCTCGATCGCCCATTTCACCGCTGACACCCTGCTTCCTCGCCCTGGCCGGCCGGTCTCGTCAGGCGGCCGGAGCGTCGGCGGCGGGCTCGCGCAGGCTGCGCGGGCGCAGGTCGGTCCAGTGCTCCTCGACGTAGGCGAGCGCCGTGTCGCGCGGGCTCTCGCCGAGGGCGACCGTCCAGCCGGCGGGGCGCTCGGCGAAGGCGGGCCACAGGGAGTGCTGGTCCTCGTCGTTGACCAGTACGAGGAAGGTTCCGTCCGGGTCGTCAAAGGGGTTCGCCACGTCGCACACTCCAGGTCATGTCGGATTTCGATGGCCCGGGGTCCTCGTGCGTGACCTCCGGGCTCGTCGAGGATCTCGACCCGCGCTGACGAAACGCTGACCACTTGCTGACGTGTACGGCCCTGCCCGGCGGCGGGGCCGTCAGGCCACGCGTGACCTCGTGGCCGCGAGGTCGCATTTGCCGTTGGCGTTGACGACGATCTCCGCCACCGTGTGCACGGTCTCCGGCACCAGGGCCGAGGGCAGCACGGAGGCGAGCACGGAGCGGACGGCGGTGGGCAGGCCGGCGGCGCCGGCCGGGGCGGCGGGGCGGACGAACAGTTCCAGTGAGTCGACCGGGCCGCGCACGATGTCGAACGCGGCGTCGGCGACGCCCGGCACGGACAGCACGTGGTGGCGCAGTTCGCCGAGTTCGACCCGGTGGCCGTTGACCTTCAACTGGTCGTCCCCGCGGCCGAGATAGAGCAGGGTGCCGTCGGGGCGCAGCTCCACCACGTCGCCCGTGCGGTAGGCGCGCCCGGCCGGGCCGCCGAGCTCGGACTCGTCGAGGAACCGGTTTCCCGACGGCTGCGGGCCGAGGTAGCCGGCCGCGACCGCCCGGCCGGCGATGACCAGTTCGCCGGGGCTGCCCTGCGGGACGGGGCGCAGTTGGTCGTCGACGACGTAGGCGCGGGTGTTCCAGGCGGGCCGGCCGATCGGCACGGTCGGTGTCGCGGGCACCGTCGTCCGGTCGAAGCGCAGCGCGCAGCAGCCGACGGTGGTCTCGGTGGGGCCGTAGTGGTTGACGAGGCGGACCCCGTCGAGGCGGTCGCCGAGGGAGGCGATGAGCGCGGGGTCGAGGCCCTCGCCGCCGAACATGAGCAGCCGCGTCACCCGGTCGTAGCGGGGCGGCTCCGCGAGGACGTCGAAGAAGCGGGCGTGCGACGGGGTCATCTTCACGAACGTGTACTTCTGCGCGCGCTCGCCGAACAGGGTCTCCTGGTCCCACAGCCCGGCGACCGCCTCGACGGTGCGGCCCTGGGCGAGCGGCACCCACAGCGAGGTCAGGGCGAGGTCGAAGCCGAGGCTGCCGAAGAGGGGGCTGCCGGTGCCATCGGGACCGACCAGGTCACCGCACCAGGAGACGTAGTTGGCGAGGGAGGCGTGCGGCACCTGGACGCCCTTGGGCGTGCCGGTCGAGCCGGAGGTGAACACGACGTACGCGATGGTCTCGGGGCCGGGCAGCGAGCCACTCAGGTCGGGGGCGGCGGCGTCCGGCAGGGCGGCCATGTCGATGCGCGGCGGGGCGGGGTGGGCGGGCCGCGGTGCGGGCAGGGGCGCTCGCGGGTCGTGGCCCGCGTGCAGCAGCGCGGTGGGGGCCGCTCCGGCGAGGACGGCGGCGGTGCGCTCCCCGGGGTGCTCGGGGTCGATCGGGACGTACGCCGCTCCGAGGGCCATCACGGCGAGGGCGCCCGCGACCGTGTCCGGGGTGCGGGCCGCGATGAGTGCCACCCGGTCGCCCGCGCCGACGCCGGTCTCCTTCAGGGCCGCCGCGACCACGAGCGTACGGCGCCACAACTGGCCGTAGGTCAGGGCCTGTTCGGCCGAGCGCACCGCCACGGCGTCGGGCCGGGTCCGCGCGTGCCGGACGATCATGTGCAGGACCGAGGGGTCCGCGACGGGGCGCACCGCGCCGGACACCGAGCTGGGATGGGGTACGTGGGCCATGACTGCTCCTGGGGTGGCGACGGGCGGGCGGGCGGACGGGGCGCCGGCGCGGAGTTCCGGGCGGCGCCAGCGTAGGAACGGCGGGGCCGTCTGCGCGACGCCCTTAAGCCCGGGCCGAAACTCGCCGGTCAGAGGCGCCCGGCCGCGAGGGCGACGGCCACCAGGAGCCCGTCCCGTGCGAGCCAGCGCCCGTGGAAGGTGCGGCCGGGGGCGTCGCGGCCGGGGAGGTCACGGCCCGGGGCGGGCAGGACGGTGGCGTGGAAGGTGCGGCCCGCCGCGTCGAGGACGACGGCGACGTCCCGGAAGGTCAGTTCGGTCCTGGTGGCCGGGAACCACGCCTTGAAGACGGCTTCCTTCGCGCAGAACAACAGCCGGTCCCAGCAGTCGAGCCCGGGGTGCGAGGCGGCGAGCGGTGCGAGCCTCTCCCGCTCCTCGGGGAGCGCGACGGCGTGCAGCACCCCCTCGCGCAGCGGGCGCGACGGCTCGGCGTCCAGGCCCACCGCGCCCACGTCGCGGCGGTGCGCCACCACCGCGGCCCGGTAGCCGCGGCAGTGCGTCATGCTGCCCACCACCCCGTCGGGCCAGCTCGGTACGCCCCGGGCGTCCGGGACCAGCGGCGCGGGGGCGTGGCCGAGCGCGGTCAGGGCGGAGCGGGCGCAGTGCCGGACCGTGGTGAACTCGCGGCGCCGTCCCTCGCCCACGCCGGCGATCGCGGCCCGTTCCCGCGGGTGCAGGGTGTCGTCGCCGACGTCGGCACGGGCCTCGGCCCCGGCGGCGTACGGCGGCAACAGCCCCTCGATCAGCGGGTGTCGCACCGGATCCGTGCCAGGGTCGCGGCGCCCAGGGCCGTGGCCGGGTCCGCGAGGTCGAAGGGCAGGTCGAAGTGGTGGCGGCCGGGGACGACGAGGTCGGTGACGTCGGTGCCGCCCGCGCGCGCGGCGGCGACGAAACGGCGGTGCTGCGCCGCGAACGCGTCCGTCTCGTTCGCCCCGAGGGCGACGACGAGCGGGGGCAGGGCGGCGGGCAGGCGGCGCAGGGGGCTGCACTCGCCGGCCTCGGCGGCGTCCATGCCGAGGGCGTCGTTGACGTAGGTGTGCCGCAGGGGTTCGAGGTCGTAGACCCCGCTGATCAGCGTCGCGGAGGCGAACAGGCCCGGCTCGTCGCGGTCGGCCGCGTCGAGGAGGGCGCTCGCCACGAGGTGGGCGCCTGCGGAGTGGCCGCCGAGGTGTACGGCGCGCGGGGTGACGGGCAGCCGGGCGCGGCCGGTGGCGATGCGGCGCAGGGAGTCGCCGACGGAGGCGGTGAGGGCGCGCAGCCGGTGGCGGGGCGCGAGCCCGTAGCCGAGCGCGGCGAAGGAGATGCCCGCGGCCACGAAGTCCCGGGCGGCGAAGGCCGCTTCGGCCTTGCTGAGCTCCTGCCAGTAGCCGCCGTGCACGAAGACGTGGAGCGGGGCGTGCGGGTCGGGCGCGGGGAACAGGTCGAGGCGCTGCTCGGGCAGCGGGCCGCAGGGCAGGTCCAGGTGGGCGGGGAGATCGGCGCGGGCCCGGGCGCTGTCGGTGGCGTAGCGCGCGAGGTGGACGTCGAGGTCGGTGACGCGCGAACTGGGCGAGTACTCCCGGTCGAGGTCGGTGGCGTGCGCGGGGCTGACGGCGGCCTCGGAGCCGGTCACGACACCGGCGTCCAGACCTCGGGCAGCGCCCGGCGCAGCGCGGCGCGCCACAGGTAGCCCGCGCCCTCGGAGCCTGCGGTGCCCACGGCGGTGCCGAGGAAGCGCTCGGCGAGCACCGCGTGCCGGGCCCGCCAGACCGCGGCGGCCTCGTCGAAGGCGAGGAGGGCGAGGCGGGCCCGCTCGGCGGCGGCCCGGTCCGGGTGGGCGGCGGCGAAGTCGTGGTAGGCGTCGGCCACCGAGCGCTCCGCCATCCGCGCTTCGAGCCGGGCCCGGTCGCGTGCGGTGAAACCGGCCGTGCTCAGGTAGCGGGCGTCACGCAGGCCGCACAGGAACTCGATCTCGCGCCACTGCGCGGACTGAAAGCCGCTCGCGTCGCCGAGCGCGGCCCTGATGTCCTCGAAGGCGGCCGGGGTCAGGGTCGCGAGCACGTCGAAGTGGCCGGTCAGGGTGGACATCAGCCGCGGCAGCGGGGTGGCCCGGCGCACGGTCAGGTCGGCGTCGCCCGCGTCGAGCGCCGCGCGGACCTCCTCCAGGTGGCGCAGGGCGACGGCGAAGAGGATCTCGCAGGACTGGTGCGCTGCCATGAACAGGACGTGGTCCACGTCGTCCTCGTGGACGCGGGCGATCTCCAGCAGCTCGTCGAGCCGGAGTACCCGGCCGTAGGGCGGGGCGGCGGTGACGGCATTCACAAGGGCCTACTTCCTCGCGTACGCCCCGTACAGGACAGGGGCGCTGGTGCCGCGAGCGTAACCACGCGCCGTCCCCGGATCACCGTGATCAAGCGGAGCCTTAAAGAACCACTTGAGGACCACATGAGTTCTTCATCTCCCAGTGATGACACCGGCACTGGGCGCGGCCGGGCGGACTTCGCAGAATCTTCCTCGGAAGCGCACAGCAAGCGAGCACGGCCCGCAAGGAACCGCACAGGACGGCACCACTCCACACCCCGAACAAGGATGACACTGCCATGAACATGCTCTCCTCCGGACTTCAGATGAAGACCGCCGGCGCCGACAGCACCGTTCCCACGCGCCCCTCCCGGGCCGCCCTCGTCATCGAGGAGCTCGACTCGGTGGGGGACCACATGGTCGCGCTCTCCACGTTCTGCATCCTGGCCGAAGCCGCTGTCCCGGCTGCCGCGCGGAGAGTGGGGCGGCTCGACGCATGACGCTTTCCGACGGACGGGAGGACGCGGTCCCCGTGCTCGACGCGGACCACGACGTCCTGGTGGGTTTCAAGAGTCATCTGCGCCCCACGGTCCTGCCGGACGACGCGGCGTATCTGGTCTCGCGGCGCGGCGTCACGGCGCTGCACGGCCCGCAGGCCGAGGTCCTGGTGCCGCTCCTCGACGGCACGCGCAGCCCGCAGGCCGTGCTGCGCGAGGCCTCCCCGGTGCTCGGCGGCGCCGACGCCGAGGCGGCGCTGCGCGCCCTGGACCGGGCGGGCCTGCTGCGGTTCGGGGTGCCCGAGCCGCGCCGCGCCGACCCGGCCGCCGAGGCGTACTGGGACCTGATCGGCCTGGACGGCGGCCGTGCGGCCGCCGCGGTCGCGGGCGCCAGTGTCGCCGTCGAGGCGCTGCCCGGGGTGGCGGCCGACGCCGTGGTGCGGGCCTGCCGTGACGAGGGGCTGACCATCGCCCCGCCCGGCACCGTCGCCGACCTGACGCTCGTCGTGTGCGACGACTACCTGGACCCCGAACTCGCCGCGGTGGACGCCGCGCACCGCGCCACCGGGCGGCCGTGGCTGCTCGCGAAGTTGTGCGGCGCGGACCCGTGGGTCGGCCCGGTCTTCCGGCCTGCCGACGCCGACGGCCCCTGCTGGCACTGCCTTTCCGTACGGCTGCGCGGGCACCGCAGTTCGGAGGTGCCGGTGCAGCGGGCCCTCGGGCTCGACGGGCCGCTCCCCCGCCCCGTCGCGTCCCTGGCCGCCGGGCGCACCCTGGCCGTCGGCGTCGCCGCCCTGGAGACGGCGAAGTGGCTGGCCGGGGTGCGCGATCCGGAGCAGAGCCACATCCGTACGCTCGACACGGCGCGCCTGCGCACCGCCTCCCACCCGGTGACCCGGCGCCCGCAGTGCCCCGCGTGCGGGGACGGCGAGCTGGTCGCCCGGCAGGTGAGCGCCCCGTTCAGGCCCGCCACCCGCCCGAAGGCCGTGACCGACGGAAGCGGGCACCGGGCGCTGACGGCGCGGCAGATGCTCGACACGTACAGCCATCTGGTCAACCCGGTGACCGGTGTCGTCAAGGAGATCCGGCAGGCGTCGGGCTGCCCCGACTTCGTCACCTCCTACCTCTCCGGGCACAACCTGGCGATGGGTCCCGCGACGCTCGCCGGGCTGCGCACCGGACTGCGGGCGCTCAGCGGCGGCAAGGGCCTCACCGAGACGGAGGCCCGCACCAGCGCCCTGTGCGAGGCGGTGGAGCGCTACAGCGGCACCCGGCACGGCGACGAGCCGGTGGTCCGCGGCACCTACCACGACCTGGGCGCGGCGGCCGTGCACCCGAACGACTGCCAGCTCTACGCGGACCGGCAGTTCGCGCAGCGGGAGCACTGGAACGCGGCCCACTCCCGGTTCCAGCACGTCACCGCCCCCTTCGACGAGTCGCGCCCCACCGACTGGACGCCCGTGTGGTCGCTGACCGACCAGACGCAGCGGCTGCTGCCGACGTCGATGCTCTACTTCGGCGGCGCCGCGGCGGGCGCCGCGGCGGGCGACGGCCTGTGGGCCGACTCGAACGGCAACGCCGCGGGCAGCAGCCCGGAGGACGCGCTGCTCCAGGGCTTCCTCGAACTCGTCGAGCGGGACGCGGTCGCGCTGTGGTGGTACAACCGCACGCGGCAGCCCGCGGTCGACCTGGACGCCTTCGACGAGCCGTACGTGCAGCGGCTGCGCGACGGGTACGGGCGCGTGCACCGCGACCTCTGGGTCCTCGATCTGACCTCCGACTTCGGCATCCCCGTCATGGCGGCGCTCTCCCGCCGCCGCGACAAGCCCGCCGAGGACGTCATCTTCGGCTTCGGCGCCCACTTCGACCCGCGGATCGCCCTGCGCCGCGCGCTCACCGAGATGGGGCAGTTGCTGCCCGCGGTCTGCGACGTGCTGCCCGACGGGTCCGGGTACCGGATCGACGACCCCGAGCCGGCGCACTGGTGGCAGCACGCCACGCTCGCCAACCAGCCCTACCTGACGCCCGATCCGGGCGAGACGCCGCGCGGGCCCGCGCACTGGCACACCCCCTACCGCCCCGATCTGCTGGACGACGTGCACGCCGTCACCGAGCTGGTCCGCGCCAAGGGCCTGGACCTGCTCGTGCTCGACCAGCTCCGTCCCGACCTGGGCCTGCCGGTGGTGAAGGTGATCGTGCCGGGTCTGCGGCACTTCTGGTCCCGGTTCGCGCCGGGCCGCCTGTTCGATGTGCCGGTCACCATGGGTCGCCTCCGACGAGCCACGACGTACGAGGAGTTGAACCCCCAGCCGCTGTTCGTCTGAGCACAGCGCCGCGCGCCCGTACGGGCCCGTCCGGATGGCATCAGCGCGACTTGCGCATGATGCCATTTTGGCGCCATAATGGCATCATGGACCTCACGCCGTATATCGACACCCTCCGCCGGGAACTCGCCGTGGCCGCCGAGGCCGGCGGCGACGAAGCCCGCGAGCTGGCCGAGCGGCTCATCGCCCCCCTGGAGTCGGCGACCCGCCTGACCCTGCTCAACGTGATCTCCGCCGCGATGGACGAGATCACCAGGGAGCTCGCGCCCGGCTCGGTCGACGTACGGCTGCGCGGTCTCGACCCCGACTTCGTGGTGACCCTGCCCCCGTCCGACGCCGAGGCCGCGCAGGCCGCCCCGCCCGTCGAACCGCTCCGGGCGCCCGTGCCCGCGGAGGGCGAGGAGGGCGCCGCCGCCCGCGTCAACCTGCGCCTGCCCGCCCACCTCAAGGCCCGTGCCGAGGAGGCCGCCGGGCGCGAGGGCCTGTCGGTCAACGCGTGGCTGGTGCGTGCCGTGTCGGCCGCGGTCGACGGCGGTGCCGGGCCCCGCACCCCGGAGAAGAGCCAGGCCGTCGGGCACAGCCTCAAGGGCTGGGTGCGCTGACACCGCGCCGCCCCGCGCATCCCACCCTGCACCCAGGTCGCCCCGGCCATCCGGCCATCCAGGACTTTGAGGACGGTACCGCCATGCCATCGTTCGACACCCCCCGAGCCATCACGGTCACCGCCCGCGTGGAGGCCGGTTCCCTCCAGCTCACCGCGGGCGACCGCACCGACACCGTCGTCGAGGTCCGGCCCCGCAACCCCACGAAGGACCAGGACGTACGGGCCGCCGAGCAGACCGAGGTCACGTACGCGGGCGGCAATCTGACCGTCCGCACGCCCAAGCAGCGCTACTTCGTGGGCCGCACCGGCACGGTCGACGTCACGGTCGAACTGCCCGCCGGCTCACGCGTGGACATGACCGGCGCCTGGGCCCAGGTGATCGGCGAGGGGCGGCTCGGCGAGGTCAGCGTACGGACCTCATCGGGCGACGCCCGCTTCGATGTGACGGGCCCGCTGAAGCTGGCCGCGTCGCACGGTTCGGTCACCGTGGACCGCGTCGAGGGCGCGGCCGAGATCAGCACCAGCACCGGCAGCCTGCGCGTCGGCCTCGTCGAGGGCTCCGCCGTCCTGAAGAACTCGCACGGCACCACGACCGTCGGCGCCGCCCTCGGCGACCTGCGCGTGAGCGGCGCCAACGGCGACATCAGCATCGACCGCGCCGAGGCGTCGGTCACCGCCACCACCGCGCACGGCGCCCTGCGCCTGGCCGATGTCGCCCGCGGCACCGTCCAGTTGGAGACGGCCTACGGCTCGATCGACATCGGCATCCGCGAGGGCACCGCCGCCTGGCTCGACGTCTCCTCCGGCTCAGGACAGGTCCGCAACAGCCTCACCAGCTCGGGCGCCCCGGCGCGGACCGACGACACGGTCCAGGTCCGCGCCCGCACCAAGCACGGCGCCATCGACATCCGGCGCGCCAAGGTCTGAGCGCCGTCCTCGGGAGCGCGGGGTGCGTCTCAGCCGATGACGGTCCAGGTGTCGCTGCCGGCGAGGAGGGCGGCGAGGTCGCCCTTGCCGTGTTGTTCGACGGCGGTGTCGAGCTGGTCGGCCATCTGGGTGTCGTAGACGGGGCGTTTGACGTTGCGCAGGACGCCGATGGGGGTGTGGTGCAGGGTGTCGGGGTCGGCGAGGCGGGAGAGCGCGAAGGCGGTGGTGGGGGAGGTGGCGTGGGCGTCGTGGATGAGGATGTCGGCGCGGTTGGCGTCGGTGACGGCCACGACGGTGAGGTCGCCGGTGGCGGGGTCGCGTACGACGCCTTTGGAGGCGTCGGCGCCGAAGGTGATGGGCTGTCCGTGTTGGAGGCGGATGACGGCTTCTTCGGCCTGCTGCTTGTCCTTGAGGACGTCGAAGGCGCCGTCGTTGAAGATGTTGCAGTTCTGGTAGATCTCGACCAGGGCGGTGCCAGGGTGGTCGGCGGCCTGGCGCAGGACGTCGGTGAGGTGTGTGCGGTCGGAGTCGATGGTGCGGGCGACGAAGGAGGCTTCGGCTCCGAGCGCCAGGGAGATGGGGTTGAAGGGGGCGTCGAGGGAGCCCATGGGGGTGGATTTGGTGATTTTGCCGATCTCGGAGGTCGGTGAGTACTGGCCTTTGGTGAGGCCGTAGATCCGGTTGTTGAAGAGGAGGATCTTGAGGTTGACGTTGCGGCGCAGGGCGTGGATGAGGTGGTTGCCGCCGATGGACAGGGCGTCGCCGTCGCCGGTGACGACCCAGACGGACAGGTCGCGGCGGGAGGAGGCGAGTCCGGTGGCGATGGCGGGGGCGCGGCCGTGGATGGAGTGCATCCCGTAGGTGTTCATGTAGTACGGGAAGCGGGAGGAGCAGCCGATGCCGGAGACGAAGACGATGTTCTCCTTGGCCAGGCCGAGTGCGGGCATGAAGCCCTGGACGGCGGCGAGGATCGCGTAGTCACCGCAGCCCGGGCACCACCGCACCTCCTGATCGGACTTGAAGTCCTTTGCCCGCAGGGTGAGTTCAGTGGGCATGAAGGACTTCCTCCAGTACGTCGGTGAGCTGCTCGACCTTGAACGGCATGCCGTTGACCTGGGTGTAGGGGCGTACGTCGGTCAGGTAGCGGGCGCGCAGCAGCAGGGAGAGCTGGCCGAGGTTCATCTCGGGGATCACCACCTTGTCGTAACGCCGCAAGACCTCGCCCAGGTTGCGCGGGAAGGGGTTGAGGTGGCGCAGGTGGGTCTGGGCGATCTCCTCGCCGGCGGCGCGCAGGCGGCGGACGGCGGCGGTGATGGGGCCGTAGGTGGAGCCCCAGCCCAGGACGAGAGTGGTGGCGGTGTTGGTGGGGTCGTCGAGCTCGGCGTCGGGGACCTGGATGCCGTCGATCTTGGCCTGGCGGGTGCGGACCATGAAGTCGTGGTTGGCCGGGTCGTAGGAGATGTTGCCGGTGCCGTCCTGCTTCTCGATCCCACCGATACGGTGTTCAAGGCCCGGGGTGCCGGGCACCGCCCAGGGCCGGGCCAAAGTCTTGGGGTCGCGTTTGTAGGGCCAGAACACCTCGGTGCCATCGTCCAGGGTGTGGTTGGGGCCGGTGGCGAACTGCACCCGCAGGTCGGGGAGTTCGTCGACCTCGGGGATCCGCCACGGCTCGGAGCCGTTGGCCAGGTAGCCGTCGGAGAGCAGGAAGACGGGGGTGCGGTAGGCCAGCGCGATCCGGGCCGCCTCCAGCGCCGCATCGAAGCAGTCCCCCGGTGTCCTCGGCGCGACCACGGGGACCGGGGCCTCGCCGTTGCGCCCGTACATCGCCTGCAACAGATCGGCCTGCTCGGTCTTGGTGGGCAGGCCGGTGGAGGGCCCGCCGCGCTGGATGTCGATGACCAGCAGCGGCAGCTCCAGGGAGACCGCGAGCCCGATCGTCTCCGACTTCAGGGCCACCCCGGGCCCGGAAGTGGTGGTCACCGCCAGCGACCCGCCGAACGCCGCGCCCAGCGCCGCGCCGATCCCGGCGATCTCGTCCTCGGCCTGGAAGGTGCGCACCCCGAAGTTCTTGTGCCGGGACAGCTCGTGCAGGATGTCCGAGGCCGGAGTGATCGGATAAGAGCCCAGATACAGCGGCAGATCCGCCTGCCGGGAGGCGGCGATCAGACCGTAGGCCAGCGCCAGGTTCCCGGAGATGTTGCGGTAGGTGCCGGTGGGGAACGCGGTGGTGGCCGGGGCGATCTCGTAGGAGACGGCGAAGTCCTCGGTGGTCTCCCCGAAGTTCCAGCCCGCACGGAACGCGGCCAGGTTCGCCTTCATCACCTCGGGCTTGCGGGCGAACTTCGCCGTCAGGAACTTCTCGGTGCCCTCGGTGGGGCGGTGATACATCCACGACAGCAGGCCCAGGGCGAACATGTTCTTGGAGCGTTCGGCCTCCTTGCGGGAGAGCGCGAACTCCTTGAGGGCCTCCACCGTCAGCGTGGTCAGCGGCACCGGGTGCAGGTGGTAGCCGTCCAGCGAGCCGTCCTCCAGCGGGGAGACGGCATAGCCGACCTTGGCCATCGCCCGTTTGGTGAACTCATCGGTGTTGACGATGACATCCGCGCCGCGGGGCACGTCGGCGATGTTCGCCTTCAGCGCGGCGGGGTTCATCGCCACCAGCACGTCGGGGGCATCGCCGGGGGTGAGGATGTCGTGGTCGGCGAAGTGGAGCTGGAAGGAGGAGACCCCCGGCAGCGTGCCGGCCGGTGCCCGGATCTCGGCGGGGAAGTTCGGCAGCGTCGACAGATCGTTGCCGAACGACGCGGTCTCCGAGGTGAACCGGTCCCCCGTCAACTGCATCCCGTCACCGGAGTCACCCGCGAACCGGATGACCACCCGGTCCAGACGCCGGACATCCTTGGATTCCACGGACATACGTGTGTCGGCTCCTGTCGGTGCTGGCGTCGTGCGGTACAGGGTCGTCGAACGTTCGGGAGGTTAGGCACCGCGGGTGGAGTGGCGGCTGTGCGCGAGCGGAGCTCGCCCGGGGGCCGTCAACTCCCGTGCCGCAGGTACCACTCGCGACTCTCGGCGAGCCGCGGTTCCAGGCCGGGTCCCGGGTGCTGTCCGGTCCGGGACCACAGCTTGTCCGTGTCGTACCAGTGGTCCTGGGTGATCAGGGCGTACTGGTGGTCGGAGAGCGCGGGCAGGGCGCCGCGGATCCGCGCCCGGTGCTCGTCGCGGGAGACCGTGCCGGACGGCAGGGGCGTGCCGAGGGTGTGGTGCAGTGCCGCGCGCAGCCGGCTCATCGTCACCGGCAGCGGGTCCGCCGCGTGGAAGATCTCCGGTCCTCGCGCCGCCCAGGGGTCGAGGGCCAGGGAGACCACGCAGCGGGCCAGGTCACGGACCGCGATCATCGAGATGAGCGGGTCGCAGTCGCGGGGCCACGCCGGGACGCTGCGCAGCAGCCGGTCGATGAGCGGCACGACCCACCGGTCGCCCTCCCCGTGGACGAGGTGCGGTCGCAGGACCGTCCCGCCCGCGTCGAGCACCGCTTGTTCGGCCCGCATCCTGGAGGCGCTCGCCGCGGACTCCGGCCGCAGGGGCAGGTCCTCCTCGCGCGCCCCGCGGTGGGGTCCGCCGCCGTACACGGAGGCGGTGCTGACGTGGACGACGCGGTCCACGCCCGCCCGGCGCGCCTCGTCGAGGAGGGCCAGGGTGCCGGCGTGGTTGACGGCCGCGCAGCGCTCCGCGTCCCGTCCGACGTAGGAGGCGGTGTGCACCAGGGCCGTGACGCCGTCGCAGGCTCCGCGCAGGCTGTCCCGGCGGGTCAGGTCGGCGCGTACGTGCCGGACGGAGAGGCCCGCGGGGACGCGGGTCCCGCCGCGGGAGGACAGCACCCGCACACCGGTGCCGGTGCGGGCTTGGAGTTCGCGCACGACGGCGCGTCCGATGAAGCCGGTGCCTCCCGCGACGAGGACCGTGCCCGCGGCGGCCGGGGCGGCCACCGCGGACGCGTCCGGCTCAGTCCTCCGCACTGGTGTCCATCGCGACCCGGCAGGTGCCGACCTCGGCGCCGCCCTGGTGGAAGCGGACGGTGAGGAGGCTGCGGCCCTCCGCGTCGCGCTCCGAGGGGCCCACGGTCACCAGGCACGGGACGTGGAACTCGACGTAGCGCTTGAAGTTCGCCTCGCAGGCGACCAGCAGGGCCGAAGGGGCCCGCAGGGCGAGCACGGCCATCTGGCGTGCGGCTTCCATCAGCACCATGCCGGACACGTGATCGACGGGGTGGTCGAACAGCACCGGGTGCTCGGGGTCGATGCGCAGCGGCATCACGCCGTCGGCCACGGAGGTGCCGAGCACGACGTCGAACTCGCAGTCCCTGCCGACGAGCCGGGGGTCCACGGGCTGGACGGCGGGGCCCGACGCCCGCGCCTTGTAGCGGTCGCCGCGCAGCCGCTTGTAGACGGCCGGGGAGACGCACTGGCCCTGCAGGTAGCCCGAGCCGATGCGCTCGCCGTCGCGGAGGGCGACGACGTCGTAGGCGTACGAACTGACCGCCCCCGCACGGCGTTTGACCTCGGCCAGGCTCATGTCGAGCACGACGTGGGCCGGGCGTCCGGGGCGCGACAGCCTGACCCCGGCCTCGTCGGCCTGGAAGGAGGTCCGCGTGGTGAGGAACTGGTGCGTCATGGGAACGTCCAGTGCCTCGTGGGCGAGCAGCAGACAGGACTGACGAATTGATTCGGCCAGCAGCATCGGATCGTGCCACCGGTTGGCGACGGACCCGTAGTAGCTGTGGCCGCGGGACCACTGCGCACCGAGCCGGTACGAGGTGCCCTCGGTGCTCCGCCAACCGGTCACGAGCACTTCGGAGACCGCGGCCCGGTGCACGAGGCTGCGCGGGACGGTCTGTTCGAAGAGATCGAGATCGCGGTCTAGACCTACCCGACTAGTCGGACGGTCGGTTTGTATAAGCGGACTCATCACCTTGTCCCCCTGACTAAGACGTGAGCTGGATACAACGCGTCCGGAGCAGAACAAATGAGGGGCGCGAGGCCCCCAGTGCGCGCCGCGAAAGTATGGAGAGAATACCAGTCGACTGGTTTTTTTTCGTTAGACGAAGGCAAGTTGGGTACGCGGACGGGTTGGGAAGTTCGGGGTGGCGGCGGCATCGGGGCCTGGCCGGAATCCCACGCGTCGCGGGAGTGCCGAGGTGAGGGCCCTTGAGGGCGGCCGAAGCGGACGCTCCCCGAACGCCGCGTTCAGCAACCGGAGTTGACGGCCGCTCAGGCCGGGGAGGCGCCGCCGGTCGTCACAGCCGGGAGCCGCCGGACGCGTCGATGCACTGTCCGGTGATCCACCGCGACGCGTCGGACGCCAGGAACAGGACGATGTCGGCGACGTCCGTGGGCTGCCCGAGCCGGTTGAAGACGGACCAGGCCGCCATCTCGTCCGCGGCCTTCGCGTCCAGCCGCTTGCCGACGTTCATGTCGGTCTCGATGAACCCCGGGCGCACCGCGTTCACGGTGATGTTCCGGTCCCCCATCTCCTTGGCCAGGGCCAGGGTGAAGGTGTCCACGGCGCCCTTGCTCATCGAGTAGACGAGGGACTCCGGGTAGGCCAGGCGCGTCGCGGCCGACGAGACGTTGATGATCCGGCCGCCGTCGTGG
Organism: Streptomyces sp. NPDC102406; assembly: GCF_044765725.1. NCBI lineage: Bacteria > Bacillati > Actinomycetota > Actinomycetes > Kitasatosporales > Streptomycetaceae > Streptomyces > Streptomyces sp. NPDC102406. Next base: position 11,905 of record NZ_JBIWKP010000014.1, on the reverse strand, counting down.
ATGCGCTTGACCGCCTGCTGCGACACGAACACCAGGGACTTGGTGTTCACCGCGAAGATGCGGTCGAACAGCTCGGACGTCACCTCCTCGATCCGCGCCGAACCGCTGATGCCCGCGTTGTTGACCAGGATGTCCAGGCCCGGGGCCGCGCCCAACTGGGCGACCTCCGCGTCGAACTGGGCGTACATCATCTCCACCGCGCCGGGGGCGCCGAGGTCCGCCCGGATCGAGAAGGCCCTGCCGCCGCTGTCGCGGATCGCGCCCAGCGTCTCGTCGGCCGCGGCGTCGTCCCCCCTGAAGTGCACGCCGACCAGGGCCCCTTCCCGGGCGAGCCGGCACGCGATACCGCGCCCTATCCCCCGGCTCGCTCCGGTGACCAACGCCGTTTTGCCCGCCAAAGCGCCCATGTCTCCCCCTGAGACTCCCCCGCAGGAGCGTTCGGCCCCCAGCGTGTGAAGTTTGTAGCACTCATGGGCAATCTACGGGAGGTCCGTGAAGGTCATGCCCGTAGGCGGTTCGGCTCACCGGGCGGCAGGAGCAGGGGGAGGAACAGCTCCCACAGGCCGGCCAGCCACTGATCGCCCTCGTCCGCGGGCACCCCCATCGAGGCGAGGACCTCGACCCCGCAGACCGCGGCGGTGACGAGGGTGCGGGCCGACCGGTCGGCGACCTGGCCGTCCAGTTCGTCCTTGCGCCGGGCCTCGTCCAGCAGGTCCCACAGCCGTCCGAGCCACAGGGGATAGAAGTCGGACGGGGCGGCGGCCTCGCTCGTGCGTTCCCGGGCGATGCGCACGCCCGCCCGCACGAAGGGGTCCTCCCGCAGCAGTCGGTTCAGCTCGTGCGTGGCGTCGACGAGGACCTGCAGGCTCACCTCCTCCTTCCTGGCGATGCCCCTGATGACGGCCTCGCAGACGTCCTCGCCGCGCGCCTGGACGGCGTCCGCGAGCTCGTCCTTGGTGGCGAAGTGGAAGAAGAGCGCGCCCTTGGTGACACCGGCCGCCACGCTCACGTCGCTGAGGGTGGCCCGGATGAAGCCGCGGTCCGCGAACTGCTCCGCCGCCGATGTGATCAGCCGCTCCAGCGTCCGCACCGACCGGTCCTGCTTCGCCTTCATGGGCGCTTCACCTCGTGTGTCCGTGAACGGGCCGGCATCAGCCAAGATCCGCCCGGAATGCGCATGACTGTATAAACCGGTCGAATAGCAAGTCAATTCAAACCGCTCGGTAGGTTTTTTGTGCGCAATGGGATGAGCACCCTGCCGTCCATCGCAGGTCACCGACCAGCGGAGGGAGCGCCACGCGTGACATTCACCTCCAGCTCATTGCAACAATCCCCAGCGCGCCGTTGCATCCATCAGGAGACTGTTGCAACCCCGCCCGAGCTTTCCCTACGTCATAACGTAGTTGCGCTGTAAATATATTGCCACGCCAATGAACGCAACGTAGCGTTTCTCGCCATCGAAAGCTGTCGGGCGTCACTTTTCGGCCCCGCGCAGCCGCGCCCCTCACCGGGCCGCCGAGCATAGGCGGCAGCACTGGAAGGCCGGTCGAGCGCACCCGGGCGCGGCGGTGCCGCGCGGGCGGGCGTCGCGGCTCGAGTGAGGTTCGAGCGGGGCTGCACCGGCGGGCGGGACAGTCGGCTCGTCGTCCGGTCCCGGCGCGACGGCCCGCGCGCGGCCCCCGGCGCCCCCGCATGGCGTTCACCGTCAATCATTGCAACAGGTGTCACTCGGCTCGTTGCATTCAAACCGACTTCATTGCAATGATTTCTCGGCTTTGAGCTGGGGAAACGTGGAGTTGAGCGCACTAGCTGTGTTGCCGAAGTCGTGAATGCAACGTAGCGTTTCCATCATCAGAAACGGCGGGCCGCAGGGACCGCGACGCGGATGAAGGAGAGCACGATGCAGAAGTTCGACACCCCGGCCCCGGTCCCGGCCGTCCTGGACATCCCGGCGGGGCGTATCCGGCTCCTCGCGACCGACCGGGCCGAGACCCGCGTCGAGGTGCTGCCCGCCGACGCCGGTAAGAGCCGCGACGTGAAGGCCGCCGAGCGGATCGAGGTCTCCTTCCGCGACGGCGTGCTGCGGATCGAGGCGCCCGAGGCCGAGCACGGGGTGCTCGGCACCTCCGGCTCCGTCGAGGTGACCGTCCACCTGCCCGCCGGCTCCAGCGTCGAGGCGAAGGCGGCCAGCGCCGAACTGCGCAGCGAGGGACGGCTCGGCGACGTCACGTTCGAAGGGGCGCGGGCCACCGTCGCGCTGGACGAGACCGCCGACACCCGGCTCACCGTCGCCGACGGCGACCTCTCGGTGGCCCGTCTCACCGGGCCCGGCGAACTCCGCGCGCAGAAGGGCGATCTGACGGTCGCCGAAGCCACGAAGGGCCTCCTCACGCTGCACACCGAGTCGGGCCGGATCTCGGTCGGCGCCGCTCCCGGCGTCTCCGCCTCGCTCGACGCCCGTACCGCCTACGGCCGGATCACCAACACGCTGCGCAACAGCGACGGTGCCGCCGCCGGTCTCACCATCCACGCGACCACCTCGCACGGCGACATCACCGCCCGCGGCCTCTGACCCGAAACGGAGCTCCCCCCATGACGAACCTGGCCATCGCGGCGCACGGGTTGCGCAAGTCCTACGGAGACAAGACCGTCCTCGACGGTTTCGACATCACCGTCCCCGAAGGCACGATCTTCTCCCTCCTCGGCCCGAACGGGGCGGGCAAGACCACCGCCGTGAAGATCCTCTCCACCCTGATCGCGCCCGACGCGGGCTCCGGGCAGATCACGATCGGCGGACACGACCTCGCCACGCAGGCCCAGGCCGCCCGCGCCGTGATCGGTGTCACCGGCCAGTTCTCCGCCGTCGACGGGCTGATCACCGGCGAGGAGAACATGCTCCTCATGGCGGACCTGCACCACCTGTCCAAGGCCGAGGGGCGACGCGTCACCGCCGAACTCCTGCACCGCTTCGACCTGGTGGAGGCGTCCAAGAAGCCCGCGTCCACCTACTCCGGCGGTATGAAGCGCCGCCTGGACATCGCCATGACCCTGGTCGGCAGCCCGCGCGTCATCTTCCTCGACGAGCCGACCACCGGCCTCGACCCGCGCAGCCGCCACAACATGTGGAACATCATCCGTGAGCTCGTCACCGACGGCGTCACCGTCTTCCTCACCACCCAGTACCTGGAGGAGGCCGACGAACTCGCCGACCGCATCGCGGTCCTGAACGACGGCAAGATCGCGGCCGAGGGCACCGCAGAGGAGCTGAAGCGGCTGGTCCCCGGCGGCCACGTCCGCCTCCGCTTCACCGACCCCGTCGGCTACCAGTCCGCCGCCCTCGCCCTGACCGAGGCCGCCCGCGACGACGAGGCACTGGCCCTCCAGCTCCCCAGCGACGGCAGCCAGCGCGACCTGCGCTCGATCCTCGACCGGCTCGACGCGGCCGGGATCGAGGCCGACGAACTGACCGTGCACACCCCCGACCTGGACGACGTGTTCTTCGCGCTCACCAGCACGAGCGGCGTCCCCACCCAGCCCAAGGAGTCCGTCCGATGAGCTCCCTGTCCCTCGCGGTCCGCGACTCGTCCACGATGCTGCGCCGCAACCTCCTGCACGCCCGCCGCTACCCCTCGCTCACCCTGAACCTGCTGCTCACCCCGGTGATGCTGCTCCTGCTCTTCGTCTACATCTTCGGCGACACCATGAGCGGCGGCGCGGGCCGCGACGCCTACATCGCCTTCATCGTCCCCGGCATCCTGCTCATGACGATCGGCTCCACCACCATCGGTACCGCCGTGTCCGTCTCCACGGACATGAGCGAGGGCATCATCGCCCGCTTCCGCACCATGGCCATCCACCGCAGCTCCATCCTCTTCGGCCACGTCGTCGGCAGCGTCGTGCAGACGCTCCTGAGCCTGATCCTCGTCGGCGCCATCGGCGTCGCCATGGGCTTCCGCTCGGTCGACGCCTCGGTCCTCGAATGGCTCGCGGCCTTCGGCCTGGTCACCCTCTTCACCCTCGCCTTCACCTGGATCGCGGTCGGCATGGGTCTCGGCAGCCCCAACGCCGAGGCCGCCAGCAACAACGCCATGCCGCTGATCCTGCTCCCCCTCATCTCCAGCGCCTTCGTCCCGCTGCACTCGATGCCCGGCTGGTTCCAGCCGATCGCCGAGTACCAGCCCTTCACCCCCGCCATCGAGACGCTGCGCGGCCTGCTCCTCGGCTCCGAGATCGGCAACAACTGGTGGATCGCGCTGGTCTGGTGCGTGGGCCTGACCGTCCTCGGCTACCTGTGGTCCAAGGCCCAGTTCAACGCCGACCCCAAGTAACGCGAAGAGCACGACCCGAGCGGCGCGCACCGGACCCCCTCCGGTGCGCGCCGCCGCGCGTCGCGGCTCTCCAGCCGTCCACGAGCGGACGTCCATCAGGTGACGGGATGCTCGGCCCAGGGAGTTCGCCCACGGCCACACCGCCCGCGTGACTCCGCACCCGCCCGCCGGCGCCCCGCCCACCCCCCGCGGGGCACCGGCGGGCTTCTCGTTTCCCGCACCCCGACGGAAAGGGTCCACCCGCTATGGACAGCACATGGTTCCGGCGCTTCACGACGTCCGACGGGCACGGGCCCCGGCTCGTGTGCTTCCCGCACGCGGGCGGCTCCGCGACGGCGTACCTGCCGTTGGCGAAGGCGCTGCCCGCCCCTCTCGACGTGGTCGCCGTGCAGTACCCGGGGCGTCAGGACCGCTATTCGGAGGAGCCGTTCACATCGCTGGCCGGGCTCGTGGACGCCGTCGCCGGACGTCTGGCGCCGGAACTGGCCGCGGAGCCCGAGCGGCCCTATGCCCTGTTCGGCCACAGCATGGGGGCGCTCGTCGCCTTCGAGACGGCGCGGCTGCTCGTGGAGCGCGGGCTGCCCGAGCCGCGGCGGCTGTTCCTGTCCGGTCGGCGTGCGCCGGGGCCGGGCCCCGAACCGTACGGACGCGGCTACGACGACGCCGCCGTACTGGCCGATGTCCGCAGGCTCGGCGGCATGGACCCGTCGATGCTCGACGATCCCGAGGTCCTGGAGATGGTGCTGCCTGCGCTGCGCGCGGACTATCAGGCCCTCGCCACGTACCGGTGGCGCAAGAGCGCCCCGCTCGACATCCCGATCACCGCGCTGATCGGGGACAGGGATCCGATGGTGACCGCCGTGGAGGCCTGCGCCTGGCGGGAGCGCAGTCGTGGTGACTTCGCCCTGGAGGTGTTCGGCGGGGGGCACTTCTATCTGACCGAGCACGTCGAGCGGATCGCCGCGACGGTCGCCGAGCAGGTGGCGGGGGCGGCCGTCCTCACCGCGTGACGGAGCCTGACGGAACGTCAACCCGGTGGGGGGCCTTCGTCGACCGGCGCGTGCGCCGTCACCGCGCGCAGGCCTTGGTCAGTTCGCCCGCCGCGGCCTCGGCGGGACCCAGGTCCGGGCTCTTGTCGCCGTCGCCGAGGGCGTCGCTGACATTGGTCACGGCCCGGCCCAGGTCCTTGACGGCCTTGTCCACGTCGACGTCGTCGCTCTGTCGGGCGATGTCCTTCAGGTCGTCCCGGATGGGGGAGAAGTAGCGGTCGGCGTCGGAGGGGTCCAACGCGGCGTCGCGGGCGGCCCGTTGGAGGTCGTCGAAGCTGTTCGCGATGGCGTTGGCGGTGCGGACGCAGTCCAGGGTGCGGTGGGCCGCCTCGCAGCCCGTGAGGGTGAGCGCGGTGGTGAGGGCGAGCGCGATGGCGTGGACGGCCATGACACGCGGGCGGGTGCGGGGCATGGGGGGCGGGTCCCTTCCCTGGGGCGACCGATGGCGTGCGGTGGGGTAGGCGGCGTCGGTGGGGCAGGCGGGTCGGTGGTGTCGGCAGCGGTGGTGCCGGAACAGGACGCGCGCCCATCGTGGCGCGGCCGGGAAGGCCGGGGGCGGCCGGTCCATGGATCCTTCAGTGATGCTCGTCCCGGTATGCAGCACGAGCGCTGAACGGCGGGTGCGCGACTGGCCGGAAACAGGGCATGCCGTCGAGATTCGCTGGAGGACCGCTCCAGAGTTCCGGGTGGATCCGGTCGGCCGACGGCCTTTGCGGTCACCGTGTCTGCATGCAGTACCGACCACCCGGGCGGGCACGCCCCGGCGGTCGGCTCCCTGCGTACGTCCTCACCCCCCACTCGACGGAAGTGCGGTTGCCGTGGCTACCTTCCTGTACAGACTCGGCCGCTTCGCCTTCAGGCGCCGCGGCCTCTTCGCACTCCTGTGGGTGCTGATCGTCGTCGGTGTCGGTGCCGCGGCGTCGTCCGCGCCCACACCTCCGACCGAACAGTTCTCGATGCCGGGCACCGAGTCCCAGAAGGCGTTCGACCTGCTGGAGAAGAAGTTCCCCGACGCGAGCGCCGAGGGCGCGAGCGCCCGTGTGGTGCTGCGCGCGCCCGACGGCAGGACGATCTCCGACGAGCGGGCCGCGGTCGAACGTCTCGTCGGCGAACTCGGCGACGCGCCCCAGGTGGCCGCCGTGGCGGACCCGTTCAAGGCCCGCTCGATCAGCGACGACGGCCGTACCGCGTACGCGGTGGTGACCTATGAGGTCGCGGCGCCCGACGTCACCGACGAGGCGCACGACGCGCTCACCAAGGCCACCGACCGGGCCCGCGACGGCGGTCTGACCGTCGAGGCGGGCGGCGACGCCATCATGGTCGAGCAGGAGATGAACGGCACCGGCGAGCAGATCGGTGTGCTCGTCTCCGCCGTCGTCCTCGTGCTGACGTTCGGCGCGCTGCTCGCCGCCGGGATGCCGCTGCTGACCGCCCTGATCGGGGTGGCCATCGGCACGTCCGCCATCACCGCGCTGGGCAGCACCCTCGGTCTCTCGGCCACGACGTCGACGCTGGCCATGATGATCGGCCTCGCGGTCGGTATCGACTACGCCCTGTTCGTCATCTTCCGCTACCGCTCCGAGATCGCCGAGGGCCACGCCCCCGACGACGCGGCGGGCCGGGCGACCGGCACCGCCGGTTCGGCGGTCGTCTTCGCCGGGCTCACCGTGATCATCGCGCTGGCCGGTCTCGCGGTCGTGAACATCCCGGTCCTCACCAAGATGGGTCTCGCCGCGGCGGGCACGGTCGCCGTCGCCGTGCTGGTGGCGGTCACCCTCGTACCGGCTCTGCTGGGCTTCGCGCCCAGGCGGGTGCTGCGGGTCGCCGACCGTCGTCTCGTACGGACGAAGAAGCCGCTGTCGGCCCGCAAGCTGGCCAGGTCCGAGAAGAAGGCGGCGAAGCTGGCCGCGCGGACCAGGCCGAACCTGTCGACGCGGTGGGCCTCGTTCGTGGTGCGCCGCCCGGTGGGTGTGCTCGTCGTCGCGGTCCTCGGGCTCGGGGCGCTGGCCCTGCCCGCCACGAAGCTGGAGCTCGGTCTGCCGGGCGAGGGCACGATGGCGACGGACACCACGCAGCGCAAGGCGTACGACCTGCTGTCGCAGTCGTTCGGGCCCGGTTTCAACGGTCCGCTGACGGTGACCGTGGAGGGCAAGGGCGCGGCAGCCGCCGGTGACAAGGTCGGTGCCGCCCTGAAGAAGGTGGCGGGGGTCGACTCCGTCTCCCCGGCCGCCGCCAACGAGGCGGGCGACACGGCGATCCTCAGTGTCGTACCGAAGACAGGACCGACGGACGACCGGACGAAGGATCTGGTCAAGGACGTCCGCGCCAGGGCCTCGTCGCTGGCGGCGGCCTCGGGCGCGTCCGAGATCCTGGTGACCGGGCAGACCGCGCTGTTCATCGACTTCTCGCAGGCGCTGTCCGACGCGCTGCTGCCGTATCTGGCGCTGGTGGTCGGCCTGGCGTTCCTGCTGCTGCTCCTGGTGTTCCGTTCGGTGCTCGTGCCGCTGAAGGCGGCGCTCGGCTTCCTGCTGTCGGTGAGCGCGGCGCTCGGCGCCGTGGTCGCGGTGTTCCAGTGGGGCTGGGCCGCCGATGTGCTCGGCGTCGACCAGCCGGGCCCCATCATGACGACGATGCCGATGTTCATGATCGGTGTGGTCTTCGGACTCGCCATGGACTACGAGGTGTTCCTCGTGACCCGGATGCGGGAGGCGTACGTGCACGGCGCCGGGGCCACGGACGCCGTCGTGACCGGTTTCCGGCACAGCGGGCGGGTCGTCACGGCCGCCGCGATCATCATGATCAGCGTCTTCTCCGGCTTCGTCTTCGAGGCCAACGACCTGGTGAAGATGATGGGCTTCGGTCTCGCGTCCGCCGTCCTGTTCGACGCGTTCGTGGTCCGGATGACCCTCGTGCCCGCCGTGCACGCGCTGCTCGGTGACGCCGCCTGGTGGCTGCCCGGGTGGCTCGGCCGGCTGCTGCCGAACGTGGATGTCGAGGGCGAGAAGCTGCGGCGGCGGCTGTCGGTCGCCCCGGTGGCGGCCGGCCCCGGCAGGCAGGGTCAGCCGGACGGGTACGAGCGCGACCTCGTGCACTGACGCGACCCCCTCGCGGCCCGGTGCGACCCCCTGCGGGTCGTGCCGGGCCGCGGGCATGCGTGCGCCGTGCGGTGCGCGGCTCTGGCGGGGTTCTGCCGCTCTTCGAGTGCTCCTCGTTCGGGATCGGTCATCGTGGCGGGCACCCGGGCGATCTCGCCCGCCTGTGCCGCGCTTCGTGTCTGACGCCCTTCGCGCTGTGGGCCACTACCGTCTGGAGAGCCATGTCCCGTCGCCTGTTCACCTCGGAGTCCGTGACCGAGGGGCATCCCGACAAGATCGCCGACCGGATCAGCGACACCGTGCTCGACGCGCTGCTGCGGGAGGACCCCACCTCCCGCGTCGCGGTCGAGACGCTGATCACCACCGGTCTGGTCCATGTGGCCGGTGAGGTGACGACCACGGCGTACGCGCCGATCGCGCAGCTCGTGCGCGAGGCCGTCCTCGACATCGGCTACGACTCCTCCGCCAAGGGCTTCGACGGCGCGTCCTGCGGTGTCTCGGTCTCCATCGGCGCGCAGTCGCCCGACATCGCGCAGGGCGTCGACACGGCCTACGAGAAGCGCGTCGAGGGTGCCTCCCGCGGCGCGGAGGGTGACGAGCTCGACCAGCAGGGCGCGGGCGACCAGGGCCTGATGTTCGGCTACGCGACGGACGAGACGCCCAATCTGATGCCGCTGCCGATCGAGTTGGCGCACCGGCTCTCGCGCCGCCTGACCGCGGTGCGCAAGGACGGTACGGTCCCCTACCTGCGACCCGACGGAAAGACACAGGTCACCATCGAGTACCAGGGCAGCCGCCCGGTCCGCCTCGACACGGTCGTGGTCTCCTCGCAGCACGCCCCCGGCATCGACCTGGACTCCCTGCTCGTCCCCGATCTGCGCGAGCACGTGGTCGAGCAGGTGCTCCACCAGCTCGCCGAGGACGGGATCAAGCTGGAGACGGACGACTACCGTCTCCTGGTCAACCCGACGGGTCGGTTCGAGATCGGCGGGCCGATGGGCGACGCGGGCCTGACCGGCCGCAAGATCATCATTGACACGTACGGCGGCATGGCCCGCCACGGCGGCGGCGCCTTCTCCGGCAAGGACCCGTCCAAGGTGGACCGCAGTGCCGCGTACGCGATGCGCTGGGTGGCGAAGAACGTCGTCGCGGCCGGACTCGCGTCCCGCTGCGAGGTGCAGGTCGCGTACGCGATCGGCAAGGCCGAGCCGGTCGGCCTGTTCGTGGAGACCTTCGGCACCGGCAAGGTCGCGCAGGCCACCATCGAGGCGGCGATCTCCGAGGTCTTCGACCTGCGCCCGGCCGCGATCATCCGCGACCTCGACCTGCTCCGCCCGATCTACGCGCAGACCGCCGCCTACGGCCACTTCGGCCGCGAACTGCCCGACTTCACCTGGGAGCGCACCGATCGCGCCCAGCAGCTCAAGGCGGCCGCGGGCATCTGAGCCCGTGGCCCGCCCCGGTGGGCCCGGCTCGTGCACCACCGGCGATCAGCGACCGAAGCGACCAAGGAGTGATCTGTGCGCATCGCGGTGACCGGTTCCATAGCCACCGACCATCTGATGGTCTTTCCCGGACGGTTCGCGGACCATCTGCTGCCCGACCAACTGGCGCACCTCTCGCTCTCCTTCCTGGTCGACCGGCTCGAGGTGCGCAGGGGCGGCGTCGCGGCCAACATCGCGTTCGGCCTCGGCGGCCTCGGCCTGACCCCACTGCTCGTCGGGGCGGTCGGCGCCGACTTCGCCGAGTACGAGGTGTGGCTGAAGGAGCACGGCGTCGACACGGGCGGGGTACGTGTCTCGCACGAGCGGCAGACGGCCCGCTTCATGTGCATCACCGACGAGGACGCCAACCAGATCGCCGCGTTCCACACCGGCGCGATGGAGGAAGCCGGCGACATCGACCTGCGGCACCTCGTCGCCGTCGACGAACGCCCCGGCCTCGTCCTCGTCTCCCCCGACGACCCGTCGGCGATGCTGCGCCACACGGCCGCGTGCCGGGAGCTCGACGTCCCCTTCGCCGCCGACCCCTCGCAGCAACTGGCCCGCCTGGACGGCGGCCAGGTGCGCGAGCTGGTCACCGGCGCCACCTGGCTGTTCACCAACGAGTACGAGGCGGCGCTGCTGCGCGAGCGCACCGGCTGGTCCCGCGACCAGGTGCTCGCCGTCGTCGGTACGTGGATCACCACCCTGGGCGCCGGTGGCGTCCGCGTCGAGAGCGCCGGACGCGCGCCCCTCACCGTCCCCGCCGTCCCCGTCGCCGAGACGGCCGATCCGACCGGTGTCGGCGACGCCTTCCGCGCCGGGTTCCTCGCCGCCGTCGGGCACGACATCGACGCCCGGTCCGCGGCTCACCTGGGCTGCGCGCTGGCCTCCGTGGTCCTCGCCGCCGTCGGCTCGCAGACGTACGAGGTGGACACGGCGGAGCTGACCCGCATCGTCGAACGCGCCTACGGCCACGGTGCCGTCGGGCCGCTCGCCGCGGTCCTGGGCGGACGGTCGTGAGCGCCCCGGACGGGGGCCGCGCCCGTGTCGCGGCGCTCCGGGAAGCCCTCGCGACGCGCGTGGTCGTGGCGGACGGCGCGATGGGCACCATGCTCCAGGAGCGGGAGCCGACCCTTGAGGACTTCCAGCAGCTCGAAGGGTGCAACGAAGTCCTGAACGTGACCCGCCCCGACATCGTGCGCTCCGTGCACGAGGCGTATTTCGAGGTCGGCGTCGACTGCGTGGAGACCAATACGTTCGGTGCGAACCACGCGGCGCTCGGCGAGTACGACATCGCCGACCGCGTCTTCGAACTCTCCGAGTCCGGCGCCCGGATCGCCCGCGAGGTCGCCGACGCGTTCACCGCCTCCACCGGGCGGCAGCGCTGGGTCCTCGGCTCGATGGGTCCCGGCACCAAGCTGCCCACGCTGGGGCATGTCGCGTACGACGTGCTGCGCGACGGATTCCAGCGCAACGCGGAAGGGCTGCTGGCCGGTGGCGCGGACGCGCTGCTCGTGGAGACGACGCAGGATCTGTTGCAGACGAAGGCGGCGCTGGTCGGTGCGCGGCGTGCGATGCGGGCGCTCGGCGCCGACACCCCCCTGATCTGCTCGCTCGCCTTCGAGACGACGGGGACGATGCTGCTCGGCTCGGAGATCGGCGCGGCGCTGACCGCCCTGGAGCCGCTGGGCATCGACATGATCGGCCTGAACTGTTCGACGGGGCCGGCCGAGATGACCGAGCATCTGCGCCATCTGGCGCGGCACTCCTCCGTACCGCTGATGTGCATGCCCAACGCGGGCCTTCCGGTGCTGAGTTCGCAGGGCGCCACCTTCCCGCTGGGTCCTGTGGGTCTGGCGGACGCGCAGGAGACGTTCGTGCGCGAGTACGGGTTGTCGCTGGTCGGCGGCTGCTGCGGCACCACACCCGAGCACCTGCGCCAGGTCGTG
>NZ_JBIWKP010000013.1:87142-152118 GCF_044765725.1 Streptomyces sp. NPDC102406 | reverse complement strand
ACTACCCCGTCATCCTCGGCGGCGCCGCCCTCACCCGCGCCTACGTCGAACAAGACCTCCACGAGATCTACGAGGGCGAGGTCCGCTACGCCCGTAACGCGTTCGAGGGACTGCGCCTGATGGACGCCCTCATCGCGGTCAAACGCGGTGTCCCCGGCGCCACCCTGCCCGAACTCAAACAGCGCCGCGTACCGAAGCGGGACCTCGTCCTGGAGGAACCGCGGGACCTCGGCCGCTCGGACGTCGTCACCGACAACCCGGTCCCCACCCCGCCCTTCTGGGGCAGCCGCGTCGTCAAGGGCATCCCGCTCAAGGAGTACGCCTCCTGGCTCGACGAGAACGCCCTCTTCAAGGGGCAGTGGGGTCTCAAGGGCGACACCATCGAGAGCGAGGGCCGGTCCCGGCTGCGGATGTGGCTGGACCGGCTGCGCACCGAGAACCTGCTGGAGGCCGCCGTCGTCCACGGCTACTTCCCGTGCGTGTCCAAGGGCGACGACCTGATCATCCTCGACGACACCGGTCACGAGCGGACCCGGTTCACCTTCCCGCGCCAGCACCGCGGCCGGCGGCTGTGCCTGGCCGACTTCTTCCGCCCCGAGGAGTCGGGCGAGACGGACGTCGTCGGCCTCCAGGTCGTCACCGTCGGCTCGAAGGTCGGCGAGGCCACCGCCGAACTCTTCGCCGCCGACTCCTACCGCGACTACCTCGAACTCCACGGCCTGTCCTGCCAGTTGGCCGAGGCCCTTGCCGAGTACTGGCACGCCCGCGTGCGCGCCGAACTCTCCGTCGCGGACAGCGACCCGGCCGCGATGGAGGGCATGTTCCGCACCGAGTACCAGGGCTGCCGCTACTCCCTCGGCTATCCGGCCTGCCCGGACCTGGAGGACCGCGCCAAGATCGCCGACCTGTTGCGGCCCGAACGGATCGGCGTCCACCTCTCCGAGGAGTTCCAGCTCCACCCCGAGCAGTCCACCGACGCCATCGTCGTCCACCACCCCGAGGCGAGCTACTTCAACGCGGGCCGGGCGGGAGGCGGACGGTGAGACCTACCTTCTCCTTCGAGTTCTTCCCGCCGAAGACCGCCAAGGGCGAGCAGACCCTGTGGCGGGCCCTGCGCCGGATCGAACCGCTCGCCCCCGACTTCGTCTCCGTCACCTACGGCGCGGGCGGCTCCTCGCGCGAGCGCACGGTCCAGGTCACCCAGCGCATCGTCACCGAGACGACCCTGCGGCCGGTGGCACACCTGACGGCCGTCGACCACTCCGTGGCCGAACTGCGCCACATCATCGGCCAGTACGCGGACGTCGGCGTACGGGACGTCCTCGTCCTGCGCGGCGACCCGCCCGGCGACCCCAGGGGCCCCTGGGTGCCGCACCCGGACGGTTTCCGTCACGCCTACCAGCTCGTCGAACTCGTGCGCTCGCTCGGCGAGTTCAGGATCGGCGTGGCGGCCTTCCCCGAGATGCACCCGCGCTCGCCGGACTGGGACACCGACATCCGCCACTTCGTGGCCAAGTGCCGCGCCGGAGCGGACTACGCGGTCACCCAGATGTTCTTCCACGTGGAGGACTATCTGCGGCTGCGGGACCGGGTGGCGGCCGCCGGCTGCGCCACGCCGATCATCCCGGAGATCATGCCGGCCACGGACGCCCGCCAGATCAGCCGGTTCGCCGAGCTGTCCGGCGCCGCGTTCCCCGAGGACCTCGCGCACCGCCTGGAGACGGCCAGGGACCGCCCCCAGGACGCGTACGAGATCGGCGTCGCCCACGCCACGGCGATGGCCGAACGCCTGCTCGCCGAGGGAGCCCCCGGCCTGCACTACATCACGCTCAACAAGTCCACGGCGACCCTGGACATCCACCGTGCCGTACTGAACAGCTCAAGGAGCCTCCATGTCCGCTGAGTTCACCGACTTCAAGGTCGCCGACCTCTCCCTCGCCGAGTTCGGGCGCAAGGAGATCACCCTCGCCGAGCACGAGATGCCCGGTCTGATGGCGATTCGCAGGGAGTACGCCGAGGCGCAGCCGCTGGCCGGCGCCCGCGTCACCGGTTCCCTGCACATGACGGTCCAGACGGCCGTCCTCATCGAGACCCTCGTCGCGCTCGGCGCCGAGGTCCGCTGGGTCTCCTGCAACATCTACTCGACGCAGGACCACGCGGCCGCCGCCGTCGCCGCCGCCGGAATCCCGGTCTTCGCCTGGAAGGGCGAGACGCTGGAGGAGTACTGGTGGTGCACCGAGCAGGCGCTGACCTGGCCCGGGCACACCGGCCCGAACATGATCCTGGACGACGGCGGTGACGCCACCCTCCTCGTCCACCTCGGCGTCGAACGCCAGAAGACCGGCGCGCTGCCGGAGGCGTCCGGCGAGGAGATGACGGCCGTACGCGCCCTGCTGGAGCGCAGCACGCTCGACTGGACCGCCATCGCCTCGGAGATTCGCGGCGTGACGGAGGAGACCACGACGGGTGTGCACCGTCTGTACGAGATGCAGCGTGAGGGCTCCCTCCTGTTCCCCGCGATCAATGTGAACGACGCGGTGACGAAGTCGAAGTTCGACAACAAGTACGGCTGCCGGCACTCCCTGATCGACGGCATCAACCGGGCCACCGACGTCCTGATCGGTGGCAAGACCGCTCTGGTCTGCGGCTACGGCGACGTGGGCAAGGGCTGCGCGGAGTCGCTGCGCGGCCAGGGCGCCCGGGTGATCGTGACCGAGGTCGACCCGATCTGCGCGCTCCAGGCGGCGATGGACGGCTTCCAGGTCACGACGCTGGACGAGGTCGTCGAGCAGGTCGACATCTTCGTCACGACGACCGGCAACAAGGACATCATCATGGCGTCCGACATGGCCCGGATGAAGCACCAGGCGATCGTGGGGAACATCGGTCACTTCGACAACGAGATCGACATGGCGGGTCTGGCGAAGATTCCTGGCATCGTCAAGGACGAGGTGAAGCCGCAGGTCCACACGTGGACGTTCCCCGACGGCAAGGTCATCATCGTGCTGTCGGAGGGGCGTCTGCTGAACCTGGGCAACGCGACCGGTCACCCGTCGTTCGTGATGTCCAACTCGTTCGCGGACCAGACGCTGGCCCAGATCGAGCTGTTCACCAAGCAGTCCGAGTACCCGACCGATGTGTATGTGCTGCCCAAGCACCTGGACGAGAAGGTCGCGCGGCTGCACCTGGACGCGCTGGGCGTGAAGCTGACCACGCTCCGCCCCGAGCAGGCCGCCTACATCGGCGTCGAGGTCGACGGCCCGTACAAGCCCGACCACTACCGCTACTGATCGGCGGGGGGACCAGGTGCATGACATCACAGCGAACCGGTTCGCCGTGCGCACGGCAGGCATGGAAGCCTCGGAGATCCGGGCGCTGTTCGCGGTCGCCAGCAGGCCCGAGGTCGTCTCGCTCGCGGGCGGCATGCCGAATCTGGCCGCCCTGCCGCTGGGCGCGCTCTCCGAGCAGGTGGCGCGGCTCGTCGCACAGGACGGTCTGACGGCACTGCAATACGCGTCGGCGCACGGACTGCCGCCGCTGCGCGAGCGGATCTGTGACGTCATGGCGCTGGAGGGCATCGCCGCGCGGCCGGAGGACGTCGTGGTGACGGTCGGGTCGCAGATGGGGATCGATCTGCTGACCCGGCTGCTGTGCGACCCGGGTGATGTGGTGCTGGCCGAAGGCCCCTCGTACGTGGGGGCGTTGGGCTCGTTCGCGGCGTACCAGGCGCAGGTCGTGCACGTGCCGATGGACGCGCACGGTCTGGTGCCGGACGAGCTGCGGGTGGCGCTGGTGCGGGCCAGGACAGCCGGGCAGCGGGTGAAGCTGCTGTACACGATCCCGAACTTCCACAACCCGGCGGGCGTGACGCTCGCGGCGGGGCGGCGGGCCGAGATCCTGGAGATCTGCCGCGCCCACGACGTGCTGGTGGTGGAGGACAACCCGTACGGGCTGCTCGGCTTCGACGGCGCCGCCCCCGCGGCGCTGCGGTCGACGGACCCGGACAACGTGGTGTACCTGGGCTCGTTCTCGAAGACGTTCGCCTCCGGTCTGCGGGTCGGCTGGGTGCTCGCGCCGGACGAGGTGCGGGACAGACTCGTGCTGGCGATGGAGTCGGCGACCCTGTGCCCGCCCACGCTGAACCAGATGATCGTGGAGCGGTACCTGGCCGGGCACGACTGGCAGGGGCAGATCGCGGTGTTCCGGGACCTCTACCGTGAGCGGCGCGATGTGATGCTGGACGCGCTGGAGCGTTTCCTGCCGCCGGGCTGCACCTGGACCGTGCCGGACGGCGGGTTCTACGTATGGGTGACCGTGCCCGAGGGCGTGGACACCCGCGCGATGCTGCCGCGCGCGGTCGCGGCGCGGGTGGCGTACGCCTCGGGCAGCGGTTTCTACGCCGACAAGTCGGGGGGCCGGCAGATGCGGCTCTCCTACTGCTACCCGACGCCGGAGCGGATCCATGAGGGGGTGCGGCGGCTGGCCGGTGTTCTGGAGGCCGAGCTGGAGCCCGGCTTCTCCACCGGCTCTTGAGCGGCGGCCGAGCGCGGGCCGGGAGCATCGGGGGCCGGGGGGCACCTCCCGGTGTCCAGCAGGCTCCGCGCCCCGCTCCCCGCTCCCCCGCGGCCCTGAGCCCGCACGGAGCCCGACGCCCCGACCCCGCCGGAGAGTGCTCCGCCGGGGTCGGCGGCCTTTCGCCCACGAAGGGACTTCCGACCGTGAACAGCACGTGGTTCCGACGCTTCACCCCTGCCGGCAGCGGGCCCCGGCTCTTCTGCTTCCCTCACGCGGGAGGCTCCGCGACCGCGTACATGCAGCTCGCGCGCACCCTGCCGACCGCCTTCGACGTGGTGGCCCTCCAGTACCCGGGGCGCCAGGACCGCTACCGCGAGGAGCCGTTCACCGACCTGAACACCCTTGTCGAGACCGTCGCCGACAAGGTGGCCCGCGAAGTGGCCGCCGACCCCGGGCGGCCCTATGCCCTGTTCGGGCACAGCATGGGCGCGCTCGTCGCCTTCGAGACGGCCAGGCTGCTGGCCGCCCGCGACGAACTCCCCCGGCCCCAGCGGCTGTTCCTGTCGGGCCGGGGCGCGCCGGACGGCCGGGACAGCGCCTTCGGACGGTTCGACGACGCCGCCGTGCTCGCCGATGTGCGCCGCCTCGGCGGCACCGAGCAGGCGATGCTCGACGATCCGGAGGTCCTGGAGGTCGTCCTGCCGGCGCTGCGGGCCGACTACCGCATCCTCGGCACGTTCACCTGGCGCGGCGGCGAACCGCTCGATGTGCCGGTGACCGCCCTGACCGGCGACAGCGACCCGATGACGACGGTCGACGACATGTGGACCTGGCGGGCGCACACCAGCCGCGACTTCGGCCTGAAGGTCTTCCCCGGCGGCCACTTCTACCTCTTCGACCAGCTCGGTCCGGTCGCCGGTGCCGTCACCGAGGGGCTGGCGGCGTACACCGCCGCCGCCTGAAAGAACGGCGAAGGGCCCGGGCGACATCGGTCGCCCGGGCTCTTTCGCACACCTGTCAGGGGTACGCGTAGAAGCCCCGGCCGGACTTCTTGCCCAGAAGACCGCTCTCCACCATGCGCAGCAGGAGCGGCGGCGGCGCGTAGAGCGGCTCCTTGAACTCCTCGTACATGGCCCGCGCGATGGACACGGTCGTGTCCAGGCCGATCAGGTCGGCCAGGCGCAGCGGTCCCATCGGGTGCGAGCAGCCCTGGGTCATGCCCTGGTCGATGACGTCCGCCGTGGCCAGGCCGGACTCGACCATGCGGACGGCGGACAGGAGGTAGGGGAAGAGGAGCGCGTTGACGAGGAAGCCGGCGCGGTCCGGTGAGGTGATCGGCTGCTTGCCGAGGACGTCGCGGACGAAGGTCAGGGCCCGCTCGCTCACCGCCTCGTCCGTCAGCACCGAGGGGACCACCTCGACGAGCGGCAACGCCGGCACCGGGTTGAAGAAGTGCAGCCCGAGCACGTGCTCCGGGCGGCGGGTCGCGGCGGAGAGGCGGGCGACGGGGATCGAGGAGGTGTTGGTCGCGAGGATGGCGTGCGGGTCCTCCACGATCTTGTCGAGGGTGGCGAAGAGGTCGAGCTTGAGCGGCTCGTCCTCCGTGATCGCCTCGATCACGAGCCGGCGGTCGGCGAGGTCGGCGAGATCGCGGGTGTAGGAGACCCGGGCGAGGGCCGCGTCGCGCTCGTCGGCGGTCAGCTTGCCCTTGGCGACGCCCCGGTCGAGGGAGGCGGCCAGGCGCCGCGGGCCCGCGTCGAGGGAGGCGTCGGAGAAGACCGCGACGATCACGTCGAGGCCGGACTTCGCGCACAGTTCGGCGATGCCGGTGCCCATGATGCCGCTGCCCGCGACACCCACCCTCTCGATGGTGTCGCTGCCGGTCGTCGTCGTGGTCATGGGGTCCCCCAGGTCAGTAGTGATGCTCCGATCGACATGCCGCCGCCGAAGCCGGCGAGCAGCACGAGGTCGCCCGGTGCCAGGGCGCCGGTGCGGTTCGCCTCGTCGAGCGCGAGGGGTACCGAGGCGCTGCCGACGTTCCCGTACCGGACCAGGGTGCGATGGGTGCGCGCGGCGGTGAGGCCCGCGCGGTCGACGACGTCCGTCAGCATCACGCCGTTGGCCTGGTGCGGTACGAAGTGGTCGACGGCGCCGATGTCGACACCGGCCCGCGCGGCCAGGGCGCGCAGCGCGGGCGGCACGTGCTCGGCCACGAAGTCCCGTACGCCGCGGCCGTCCATCTTGAAGTAGTGGCCTCCCCCGGCGACGGTCTCCGCGGACGCCGGGGTGCGGCTGCCGCCCGCCTCGACGCGGATCAGGTGGTGGGCGTCGCCCCGGCTGGCTAGGTCGGTGGCGATGATCCCGTACGGCTCGGGGACCGCTCCGACGATCGCGGCCCCGGCTCCGTCGGCGAACAGGACGGCCGTCCTGCGGTCGGTGAAGTCGAGGATGCGCGAGTACGTGTCCGCGCCGATCACCAGCGCGCGGGTGCCGGGGCGCGCGCTCACCAGGGCGTGGGCCACGGAGAGGGCGTAGACGAAGCCGCTGCACACGACGTTGATGTCGAGGCAGGCGGCACCGTAGGCGCCCAGGCCGTGCTGGACGAGGTACGAGGTCGGCGGTTGCGGGAAGTCGCCGGTGGAGGTGGAGAGGATGATGTAGTCGATCTGCTGCGGGCTCAGGCGGGCCTGGGCGAGGGCTCTCTCGGCCGCCCGGATCGCCAGGTCCGACGTCGCCTCGTGGTCGGCGGCGTAGCGCCGCGACCGTATCTGCGTCTTGCGTTCGATCCAGTCCGCGGTGACGCCGACGCGTGCGGCGACCTCCTCGTTGCTCACCTCGTGCTTGGGCACGTAGGAGCCGGTGGACAGGATGCCTATGCCGGTGGCGGTCATGACAGGGCGCCTTGCGCGGGGCGGGGCGTCGCGCCCAGGCCGCGCAGCGGGTTGAGCCGGGCGGCCCCGATCCTCTCCCGCAGGGCGGGGTCGGTGACGCCGAGTCCTTCCTCGGGGGCGAGGCACAGCACGCCCACCTTGCCGATGTGCCGGTTGAGCTGGACGAGGCGCGCCGCCTCGCCCACCTCGTCGAGCGGGAAGACGTCGGAGAGCACGGGGGCCAGGTGGCCGAGGCGGAACAGGCGGTTGCACTCGGCCTGTTCCTGGAGGTTCGCGGCGTGGCTGCCGATGACCTTCTTGAGGTTCATCCACAGGTAGCGGTTGTCGAAGTGGTGGTCGTAGCCGGTGCTCGATCCGCAGGTGACGACCGTGCCGCCCTTGCGGACGACGAACACGGAGATCCCGAACGTGGCGCGGCCGACGTAGTCGAAGACGACGTGCGGGTCCTCGCCGACCTGGCGGCGGATCTCCCGGCCGAGGCGCTTGCCCAGCTCGATGGTGCGTTCCGGGCCGGGCGCGCTGTCGTCGCCGAGGCCGATCTCGCTGCGGTCGATGACGACGTCGCAGCCGAGCCGGCGCAGCGCCGCGGCCTTGTGCTCGGAGCCGACGACGCCGACGGGGATGCCGCCCGCGTTCTTCACCATCTGCACCGCGTAGGCGCCGAGTCCGCCGGTGGCGCCCCAGACGAGCACGATGTCGCCCTGTTTGATGCGGGCGCCGTTGTCGCTGACGAGCATCCGGTAGGAGGTGGCCGCGGTGAGCAGGACGCTCGCGGACTCCTCCCAGGTCAGGTGGGGCGGTTTGGGCAGGAGCTGGCTGGCGCGGACCACCGCGTAGTGGGCGAGCCCGCCGAAGTTGGTCTCGTAGCCCCAGATGCGCTGTCCTGTGCCGAGCATGGCGTCGGCGTGGGTGGCCGGTTCCTGGTCGTCGACCTGGACGCAACTGGCCACCACGTGGTCGCCGGGCTTCCAGTGGCGTACGCCGGACCCGGCGCGCACGACGACGCCGGAGGCGTCCGATCCGACGATCTGGTACGGCAGGTCGTGCCGGGCGGCCCAACCGCCCTGCCGCGCATGGCGCTTGAGGAAGCCGAAGGTGGGCACCGGTTCGAACGTCGCCGACCAGACGGTGTTGTAGTTGATGGAGCTCGCCATGACGGCGACGACCACCTCGTCCGGGGCGAGCTCCGGCATCGGGACGGATCCGACGTGCAGCGACTTGCGCACGTCGGGATCGCTCACCCCGTCGAACATGCCGATGTCGGCGGCCAGCAGATGCGCGGCCCGGTACTGCGTGGGAAGCGCGTATCGCCCGATGTCGTCCGGGGCGGCCCCGGACAGCAGGGCTTCTGTCAAAGAATCCATGATTCCCTTCTCCTCCCCCGCTGATCGGGGCACTCGGTGGTCACAGGACTGCGCCGTCCCTGGTCCGCCTGCGCAGACTGGGCCTGCGGGCCTGCCCGAGGTCCTTCCACATGTCCGAGAGGCCGGTGACGGTACGGGCCGCGAACAGGCGGCGGATGGAGACTTCCTGCTTGAGTTCGGAGCGGATCAGGCCGACGAGACGGATCGCCCGCAGCGAGTTGCCGCCCAGGTCGAAGAAGTCGTCGTCGATGCCGACCCGGTCGAGTTCGAGGACCTCGGCGAAGGCCTTGGCCAGGATGCGTTCGGTGTCGTTGCGCGGGGCCCGGTAGGTGTCCTCGCCGGAGGCGGGCTCGGGCAGCGCCGCGAGGTCCACCCGGCCGCCCGGCGTCACCGGCAGCCCGTCGAGGACGGTGAACACCGACGGCACCATCGACTCGGGCAGCCGGCCCGCGACGAACGGGCGCAGCTCGTCGGCCGTGACGGTCCGGCCCGCGGCCAACGCGACGTAGGCGACCAGGCGCTGCTGGCCCGAGCCGTCGGCCGCGGCGAGGACGACGGATCCGGCGACGTGGTCGTGGTCGGCCAGCACCTCCTCGACCTCGGCCGGTTCGACGCGTACGCCGCGCACGTCGGCCTGGGCGGCGGCCCGGCCCACGTACTCGAGGCGGTCGTCGCTGCCCCAGCGCGCGCGGTCCCCGGTCCGGTACATGACCGTCCCGGCCGGTCCGAACGGGCAGGCCACGAAGTGCTCGGCGGTCGCCGCGGCCCGTCCGGTGTAGCCGCGCGCCAGGCCGGGCCCGGCCACGTACAGCTCGCCGGTCACGCCGGCGGGCACCGGGGCGAGGCCGGGGCCGAGGACGTGGAGGGAGGTGTGGTCCAGGGGGCGGCCGACCGTGCCCGCGGGGCCCGCCGGTTCCCCGGCGGCCAGGCGGTGGGACGCGGCGAACACGGTCGACTCGGTCGGGCCGTGGCCGTGGACGACGGTCAGGCCGGGGCATGCCTCGCGGACCCGGCGCAGCGCGGCGGCGGGCACCCGGTCGCCGCCGGTGACGACCTCCCGCAGCCCGGCCAGTGCCTCGGGGCGTTCGGCGGCGAGCGCCGAGAACGCGCCCGCGGGCAGCCACAGCGTGGTGATGCCGTGGGCGGCGCGGGCGGCGGTCAGGGCGTCGGCGTCGAGGTGGTCGCCTGCGGCGACGACCACGCGGCCACCGGCGAGCAGGGGCGCCCACAGTTCGAGGGCGAGCGCGTCGGAGGTGTGCGGGGTGTGCCACAGCACCGTGCTGTCCTCGGCGCCGCGCCACCGCCGGTCCTGGGTGAAGCGCTCCAGGTTCCGGTGGGTGAGGGCCACGGCCCCGTCGGTGCCGGAGGTCGCGGAGTCGGGGAGGACGGCCAGCAGGTTGTCCGGGTGGAGGACGGCCGGGGTGGCCGGGGCGTCAGCGGGGACCTCGGACAGGAGTGCGTCGACGGTGGTCATGGGGGCGCCCGCACCCGCGCCGAGGCGTTCGGCCGTCGCCGCGTCGGTGAGCAGCAGGCGCGCGGCGGCGCCGGTGATCCGCGCGGTGACCTGGTCGGCCGGGGCCGCCGGGTCGACGGGCAGGTAGGCGCCGCCCGCCTTCACCACACCGAGGAGGGCCGCGGCGAGTTCCGCCGAGCGCGGCAGCGCCACGGCGACGACCGTCTCGGGCGCCACGCCCTGTCCGCGCAGCGCCCGGGCCAGCCGGTCGGAGCGTGCGGCCAGGTCGCCGTAGGACACCTCGCCCTCCGCGTCGACCAGGGCGACGGCGTCGGGGGTGCGCTCGGCCCGGCGGGTGAACAGTTCGGGGAGCGTCAGGCCGGGCAGCGGCTCCCGCGTGCCGTGCGCCGCCGCGAGCACCCGGTCGCGGTGCTCGCCGCCGAGCACGTCCAGGGAGCCGACCGGCTTGTCGCCCGCGGCGAGGACGGCCCGGATGTGGGCGATCAACTCCTCGCCGATGAAACGGAGTTCGGCGCGGTCGTAGAGGCGGGCCGGGGCGTCGAGCCGGACGAACAGGTCGCTGTCGGGGCCGCCGTCGGTGTAGACGCCGATGGACAGTTCCTCGAAGGTCCCCGTGGTCGCGCCGCAGTAGCGGGCGGGGCTGTCGCCGAAGGACAGCCGCTCGACGAACTCGACGACGTTGACGACGGCGCCGTAACTGCCCCGGTCGCTCAGGGGCGTTCCGGCGGCGCGCTGGATGTCGGAGTAGTGGCAGGAGGTGTGGTCGAAGATCTCGTACGTGTCGTCGACGAGCGCGTCGGCGATGTCCGCGAAGGAGGTGTTCAGGCCGACCTTGGCGTGCACCGGGACCACGTTGACGGCGAGGCCCGGGGTGCGGCTGGCCACGCCGATCCGGTTGCCCACCGCCAGCGAGAGCAGGAACTCGGGGCGCTCGCAGCGGTGCCTCAGGTACACGGCCGTGGCGGCGGTGACCAGTTGCGACATCCACAGGCCCAGGTCCTGCGCGGTCTGTGTCCAGGTGTCGGCCTCGGCGCGGGGCACGGTCAGCGTGCGGGAGACCATGCCGATGGTCCCGGCCACCTCGGACCACCGGTCGGCGCTGCTGAGCGGCTCGGACAGGGCGGCGCGCCGCTCGTCGGAGAGGACCACGCGCGGGATCTGTGCGGGCGCGGGCGCGTCCTTGAGGTAGTCGCGCCAGAAGGCGGAGTCCTCGGTGAACTTCTCGGAGCCGAGGTAGTCGGTGGCCTCGGCGGCGAACGACGCGGTGTCCCAGGGGTGTTCGAGCTCGGGCACCGGCTCGCCGCGCACCAGGGCCGTGTACACGTCGGCGAGGCGGCGGGAGAGCAGGCCGCCCGCCCCGAACCCGTCGGATATCAGGTGGTGGTAGGCGATCACCAGCAGGTGGCGGGTGGCCGACAGCGTGACCACGCCGAGGCGGAACAGCAGGTCCTGGCCGAGGTCGAAGGGCCGGCGCACCAGCTCCGCGAGGGCGTCGCGGGCGGCCTGCTCGGGATCGGCCTCGGCGCTGAGGTCCAGGGTGAAGGGGCGCCAGTCGCCCAGTTCCCTGGGGACCAGGCGCAGCCCCTCCCCCTCGTCGCGGAAGGTGACGCGCAGCACCTCCGCCTCGCCCATGACGTGCAGGAACGCGGACTCGATGGCTTCCTGGTCCAGGTCACCGTCCACGTCCCACATGGTCAGGGCGTGGTTCGGAGTGTCAGGAGCCATTTCCTGCGCCCGCCACATGCCCTTGTGCGCAGAGGACGCACCGAATGAACGCACACAGATCAACCCCTAGACAAAAAGGCCCGGAAACCGGAGGAATTCGCAGATCACCCCCATGGTCGGGAGAGCGGGCCGGGCGTACAAGACAGTTCGGAACCCGGCGGGACACCGGGCCGTGACGGCTTGCGGTGTCCCGCCGGCGGGACAGGTGCCCGGGCGTGCCGTGCGCGGCCTACGCGGACAGCAGGGTCGTGAGGTATCCGGCGATGCGGCGCGGCGACGGGTGGCGCAGCACCAGGTTCGGCCGCAGCTTCTGCCCGGTCGAGGTGGACAGGCGCTTGCTGAGCTCCACCGAGAGCAGCGAGTCGAAGCCGAGCTCCTTGAACTCGCGGTCGGCGTCGACCGAGCCGCCGGAGGCGTGCCCGAGCACCACGGCGACCTTCTGGAGGACGTGGTCGAGCACGAGTTCCTTCGCCTCGTCGCCGCCGAGCGCGGCGACCCGTTCGGCCAAGGGGAGTTCGGCGTCGTCGGGCGCGGGCGGCTCGGCGACCGCCACCTGAGCGGTGGCCACGGTGTGCGCGGAGCTGAGCCAGTAGCGCTGCCGCTGGAACGCGTACGTCGGCAGGTCCACGCGGCGGCGCGGGCCGAACAGGGCGGCCCAGTCCACGGCGCCGCCGCGCGTGTGCAGCGTGGCCAGCGACGTCAGCACGGACTCCACCTCGCCTCTGCCGCGCCTCGACGACGACAGGACCAGCGCGTCGTCGGCGCCGCCCGCGTCGACGGCCTCGGCGGCGTCCTCGAGGATCTCCTGCACCGGCACCGTCAGCACGGGGTGCGGGCTCACCTCGACGAAGACCCGGAACCCGGCCTCGGCCAACTGCCGGGCGGAGGGCTCGAAGAGGACCTTCTCGCGCAGGTTCTCGTACCAGTAACCGGCGTCGAGGCGCGCGGTGTCGATGACCTCGCCGTACAGGGTCGAGTAGAACGGCACCGTCGACGTCGCGGGACGCACCTCGGACAGGGCGTCGACCACGCGGTCCCTGACCCGCGCCACATGGTGGGAGTGCGAGGCGTAGTCGACCTTGATCCGGCGGGCCTGGACGCCCTCGGCGTTCATCTTCTCCACGAACTCGTCGAGCGCCTCCGGTTCACCGGAGACCACGACCGAGGACGGGCCGTTGACGACGGCGACGCTCACCTGGTCGCCCCAGGGCGCCAGGTGCCGCTCCACCTCGTCCGCGGAGGCGCCCACCGACGCCATCCCGCCGTGTCCGATCAGGTCCACCAGGGCCTTGCTGCGCAGCGCCACGACCCTGGTGGCGTCGCGCAGGGACAGCGCGCCGCTCACGTACGCCGCCGCGATCTCGCCCTGGCTGTGGCCGATCACCGCGGACGGCTCGATGCCCCAGGACCGCCACAGGGCCGCCGTGGACACCATCACCGCGAACAGCGCCGGCTGCACCACGTCGACCCGGTCGAGGCCCGGGGCGTCGTCCGCGCCGCGGATGACGTCGAGCAGCGACCAGTCGACCCACTCGGACAGCGCCTCGGCGCAGGCGTCGACGCTTCGCGCGAAGACCGGGAACGCCTCGTACAGCTCGCGTCCCATCCCGGCCCACTGGGAGCCCTGGCCGGGGAAGACGAAGGCGACGCCGCCGAGCTTGCCCGCGCTGCCGCGGACGACCGCGGGGGACTCGGTGCCCTCGCTCAACGCGCCGAGGACGGCGAGGAGTTCGTCGCGGTCGCGGCCGAGGACCACGGCCCGGTGGGTGAACCGGGAGCGGTTCGACACCAGCGACCAGCCCGCGTCGGCGAGGTCCAGGGACGGATCGGCGGCGACGAACTCGCGCAGTTTCGCGGCCTGTTGCCGCAGGGCCTGCTCGCTCTTGGCGGACAGCGCCCAGGGCAGAAGACCACCGGGTACGGCGGCGGTGACCTCGGCGGGCACCTCCTCGGGCTCCGCCTCCTCCAGGACGACGTGCGCGTTGGTGCCGCTGACGCCGAACGAGGAGACGCCCGCCCGGCGCGGGCCGCCGGCGCGATCCCACTCCCGGCCCTCGGCGAGGACCTCGACGGCGCCGGACTCCCAGTCGACGTGCGACGTCGGCGCCTTCACGTGCAGGGTCTTGGGCAGGTAGCCGTTGCGCAGCGCCATCACGGCCTTGATGACGCCGCCGACCCCGGCCGCCGCCTGGGCGTGCCCCATGTTCGACTTCAGGGAGCCGAGCCACAGCGGCCTGCCCTCGGGGCGGCCCTGCCCGTAGGTGGCGAGCAGGGCGCCCGCCTCGATCGGGTCGCCCAGCTTGGTGCCGGTGCCGTGCGCCTCGACCAGGTCCACGTCGGCGGGGTCCACGCCCGCGTTGGCCAGGGCCGCGCGGATGACCTTCTCCTGGGCGCGGCCGTTGGGGGCGGTCAGGCCGTTGCTGGCGCCGTCCTGGTTGACCGCGCTGCCTCGTACGACGGCGAGGACGGGGTGGCCGTTGCGGCGGGCGTCGGAGAGCCGTTCGAGGAGGAGGACGCCCGCGCCCTCCGCCCAGCCGGTGCCGTCGGCGCCGTCGGCGAACGCCTTGCAGCGGCCGTCGGCGGACAGGGCGCGCTGCCGGGAGAACTCGACGAACATCGCGGGCGTCGCCATGACCAGCGCGCCGCCCGCCAGCGCGAGCGAGCACTCGCCCGAGCGCAGCGACTGCATCGCCATGTGCAGCGACACCAGCGACGACGAGCACGCCGTGTCCAGGGAGATCGCGGGCCCGGTGAGGCCCAGTTCGTACGCCACACGGCCCGAGGCCACACTGAGGGCGCTGCCGTACAGCAGGTAGCCCTCCAGGTCCTTCTGGCCGCCCTCCAGGAAGCGCCACCCGTACTCGGAGGAGCTGACGCCCGTGAAGACGCCGACGTCGCTTCCCCGTACGTCGGCGGGGACGATGCCCGCCCGCTCGAACGCCTCCCACGACGTCTCCAGGAGCAGCCGGTGGTGCGGGTCGACGGCCAGCGCCTCGCGCGGGCTGATGTTGAAGAACCCGGCGTCGAACCCGGCCACGTCCGTCAGGAACCCGCCCTGGCGGGTGTACGCCTTGCCGGTGGCGTCGGGGTCGGCGTCGTACACGTCGCGCCAGCCGCGGTCGTCGGGGAAGTCGCCCACGAGGTCGCGGCCCTCGCGGACCACCTCCCACAGCTCCTCCGGCGAGGCCACGCCTCCCGGGTAGCGGCAGGCCATGGACACCACCGCGATCGGCTCGCCGCGGCCCGCCTTCAGCGCGTCGTTCTCCCGGCGGAGCCGGTCGCGCTCCTCAAGGAGCGTGCGCAAGGCCCGCTGGACCCGGTCCGCGCCGTCCGCCGTGCGATCGGTCGAGTCGGTCATGCCGTTCACCTCTTCTCGTCCAGGGCCAGGTCGATCAGTGAATCCAGGTCGAGGTCCGACAGCGCGTCGGCCGGTTCGCCGGGTTCGGGGTCCCCGGCCGTCCCGGCCAGGGCGAGGACCGGTTCGAGCAGGCCCGCGGCGCGCAGGTCCTCGATCGGTACGGTGCGCAGCACCTCGCGGACGCGCGCCTCCTCGGTCTCGTCCGTCACGGGTGCGGCGTCTTCCTCGTCGCTCTCGGGGCGCAGCAGGCCGTAGAGGTGCTCGCCCAGTTCGCGCGGGGTCGGGTAGCTGAAGACGAGGGTGGACGGCAGGCGCAGTCCGGTCTCGGCCGCCAGCAGGTTGCAGAGTTCGACCGCGGTCAGCGAGTCGAAGCCGAGCTGGGTGAAGGCCTGGTCGGCGTCGACGCCCGCGCCCGAGCTGTGTCCGAGGACGACGGCGGCCTGCTCGCGGATCCGGTCCAGGAGCGCCTCGCGCGCCTGCGGCGCGGGCAGGGTGGCCAGCCGGTCCACGAGCCCCGCCGGGCCGGCGGAGGCGGTGGCGGCGGTCGCGGCGCGGCGGGGGCGGGCCGCCTCGACGAGGTCGCGAAGGAGCGGCGGCACGTCGTCGGCGGGCCTGCCGCGCAGCGCGGCGAGGTCGATGCGGGCGGGTACGAGGACGGGCCTGCTCTCGGCGCACGCGGCGTCGAACAGGGCCAGTGCCTCGTCGGTCGGCATCGCGGCGATGCCCGCGCGGCGCAGCCGGGACAGGTCGGCGCGGTGCAGTTCGCCGGTCATGCCGCTGCTCTCCTCCCACCAGCCCCAGCACAGGGAGGTGGCGGGCAGGCCCTCGGACCTGCGCCGGGCGGCGAGGCCGTCGAGGAAGGTGTTGGCGGCGGCGTAGTTGGCCTGTCCCGCGTTGCCGATCTGTCCGGCGAAGGCGGAGAACTCGACGAACGCCGACAGGGGCCGTTCGCGGGTCAGTTCGTGCAGGTGGTGGGCGCCGCCCGCCTTGGCGTCGAGGACGTGGTCGACGCTCTTCGCGGTCAGCGACTCCACGGTGCCGTCGGCGAGGGCGCCCGCGGCGTGCACGACGGCGGTCAGCGGGTGGCTGCCCGGCAGGTCGGCGAGGAGCGCGGCCACGGCGTCGCGGTCCGCCACGTCGCAGGCCACGGCCCGTACCCGGGCGCCCGCCGCCTCCAGTTCGGCGACGAGCTCGGCCACGCCGTCGGCGGCCGGTCCGCTGCGGCTGGCCAGCACCAGGCTGCGTACGCCGTGCCCGGTCACGAGGTGGCGGGCGACGAGGGAGCCCACTCCCCCGGTGCCGCCCGTGACGAGCACGGTGCCGCCGCCGAAGCCGCCGCCCACCTCCAGGACCAGCTTGCCGATGTGGCGTCCCTGGCTCATCTCGCGGAAGGTGCGGCGGGCGTCGCGGATGCCGGTCAGGGAGATCGGGCCCCGCTGTATCCGGCCGTCCGCGAACAGCTCCATGACGGCGCGGAACATCTCCTGGAGGGCGTCGGGGCCCGCTTCCCAGAGGTCGAACGCCTCGTAGCGGACGCCGGGGTGGTCGGCGGCCACCGTCTCCGGCTCGCGGATGTCCGTCTTGCCCATCTCGGCGAAGTGCCCGCCACGGGGAAGCAGGGTCAGCGAGGCGTCGACGAACTCGTGCGCGAGGGAGTTGAGGACGACGTCCACGCCCCGGCCGTCGGTGGCGCGCAGGAACTTGTCCGCGAACTCCAGGTCGCGGGAGGACGCCAGGTGGTCGTCGTCGATGCCCAGGGCGCGCAGCGCGGGCCACTTGGCCTCGCTGGCGGTGGCGTAGATCTCGGCGCCGACGTGGCGGGCCAGTTGCACGGCGGCCATGCCGACGCCGCCCGCCGCCGCGTGGATGAGGACCCGCTGCCCCTTCTCGAGCCGGGCCACGCGCAGCAGCCCGTGGTAGGCGGTGAGGAACGTGCACGGCACGGAGGCCGCCTCGGCGAAGCTCCAGCCGTCGGGCACGGGCACGAGCATGCGGTGGTCGGCGACGGCGGTGCGGCCGAAGGCGCCGGTGAAGATGCCGGTGACGCGGTCGCCGGGGGCGAGGTCGGTGACGTCGTCGGCGACGTCGAGGACGATCCCGGCGCCCTCGCTGCCGAGCCCGGCGTCGATGGCGGTCCTGCCGACGAGGCCGAGGGCGATGGTGATGTCCCGGAAGTTGAGCCCGGCGGCCTGGACGGCGATGCGGACCTGGCCGCTCTCCAGGGGCGCGTCGACCTCGGGGCACGGCACCCAGGTCAGGTTCTCGACGGTGCCCCGGTCCGTGATGCCGAGGCGGTGCGGGCCTGCGGGCGGCTCCGGGAGCCGGTGCTCGTCGGGCGTGGCGGCGGCGAGCCGCGGCACGAGCAACGCGCCCTCGCGCAGGGCGAGTTGGGGCTCGTCGCTGCCGAGCGCGTCGGCGATCCGCGCCCAGGAGGCGTCGGCGTCGTCGAGGTCCACGAGCCGGAACCTGGCGGGGTGCTCGCTCTGCGCCGAGCGGACCAGACCCCACACGGAGGCGCCGGGCAACGACTCGACGCGCTCCCCCGCGCCCGCGCCGACGGCCAGGCGGGTGACCACCGCCAGGGTGGACCCGGCCAGGCGGTCGTCGGCGAGGAACTGCTGGAGCAGGTCCAGGACGTGCTTGTCGGCATCGCGGGTGGCGGCGAGCGGGGAGGACGCCGCGCTCTCGGTGACGATGTCGTCCAGGCACAGGGCGATGTGCGCGGGCGGCTGCTGTCCGGCGAGGAGGGCGTCGAGGGAGGTGTGCGCGGTGGTGTCGCCGCCCTGCGCCGCGCACACCTGGCCGGCCTGGCCGTGCGGGGTGCCGATGACGGCCCACGGCACGCGCCCGGCCTGGGGCGCCGTCTCCTTCAGGGGACGCCACCGCACCTCGTACAGCGGCTGTCGTCCGCTGCCGCGTGCGGAGCGCACCTGCTGCGCACTGGCCGGGCGGAAGGCCAGCGCGCCGATTTCGGCGACGGGGCGGCCGTGCTCGTCGGCGACGGTCAGCGCGACCGTCTCCTCGCCCGCCGAGGTGAGGCGGACCCGTACGGTCGGGGCGCCGGGCCCGTCCGTCCGCACGCCGGACCAGGAGAACGGCATCACGCTCCGCTCGCCGCTCACCTCCACGAGACCACCGGCGATCGAGGCGTGCAGGACGGTGTCGAGGAGGGCGGGGTGCAGCGCGAACTCCTCGGCGGCGACGCCGTCGGCGGTGTCCGGCAGGGTGGCCAGGGCGAACAGCTCGTCGCCCCGGCGCCACACCTCGCGCAGGCCGCGGAAGCCGGGGCCGTAGTCGAAGCCCGCGTCGGCGAACGTGTCGTAGAGGGAGCCGATGTCGACCGCTCGGGCGCCGGCGGGCGGCCAGGAGGCCAGGGCGCGCGCGGCGTCGGCGTGTTCGGGTGCCGGTGCCGCGGCGGGCAGCACCGTGCCCATCGCGTGCCGGGTCCAGCCGTCCGCCCGCTGCTCCTCGTCGGCGGGGCGCGAGTACACGTCCAGGGTGCGGCGTCCGTCGTCGTCCGCCGCGCCGACGACGACGCGGATCCGTACGTCGCCGGAGTCCGGCAGGATCAGCGGCACTTCCAGGGTCAGTTGTTCCACCGCGCCGCATCCGACGTGGGCTGCGGCCGACAGCGCGAGGTCCAGGTGGGCGGTGGCCGGGACGACGACGGCGCCGAAGGCGGCGTGGTCGGCGAGCCAGCCGTGGGTGGCGAGCGACCAGGAGGCGGTGAAGACCGTCTCGTCGGTGCCGGGGAGGTCCACGACGGCGCCGAGCAGCGGGTGCCCGGGGGCGGTCAGCCCGGCGGAGGCGACGTCGGCCGTCCGCATGTCGGCCAGGAAGTCCAGCCAGTAGCGCTGGTGCTGGAAGGCGTAGGTCGGCAGGTCGACCCGGCGGCGGGTGCCGAACAGGGCGGCCCAGTCGACGCCCGCGCCGTGGACGTGCAGCCCGGCGAGGGCGGCGAGCAGGGCCTGCGGGCCGGGGCGGCCCTTGCGCGACGCCGACACGATGACCGCGTCGTGCACGCCCTGCCCGGCGAACGACTCCTTGGTGATGCTCGCGAGCGTCGCGCCCGGACCGACCTCGACGAAGACACCCGCCCCTGCGGCACGGGCACACTCCACGGCCTCGTGGAAGCGCACGGGCTCGCGCACGTGGTCCACCCAGTACCGGGCGGAGGTCAGCTCCCGCGCGGTGGCCTCGCGGCCGAGGCGGGTCGAGACGATCGGGATCGTCATCGCGCCGTCCGTGGGCAGTTCGCCGAGCGCGTCGGTGAACGCGTCCAGGACCGGGTCCATGAGCGGCGAGTGGAAGGCGTGGTCGACCGGGAGGAGTT
Organism: Streptomyces sp. NPDC102406; assembly: GCF_044765725.1. Taxonomy (NCBI): domain Bacteria; kingdom Bacillati; phylum Actinomycetota; class Actinomycetes; order Kitasatosporales; family Streptomycetaceae; genus Streptomyces; species Streptomyces sp. NPDC102406. Next base: position 132,458 of record NZ_JBIWKP010000013.1, on the reverse strand, counting down.
TCGCCTGCACGCCGTCGGCGGTGAACCGGTCGCGGATCGCGTGGACCTGCTCGCGCAGGCCCGACACCACCACCGACTCGGGGCCGTTGACGGCGGCGACACCGACCCGGTCGTACGCGCCGAGCACCGCCTCCACCCGGTCCTGCGAGGCGCGCACGGCCAGCATGGCGCCGCGCTCGGTGACCGCCTGCATCGTGCGGCCGCGCGCGGCGACCAGCCGGACCGCGGTGTCCAGGTCGAGGACGCCGGTGACGTGGGCCGCGGCGATCTCGCCGACCGAGTGGCCGATGAGGCGGTCGGGGCGCGGGACGTACTGGGTGATCAGCCGGTAGAGGCCGACCTGGAGGGCGAACAGCGCCGCCTGCGCCATGTCGGTGCGCTCGCGCCGGGTGGCCTCGTCGATCCGGTCGGTGTCGCCCTCCCCGGCGAGGAGCAGCGGTTTGAGGGCGAACGGCAGATGGGCGTCGAACCGTGCGCAGGTCTCGTCGAGGCTCCGCGCGAACACCGGGTACGTGTCGTACAACTCCCGTGCCACGTCCGTCCACTGCGTGCCCTGGCCCGGGAACATGAAGACGGTGGAGCCGGGTTCGCCGGCGGTGCCGTGCACGACCGCGGGGGACTCCTCGCCCTCGCTCAGGGCGGTCAGCGCGGTCAGCAGCTCGTCGCGGTCCCGGCCGACGACGACGGCGCGGTGCTCGAACGGGGTCCGGCTCGACAGCAGCGACCAGCCCAGGTCGGTGAGGTCCTGGCCGGTGTCGGCGGCGGCGAAGTCGCGCAGCTTTCGGGCCTGCGCCTCAAGGGCCCGGCGCGAGCGCGCCGACAGCACCCACGGCACCGCGTCACCGCCGCGGTACGGAAGCTCCTCCTGCCCGGAGGTCTGGTCCTCCTCCGCGGGCGGCTCCTCCAGGATCACGTGGGCGTTGGTGCCGCTGACCCCGAAGGCGGAGACGCCCGCGCGGCGCGGCCGGTCCTCGGGGGTGGTCCAGTCGCGGGCCTCGGTCAGCAGCTCGACGGCCCCGGCCTCCCAGTCGACGTGCGAGGACGGGCGGTCCACGTGCAGCGTCCTGGGCAGGACGCCGTGGCGCATCGCCATGACCATCTTGATGATGCCGCCGACCCCCGCCGCGGCCTGCGCGTGCCCCAGGTTCGACTTCAGGGAGCCGAGCCACAGCGGGTCACGGCCCTCCCGCTCCTGGCCGTAGGTGGCCAGCAGGGCGCCCGCCTCGATGGGGTCGCCGAGCTTGGTGCCGGTGCCGTGTGCCTCCACCGCGTCCACGTCGCCCGCCTGGAGATGGGCGTCGGCGAGCGCGGCGCGGATGACGCGCTGCTGGGCGGGGCCGCTCGGTGCGGTCAGTCCGTTGGACGCGCCGTCCTGGTTGATGGCGCTGCCCCGGATCACCGCCCACACCTGGTGGCCATTGCGCCGGGCGTCCGACAGCCGCTCCAGGACGAGGACGCCCACGCCCTCGGAGAAGCCGGTGCCGTCCGCCGCGTCGGCGAACGCCCTGCACCGGCCGTCCTCCGACAGGCCGCGCAAGGTGGTCATCTCGCGGAACACCTGCGGCGTCCCCATGACGGTGACGCCGCCGGCCAGCGCGAGACCGCATTCGCCCTGCCGCAGCGACCGCACCGCCTGATGGACCGTCACCAGCGAGGAGGAGCACGCCGTGTCCGTCGACACGGCCGGGCCCTGGAGGCCCAGCGCGTACGCCACCCGCCCGGACGCCACGCTCAGCAGCGAACCCGTCTGCGCGTAGCCCGTGATGGCCTCGGGAGTGGCGAAGAAGTTCCCGTACCCGAAGTAGGCGATGCCCGCGAAGACGCCGGTGTCGCTGCCCTGGAGGCTCTGCGGGTCGATGCCCGCGCGCTCAAGGGCCTCCCACGACGTCTCCAGGAGCAGCCGGTGCTGCGGGTCGGCGGAGAGCGCCTCGCGCGGGCTGAGCCCGAAGAACTCGGCGTCGAAGTCGCCCGCGTCGTACAGGAACCCGCCCGCGCGGGCGGCGGAGCTGCCGGGCCCGGGGCCCTTCGGGGCGTGCAGGTCCTCCAGGTCCCAGCCCCGGTCGTCGGGGAAGTCGGAGACGACGTCCGCGCCGTCCCGCACCACCTCCCACAGGTGCTCGGGGGAGCTGACCCCGCCCGGGTAGCGGCAGGCGACGCCGACGATCGCGATCGGCTCGGCGGCGGCGTCGGTCAGCTCCTGGAGGCGCTTGCGCGTCTCCAGCAGCTCGATCGACGTCCGCTTCAGGTAGTCGAGGACCTCGGCATTGTTGTCGTGTGTCATGGCTCTCCCCTAGCCGAGCTCTTTGTCGAGCAGCGCGAGAAGGTCCCCCGCGGAGGCCGCACTGATCTGGTCGACGACGGTGGTGGGCGCTCGGTCGCCCGCCATCGAACGGACGCGGCCCTGCAACTCGCCGAGCAGCGTGGAAATGGTGGCCCGCTCGTCCTGGGCGAGCCTGGCGAACGCGTCCTCCAGCCGGGCGCCCAGTTGCTCGATCTCCTTGACCAGGTGCTCCGCCGGGTCCCCCGCGCCGGTGTCGGCTTCGGGGCGCCGGGTGATGCGCGAGGCCAGCAGCTCGGCGACGGCGGCCGGGTTCGGGTGGTCGAAGACGAGCGTGGCAGGCAGCTTCAGGCCGGTCGCCGCGGTCAGCTTGTTGCGCAGTTCGAGGGCGGTGAGCGAGTCGACACCGAGCTTCTTGAACGGTTCGGTGGCACTGACGCGCGCGGCGTCGGCATGGCCGAGAACGAGCGCGGTGTGGGTGCGTACGGTCTCCAGGAGCACCGCCCCGGCCTCCTCGGGCGACAGCGACGCCAACTGCTCGGCGAGCGCGGCGCCGGTGGGCTCCGGCTCGGCCGGGTCACCGGGCGCGGCGGACGCGGCGGCCAGGGTGGCCAGCAGCGGTGAGGCCATCTCACCGAGCGCCGTGAGGGTGAGGCGCACCGGCACGACGACCGGGTCGCCCGTCGTCATGGCCGCGTCGAAGAGCGCGAGCCCTTCCGCCGAGGCGAGCGGCTGCACGCCCTGGCGCTGCATGCGGACCACGTCGGCGTCGCCGAGGGCGGCGCTCATCTCGCTGCGCTCGGCCCAGAAGCCCCAGCACATCGAGGTGGCGGGCAGTCCTTCGGCGCGGCGGGTCTCGGCGAGTCCGTTGAGGAACGCGTTGGCCGCCGCGTAGTTGGCCTGGCCCGCGGTGCCGAGCACGCTGGCGATCGAGGAGAACAGGACGAACGCGGTGAGACCGAGGTCCTTCGTCAGCTCGTGCAGGTGCCAGGCGCCGCGCACCTTCGGGGCGAGCACCGTGTCCACCCGCTCCTCGGTGAGGGCTTCGACCACGCCGTCGTCGAGCAGGCCCGCGCAGTGGACCACCGCCGTCAGCGGGGCCTCGCGGGGCACGGCGGCCAGCAGTTCGGCCACGGCGTCGCGGTCGGTCATGTCGCAGGCCACGATCGCGACGTCGGCGCCGGCCGCCGTCAGCTCCTCGCGCAGCGCCGCCGCCGCGGGGGCGGCGGGGCCGCGCCTGCTGCTGAGTACGAGGCTGCGGACGCCGTGCTGTGCGACGAGGTGCCGGGCGAGCATCGCGCCGAGGCCGCTGGTGCCGCCGGTGATCAGTACGGAGCCGGTCCCGAGCGCGGGCACCTCGTCCGCGGGCCGTGCGGCGGCGTGGGCGAGGCGCGGCGCGCTCAGGGCGCCGGAGCCGATCCTGACCTGTGCCTCCCCGGTGGCGGCTGCCGTCGGGACGAGGGCCCGCGAGGCTTCCTGCCCGTCGGTGTCGACGAGGGTGAAACGGCCCGGGTTCTCGGTCTGCGCGGACCGTACGAAGCCCCAGACCGCGGCCGCGACGGGGTCGGGGCGGCGGCCGGTGGCGGCGTCGGCGAAGGCGTGCTCGGTGACGAGGGCCAGGCGCGAGCCGGCGAACCGCTCGTCGGTCAGCCAGCGCCCGGTCCACCGCAGTACGTCGTGGAGCGTGCGCTCGACAGCGCCGGGGACATCGCCGCCGAGCGGGCCGTCATCCGCCGTCGCGCTGCCGACGAAGGCGAGGACGACCGGCGGCAACTCGCCTTCGGTCGCCGCGAGTTGATCGATGTCCGGGTAGACGTCCGCGCCCTGCGGGACCGCCGCGGGGATGCCCAGGACCGCGTACCGGCCCTCGGGCCCGTCGCCCGGCGTCGGCACGGTGGCCCAGTCCACGCGGAACAGCGCGTCCTGCCGGTCGAAGCTCAGCTCGGTCAGCCGTGCCACGTCGGCCGGGGCGAGGGTCAGCTCCTCGATGGCGCCGACCGGTGTTCCGTTCTGGTCCGCGAGCGTCACCGACAGGGCGTGCTCGCCCGCGGGGGCGAGGCGTACGCGCAGCGCGGTCGCCCGCCGGGGGCCGATGCGCAGTCCGGTGCAGCGCTGCGGCAGCCAGCCCCCGGGGCGTGCGGACTCGACGAAGTCGCCGAGCCCCAGCGGCAGGAGGGCGGCGTGCAGCAGCGCCGGGTGGAGACGGAACCGGCTCTGGTCCGCCGCGTGCGTCTCCGGCAGCTCCACCTCCGCGTACAGGGCCTCGCCGTGCCGCCACACCTGCTTCGGGCCGCGCAGCAGCGGGCCGTGGGTGAAGCCGAGGGCGGCGAGCCGGGTGTACTCGTCCTCGAAGGGCACGGGGTCCGCGCCCGCGGGCGGCCATGCGGTGAGGCTGTCGGCGGTGGCGGGAGCGGTGGCCTTCTGGGCGGTGCCGACAGCGTTGCGTGTCCACGCGCTCTCGCCCTCGGGGCGCGAGTGCACGGTGATGGTGCGGTCGGCGTCGACGGTGATCCGCAGTTCGCGCTCGGCGGTGCGGGAGAGCACCAGGGGCGTCTCCAGGGTGAGTTCGCCGACGGTGTCGCATCCGGTGCGGTGTGCGGCCCAGGCGGCCAGTTCCACGAGGACGCCCGCGGGCAGGAGGACCGCGCCGTGGACGACGTGTTCGCCGAGCCACGGGTGGCGTTCGAGGGAGAGGCGTCCGCTGCCGACGACACCGCCCGACCCGTCCGGGCCGTCGCCGGGCAGGTCGATCACGGCGTCGAGGAGCGGGTGGTCCGAGGTACGGGCGGTGGTGGTCTCCTCAGGAGTGTCGAGCCAGTAGCGCCGGCGCTGGAACGGGTAGGTCGGCAGGGCGACCGGCTCGGCCGGCCGGGTGCCGCGCGGTGCGAACACCTCCCGCCACGCCACGTCCAGGCCCGCCACGAAGGCCTCGGCCGCCGACCGGTGGAGGCGGGCGAGGCCGCCCTCGTCGCGGCGCAGGGTGCCCACCGCGAACCCGGTGGCCCCGGGGGTCTCGTCGAACATCTCCTGGATGTTCATGACGAGCAGCGGGTGCGGGCTGACCTCGATGGCGACGCTGTCGCGCTCCCGCTCGACCAGGCGGCCCATGGCGGTGCCGAACTGGACCGGTTCCCGCAGGTTGCGGTACCAGTAGCCGGTGTCGAGCGCGGCGGGGTCGATGATGTCGCCGGTCACGGTCGAGTAGATCGTCACCGGTGTGGGCCGCGGGGTGATGCGGCCCAACTCCTCCTGGAGACGGCCGTCGAAGCGGTCCATGAGCGGCGAGTGGCCCGGCACGCTGGACTTGATGGCGCGGGCGCGGGCGCCCTCGGCCTCGCAGGCCGCGATCAGTTCCGCGACCGCCTCGCTCTCGCCCGAGACCGTCGTCGCGTTCGGCCCGTTGACCGCGGCGATCCCGATGCGCGCCTCCTTGCCCGCCAGCAGTTCCCGCACCCGCTGCTCCGGCAGCAGGATCCCGGCCATGGCGCCCTGCCCGGTGACGGTGGCGAGGAGCCGGGAGCGCAGGGCCACGATCTTGGCGGCGTCCTGGAGGGTGAGGGCGCCCGCGATGTGGGCGGCGGCGATCTCGCCCTGGGAGTGGCCGATCACCACGTCCGGTGTGACACCGAGCGAGCGCCACACCTGGGCCAGGGACACCATCACCGCGAACAGCGCGGGCTGGACGACGTCGATGTCCGCGAGGTCGGCCGCGTCACGGCCGCCGCACACGGTGTCGATGAGCGACCAGGAGATCCACGGCTCCAACGCCTCGGCGCAGGCGCGCAGGTGGTCGGCGAAGACCGGTGACGTCTCGTACAGTTCCCGGCCCATCGCGAGCCACTGGCCGCCCTGGCCGGGGAAGACGAACACCGTCCTGCCGACCGGCCGGGCGACGCCGGACACCGCGGCGGCGGTGCCGGGCTCCTCGCCCGCGGCGACGGCGGTCAGCGCGGCGAGCAGGTCGGCTCGTCCCGCGCCGATGACGACCTGGCGGTGGTCGAAGCGCGAGCGGGTCGTCACCAGGGCGTGGCCCACGGCCTCGGCCGGCACGTCCGGGTCGGCGGTCAGAGCGTCGCGCAGGCGCTCCGCCTGGTGGCGCAGTGCCTGCTCGGAGCGGGCCGACAGCACCCAGGGCACCGAGGAACCGGTGAAGGGCTGCCGGTTCTCCTCGGTGGTCCCCGGCGCCGGGGCCTGTTCGAGGATCACGTGGGCGTTGGTGCCGCTGATGCCGAACCCGGAGACGCCCGCGCGGCGCGGCCGGTCCTCGGGGGTGGTCCAGTCGCGGGCCTCGGTCAGCAGCTCGACGGCCCCTGCCTCCCAGTCGACGTGGGACGAGGGACGGTCCACGTGCAGTGTCCTGGGCAGGACGCCGTGGCGCATCGCCATGATCATCTTGATGATGCCGCCGACCCCCGCCGCCGCCTGCGTGTGGCCGAGGTTGGACTTCAGGGAGCCGAGCCACAGCGGGTCACGGCCCTCCCGCTCCTGGCCGTAGGTGGCGAGCAGGGCCTCGGCCTCGATGGGGTCGCCGAGGCGGGTGCCGGTGCCGTGCGCCTCCACCGCGTCGATGTCGCCGACGCTCAGGCCCGCGTCGGCCAGGGCGGCGCGGATGACGCGCTGCTGCGCCTGCCCGTTCGGCGCGCTCAGGCCGTTGGACGCGCCGTCCTGGTTGATGGCGCTGCCCCGGATCACCGCCCACACCTGGTGGCCGTTGCGCCGGGCGTCCGAGAGTCGTTCCAGGACGAGGACGCCCGCGCCCTCGGAGAAGCCGGTGCCGTCCGCCGCGTCGGCGAACGCCTTGCAGCGGCCGTCCTCCGACAGGCCCCGCTGGCGGGCGAGTTCCACGAACATGCCGGGGGTCGGCATCACCGAGACACCACCGGCCAGCGCCATCGAGCACTCGCCGGAGCGCAGCGACCGCACGGCCTGGTGGACGGCGACGAGCGAGGCCGAGCACGCGGTGTCCGTCGACACGGCCGGGCCGTGCAGTCCCAGGGTGTACGCGACCCTGCCCGAGGCGGCGCTGAGGTAGGTGCCGGTGAGCCGGAAGCCCTCCACCTCACCGGCGGCGCCGCCGCCGACCCGCGGGCCGTAGTCGACGTCGTACAGGCCGGTGAAGACCCCGGTCTGCGTGGAGCGCAGGGACTCCGGGTCGATGCCCGCGCGCTCGAGCGCCTCCCACGACGTCTCCAGCATCAGCCGCTGCTGCGGGTCCATGGCCAGCGCCTCGCGGGGGCTGATACCGAAGAACGACGCGTCGAAGTCGGCCAGTCCTTCGAGGAATCCACCGGAGCGGGTGTACGTCTTCCCGTGCGCCTCGGGATCCGGGTCGTAGAGCCCCTCCAGGTCCCAGCCGCGGTCCGACGGGAAGGTGCCCATCGCGTCCACGCCACCGGAGACGAGGTCCCAGAGCGCTTCGGGGGAGGTCACACCGCCCGGGAAGCGGCATCCCGCGCCGACGACGGCGATGGGCTCGCGCGCGGACTCCTCCAGCTCGCGCACCCGGTCGCGCAGCTCCTGCGCGTCACCGACCGCGCGTCGCAGATAGGACCGGAGCTTGTCGACTTCCTCCACCAGGGGCCTCCCTCAACGGAACACGTTGCATGTCAAAAGGTGTGGGCGCGGGCACGGCCTAGACGTATCCGCGGTCGATCAGTGCGTAGAGGTCGTCGTCGCTGCGGTCCTCCAGGTCGCTCCCCGCCGCGGGCTCCGGCTCGTCGGACGGCTGCGGTGCGAGGAGCGCGTGCAGGTGGAGGGCGAGTTCGTGGGCGGTGGGGCGGCTGAAGGCGACGGTGGCCGCGAGGCGCACGCCGGCCGCCGCGTTGAGCCGGTTGCGCAGCTCGACCGCCAGCGTGGAGTCGAAGCCGAGGGCCTTGAAGGTCTCGGTCGACCGGGCCCGCAGGTCCGCCCCGGTCAGGGCGGCGCCCTTGGTGCGCAGCAGGGCCGCCGTCTCGTCGCAGACCAGGGCGAGGACCGCGGCGGGCGAGGCGAGTTCCGCCGCGCGTGAGCCGGGCTGTTCCGCCTCGGCCCGCGCGCCCGCTGCGTCGGCGGTGTCGGTCGCGGTCAGCCAGTGCCGCCGCCGCTGGAACGGATAGGTCGGCAGGGGCACCCTGGGCGCCCCGGCCCCCGCGAACGTCGCCTTCCAGTTGACCGGCGCGCCGCACACGTGCAGCGCGGCGAGCGACTCCACCACCTTGGCGAGGCTGCCGTCGTGCCTGCTGAGGGTGGGGACCAGGGGCGGCGGGTGGGGCAGCGCGTCGGCGGCCTCCGCCATCGCGACCTGGAGGATGGGGTGCGGGCTGACCTCCACGTACACGCCGCCGCGCGCCCGCATGAGCTGGTCGACGGTCTCGCCGAAGCGGACCGGCAGGCGCAGGTTGTCGTACCAGTACGAGGCGTCGAGGCGGCGCGTGTCGAGCGGTCCCGCGGTGACCGTGGAGTGGAACTCGACCGCGGTCTCGCGCGGTGTGATCCCGGTGGCGGCCGCCAGGACCTCGTCGCGGATGCGTTCGACGTGCGGGGAGTGGGACGCGTACCTGACCTTGATCCGGCGCGCCCGTACGCCGTCGTCGCCCGCGAGCGCGGTGAACTCGTCCACGGCTGCGGGGTCGCCCGCGATCACCACGGACTCCGGTCCGTTGACCACCGCCACGGACAGCCGTCCCGGCCACCGGGTGAGGCGCTCCTCCACCCAGCTCACGGGCGCGGCCACGGCGCTCATCGCGCCGTGGCCGGCCAGCGCGGACAGGGCGCGGCTGCGCAGCGCGATGACGCGGGCGGCGTCCTCCAGGCTCAGGGCGCCGGCCGCGCAGGCCGCGGCGATCTCGCCCTGCGAGTGGCCCATGACCACGTCGGGGACCACGCCGAGGGAGCGCCACAACCGGGCCAGGGACACCATCATCGCGAAGAGCGCGGGCTGCACCACGGCGTCGCCGTCGTCGAGCGTGGGGCCCGATCCGGCGCCCGTCACCAGGTCGAGGAGGCTCCAGTCCAGCCACGGCTCCAGGGCCTTCGCGCAGGCGTCGACCGACTCGGCGAAGACCGGCGACTCCGCGTACAACTGCCGCCCCATGCCCAGCCATTGGCCGCCCTGGCCGGGGAAGACGAAGACGACGGGTCCCCTCGCGGCGGGGGCCGTGCCGCGCAGCGCGCGGGCCGACGTGTCGCCCTGTGCCAGCAGGTCGAGACCGGCGAGCGCCTCCGCACGGTCCCCGGCGACGACGGCCGCGCGGTGCGCGAACGTGGTCCGTGCGGTGGCCAGCGCGTGTCCGACGGCGGCCGTCGGCTGCGCGGGGTGGGCGGTCAGGACGTCGCGCAGGCGGGCGGCCTGGTCGCGCAGGGCCGCGTCCGTACGGGCCGACAGCACCCACGGGACGACGGCGGGGGCCTGCGCGGGCGCCGGGGCCGGGGGCTCGGGGGCCTGTTCGAGGATGAGGTGGGCGTTGGTGCCGCCCATGCCGATCGACGACACACCGGCCCGGCGCGGCCGTCCCGGCTCGCCGGTCCAGGGCCGCGGGGCCGTCAGGACCTCGAAGTCCGCCGCGAAGTCGGGCACGGCGGGGTTCGGGGCGCGGAAGTTCGGGTTGGGGACCAGCAGGCCGCGGTCCAGGCAGAGCACGGTCTTGACGAAGCCGGCCAGTCCCGCGGCGGGCTCCAGGTGGCCGACGTTCGCCTTCACCGAGCCGACCACCAGGGGGCGTTCGCGGCCGTGCTCGGCCCGCACCTCGCGGAGCCCCGCCAGCTCGGCCGGGTCGCCGAGCCGGGTGCCGGTGCCGTGCGCCTCGACGTAGTCGACGGAGTCGAAGGTGATGTCCGCGGCGCGCAGGGCGGACAGCACGGCCGACGCCTGGCCGGTGGGGCTCGGGTCGGGCATCCGGGACGAGGAGCCGCCGCTGCGGACGCCCCAGCCGCGCACCACGGCGTAGATGTGGTCGCCGTCGGCGACGGCGAGGTCGAGCCGCTTGAGCAGGACGAACGCGCCCCCCTCGCCGCGCACGAAGCCGCCCGCCCGTTCGTCGAAGGGGAAGCAGTGTCCGTCGGGCGAGAGGGCGCCCAGGTTGGCCAGAGCGGTGCCGGACGCGGGGTCCGTGATCAGGTGCACGCCGCCCGCGAGCGCCAGGTCGACGGCGCCGGACCGGATGCGGTCGCAGGTCAGCGCGAGGGACACCAGGGAGGAGGACTGACCGGAGTCGGCGCACAGGCTCATGCCGCGCACGTCGAAGAGGTGCGAGATGCGGTTCGCGATCAGCGCGCCGCTGGAGCCGAGGGCGGCGTAGTGGTCGTCCTGGTCGCTGCCGGTCCGCTTGCGCACCTGGTCGTAGCCGGAGGGCGCGGCGCCGACGACGACGTCGATCTCCCGGCCGGCGAGCGCGGGAGCCGCGATGCCCGCGTCCTCGACGGCCTCCCAGGCGAGTTCGAGGCCGAGGCGCTGCACGGGGTCCATGGCGGCCGCCTCCGCGGCGGACACGCCGAAGAACTCCGCGTCGAAACCGTCGACGGAGTCGAGGAAGGAGCCGGTGGTCAGGGTGGCGGCGTCCGGGTGGCCGGTGAGGTCCACCCGGGCGTCCGCCGCGCGGCTCGCGGGGAACCGGCCGACCGTCGACGCCCCGTCGGCCAGCAGACGCCAGAACTCGTCCGGGCCCTGCACACCGGGGAACCGGCACGACAGTCCGACGACGGCGATATCGGTGGCTGCGCCACTCATGTTGTGTCCTTCCGATTCTGCCGGGCCCCGCCGTCCGGCGGTCACGGCCAGCGGGTCAGCAGGTCGCGCAGTTCGCCGGGTGCGTCCATGAAGTCGTAGTGGCCGCCCTCGACCACGCGGAACTCGACGGAGTCCGCGTAGCGGCGCCAGCCCTGGAGGTCGTCGAGACTCACGTCGGTGTCGTCGCGCCAGTGCAGGACGACGACGGGGCAGTCCAGCGCCACCGGCTTCGCGCGCCGGTAGGCGAGGGCCGCCGCGGTGTCCCGCAGCAGCACCATGACGCCGAGGTCGAGCATGTCCTCGCGCGGTTCGATGCCCCGGCCACGGATGAACGACCGCACCTCGGCGCGCAGTTCGGGCTCGGTCATGGTGAGCATGCGGTCGCGGGACGCGTCGTGCGGGGCGGGCTGGCCGGACACGAACAGGCACCGCGGCGTGGGCAGTCCCGCCTCGGCGAGCCGCAGGGCGGTCTCGTAGGCGGGGACCACGCCCGAGCAGTGCCCGAAGAACGCGAACGGCCGGTCGAGCAGCGGCGTGAGCGGTTCGACCAGGGACTCGGCGAGGTTCTCGTACGTGCCGTAGTGCGGGTGGCCGAGCCGGTTCTCGCGGCCGGGGAACTGCACCGGGCAGATCTCGACGTCGTCGAGCGCGGCCGGCCAGGCGCTGAACGCCGACGCCCCGGATCCGGAGAAGGGGAAACAGAACAGCCGCGCGCCGTGGTCGGTGGACGGCGGCCGGACGAACCACGGCGAGGTGGTGATCGTGGAGGAGCCGGTTGTCATGGCGTCTGCCGTTTCTGCGCGACGACGGGGAAGCGGGTCAGACCGGCGATGAAGTACGAGCGCAGGTGCTCGGGATCGCCGGCGAGTTCCAGCGACGCGCAGCGCTGGAACAGTTCCTCGAAGAAGACCCGCAGGGTGAGCCGGGCCAGGGGCGCGCCGATGCAGAAGTGCGGTCCGAAGCCGAAGGCGACGTGGCGCTTGGCGTTGGGCCGGGTGAGGTCGAAGGCGTGCGGGTCGGCGAAGAGTTCGGGGTCCCGGTTGGCCGAGCCGATCCAGGCGACGACGGCGGCCCGGGCCGGGATGGTGCCCCCGGCGAGTTCGATGTCGTCGACGGCGTACCGCATGAAGTTGCAGGCGGCGGAGGTCCAGCGCAGCCCCTCCTCGACGAGGTTGGGGATCAGCGTCGGGTCGGCCTGCGCCTTGTCGAACTGCTCGGGCCGCTCGATGAGCGCCTGCACGGTTCCCGAGACGGTGTGCGGTGTCGTGACGTTGGCGCCGAGCAGGATGCTGTAGCCGTCGAGGGCGATCTCCTCGTCGGTCAGCGGCGCGTCGCCCGCGCGCACGCTCATGAGGTGGTGCAGCAGGCTGTCGTCCGCGAGGCCGCTGGCGCGGCGTCCCTTGACCCACTCGGTGACGTAAGTGACCAGCTCGTGGTGGGCGATGGCCAGTGTGGTGGCCTCGGTGCCGACCTGGAAGTGCGGATCGGAGGGGGCCGTCACCATCGCGGTGAGCTGGACGAGTTCCTCCCAGTCCGCGGCCGGGATGCCGAGGAGCGGTCCCGTGACCATCGCGGGGAGCAGCAGCGCCCGCTCCGCCAGGTCGAACACCTCGCCTTCGAGGGCGGGTTCGAGGAAGCGGGCGACCGTCCCGCGGATGGAGTCCTCCCAGGACTTCACGGCGCGGGCGGTGAGCTTGGCACCGAGCGGCCTGCGGACCTCGGTGTGCCGGGGCGGGTCGGTGGAGGTGAGGAGCTTGCCCGCGGCCGGGTCGTCGATGCCGACGTGGGTGGGGGTGGTGCCGCGCTCCGAGGTGAACTCGCGGTGGTCGCCGAGCACCCGGCAGACGTCCTCGTACCGGGTCACCGACCAGAACTCCCGCCCGTCGGGCAGGACTTGGTGGTGCACGGGGGCCTTGTCCCGCATGACGTCCCAGACGGGGTGGGGGTCGCCCGAGGTGTACAGGTCGAGATCGAACAGGTCGAGGGCGTCGAGGTCGACGTCGCGCGGGGCTCCCGGCGTCAGCCTCACGCCGCCGCCCTCCCCTGCTCTATCAGCGCGGCGACCCGCGCCGGGGTCTGGGCCAGGTAGAAGTCGCGCACGGAGAGCCGTACGCCGTAGTCCTGCGCCACCTGGTCGATGATCTTGATGCCGGACAGCGAGTTGCCGCCGAGCGTGAAGAAGTCGTCGTCGACCCCGACCTCGGCGCGGTCGAGGTGCTGGGCCCACAGCTTCGCGATGTCGTGTCCGAGCGCATCCATTGCCAGTCTTTCCTTCCTTCACCGACCGGGAGCACCCGCTCGTGTCCTTTTCGGTCCCGGATAGCGCGGCCCGTCCGCTGTCTCGCCGGCGGGACACGTCTCCCCGCCCCGCCGCGGCCCGCTGCATGGACCGAGCCTCGTCCCGCCGGCGGGACGGCGACAAGCGCTCCCGCGTCCCGCACGCCCCAGGGACGAGGTGTCTTGAACGGGTGGCGGGCCGGGCCCGACGGTGAGGGTCAGACACCCATGCCACAGGCGCGCGGGCGCACGGCGGGATCACCGGGATTGAGGGGAACGACGTGGCAGACACCGGCTGGGACACGGACGTGGTGATCGCGGGGGCCGGGCCCACGGGCCTGATGCTCGCCTGCGAACTGCGGCTCGCGGGCGTCGATGTGACGGTGGTCGAACCGCTCGCGCGGCGCTCGGGCGAGTCGCGGGCCGGCGGGATCCACTCCCGCACCCTGGAGATCCTCGACCAGCGCGGCATCGTGGACCGCTTCCTCGACGAGGGCGAACTCCAGCCGGTGGGTCACTTCTCCGGCCTCTACCTGGACTTCGACGAGTCCGAGTCGCGCCACCCCTACCCGCTGATGATCCTGCAGTCCGCCGTCGAACGGCTCCTGGAGGAGCGGGCCGACGAGCTGGGCGCGCGGGTGCGCCGCTCGTGCGAGGTCACCGGCCTCGTACAGGACGCGACCGGAGTCACGGTCGAGCTGCGCTCGGGCGAGGCGGTGTCCGCGCCGCTGCGCGCCCGCTACCTGGTGGGCTGCGACGGCGGTCGCAGTACGGTGCGCAGGCTGGCGGGGATCGGCTTCCCCGGCACCGAGGCGACGATGACCGCGCTGATCGGTGACGTGGAGGTGCCCGATCTGCCCGAGGACTACGTGTGGGTGCGGCGCACCCCGGCAGGTGACTACTCGGCGATCGCGTTCGAGCCGGGCTGGCACCGGGTCATCACGTCCGAGTTCGACCGGGTGGCGGGGCGCGACGAGCCCGTCACGTTCGAGCAGTTGCGGGAGTCGATGGTGCGGGTCGCGGGCACCGACTTCGGCATGCGCAACCCGCGGTGGGTCTCGCGGTTCAGCGACGCCGCGCGCCAGGCCGACCGGTACCGGGCGGGCCGGGTGCTCCTCGCGGGCGACGCCGCCCACATCCACTTCCCGGCCGGCGGCCAGGGTCTGAACATGGGTGTGCAGGACGCGGTCAACCTGGGCTGGAAGCTCGGCGCCGTGGTCCGCGGCGACGCCCCGGACGGCCTGCTCGACACCTACCACGCCGAACGGCACCCGGTCGCCGAGCGGGTGCTCCAGAACACGCGGGCGCAGTCGGCGCTCGTGCGGCCCGGGCCGCAGACGGAGGCGCTGCGCGAGGTGTTCGGCGCGCTGATGGTCTTCGACGACGTCAACCGGTACCTGCGCCACCTGCTGACCGCCCTCGACCTGCGCTACCCGGTCGACGGGGACCATCCGCTGGCGGGGCGGCGGGTGCCGGACGCCGACCTGAAGACGCCCGAGGGCATCGTGGGCGTCCACGAGCTGCTGCACGCCGCCCGGCCCGTCCTGCTCGTCCTGGACGGCGGCGGCTGGGCGGCGCGGGCGGCCGAGGGCTGGGCCGACCGCGTCGACGTGGTCGAGGCACACAGCGAGGACGACCACTGGCCGGTCCCCGCCGTCGGTGACGTCCCGGCGCCCGCCGCGCTCCTGGTGCGGCCCGACGGCCACGTGGCCTGGGCCACCGACAGCGACGAGACACCCGACACGGCGGCGCTCCGGGCGGCGCTGACCACCTGGGTCGGAGCCGAACGGCCCCGGTGACCCGCAGGCCACCGGGGCGGGGGCGGTGCGGTCAGGACGGGTGCGCCGCCCCTGCGCCGGCGACGCCCCGGACGGCGCCGGCGATGATCTCGTTGACCGCCGCGCCGTGCTCGTCGAGGTAGAAGTGACCGCCCTGGAAGACGTGCAGGTCGAACTCGGCGGTGGTGTGCTCGCGCCAGGACTCGGCCTCGGTGAGCGTGGTGTGCGGGTCGTCGGTGCCGACCAGCATGGTGATCGGGCAGTCGAGCCGGACGCCGGTCGCCCGGGGGTGGGTCTCGATCGCCGTGTAGTCGCCCCGGAGGGCGGAGAGGATGGACGCCCTCAGGTGTGCGTTCTCCAGGTAGACGGGGTCGGTGCCGCCGACCAGGAGCAGTTCCTCGACGAGACCGGCGTCGTCACGGAGGTGGACCGTGCCACCGCGCAGCAGGGACGGCGGGGGGTAGCCGGAGGCGACGAGGTGGACCGGCGGGGCGCCCGCGTCGTCCTGGTAGCGGCGCGCCACCTCGAAGGCGAGGATCGAGCCCATGCTGTGGCCGAAGAAGACCAGGGGTCGGCCGTCCTCGCAGCGCCGCAGGGCCGCGTAGGTGAGGTCGGCGAGTTCGGCGAGGTTCTCGACGCAGCCCTCGGCGCGCCGGTCCTGCCGTCCCGGGTACTGCACGACGAGCGTGTCCAGGTGCGGTGAGAGCGCTTCGGAGAGCGCGTAGAAGTAGCTCGCCGAGCCTCCCGCGTGCGGGAAGCAGACGAGGCGGAAGTCGCTGTCGTCGGTGGGGTGGAAGCGGTGCACCCACTGCCCGTCGTAGGTCCCTGACCCTGTCATGGCCGGCCTTTCCGTGTGTACCGATACGTCGATGGGGCGGCCCGGCGGGGCCGGTTCACGTGGGGTTGTTCAGGAGCTTCGCCACGAGGGCCGTCTCGACGTTCCCGCCCGAGACCAGCACCCCGATGTCGCGGGCGCGGCCCTCGGCGGCGAGGCGCAGCGCGCCGGCCACCGCGGTGGCCGCCGCCGGTTCCACGAGCAGCCGGGCGTGGACGAGCACGAGACGCAGCGCCTCCGCGATGGCGCTCTCCTCGATGGTGTAGACGCCGGTGACCGCGTCGTGGGCCAGGTCGTACGGGAGTTGGCCGATGCGGTCGGGTCGCAGACCGTCGGCGATCGTGGGCCGCGCGTCCACGGTGACGGGACCGCCGGCCCGCAGCGCCGCGGTCAGGGCGGGGACGGCGGCGGGCTCGGCGCCGTAGACGTCGATGCCCTGCCCCGCGGTGGCGAGGCAGGCACCGGCCAGCGCGCTGCCGCCCCCGACGGGCAGCACCACGGCGTCCAGGCGGTCGCCCGCCGCCGCCACCTGGTGCAGCAGATCCGCGGTCGCGGTGCCCTGACCGGCCACCACGTCCAGGTTCTGGTACGGGTCGATCTCGTCGTAGCCGCGGGCGCTCCTGACCTCCTCCAGGACCGCGATCCGCTCGGCCAGTGTGGTGCCTGCCTGGAGCACCTCGGCGCCTGCCTCGCGGATGCGCCGCACCTTGGTCGGTGGGGCGTCGACGGGCAGCACGAGGACGGCCGGGAGCCGGTGCTGGGCGGCGGCCATGGCCACGGCGATGGCGTGGTTGCCGGTGGACTGCGCGACCACGCCGAGGCTGCCGGCCGCCACGAGCCGCTCGACGGCCAGGAGCGCGCCGCGCATCTTGAAGGAGCCGCCGCGCTGGAGGTTCTCCGCCTTCAGCCACAGCCGGGCGCCGGCCACGCGGTCCAGTTCCTCGCTGCGTACGACGGGCGTCTGGAGCACACGGCCCGCGATACGGTCCCGGGCGTCGTGCACGCCTTCGTAGCTCAGCAGGGGCTGGTCGACGACGGCCACGAGGTGCGCGGCGATCGACATGATGGGTCTCCGTTTCTCCTCGGCTTCGAGGCGTCGTCGGGTCGTCGGGGCGTCGGGCGTCGGGGCTCAGTGGCCGGGCGCCGACTGGGCCTCGATCACGTCGAGCACCTGGCGGCCGCTGTCGACCAGGTACATGTGGTCTCCGGGGAACTCCGCGTAGGTGAAGTCGCCCGTGGTCGCGGATCGCCACTGCCGGGCCTCCTCGGCGGTGACCAGGCCGTCGCGGTCGCCCCGCAGCGAGCAGATCGGCACCGACAGCGGCTCGTCGGTGCTCGGCACGTACGCCTCGTGCATCGTGCAGTCGGCGTGCAGCGCGGGGAGGATCATCTCCCGCATCTCCGGGTGGTCGAGGGCCTCGTGGCGGAAGCCCGCGAACTCCTCGACCCTGGCGAGGAACTCGTCGCCGCTCAGGCCCGCCGCCCGCCGCTCGCGCTGGGTCCACGGCCCCGGCGAACCGCTGACGACCAGCCGCTCGACGCGCACGCCGCGGGCGCCCAGCAGGTGCGCCAGTTCGTAGGCGAGCACCGCGCCGAGGCTGTGCCCGAACAACACCGTGCGCGCGCCTTCGCCGAGGTCGCGGGCGATGGTGTCGATCTCGGCCTTGGCCGCCTCGACGACGTTCAGGTACGGCTCCTCCAGGAACCGGCGCTCCCTGCCGGGGAGTTCGACCGACGTCACCCGCCACCGGCCGGCGGACAGCTCCCGCCAGGGGTGGAAGAACGAGGGACCTGCTCCGGCGAACGGCACGCACAGCAGCGTGGTCCGGTCCCCGTCTTGCTCCGACATGCCGGGCCTTGTCACCCCGACCAACCCCAATCGTCCGTAGGAAAGTGCGTCGCACCGGTCGCGCGCACGCGCTGCCGTGTCATCCCGCCAACTTGCGGTTGAGTACCTCGAAGACCTCGGCCACGGGTCCCGGCATGTGCATCTCGTGGTGCACGGCGCGCACGTCGTGGACCTCGATGTCGCCGAGCACGTACGGCCGCCACAGGTGCGCGTACGTCTCGTCCTGGAGCGTCGCGCTGAAGAAGACGACGTCGCCGCGGTAGACCGGCGACTCGAAATCCATCATGAGCGTCGTGTTGTTGGTCAGCACCTTCGCCATGGTGTCCAGGAAGTCGCCCTGGTTGCCGGTGCCGATGTACTGGCCGAAGTACTCCTCCAGCTCGCCCCGGTAGTCGGCCTCCGTCTTGCCGGCGTGGATCTCGGTGAACCCGTGGCCGCCCGGCTGCGAGTCCAGGATGGCGACGAAGGAGATCTCGTGCCCGCGCCGGTCGAGCGCTTCGGCGACCGCGTGCACCACCGTGCCGCCGTAGGACCAGCCGATGAGGTGGAAGGGCCCCTCGGGCTGGATCTTCAGCATCTCGGTGACGTAGTCCTCGACCATCTCCTCGACCGACCCCGCCAGCTTGTCCTCGCCGTCGGAGCCGCGGGCCTGGAGCGCGTAGGCCTGCCGGTCCTCCACGTGCAGGACGAAGCTGAAGTAGGCCCAGCCGAGGCCGCCGCCGCCGTGGAAGAACCAGACCGGTTCCTTGCCCGTGCCGGGGTCGGCGTTGAGCGGCAGCACGACCGCGAACGGGTTGGCGGTCTCCACGGGGATGTCGCCGGTGAGCAGCAGCGCGGCCAGTTCGGCGACCGTGGGGAACTTGATGATGGTCTTGAGCGGGACGTCGACGCCGAACGTGTTGCGGATGCCGGCGCTGAGCCGGGTGGCGAGCAGGGAGTGCCCGCCGAGTGCGAAGAAGTCGTCGTCGATGGCGATGTTCTCGCGGTCGAGCAGTTCACCGAAGAGCGCGCACAGCTTCTCCTCGTGGGAGTTGCGCGGTCCCCGGCCGGTCCGGGTGCTCGTCTCCTCCGCGGGGAGTGCCGCGCGGTCGAGCTTGCCGTTCGGGTTGAGCGGGATCTCCGCGAGGGGGATCACCGCGGCGGGCACCATGTACTCCGGGAGGCGGCGGCGCAGGTGGTCGGTGAGCCGGGTGATCAGTTCCTCGCTCGCGTCGCCTTGCCCCGCGGCGTCCGACTCGGGCACCACGTAGGCCACGATGCGCTTGTCGCCGTCGTGGTTCTCGCGGACCACGACCGCCGCCCTGGCCACCGCGGGGTGCCCGTCGAGGGCGTGCTCGATCTCGCCCAGCTCGATCCTGAATCCGCGGATCTTGACCTGGAAGTCGGTGCGGGCGATGTACTCCAGTTGCCCGTTGCGGTCCCATCGCACCAGGTCGCCGGTGCGGTACATCCGGGTGCCCGCGGGGCCGAACGGGCAGGCCACGAACCGCTCGGCACTCAGGTCGGGGCGGTTCTGGTAGCCGCGGGCCATCCCGGCCCCGGCGATGTACAGCTCGCCCTCCACGCCGCGCGGGACCGGGCGCAGCCGCGCGTCGAGGACGTACATCTGGAAGTTGCCCATCGGCCGTCCGATCGGGGCGCCCTCCCCCGGCACGACGAGCGCCTGGGTGCACCACGTGACGGTCTCGGTCGGGCCGTACATGTTGAAGACCTCGGTGGCCTGCTTCGCCAGGGTCTCGGCCAGGCGTACGGGGACGGCCTCCGCGCCGATAATGATGCGCAGCCCCTTCGCGGCGAGCGGGTCGTGCATGAGGAGCATCTGGAAGAAGGCGGGGGTGGCCTGTACGGCGGTGATGTCGTGGCGGCGTATCAGCGCCAGCACGGCGGCCGGGTCGGAGACGGTGCCCTTGTCCGCGACGACCATGGTCGCGCCGGAGACGAAGGGCAGGTACAGCTCGGTGTTGGCCATGTCGAACGCCACGGTGGTGCTGAACAGCATCCGCTCGCCCGCCGCCAGCGGGAAGGTGCGCCCCGCCGTGGCCAGGTAGTTGGCGACCGCGCCGCGCGGGATCGTGACGCCCTTCGGCTTGCCCGTCGAGCCCGATGTGTAGATCACGTACTGGGTGTTCTCGGGCCGGACGGTGACCTGCGGGGCTTCCTCGGAGAGTGCCGACCAGTCCACGCCTGCCAGCGCCTCGGCGTCGAGCACGAGGACCGGGTCCGCGTGCTGGAGGATGTAGTCGATGCGGGAACGCGGGTGGTCCGGGTCGATCGGGACGTAGGCACCGCCGGACTTGATCACCGCGAGCAGCGCCACCACCAGGTTGACGGTCCGGGGCAGGGACACGGCGACGCGTGACTCCGTCCGCACGCCCTGCTCGATCAGCCAGTGCGCCAGGCGGTTCGAGCGTGCTTCCAGCTCCTGGTAGGTGAGCGTCTCCTCCTCGCCGATGACGGCGAGCGCCCCCGGTGTGGCCCGGACCCGCTCGCGGATCGCCGACACCAGCTCCAGGGTCGGCTCGGCGGTGTCGTTGACCTCGACGAGCAGGTGGTGACGTTCCTCGGCGCTCAGTACGTCGACATCGCCGACGCGCACGCCGGGGTCGGCGACGAGCTGTTCGAGGACGCGCGCGAACCGTCCGGCGATGGCCTCGACCGTGTCCCGGTCGAACAGGTCGGTCGCGTACTGGATGTCGCCGCGCAGCGCTCCCGTGGCGTCCGTGATCACGTTGAAGAACAGGTCGACCTTGGAGGTGGAGGGGGTGGCCTGCTCGACCTCCACCGTGAGTCCGGCGAGTTCGAGGTCCGGCCGCTCGTAGTTCTGCACACCGAGCATCACCTGGAACAACGGCTGGTACGCGGCGGAGCGCTCCGGGTTGATCGCCTCGACCAGCATGTCGAACGGCACGTCCTGGTGCTCGTAGGCCGCCAGTGCCTTGTCCCGCACCTGTCCGAGAAGGTCGGTGAAGGTGGGGTCGCCGGACAGGTCCACCCGCAGCACCTGGGTGTTGACGAAGAACCCGATCAGGTCGTTGAGGGCTTCGTCGGTGCGTCCGGCGATCGAGCTGCCGATCGTCACGTCCTGGCCGCCGCCGAGCTGCTTCAGCAGGACCGCGAGCGCGGCCTGCAGAAGCATCGACAGGGTCGATCCGCGCCGGTCGGCCAGCTTCTGCAGCTCCGTCGCCACCTCCGCCTTGATCACGAGGTCGACGGTGGCGCCGCGCCCGCTCGCCTCGGCGGGCCGCGGGCGGTCGAGCGGCAGGTTCAACGGCTGGGGGACCCCGGCCAGTTCCTTGCGCCAGTACTCGACCTGCGCGGCGGCGAGGCTCTCGGGGTCGGTCACGTCGCCGAGGACCTCGCGCTGCCACATCGTGTAGTCCTTGTACTGCACGGGCAGCGGCTCCCAGGCCGGTGCCTCGCCGCCGCGTCGGGCGGTGTAGGCGGCGGCGAGGTCGCGCACCAGCGGGGCGCCCGAGCTGCCGTCCGTGGCGATGTGGTGGATGACCAGGACCAGGACGTGTTCCTCGGGTGCGCAGCGGAACAGGTGTGCCCGCAAGGGGAGTTCGGCCGCCAGGTCGAACCGGTGGGCGATGGCTCCGTCGACGGCGGCGGCCACCTCGTCCTGTGCCACCTCGGTGAGCGGGAGCTCCGGCGACGCCTGCGCGATCGGGAGGATGCGCTGGTGCGGCTCGCCGTTGTCGTCCGTCGTGTAGAGGGTGCGCAGGATCTCGTGCCGCTCGACCACGTCGCGGATCGCCGCGGCGAGGACGTCCCGGTCCAGGGATCCGGTGAGCCGGAAGGCGGCCGCCATGTTCCAGGAGTCCGAGCCTCCCTCCAGCTCATGCAGGACCCACATGCGGCGTTGGGCGAATGACAGCGGAATCATTGCTTCACTCCTCTACGAACATCTTGCGCAAACCGGGACGACGGGGAGCGGCCAGTTCCTCTGTCCACGCGGCGAGCGCGGCCACCGTCGGAAGGTCGAAGATCTTGCGAATCGGTATCTCGATGCCCATCTCGGCGCGGGCCCGGCTGATCAGCCGGGTCGCGAGCAGGGAGTGCCCGCCGAGCTCGAAGAACCCGTCGTCGGCGCCGACCCGGTCCACACCGAGCACCTCGGCGAAGAGGGCGGCCAGACCCTTCTCGCGGGCGGTGCCGGGCGCCCGGTAGGCGGCGCCGGTGAACTCCGGCTCGGGCAGGGCGGCCCGGTCCAGCTTGCCGTTGGGGGCGAGCGGGAGCCGGTCCAGGGCCACGAAGGCGGACGGCACCATGAACTCCGGCAGCCGCTCGGCGACGAAGGCCTGGAGCTCCCTGGCGTCCGGGGCGGCGCGGCCGTCGCCGGTGGGCACGACGTAGGCGACAAGCAGCTTGCCGGCGCCGTCGCCGCGTCCGTCGCGGGCGATGACGGTGGCCTGCGCGAGGTCGGGGTGCGCGGTGAGAGCGGCCTCGACCTCGGCGGGCTCGATGCGGAAACCGCGCACCTTCACCTGTGCGTCGCCGCGGCCCACGTACTCCAGTTGTCCTTCGTCGTTCCAGCGGGCCAGGTCGCCGGTGCGGTACATGCGGGCGCCCGCCGGGCCGAACGGGTCGGCGAGGAAGCGCTCGGCGGTCAGTGCGGTGCGGCCGTGGTAGCCGCGGCCCACGCTCCCGCCGACGTACAGGTCGCCGACGGCGCCGGGCGGCACCGGGGTGAGGCCGGGGCCGAGGACGTAGACCCGCATGTTGCCGAGCGGGGTGCCGACGGGGGCGCTGCCCGCCGCGTCGCCCGGCTCGCCGGTGACGGTGCAGGTAGTGGCGTAGAAGGTTTCGCTCTGCCCGTAGGCGTTGACGATCCGGGCGCCGGGGAAGGCGCCCCGCACCTTCGCGACCAGGGGTGCGGGCAGTGCCTCACCGGCGAAGACGAGTGTGTCGACGTCGGTGCGGCCGGCGATCTCGTCGACGAGTTCCGCGAAGGCGGACGGGACGGTGGAGATGACGCCACCGCTCCAGCCCTCCTTGCGCTCGCCCAGGACCAGGACGTCCCGGACCAGTTCGACGACGCCGCCGACGGCGAGGGCCGTGAAGATCTCGAACGCGGAGACGTCGAAGTTGACCGAGGTGCCCGCGAGGATCCGCTTCCCCGGCGCCATGCCCACGCGGTCGGCGAGGCGCAGCACGCCGTTGACCACGTTGGCGTGGGTGATGGCGACGCCCTTGGGCCTGCCCGTGGAACCGGAGGTGTACATCACGTACGCCAACTGTTGGGCTCGGGCCGGGTGTTCGAGCGCCGGACCGTCTCCCTCGGACAGGCCGGACAGGTCGGTCAGGTCGGACAGGTCGAGCGTGTCGAGGAGGACGTCCGGGGCGTCGTGCTCCGGCAGCGCCCCGGCCGTCGCCGTGTCCGTCAGGACCAGGCGCGGTCGCGCCTCGCCGAGGATGGCCGCCAGGCGGTGTCCGGGGTACTTGGGGTCGACGGGCAGATAGGCGCCGCCCGCCTTCAGGACGGCGAGCAGGGCGATCACCAGGTCGGCGGTGCGCGGCAGGGACACCGCGACAAGGGACTCGGCGCCCACCCCGCGGCCGGCCAGCTCACGCGCCAGGCGGTCGGCCCTGGCGTTCACCTCGCGGTAGGTGAGCGAGACGCCCTCGGCGATCACGGCGACCTCGTCCGGTGTCCGTGCCGCCTGCGCCTCGACGAGCCCGGCGATCGTGACGTCCGGGGTCGGGGCGTCGGTGTCGTTGACCGTGACGAGCAGGCGCTCGCGTTCGGCCGGGTCCAGGACGTCGAGCTGGGCGACCATCCGTTCGGGCGCGGCGGCCAACTGCTCCAGGATGCGGACCAGGCGGGCCGCGTACGCCTCCACGGTCTCCTGGGTGAACACGCCGTGCGCGTACTGGAGGATGAACTGGAGGTTCGGTTCGACCGCCGCCATCAGGCCGAGTGGGTAGTGGGTGCCGTTGGACGGGCGCAGGCCGGTGAAGGCGACGCCGTCGGCGGCCTCGGTCGCGGCGCTGATGCCCTCCTCGTCGACCGGGTAGGACTCGAAGACGACCAGGGTGTCGAAGAGGGACGGCAGGTTCGCGGCCTGCTGGATCTGGGCGAGCCCGTGGTGATGGTGGTCCATCAGGGCGGCCTGCCGCTCCTGGAGCCGGGTCAGGACCTCGGCGAGGGTGTCGCCGGGGGCGTACGCGACGCGGACCGGGAGGGTGTTGATGAACATCCCGACCATCGTCTCGACCTCCGCCACGGCGGGCGGGCGACCGGAGACGGTGGCGCCGAACAGCAGGTCGCGGCGGCCGGTGAGTTGCCCGAGCAGCAGGCCCCAGGCGCCCTGGACCATCGTGTTGACGGTGACGCCCAGTTCGGCGGCGCGCCGGTCGAGCCGGGCCGACACCTCGGCGGGCAGCGCGAACTCGACCTGCCCCAGGCCCTCGTCGGTGCCCTGGGAGCCGGGCGCGAGCAGCGTCGGCTCCTCGACCCCGGCGATCTCGGCGGCCCAGGCGCGGGCCGCCTCCGCCTCGTCCTGCCGGACCCGCCAGGCCAGGAAGTCTCCGTAGCTGCGGGTGGCGGGCAGACCGGACGGGTCGCCGTGGGCCGCGTAGAGGAGCAGGAGGTCCCGCATCAGGAGCGGGATGGACCAGCCGTCGAACAGGATGTGGTGGGCGGTCACGACGAGTTCGGCGCGGCCGGGTTCGAGCACGGCCAGGGCGAGCCGCATCAGCGGCGGGGCGGTCATGTCGAAGTGGTCGGCCCGGTCCTGGGTGAGGAACTCCTCGAACGTGTCGGTCGCCTCGGCCGCGCCGACGGAGGTCAGGTCGAGGTGGCGCCAGGGCAGGGTCACCCCGTGCGCCGGAACCACCTGGACGATGTCGCCGTCGGCCCCGGCGACGAAGGCGGCGCGCAGGTTGGTGTAGCGCTCGATGAGCGCCTGCCCGGCCCGGTGCATCCGCTCCGCGTCGACGTCTCCGGAGAGGTGGAACACCAACTGCATGTGGTAGGCGTCGAACGACGATCCGGCCATCTGGGTGTGGAAGTGGATGCCGGACTGGGCGGGGGTCGTCGGCCATATCTCGGCGAGCGCGCCGTAGCGGGCCTCCCAGCCGTCGATCGTCTCCTGGTCCACATCGACCAGGGGTGCGTCCGACGGGGTCAGGCCACCGGCCTCGTCCGTCTCGGCGTACCGGGCGAGCGCGGTCAGGGCCCGCACCCACAGTCCGGCGAGCTCGGTCACCTCGTCGTGGGAGAGGACGCCGGTCGGGAAGCCGAAGTAGGCGGTGAGTTCGTCGCCGTCACCGGTGTCGGTGGCCACCGCGTTGATCTCCAGGGCGGAGAGGACCGGCATGTCGGCGTCCGGGGCGGCGATCAGGTCCTGGTAGGTGCTGTCCGGGGTCCAGCCCGCGCTCTCCTGCCCGGCGGGGGCGGCGGAGGTGCGGCCCAGGTAGTTGAAGCCGATCTGCGGTTCCCGTGCGGCGGCGAGCACCGCGCCGGTCTCCGCGTTGAGGTGGCGCAGCACGCCGTAGCCGATGCCGTTGTCCGGCACCGCCCGGAGCTGTTCCTTGACGGCCTTGAGCGCGCGGCCCGCGGCGGCGCCGCCGGCGAGCGCGTCCACCACGTCGACGCCGGTCAGGTCCAGGCGGACGGGGAACACCGAGGTGAACCAGCCGACCGTGCTCGACAGGTCCGCGCCGGGTATCACGTGCTCCTCGCGGCCGTGGCCCTCCATGCGCACGAGCGCCGAGGAGCCCGACTCGCCGCGGGTGCGGCGCCAGTGGGTCAGGGCCAGCGCGAGCGCGGCGAGCAGCCCGTCGTCGACCCGGCCGCGGAAGACCGCGGGCACCTGGGTCAGCAGGGTCTCCGTGACGTCCGCGGGGAGTTGGACACGCACGGTCTCCACGGTGGCCGCGACGTCCCGTGTGCGGTCCAGGGCGCGGGCGCCGAGCACGGGCTCGTCACCGTCCAAAATCTCCTGCCACACCGGCAGTTGGGCCGTGGCCTTCTCCTGGTCGGCCGCCAGGTCGACCAGGGCGTGCGTCCAGCGGCGCAGGGAGGTGCCCTTCGGTGCGGGTTCCTGCGCGCCACCGTCGCGGACCCGCTGCCAGGCGGCGGCGAAGTCGGGCACCAGGATCCGCCACGACACCCCGTCGACGACGAGGTGGTGCAGGACGATCAGCAGCCGGTCGGCGTCCGTGGCGGAGGTGAACCACACGAACTGGGCCATGACACCGGCGTCCGGGTCGAGGCGGCCCGCGGCGGCGTCCAGTTCGGCGTGCACGTCGGCGCCGTCGAGGGGGACCTCGCGGAGCAGTGCGGCGGGGTCGACGCCGCCGGGCGGCGCGATCAGCAGTCCGGGCTCGTCCCGGTCGAGCCGGGAGCGCAGGGCGTCGTGCCGGTCGAGGACGGCCCGGAGGGTGGCGAGCAGGCCCGCGCGGTCGATGTCGTCGGGCAGGGTCAGCATGCCGGACATGGAGAACCGGCCGATGCCGCCGCCCAGCGCGAGGACGTGTGCCGCCATGGGGGGCAGCGGGGTCCGGCCGACGCCGCCGCCGGGCAGCTCGGCCAGGGTGACGCTCGTGTCCTCGCGGCCCTCGACCAGTTCGGCGAGGCGCGCGACCGTGCGGTACTCGAAGACTTCCCGCGTGCTGACGGCCATGCCGAGCGCCCGGGCGCGGGCGACGACCTGGATGGAGCGGATGCTGTCGCCGCCCGTGGTGAAGAAGTCGTCGTCGATGCCGACGGTCCGCAGGCCGAGCACCTCGGCGAACAGCGCGCAGAAGGACTCCTCGATCTTGTTGCGCGGCGCGCGTCCGGTCGAGGCCCGTGCGTAGTCCGGCGGCGGCAGCACGCGCCGGTTCAGCTTGCCGCTCGGGGTCAGCGGGATCTCCGAGAGCGGGACGAGCGCTGCGGGCACCATGTAGCCGGGCAGCCGCTCGCTCAGGTAGTCGGGGAGTCCGGCGAGGAGCGGGCCGATCGCCTTGGCGAGGGCCGGGGCGTTGGGCCTGGCCCGACGGCCCGCGGGGGTGGCGAGGAACGTGCCGGTGACGGCTGCCTCGGCGGGCAGCTCGGGCAGCAG
This sequence comes from Streptomyces sp. NPDC102406, assembly GCF_044765725.1. Classification (NCBI taxonomy): domain Bacteria; kingdom Bacillati; phylum Actinomycetota; class Actinomycetes; order Kitasatosporales; family Streptomycetaceae; genus Streptomyces; species Streptomyces sp. NPDC102406. Next base: position 105,687 of record NZ_JBIWKP010000013.1, on the reverse strand, counting down.
CACCGCGTCGTAGCAGCGCGGGTCCTCGCCGGAGAGCGTGAGGACGGCTTCGAGGCCGTTGTCGCGGGCCCAGTCGGACAGGTCCTGCGGGTCGACCGCTTCGCCGGGCAGCGCCGTCGGGTCGAGGAGCCCGGCCGCGACCGCCACGGCGGCCTCCTCGGCGAGGCGGGCGCTGGGGATGCCGGTGACGCGCAGGGGACCTGCGTCCGTGCGCCCCGCCAGGTCGGCGGGGGCGGTGAGCTGGCCGCCCCACGGCACCGTCGGCAGGCCGGCGAGGTCGAGCACGTCGGCGGGTGCCTTGTGCAGGACGACCTCGTAGCGGTGCCGGGTCAGTTCGTTGTGGGCCCGTCCGGGCTTGAGGCGGATGTCGACGGGGACGGAGTGCCGGGCCGCCCAGTCGGCGAACCACTCCGGGGGCACCACGAGTTCCCGCTCGGCGAGCAGTTCCTTCTCCACGAACGTCCGCAGCTCGTCGTGGGAGGCGTGCGGGTGTGCCGCACGCTGGACGGCGGTGAGCAGGACGCGCAGGGTCGAGGCGTTGCGCACGTCACCGACGATCATTCGGCCGCCGGGTTCGAGCAGCTCCATGACCTGGCACAGCACGTGGTCCAGGTAGTCGGCGCTCGGGAAGTACTGGGCGACGGAGTTGAGGACCACCGTGTCGAAGCGGCCCTTGGGCAGGTCGGAGAGTTCGTCGGCGGTGCGGGCGCTGAGGTGGACCCGGTCGCCGAACCCGGCCCGCTCGGCCTGGGCGGTGACGCGCTCCACGACGGGCGCCGAGATGTCGGTGCCCCAGTACTCCTCGACCTCGCCGACGATCTTGGCGAGGAGCAGGCCGGAGCCGACGCCGATGTCCAGGACGCGCCGGGGCGCGTAGCGCAGCACCTGGGCCACGGCCGCGTCCCGCCACTGCCGCATCTGCTCGACGGGGATCGGCTCGCCGTCGTACGACGACGTCCACATCTGGAAGTCCTCGCCCCACGCCTCGTCCTCGGAGGCCCGGTAGCTGTCGTCGTAGAGCTCGCGCCAGTCGTCCTGCTGGTCGTCGGCGTCCTCGACGGCGGCGCCGGGGTCGGGCACGACGTAGCCGACGAGGCGCTTGCCGCCCTCGCTGTCCTCGCGGACCACCACGGTGGCCTGGGCCACGCCCGGGTGGTCGGTGAGGGCTTGTTCGATCTCGCCGAGTTCGATACGGAAACCACGGACCTTGACCTGGAAGTCGGTCCGGCCGATGTACTCGACCTGGCCCTCACGGTTCCAGCGCACCAGGTCACCCGTGCGATACATCCGCGCACCCGGCCCACCGAACGGGCACGCCACAAAACGCCCCGCCGTCAAAGCCGTCTGACCCACATACCCGCGCGCCAGCCCGGCACCCGCCAGATACAGCTCACCCGCAACCCCGGGCGCCACCGGCTTGAGCGCGGCATCCAGCACATACACCTGCGTGTTCCACACCGGTGCCCCGATCGGCACCCGCTCCGAACCCGGCACATGCCGATACGCCGTCACCTCCACCGACGCCTCCGTCGGACCGTACAGGTTGAACACCCCACACGCGGGCAGCACCTCGGCCACCTTGTTCGCGAGCGCCGGCGGGAACGCCTCACCCGCCACCTCGATCCACCGCAGGCTCGTGCACTCCTTCGCCCCCGGCTCCGAGACGAACACCTCCAGCAACGACGGCACGAAGTCCGCCCCCGTCACCCCCTCACGCCGGATCAACTCCGCCAGATACGCCGGATCCCTGCGCCCGTCCGGACGCGCGATCACCACCGCCGCACCCACCTGCAACGCCGCGAACAACTCCGGCACCGACACATCGAAACTCGCCGTCGTCGACAACAGCACCCGGTCCTTGGGCCCCACGTCGAAATACCCGAGACCCCACGCCAGCCGGTTCATGATCGAACGGTGCGCCACCTGCACACCCTTGGGCCCACCCGTCGAACCCGACGTGAAGATCACATACGCCGCATGATCCGGAGACAGCTCCCGCACCGGATTCGACACCGGATACGACGACACATCCGGCAGCACCTCATCCAGAACCAACAACGGCTGCGCCACGTCCAGCACATGCCTCACCCGGTCATCCGGCAACTCCGGATCCACCGGCACATACGCCGCGCCCGACTTCACCACCGCATAGACCGCCACCAGCAGATCCACCGACCGCGGAATCCGCACCGCGACCAACCGCTCCGGACCCGCACCCCGCTCGATCAGCCAATGCGCCAGACGATTCGCCCGCGCATTGAACTCCTCATACGACAACGACTCCGACTCACCCACCAACGCCACCGCACCCGGCGACCGCTCCACCTGCGCCTCGAACGCACCCGGCAACGTCCCCGCAACCACCTCACGCGCCGTCGCGTTCCAGTCGTCCAGGAGCAGGTTCCGCTCGGCCGGGTCGAGGACGTCGACGTCGCCGAGGCGTACGGCCGGGTCGGCGGCCACCTGTTCCAGGATGCGGACGAGGCGGTCGACGACGGCGACCGCCGTGGAGTGGTCGAACAGGTCCGCCGCGTACTCCAGGCGTCCGTGGGCGCGGCCCGCGGCGTCGGGGACGATGTTGAAGAAGAGGTCGAACTTGGCGGTGTCGGTACCGGCCGGGACGGGGGTGACCTCCAGGCCCGGCATCTCGATGTCCGGCCACACGAACTGCCAGGCCAGCATGGTCTGGAACAGCGGCGGGTACGACGTCGAGCGCTCCAGGTTGAGCAGTTCCACGAGCCGTTCGAAGGGGACGTCCTGGTTGTCGTACGCGGCCAGGGCCTTGTCCCGTACCTGTTCCACCATGTCGCCGAACGACGGGTTCTTCGACAGGTCGGCGCGCAGCACCCAGGTGTTGACGAAGAAGCCGACCAGGTCGTTCAGCGCCTCGTCGGTGCGCCCGGCGATGGGGCTGCCGATCGTGACGTCCTCGCCGGCGCCCAGCTTGTTGAGGAGGACGGCGAGCGCCGCCTGGGCCACCATCGGAGGGGTGGCGCCGCGGTCGGCGGCCACCTTCCCGAGCCGGCCGACGAGGTCGGAGTCGAGCAGGAACTCGACGTGGCCGCCGCGGTGTCCGACGACCGCGGGCCTCGGCCGGTCCAGCGGGAGCTGGGTGGGCTGCGGCACCTCGTCCAGTTCCTTGCGCCAGTAGGCGATCTGGGGGGCGGCGACGCTCTCGCGGTCGCCGTCCTCGCCCAGGAGCTGCCGCTGCCACAGCGTGTAGTCCTTGTACTGGACCGGCAGCGGCGCCCACTGGGGTGCGTTCCTGTCGTGGCGGGCCGTGTACGCGGCGACCAGGTCCTTGAGGAACGGGGCCATCGAGGAGCCGTCCGCGGCGATGTGGTGGAACACGAACGCCAGGACGTGTTCCTGCGGCGAGAGGCGGAACACGGTGGTTCGCAGGGGGAGTTCGGTCTCCAGGTCGAAGCCCGTGACCAGCTCCTCGTGCAGGGTGGCGTCCAGGGCGTCGGCGCTCACGTCGACCACCCGGAAGGGCAGGACCGCCTCCTCGGTGGGCAGGACCCGCTGCTCCGGTGTGCCGTCCGCGTTCTCGGCGACCAGGGTGCGCAGGCTGTCATGGCGGGCCGCGACGTCCGTGACCGCGGCGGCCAGGGCCGCGGTGTCGAGCGCCCCGTCCAGACGCAGCACGAACGGGATGTTGTACGTCGCGGACGGCCCTTCCAGGCGGTGCAGGAACCACATCCGCCGCTGGGCGAAGGACAAGGGGATCATCGACGCTTCTCCTAAACGGTCGTCTGGCCCAGCTGGGGACGCAGCCGGGGGCGGTTCGACGTGGCCAGTTCCTCGATCTGAACCGCCAGTTGGGCGACGGTCGGATGACGGAAGACCGTTGTGACTTTCACGTCGACGTGAAGCTCATTGCGTATCCGGCCGGTCAGCCGGGTGGCCAGTAGTGAATGCCCGCCGCGGTCGAAGAAGTCGGCGTCGATGCCGATCTCCGCCACGCCGAGCAGGTCGGCGAAGAGGCGGCACAGGACTTCCTCGGTGCGGTTGCGCGGTCCGCGTCCGGGCGCCGCCTCGGTGTGGTCCGGCGCGGGCAGCGCCTTGCGGTCGAGCTTCCCGCTGGTCGTCGTGGGGAACTCGGCGAGCGGCACGATCGCGGTGGGCACCATGTACTCGGGCAGGTGGGCGCGTACGTGGTCCGTCAGGGCGGTGAGGTCCAGTGCGGACTCGGGCTTGCCGCCGGCCGGTACGACGTAGGCGACGATCCGCTGGTCGTCGGCCCGGTCCTCGCGGACGATGACGACGGCGCCGTCGACGTCCGGGTGGTCGGTGAGGGCTTGTTCGATCTCGCCGAGTTCGATACGGAAACCACGGACCTTGACCTGGAAGTCGGTCCGCCCGATGTACTCGACCTGACCCTCACGGTTCCACCGCACCAGGTCACCCGTGCGATACATCCGCGCACCCGGCCCACCGAACGGGCACGCCACAAAACGCCCCGCCGTCAAAGCCGTCTGACCCACATACCCGCGCGCCAGCCCGGCACCCGCCAGATACAGCTCACCCGCAACCCCGGGCGCCACCGGCTTGAGCGCGGCATCCAGCACATACACCTGCGTGTTCCACACCGGTGCCCCGATCGGCACCCGCTCCGAACCCGGCACATGCCGATACGCCGTCACCTCCACCGACGCCTCCGTCGGACCGTACAGGTTGAACACCCCACACGCGGGCAGCACCTCGGCCACCTTGTTGGCCAGCGCCGGCGGGAACGCCTCACCCGCCACCTCGATCCACCGCAGGCTCGTGCACTCCTTCGCCCCCGGCTCCGAGACGAACACCTCCAGCAACGACGGCACGAAGTCCGCCCCCGTCACCCCCTCACGCCGGATCAACTCCGCCAGATACGCCGGATCCCTGCGCCCGTCCGGACGCGCGATCACCACCGCCGCACCCACCTGCAACGCCGCGAACAACTCCGGCACCGACACATCGAAACTCGCCGTCGTCGACAACAGCACCCGGTCCTCGGGCCCCACGTCGAAATACCCGAGACCCCACGCCAGCCGGTTCATGATCGAACGGTGCGCCACCTGCACACCCTTCGGACCACCCGTCGAACCCGACGTGAAGATCACATACGCCGCATGATCCGGAGACAGCTCCCGCTCCGGATTCGACGCCGGATACGACGACACATCCGGCAACACCTCATCCAGAACCAACAACGGCTGCGCCACATCCAGCACATGCCGCACCCGGTCATCCGGCAACTCCGGATCCACCGGCACATACGCCGCGCCCGACTTCACCACCGCATAGACCGCCACCAGCAGATCCACCGACCGCGGAATCCGCACCGCGACCAACCGCTCCGGACCCGCACCCCGCTCGATCAGCCAATGCGCAAGACGATTCGCCCGCGCATTGAACTCCGCATACGACAACGACTCCGACTCACCCACCAACGCCACCGCACCCGGCGAACGCTCCACCTGCGCCTCGAACGCACCCGGCAACGTCCCCGCAACCACCTCACGCGCCGTGTCGTTGACGCGGTGGACGAGCCAGTCGTGTTCGTCCTCGCCCAGTACGTCCACCGCGCCGACCGGCACCGTGGGGTCGGCCAGGACCTGTTCCAGGACCCGTACGAGGCGGGCGGCCACGGTCTCGGCCGCGTCGCGTCCGTAGAGGTTGCGCTGGTAGTCCAGGGAGAGCCGCAGGTACGGGTCGGAGGAGTTGAGGGTGAGGGGGTAGTGGGAGCCGGCGAAGGGGCGGATCGCGTCGATGGTGAGGCCCGCCGAGTCGTTCGCCTCGATGATGCCCTCACGATCGATGGGGTAGTTCTCGAAGACGACGATCGTGTCGAACAGGGAGGGCAGGCCCGTGCCGCGCTGGATGTCGGCCAGGCCGTAGTAGTGGTGGTCGAGCAGACTGATCTGCCGGTTCTGGAGGCTCGTGATGACGTCGGCGAGGCTCTGCTCGGGCCGGCACTCGGCCCTCGTCGGCAGGGTGTTGATGAACAGGCCGACCATCTCGTCGGAGCCCGTCAGATCGGCGGGGCGGCCGTTGACGGCGGCGCCGAACACCACGTCCTGCTGCCCGGTCAGCTTGGAGAGCAGGATGGCCCAGGCGCCCTGGAGGAGCGTGTTGAGCGTGACGCCCAACTCGGCGGCACGGCGCGCCAGTTCGCGGCCCTTGTCGATGCTGAGCGGCACCTCGACACGGCCCAGTGACGTCGCGTCGCCCTCGGCGACCAGCTCCGCGGCGACGAGGGTCGGCTGGTCGAACCCGTCTAGTTCTTCCTTCCAGCGGGCGGCCGACGCGTCCCGGTCCTGACGGGACAGCCAGGCCAGGTAGTCGCCGTAGGAGCGGACCGGGCCGAGCGCGGCGGCGTCGCCGTACAGCCGGATCAGGTCCGTGATGACCAGCGGTGACGACCAGCCGTCGAAGAGGGTGTGGTGCGCGGTGATGATGAGCTTGGCCTGCCGCGGCCCGCAGGTGAGCAGGGCCAGGCGCAGCAGCGGCGGCCGGGCGGGGTCGAGCTGTTCGCCGCGGTCGGCGGCGAGGGCCGCGTCGAGCGCCGCGTCCTGCTCGGCGTCGGTCTTCCCCGTCAGGTCGAGGTGGCGCCAGGGCAGCGTGACGTGCTCGGCGACGACCTGGACCGGCTCGCCCTCGGCGGTGGTGAGGAACGCGGAGCGCAGGTTCGGGTACCGCTCCAGGAGAGCCTGCCCGGCCGCCCGCATGCGCTCCGGGTCCACGGTCCCGGACAGGTGCAGGACGAACTGCATGTGGTAGACGTCGAAGCTGCCGTCCGCGAGGGCCGCCTGGAACTGGATGCCGGACTGGCCCGGGGCCTGCGGCCACACCTCGGCGAGGCGGCCGTAGCGCTCCTCCCAGGTCTCGATGTCGGCCTGGCCGACCGTGACCAGCGGGGCGTCCGACGGGGTCAGTCCCCCGGCCTCCCCGCTCGCGGCGTGTGCGGCCATGCCGTGCAGGACCTCGACCCACAACTCGGCGAGTTCGCCGGCCTGTTCGCGGGAGAGGACGCCGGTCGGGAACATGAAGGCGGCCTGGAGCCGGGCGCCGTCGGGGGTGTCGGTGGCGACCGAGTTGACCTCGAGGGCGGAGAGCGCGGGAAGGTCGGGGTCGGGCTCGGCGATCAGCTCGGCGGACCACGCGGAGGGGCCCCAGCCGTCGGTGCGCAGGTGCTCGGGCACATCGCTGTCGGAGATCCGGCCGAGGTAGTTGAACCCGATCTGCGGTACGGCGAGGTCGTCGAGCTGCTCGGCGGTCTCGGGGTTGAGGTGGCGCAGCAGCCCGTAGCCGATGCCCTTGCCGGGGACGGCGCGCAGTTGCTCCTTGACCTGCTTGATCGCCCGGGCGACGGCGGGGCCTCCGGCGAGCACGCCGGACGTGTCCACGCCCTGCACGTCGACGCGGGCCGGGTACATGGTGGTGAACCATCCGACGGTGCGCGACAGATCGGCGCCGGGGACGACCTCTTCCTCGCGGCCGTGGCCTTCGAGGCGGACCAGGGTGGACTCGTCGGTGCCGCGCCAGCGGTTGACCGCCAGGGCGAGCGCGGCCAGCAGCACGTCGGTGCCGGTGGCGCGGAACGCGGCGGGCAGCTCGGTCAGCACGGCCTCGGTGACGTCGGCGGGGAGCTGCACCCGTACGGTCTCGACGGTGGACCACACGTCGACGGACGGGTCGAACGCGCGGGAGCCGAGCGGCGGGTTGGGGCCTTCGAGGACCTCGCGCCAGTGGTCGAGCTCGGCCTCCCGCTCCTCGCTGAACGCCTCGTCCTGGAGCGCGGCGGCCCAGCGGCGGGCCGAGGTGCCGACGGCGGGCAGTTCGGGGGTGCGGCCGGCGCGGACGTGCTGCCAGGCCTCGGCGAGGTCGGACATCAGGATGCGCCAGGAGACGCCGTCGACCACCAGGTGGTGCAGCACCACGAGGAGCCGGCCGGGGCCCGACGGCGGGGCGAACCAGACGAAGTCCGCCATCGTCCCGGCCTCCGGGTCGAGGCGGCCGACCGCGTCGTACAGCTCCGCCTTGGCCGCGGCGAGCGCGGACGGCGCCTCCCAGTGGCCGTCGCAGTCGACGCGACGGATCAGCCCGGCCGCCCGTACGGTGCCGGGCGCGGCGGCCACGAGGGTGGGCTCGTCGCCGGGGACCAGGCGGGAGCGCAGCAGGTCGTGGCGGTCGAGGACGGCGTCGAGCGTCGCGGCGAGGCCGTCCGCGTCGACGGTCTCGGGCAGTTCGAGCACCATCGACATGGCGAAACGGTTCGTCCCGCCGCCGTGCGCGAACACCTCCCGGGCCACGGGCTGGAGCGGCATCGGGCCGACGCCGCCGCCCTCCAGCTCGGCGAGGACCGGTGCGGCGCCCTGCCGGGCACCGGCGACCTCGGCCAGGCGGGCGGCCGTGCGGCACTCGAAGATCTCGCGCGTGGACAGTTCGAGGCCGCGGGCGCGGGCGCGGGCCACCACCTGGATGGAGCGCAGGCTGTCGCCGCCGACCGCGAAGAAGTCGTCGTCGATGCCGACCCGGTCGACGCCGAGCACGTCCGCGTAGGCGGCGGTGATGATCTGTTCGGCCTCGGTGCGCGGCTCCCGGTACGCCTCGCCCAGGAACTCGGGCTCGGGCAGCGCCGCGCGGTCGAGCTTGCCGGTCGGGCCGAGCGGCAGGCGGCCCAGGGCCACGAACGCCGAGGGGACCATGTAGTCGGGCAGTCGCGCCGCGACGAAGGTGCGCAGCTCGGCGGCGGACGCCCCGGCGAGCACGTCGACGTCGCCGATGCCGCCCGCGCCGTCGTCGCCGACGCCGCCCTCGCCGGTGTGCACGACGTAGGCGACGAGGCGCTTGCCGCCCGCGGGGACCTCACGGCTGATGACGACGGCCTCGTCGATGCCGGGGTGCGCGGTGATCGCGGACTCGACCTCGGCGGTCTCGATGCGGAAGCCGCGCACCTTGACCTGGCCGTCGCCGCGGCCGACGCACTCCAGCCGCCCGTGCGCGTTCCAGCGGGCGAGGTCGCCGGTCCGGTACATGCGCTCGCCGGGAGATCCGTAGGGGTTGGCGACCCAGCGTTCGGCGGTCAGGGCGGCGCGGCCGTGGTAGCCGCGGCCCAGGCAGGTGCCGACCACGTACAGCTCGCCGATGACGCCCTGCGGCGCGGGGGCGAGGCCGGGGCCGAGGACATAGGCGCGCATGCCCCCGAGGGGGGTGCCGATGGGGGCGACGTCGCCGTCCGCCCAGTCGTCGGTCGCGGCGAGGGAGAACGTGGTGGCGTAGAAGCTCTCGCTCTGGCCGTAGGAGTTGACGATCTGGACGCCGGGCAGGGCCTCGCGCACCTGGCGCACCAGGCGGCCGGGCAGCAGGTCGCCGGCGAGGACGACGGAGCGGACGCCCGGCGCCTTGTGCAGGTGCGGCACGAGTTCGGCGAGGACGGAGGGGACGCCGCTGATCACGTGGCCGTCCCAGCTCTCGCGTTCGGCGAGGGCCAGGGCGCTCGCGACGAGTTCGACGGTGCCGCCGGTGGAGAGCGTGGTGAGCAGTTCGAAGACGGAGACGTCGAAGTTGACGGAGGTGCCCGCGAGCATCCGCCACCCGGCGGGCGCGTCGAGCACCCGCACCAGTTCGCGTACGCCGTTGACCACGCCGCGGTGGGTGAGGGTGGCGCCCTTGGGCCTGCCCGTGGAGCCGGAGGTGAACATCACGTACGCCACGTGGTCCGGGTCGAGGGGCCGGGTCCTGGCCGTGTCGTCGGGGGCGCCCTGGAGGGTGTTCCACTGCGCCCGCTCGTCCACGTTCAGGGTGGTGACGCCGTCCGCCGCCGGGAGGCGGTCCCGGGTCGCGGTGTCGGTGACCGCGAAGCGGGGGGCGGCCTGCGCCAGGACGCTCTCGGCGCGCCCGGCGAGGTACTGCGGGTCCAGCGGCACGTACCCGGCACCGGACTTGAGGATGCCGAGCAGCGCGGCCACCAGGTCCTCGGTGCGGTCGAGGGCGAGCAGCACCAGGTCCTCGGGGCCCGCGCCGCGCGCGATGAGCTCCCAGGCGACGGCGTTGGCGCGGTCGTCGAGCTCGCGGTAGGTCAGGGTCCGGCCGTCGCACACCAGGGCCGGGGCGTCGGGCGCCGCCGCCACCTGCTGCTCGAAGAGGGCGGGCACGGTCTCGCGGGAGACCGGCGCGGCGGTGTCGAGCGGGGCGATCAGGCGTGCGCGCTCGGCGTCGTCGAGCACGTCGACGGTGCCGATGGTGCGTCCGGCGTCGGCGACGAACTGCTCCAGGACGCGGACGAAGCGCCGTGCGAGACCCTCGGCCGTGTCCCGGTCGAACAGGGCGGTGGAGTACTCCAGGCGGCACCGGGCCCCGCCGGAGGCGTCCGGCAGCAGGTCGAAGAAGAGGTCGAACTTGGCGGTGGCCGTCTCCAGGCGTTCGGTGCGCACGGCGAGGCCGGGTATCTCCAGGTCCGGCACGGGCGGCTGCCAGGAGAGCATCACCTGGAAGAACGGGTTGTACGCGGTGGAGCGGTCCGGGTTGAGCAGCTCCACGAGCCGCTCGAAGGGCATGTCCTGGTTGTCGTACGCGGCCAGGGACCGCTCGCGCACCTGGTCGAGCAGGGCGCGGAAGGTCGGGTTGCCGCTCAGGTCGGCGCGGAGCACCCAGGTGTTGACGAAGAACCCGATGAGGTCGCGCAGGTCCTCGTCGGTGCGGTCCGTGATCGGGGCGCCGATGGGCAGGTCGTCGCCGCAGCCGAGGTGATGCAGGAGCACGGCGAGCGCCGTGTGCATCACCATCGACACGGTGGCGTCGGCCTCCGTGGCCAGCTTCTCCACGGCGCCCAGCAGCGCGGGGTCGATGCGGAAGGGGACGCGGTCGCCGTCGGGGCTCATCGCGCGGGGGCGGGGGCGGTCCGTCGGCAGTTGGATCGGCTGCGGCAGGTCGGCCAGCATCTCGCGCCAGTAGGCGAGTTGGCGGGCGGCGACGCTGTCCGGGTCGGACTCGTCGCCGAGCACGTCGAGCTGCCACAGCGTGTAGTCCGCGTACTGGACCGGCAGCGGCTCCCAGGCCGGGGCGGCTGCCTCGCGGCGGGCCGCGTACGCCGTGGTCAGGTCGCGGAACAGCGGCCCGAAGGACTCGCCGTCCACGGCGATGTGGTGGGCCACGACGACCAGGGTGTGCTCGCCCGGCGCGCTGCGGACGAGGCGGGCGCGGAGCGGTATGTCGGCGGCCAGGTCGAAGACCTCGGTGGCCACCGCGTCGACCGCCGCGGCCCGCTCCTCCTCCCCCGCGACCTCGACGAGCCCCAGCTCGAAGGGGCGCTCCCCGAGGGCGATGACCTGCTGGTGCGGGACACCGTCGTCGCCCTCGACGATCACCGTGCGGAGGGCCTCGTGCCGCTCGACGAGGTCGCACAGCGCCGCCCGCAGCGCCGGCACGTCCAGCTCACCGGTCAGTCGCAGGGCGAAGGCGCCGTTGTAGGTCGGCGAAGGGCCTTCGAACCGGTCCATGAACCACAGCCGGCGCTGCGCGAACGACAACGGGATCATCGTGTCTCCAAATCGGCGACCGGGAAGCGGTCGTCACTCAGCTCTGGTCGAGCAGGGTCAACAGGTCGTCGTTGTAGAAGTCGTCGATGGAGCACGCGCCCGACAGCGTCGAGAAGTACCGGTCGATGTGCTCCTGGTGGCCGACCAGCTTGCGCAGCATGTCGGTGCGTCCCGAGGGCTTGAGCTCGGCCACGTTGAGGGCGCCCTGGTACTGGCTGAGGGCCTCGCCGCTCAGGTTGAGCTCGTAAGCCTCGAGGGCCGTGTCGAGCGCGGCGTCGTCGTGCAGTTCCCCGCCGATGTACTCGGTCAGGGTCTGCGCCTGGACGAAGGCCTCGGTGATGCCGCGGGCGGTGATGGAGTCCTTGTGGGTGACGGCGTCGCCGACCAGGACCCAGCCGGGCCCGTACGCCTTGCGGAAGAAGTTCTCCTGGTGGCCGGTGCCGTAGAGCTGCTCCACGCGTCGGCCCGCGCGCATCCGCTCGTACAGCTCGGGGGCCGTGGTGCGGAAGGTGTCGAGGTAGAACGGCTCCACGCCCTTGCGGACGTCCTGGTACTCCTCCTGCGGGAAGTACGTCATGAGCAGGGTGAGGTCGTCGTTGGTGGGGATGACGCCGATCCAGCGCCCGGGCCGCTCGTACAGCTCGAAGTGGGCGGGCACGTCGGCCCAGTAGCTGTAGTAGGTGCAGGTCACGCGCGGGTGCTCGATGACGTTCGGCGCCCCGGCCTTGCGGGCGACCAGCGAGCGCATGCCGTCCGCCCCGACGACGAGGCGGGCCCGCTCGACGGCCATGGTGCCGCTGGGCGTCGTGTAGCGGACACCGGCGACCCGGTCGTCCTCCCACACCAGGTCCTTGACGGCGCAGCCCTGGCGGAACTCCACGCCCGCCTCGGCGGCGCCCTCCGCGAGCAGCGGGTCGAGCACGTAGCGGCGCGGCGCGTAGGTGTAGGTGACGCCGTCCAGCGGCAGGGAGAAGCCGTCGATGCGGACACCGGGGCCCTCGTAGCTCTGCCGGGTGATCTTCCGGCAGCCCGCGTCCTGGAGCTTGCCGAGCAGCCCCCAGCGGTTGAGCAACGCCATTCCCTGCATGTGGATGTAATGCGAGGAGAGCGTGTCCTGCGGGAAATTCGCCTTTTCCAGAAGCAGTACGCGATAGCCCTGCCGCGCAAAGAGCATGGCCGTCGGCGAACCGGCGCAACGGGCGCCCACGACAATCACGTCGTACATGGCTCTCCTCTCTTACCAGATGGTTTTTGGCACAACTCGGCAGCAGCCGGAATTCGTTTTCGATGCTAAGCGCGGCGTCCCGCCGGCGGGACACAACTGGCGTGCGGTCAGGCGCTGTTACGGAGCAGCTACCGCACCCAGGGTTTCGATGTATGCGGAGATCGACGCCACCGTCGGGTGGAGGAACATCTGGTCCATCGGGACCTCGACGTTCAACTCGTCCATGAATGCACCTTGAATCCGCACCATGATGACGGACTGACCGCCCAGGGCGAAGAAATCGTCTTCGGGCGAAATATCGTCGCGGTTCAGCTCCCGGCACCAGATGGCGCGCACGAGGTCGGCGGTCATCGCTTTCCTTTCGATGGTCGTGGCGGTCTGCGCCGTCTCATGCCGCGGTGCCGCTGGGCTGGAGGACCTGGTGCTTCTCCAGCGACGCGACGAGCGCCGCGCGGTCGACCTTCCCGTGCGGGCTGAGCGGCAGGCGGAGGATGTTGACGAACCGGGCGGGGACCATGTTCCGCGGCAGTTCCCGCAGCAGCCGGGAGCGCACGTCGTCCTCGGTGAGTTCGTGGCGCGTGGGCACGAGGAAGGCGGTCAGCTCGGCCTCCCCCGCGGCGCTGTGCGTGACCGCGACGGCGGCCTCCCGGATGCCGGGCAGCCGGCCGAGGGCCCGCTCGATGTCGGTGGGGTCGATCCGCATGCCGCGCACCTTGACCTGCGCGTCCATCCGCCCCGCCACGACGAGTTCACCGGAGGCGTCGATGTGGCCGCGGTCGCCCGTGCGGTAGAGCCGGACGGGGACGCCGTCGATCTCGACGGTCGTGAACTTCGCGTTCTCGGGGCCTGAGCCGCCCAGGTAGCCCGCGCCGACGCCCGCCCCCGCGATGCAGATCTCGCCGGACTCCCCCGGCGCGACACCGCGCAGTTCCGCGTCGAGCAGGTGGATGTCGGTGTTGTACGCGGGCCTGCCGACCGGGGCGATCGCGTGGTGGCCGGGCCGGTACGCGGACAGGTCGTAGGAGGTCGCGACGTCCGTGCACTCGGCGACGCCGTACTGGTGCAGCAGCGTGCACGTGTTGCCCTCGCGGCGCATCCAGTGGGAGAGCCGCTCGGGCTTGAGCGCCTCGCCGCCGAAGAGCACGTAGTCGAGCCGGGTGAGCGCGTCGCCGCCCCGCGCCGTCTCCCAGTCCACGAGGACGTACAGGGTGCTGGAGGCGCAGTGCACCACGCGGATGTCGCGCTCGTTGAGGATGCGGTAGGCCATCATGGCGTCGAAGTTCCGGCTCGCCATGAAGTGCTGGGTCGCGCCGCAGAACAGCGGTGTCATCAGGGCGCGTTGGGACAGGTCGAAGCCGAACGCGCTGACGACCAGGTGGTGCGATCCGCTGTGCAGGCCGTATTCGAGCGTCAGCCAGTTCATGAGGTTGAACCAGCCCTCGTGGCGCACGGCGGTCAGCTTCGGGGTGCCGGTCGAGCCGGACGTGAAGACCGCGTAGCACAGGTCGTCCCCGGTGACCTCGGTGCCGGGGCTGGTCGCCGGCAGGCGGTCCAGGGTGTCGGCGAGCCGCTCCAGGTCGACGACGTCGACGGTGGCGGCGGCGACCATCGGTGCGGTCGCCTCGGAGGCCACGATCAGCGCGAGGTCGGGCACCTGCCCCAGGAGCTGTTCGAGGCGGGCCGCCGGGTAGGCCGGGTCGAACGGCACATAGGCGGCGCCCGCCTTCAGCGTGCCGAGGAGGGCGACGAGCAGGTCGAAGGAGTAGTCGAGGCACAGCCCGACCTTCGCGCCGCGCCCGTGACCGCGCCGGATCAGGTAGTGCGCGAACCGGTTGGCGGCGGCGTCGAGTTGGGCGTACGTCATGTGCTCGCCCGCGCGGACGACGGCGAGGGCGTCGGGGGTGGCCGCCGCGTTCGCCTCGAACCGGTGGTGGACGACGGGCGCCGGGGGCAGGGCGACCCGCTTTCCCTGAAGAATCATCAACGGACTCCGATGTGAGAGGTCCCTCTAGGCGGATCGCCGGTCGGCGGTGTCCAGCACCTGGGCGACCCACTTGTCGACGGGCAGGCCGTGCGCGGCGGCGGCCTTCGAGTACTGCTCGAGCTGGCCGGCGGAGAGCTCGATGGTGAGGGTGGTGACCTGCTGACGGCGCTGCCCGCCGTCGGCGCCGGACGCGGTGGCCGCGGTTTCCGAGGCGGGCGCGGTGTCCCCGGCGGGCGGGTCGGCGGGCGAGTCGCCGCTCTGCACGGCCAGGCTGGCGCGGACCGCCTTGCGCAGTTCGTTGCGCGACCACTTCTGCTGCTCGGCCGTCCGCAGCCAGTAGTCCTGCTCGGGCGGCGAGAGGCGGGTCACCTCGGCGTGGTGGGCGAAGCTGAGGGCGTCGCGCCTGCGGTGGTGCTCGAACCGCCGGGCCACCCACGCGTAGTTGCGCAGGGTCTGGTAGTCGAGGCCGGTCCGCTCGATGGCCTCCTTGTACCGGCGCCACCCGTAGGTGGCCTCCCCGAAGAGCAGCCAGTCGGCGAGCCACCACGCGGAGGAGTTCACCAGCTCGCGCAGGTTGGTGCCGATCTCCTCCCAGGCCCGCTCCGGCAGGTTCTGCGGGAAGGTCATCCCCGACTTCCGCACCTTGGCCGGTGTCCCGACGAAGTTCGAGACCACGTCGCGCGCGGGCGCACCGCCGCCGGTCACCGGCCTCGCCCCGTGTCTGCTCGCGGTTCTCACGGCGCCCGTCGCCACGTTCATCTCCCCCATCCAGTGTGATTTGCGGGCTCGGGGGCGGAGGTCAGTCCCCCGCCATGGCGTCCTGAAGGCTCTTGGGCCGCAGGTCGGTCCAGTTCTGCTCGACGTACTCCAGGCACTCGGCGCGGGAGGCCTCGCCGAAGACGGCGCGCCAGCCCTCCGGCACCTCGGCGAACGCCGGCCACAGGGAGTGCTGCTCCTCGTCGTTGATCAGAACGTGGAAGCGGCCGTCCTCGTCATCGAAGGGGTTCGTGCTCAACTGGCACCGTCCTTAACCGTCATGGAATGGATCGGGATCGCGATGCGGCGGTCCGGGTGCGCCACAGCACCAGGCACGCGCGCCGTTCGCCGTTCGGCATCGTCCGGTCGGCCGTGGACACGGTGTCCGGCGAACCGGACGACGGTGTCGGGCGACCCCGGCGCTGCCACGTCACCGTAGGGACCCGGACAAGGCGGCTACAAGAGCCGAAGGGCCGAGTCGTCCCGGGCTCAAGCGGTTCTGGAGCCGACCCGCAGGGCGCCCTCGGGCACACCGGCCGAGACCCGCTGGAGGCGCGCTCCATGGCGGCCGGAGCGGGCCTGGAGCGGGGCCCGTACCGCGGCCGGACGCACTATCGTCGGCAGGCGCGCCCGAGGGCCGCCGACCCCTTTCCTGCCCGGCCTCCGACCGGGAGGCGTCGGACGGGCCCGGGCCGAGGGAGAGCGATGGACCCCGCCCGACCGGAGCTTCGGCTGTTCGTCCTGCACCACGCGGGCGGCTCGCACGTGCCCTTCCGCCACTGGCCGGCCCGGCTGCCGGACACGTGGGACGTACGGCTCCTCGACGCGCCGGGGCACGGCCATCTCATGGACCTCGCGCCGATCCCGGACGCCGGGCGCCTCGCCGACTTCCTGCTGCGCGTCATCGAGCCCGCGCCGGAGGTCCCGTACGCCCTGTTCGGCCACAGCATGGGCGCCCTCCTCGCGTACGAGATCGCCTGCCGGGCCGTCGAGCGGGGTCTGCCCCGGCCGGTGTGGACGGGCGTCTCCGGGCGGCCCGCACCGGGCACGGCCGGTATCTCCGCCGCTTACGGCGAGCTGTCCGACTCCGCGCTGCGGGACCGTCTGAAGCGGCTCGGCGGCACACCCGGCGAGGTCTTCGACGACCCGGACCTGTGGGCCGTGTTCGCCCCGATCATCCGGGCCGATCTGCGGGTGGTGGAGGGCTGGCGCCCACGGCCGGGCGCGGGCCCGCTGCCGGTGCCCCTGTCCGCGTTCGCGGGCGCCGACGACCACGCGGCCTCGGCGGCGCGGATGGCCGGCTGGGCGGAGCACACCGAGGACTTCCTCGGGCTGCGGGTGCTCGACGGCGGTCACTTCTACTTCGCGCCCGACCCCGGCCCGCTGCTGCGCCGGGTGGAACGCGACGCGCGCACGGCCCTCGCGGCGACGGCCCACCTCCTCTGAGAGCCCGCGTCACCACCCCGGGCGCCCCCCCTTTTTTGGTCCCGAGTCCGGAACGCGACCGACCGCTTCCGGCCGCCCGAGTACCGCCGCCCGGCGCCGATCCCGCCCGGGGATCCGGCTGCCACCGCACCCCAACTGCCTTTCGCCACAGGCCTGTTCCCGCTGTCGTCCCTGGTCATCCCGTTGCCGGTCGGCGAAATAGCCGCACAAGCTACCGGCCCGGGACACGGCTGACCTACGGTCCCCGTCAGAGCGCACAAGTAAGGCATCGGCCAATCACGGGCGAGGACAGGGGAGCGGGCCATGACGAGACGACGGATGAGACCGAGAGCCGGCGTGGTGGGCCTCGCGGCCTGCGCGATCATGGCCACCGCCTTCGGGGGCCCCGCGCGGGCCGCGCAGGACACGGACGGGTCGGCGGGCCCGCACGCCGCGACGCAGCGCGCGATCGACGCGGCCGTCGCGTCCGGGGTGCCCGGCATCACCGCGGAGGCGCGCGACGCGTCCGGGGTCTGGAAGTCGGCCACCGGCGTGGGCAATCTGCGGACGGGCGCGCCGCGCGGCCCCTACGACCGGTTCAGGACCGGCAGCATCACCGCCAGCTTCGTGGCGACGGTGCTGCTCCAGATGGAGGCGGAGAAGAGGCTCAGCCTCGACGACAGCGTGGACCGCTATCTGCCGGGTCTGGTGTCCGGCAACGGCAACGACGGCCGGGCGATCACCGTGCGGCAGCTCCTCAACCACACCAGCGGCCTGTTCGACTACTTCTCGGACACCGCGTACGTCCAGACGTACGTGCTGGGGGACGGCTACCTCCAGCACCGCTACGACACCATGCCGCACGATCAGCGGGTCAAGGTGGCCCTCTCCCACCCGCCGGCGTACCAGCCCGGCGTCCGGCACTGGTTCTCCAACACCAATGACCTCCTGGCCGCGATGGTCGTCGAGAAGGTCAGCGGCAGGAAGTACGAGGACGAGGTGCGGCGCCGGATCATCGCCCCGCTGGGTCTGACGGCGACGTCCCATCCCGGTACGGGCACCAAGCTGCCGCAGCCGAGCAGCCGCGGTTACTCCAGGCTCTTCGCCGACCAGCCGGACCGCGTGGAGGACGTCACCGAGGTGAACGGTTCGCAGGCCTGGGGCAACGGCGACATCATCTCCAGCGCCGCCGACCTGAACCGGTTCTACACGGCCCTGATGAGCGGGAGGCTGCTGCCCGCGCAGCAGTTGAAGGAGATGCGGACGACCGTCGTCAACCCCGACGTCCCGGCCTCGTCCTACGGGCTCGGCATCGAGCGGCTGACGCTGGGCTGCGGCACCGACGTCTGGTACCACGACGGCGGCGCCGTGGGCTGGATCTCGGTCTCGTCCTTCACCGAGGACGGGAGCCACGTGTTCACGTTCAACTACAACAGCGACTGGGGCGGCGCGTCGCTCCTGTCCCTGCTGGACGCCGAGTACTGCGGTACTCCGGCCGGCTGACCTCGCGGGCGCCGTGGGGGGGGGCGGGCCCCCCCCCCCCCCCCCCCCCCCCCCCCCCGCCCCCCCCCCCCCCCCCCCCCCCCAATAATTGCCCGCCCCCCCCCCCCGGACAACACAAATAATGTAAACC
>NZ_JBIWKP010000013.1:0-87134 GCF_044765725.1 Streptomyces sp. NPDC102406 | reverse complement strand
CTCCGTCGTGGTTGCGGGGGCCGCGCCGACATCTGCCGGGGGGCGTCTTGTCGCGGGGGGGGGGGGGGGGGGGGGGGGGGGGGGGGGCGGGGGCCGGGGCGGGGGGGGGGGGGGCGGCCGCCCCCCCCCCCCCCCACGGCCACGTCCGCATGCTTGTCATGCGCATGCCGACAACCATTGATGGCCGGCCCGCGCCCGCGTTAGAACGACATGTCTGTCAACGGGGAGGACTCATGACCGTACGAGCAGCCGTGGCGGGAGCCAGTGGATACGCGGGAGGTGAGCTCCTGCGCCTGCTCCTGACCCATCCCGGGGTGGAGATCGGCGCGCTGACGGGGCACTCCGCCGCCGGACAGCGACTGGGCGCGCTCCAACCGCACCTGGCCCCGCTGGCCGACCGTGAGGTCGTGGCCACCACGGCGGACGCCCTCCGCGGCCACGACGTCGTCTTCCTCGCCCTGCCGCACGGCCAGTCCGCCGCGATCGCGGAGCAGTTGGGCGAGGAGACGCTCGTCATCGACTGCGGCGCCGACTTCCGCCTCGCCGACCCGGCCGCCTGGGAGACGTTCTACGGGACCCCGCACGCGGGCACCTGGCCCTACGGACTGCCCGAACTCCCCGGTGCCCGAGCGGAGTTGGCCGGGGCGCGGCGCATCGCGGTACCGGGCTGCTACCCGACCGCCGCCCTCCTGGCCCTCTTCCCCGCCTATGCGGCCGGGCTCGCCGAACCGCAGGCCGTGGTCGTCGCGGCCTCCGGGACCTCGGGGGCGGGCAAGGGCGCCCGGACGGACCTGCTCGGCAGCGAGGTGATGGGCTCGATGCGGCCCTACGGCGTGGGCGGCACCCACCGGCACACACCCGAGATGAGCCAGCACCTGGGCGCGGCGGCGGGAGAACCGGTCACCGTCTCCTTCACACCCACCCTGGCCCCGATGCCCCGCGGCATCCTCGCCACCTGCTCCGCCGCCGCGCGCCCGGGGGCCGGCGCCGACGACGTACGGGCCGCGTACGAGAAGGCGCTGGGCGACGAGGTGTTCGCCCGGCTGCTGCCCGAGGGGCAGTGGCCCGCGACCGGCGCCGTGCTCGGCTCCAACGCCGCCCGCATCCAGGTGGCCCTGGACCCCGTGGCCGGCCGGATCATCGCGGTCGCCGCCATCGACAACCTGGTCAAAGGCACGGCCGGCGGGGCCGTGCAGAGCATGAACATCGCCCTGGGCCTGCCGGAGACGCTTGGCCTTTCCACGATCGGAGTCGCACCGTGAGCGTCACCGCAGCACGAGGCTTCACCGCGGCGGGCATGGCCGCCGGTATCAAGGAGAACGGAAAGCAGGACCTGGCCCTCGTGGTCAACGAGGGGCCGCGGTACGACGCTGCGGGGGTCTTCACCTCCAACCGGGTGCAGGCCGCGCCCGTGCGGTGGACCCGTGAGGGCGTCGCCGACGGCGTGCTGCGCGCGGTGGTCCTCAACTCCGGTGGCGCCAACGCCTGTACCGGCGCCCAGGGCGCGCGGGACACCCGGGCCACCGCCGAGCGGGTCGCGGACCGGCTCGGCGTCGGACCGGCGGACGTCGCCGTCTGCTCCACCGGGCTCATCGGCGTACCGCTGCCCATGGACCGGCTCCTTGCGGGCGTCGACGAGGTCGTCCTGCGACGGTCGAGGTCGGGCGGCGAGGACGCGGCCGTCGCCGTCATGACCACCGACACGGTGCACAAGACGGCCGCGGTGACCCGCGACGGGTGGACCGTGGGCGGCATGGCCAAGGGCGCGGGCATGCTCGCGCCCGGACTCGCCACCATGCTCGTCGTGCTCACCACGGACGCCGTCGCCGAGGCCGCGGACCTGGACCGGGCGCTGCGGGCCGCCACCCGCACCACCTTCGACCGGGTCGACTCGGACGGCTGCATGTCCACCAACGACACCGTCCTGCTCCTGGCGTCCGGCGCGAGCGGGACCACCCCGGAGCACGGCGCGTTCGCCGAGGCGGTCCGCGAGGTCTGCGCCGATCTGGCCCGGCAGCTCGTCAAGGACGCGGAGGGCGCCGACAAGGAGATCCGCATCGAGGTGGCGGGCGCCGCGAGCGAGGACGACGCCGTCGAGGTGGGCCGCTCCGTCGCCCGCAACAACCTCCTCAAGTGCGCCCTCCACGGCGAGGACCCCAACTGGGGACGCGTCCTGTCCGCCGTCGGCACCACGTCGGCCCGCTTCGACCCGGACCGGATCTCCGTCGCCATCAACGACGTGTGGGTCTGCAAGGACGGCTCGCCCGGCGAGGACCGCGCGCTGGTGGACATGGGCGGCCGGGAGGTCGGCATCCGCGTCGAACTCGGCGCGGGCACGGACTCCGCCGTCATCTGGACCAACGACCTCACCGCCGCCTACGTGCACGAGAACAGCGAGTACTCCTCATGACCCCGGGCAGGGGGGCGCCGACCCGGCACCGGTAGGACGGGCCGCGCCGTCAGGTGCGCCGCGCCTCCAGCTCGTTGGCCAGCCGCAGCCAGTGGTCGGCGCAACGGCGGGCCGCCTGGGCGAGGAGGTCGGCGCGGTGGCCGGGGACGCTGCGTGCCAGGCGGAGCCACTTGGCCTCGTCGCCGATCGAATGGGCGCTCAGCATCCGCAGCAGGGTGCGTCCGGCCTCGGTGCGCAGGGACGGGTCCTTGCAGACGCTCGGCAGGAGCGATCCGATGGCCGCCGCCGGGACGCGGGCCGTGGCCCGGCCCGCGCCGGTCGCCACCGGCGCCTCGGGCAGCGCCGCGCCGGGGTGGCCCGGCGCCCGGCCCGCGGGCAGCGGGCCCTGGCCCTGGCGCATCCGGTCCCGTACGTCCTTGGCCGTGGCCGTGGCGATCCCGGCGACCGCGGCGATCTCCCGCAGCGTCGCCGTGGGGTTCGCGGCGATCACCTGACTGGCCCGGAGCCGTCCCTCGGTGGCCCGCAGCGGGCGGACCCGGCCGTCGCGGCCGATGCGCGTGTTCAACTGTTCGTCCCCTGCGGTCGAACGGCGCCGGATGGCGGCGACGGTACCGGCGGAGAGACCGGCGTCGGCGGCGATCCGCCGGTCCGACCAGGACGGACGCGCGCGCAGCAGCCGCTCGGCCGCGGCGGCGCGGTCCGCCTGGGTCAGCGGCAGCCCGTGCGCGATGTTGAGCCGGGTGGCGAGCGCGAAGGCGTCGGTGTCGTCGCCGTCGTCGCCGTCGAAGAACTCCGCCTCTATGGTGTCGTCACCGCGCAGGCGTGCCGCCCTGACCCGGTGCATGCCGTCGATGACGCGCAGCGTCGCACTGTGCACCAGGATCGGTGGCAACGGCGCGTCCAGCTCGGCGAGTTGCCGGACCCGCTCAGCGTCCTCGCCGTCGAGCCGCGGCGAGTCGGAGTCGAGCAGCGTGTGCAGCGCCAGAGTGGCCCGTCGGCGGCCGGAGCCGTCCGGAGCCCGAGTGATGTGCGCCGTGACCGGCCGAAGCCCCGTCAAGAGACCCTCCTCCGTTGTGGCGCCGGCCCAGGCCGGTCCGCGCGGGCTGTCCCGCCGAGAAAAACATACCGGGTCACTGGTTTGCAACGAGGGCGGGCGGCAGGTCAGGGCGGTCTCCAGCGCGGCTCGGGCGCCGCCCGAGTTCGGGCGGCCGGCTACGGCAGACGGCTCATCAGACCGGCGGTCTCCCGCTTGTAGGTGCAGGCGCTCTGCCCGAACGACTCGCGCACCCGCTCGCGCACCTCGCCGGGCTGTTCCTGGCTGAGCTTGAACATGCCCTCGGCGCCGGTCACGGTGAACCGGAAGGCGCCCACGGCCGGCACGATCTTGCGGAAGTAGTCGAGCGAGCGGGTCATGTCCCAGCCGTCGCCGAAGGCCCCCTCGAAGGCGCGCACCGTGGACTGCACCACGTCCAGCGTCTCCTCGATCGAGGAGATCTTCTCCACCACGCCGCGTACGTGGACCGAGGTGAAGTTCCAGGTCGGCGCGGCCGGGCTCTTCTCGTAGACGGTGGGCGACACGTAGGAGTGCGGGCCGGTGAACGTCAGCAGCAGGACGCCGCCCGTCTCCAGCGCCGCCCAGTGCGGGTTCGCCCGGTTCATGTGCCCGAGCAGGGTGACGCCCGGCAGGTCGCCGACCGGGTCGGCGGAGGTCTCCGGGTCGAAGATGACCGGCAGGTGCGTGGCGAACGGGCCGTCCTCGGCGGCGCCGTTGGACACGGCGAGCGCCAGCGGATTTCCGCGTATCAGGTCCACCATCCACGAACTGTCCGGTTCGCGATAAAAGCTGGGAACGAACATCCGGATGCATCCTTTCGGCCATGCGCTCACGGCACGGCGCTGCCACGGGAAATGACGGATCGCATTCTGTGCGGGCGCCTGTTCCACAGGTCGTGCCACGCGGGGGAGCCAAAGGCCCGGGCCGACCATATCGCCCGTCCGTGGACAGGACAATACCCGGCCATTTCTCGTGGCTCGGCAGAGTGCGTACGGCGCAAAAGGCGCGCTTTCACCTGGGACTCCACCGCCGCTCGACCATCCCTGGACGAACTCTCTGGAATTTGTTGCCACTATCTTGGCAAGCTTTTGCCAAGCCTCCGCCACACCCATCACGCGGAAAACGGCGAGAGCACGCCTCTTTCGGCCAACCAGTCGAGCAATCCCGACGCAATGGGGGAGAATTTCCATGGACACACCGGGCAGCCTCAGCCAGGAGATCTACGACGTGGTCGGCATCGGGTTCGGCCCGTCCAACCTGTCGCTCGCGGTAGCCCTGGAGGAGCAGGGAGCCGGCTCCGCGCAGCATCCGGTCACCTCCCACTTCTTCGAGCGGCAGCCCAGGTTCGGCTGGCACCGGAACATGGTGCTTCCGTCGACCACCATGCAGATCTCGTTCCTCAAGGACCTCGCGACCTTCAGGAACCCGCAGTCCCGGTTCAGCTTCATCTCGTTCCTGCACGCCTCGAACAGGCTCGTGCAGTTCGTGAACAACCAGGACTTCTTCCCGACCCGGCAGGAGTTCCACCAGTACCTGGAGTGGGCCGCGGCCGGTCTGAGCGACCGCGTGACCTACGGTGCCGAGGTCACCGCGATCCGCCCGGTCGCGGAGCCCGGCGCCGCGTCGGCCGGCCTCCTGGAGGTCGAGGCCCGCGGCGCCGACGGCACCGTCAGCGTGGTCACCGCCCGCAACGTGGCCATCTCCACCGGCCTCGTCCCGCGCCTGCCGAAGGGCGTCACGGCGGACGACCGGGTCTGGCACAGTTCGGAGTTCCTGAGCAGGTTCGACGCCCGGGACCCGAAGGAACTGCGCAGCGTGGCGGTGGTCGGCGCGGGCCAGAGCGCCGCCGAGATCACCCGCTTCCTGCACGACTCCCTGCCGCACGCCCAGGTGTGCGCGGTCGTCCCCTCGTACGGCTACTCCGTGGCCGACGACACCCCCTTCGCCAACCAGGTCTTCGACCCCTCCGCGGTCGACGACTACTACTACGGCACCGAGAACGCCCAGGACGCCTTCTGGCGCTACCACCGCAACACCAACTACTCGGTGGTCGACTCCGACGTCATCCGCGACCTGTACCGGCGCTCGTACGACGAGCAGGTCGGCGGCGTGCGACGCCTGCACTTCCGCAACCTCACCCGGGTCGCCGAGGTGCGGCGGACCGGTGACGACACGCAGGTCGTGCTGCGCTCGCTGCTGGACGACAGCACCGAGGAGCTGGCCGTCGACGCCCTGGTGTTCGCCACCGGGTACGACGGCCTCGACCCGTCGCGCCTGCTCGGCGACTTCGACCGGTACTTCCTGCGCGACGCGGCCGGCCGGCACCGGGTGGAGCGCGACTACCGCCTGGTCAGCACGCCGGAGTTGAGCAGCGGCGTGTATCTCCAGGGCGGCACCGAGCACAGCCACGGCCTTTCCTCGTCCCTGCTGTCGAACATCGCGGTGCGCAGCGGCGAGATAGCCGACTCGATCGTGCTCCGCCGCACCGAGCGCGAACTCGACCGTCCGTTGTCCGATGACATCTCGACCTCGGTCGTGTGAGAAAGCGCGGCTCCATTCCCGCTCAAGCCCCTCACCGGTCATTCTCGATCGCGCGTCGAGCGCATCGCGCATTCCGGCCCTGGTGTCCCCCTTCCACGTATCAATGGAATTCCCTTCCGCTCGCCCGCGACAAAGCGCGATGATGCGGCACAGCCGAATCCTGGCCGACAGGAATTCAGGCTCCGGGGAAACGCGTCGAAGTCGAGCGTTTCGTTCTGTACCCAGCGCAGAAGAGGTCCTGATGTCCCTCAGCACACACCCGGCCCTGTTCAAGGCCCAGTCCGTCGGCGACGCGCTGCCCTGGCTGGCTCAGCACCAGGGACGCACCGTCGTCATCAAGCTGGGCGGGCACGCCATGGTCAACGAGGACCTGACGGCCGCCTTCGCCCGCGACATCGCCTTCCTGCGCTACGCCGGGCTGCGCCCCGTGGTGGTGCACGGAGGAGGACCGCAGATAGACGCCGAGCTCGCGCGGCGGGGCCTGAGACGCGAGTTCAAGGGTGGCCTGCGGGTCACCACCGAGGCCGCGATGGACGTGGTGCGGATGGTCCTGGCCGGTCAGGTGCAGCGCGAACTGGTGGGCCTGATCAACCGGTCGGGGCCGCTCGCCGTCGGCATGACAGGCGAGGACGCCGACACCGTGCTCGCCGTACGGCACCGGCCATGGATCGACGGGGAACCGGTGGACGTGGGCCGCGTCGGCGACATCACCGGCGTCAACACCGGGGCGCTGGACAGCCTGTTGGCGGACGGCCGCATCCCGGTGGTCTCACCGCTGGCCCGCAGCGTCGAGGACGGCCGGGTCTACAACGTCAACGCCGACACCGTCGCGGCGGCGCTCGCGACCGCGCTGGGTGCCGAGCGGCTGGTCATGCTGACCGACGTCGCCGGCCTGTACGCGGGCTGGCCCCACAGCGAGGAGGTCATCGCGCGACTGACCGCCGGGGAGCTGGAGAAGCTGCTGCCCGAACTGCACGACGGCATGGTGCCCAAGATGACCGGCTGCCTGAACGCCGTACGCGGCGGGGTGGGCGCGGCCCGCGTGATCGACGGACGGATCCCCCACTCCGTACTCCTGGAGATGTTCACCGACGAGGGCGTCGGCACCGTGATCCTGCCGGACCCGGACGAGACCCCCTCGGCCGCGGCCGACGAGCGCCGACTGCTGCGCCATCAGGTCGCCGACGCGGCCTAGCGATGCCCGCAGGCGTCAGAGCGCCGCCGCCGCGCGGTCGGTGAGCGCCGTCGCCCGCCGCACCTCCCGCTGGATGCGGGCGGCCACCTCCGGCAGCCGGTCCTGGAAGTAGAAGTGGCCGCCGTCGAAGAGGTGCAGGCCGAGGAAGTGTTCGCAGACGGCCGCCCAGCCCTCCAGCCGGTGCGGCGGCGCGACCTTGTCGCGGCTGCCGCCGAAGACCGAGAGGGGCACCGGCAGCGGCGCGGCGAGCGGCGGCGTGCGCCAGGTCTCGCTGATGCGCAGGTCCGCGCGGATGGTCGGGGCGAACAGCTCCCACAGTTCCTGGTGTTCGAGCACGATCGAGGGGGTGCCGCCCATGGCCGCCAGTTCCCCGCGCAGCTCCTCGTCGGAGAGCAGGTGCCTGCGGTGGGCGTCGCCGTCCGGGTGGAGAGTGCCGCGCGCGGACACCCCGAGCCAGACCGGCGGGGTCCGGCCCGCGTCGAGGAGCCGGCGCGTCAGCTCGTACGCGATCATGCCGCCCATGCTGTGCCCGAAGAAGGCGTAGCGCCCGGTGAGTTCACCGTCCAGCTCGCGCAGGTGGTGGTCGAGCAGGGCCTCGGTGCTCGCCGACGCGGGGCGCCCGTCACGCGGCCCGCGGCCGGGCGCGTCGGGGCAGCGCACCTCCCAGCCGGCCGGGAACTGGGAGGGCCAGTCCCGGTACGCCAGATGCGAACCACCGGAGTGGTGGAACACGAACAGACGCAACTCCGGCTCTTCCGCCCTGGGCATGGCGACTCCCTCGCTGAGGCACTCCCTGCGATGTCCGACGGTCGGGCCGGGACGTTCGGACGATAGCCGGGCGCCCGGCCCCCGGGCGCCACGCACCAGCGGCTCTCCACCGGTTCTCGTCGTATCCTCGCGCGCTCCGTTCGAGGACAGGCTCTCAAGGAGGACTGGACGGGCGTGCGATGCCGGGCCCGGATGCTGTCCGGACCGAGTCCGGTCGCATGGAGCGCTCCGAGCCAGGCTCCGGACTCTTCCTGGCAGTTCCGGTTACGGACGAGAGCGAGGGCCGGACCATGACCGTCGAGTTGGCGAGCGCCGCCCGACACACGCTCGGCGGCGTCGAGTTCGCCGCCCTGTACGCGCAGGCACAGAGCTTCTACGGACAGCAGATGCGGATTCTGGACGCGCACGACACCGCTGCCTGGGCCGCGACCTTCACCGACGACGCGCTCCTGGAGCTGCCGTCCCTGTCCGGGCCGCTCCCGGCCCGTAGCGGGCTCGCGCTGTGGACGCGCGAGAAGGCGGCGGCGCGACGGCTGGCAGGTGACCGGCTCGCCCACTGGATCGGCGTGCTGACCGTACGGCCCCAGGCCGACGCGACGTTGCGCACACGCTGTTCGGCGCTGGTGTACGCGGTGCCGCCCGGCGCGGAGTCCAAGGCCCTGCACGTGTGCGTGATGGAGGACGTGCTGACGCGCGAGCGCGAGGACACGTGGCGCATCGCGCACCGCCGGGTGACCCGGGACGACCTGGCCTGAGAGGACCCGGCCTGAGAGGGCCCGGCCTGAGAGGAGAACTGCCGTGACGCACTCAACGCCTACGCCCACGCCCTCGCCCTCGCCCGGCGAGGCGCCCCTGCCCCGCGGCGCGCTGGTGGCCGCCGCTCTGGAGGCGCATCGCGCGCTGTCGCGCGGTTCCGGTACGAGCGTGCCGCTCAGCGTGCTGGAGCCGGCCTGCGACGCCCAGCGGTTCGCCGCGTTCGTGCGGGTGTACGCCGCGCAGACCGACCAGCCCGACAGAAAAACCGACCGGTCTCGCCGATTCCCGTTCGCGCCCGGCCCCGACGTCACCCGCGAGCCGGAACCCCGTCGGCCCACTGAGGCAGCAGCAACTCCCAGAAACGGTCGATCTTCCGGCGCGTGAGCCAGGCCGGATCCCGGCAGCCCAGCACCTCGAAGCCGACGGTCACCGCGACGACGATCGGCGCGATCTGCGCACAGGACATGCCCTCGGGAAGGTAGCCCTCCCGCTCGGCTCGCTGGAGCGTGCGCTCGACCCACCGCTGCCACTGCTGCCGCAGGTCCACGTCGCCCCGCGCGCGGGCCGGGTCGCCGGAGAGCGCGAAACCGGCGCGCACGACGGCGTCGCCCGCGATCCCGCCCATCAGGCCGTGCGTCGCCTCGACCAGCGCTCGAAGCGGATCGGGCGTCTCGTCGGCCCTGCCGGTCGTCCGCTCCACGGCCACGGCCGCCTCGTCCAGGACGGCGTCGACCAGCGCCCGCTTGCTCGGGAAGTGGAAGTGCAGGGCGCCGGTGCTCACCCCGGCACACCGGCTGATCGTGGTGAGCGAGGCGAGCGCGAACCCGTCCCGGGCGAAAACCTCGGCCGCGGCGCGGACCAGCAACCGCCGGGTCCGGACCGCCCGCTCCTGCTTGACCATCATGCTCCTCCTGGCTGCGGGGCGGTCCCGGCAGGTCCCTCCTCCGTCACCGCCGCGCTCCACCGCTCGCTGCGCCTTCACTGATGCGGGTCGCCGCGACGCACGTCGCGGCAGGTCGGCGTACGGACCCACTCCGGAGAACAGTAACAAACCGCGCATGCGGTTTCTAGGGTCGGGGCGCCGTCACACACCTCCCACCAGCGTCAGAGCGCCACGGGCGGGCACCGTGGCGCGGCGCGGACGAGCGCGCGGGTGCGGTACCTCCTGCGCCAGGATCTCGTGCAGCGCGGCGCCGAAGCGCTCGATGTCCCGCGGTGAGTTGTCCTGGTGGAGGGAGGCGCGCAGCGCGGTGGTGAAGCCGGGTCCCGGCCGGTACAGGGGGGTCTCCTGGGCGACCGTCTTGCGCACGTCGATCCCCCGGGCCGCCAGCCGGCGCCGGATGTGCGCCGCGGGCAGCCGCTCGTGCCGGAAGGCGAGGATGCCGGACTGGAACCGCCCGGGGACGAGCAGTTCCGTACCGGGCGCCTCCTCCACGGCGGTGCGCAGCGCGGCCGTCAGTGTCTCGTCCGGCGTCTCGGCCCGGTGTTCGGCGAGGGCCGCGCTCAGTGCGACGACGGCCGCTCCGTGCGGCGGCACCAGCGGCACGATCCCGGGCGGGGCCAGCGCCTCGCGCAGCCTGCGGGAGACGTGGGCGAACCCGATGAACCGCGGTCCCCGAAGGAACCGCCAGCCGTCGCCGGTCAGCAGATCACAGCCGATGCGCTCCACGTCCACCGGCAACTGCCCCACGGCGTACGACGCGTCGACGGCGTACAGGCAGCGATGGGGCGCGAGGATGCGGCCGATCGCCTCGACGGGGTTGATGATGCCGAACCCCGCCGGCACCTGGGGCACCGAGACGAACGCGACGTCGTCGTCGATGTGCGCGGCCATCCACTCCGTGTCGAGGTCGCCGTCCGGACGCAGCGGTACGACGTCCAGGCCGCACCGGGTGCGATCGCGTGCCGCGTGGAGGGCGGTCAGGTTGGCGACGCCCTCGTAGGGCGTCGTCCAGATCCGGTCGTGCGGGCCGAGCGGCAGGCGTGACACCACGGTGGAGAAGGCGTCGGCCGAGCCGGTGAACAGCACGGTGTCGCCGGTCGGCGCCCGCAGCAGGTCGGTCAGGCGCGTGCGGAGCTGGTCGTGCACGACATCGTCCAGGTACTCCTCCAACTCGTAGGGACCGTAGCGGTCTTCGTGACGCGTCCACTCGATGAGGGCAGCGCGAGCGGTGGTGGGCATGGGGCCCAGTCCGGCCGCGTCCAGGTGGACCCTGGGGTCGCCGTGGGCCGTCGCAGTCATGTCCGGGGCCTCCCCCCGTTCCATGGGGCAACTATGTGCCAATGAGTTGGCAGCACCTTGCCAACTCCCCTTGCGTCTTGGCAACATGCGCTCCGGTGGCGCTCTAGCGGAACGACCGAAAAGGGATAACTCGGTTCGGCCCCCCTCGCCCTCCCGATGCGTGCCGGATGCGTTCTCCAGCGGTTGCCCAGTCTTGCCAAGGCGTTTCCCGCCGGGTCATCGATCGGCTACTCCGCAGGCCAGACGCGGTTCACCAGCGCTTTTCACGCTTTCTGGGCCATGTGTACAGCGACTCTGGCGCCCAAGTCGAGCCGTAATTGACCGATTTGCGAGCGATTCCCGAGAACGCCTTGCCAATCTTCTTGGCAGAAGGTTGCCAAGCGGAAAATGCAGAGTTGTCACAGAGGAGTCAGCCATGAACCGCATCGCCCGGATCGCCGTCACCACCGCCGCCGTCGCCGCCACCGCCTTCACCGGCGTCGGCATCAGCACCACGGCGGCGTCGGCCCTCGGCCACGACGCGACGGTCTCGGCGATCACGGCGATCACGGCGGCCCCGGCGGACGACTGGCCGGTCGCCCCCGCCGACGACTGGCCGGTGGCCCCGGCTGCCGCCCCCGGCGACGACTGGCCGATCGCCCCGGCCGTCGCCCCGCGCGACGACTGGCCCGTCGCCCCCGCGGTCGCCCCCGGCGACGACTGGCCGATCGCTCCCGCCGTCACCCCGGCCGTCGCCCCGCGCGACGACTGGCCGATCGCCCCGGCTGCCGCCCCCGGCGACGACTGGCCCGTCGCCCCCGCCATCGCCCCCGCCGTCGCCCCGCGCGACGACTGGCCCGTCGCCCCCGCGGTCGCCCCCGCCGACGACTGGCCGATCGCCCCCGCCGTCGCCGCCGTCTGATCCGCCCGCCCGTGCGCGACGGGCGCGCCCTCGACAACCCCCGCCGGCCGCAGGCCGCAGCGGGGGTTTCGGCTGTCCGGCGCGTGGTCGCGGCGCGAGACGC
Source organism: Streptomyces sp. NPDC102406 (assembly GCF_044765725.1). Classification (NCBI taxonomy): domain Bacteria; kingdom Bacillati; phylum Actinomycetota; class Actinomycetes; order Kitasatosporales; family Streptomycetaceae; genus Streptomyces; species Streptomyces sp. NPDC102406. The sequence goes on along the minus strand of NZ_JBIWKP010000013.1, from coordinate 75,164 downwards.
CCCCGTGACCAGCCGCTCCACCACCGCTCAAGTCTTCCGAGACAGGGCCTCCAAGCCCTGTTGCCACCATCTTGGCAAGAAGTTGCCAAGCCCAGAGCGCCCGTCGTTAGGAGCTAAGTGATGTCGGTCCTGTCGGTCTCCGACCTCGTCGAGCAGCACGTCCACCTGCGGCCCGACGCGACCGCGGTCACCTACCCGGCCGGCGCCGGTGATGTGTCCCTCACGTACGGCGAACTGAGCGAGGCCGCCAACCGCCTCGCCGCGCACCTGCGGGCCAAGGGCGTGGGCCGCGGGGACCGGGTGGTGACCTCGGTCGCGCCCGGCCCCGCCATGGTGACCGCGTTCCTCGCCGTGGTGCGGACCGGCGCGGCCTACGTGCCGGTCGACCCGGCCAACCCCGCCGAGCGCCGCCGCCTGATCGTGCGGGACAGCACCGCACGGGCCGTACTGACGCAGAGCGCGGCACCGGAGGACTACCGGGGCCTCGACACGGTGGTGGTCGACCTCGACGCCGAGGCCGACGCGATCGCCGCGCGCCCCGCCGCCCTGCCCGAGCCGGCCGCGGGCCCCGACGACGCCGCCTACGTCTGCTACACCTCGGGAACGACCGGCACCCCCAAGGGAGTCGTCGTCCCGCACCGCGCCGTCGTCGACTTCGCCCGGTCCTACGACTACCTGCGCCTGGACCCGACGGACGTGGTCGCCCAGGCCGCCAACCCCGCCTTCGACGCCGTGACGTTCGAGATCTGGACGACGCTCGCCGCCGGGGCCCGCCTGGTGGGCCTGGCCAAGGAGTCCGTGGTCGACCCCGGGCGCTTCCAGGAGGCGGTCGCCGCCCACGGCATCACCACGATCTTCCTGACCACCGCCCTGTTCAACCTCATCGCGCGGGAACGCCCCGCGGCCTTCGCCCCCCTGCGCACCGTGCTGTTCGGCGGCGAGGCCTGCGACCCGCGCCGGGTGCGCGAGGTGTTCGCGGCGGGTGCGCCCGAGCGGCTGCTGCACGTGTACGGGCCCACCGAGACCACCACCTTCGCCACCTGGCACGAGGTCGACGCGCCCGCCGAGGACGCGCGGACCATCCCGATCGGCCGGGCCCTCGGCACCACCGTCGCCGTCGTCGTCGGCACCGACGGCGCCCCGGTCGCGCCCGGCGCCACCGGTGAACTCCTCCTCGGCGGCCCGGGCCTGGCCACCGGCTACCTCGACCGCCCCGAGCTGACCGCGCAGCGCTTCGTCGAGGACACCTTCACCGGCGGCGGCGGCAGGCTCTACCGCACCGGCGACGTGGTCCTGCTGCGCGAGGACGGCGCGCTGGAGTTCGTGGGCCGCGTCGACAACCAGATCAAGCTGCGCGGCTTCCGCATCGAACTCGGCGAGATCGAGGCCCAGTTGACCGGCCACCCGGGCGTGTCCGCCGCCGCGGTCACCCTGCACGAGACGCCGGACGGCGACAAGCGGCTCGTCGCCCACGTGGTGCCCGCGCCGCCGGCCGCCGCCGCGGCCGAGCCCGACGCGCAGATCACCGAGTGGAAGGAGATCTACGAGACGCTGTACGACGACGCCGGATCGGAGGGGCTCGGCACCGACTTCGCTGGCTGGAACAGCAGTTACGACGCCCGGCCCATCCCCCTGGAGCAGATGCGCGAGTGGCAGGGCGCCACCCTGGAGCGGGTCAGGGAGCTGCCCCGCCGCCGCGTCCTGGAGATCGGCGTCGGCACCGGCCTGCTGATGGGCCACCTGGCCAGGGACCCGGAGTGCGAGGAGTACTGGGGCACCGACTTCTCCGAGCGGGTCATCACGGCGCTCACCGCCCAGACCCAGGCCGACCCCGAACTCGCCGCGAAGGTCCGCTTGCTCCGCCGCGGCGCCGAGGACACCAGCTCCCTGCCCACCGGCCACTTCGACACCGTCGTCATCAACTCGGTGATCCAGTACTTCCCCGGCCTGGACTACCTGCGGACCGTGATCGAAGGCGTCCTGCCGCTGCTCGCCCCGGGCGGCGCGCTGCTCCTCGGCGATCTGCGCAACCTCGACCTCGCCCGCTGCTTCCAGACCGGTGTGGAGCTGGCCTCCCCCGGCGGCGCGGACAAGACCCGCGACGCCCTGCTGCGCTCCGTCGACGAGCGCGTGGAGCTGGAGACCGAACTCCTTCTCGCCCCGGCCCTGTTCGACGCGCTCGCCCGTGAACTGCCCGCGGTGCGCGCCGTGGACGTACGCGTCAAGCGGGGCCTGCACCACAACGAGCTGACCCGCTACCGCTACGAGGCCGTGCTCTCGACCGCCGCGCCGGTCGCCGACCTCGCGACCGCGCCCGTCCTGCGCTGGGGCCAGGACATCGCCTCGGCCGCCGCGGTCACCGCCCACCTGGAGGCGGTCCGGCCCGCGACGCTGCGCCTCGCCGCCGTGCCCAATCGCCGGGTGCACGAGGAGAACACGGCGCTCGCCGAGCTGGAGGCGGCGGCCTCGCTGCCCGCCCTCGCGCCGGACCCCGAGGAGCTGTGCGCGGCCGGTGAGCGCCTGGGCTACCTGGCGCTGCCGACCTGGTCGGGGCAGGGCGCCACCCTGCTCGACGTCGTCTTCGTCGACCCGGACCGGGTGCCGGCCGGTGCGCTGACCGGGGTGCACACGGCCCCGGTCGCCGCCGCCGAGACCTGCGCGAACACGCCGAACGCCTTCGACCGCACCGTGGGCCTCGACGTCACCCTCAACGGCTACCTTCAGGAGCGGCTGCCGGACTACATGATCCCGTCGGCCCTGATGCTCCTCGACGCGCTGCCACTGAACGCCAACGGCAAGGTCGACCGCAAGGCGCTGCCCGTACCGTCGTTCACCGCCGAGCCGACCGGCGGCCTGCCGGGCACCCCGCTCCAGGAGATCGTGCGCGATCTGTTCGCCGAGGTGCTGGGGCTGCCGCGCGGCCAGGTGCACGCCGACTCCGACTTCTTCCACATCGGCGGGCACTCGCTCGCCGCGGCCCGCCTGCTGTCCAAGGCCCGTACGACGCTGGGCGCCGACCCCGGAAGCAGGGCGGTGTACGAGGCGCCGACCCCGGCCGCGTTCGCCGCGCTGCTCGGTGACGCCCCCGCCCCCCGCACCGGGCCCGGCGGCGCGGACGGCTCCGTCACCCTGCCGCTGCGGCTGCACGGCGCCCTGAACGAGCGGGCCCTCGACGCCGCCCTCGACGATCTGGGCCACCGGCACGAGGCGCTGCGCAACTCGCGGCTCGGCGTGGCCGGGACCCTGCTGCACGCCGTCTCCGCCGACGAGCACCTTCTCGAACTGTCCCTGCCCGCCGACGCGGTCGACCTGTGGTCGCACGTGCCGCTGGCGGCGGAGTTCGCCCGGGCCTACGGCGCCCGCGCCACCGGCGACACCCCGCACCGCTCCCCCGCCGTCCGCTCGTCGGCGCCCCGCGCGAGCCACGGCGACATCGCGCCCACCGCTCTCACGGACGCTCCCGCGGCGGCACCGGCCGACCCGCGCTACAGCACGCTGGAGACCGAACTGGCCGCGGACCTGCACGCCCGGCTGACCGCGTTCGCCGCCGAGCACTCCGTCACCGCGTTCATGGTGGCGCACGCGGCGCTCGTCGCCCTGCTCACCCAGGTCGGCGCGGACACCGGCCCGCGCGGCGAGATCACCGTCGCCGCCCCCGTCCCGGCCCGCGACAGCGAAGCCCTGCGCGACGCCGTCGGCCCCTACGGACGCACCCTGGCCCTCACCGTGGACGCGGCGGCGGACACCAGCTTCACCGAACTGCTGCGCCTGGTACGCGAGACGGACCTCACCGCCTACCGCCACCCGGGCCCGCTCGCCCTGCCGGGCGGTGTCGCCCTCGCCGTGCTCCAGGAGACGGACGCGCACTTCGAGGCGGCCGGACTGACCGTGCGCCCCGAGCCGCTGCGCCCGGTGCTGCCCGGCGCCGACCTGGGCCTCACCCTGACCGAGCGGCAGACCACGGCGGGCACCGGCGCCGGGATCCGCCTCACCACCGCCTACCTGGCCGCGTCGGTCGACGAGGCCACCGCCGCCTCCCTCACCGACCGCTTCGTCGCCGTACTGGAGGCCGCGCTCACCGACCCGGCGCTCCCCCTCGGCCGGCTGCGCCCGGCACCGGACCGCACCGGCGCGGAAGGCACCTGGGCGGGCGCGGACGCCGCACTGCCCCCGGGCGATCCGGCCGCGCTCATCGCCGCCCAGGTCGACCACGCCCCCGGCGCGGAGCTCCTGCCCGGGCTCACCTACGGCGAACTGGGCGCCCGCGCCGACCTGTTGGCGCACGCGCTGCTCGAACACCGGGCGGGCCCCGGCACCTCGGTGCTGACCGCGCTCTCCTCGCCGGCCGCCTTCGCGGTGGCCGCCCTCGCCGTCGCCAGGACGGGAGCGGCGCTGCTGCCGGTGAACCCCGCGCAGCCGGTCCCCGCACTCCCCGCGCACCTGCGGCCCGTGGTGCTGCTCCTCGACGGACCCGCCGACCTGCTGCTAGCGGACGTGCCCGGCGCGGCCCGTCTGGTGCGCGACGAGGCAGCCGAGGCGCCGACGGCCGGGCACTGGCCGTTCACCGACGCCGACCGGCTGCGTCCCGCGTCCGCCGACGACCCGCTGCTGCTGATCCCCACCGACGAGGGCACGGTCGTGTGCGGCTCCGCCGCCGTCGCCGCCGCGACCCTGGCCCGGCCCGCCGAGGCCGCCTGGCTGGTGCACGGCTACCCGGACGGGGACGCGGCGCTCGGTCTGCTCGGCGCCCTGGCCTCGGGCGCCCGGGTGCACGTGGCGAACGCCTCGCTCACCCGGTCCGTGCCGCACGAGGTGCTCGGCTGGCTGCGCGCGACGGGGGCCCGCACCGTCATCGGCGGCGCGGACGAGACGCTGTGCGCGCTCCTCGCCCTGGCCCGCGCCGAGGGCGCCGAACTGGCCGTCAGCGGCGGCTGGGCGGAGGCCCGCCTGGTCGTCGAGCAGACCGGGGAAGGACCCGCCAGGCCCGCTCCCGGCTACCGCGCCCACATCCTGGACGCCGCGCTGCGCCCGGTGGCCCCCGGCGAGACGGGCGCCCTGTACATCGCGGGTGTGGGGGTGGCCCAGGGCTACGCCGGGACGCCCACGACGACCGGGGAGCGGTTCCTGCCCGACCCGTTCGCCGCGCCCGGCACGACGGCCCGGATGTGGCGCACCGGCCAGGCCGCCCGGCTGGAGGACGACGGCCGGCTGAGCGTCCTGGACGGGCCCGCCGAGGACGACCCGTACACCGACGAGTTCGCCACCTTCGTCGTCCTGTCCGACCCCCAGGGCCACCACGCGCTGTGGCCGGCCGCGGTCCCCGCCCCCGAGGGCTGGCACGAGACCCACGCCGAGGACCTCTACGAACTCTGCCTCGACCACCTCGGCAGCCGGCCGGGGGAGCCCCGGTGACCGCCGCCCGCGCCACCGCGCCCGCCACCGCCATCGACCCGCTTCCGGAGAACGCCATGACCCTCACCGCACCGGCTCCCGCCCCGATCGCCGACGACATCCGCACCGCGGCCCACCACCACGCGCTCGACCTGACGCCGCGTGAGGCCCGCGCCGCGCACGCCCTGGCGGCGGCCTGCCTGAAGACGTACAAGGCGGCCGACGACCCGCGCTTCCTCGACGAGGCGCCGGTGCTCGCCCACGAACTGCCGATCGCGGTACGCCGCCACCTCAACAGCGCGCGGCGCGACGAGGCCACGCACGCCACCCTCGTCCGCGGCAACCTCGTCGACCAGGAGACGCTCGGCGCCACCCCGCGGCACTGGAGCGAGGCGGACACCGAGGCGAGCCAGGTCTACGGCTGCCTGCTGGTGCTGTACGCGGCGCTGCTCGGCGACGTCACCGGCTGGGCCACCCAGCAGGCGGGCCGCCTCGTCACCGACATCCTGCCGAGCAAGGGCTACGAGAACAGCCTGGTCTCCGCGTCCAGCGCCCTCGAACTGGCCTGGCACACCGAGGACGCCTTCTCCCCCTACCGCGCGGACTGGGTGGGCCTGCTGGCGCTGCGCAACACGGCCGGGGTCGCCACCACCGTCGCCCACGTCGAACCGCGGCGGCTGCCCGAGCACATCCGCCGGGTCCTGGCCGAGCCCCGCTTCATCGCCCTGCCGGACTCCGCGCACGAGTTCGCCGACGGCGCCTTCGTGCCCCGGCCCGTGCCCATCCTCGAAGGCGCCGCCGATCTGCCGGTGCTCCGCATCGACCGGGACTTCTTCCGCGCCCAGGACGGCGACGCGGAGGCCGCCGAGGCGCTGGCCCACGTCGTCGCCCACCTCGACGCCCACCTCACCGACGTCGTCGTACCCACCGGCGCGGTCTGCTTCGTCGACAACCGCAACGTGGTGCACGGCCGGCGCTCCTTCCGCGCCGGGTTCGACGGCGGGGACCGCTGGCTCAAGCGGGTCAACCTGGTGCGCGATCTGCGCCGCACCCGCCCAGGGCGCCTAGACGGCGCCACCCGCGTCATCGGCTGACCGCCCCCTCCCCCGCCCGTACCGAACCCAGGAGCCTGATCATGAACGCCACCCTCACCCTCGTCCCCGCGCTCGCCCCCGCCGCCCCCGTCGCCCCGGTCGCGGTGCCCACCGTCCTGTTCGTGGAGAGCCGCCGGGCCACCTTCACCGACCACGTCCTGGACCGCGACGACGTGAACGTGGTCCTGCTGCGCTTCGACTCCGTGGAGCTGACCGACGCGTACCGGGAGCGGACCGCGCACGTGCCGACGTTCACCCTGAACACCTCGGCCCCCCTGGAGGACGAGGCCGCCCGCTACCTGCGCTGGGTGAAGGGCACCCCGTCGCTGCCGCGGCCCCGCTTCTTCTGCAACCCCAACGAGGCGTTGCAGGCCGACGCCCAGCGCTTCGCGGAGCTCGTGGACCTGCCGCACCTGAGCCAGGAACAGGTCGGCTGGGTCCGCGACAAGACGACGATGAAGGACCGCTACGCCGAACTCGGCATCCCGCACGCCCGCTACCGCGCGGTCGCCTCCAAGCAGGACGTGGTCGCCTTCGGCGAGGAGTCCGGCTGGCCGGTGATCCTCAAGCCGGTCGACGCCGACTCGTGCATCGGCACCTACCGCCTCGACACCCCGGCCGATGTGGCGGGCGTGCCGGACCTCGCCCCGGCCCTGGAGTGGATGGCGGAGGAGTACATCCAGGGGCAGGAGTTCCAGCTCTGCGCGGTGATCGCGCGCGGCGTGGTCCTGGACGCGTACCTGTCGAAGAACCCGGTGCCGATCCTGGAGGTCCTCGACGGCAAGATCAACGCCAACATCACGTACGCGCCGAGCGAGGAGATCCCCGTCGACGCCCGGGAGCTGGCGCAGCGGCTCACCGACGGCCTCGGCATCCCGCACGGCTATCTGCACGGCGAGTTCTTCCTCAGGGACGACGGCTCGTTCGTGATGAGCGAGGTCGCGGCGCGGCTCAGCGGCTGCGAGGTGCCGATGAACCACGGCCTGGCCTACGGCTTCGACTTCCTCCACGTCATCCTCGACACCTACGTGGACCGGGTGCCGCACCCGCGCTACACCCGCGACCGCGCGGTGGGCGACCTGCTGCTGCCCACCGCGCCGGGCCGGGTGACGCACATCAGCTCCGAAAAGGAGCTGCTGCGGCTGCCGGGCGTCATCGGCGCGCACCTGACGGCCGCCGTCGGCGACGTCCTCGACCCGCCGCGCGCCTCGCACGCCTCCACCGGCTACGTCCACGTGGAGGGGGCCACCGCCGCCGAGGTGGAGGAGCGGATGCACGCGGTGCTGCGCCACTTCGAGCTGACGGTGGCCCAGGCGGGCGAGGGGTCCGCGTCATGAGCGTCTTCACCGCGCACACCGAACTCGACGCCTACGCACGGGCGGTGCAGGCGCTCGGGCCGGACGGGCCGCTGCCGGTGTGGACCGGGGACCGCGCCGACCTGCTGGAGGGCATCGCGCTCGCCGAGCAGGTGTACACCGGCCGCCGCGCCCCCGCCCCGGCCGACACCGGTCTGATCCTGGACCCGGCGCTGCCCGAGGCGCTCCTCGCTCTCGCCCGGCCGCTGGCCCGCCGCTGGGTGCGGGACGCGCGGGAGCTGCCCGCCGAGGGGTCGGTGCTGCTGCTCGGCACGTACGCGCGGCTGCGCGGCGACGAGATCCAGCCCCTGCTCGACGCCGCGCACACCGCGGGGCGGGCGGTGTTCCAGGTGACGGGCCGTGACGTGCACAGTCTCAGTTGGGTGGTGGCCAAGCAGTACGCGCGGGTGGCGGCGGACGCCGAGGTCGGCGTCGTCTCCGAGCTGGACACGGCCGCCCCGGCGGCGGGCGCGGACGTGTGGTGCGGCGCGCAGGACGTGCACCGCCTGGACGTCAGGGACCTGGCCCTCGGCCGGGTGTGGCGCCGGGTCCTCTTCCACGGCAACGGCAAGGACGACCAGTTGAACCTGGGCCAGTTCACGCTGTGCGGGGCGAGCCCGGTCGCGGCCGCCCCCGGGGCCCCGGGCCCCAAGTGCGCCTACGGCCTGGGCTGCACCAAACCCATGGACAAGCTGATCCCGGCCCGCTCGATCCGGGCGGCCGAGCTGGTGCTCGCCAACTGCTTCAGCGGGGCGACGGCCGGGCACGCCATGTACGACCCCAAGTACCTGATCCTGCTGAACGCGCTCGACGGACCGGCCCAGACCGTCCTCGCCACGCTCACCGCCTGCGACGGGCAGCGCCCTGAGAACCTGGTGTGGCTGGACGGTGCCCGCGGCGCCGGCAACACGGCGTCGGCCGTCAACGAGGCGCTGGGCGACATCAATCCGTACCCGGCGTTCACGCAGGTGGGCCTGGAGTCCTCGGGAGCGCCCGCACCGCGGACCGCGGTCGGCGAGGAGCCGGGTCCCGGCGACGGTCCCGACGTGCACGCGCTCGGCGCCCGGCTGACCGGGCTCCTCGACAGCGGACTGCTCGGCCCCGACCACCCGCTGCGGCCCCGGCTGCGCGCTCTCGCGGACACGCTGCTGCACGACGTGGTGCGCACCGTGGCGCTCGCCGCGCCGGAGGCCGCCGAGTCCGCGGCGGCGATCGCCCGGGAGACCACCTCCCTCGACCTGGCGCTCGCCCACCGCTTCGCCAAGCACCACGACGACCCGGTCCTGCGCTTCCCCACCTACTTCGGTGAGCGCAGCGTCGCCGACGCGCCCTACGACCTGGACGTGCCCTGCGCCTGCGGGCGTCCGCAGCGGGCCTACCGCAGGCGCGGCCGGGTGCCCGCGATCACGGACACGGTGCAGGTGGTGTGCGCCCGCTGCGGCGACGTCGCCAACTCCCACGACGGAGCGGCCCTGTTGGAGGTGACGGCGTCCGACACCGTCGTCGCGGGCGGAACCCTGGACGTGGTCGTGGAGACCGTGGCGCGGCGGGCCGGCACGGTCAACCTGGGCATCGTGCTGCCGGTCTACCTGGACGCGAAGGCCGGCCCGGTGCTGCGCCGGGTGGAGGCGAGCGCGCCCGGTGAGCGGGTGCGGACCACGTTCACGCTCGCGGTGGCTCCCGCGGCGACGCCGCAGGCATACTATTTCTGCCCCTACGCGGTCCAGGACCTGGGCATCTCGGTCTCGCGGGTGCACTTCGCCGTCGGCCCGGCGACCGGTACACGGACGATGGCCCCGGGGGCCGGAGCGGAGCTCGCGCGCGCATGAACGGCACAACGGACAGCACCGGCTCCTGGGCTCCCCTGCGGCACCGGTCGTTCCGGAACCTGGCAGCGGGGCGCCTGCTGGTGTACTTCGCCAACGCGATGGCACCGGTCGCCCTGGCCTTCGCGGTCCTCGACACCACGGGCCGGGCCACGGACCTCGGCATCGTGGTCGGGGCGAGGTCGCTGGCGAACGTGGCGCTGCTCCTCGTGGGCGGAGTGGTGGCGGACCGCGTACGGCGCACGCTCGTCCTGCAAGGGTCGGCGCTGGCCGCGGCGGGTGTGCAGGCGGCCATCGCGGTGAGCGTGCTCCTCGACGCGACCTCCATCCCGCTGCTCGTGGTGCTCAGCGTCCTCAACGGCGCCCTCGCGGCCCTGTCGCTGCCCGCCTCCGCCTCGCTCACGCCGCAGACCGTGCCGCACGACATGCTCCGCCCGGCCAACGCGGTGATGCGCATGGCCACCAACATCGGTGCGATCGCCGGATCGTCGCTGGCGGGCATCGTCGCCGCTGTCTTCGGCCCCGGCTGGGGTCTGCTCGGCAACGCGGTGGCGTTCTGCGGAGCCGCCGCCTTCTTCACCGCGGTGAAGGTGGCCGACGAACGACCCACCGCGCCCGCCGAACGGGTCCGCCCGCTGCGCGAACTGGCCGAGGGCTGGAAGGAGTTCACCGCACGCCGCTGGGTGTGGATCGTGGTGGTGCAGTTCATGGTCGTCAACGCGGTGGTCGCGGGCGGCATCCAGGTGCTCGGCCCGGTGGTCGCCGACGACACGTTCGGGCGCGGGGTGTGGGGCGTGGTGCTGGCCGCGCAGATGCTGGGCGCGGTGGTCGGCGGAGTGGTGGCCGCCCGGTCCCGGATCCGGCACGCCCTGCTGGTCGGCGTCGCCCTCGTGGCGATCGAGTCGCTGCCGCTCGTGGTGCTCGCCGAGGCGCCCGGCGCCCTGCTGCTCAGCGTCGCGATGTTCGCGAACGGCGCGGCCCTGGAGCAGTTCGGAGTGGCCTGGGACGTGTCGTTGCAGGAGAACATCCCGGCGGACCGGCTGGCGCGGGTCTACTCCTACGACGCGCTCGGCTCGTTCGTCGCGCTGCCGCTCGGCGAGATGGCCGCGGGCCCGGTCGCCACCCACTTCGGTGTGCGGACCACGCTGCTCGCGGGCGCCGCCCTGGTGGTGGGCGTGACGGCGGCGGCACTGTGCAGCCGCCAGGTGCGGACCCTGACGACGGGCCGCCCCGTCGGCCGGACCGCCGCTCAGGAGCACGCCTCCGAGCCGGCCGCGACGTGAGCACCCCGGGGCATGGCGGGCCCCGGGGCGCTCATGTCATCACCGACACTCAGCCGCTGTGGGCGAAATGGGCGTCGATCTCGTCCGCGGTGGCGGCCGGGTCGGCCACCAGGGCGGAGCGTTCGTCGTCGGTGTGGTGGCGCGTGGACACGGCGGGGCAGCGACGGCAGGCCGCGAGACCCGCCTGCCCCCACCACTTGCAGTCCGCCCGCAGATGGCACCGAGGGACGCTGTGGGACTCCTGCTCGGGAAAGCCCGCCACGACCCGCTCGATCAGGGTGCAGTCGTTCCCGCGCCGGTTGGCGCACGAGGCGACGCAGTGCGAGGCGAACCGGAGGATCCTGCGGGGCTCGATGTCCGGGGGCACCATGCCGAGCGCGGTGGCGGCCGGCACGGGTTCGGCCAGGTAGGCCACCTGTCCGTCCGCGCCGGAGCGCACTCCGAGGAGCACGGACTCCGGTGCGTCGGCGACGCCGCTCGGACACCACGAGGTGCCCGCGCCGTCCTCGGTGCCGGTCATCAGACCCTGCCGACGGTGGTGGGTGCCAGCTCACCCGAGTCGGCGGACCGCTCCGCCGCGACGGCCTGCTGGAGGCTCTGCTCCAACTGCGTCGGCGAGGAGATGCACTGGGGCGCGGCGGTGGCCGACTCCGTGCCCGCGAGGACGAGGCCGGTGGCCAGCGCGGCGGCCGCGGCGATGCCCGCGGTGGTACGGGAGTTCTTCATGGGTGTCCCTCCGTCTACGTGGATGCTGCCTGACCGGGCAGCGTGGCCGACGGCGCTGCAGAGGGGGTCGAACCGTGCTGGAGCTCGGAAAGCGTCTTGGCGAGGATGCGCCAGATCTCGGCGGCGAGGTCGATCATGGCGTCGGCCTGGGCCTGTTCGGCGAGCGCGCGCAGCCCGTCCACGCCGCTCATGTCGCCTGCCAGGACGCGCAGTTGGTGGCGCAGGACGTCGAGCCTGACCTGATCGACGTAGGTCATGCGCAGGGGCCTGCCCTCCAGTTCGGCGAGCAGGACGCGCGCCTCGTCGTACCGTTCGGTCCGGAAGGCGATGTCGGCCTTGAGCGCGGTCAGTTGCTGGCGCAGTCCGTCGCTGCCGACGAAGGCGAGGGCCTGTCCGGCGGCGACGGCGCATCCCTCGGCGGCTTCGGGGTCGGCGGGTGTCTTCAGCAGGTACAGCCGTCCCGCGCTCAGCCGCAGCCGCAGCCACAGCACCAGGTCCTCACTGCTGGGGAAGCGGTCGAGCGCCTGTTCCAGGTAGTGCTGCGCGCCCTGGTAGTCGCCCTGGCGGGTGCGGACGGAGGCGGCGGTCCAGACGGCCTCCGCCCACAGGGTGTCGGTGCGGCCCTCGACGAGGGCGGTGAGTTCGTCGGCGTGCGCGCGGGCGTCCGGCAGCCGGCCCGCCTCGGCCTCCACCGACACCAGCGCGAGGAGCACCCCCGCCCGGTCCTCCACGCCCAGGGAGTGCTCCCGGGCGAGGCGGTGGGCGGTGCCGGCGGCGTCGAGGGCCGCGGAGATCTCGCCCAGCGTGCGCAGGCAGCGCGCGAGCCGGTTCAGGCCGCGCACGCGCAGTGCGGGGACGTCGACCTCGTCGCCGAGGCGGACCAGGTCGTCCAGGTAGGCCCGCTCCGCCGCGTGATCGCCCTGGAGCCTGCGGTGGCGGGCGAGTTGCCACAGGGTCTGCCAGCGCAGCACCGGTGATTCGTGGGCCTCGGCGGCCAGGGCGTCGCGCAGGGTGTCCATGGCGTCGTCGGCGCCGGTGGAGGCGGCGAGGGTGAGCGCGTTGGCGAGGGAGCCGCCCGCGGGTTCCTCGAAGTCCTCGGGCTGCACGCCGAGGCGCGCGGCGAGGTGGGCGACGGCCCGTTCCGTGGGCTGACGGGCGCCCGACTCCAGGCGGGAGAGGTAGCCGGTGGACATGCCGTCGCCGGCGAGGGCGGTCTGGGAGAGTCCCTGCGCGAGGCGCATCTTCCGCAGGCGTCGGCCGAACGCGGGCTGTCGGAGCATAAGCGGCTTCCCTCCGGGAACACGGGCACCGCGGCGGGCGGCGGGCCGCGAGCGGCCGGTGTCTTGATGACCGCGTCGAGCGTAGAGCGGCGGGCAACAGCCGGGCAAACGTTTGCCACGGCCGTGCCCCGGCCCTCGGGCCCGGCTCACCTGTTTCTCCAGCGGAGGTCCAGCGGACGTCCAGCGGATCAGGGCAGGATCTCAAGAACCGTCGGCCGGCGCACGCGCCCGCGCCTCGTCCAGCCTTTCGGGGGTCGCCCATGACGTACTTGTTTCCTGTGCACCGCGATGTGCTCCGGGGCAGCGGCACCTCCCGGGGGGCGGGGCGGTACATGGCATCCGACGACGACTGGCCATGACGCACCGAACCCCCGGCCGGGAGGGGCCGGGGGTCCGGGGGTCTGTGCCGGGCGGCGGTCTCAGGCCGCGAACAGGTCGAAGGTCGAGCTGTTGCGCGGGCCCGCGAGGACGTCCAACTGCGGGTCGACGGCGAGCATGGCCTGGTGCATGCGCTGGAGCTGCGGGGACGGCTCGACGCCGAGCTCCTCGACCAGGGCGCGTTGCAGCCTGCGGTAGGCGGCGAGGGCGGACGCCTGCCGTCCCGAGCGGTACAGGGCCAGCATGGACTGCGAGTGCAGCCCCTCGTGATGCGGGTGACGTACCGTCAGATCAGTCAGTTCGGCGATGAGTTCGGCGTGCCGGCCCAGACGCAGATCGGCGTCGATCCGGCGTTCCACGGTCACCAGGCGACTCTCGCGCAGTCGCCTGACCTCGATGTCCAGGACCGGCCCTGCCTTCACGTCCACGAGGGGGGCGCCGGACCACAGGTCGAGCGCGGACCGGAAGCGGGCGGCGGCCACTTCGTTGTCCCCGGTGGCGAAGGCGGTCTGGCCCTCCCGCGCCAGCTTCTCGTACCGGTAGACGTCGACGCTGTCCTCCGGGATCTGCAGCAGGTAGCCGCCGTGGCGGGTGGCGAGGACGTCGCGGACGCCCGCCGGGGCGCCGGGGCCCATGGCCGTACCGAGCTTGCGGCGCAGTTGCAGGATGTAGGTCTGGAGCGTCGTCAGCGCGCTCGCCGGCAGCGCGGTGTCCCACAGCTCCTCCATGAGCGTGGGCACGGGCATGACCCGGCCCGGATACAGCGCCATGAGCGACAGGATCTGCCGGGGCTTGCCGGCCGTCGGGACGATCGAGGTGCCGTCCACCTCGGCGCTCAACGGACCGAGAATCTTGATCTGCACGGCGTCCTCCACCCTCATCGAGTTCCTGGTCCGAGTTCCTTCCGGCGTCCCAAAACCGCGCCGTCGAGCACGCTAGCGGGGACCGCCGTCCGGCGCGTTTTCCTCTAGCTGCCCTCTAGCCGAAGTCCACGCGCCTTGGTGCCCGTATCCCGTGGGCAGCGCTCACGGGGCGGGGCTGCCCAACGGTTCGGGCAGGTCGATGTGGTGCGGGGCGGCGCGGGACCAGGGGAAGCCGTGGTGGAGTTGCAGGGCGACCGGTTCGTCGGCGCCGGTGCTGGCGGGGACGGCGATCGCGACCAGCACGTCGGGGACCGGCTCCAGTTCCAGGAACCGCCAGCGGGCGAACGGGTCGCCGGGCGGTGCGCGGAAGCCGGTCACGCCGCTGCCGTCGGCGAGGGTGAAGGCGAACTCGTCGAAGGGCAGCCCGAGTCCGAGACCCCGTGCTTTGGAGTAGGCCTCCTTGAGGGTCCACAGCCGCAGCACCCGGCGGTCCCGGTCGCGGCCCGGCGCGGCGTGGGTGACCCACTCCCGCTCCTCGGGCGCGAAGGTGGAGGCGACGGTGTCGAGGGCCTGCGCGTCCCTGCCGAGGAGTTCGACGTCCACACCGACCCGGTGCCTGCGCACGATGCCGAGCAGGTTGTAGCCGTTGGCGTGCGACAGGTTGAAGTCCAGATGGCCGCCGCCGCGCGGCAGCCCGCCGGGCAGCGGTCGCAGGAAGGGACGGCCGCGCGGGGAGCGCCAGATCACCAGCTCCGCCTCGGCGAGCCCGGCCTCCAGCGCGAGCGCCCGCCGGACCAGGGTGTGGGCGACGAGGTACTGCCGGTGGTCGCGTTCGAAGAGGAACTGGCCCGCGGTGCGCTGTTCCTCCTCGTCGAGCCAGTTCTTCGCCAGGACGCTCGCCAGGTCCGGTGGGAGATCGTCGTTCGGGCACAGCCAGATCTTCACGGGCGCGGTGGTCCCGGCGAGCGGCGCGGGCGCGGCGGCGTACGGCTGCTCGGTCACGGTGGTCGCGGTCATGGTCGTGGTCATCGGGCAAGGCCGTCGCTCGTCGGGCGCGCGGCGCCCGGCGGGCCGGGCAGCATCGCGGAGCCGGGCAGGGGCACGACAGGGCGGCCGTGGGTCTCCTCGCCGCGCGTCACGTCGACCCCGGCGAGCCAGAGCCTGGCCAGCGCCGCCAGATGGCCGCCGCGGCGCAGGGCCGCGAGGTAGGACGCGGTCTCGGGCAGCTCCGCGTCGAGGAGGTCGTCCGCGCCGCGTCCCCGCAGATCGGCGCTGTGCGCGGGGTCGCCGGGTGCGCCGTCCGGCGTCCCGGCGAACTCCCTTAGCCTGTCGGCCATTTCGTCCGTCGTACGGCAGATCAGGGCGAGTCGGCAGGGCAGGGCGGCGCGGCCGATACGTAGTTCCCTCGCGAGGTCGGCGAGTGCGGGCAGGGCTGCGGCGGGGTCCCCGGGCGCGCTCAGCCGGTCGGCGAGCCGCCGTGCGGTGGCCGCCAGATGGAGCGGGGTGGGCGCCGACAGCAGGATCAGGTGGGGCTCTGGGGACAGCGTCGTGACGGTGTCCAGGGTCCGGGGGTGGTGCTCGGGCGGCTCCTCCAGGAGTACGTGGGCCGCGGCGCCGTGCTCCCCGCGGACGGCGACGGACGCGCGGCGTGGCAGCGGGTGTCCTTGCGGGTCGCGGGGGCGCGGCCAGGCGACCGCCGCGGCCCGGCCGGGCGCCGGGAGCAGGGTGCCGTGACCGAGCTGGAGGACGGCGCGGCCGAGGGCCGCGAACCCGGTGGCGGCTCCGGCGTCACCGGCGCCGTCCCGTGTCTCGCACACGGCGGCGTCGGTGGGGTCGGTGGGGGCGAGGCCCGCCGCCGTCCGGGCCCGCCGGGTGAGGCGGGCGTCGGTGTCGCCGGGCGCGGCGCGTCCGGCGTGGGCGACGGCGGCGCCGCGCACGACCGCGTGCACCGTGTCCCCCGCGGCCCGCGCCGCGGCGAGGGGCCGGACGAGCACGGCGCCCGCGCAGGCCACGGGGACCGCGTCGACGGCGGCGACCAGGGCCGCCGCGCAGTCGCCGGTGCGCAGCGCCGTGGTCGCGAGGTGCAGGGCGGTGAGGAAGGACGGCGCGCCGTTGTCGACGCAGTGGCTCGGTCCGCGCAGGTCCAGCAAGGCGGAAAGACGTCCGGGCAGGGCCCCGCCGCAGCGTGCGGTGGCGGCGGTGTCGTCGGCGGCGCCGAGGTGGCCGTGGGCGAGGAACACGCCGACGGAGCGGGGCTCGCCGTCCGCCGTGGTCAAGGCGTCGAGGCGGGCGCCGACGTACCCGGCGCCCTCCAGGGCCCGCCAGACCGTCTCCAGCAACGCCCGCTCCTGGGGCGCGAGCCGGGGCGCGGTGTCCGGGGCGATCCCGAAGAAGGGGGCGTCGAACCGGTCGGCGTCCGGCAGGGGGGCGGCCCGCCGCTCGCCGTCACCGG
The DNA here is from genome assembly GCF_044765725.1 of Streptomyces sp. NPDC102406. Classification (NCBI taxonomy): domain Bacteria; kingdom Bacillati; phylum Actinomycetota; class Actinomycetes; order Kitasatosporales; family Streptomycetaceae; genus Streptomyces; species Streptomyces sp. NPDC102406. The sequence goes on along the minus strand of NZ_JBIWKP010000013.1, from coordinate 58,516 downwards.
TCAGGGCGAGGCGCCAGTAGGCGTCGAGATCGTCCGCGTGCGGGAACCACCCGTGCAGGGCGGTGATCGCGTACGCGTCCGGCACCGGCCGGCGCGGTTGCGGTACCGGCGCCGTGGGTGGACGGGTGTCGTGCGCGGGGGCGGCGTCCGCCGGCGGCGGCCCGGCCGGTGGTTCTCCGGCGGGTGGTTCTCCGGCGGGGGCGCCGGGGCGCCCGGTCAGCAGGGTCACCGCCTGTTCCCGGGCCAGCGTGCCGCTCTTGAACCGGGTGAGTATCTCGCTGGTGTCCATGGGGGTCCTTGGTCAGGCGGGCCGGGACGCCAGCAGGGCGGTCGCCTCGTCGACGGTGAGCATGTCGGCGCGCACCGCGTCGAGCAGCGCGGTCACCTCGTCCGCGGTGAGGGCCGACGGGGCCGTCGGGGCCGCGGCGGCCACCGGCCGGGGAGCTGCCGGTACGGCGCCGGTCGGGGCGCCCGCGATGTAGGCGGCCATCGCCGCGAGGTCACGGTGCTCGTACAGCGTGGCGGGCCGCTCGGACAGACCGAAGGTGGCGTTGACGCGGGCCACGAACTCGCCCGCGAGCAGGGAGTCGAGGCCGAGCTGGGGAAAGGGCACGGACGGGTCGATGTCGCGCGGGTCGCAGCGCAGGATGTCCGCCAACTGCCCGCGCAGCGTGGCGCGCACCTCGGACTCCGCGCCGGTCCCGGTCTCCGGGCCGACGGGGCGGGGCGCCGGAGCCGTGAGCTGGGCCAGCACGTGGTGGGCCAGGGCGTCGGGGGTCGGGTGGTCGTAGAGCGCGGCGGCCATGACGCCGGTGCCGTAGCGGGCGTTGACGGCCGCCACCAGTTCGGCGATGCGGATGGAGTCGAGGCCGAACCCCTGGAAGCTCCGGTGCGGGTCGATCCGGTCGGTGTCGACGCGCAGGACGGCGGCGAGTTCCCCCACCACGGTGGCGCGTACGTCGGCCGCGGCGCCCTCGAGCGTCTCCTGCCACGTGGTCCGGGACTCGCTGGTCATGCTGGACCCTCCTGGATCGGTGTCGTTCTCCTGCGTACGGGCGGGGCCGTCCGGTGCGGGCCGGGGCCGCGCGGGTCCGCTCAGCGCCAACTGTGCGGTGCCCGGTAGTCGTCCATCCGCGGCTGCCGACGGCGGGGGTCGGAGCGCCGTTCCGCGCGGCTCGCCCTCGCGCGCAGGGCCAGCAGGACGACCGTGAGCACGGCGAGCTCCTCGTCGCTCGCGCGGCCCCGCTCGACGCGGATGCCGAGCCTGCCGTGGTTCACCTCGCCCATGGCCCCTCCTGTGGCGTGGGGGCCAGCGTCCACGCCGCCGCTCGACGTCCGCTCTCGTCCCGCTGGAGCCGGTCGCGCGCACCGCGTCAGCCGTCGCGGGCGCGACGCCTGACCAGGGCGCGGGCGAGCGCGTCCGCGCTGCTCTCGGCGTCCCCGACCCCCGTCATGACCACGGTCGTCGCGGTGGTGGCCGAGGCCTGGGCCCGGCCGATCGCGTACGCCACGCACGCGGCGGGCCCGCTGCCGCACACCACCAGCCGGCCGCGCGGGCCGAGGAGCCGCGTCACGGCCGCGGGCAGGGCGTCGGCCGGCTCCCCCGGGCTCAGCGTCACGACGTGTTCCGGTCCGTCGTAGGCGCGTACCAGTGCCTCGTGGGTGCCGGGCGCGACACCGGGCACCGTGATGAGGCAGATGACGTCCGCGTGCGGTCCGCCGCGGCGCAGCACCCGTGCCTCGGCGCCCGGCGCCACGGGCGAGTGCCGGGCCACGCGCGGCACCTCGGAGTTCTCGAGGAGGGCGAGGACCTCGCCCACGGTGCCGCCGGGACCCGACCGCTCGGACAGGCTGCGCAGCAGGTGCACGCACTGCGACAGGGTCTGCGCGGCGTCGGCGTCGGAGAGTTCGGCCCGGTCGTGCGTCGCCGTCAGCAGCAGTCCGCCGACGGCGTCGTGCTGGGCGACGAGCGTCACCGGCAGGCTGGTGTCCGTGCCCACTTCGCGCGGCACGTCCACCTCGATGTCGCGGGCGGCGAGTTCGGACAGCAGCGCGGGCGGCAGCTCGGGCCGGCTGTCGAACCGTACGAGGGTGTCGGTCAGCCGCGGGTCGTCCCCCCGCCCGCTCCAGCCGCGGACCCGGTCGCCGGAGACCCAGGCGTACGCGCTCAGGTCGAGCACGGCGTCACGGACCTGCCACAGCAGCTCCTCCACCGGGGTGGCCGGGTCGACGGTCACGGTCATCGGGAGGGCGCTGCCCAGGAGTCCCGGTACGGCGGCGGCGTCCCGCAGGGCCAGGTCACGGCCGGAGAAGTGCACGTCGAAACTGACGAGGGAGGGCCCACGGGTGCCCGCCGCGCGGTACAGCAGCAGCGCCCAGACCGCGTGCAGCACACTGCTCTCCCCCGCGCCCTGCAGCGCGGCCCAGTCTCGCAGCCGTGCCGTGTGGTGGGGCCGCAGCCTGCGCTGGACGCGGCCGGTGCCGCCCTGGTGGGTGACCCCGCCGGGCCTGCCGGGGCTGACCGCGGCGTGGCGCGGCGGGCCCGCCGCCGTCCAGAACCGCCGTGCGCCGTCGATGCCGCGGCCCGCGACCCAGTCGGCGTGGTCGCGGATGTCGGGCCGCCGCTCGCCGCCCGGCACCGAGCCGTCCGCGAGGTAGGCGCGGTAGAACTCCCGCACCAGCAGGTACGCGCCGCGTTCGTCGAGCAGGGCGCGGTGGTAGCTCATGAGGACGCGGGTCGTCGCCCGCGCCGTGTGCGGGCCGTCGAGCAGGGAGAGCCGCAGCAGCCCCGGCCGGTGCAGCGCGAACTCCCGCTCCCGGTCCCTGCGCAGCAGTTCGCTCCAGCCGATGGTGGCCGCGGTGTGCCGGGCGATCTCCAGGGACGCGTGCTCGTGTATGACCAGCCGGGGCGCCGCGGTCCAGTCGAAGGAGGCGCGCAGCACGGCCTCCCGGTCGGCCACGGACTGCCAGGCGGCCGTGAACAGCGGCACGTTCAGGGGCCCCGCCCACGTCCAGCAGAGCTGTTCGACGTGTCGGCCCGGTCCTGCGGGGCTCGCGAGGGCGGCGGTGAGCAGGTCGCGCTGATGGCCCGTCACCGGGATCGACTCGGCGCCCGGCGGTTGCAGCAGATCCGCCAGGAGTTCCTCGACGGCCGACGCCCGTGCCGCCAGGGGCGCGGTGGCGTCCGGGGTGAGGCGCAGCAGGTGGCGGCCGGTGCCGTCGTCGTCGAGGGAGACCGTGCAGCTCCGGTGCCGCAGCGCGAGGCGGGCGGCGACGGCCTCGGCCTGTGCCGCTTCGACCGGTTCGCACAGCTCGAACAGGACCGGCGCGGCGGGCGACGCGCCGCCGGGTTCGTGGAGCACGACGGGCACGGTGTCGGCGTGCGGCTGATGGCTGTTCATGCGCTGCTCCGGACCACGGGCGCCACGGTCGCGGTCGCGTGGTGGCTCCGCTCCCCGCCCTCCTGTTCGTTCCGTCGGTGGGCGCGGTACGTCGCGCCGTGCGGGGACGAGGAGCGCGTGCGGCGGCGGGGCCTCATCGTCCGGCGGGGTCCCCCGGCCCCGGGCACTCTACGGCCGGCAGGTGCGCGGCGAACGGTGCCACCAGTTCCCCCGGAGTCCGTCGCGAGCGGGCTTCGAGGAGCCGGCCGCGGTGGGCCTCGCTCACCAGGTAGCGACCGCCGACCAGATGGGTGGCGAAGGACCAGTCGCGCGCCTCGGCGGCGTGCCCGGCGAGCGTGGCGCGCCCCTCGCCGTCCCAGGTGAACCCCACGGCGTTGAACCGCCGCCGCATGCCCTGCCCGAGCGCTTTCGTGTACGCCTCCTTGAGCGTCCACAGCCGAAGGAAGCGGGCCCGGCGTTCGTCCTCGGGCAGCGCGTCGAGCTCGGCGGCCTCCTCGGCGGTGCACACCTGGTCCCGCAACAGCGCGTAGGAGGCCTGCCGTTCAGTGGATTCGGTGTCGACGCCGACGGGTCCGCCGGTGCTGACGGCGACGACGACCAGCTCCTCCGTGTGGGCGAGGCTGAGGTGGAGCTCTTCGCCGTATCCGCGCAGCACGGGTCGGCCGCCCGGCTGGTAGGCGAGGTCGAGGTCGGCCGGGGCGGCCTCCAGGACGGCGGCGGCCGTGTACTTGATGACCATGCGGGACACGGCGAAGGTGAACCGGCCCGCGGCGGTGGGGCTCTGCCGGTAGCGCGGCCAGTCCTGCCCGAGGATCGTGCGCAGGTCCGGGTCGAGGAGGGCGGCGTACAGCCACTCGCCCCAGGTGGTGTGCACCACGACCCGGCCGGTGGCGCGGGCCCGTTCGTGGACGTGCTCCCAGGGGGCGTCGGGGCCCGGCAGATGCACGGGTGGCGCCACGGACCGGTGCGTGGTCATGTCAGTCTCCCGGTTCACTCGTGCCTCACCACAGCAGCTTCGTGGCGCGGGCGTCGCAGTCGACGCCGCGCCGGGTCCGCTCGGCCAGTTCGGTCCACACCCCGGTGTGCGGCGCGGCCTGGGGTCCGGGCAGCGGGGTGCCCAGCCGGTGTGCGAGGCGTTCCAGCGCGAGCAGGATCCAGTCGGGGCCGCCGAGGAAGGGCTCGCGGCTCCGCGCGGCGGCGCGCGCGACCCCGAGGGCGGCGCCCGCCAGGAGCACGGTGGCGCACCGGTCGGCCAGGGCGCGGGCCGCCGGGTGGGCCGGGTCGTCGGGCTGGGCCGTCGCGCACGCGCGCAGCACCGCGCGCTGCTCCACGGCGAGGCGCCGCGCGGTGCGCGCGAGCGCGGTCACCGCCGGGTCCCGCGCCTCGGCGTCCGCGAGGCGGGCCGTGTCGGGCAGGACCGACAGGAGGGCCCGGCCCCAACGGGCGCCGCCCGCGGGGGCGGTGAGCCGCGCCGCGGGACGGTCCAGCCGGAACAGGTCCGGGAGTAACGGGTCCTGGCCCCCGGCGGCGACGGCGGCACGGCCGGTGCGTTCGGCCGGTTCGGTGGGTTCGCCGGAGTCGGCGGGCTCGGCGGGCTCGGCGAGGGTCCGCACCAGTTCCGCCAGTCGGGTCCGGTGCGCCGCCGCGGCGTCCCGGTCGACGCCCGCCGCGGGCCGTTGCGCGTGGAGTGCCGCGAGGGCCCGGCGTTCGGTGGTGTCCGGGCCGAACCCGGTCTCGTGCAGGACCAGTTCGAGGTCGTCCAGCAGATCGGCGACGAGCTGGGGGACGAGGTGGCCGACGACGGCGACGGGCAGGGTGTCCGCCCCGTCGTCGGGGTGGGTCGCGCGCAGGGCGGTCGCGGTCAGGCACTCGCAGGCCAGCAGGTCGGCGAAGACGGCGGCGAGGGCCGGCTGCCACTGACGCACGGCGGGCTCGTGCGGCGCGCGGGCGTCCACGAGGCGGGCGGTGCTGTACAGCGCGCCTCCCGTCGCCGCGATCAGCGCCGCGGGTCCGAGCAGGGCGCGGGCGCCCTCGTCCGGGCGGGCCGGGGTGGCGGTGAGGAGCCGGGCCGCCCAGGCGTGCCCGAGCGCGAGGTCGCGGCGGAGCAGGGGGCGCAGCACGCGGACGAGCCGGTCGGCGTCGGTGCCCGGGCCCTCGCTCCGGGGCACCGCCCGGGCCAGCACGTCGTCGTGGGCATCGGGGCTCTGCGCGCGCCGCGCGGAGGCGAGCGCGGCGCGCCCGTAGGGGTTGGCGGGGTCGTCGGGGTCGCCGAGCAGCGCCTCCAGGCGCGGCGCGGACGGCGCCGCGTCGCGCGGCTGCCGTCCGGCGGCCCGGGGCGACGGCGTACGGACCATCGTCGGCCTCCCCTCGTCCTCGGTGGTTGTCATCGCAGTCGGCGTACGGGGCTTTCCGCGTGCCACTTGATCAGGGCGAGCGTTTCCCGGTCGGTGCCGGTGAGCCACTCGCCGACGCGCAGGCGGGCCGGTGCGCCGTCGACCGGCGGGCCGGGCGCGAGGGCCTGTGGTCGCAGCAGCACCTGGTGCGTACTGGTCACGGTGAGCCCGGACGCGTCCGGCACGAGGGACCACTCGCCGCTGTGCGCCGCGACCAGTTCGTGTGCGACCTGCTCCTTGTGGACGATGCGGCCTGCGTGGGGGAAGCACAGCCGTACCGAGGTGACGGTGACCGGCTCGCCGGTCGGCGGGGCGCCGAGGCCGAGGGTGACGCGCTGGACGCCGGGCCGGTCCTCGCGCACCGTCGCCTCGTCGACGTGCGGCAGGAGTTCGGGCCAGTCCCCGACGCGGTGGAGGAGGTCGTAGACCAGCTCGGGAGCGCCGTCGACGCGGGCGCTGTTGGCCAGCGACAGCAGCGACTCGTCGAAGGTGTCCCAGCGTTCGGCCGCGGCCTTGATCTCTTCGACCTGGTCGAGCTGGTCGCGCACCTGTCGTGCCACGGCCTGCGGGGTCTCGAAGGGTCCGGGGCCCAGCCGCTCGTAGTGCAGGGTCAGCAGGCAGCGCCCCTCGCCCGCGGGGTCGTCGCGCTCGACGCTCCAGGTGCCGGACGCCTGCGGACCGGGTCCGGACGCCGGGTCGGTGGCGTCGGTGGCGTCGGTGGCGAACTCCTCGAAGGAGACGGTGCGCTCGGCCGGTCGCAGGGTGCGCCGCAGCCGCGCGCCGCGCACCTGATCGTCCGTGCAGGTCCATACGAGGAGTTCGTCCGTGCGGGCGTCCGCGTCCATGCGTTCGGCGTGGACGCAGGACCGCAGGAACAGCGGCCAGCGGGGCGCGTCGGCGAGCAGCCCGTAGACGACCGACGCGGGAGCGCCGACGGACACGGTGTGCCGGGCGGAGCGCCCGCACCGTCCTGACATGAGGGCCCTCCTCCGGTGTGCACAGGTGCTGTCATGCTGGGCGGCTCGCCTGGAGCGTCCTTCGAGTTCCGGCGGAACCACGTCGCACGGCGCGGCCGGTGCCGCGCCCGCTCGGTCAGCCCGCTCGCGTGAGCCCGGCGGCGGAGGTCTGGGCGCGCTCGGCGAGGGTGAGCGGCGCGGCGGCGGTGTCCGGGCCCGAGACCAGGATGGCGCGCTGCAGTTTCACCAGCGGCGCCGACGGTTCGAGGCCGAGCGTGCGCACCAGGGTCGTGCGCAGCCGCTGGTAGGCGCTGAGGGCCTCGCCGCGCCGCCCCGAGCGGTGCAGGGCCAGCATGTACTGGCCGCACAGGTTCTCGTGCGTGGGGTACCGGCTGATGAGGACGGTCAGTTCGGCCAGCAGCCCGCGGTGCCGGCCGAGCCGCAGGTCGGCCTCGATGCGCTGGTCGAGCGCGCACAGCCGGCTCTCCTCCAGCCGCTTGATCTGGGGCTCCAGGTGGACACCGGCCTGGATGTCGGCCAGCGCGGACCCGCTCCACAGGGCAAGGGCCTCGCGCAGGCGCCGGGCGGCCTCGGGGTAGTCCTCGGCGTCCATGGCCCGGTATCCGGCGCCGGCGAGCCGCTCGAACTCCTTGACGTCGCTGGTTCCTTCCTCGCTCCTGAGGAGGTAGCCGCCGGGCACGGTCATCAGGACGTCCTTGGCGCACCGCTGCTCGGTCCCGCCCGACCGCTCAAGGGCCGCGCCGATGAGTTCGCGCAGTTGCAGGACGTAGGTCTGCAAGGTGGGGCGCGCGCTGCGCGGTGGCTGAACTCCCCACAGCTCCTCGGTGAGCACGCTGACCGGCACCACCTGATTGACGTTCAGCGCGAGCAGTGCGAGCACCTGTCGGGGTTTGGGCGCGCTCGGGGTGACCGAGACGCCATGCTCCCGTACGGCGAGTGTGCCGAGTACGTCGATGTCCATGAGGTCTCCCCGTTCGCCTGCCGCTCCGCGCTGGAGCATTCCTCTTGTCGTCGCTAGTAAAAAACGGGCCGGGCGGTTTGTCAACGCATCGGGCCGCAACCCTTCGAGGCCTCGTAGAGCCGTCCGCGCCCAGAAAAGCAGGTCAAACGCGCAGGGGCGAGTGATTCAGACCCCTCAAAACAAACCAGTTTGGCTGTTTTTTTGCCGGTGCCCTGCTCGGAAGATCACAGAGACCGGATCTGCCCCACCCCTGCTGGGGTGTCGACGGAGCGGCTAAGATACGAACTTGACGGTTTTTTTTCTCGACGGGATGCTCCCGGCACGCGCCCTGGAGGTGGTGGATCTCATGGCCAAGCAGGACCGCGCCATCCGCACACGACGGCATATCCTCGCCGCCGCGGCGAGTGTCTTCGAGGAGCGCGGCTACCAGGCCGCGACGATCACGGACATCCTGCGGACCGCAGGCGTGACCAAGGGCGCTCTCTACTTCCACTTCCAGTCGAAGGCGGACCTCGCCTACGGCGTGATGGAGGCTCAGGGGCGCCGCCTGGGCTCCGTCCCCGGGCGCGCCTGCAAGATGCAGGAGCTCGCCGACACCGTGCTGTTGCAGACCTACCGGTTGCAGCACGACGCACTGGTGCGGGCGGGTGTCCGGCTCGCCATGGACCAGCAGGCGGCCGAACTCAACCGCGGCGTCTTCTTCAGCGACTGGAGCAAGGGCACGACCGACCTGCTCGAAGTGGCCAAGGCACAGGGCGAACTGCTGCCGCACATCGTGCCGAAGGAGACGGCCGAGCTCCTGGTGGGCGCCTACGCGGGCGTGCACTCGATGTCGCAGGCCGTCAGCAATTACGCGGACCTCGACCAGAGGACGTCGGTCCTGCTGCGCCATTTCCTGCCCAGTGTCGTGCAGTCGTCCGTGCTCACCACGATCGACCTGTCCGGCGAGCGGGGCGCGGAGGTGTTCGCGGAGGTCGAGGCGATCATCACCGACGCGTACGACGCCCCGGTCCTGACCGCCTGACCCCCGCTGACCGGTCCGCGACCGGGCCGCCGCGGCCAAGGTGGCACGGCGGCCCGCGGAATCAGTCGACGGCCTGGTAGAGCATGGTCCAGAAGTCGGTCATGACACGCGCCGAGTCCGCGGTGGACAGGCCGACCTGGGTGAGCAGAACGCCGGTGACCCGGTGGGTGGGGTCCGCGTAGGCGGTGGTTCCGGTGCCGCCGAACCAGCCGAACTGGCCGACGGGCGCGTAGTCGGGCCAGAGGCGGACCGCCATGCCGAAGCCCCAGCCGCCGGTGACGCCCTGCCCCGACGAGACATGGGCGACCTTGGCGAACATCGCGTCCCGCGCCGCCAGTTGCGCGGGCGTCAGGCGGTTGGTGGTCATCAGCTCGACGGCGGCCCGGGACAGAATGCGTTCACCGCCGTACGTGCCGTGGTCGAGCAGCATCCGGAAGTAGGCGAGGTAGTCGTCGGCGGTGGAGACGAGCCCGCCCCCGGCGCCCTGGAACTCGGGTGGCGTACTGGCCCGTCCGCCCTCCGCCTCGTCCCACACGGCGAACTCGCCGCTGACCGGATCGGGCCCGTACAGGGGCGGCAACCGGTCGATCTTGTCGGCGGGCACGTGGAAGGCGGTGTCCTTCATCCCCAGCGGATCGAGGACGCGTTCGCGCAGGAAGGTCTCGAGGGACTGTCCGGCGACCCGGGCGACCAGCACCCCGAGCACCTCGCTGCTGAGGTCGTACTGCCACCGCGCCCCGGGCTGGTACTGCAACGGCAGTTCGCCGAGGCGCCGCATCCACTCGTCCGGTTCGGGGGCCGGTCCCGACGCCACGCTGTAGTCGAGGCGCTCGACGGTCGCGGCCCGGATCGGTGCGGTCATCGAGTCGAAGTCGACGCCGAGCCCGAAGGTGGAGGTGAGCAGGTCCCGTACGGTGACGGGCCGTTCGGCCGGGACGGTGTCGTCCAGCGGGCCCTCGGGGTCCTTCAGCACCTGCCGGTCGGCGAGTTCGGGCAGCCACGGGTCGACCGGGTCGTCCAGCCGCATCCGGCACTCGTCGAGCAGGATCATGGCGCCCGCCGTCGTGACCGGTTTGGAGGTGGACGCCATCCGGAAGATCGTGTCGCGGAGCATCGGCGGGCCGCCGTCGGGGCGCATGGTCCCGAGCGTCTCGACGTGCGTCCGGTCGCCCCGGCTCATCAGGGCGACGAGTCCGGGGATTCTCCCGGAGTCGACGTGCCGTGCCAGCACCTCGCGCAGCCGACGCAGTCCCGTCTCGGAGAAACCGTTGCCGACGTCCATGTCCATCTCCTGTTCCGGTGCGGGCGTGCGCGGCAGCCCCGTCGGCTGCGCGTCCGTTCCGCCCGACCTTGCGAAGAGCCTGCAAGGTTGACCCGAGGTCAAGGTCAAGGTCGCCATGCGGTCGCCGTCCGGAAATGGCCATACCGCGTCACGCACGGCCCGGGGGCGCGTGGCGGGAAGCCCGGACCAGGGAGAAGGCGGACGCGTATTCTCTGCCGCGTGATCGTCTTCCCGACCGCGCGATCGCCGTGCGATCGCCGTGCGATCGTCCGGCCGACCTGGTCGCGGCGCCCGGGGGCGCGGTCGCCCAGGCTCAGGAAAGGTGCGCCGAACGCATGGCAGAAGGGCTCACGATCGGTCAGGCGGCGTCCTTCGCCGGAGTGACGATCAAGACCGTGCGCCACTATCACCGGCTCGGCCTCGTCGCCGAACCGGAGCGCGACAGTTCCGGCTACCGCCGTTACCGTTCGGGCGAGTTGTACCGGCTGGTGCAGGTGCGGACGCTGGCCGCGGCCGGTGTGCCGCTGGCCGAGATCGGCGACCTGCTCGACAGCGACCCGGCGACGTTCGCGGCCACCTTGGACGACGTCCACCGCCGGCTCACCGAGCGGATCGAGGACCTGACGGCGCGCCGCGACCGGCTGCACCGCCTCGACCACGGCGATCGGGCCCTGCTCCCGGACCGGGCGTGCGCGGTCCTCGACCGCTTGGACGCGTTCGGTTTCAGCCCCGGTTACGTGGCCGCCCAGCGGGAGGCGATGGTGCTGGCCCGGGCGCTGATCCCGGAGCTCTTCGACAACTTCCTGACCCAGTTGGAGCATCTGCTCGACGACCCCGAGACGGTGGAGCTGACCAAGCGTGGCTGGGACGCGCGGTCCTGGGACCCGGACGATCCGCGGATCGAGGAGCTGGCGTCCGCGCTGGCCGACAAGCTGCTCACGAACCGGGGGCTGCTGGCCCTGCCGACCGGCTTCCGCGACCAGTCCGACGCCGTTTCCCGGTACGCGCTGGTCAACCACCACCGCGAGGACCAGTCGCCGTCCATCGCCCGGCTGACCGCCCTGGTCGAGGCGAATCTGCGGGCCGCGGGCATCGCCGTTCCGCACCAGTGACCGCCCCGGACCCGACGGTTCAGGCGGTGCTCTCGGGGGGCGCCACCGGCTGCGAGTGGAGGACGTCGCGGGCCTGGTCGGCGGCGCGGGTGATGCTCTCGGAGACGAAGTCGAGGAAGCGGGCCATGTTCTCCAGGCGGACGGCGGCGGGGGTGCCGGAGCCGAGCGGGGTGACGCCCTGGCGCGCGGTGACGGCGAGTTCGGCGGTGGCCCGGGCGCTCGCGATCATCGACTGGTACATGACGTCGTTGTCGACGACGTAGCGCTCGCGGCGGCGTTCGTCACGCTCTCTGCGCACCAGGCCCTGGCTCTCCAGGAACGCGATCGCCTTGGAGATGGTCGCCGGGCTGACCTGGAGGCGCTGGACGAGTTCGGCCGCGGTGAGGCTGCCCTCGTCGGTGACGAAGAGGCAGGCCAGGACGCGGGACATCATCTTGGGGGCGCCCGACGTCATCATGACGGTGGTGAACACCTCCTCGTACTCGCGCACCGCCTCGGGGTCGCGCCCGTAGGGCAGCGGCGTCGTCTGTGCCCCCCGGGGCGCGGCCGACCGCTTGCGGCGGTGGGCGCGGTGTTCGGTGGCGCGGTGCGCGATCTCGGCACGGTAGGCGGTGGGGCCGCCGTTGCGCATGACCTCGCGGGTGATGGTCGAGGTCGGGCGGTCCAGGCGACGGGCGATCTCCGCGTACGCGGCGCCGTCGGCCAGCCCCAGCGCGATCTGCTGGCGTTCCTGCTGAGTGAGCCTGCCTCCGGGCATCGGGTCGCTCTCCTTCGTGCCTGCGTGTCGTGGACGCCCAGCATAGCTTTCACCACATCTCATTGCAACAGCAACACGGACCGATGTTGCATTCTCCGTAAGACCCATTGCAACGATTAAGCGCCGTCTAACTGCAATTACTCCACAGATACGCAACGATGCTGTTGCCAAGTTCATGAATGCAACGTAGCTTTTCCCTCATCGGAAACAGCGGACCGCGCAGCGGGACGCATCACGGACCAAGGAGAGCGCCATGCAGAAGTTCGCCACCACCGCCCCCGTCGCCGCCGTCCTCGACATCCCCGCGGGCCGCATCCAGTTCATCGCCGCCGACCGGGCCGACACCAGGGTCGAGGTGCTGCCCGCCAACGCCGCCAAGAGCCGCGACGTGAAGGCCGCCGAACAGGTCACCGTCGGGTACGAGGACGGGGTCCTGCGGATCGAGGCCGCACCGGCGAAGAACCGGCTCCTCGGCACCCCTGGTTCCGTCGAGGTCACCGTCCAGGTGCCGACCGGTTCCCGCGTCGAGGCGAGGGCCACCGCCGCCGAGTTCCGCGGCGTGGGCCGGCTCGGCGACGTCGTCCTCGACGGCGGCCACGGCACGGTCAAGATCGACGAGGCCACGAGCGCCCGCCTCAGCGCTCTCGACGCCGACATCACGGTCGGCCGGCTGACCGGTCCCGGTGAGATCAGCACCATGCGGGGCAACGTGAACATCGACGAGGCCACCGGCGGCGCGCTCACGCTCAGCACCCAGCAGGGCGACATCACCGTGGTCGCGGCTCCCGGTGTCTCCGCGTCGCTGGACGCGGGCACCACACTCGGCCGGATCGCCAACTCGCTGCGCAACGACGGCGGTTCGCCCGCCCTCACCGTCAAGGCGACGGCCACCCAGGGCGACATCACGGCCCGCAGCCTCTGACCGGTCCGAGCACGGCTCCTCCCCCGCCCCTGAGGACCCCTCGGTTCGAAGACGGGCGCTTAAGGCCTCACAGCGGCAGCGAGACTCCCCGCACATGGCGGCGCGGGGAGGGAGGGCTGCCCTCCGACCGCTCGGTCTTACGGCCTTTACTGCCCGGCGACAGCGTGCGCGGGTCGACGGCCTCGGCCGGGGCGCCCGTGGCGTAGAGGCCGTCGGGTGCCGCGTCCCGGTCGTGCGGCAGCAGCCAGAACACGCGGCGGCGGAAGGTGCCCGACGAGCGGGACGGTTTGGCCTCGGGCCCCAGCAGCGCGTACCCGACCATGCGGCCGTCGCGGTGGTACGCGGGCCGTCCCTTGCGTGTCGGCAGCCGGTCCAGGCTCTGGCGGACGTAGTCGAGGCCGCCGATGTCCTCGAGCCAGACCAGGCCGGCCTCGTGGACGATCTCGTCCTCGGCGATGAGGGCACTCATGCTGTCTCCTCGTCGGCGGCCAACCCGATACCCGGGTAGTACTTGCGCTGATTGGACAGGATCATCTCCTTCGGAGACTCCAGCCCCACTGCCTCGCGTACCCGCGCCGCGAAAGAGCGGGACGAGACAGCCGGTGCCCCGTCATTGTGACACCAAGCCTTGTACGCCGCGTAGAGTCCGGCCTGTTCCGCCCTCAGGGCCGGCTCGAGCCGACAGGACTCGGCCAGGAAGCGTCCGACGTGGTCCTCGGTCTCCGCGTACGCGGTGGTGGCGATACGCACCCGCTCCGGGCCCAACAGGCCCTTCTCCCCGCCGAGATAGCGCCGGGCCCCCGTGATCAGCCAGTTGAGGATGCCGGGCCCCTCCTCGCTCACCAGGACGTCCGCCAGGTTGTCCACCTTTCGCTCGTCGGCCACCACCCGCTCGAACGGGATGAGCCGCATCCGGCGCCAGAACGCGAAGCCGCCGGTGCCGACCTCGGGCCGGTGGTTGCCGAGCAGCCAGAGCTTGTGCGTGGGCTGGAAGCTGAAGAAGTCCTGCCGCATGCGCCGCGCCTTGATGCGGTCGCCGCCGGTCAGATGCTTGATGCGGGCCTCGTCGAACCGGTCCCCCGGCTTCACCTCGCTGCACACGATGACCCGGCGGCCGTGCAGTTCGGCCAGGTCGGTGGGGTGGCCCTCGAAGGGGCGGGCCATGAGGAAGCCGGGCGGGGCGGCGTCCGCGTAGTCACCAACGAGGCGCATCACCACGTCGAGGAGAACCGATTTGCCGTTCTTGCCGGAGCCGAAGAGGAACGGCATGACCTGGGCGCCGACGTCACCGGTGATGGAGTAGCCGAGCAACAGGTGCAGGAAGCCGATCATCTCGGCGCCCTCGGGCCCGGCCCCGAAGGTGTCGGTGAGGAACCGGTCCCAGCGCGGCGTACGCATCGGCTCGGGCGCGACGGTCGTGGACCGTGAGTGGAAGTCCCGGGTGGGGACGGGCGCGTGGATCGCTCCGGTGCGCAGGTCGACGACGCCGCCGGGCGTGCACAGCGCGTACGGGTCAGCGTCCAGGAGCGCCGAGTTGAGGACCATGCCCGGGGCGGTCCTGGCCTGCGCGAGCATCGCGTTGATGCCGCTGGTGCTCAGCGCCCGGCGCCGGTGCTGCTGCAACGCGTTCGCGCTGTACACCCCGCGCGGATCGGTGGTGGCGACGGCCTCGGCCAGGTCTCCCGCGGCCCACAGCACGGTGTCGTCCTCGTCGATCTGCCAGCGGGTGCCGTCCCAGCGGAACCAGCCGAGGCCGGGGACGTGCCGGTAGTCGCGGGAGTAGAGCTTGACGAACAGCTTCGCGTTGCCCCGGTCGCTGAGCGAGTCGGGCAGCAGCCCTTCGGCGGTGGCCTCGCCGCCGCCCGGCCGGGCGGCGGCGTGCGAGGCCGTACGCCGGGAGGCCTGGGCCGGGACGGGCTCGGTGGGCTCCGCTGGCCGGGCGAGGATCTGGGCGGCCACCGCCTCCGCGTCGAAGTCGAACAGGGTCCTTTCGTCCGGGCTCATCCGCGGCCTTTCGGGGTCAGCGGACGTAGCCTGCCCGCGCGCAGACCACCTCGGATGATGGCGGCGCACCGCTGGTGCTGCCCCGGGCGCGCGCCTTCGGCCGCCTCTTCGAGGAGCTGCCGGGCTTCGTCCGCGCCGATGTGCCCGGCGGCGACGAGGCCGCCCGCCGTGTACGCGGCCCGGTTCAACTTCTCGGAGAATCCCGCCCCTTCGGCCACGGCGGCGCAGGACGCCACCTCGGCCAGTACGGAGGCCAGGGCGCCCCTGGCCGCTCCCCGGCCACCTCCCGCGGCCGCGACGGCCTGCAGGGCGCGCGGGGGCACCGGGCGGGGCGCGGAGGCCGGAGCCTGCGGCAGATGCCCGGTGCGCTCGAGGTCGCGGGCCAGCCAGTCGGGCAGCGGGGCGGGTTCGCGGACCGGTCCGACGGGCTCGTAGGGACCGGCGTCGGTCACCGTTCCCGGCGCGACGATGTAGCCGCCGTACGCCCGTACGTCGACCTGCCAGGCCAGCGCGCGCCCGGCGCCGGAGCCGGTGGAACACTGCCAGCGGATTCTGCCGGCGGCCCGGTACCACACGTGCAGGCCTCCTGAGGGCGTGCGGACACGCAGGGTGCCGGTGTCCTGCGCCGGGCTGGTGACGCCGCGCAGGGCGGCCAGCACGCCGAGGGTGTGGAACCCGTTGGTCAGTCCGGTGAGGTCGATGTCGTCCTGGATAGCGATGCCCGGTAACAGGCGGTCGCGGGCGGGCAGTTCGCGTATGTGCGCGTCGATGTCGATGACGACCAGGCCCGCGGCACCGCACGCGACGCCGACACCGAGGCCCGGGTGGTCGCCCCACCACTGCTCGATCCTGTCGAAGTCGAGCGTGGCCGCATGGAACCCGTGACACCAACGGCCCGCCGCCGCGCAGGCACACCCCTGGTAGGAGTGTCCTGCCTCCCGGCAGGCACCGCAGTTGGCCGCGGGCGTCTTGCGTCCCGGCGCCAGCGGGTGAACCGGCCATCCCTGACTGGCGCACCATCGCGCGGTCCTCAGCGACCGCGCGGAAGACACGCTCCGGCCTGAGTAGCTGGGCGAGTTATGCAGCTCAGAGGCCATCTGCACCCCCCGTTAGCGACCGAAGCGACCGAGCAACGGAGACAGCGTAGCGAAGCTGGTGAGCCGGGTGAGCTTCATGGGAAAACAAAGATTCGACTTCGGAGAGAGGTACAGCGACCCACGGTGAATCAGCCAGCGACCCACGGAAGTTGGGTCGCTGGGAGAGTAGCTGAGAAACCCCCAGCTCAGAGCCGCATCCACCCCCGTAAAGCGACTGAAGCGACTCAAGCTCTGTATATATGAGCCGTACGCGCACACGCACACACACGCCAATGGCTCCATATACCCAAACCTTCGGTCGCTTCAGTCGCTGCGCCCGCCATGACCCCCCTCTGACCTGGGATTCTTTCCCGTCCTCACCGAGCGACCCGACAACCGCACGGTCGCTGCCCCTCAGTCGCTCGCTCGGGCACGCACTCCGGCCCCTAGAGCGACTCAAGCGACGCTGGACCGGACATGGGCCGACAGTCGTTTTCGGACACCACTCCCCCGGCGACCCCTTGAGGCCACTCGAACACCCAACTACTTGAAACCTCAATGAATTCTGTGAGAGCCATTCTGCGCGTCGCGGCGGGGTCGCGCTCTTCACCTTCCAGGACGGCTTCTCCCGCCCTCCGAGACGTCCTTCCGCCGCCGATGCCTCGAAGCCTTGCTCCGACGAGTTCCGGGGCAGGCCTCTCCCCCGCCCCCGCCACCGGCCGCTGAGCGCCCTCGCCGAGCCTGACCTGCGCGGCGGCAGGGGCCTTCGGCCAGCAGGCAGAGTCAGAGGGTTCGGGGCTCTCCCCCGCCGGTGCTTGTCGTACGTCTTCAGCACCCGTACAGGGCCCTTGCTCGGCCTTTCGGGGCACCTAAGTGCCCTGACGCTGACGAGCCGCGCGGCGGGCGGCTCGAACGTTGGGCGGCAGGACGACAGAGCACCCCAGGAGTCCGCCCCCTGTATGTCTGGCCGTCCGCTGAGCCAGAGACGATCCAGGACCGGTAATCCATCAGGGGGCGACTCCAGCCGGCTGCAAGGCGAGGCGGGCGCTATGAACTCCTCCGGGGTCTGGGTGCGCCGCCGCCTCGCTGCCGAATCGCGCACCCCGCTACCGACTTGCCGGGGACCTGCGAGATCCCTCCTCATCGGCCCCGGGGGCAAGCCCGTCCGGTTGGAGCCCTTGCTGCGGCTTCTGAGTCACTTCCTGGTCTACGTTCCCGATCGGCGGAGGGGGCAGAACTGCTCGGCGTAGATGTGGCTGAGTGCCGCGCGGGGAGGTGACTTAGACGCGCGGAGGAGGGCGAGTGCGGGGCCGACTTGGTGGTGATGAGGGAGGGCTGAGCTGTCTCGACTCGGCGGCTTCAGCGATGTCGGAAAGCTCTGGGATGGCGGCTGTTTTCGGCACACTGGGAGCCGTCGGGATGACTGTTCCATCTCGCACTTGCCGCGTTCAGGACGCCGTTCGGGCCCGCTGGCGCCTCCCGAAGTTCGACGTGACGAGTCCATGAAGGCGCCAGAAAGCGCATAGGTGAGCAGGTCAGATTCCAACTTCAATAGCCGCCTGGGCCAGGACCATCACTGCCACTGCGGCGACTCTCAACGCCGAGCTTACTGCTTGCGTTTCGACGCAGTCTGATGCCTTTCTCTGAGGTAAAGCTGCGGGAGACAAGTGGTCCCATGGACGCCACAAGGGCACAGCCAGAGAGACCTGGCAGATGCATGGTTACGTGTGGAAGTCCGGGTACAGGTCGGGGCTACTTCCCTGTCAGTACGGCCGCAAGCATCCACACTTCGCGGCGCGGGAGACATGAGAACCACGGCAGGCCAGGCCACGAGAACGACCACAGAACGACATCTCAGCCGACATGCACCACGGCCTCTCCTCCACTCCGAAACGCCCACGCCAGACGGCGCGCGCTGCACTCACCGTGCCCTGGTCTCTCCGTGCAAGTGACCCTGCGGACGATGCAGGATGCGTCCGCGATCTGCGCTGATTCCGTCTCCGACGACACCAATTTTCGCGCCTACAACAGCTACCAAAGAGCTGGGTTCGACCACCGGATCCCCCATAGATCTGCATGCTCACTCGCCCATCGAGCCAGCCCAGGGAGACCACTTTGGATCACTCAGGAGCTCGACCTGGAGCAGATAAAAGCCTATGATCCACGAAGCTTCTCACGGCAGAAAACCGCCTCTGACCAGGCAAAACAAACATCGCTGCAAACATGGACGCAAGCTTGCAGACAACTAGAGGAGCAAGCATTAAGACACATCGATCACCATGCCCGGTGAGACGCTTGTCTACTCGTTTGTTCCTACGCAGGTCAGATTGCCGGGAGCAAGGCGTGTCTCCCGACGTTGCAGCCTGTAGTAGTTCAGATGGAGAGCACTACCTCACTCAATGCGCGGTTCACTACCCTGGACCCTGCAAGCAGTGCAGCATGGCAACCAGCTACGTACTAAGTTGGGAAGACTACGGGCAAGTCAGCAATGCGAGCAGCCAGGAGGCACACATATTTGCAAGCAAGTTACTCAGTAAGTCGACTTACGGGGCGGCAAGCGCAGTAAGTGACTTGCATGCGGACACACTTGTAGGCAGGTCTACCTACGGGCCTGCAAAGGGGTTTACTGACCGATCTGCAAACCTGCCTGGTAGTGGATACGCCACCAAGCAGAGCAACAGGTCTGCAAATAAGTTGCTCAGCCAGCTTGTAAGTAGACTGCTCAACAAGTACACAAACCTAGTTGTCGGCAGACAGAGCAGTAAGTTTGCTCATCGGGTAGTTCATAAGCGCCAGTACAAAATGGCTTACTGACCCTGCAACAGGTTCGTTCACTTACTTGTAAGCAGGACGACCCACAAATACGCAAGCAAGTTGCTAAGTAGGCCCGTCTATCAAAGTGTCTGCCAGTTTGCAGACGAGCCTGTCCACACGTTCGTAAGTCCCTCGGACCACAAGGGACGTAGCAGGCTTGTGAGCAGCTCTGCTAGTACGTATGCCGACAGGCCTGTAGGTCAGCAAGCAACTCGATGACCAAGCAAGCAGACCCACAGGTCGGCAAGTCAAGTCCCATGCGCACCCACCCACCAATGCACACACGGACCAGCAAGTCTGCTTACACACAGGCCAACCAGCCAGCCCACCCATCGGCAGCGCCACCAGTAACCAGGCAGGCTAGCCAACACATCCCCAACCTCACCTGCCCACAAGCTGCCCCACCACCCGACCAACCAGCCTGCCCACTCACCCAAAACCTTGTTGAACTGCATGTATGTCGGCGTGTGGGTTGATGAGTGACCATGCCTGCCTGCTAATGTGATCCCCGACTTGCGACACAACTGCTCTGGAGGTGACTGCTCTTGTGGGGGCGTCAGTTGATGTCTCTGCTTGGCAGTCGGCAGGCATGAATGTGGAGTGCCAGACGTCTTGAGCGGTTGGACGAACGACGTGGATGCATGCTGGGGCACCTGCCGGTCTCCCAACCCGCCGATCCGCAGTGAGCTGCGGGAAAGGGGACCGAGTGGCCGTTTCAGGGGCCCGGACAGCCGCTGCGGGCCCTACCTGGACCTCTTATGGGGCTCTGCCGAGCGCAGGATCGTTCTGAGCGAAGTTTGACCATCCATACCGACCCGAAACGGGCATGTCTCGCCCCCTCTTCGGATCTGAACCAGAGTGAGAGGACCCATGGCCAGTCCCTTCGATGCGCCTGACGCTCAAGCGCAGATGTCCGGCATCCCCTGGGAGTCGCTGTCGCACATCTTCATGTTCGGCAACGGCAAGGGAGGCGTCGGCAAGTCGTCCGTCTCCGCGAACGCCGCAGGCAAGGCCGCGCGCAGCGGACTGCGGACGCTCATCATCGACTGCAACGCGCAGGGCAACATCGCGCGCGAACTCGGCTACAAGCGCGCCGAGTGGAACGACGGGGGAGCGGGGCTGCTCGAAGCGCTGCGCACGGGAGCGCCGCTGAACCCCCGGCAGAACGTGCGGGAGAACCTCGACGTCGTCATGGGCGGCCCCGCGCTCGGCGACGAGTTCGGCATCTTCTTCCACACGCTGCTGGCGAAAGAAGGCCCGCACGCCTACCTGCGGCTGCTGATGTGCCTGCTGCCGATCGCGCACCAGTACCAGATCATCATTCTCGACACCCCGCCGGAGAACCCCTCCCTGCAACGCCTGGCGCTCTCCACGGCGCGCTGGCTGGTCATCCCCGTCAAGAGCGACGGCGGGGCGGAGGACGGGCTCGCACAGATCGGCCTGGAGTTCTCCTACGTCAAGTTCGTCAGCCAGATCAACCCGCACATCGCGCTGCTCGGGGTCCTGCTCTTCGACACGGGGCGCAACTACACCGGCATCCACGCCGACGTGCGGCTCCAGGTGCAGAAGGTGCTGGGCGAGGAAGCCCATATGTTCAAACACCTGATCGGGCACACCGAGTCGGTGGCACGGCTCGTACGCAAGCGCGGTCTGCTGGTGCAGGAGCTGGCGGACCGGCGGGCGGGCGGGGACCGGTCGATCCCCGAGACCGCCGAGGGCCTCGCCGCCGACTACGAGGGATTCACTGAAGAGATGTTCGCCAGGGCGCTCGAACTGAGGAAGGAAGCCGCAGCATGACACCGCCGAAGAGCAAGAACACGCGGGCCGACGAGAACGACGAGCAGAACATGTCGGACGAGGGCGTCGGCAACCTGTTCAGCGGGGGAGCGGCCCCGTCCACGGCCCTCGCCGGCTGGGCCACGCCTCCGTCCCCGGCGCCCGCCGCGCCCGTCCAGCCCGTGGCCCCGCGCCCCGTCGCCGTCGTCCCGGCCCCGGCCCGGGAGGCCGTCGAGGAGCCCGCACCCGCCCACGACGACTCGGCCACCGCCAAGCCGGTCGGCTTCTACGTGTCCTCGAACGTAGCGAACCGTTTCCGCAAGCTGGGCAAGCAGAGCGACCTGACCCACACCCAGATCGTGTTCCTCGCGGTCGAGGCCGCCGTGGAGAAGGGGCTCGCCCAGGTCGTCGAGGACGCGCGGCGCGCGCCGAAGTTCCAGTCCAAGCTGTTCGCCGTGGCGCCGGACAACAGCGACCTGCGCGGGCTCGGCCCCGTCCAGCTCCAGTACAAGCCCACCCGCGCGCAGCGGGCGGTCATCGACGGGCTCGTGAGCGAGGCCGGGCTTCCCGACCACACGAAGTTCCTGGCGATCGTGCTCGACCAGTACCTGCCCGGGCGCCGCGACGCCTGAGGGAGTGCGCCCGAGGGACCGAGGGACCGAAGCGTGTCACAGCAGCGCCGGTGCGAAGACCTCGCACCGGCGCTGCTGCGTGCTCGCGAGAGGCCGGAAGGCCGCCGCAGGGACGGGACCCAGGGACCAGGGACTGAAAACGCAGGGCCGGGAAAGGGCCGGTCCCTCTTCAGTCCCTGAGGTAAACGTGCAGGTCAGCGCGTTGCCCAGTACCTCAACAGGGACTGAAGGGACTGAATCTCGCAATTATGAGCTGTACACGTACTTTTACTTGTGTATGCGTACGCGCGTACGACTCACATACATAACTGGCTCATAATTGCCGAGTTGAGTCCCTTCAGTCCCTGTCTGGACTAACGCCCCCCTTCTGACCTGCGGAAATACCCAGGGACTGAAGGCAGGGACGGACGGTCCCCAGCCCTCTGGTTCAGTCCCTGGTCCCTGCCGACCCCCTTCCGGGTGCTTTTTCGGGCCGCCGGAGGGGTCAGGGACTCAAGGGACCGAGGACCGGACAAGTGCGGCGCGCGCCGGGAGGTGCACCGCCGGAACTTCCCAAACGCCTAGACTCTTTCCGGAAACACAGTCCCTTCGGTCCCTGGCGTGGCGTCACCAGCCCGCTGAGCAGGCGCTTGTCGACAGGAACCGCCGATTACGAAGGATCCGCGTGCCGCGCTCCGGTGAGTCTTCGGCCCCCGCCCTCGCGGGTAGGCAGGCCACGCCGCACGCCGCCGCCCGCTGGTGCGCCGCGCAGGGCTGGCCCGTCCACCCCCTGGCGCCGGGCAGGAAGACCCCCGCCGCCAACTGCGCCCGCTGCAGGCTCAGTCCTCACCCGCCCCGAGAATGCCCCTGTGTGCCCGCTGGACGGCCTTGCCACGGTTTCCACGGGGCGACCACCGACCCGGCCCTCGTGGACGCCTGGTGGGGCTCCAGCCCCTCCAGCGGGGTCGGGGTCGCCACGGGCCCGGCCCGCCTCGTCGTCCTGGACATCGACGCGCACCACGCCCAGGCCCCCGACCGCAGCCGCCTCCTGCCCGGCATCGCCATCCCCGAGCAGGTCAACCTGACGGGCCTCGCCTCCGGCTTCGACACCCTCGCCCTGCTCGCCGCCTACCGGCGACGGCAGGACCCCGCCCACGACACCGGGACCCTGCGCGTGCGGACCCCCTCCGGCGGCCTGCACGTCTGGTACCGCCTCACCGACCCCGGTACGCGGCTGCGGTGCTCGACCGGTTCCAGCCCCAGGGTCGCCCTGGCCTGGCAAGTCGACGTACGGGCCGACGGCGGCTACATCGTCGCCCCCACCACGCGCACCGCGCAGGGCACCTACGTGGCCGAGGGCGACACCCGGCTGCCCGCGCCGCTGCCGCGCTGGTTGCACGACGAGCTCGTCCGCACCGGCCACCTCGTCGAGACCGGCACCGGTACGGGGACCACCACCGGGGCCGCCCCCGACACCGGGCCGCCCCCGACGCCGGTTCCCACCCCGCGCAGACGGAACAGCCCCCGCCGGGCCGCCGGGGCCCAGCGCATCCTGGACCCGCTGCTCGCCGAGGTCGCCGCCTGCGCCGCCGTGCCGGAAGGGGCCGCCTTCACGGAGAAGCTCAACCGGGCCGCCTTCACCGCGGGCGGTCTGGCCGCGGCCGGGCACCTCGACGAGCAGCAGGCCCGCGCCCTGCTGGAGGAGACCGCCGCGCGCGCCCGCCCGCACCAGCACGTTCGTAATGCCCGCATCATCCGCGACGCCCTGACCGCAGGGGCCGCCCGACCGCTTGACCCCCAAGGACGTTCATGAGCAGCGCCGAGAGCACGCCGCCGTTCGACGCCCACGCCGCGGCCCAGCAGATGCTCGACCTCGAGGCCGTCCCGACCGGGCAGTCCGGCCCACACGGTCAGTCGGGCCAGGGTGGGGCGGTCGCGGCCCAAGGCACCACCCTGCTCCCGGCGCAGTCCGGTGCGGTCCTCCAGCAGGTGTCGCAGCCCGCGCGGGTCACGTCCGCGCTCCTGCCCAGGACGCTGTCCGACCGCGGCAACGCACGCCTGTTCGTGCAGCTCTACCGTGACCAGTTCCGCCACGTCGAGGGCCTGGGCTGGTTCGCCTGGGACGGCTCCCGCTGGAAGCGCACCGGCGGCGAGAAGGCGGCCCTGTGGGCGGCGGGGGAGATGGCCGAGGACCTCGCCGACACCGACCCGAACGGCACTTTCAGCAACCGCGAACTCCAGAACCACAAGCGCCGCAGCCTGTCCACCACCGGCATGAAGGCCCTGCTCACCCAGGCCAAGGCCTCCCCCGACCTGTCGGTGGACCCCGACACCCTGGACGGCGACGCGTACGCCCTGTGCACGCCGGGCGGCGTCGTCGACCTCACCACCGGCGCCCTGCGCAAGCCCGACCCCGCCCGCGACTTCCACTCCCGCGCCACCAGCGTCGCCCCGCAGCCCATCGAGACCCCGCGCTGGCACCGCTTCCTGGCCGACACTTTCGGCGACGACGCCGAGGGCCGGGAGATGATCGACTTCCTGCACCTGCTGCTCGGCTACTCCATCACCGGCGACGTCGGCGCCCAGGTCCTGCCGTTCCTGCACGGCCAGGGCAAGAACGGCAAGTCCGTGCTGCTCGACACCATGATCCAGATTCTGGGCGACTACGCGGACGCGGCCCCGCCCGGCTTCCTCATGGACCGCGGCGCCTTCTCCGAGCACTCCACGGAGCTGACCGAACTCCACGGCCGCCGCCTGGTCGTGTGCAGCGAACTCAAGCCCAACGACAAGTTCGACGAGGCCCGCGTACGCCTGCTGACCGGCGGCGACAAGATCAAGGCCCGCCGGATGCGGCAGGACTACTTCTCGTTCACGCCCACCCACCACCTGTGGCTTCTCGGCAACCACCGCCCGGAGGTGTCCACCGGCGGCTTCGCGTTCTGGCGGCGTATCCGGCTGCTGCCCTTCGAACGCGTCGTCCCCGACGAGCGCAAGATCGACAACCTGGCCTTCGAACTCGTCCGCGACGAGGGCCCCGGCATCCTGCACTGGCTCATCGACGGCGCCCGCCGCTATCTGACCACCCGCGACCCGCTGCACGGCCCCGACCGCGTCCGCCTGGCCACCACCGCCTACGCCGCCACCGAGGACCACATCGGGCGCTTCCTGGCCGAATGCTGCACCGCGTCCCCCGACAGCTCGGACCTGCGCGTCGAACAGGGGCTGCTGTACGCCGAGTACAGCGCCTGGTGCCACGCCAGCGAGGGCATCAGGCCCGAGGGCACCCGCGCCTTCGCCAACCGGGTCCGCCAGGAGCTCGGCCTCGCCTCACCCAGCGACATGATCAAATCCAACGGCCGCAAGTACTACCCGAACCTGGCCCTGGTGGTGAGCGAATGACCGCCCGCCCCGCACAATGCCGGGCGCCCCTGCCCCGGCGCCGGGGGCCGCTCTACCATGGAGTGCGTACCCAGCGCCCGCAGGGCCCCACCCCGTACGACACCACGCACACCCGCCGGCACCGGCCGACCATGGAGGGGCTACAGCCATGAGCTCGCTACTGACCGAGAGCGACCTCGCCCACGAGGACGACGTGGTGTGGCTGGAAGACCCCGAAACGCTCGACTACGTGCGCCAGGCCCTGGACAAGACCAAGCGCCGCAACACCAAGCCGCCCTACCTGCGCGACGGCCGGATGGTCGGCTACGCCCGCCTGGGCGGGGACGCCGAACCCGACCCGGACAGCGGCCTGTACAAGCGGCGCGTCTTCTTCCTGCTGCCGCACGACCGCGACAGCCTGCCCACCGGCCTCTACCAGGAGGGCGCCCCCGGCGAGGCCGTCGACCCGCGCACCATCGAGCCCAGGAAGCCCGGCGCGAAGACCGAGCGCTCCCAGCACGGGCCGAGCATCGCCACCACGGGCTGACCCCGCACGCCCTACGCCGGGACGCCCGTGAGGCGGTCGGCCGGTTCGGCGCGGCCGGTGACGCGCGGCGTGTGGAGGTCACCGGCGTACGCGGACAGTCGGCGGGCGGCCCGCAGCAACGCGTCGGCATCGGCCCTGCGGCCCCGCTCGCGCAGCGCGCGCCCGGCCTCGGCCAGGTCCCGCGCGGTGTGCGTGAGCAGGTGCCGGTCGCCCGTGCGTGCCGGTGGTCGCGCGCCGTCCGCGGGCAGGGCGAGCAGGGGCGCCGCCACCGCCACGGCCGGGGCGCCGTTCGTGTGCAGGGTGTGGGCCGCGCGCCACCGCAGCCGGGTGCGTCCCGGCGCGGTGCAGCTCGCCAGGGTCGCGGCCCGCACGGCCGGGTCCCTGCGGCCGAGGCCGTCGAGCAGCCCGCACGCGCGCAGCGCGGCGAGGCCGTCCAGGGCCTTGGAGGCGCCCCCGTCGACGAGTGCGGCCAGCAGCGTCGGATCGACCGGGTGCTCCCCGAGGACGGCGAGGGCGTGGGCGGTCGTCAGGGCCGCCGGTCCGCCCCGGCGCAGGCAGTCGGCCACGGCGCGGGCGAAGGGACCGCCCGGCGCGGGCTGCCGGAGGGCCGCGTCCTCGGCGAGCAGGGCGTGCAGCAGGCGCGGATTGCCGCCGCTGAGACGGTGCAGCCGGGCGGCGGCACGCGCCCGCGGCGGCCCGTCGGGCATGCCTTCGGCCGCGAGGGCCCGCTCGGTGTCGTCCGGGCCGAGCAGCGGCAGCCGTACCCGGTGGACGTGCGGGCCGCGCAGCACGTTCCCGGTGAACAGCTCCGCCCAGCGGTCGCCGTACGTCCCCGTGGTCACCGCCACGATCACCGGTGCCGGATGCGCGTACCGCACCACGTACCGCAAGGGTTCGAGCGACTGCGGGTCGGCGTGCTGGATGTCGTCGACGCACAGCACCACGGGGCCGCTCCCGGCCAGTCGCCGCAGCGCGGCGCAGAAGGCGGCGGCCGTGGCGGCCGGGCGGTGCGCGTCCCCGTCGAGAAGTGCCGATGCGGCCAACTCCGGGCTGCTGAAGGCGAGTTGGCGCAGTATGCCGAACGGCTCCGGTCGTCCGGTGCCGGTCGCGGTGAGCACCTGGGAGCCCGTCGCCGCGGCCTGTCGTGCCACGCGTCCCAGCAGGTCGCTCTTGCCCAGGCCCGGGGCGCCCTCGATCAGGACCGCCCGGGACCGGCCCGGTGCGCAGAGGCCGAGCACGGTCTCCCGGACGTCGGCCGCCGATGTTCTGTTCGTCTGCGTCATACCCCGCCTCTTCGCCACGGTCCACTGGGTCGCCGCCAGGATGGGCGGTGGGCCTCTACGGGGGCTGGAGGACAGGTCGACGCCGCGGCCCGCCCTGCCCGCCGGAGGTCTGTCAGGCCATGATCCAGGGGGCGGCCGGGCCGCGCGGGGCGGCGGCGGGGGAGGGCCTGCCGGTGTCCCAGGACGGCTGGAGCGCGGCCGAGACGATGCCCCACAGGTGCCCGGCGGTCAGGGTGCGTACCGGGACGGCGACCTGACCGGCGAGGCTGACACCGTAGGCCGACTCCAGTGCGCCGACGATCCCGATGAGGGCCATGGAGTCGAGCCCGTACGCCTCCATCGGCACGTCGACGGCGGGCGCCTTGTCGTGGTCCAGGCCGGGCAGGCCCTGGCGGAGAATCGTCTCGAACTTCGCGTGCCACGGTGACTGCGCCATGGGTACGGACTTCCTTCCGGCTGCCGGGACGGGCCAGGCCGCGCACGGTCTGCGCGATCGCCCCCAGGGTGCCCACGCCCGCTCGAGCGGCCGTCCACTGCCGTTCGAACCCGCTGCCGGGGCCCGGTGGTGGTCCGCTCGGAGCCCGGCGGCGGGATGGTGGCGGTCCCCTCGACGACATCGCGGGCCAGGTCGACCGGGCGCAGGTGGTGACGGCGGGCGTGGGCGCGCAGACGGTCGCAGGAGACGCCCGGGTCGGTCCCGTGCCGGGCGGTCAGGAAGCCTTTGGCCTGTTCGACAGCGGTGCGGCTGTTCGGCGCCGTCCGGAGCCGGGCCCGTACCGTGCGGTGCTGGTCGAGGGTGGTCTGCTGGAGCAGCGGGATGGCGGTGGCGTCGGCCGGCGCCCGGGCCAGGTGCCGGTCGGCCTCCAGGAGCGGGCCGGGGACGCGGCGGAAGAGGTTCGGCACGGGATCGGCGTCGAGCGGGTGGTCGACCGGGACGGCGTCGTGGAAGGCGGAGCAGCAGGGCCGTTCGCCGGCGTCGAGTTCGAAGAGTGCGATCAGGCGGACGCGTTCGGAGGAGGCCGCGACCAGGCGCGGCGGTCCTTCGGGCAGGCCCGGCATGACGCCCGCGGCACCGATGCCGAGCAGGTCCATGCGGTGTTGGGTGACCCGGTAGAGGAACTCGGCGGGGTCGAGGCCCTCGCCGAGGAAGTCGGCCAGGTCGATCAGCGCGGCGGTGACCGCGCCCCGTTCGGCAGCCCGTTCTTCGAGGGCGGCCCCCCGGGGGCCGGAAGCACGCTACGGGGGCTGGGCGTGATACCACCCGCCGAGGTCTGACGAGCTGACGGAGAGCCCGCTGTCCCGGCTCCCACGTCAAACGCACGCCCCCTTCGAGGACCCGGGCCAGGGTCCCGTCATGCCCCGGCGAACGGTCCCTCGCCGCGCAGCCGGGCGTTCAGCCGGGCGGCCTGGCGCGTGAGGTGGTCGCGTTCGGGGAGGTTGGGCGCCGACCGGGCGGCCTGGGCGTAGAGCAGGGCCGCCGTCGCCGCGTCACCGTCACGCTCGTGCAGATAGGCGGCCACGGCGGTGTGCCGTGGCAGCGCCGGGTCGAGGGCGGCGAGAGCCGCGAGTCCGGCGCGCGCGCCGTCGGCCTCGCCCACCGCGACGGCCCGGTTGAGGCGGGCCACCGGGCTGCCGGTGAGGCGCACCAGCTCGTCGTACCACTCGACGATCTGCACCCAGTCGGTCTCCTCGGCCCTCGGGGCGTCGGCGTGTAGTGCGGCGATGGCCGCCTGCGCCTGGAACTCGCCCAGCCGGTCACGGGCGAGGGCGCCCTGGAGCAGCTCGACGCCCTCGGCGATCATCCGGGTGTCCCACCGGCCGCGGTCCTGCTCGGCCAGCGGTACGAGCCTGCCGTCCGGGCAGGTCCGTGCCGGACGCCGGGCGTGGTGGAGCAGCATGAGGGCCAGCAGCCCGGCGACCTCCTCGTGCGGTGTCCTGGCCGCCAGCCGGCGGGTGAGCCGGATCGCCTCGGCGGCGACGTCCACGTCACCGGAGTAGCCCTCGTTGAAGACGAGGTAGAGCACGCGCAGCACGGTGGCGACCTCGCCGGGCTGGTCGAACCGGACGCCGGAGACGGTTCGCTTGGCCCTGCTGATCCGCTGGGCCATCGTCGCCTCCGGCACCAGATAGGCCCGGGCGATCTGGCGCGTGGTCAGGCCGCCGACAGCGCGGAGCGTGAGCGCGACCGCCGAGGCGGGGGTCAGGGAGGGGTGCGCGCACAGGAAGTAGAGCTGGAGCGTGTCGTCCACCGCCTCGCCCGGGCCCGGCGGGGGCTCGGCCTCGACCCGCTCCTCGCGCCGCCGGCGGGAGGCGTCGGCGCGGACGGCGTCGAGGTACCTGCGCCAGGCCACCGTGATCAGCCAGCCCTTGGGATCCCGCGGGGAGCCGTCCCCGTCCGGCCAGGTGCGTACGGCCTCGACGAGGGCGTCCTGCACGGCGTCCTCGGCCGCCGCGAAGTCGGCGCCCCGGCGTACGAGGACGCCGATCACCGCGGGCACCAGCTCCCGCAGCAGCGACTCGTTCACTCGGTGACCGGGCAGTGCTCGGCGTAGAACGGGCGCACCTCGAGCCACTCGTGGATCGGCTTGCCGCCCGCGCCCGGCGCCGCGGACAGCTCACCGGCCAGTTCGAGCGCGCGTTCGTAGGTCTCGACGTCGATCACCATCCACCCGGCGATCAGGTCCTTGGTCTCCGCGAACGGTCCGTCGGTGACCGGTGGCCGCCCCTCGCCGTCGTGGCGCACGAACGTGCCCTCGGGGGTGAGCGCTTGGCTCTCGACGAACTCGCCGGTGCCCTCGAGCCGGGCGGCGAAGTCCCGCATGTACTGCACGTGGGCCGAGACCTCCTCGGGCTCCCACTGGTCCATCGGCACGTCGTTGACAGCGGCCGGGGCGCCCCGATAGTGCTTCAGCAGCAGGTACTTGGCCATGATGCGCTCCTTGGTCAGGTACGGCCATTGTGGCCGCGTCCGCCCCTGGGACGGAGCCGGGCGCGCGCTCTCGACATCCCCTCGCGAAAATCCTCGGCCCCGTGCTTCACGCGGCGCGGCAAAGCACCACGGGCCGGGCCACCGGCACCGGAGCCGCGACCCGCGCGTGGGCCCGGGCGAAGACCACGAGGCGCAGCACCGCGAACCGCGCGACACCGGCGAGCGCGGAGGCGGACAGGTAGACGGCTTGCTCGACCACCGCGCCGGGGGACACCACCAGCAGGTGCAGGACGGCCATCGCCACGCAGGTCACCGCGTACGCCGCCGCCGCCGACCCGGCCGACTGCGCGTGCTGGCGACCGGTCGCGCGCCCGCCCTTGCCGAAGGTGAAACGGGCGTGCAGCTCGGTGGCCAGGAGCGTGGAGACCACGGTGATCACGGCGTTGGCCAGCGCCCAGGGGAGCCAGGACGCGAGAGCCGCGACGGCGAAGCTGGAGGCGACGCCCACCCCGCCGCCGCAGAGCACGAAACGGGCGAAGGCGACGAAGGCGCCGGGTGCGCAGGCCTGCTGCCGGCTCTGTGCTGCTGTCTCCATGACCCCACCCCTTTGACGACGCCGTACGGGAAGCGAGGCACGCCCCGATCTGTGGATCAGGGGCGCGCCGCCGATGGCACCATCATGACACATAAATGGTGCCATGTGGAGCCGGAGGCAGTGTCGCCGTCTGCACTGCGCGAGGAACCGCCCTGACGTGCCACTTTGTCGATCACGGCGGATCGCGGCAGATCGCGGCGCAATTTCGGCCTTCCGGTGCCGCGTCGATGGCGCAGATTGGCTCGTGATGGCGCCAAGCATGTGCCATGCTGGGGCCACGTAAGCGGAGCGACGCACAGCACGTACGGAAGGAACCTCGATGAGCCACCTGCCCGACGTCCCCCACGGCCTCCCCACGGAGCGCGATGCGGGCCCCTTCGACCCGCCCGGCGCGTTCTCCCGGCTGCGTGCGGCCCGCCCCGTCAGCCCGCTGGTCTTCCCCGACGGCCACGAGGGCTGGCTGGTCACCGGGCACGGCGCGGCCCGCGAACTGCTGGCCGACACCCGGTTCAGCTCCCGCCAGGACATCGGCGTCCTGCACGTCCCCTACGAGACGCCCGGCATGCCCGCCCCCACCGAACCGTCCCCGCAGATCCCGGGCCTGTTCATCAGCATGGACCCGCCGGACCACACCCGGCTGCGGCGCATGCTCATCGGCGCCTTCACCGTCAAACGCATGAAGGCGCTGGAGGAGCACATCGTCGACATCGCCGAGCGGCAGCTCGCCGGGATGGCGCGCCTGACACCGCCGGTCGACCTCGTCAAGGAGTTCGCGCTGCCCGTGCCCTCACTGGTCATCTGCGAACTGCTCGGCGTCCCCTACGAGGACCGGGAGCGCTTCCAGACCGACACGGCCACGTTCCTGGAGAAGGACGTGGCGCTGGAGGAGAAGATGGCCGCGTACACGGGCCTGACCACCTACCTCGCCGAACTGGTCGCGAGCAAGCGCGCCGCCCCCGCCGAGGACATCCTGTCCGACCTGGCCCGCCGCGACGAACTCAGCGTCGAGGAACTGACCGGCATCGCCTTCCTGCTGTTGCTCGCCGGTCACGAGACCACCGCCAACATGCTGGGCCTCGGCACGTTCGCGCTCCTGCAGAACCCCGACCAGGCGGACCTGCTGCGCGCCGACCCGGAGCTGATGCCCGACGCCGTCGAAGAACTCATGCGCTACCTGTCCGTCGCCGACATCTTCTACCGCTACGCCACCGAGGACATCGAGCTCGGCGGCGAGACGATACGCAAGGGCTCGACCGTCGTCGTCTCCCTGCTGGCCGCCAACCACGACCCCGAGCGCTTCGAGAACCCCGACACCCTGGACGTCCGGCGCACGGCCCGCGGCCACGTCGGCTTCGGCCACGGCATCCACCAGTGCCTCGGCCAGCAACTGGCCCGCATCGAACTGCGCGCCGGTCTCGCAGGGCTGCTGCGCCGCTTCCCCACCCTCGAACTCGCCGTCCCCGCCGCCCAGATCCGGCTCAGGACCGACATGAACATCTACGGCGTCCACGAACTCCCGGTGACCTGGACGACGACGGCCCCGTAGGCGGGCGCGACCAGCGCCGCTCAAGGCCGTCGCGAGCTGCGTTCCAGGTGGGGCTGGTTGTCTCTCCTTCCACAGCCACCCCCGTGGTGGCACCGAGAGCCACACGCACCCGGAAGGAGAAAGCGACATGAACCTTGAGGTCTCCGAGCCGCTCGAGTCCGAGGAGAACGAGACGCTCGCCGACGCGGACGAGCTTCGCGTGCGTTCCACCGGTGACCACATCTACGAGATCGCTTCCTGACACCAGGAACCAGACGCTGTGAGGTGGGGCTTGTGACCGTGCTCAAAGAAGAAATCGGATACTCCACGCTGATCTGTCGGAGCAACGAGCCCCATCACACGGTGTTCCTGCACGACTTCCCGCTCTCCGACACCATGGTGGCCAGCCTGCGCGGCGATCTCGCCGACGCGCCCACCACCGTCCACTTCGTGGCACTGGGCGACGACGCCGGCACCCTCCTCGCCGCACTGCGCGAGGACGGCATCGACCTCGCCCACCACTACGTCTCCCTGCAACTGCTCACCTCCTCCTTCGAGCGCGCGGAGGCGGCCCGCGCGGTCTTCGACGAACTGCCGCACGCCGACCTCGCCAAGATCGACCTCCCGCTCGGCGACGAGTTCGCCCCCGAACGCGCCGAGTACCTCATCGACGTCGTCCGCCGCGGCGACTACCTCGAACAGGCCGACGTGGCCGAGCGGTTCTACCGCCTGCTGCGCTCCAGCAGGCCCTACCGGGTGGCGATCACCACCCGCGAAGGCAGCATGGAGATCACCGACGACGCGGGCTGGTTCCAGCTCGCCGGGCCGCTCACCCCGAAAGAGGCGCGCCTCGTGCCCGGCGGCGAGGTCGCCTACGTCGGCGGCGACGTCTCCGGCACGTTCACCGTCGACGGCGCCCTGCTCGCCACCCCGCAGCGCCCCGAGGCGGCCGAGGCGGCCACCGCCATGGCCACGCTCGGCGGGCGGCTCGCGGAGGACCCCGTCACCCTGCACATCGAGGCGGGCCGCGTCACGGCCGTCACCAGCCGCGGCAGCCTCGCCGAGGAACTGCTCGCCCTGACCCCGCTGGACCGCTACGGCACCGTCACCGAGGTCGGCATCTCCTTCAACCGGGCCTGCCACCCCTTCGTCCACGGATGGAACGCGGCGTCCAACGAAGGGCGGCCGGGCGTCCACATCGCCATCGGCGGCGACCCCGACCCCGAGCGCAAGGACTTCGCGCGCGAGGCGAAGCTGGTCCACCTGGACCTGATGGCCGCCACCACCCAGGTCGAGATCAACGGGCACGCCTTCATGCGGACCGAGTGAAAGGGACCCCCATGACCGCACACTCCGCACCGTCCCTCGACCCCACGCACCGGCCCCTGCGCGCCCCGGACGTCACCCGCTTCGTCCGGGCGGCGCTGCCCCGCTTCACCGACGGGCGCCGCGTCACCGTCGTCGGGTTCTACGACCGGGAGCTGCCGGAAGCCCTGTGGCAGGGCATCTCCGCCGTCCCCGACCTCACCCTGATCGCCTACGACCTGCGCGAGGGCGACCCCACGGACCATCTGGAGAAGCTGCTCAGCGCGCCGGACGCGGGCCACTTCTCCTTCCACGACTTCTGCCAGGTCCTGTCCAGGCCGACCTCCCGCTTCGCCAAGGGCTACGCCAAGTCCCGTACCGCGACGGGCGACGAGCCGGGCGCGGGCGCCGACTACACGTCGTACGAGTTCCCCCGCAGGGACCTGGAGTCCTGGCAGGTGGAGACGGTCCTCGCGGGCCACTTCGCGGGCGACCCCGCCGAGCAGCGGCGGAGCGCCGACCGGTTCTTCTCCCTGCTGTCCCGCGGCGACGGCGCCGACTACACGGTGGAGGTGCTCAGCGGCCCGGCCTCCGAGCGGCGCCGCCTCACCGTGACCGGCAAGAGTCCGTGGATGGAGCTGTGCGGCCCGTCCGTCGTCGGGGACGTACGGTTCGCGCCCGGCTGCGAGCTGTTCTGGAACGGCGCCGAGGTCGACGGCGACTTCCACTGCACCGGCGCCCTCAACCTGCTCCCCCTCGGCAACGAGTTCGACGACGCCCCCTACCGGCGGCTCCTGGAGCTCGGCGCGCTGCTGCCGGACGAAGCGGTCGACCTGCGCCTGAAAGCGGGACGGCTCACCGGCATCGACTCGCCCGGCCCGCTCGCCGCGGCCTTCGCCGAGGTCTTCGCGAGCGACGTGGCGTACAGCCATGTCGTCGAGGTCGGCATCGGCCTGTCGCCCGCCGCGCTGCCGCTGATCACCTCGTGGGCCTCGCCCACCAACGAGGCCGTCTCCGGCGTGCATGTGGGCCTCGGCGCGGACCCGGCCCACATCGACCGGTTCGCCACCCGCATCCACCTGGACTTCGTCGCCCCCGACGTCACCGTCCTGGTCAACGGCGAACTCTTCTACGACCAGGGGCGGTTCACCGCCGACACCACGGCCGCGGTGGCCGCCTGAGCACGGGGCACGAGGACGGAAGGCCGGACAGACAGCATGAGTACATCGCAGACCGGCGTCCGCACGGCACGGGCGTCACGGGACCGGCCGGGCAGGAAGCGGTTCCTGTGGCTGTGGGGCGGGCAGAGCGCCGGGCTGCTCGGGGACCAGATGGTGCCCGTCGCGCTCGCCGCCTGGATCGTGCAGAGCCCGCACCACCACGCCTCCTCCCTCGGCCTCGTCCTGGCCGGACGCGCCCTGGCCCTCGCGCTGTTCGTGCCCCTGGGCGGCGTCGTCGCCGACCGCCACCCGCGCGCCCGCATCATGGTCGCCTGCGACCTGGTCCGGTTCGCCGGGGTCGGTGGGCTCGTCCTCGTGCCCACCGACACCCCGGCCGTCGCGCTCGCCGCGTGCACGTTCGTGCTCGGCGCGGGGGAGGCGTTCTTCCGCCCGGCGTTCCGTGCGCTCGTGCCCTCGCTCGTCGCACCGGACCGGCTGCCCTGGGCCAACTCCATGACCAGCATCGCCTCCACCAGCAGCCAACTGGCCGGACCGGCGCTCGGCGGCCTGCTCGTCGCCTTCGCCACCTACCGGGCCGCGCTCGTGGTCGACCTGATCACCTTCGCCGTGTCCACCGCCACCCTGCTCCTCCTCGCCGGCGGCCCGGCCGCCGCCGACGCGAAAGCGGCCCGCGCCTCCGTCGTCCACCAGGCGCGGGAAGGCGTCCGGGTGGTCGTCGAACGCCGCTGGGTGCTCACCGTGCTCCTCGTCGACGTCGCCCACGTCCTGCTCGCCGTCGCGCCCTGGCTGGTGCTGCTGCCCACCATCTCCGTACGGGAGTTCGGACCGCGCGGCTACGGCTTCCTCCTCGGCGCCTTCGCCCTGGGCGGCCTGCTCGGCGGACTCGTCGCCATGCGCCACCGGCCGCGCCGCCCCGGCCTCACCTCGCTGGGCGCGCAGGCCCTGTTCATCGGGCCGCTGCTGTTCCTGCTGGCGCCGGACATCGGCCTCGTACCGCTGCTCGTCGTCTACGCGGTGGCGGGCGCGGGCAGCGAGTACAACACCGTGCTGTGGACCGGCGCCCTGCAACGCGCCTACCCCGACCGGCTGCTGGGCCGCGTCATGGCGCTCAGCTCCCTGGCCAGCACCGTCCTCATGCCCCTCGGGCTCGCCCTCACCGGCGCCGTGGCCGCCCTCACCGGACCCGCGCCCCTGCTGGTCACCGGGGCAGTGGTGATCGCCGTCACGACCCTGCTCGCCCTGCCCGTCCCCGGGGTGCGGGAGTTCGCCGACCCGGACGACGCCACACCGCGAGCCCCTACCGGAGCGCTGTCATGACCACGGCCCTGACCGACCTGCTCCACCCGCGCCTGCTCGCCGACGCCGACACCACCGCGGCCCAGCTCGCCTCCCCCTACCCCGTGCCCGGCGTCGCCCTCGCCCCGGCCGTCCTCGCACCCCCCGCACTGGCGGCGCTGTCCCGGGCCGCCGCGGACCACCGGGACGTACGGTCCTACTGCGTCTACTCCACGCCCGACGAACCCCGGCGGATCAGAGCCGAGTTCCACACCCCCCTGCCCACCGACCTGGTCCGCTCCCACCATCAGCGCCCCCACGGCGAGGCCCCCGAACTCGACCGCGTCAAGGCCGAGTTGGCATCCCCCGACGTGCTCCGGGCGTTCGCCCGCGTCAGCGGTCTGGCACTCACCCGCCTCAAGTTCGCCTCCCTCGCCTACTGGGGGCCCGGCTCGTTCGCCACACCGCACAACGACTACGGCGACGGCACGACCCGCCTCGTCGCGGTCGTCTCCCTGACGGACGGCTGGCGCGCGGCGGACGGCGGCATGACCAAGTACTGGGACCCGGCCGCGGGCGGCTGGTTCGGCTACCGGCCGCGGCGCAACTCCGCCGTGCTGCTGCGGCCCACCCCGCAGGCCCGGCACTGGGTGGAACCGGTGGCGCCGACCGCCCCCGAACGCCGCCGCCTCACCTGGACCCTGGGCTTCGCCTGACCGCCTGCCTTCGCCGCCCCCGTCAGTCGTCCGCCTCCGCCACCGGTACCCCCGGCTCCGTCACCAGGACGAGCTGGCTGATGGTGTACCGGTCGTAGGTGTGCAGTTCGACCCGGTACAGGCCCGGCGTCCGCGCCGTGATCGTGGCCGTGGGACGGCCGTCCTCCATCCGCACCGGCACCGGCCTCTCCACCCCCGTCTCCGTGTCGGTGAGGGTGCAGGTCAGACCCTGCGCCGAGTCGATGTTCTCGGCCGTCGCCCGCCAGGGCACCCCCGCCTCGGCCAGGTCCGGGACGGCGAGCCCGCAACCCGGCTCGCCCAGCGGAATGCCGTGCGGCAGATCCTCCAGGAGGATGTCGGCGACCGCGTCCAGGGCGCTGTCGGCGCGGGCCAGGTCGCCGTGCTGGACCGGGACCGTGGAGACGTGCCCGGACAGGGCTGCGGCGGCGCGGTAGACCGTGCCGTCACCGTGCACCGCGAAGTACCGGACGCGGTCGTCGCGGTCGCGGATGAGGCTGCCGTCGCTGTTGGGCTGGGGACCGTCCTCGTACGCCGTGACCCGACCGGACGACAGCGACAGGCTCTGCCAGGTCGGCTGGCGGGTGCCGACGACCGTGCGGTGGTCGGGCAGCGGCACGTGCTGCTGCCGGGCGTGGAAGGCGAGGGAGTCGCGGGCCAGCTCGGGATGGCCGCCGAGCGCGGCGATGTCGCTCACGTCGAGGCGGCGCACGTCGTCCTCGGTGCGCAGGCAGCGGTACAGCGGCAGCAGATCGTGCAGGCCCGGCATGGTCGCGCACAGGGCGCGCAGCCGGGCGTGGGGGAGCGGCACCGGGGCGCCGCGCCCGCTGTTGAGGATGACGGTGGCCTTCACGGAACCGTAGAACGGTGTGCCCAGCGTGATGACGGTCCGGGTGTCGGCGGCCAGGTCGTCGGAGTGGGTGCCGTCCAGGGCGCTGCGCGTGACCAGCCCGCCCATCGAGTGGGCGATGAAGACCAGGCGGGCCGGTCGCCGGTCGGCACGGTGCTCGACGGCGGCCCGATGGGCGGGGTGCGCGCGCCAGGCGGTGAGGTGTTCGCGGGCCCGCGCGGCGAGCAGCCTGCCGTTCGTCGCGACCGGCAGCCGCCAGTCGTAGGGGAAGGGCAGCACGGCGGCGGGGTCGGCGACGTAGTCGCGCACGGTGTCGATCAGATCGGTGTAGGGCTCCTGGCCGCGCAGGTACGGCGTCCAGGTGCCGTGCCGCAGGAGCTGGGTCGCCCGGACGCGGCCGGTCTTCCCGGCGAGTTCGTCCTCGGTCAGGTGCAGCGCGGCCAGACCGTCGCGCCGGGTCCACGCCCTGAGCAGCCAACGGGCCCCCGACAGACCCCACAGGACGTCCCCGGTGGCGGTGGAGCGCAGTTCGCTTCCCATGATGCCGGGAACGATGACGACCGCGTCCTGCGTCACATGGGGGGACACCTCGTGCTCCGCTGAGGCGTGCCGGTCCGTGCCGGCCTGTCGCTGAGGGCTCATGGACGGGAACAATAGGGAAGATGAGCAAGCAACGGGGGCCGGTCGTGGCTGTCGCTGCCGAACCGGACGGATTGCCGTGGCCGCAGGGGCCGTTGGAGAACGGACCGCGCGGGCTGCTGGTCGGCCTCGTCGTCCCGGACGGCGACCCGCGCTTCGACGAAGCGCTCGAACAGCAGCTCGCCGCGCTTGAGTTGTGGTGGCCGCGCGGCGGCGGCGAGTTCGACTGGCGGCTGTCCGAGAACCCGGACGGTACGCCGCTGTCGACACGGCACGAGGTCGAGATGTACCTGGCGCACAGCGGGCTGCGCGACGCCGACGCCGCCACCCCCCTGGTCCTGTTCGTCAGCGGGCACGGCCTGGCCGCCAGATCCACCCGCCACTACCTGCGCCTGCCGGACACCACCGACGAACGCCTCCTTGCCACCGCCGTGCCCACCTCCGCCCTCGCCTGCGCGGCCCTCGACTCGCACGCCCAGGACGTCCTGGTCATCCTCAACATGTGCGAGTCCGCTGCCGTGCAGAGCGAACTCCTCGCCCTCCAGGACGACTTGGCGCCCGCCCGCAAGGAGGACGCCCGCCTCAACGTCCTGGCCACCACCGAGCGGGGCCGCCCGGTACTCGGCTACGAACTGGCGCGGGTGCTCTCCCGCGCCTACCTCCTTGCCACCACCAGCGAGCAGATCGCCCACCCGCACCTGACGATGAGCGAGTTCACGCACCTGCTCAACCGCGCCGCGAAACTCCTGGAGGACGAGCGGCCCGTGCGCCGCGGCCCCCGCCGCGCCCGCGCCCGCGTCAACATCCCCCAGCCGCTCCTCACCCAGTGGCAGCACGAACGCTCACCGGCGCTGCCCAACCCCGGCTACGAACCCGCCCCGCGCGTCGCCAAGGCCGAGGTCAGCGATGTCGCCGCGACCTTCGACGAGCTGGAGTACTGGCTGGAGAAGGCCAGCGGCCGCCTCGACAAGGCCGACGGCGGCTGGTACTTCTCCGGGCGCACCAGACTCAACCGGCTCCTCGTCGAGTTCATCCAGCGCCCCCGCGGCACCGTCATCGTCACCGGCAGCGCGGGCACCGGGAAATCCGCCCTGCTGGGGCGCATGGTCACCCTCAGCGACCCCGTGTTCCGCGGCGAGGAGCGCTACAAGACCGCCCTCGACGGACCGCCCGAGACGATCCCGCCGGCCGGCGCGGTCACCGCCGCCGTCTCCGCCCGCAACCACACCGCCCTGTCCGCGCTGCGCCGGCTCTGCGAGGCGCTCGGCTGCCGGCCCGCCGCCGACACCGACGAACTCGGCGACTGGCAGACCGCGCTGGAGAAGTTCCTGAACCGCCCCGGCCCCCCGGTCACCGTCGTCGTCGACAGCCTCGACGAGGCGTACGACCCGACGCACTTCATCACCACCGCCCTCGCCCCGTTCGTCACCGCCACCCGCACGCAGCGCCGCACCGCGGGCGGCGTCCCCGCACCCGCCGGACGACGGCCCGCGGCCCGGCGCCGCGGGGTGCGGCTGATCCTCGGCGTCCGCAGCGCCCGCCCCACCACCCACCACGGCGCGCCCCGCCCCGCAGCGGACGACCTGCTCGCCGAACTCACCGACCGGTTCCCGCACGCCCGCACCCTGCGCTGCGACACCGACCCCGCCGCCGACATCGACGCCTACGTCCGCGTCCTGCTCCGCGACCAGGAACAGTGGGACGCCGCCACCGTCTCGCGCGCCGCCCACCTCGTCGGCACCCGCGCCGCGGGCTCCTTCCTCCACGCCCGCCTCGCCGTGGAACAACTCCGGGCCGCCGGACCGAAACTGCTGGCCGACCGGGACTGGCTGCACCGCGTCGGCGAGGGCATCACCGGCCTGCTGCGGACCGACATCGAACTCGCCGTCGCCGCGGGCAGCGGCCTGACCGCCGCCGAGGCCGTCGGCCTGCTCCGGGCGAGCGCCTTCGCGCTCGGGCGCGGGGTCGCGTGGGGGGACGTATGGCCCGCGCTGACCCACGCCGTGCTCCGAGCGCCCCTGCGTGACCCCGACGAGAAGATCCGCCGGCTACTGAAAAGCCGTCTGGCCGGGTATCTCACCACTGACCACGAGGACGACCGCGTGGTCTACCGCCCGGCCCACGAACAACTGGCCCAGATCCTCCGCCGCTGGCCGACCCCCTGACGCGCACCCCCGACGCGCACCCCCGACATGCCCCGGAAAGGTCCCGCCGTGACGCCCACCCCCGCGCCCGCCCCGACCGACGGCCGCCCGGCGCCCGGCTCGCCCCACCACCCGGAGCGCACCCCGTGACCCGCCGGCCCGACACCGCACGCGGACCCGAACGGGAGGACGACGGCAACAGCGAGGCCGCCGTCCACGCGCGGATCACCGAGCGGCTCGCCGCCCTGAGCACCGACCCCGACCAGCCGCCCCCGCCCTACGCCCGCCGCCACCTCGCCCGGCACGCCGCGCTCGGGCACGTCCTCGACGACGCACGCGTCCCGCCGCAGGC
Source organism: Streptomyces sp. NPDC102406 (assembly GCF_044765725.1). Classification (NCBI taxonomy): domain Bacteria; kingdom Bacillati; phylum Actinomycetota; class Actinomycetes; order Kitasatosporales; family Streptomycetaceae; genus Streptomyces; species Streptomyces sp. NPDC102406. Next base: position 18,669 of record NZ_JBIWKP010000013.1, on the reverse strand, counting down.
CCTCGCCTGGGACACCGGCGGCGGCATCCGCGCGCTGCTCCACGACACCCCGGCCGCAGGCCCCCGGCACTGGCTGACCGCCTGGTCCGCCATAGAGCCCTACCTGCGCGAGGCGTCCCTGCCGTCCCGGATGGCCAGCCTCCACCTCGCCCACACCGCCCTCACCTACCCGGACACCCCACGCACCCGGATGCCGCCCGAGGCCGCGCCGCCCGCCGACAGCCCCCTCACCGTCCACTTCGCCAACTGGCGCCTGTCCGCGAACATCTGGGCCACCCTCCCCGCCCCGCCCAGCCGCCTGCTCACCCTGCACCACCCCCGCCGCGGCCTCCAGGTCGCCGTCGCCACCACCACCGGCACCCTGGAATTCCTCGACGCCGCCACCGCCCGCCCGGCCGGCGCCCCGCTCGCCGCGCACACCGGCGAGATCCGCGCCCTGTACGTCAGCCCGCCGGGACCTGACCTCCGCCAGTACCTCGTCACCGCCGGCACCGACGGCACCCTGCGGCTGTGGGACGCGCACCGGCACGCCTCGCTCGGCTGCCACACCGACGCCACCTGGTTCGACGACGCCCTGTGCTGCTTCGACGACCGGGGCGACCTCACCGTCTGGTCGGTCAACGGGCGCAGCGAACTGTCCGGCTGGGCCGACCCCGCGCCTCCGCGCACGGTCGCCACCGCGCCCCGCGTGCTGCGCGGTGCCCTGGCCACGCTCATCGACACCGACGGCGAACGCGTCCTCGTCCACACCGCCAAGGACCTCACGGTGCACCGCCTCGACGGCACCGTCCGCGCCGTGCACCCCCTGCCCGCTCCCGTCCGCGCCGTGGCCGCCGACATGGAACCCGGACTCTTCCACTGCGGGCACGCCGACGGCAGCATCACCTCCTGGTCCGTCGGCGAAGGACGGCTGCCCGCCACCGCGCCCGGCCACGGAGAACCCGTCAAGGATCTGTGCCGGCTCGCCCTGGACGACGAGAACACCGTCCTCGCCGCCGCCCGCGGACGCACCGTCACCCTGTGGGAGCCCGCCACCGGCACCACCGCCGAACTGCGCGGCCACACCGACACCGTCACCGCGCTCACCGCCCTCCCCGAGAACCCGGACCGCCCCGGCGCGCTCCTGTCCGGAGCCACCGACGCCACGCTGCGCCTGTGGACCGCGGCCGACATCGAACGCGCCCTCAGCGCGGGTCACACCCCCGCCCCCCGCCGCGCGGCCGGCACCGCGCTGTGGCACAGCGACAGCGGCCCGCTCATCGCGACCGCCCACGACACGGCCGTACGCCTCACCGCCACCCGCACCGGCCAGGTGACCACCGCGCTCACCGGCCCCGAACCCGTGCTCGCCGTGGCCTGGGCCCGCCGCGCCACCCAGCACCTGCTGCTGTGCGCCGACACCACCGGCACCGTCCGCGGCTGGGACCCGGCGGCGCCCGGCACCCCGCCCCTGCCCCCTCTCGACTGCGGCGCCCCCACCCGCCACCTCGCCGCCTGCACGAGCGCGGACGGCGCCCTCGCCCTGCTGCTGACGGCCTCCGACGACTACCGCATCCGGCTGTGGGACCTGCACACCGCCAGCCTGCTGCGCACCTGGAACGGCCACACGATGAGCGTCAAGGCGCTCGCCGCGGCCTGCACGGACGAGGGCCGCCCGTGGCTCGCCACCGCGGGCACCGAGAGCGTCGTCCGCCTGTGGGACCCCGGGACACCCGACGGCAGCGTCGACGAGATCCGCTGCGACCAGGGCATCATCCACGCGCTCGCCCTCAACACCGACCCCGCCGACGGCCTCCCGCCGTTCCTCGTCACCGCGGGCGACCAGGCCGACGTCCGGCTGTGGGACCTGGCCACCACCCAGCCCATCGGCCCGCGCCTGACCGGCCATCACGCCCCCGTCCACGCCGTGGCCACCTTCACCGCCGAACACCGCACCTACGTCGTCAGCGCCTCCCGCGACGGCATCGTCCAACTGTGGGACGCGGCCACCTCGCGGCCCCTGCTCACCGTGGCGACGGCGACCCCCCTGACCTGGCTGGACACCACACCCCACCCCGGCACCGCCACCGTCGACCTGGCCCTGGCCGGCCACGCCGGAACAGCCCTGACCACCCTGGACCTCACCCACCCGGCCCTGGCCCGCTGAAAGCCTGTCTTCGAAGCCCGCTCCGCACATGCTCACGGCCTATGCGCCCCCCGGAATGCCTCGTGCGCCCCCGGGATGTCTCGCAAGTGACTCGCGTCCCGGGCGCGCGGGCACCACAATTGATCAATTGGCCGCTGTCCTGCCCCTGTCCAGGGCACGCGGCGCAGCAGACCACCCCAAGCCCGCCCGGGTTCGGAGCCGGCGGGCCGCCCCGTTCAGAGGGCCTGAACGGACGACGACCGGAGCCGCGAAACCCATGACCCCCACCCCAGCAGCCGACGTCAGACTGATACCGGCCCCCGCCGAGGGCGTATGGCGACTGGGAAAGACCCCTGACCCGCTCAGCTACGACACCCTCGCCCCCGCGGACGAGAACAGCACCGCGGGCAACGCCTGGAGCGCCAGCACCTACGGCACCCTCTACTGCGCCTCCCAGCAGGACGGCTGCTTCGCCGAGGCGCTGGCTCCGTTCCGCGTCCACCCCGACATGCGCGAACTCGTCGACCTCGACTGGCACGAGCCGTACTTCGTGGGGCCGGGGAAGATGGTCCGCGACTGGAGCGCCAAGCACACGCTGCTGCGATTAGAACCCGCCAAGGAGAGCCGCTTCCTCGACGTCGACGACGACGCCACCCTCAAAGCGCTCACGGCCCTGCTGGAACCGCGGTTGCCGGAGCTCGGCGTCACCCGCTCCGAACTCACCCGCGAACACACCCAGGGCTACCACCGCCGCCTGACCCGGGCCATCGCCCGCTGGGCCCACGCCCAGCGCACCCCCCAGGGGGCCCCGAGCATCCACGGCATCGCGTACAAGTCCCGCTTCGGCATGCGCCAGTGCTGGGCGGTCTTCGACAACACCACCGTGGAACGCCTCGAATCCACCTACGTCTTCCCCGAGTCGGAACCGCTGCGCACGGTCGCCCACGAGTACGGCCTCCAGATGTTCTGACCCTCGAACACACCTGAATCCCACCCTAAAAGGGGTCTGCCAATCGATGGAAAGCAGCCAAATGCGGTGAGGGGGCGCGTGGCCGAAAACCCTCGAATACCCCGAGAACCAGCAGGTGAGGGCCGCTATGACCAGCTAGTTGATCACCTAGTGTGGCATATGACCCTTCCTCAAAGTCGACGCCAACAGGTGGAGTTGACCTACCACAGTGGGTACGCTTTTGGTTACAGACCTAGGAGGGAGGGCGTCATGAAGCAGTACCGGCAGTGGTCATCGCATCGGACCCAGCGACCGGCCGTGCTGCCCGCGCACCGCGCGCAGCCCTCCACCCCTGCCGAAGAAAACCGTACGAGCGGCCGTACCGAGCCCCGCAGCGGTCACGCTTCCCCGCGGGTACGCACGCCTTCCCGAAGCGTTCTCATCTCGCCGGCCCGCACCGCCGCCAAGGCGCCGCGCCGACGAGCCTTACCACTTGTCGCCCGCCGCGCGCTCACCCCCTGGTTCGCCAGGTGACGCTCGCCGGGTCAGCGAGGGAGACCGTCATGCCCGCGACCCAGACCAAGCCCCGTAGCGCTTCCGCCGCCCTGAAGGCCCACAGCGCCGCCGTCAGCACGCCCATCGCCGACATCGCGCGTTTTCTCCAGGACAACCTCGGGCAGCGGCTCACCGCGCGGATGGCCGGTATCAGCGATGCCAAGCAGGTGGGCCGGTGGGCCGCCGGCACCAGCAGGCCCAGGCCGGAGGCCGAGGCCCGACTGATCGACGCCATCCAGATCTTCCATCTGATCCAGGCCGCGGAGTCCGTGTACACCGCCCGTGCCTGGATGATCGGCATGAACCCGCAACTGGAGGACATGGCCCCGGCCATGTGTATCGCCGACGACCGCGCCCGCGACGTCATGGTCGCGGCCCGTGCCTACGTGGAGGCGACGGAGAGCGCACAGGCGCCCGTCCCCGCCGAGTCCTGACCACGCACGGAACACGATAGTGAACAGCGCACCTTGAACAGCGCACCGTGAACAGCGCACAGCGCCACGCTCGTACGACAGCCGTCCTCGCCACCCCTTCCCGGGTCGCGGGGACGGCTGTTCGCTGTGCGCCCCGCGACCGCTCCGACACCACATTTCGCTGACCGTCCACGAATTGACTTCGGTCCGGGAACTTTCGACAATGCGGGCGTGACGGACAGGGACGACGAGCGGGAACTCGCCGACGCGGTGGCCGCCTTGCGGGCGGCCGAGGAACGGGTCGCCGAGGCCCTGCGCGGCTTCCTGTCCCGGGACCCGGTGACCGGCCGCCCCGCCCACGGCCGAATCGGACGCGCCGCGCGTCTTACCGGGTGGGGTGAGCAGCGGGTGAAGGAGACTGTCACCCCGGCCCTGGCGGAGCGTCGCCGGGCCAAGCGAAAGGCGACCGGTTCATGAGTGCCCCCGACAGCGCTGCCGGCGATTTCGGCGCCATCGACTCGCTGCTCGACTCGGTCGCCCCCGAAGCCGCGCTGCCCGCCCCCGACGTCCGTCGTGACCTGCGCGAACAGGCCCGCCTTTCGAAGGCCCAGGTGGCGCGGGCGCTCGGCGTGAGTCCGTCCACGCTCACCGGCTGGGAGACGGGCCGCGACCCGGTGGGCGAGGTCCGCAAGAAGTACGCGTACTTCCTGGACGGCCTGGCCGCCAAACTCGTAGGGACGACCGGGACGACCGGGGCGACCACCGGCGAGCAGGCGCCCGCCGCGGAATCCGGCGAGCCGGAGCCCGCCACCCAGCAGCCCGCACCGGCCGCCCCCCAGGCCGTCGACGGCACTGGCAGCACCGACGCCACCGAAGCCACCGAAGCCACCGACGCCACCGACGACGTCGAGGCGCTGGCCGTGCCCGAACCCTGCGTCCTGTGCGGGCAGCCGGCGGCGCAGCGCGTGGCCGGTTTCACCCAGCACCTCGACCCGGCGGACTGCGGCCGGACCCCCACGCCCCCGGCGCCGACGCCCGCCGCCCCGGCCCCCCCTGCGCAGCCGCCGAAGCGAAAGACACGCGACACGTCCAAGCCGCCGACGCGGCGCGCCTTCCAGCCCTCGAACGAGCCGGGTGACCTCATCGGGCAGGCCGTCCAGGCCGCGCTCGCCGCCCACGAGGGCGATGTGGAGGCGGCGACGGCCGCGCTGGTCAAGCGGGCGATCCCGGACGCGATGGCGTTGCTGGACGAGACCCGCAAGGGCGCCAGGTACGACGTGATCGCGCACCCGTGGATGCCGGACATCCTGAAGAAGCAGACGTCTCGCGGCGCCGACCAGATCTGGGAGGCCCGGCCCAAATGGACCCGGCCGACGCTGCCGCCCGGCGAGCACGAGGTGACCGCCCTCGACATCAACGGCGCCTACCTGTCGGCCCTGAAGACCCATCTCCCCATCGGCCAGTTGGAGCACTCCACCGGCTTCGACCACGACCGGCGGCGCGCCGGCGTCCACCTGATCACCCCGGCGCCCTGGGTCCACGACGACGTCCTGCCCAACCCGCTCGGGCAGCGCGACGAGCCGGGCCCGCTGTGGGTCACCGAACCCACCCTCCGCCTCCTGCAACGCGTCTCGGGGCCGAAACACGCCCTGTGCGACCCGCCCGAGATCCACGAGTCGTACACCTCGGGCGCGACCGAGAACCTGCTGGAGAAGTTCCGGATCGCGCTCAAGGACGCCCGCGACACCGCCCTCGCCGAGGAGGACGACGTCACTCTGGAGTACGTGAAGGCGATGTACTCCAAGTTCGTCTCCACGATGGGGGAGTCGAACTACAACCGGGAGCTGTACCGCCCGGACTGGATGCACCTCATCCGCTCCCAGGCGTTCGCCAACCTCTGGATGAAGGCGCTCAAGGCGTACGAGGAGGGGCTCACCGTCGTCCGCGCGATGGGCACCGACGAACTCCACCTCATCGGCGACTGGCGCCGGGTCTTCCCCGAGGGACGCGGCGTCACCGAGGTGAAGGTCAAGGACGTCTACACCGCCGGAACCGCCCACGACGACGAGCCGAACGATCCGGAGGGCGAGTAAGTGCCGCAGAGGAACAGGGAGTTCGGCAAGTTCGGTGCCCAGGGCATCAAGGGGCACGAGGCCGTGGCCCGTCAGCTCGACCGGCTCGCCGGCTTCATCGCGACCCCCGTCACCCAGCGCCGCGGCCTGCTGGCCCGCCTGCACTACCTGACCCGTACCGACCACGCGAAGGCCGCCGCCCGCCAGGCCGGGCTCACCGTCACCGACCGGACCCTGAAGGCGTGGCTCGAAGGACGCCGGTCGCCGACGAAGAGGAATCTGGAACGCATCGACGCCGCCTACCGCACGGTGCGCCGCGCCAACGTCTCCCGCCACCTGCTGGCCCGCCTCAATCGCCAGGGGCGGGGGACCCGGGTCGAGTTCCATCCCCTCAACCAGTCCCAGGTGCCCCGCCCGCTCCAGCGCGTCGTCGACTACCGCACCCTCAACGTCCGCCGCTGGGACCGCATCGTCGCGGCGTGGGCGGCGGACGACGGCGCGACCCTGGACGACGTGTGGATCAACGATGTCGTCGTCGATCTCGGCTCGCAGTGGGGCGAGTACGAGTACGTCACGAACATCGGCTTCGCGGCCTGAGAGCCCGACCTCGAACCCGCCCGCGACACCCGCCACGACACCCGACACGACGCCACGCCGAAGAGCGCGCCGACTTCGCCGCGTGAGACCCCGAGGTCACCCGGGCCACGCCGGGAAAGCACGGTCCGGGGGCCGTCCGCGGGCCGGATCCGATCATCGTCCGGGGGTTAGGGTGCAGCCTCGTACTGCTCGCACCACGACCCCGCGGAGGTGCCCGGCCTGTGCCGAATTCCTTTGTTCACCTGCACAATCACACCGAATACTCCATGCTCGACGGCGCGCAGAAGCTCAAGCCGATGTTCGCCGAGGTCGAGCGTCAGGGCATGCCCGCCGTCGCCATGAGCGACCACGGCAACATGTTCGGTGCGTACGAGTTCCACACGGTGAGCAAGGGCTTCGACGGCGTCAAGCCCATCATCGGCATCGAGGCGTACGTCGCCCCGTCCTCGCGCCGCAACCGCAAGCAGGAGTTCTGGGGCCCCGGCGGCCAGCGGGCCATGTCGGACGACGGCGAGGGCTCCAAGGACGTCTCCGGCGGCGGCCGGTTCACGCACATGACGATGTGGGCGGAGAACGTCCAGGGATTGAAGAACCTGTTCTCCCTGTCGACCGAGGCCAGCTACACCGGCCAGTTCCCGGCCGGTAAGCCGCGGATGGACCGGGAGCTGATCAGCGAGCACGCTTCAGGCATCATCGCCACGACCGGCTGCCCCTCCGGCGCGGTCCAGACGCGGCTGCGCCTCAACCAGTACGACGAGGCCCGCGAGGTCGCCGCCGCCTACCAGGACATCTTCGGCAAGGACTCCTACTTCCTGGAGCTGATGGACCACGGCCTGTCCATCGAACGCGACGTCCGCGAGGGCCTGCTGCGCCTCGCCAGGGACCTGAACCTCCCCCTCCTCGCCACCAACGACGCGCACTACGTCCACGAGGACCAGGCCGACGCGCACGACAACCTGCTGTGCATCGGCGTCGGCAAGAACAAGGCGGACGAGAAGCGGTTCCGCTTCAACGGCAGCGACTACTACCTGAAGACCGCCGCCGAGATGCGCGAACTCTTCGCCGAACTGCCCGCGGCCTGCGACAACACCCTCCTGATCGCCGAGCGCGTCGGCTCGTACGACAGCGTCTTCGGACACGTCGACGAGATGCCGCAGTACCCGGACGTGCCGGAGGGCGAGACGCAGGAGTCCTGGCTGCGCAAGGAGTGCCTGGAGGGCCTCGCCATGCGCTACGGCTCCCCGCTCCCGGCCGAGGTCATGGAACGCTTCGAGACCGAGATGACGGTCATCGGCCCGATGGGCTTCTCCTCGTACTTCCTCGTGGTCGCCGACATCTGCCGCCACGCCCGCGAGAACGGCATCCCCGTCGGCCCCGGGCGTGGTTCGGCCACCGGTTCCATCGTGGCGTACGCGACCCGCATCACCGAACTGTGCCCCCTGGAGCACGGGCTGCTCTTCGAGCGGTTCCTCAACCCCGAGCGCATCAACCCGCCCGACGTCGACCTCGACTTCGACGACCGCAGGCGCGACGCCATGGTCCGCTACGTCACCGAGAAGTACGGCGACGAGTACACCGCGATGGTCAACACGTTCGGCAAGATCAAGGCCAAGAACGCGATCAAGGACAGCTCCCGCATCCTCGGCTACCCCTTCCAGCACGGGGAGCGCATCACCAAGGCGCTGCCGCCGGACATCATGGGCAAGTCGATCCCGCTCGACGGCATCTTCGACTCCGCCCACCCGCGCTACGGCGAGGCCGGCGAGATCCGGCAGATGTACGAGAACGAGCCCGACGTGCGCAAGGTCATCGACACCGCCAAGGGCGTCGAGGGACTGACCCGCGGCACCGGTGTGCACGCCGCCGCGGTGATCCTGTCCAAGACGAAGCTGACCGAGCGCATTCCGCTGCACATGCGCGCCAAGGACGGCGTCAAGATCACCGGCTTCGACTACCCCAGTTGCGAGAACATGGGGCTGGTCAAGATGGACTTCCTGGGCCTGCGCAACCTGGGCGTCATCGACCACGCGCTGACCAACATCCGCGAGAACCGGGGCGTCAGCCTGGCCACCGTCGACCCGGGCACCGGCGACGACAGTGTCACCGTCATCCCCCTCGACGACAAGAAGACCTTCGAACTCCTCGGCCGCGGCGACACGTTCGGCGTCTTCCAGCTCGACGGCGGCGGCATGCGCGCCCTGCTGAAGCTGATGGAACCCTCCCGCTTCGAGGACATCGCCGCCGCCCTCGCCCTGTACCGGCCGGGCCCGATGGCCGCCAACGCGCACACCAACTACGCGCTGCGCCAGAACGGCAAGCAGAACCCGGACCCGATTCATCCCGAGCTCAGGGAAGTCCTCGACCCGATCCTCGGCTCCACCCACCACCTGCTCATCTTCCAGGAGCAGATCATGGCCATCGCCCGCACCCTCGCCGGGTACACCCTCGGCGGCGCCGACATGCTGCGCCGCGCGATGGGCAAGAAGAAGCCCGAGGTCCTTGCCGCCGAGTGGCAGAAGTTCCACGACGGCATGGAGACCAACGGCTACTCGGAAGAGGCCATCAAGGCCATCTGGGACGTCATGCTCCCCTTCTCCGGCTACGCCTTCAACAAGTCCCACACCGCCGGCTACGGCCTCGTCTCCTACTGGACCGCCTACCTCAAGGCCAACTACCCGGCCGAGTACATGGCGGCCCTGCTCACCTCGGTGGGCGACGACAAGGACAAGGCGGGCATCTACCTCGCCGACGCCCGCAAGCTCGGCGTGACCGTCCTCGCGCCGGACGTGAACGAGTCGCTGGCCGAGTTCGCGGCCGTCGGCGACGACGTCCGCTTCGGCCTGCTGTCCGTGCGCAACGTCGGCGACAACGTCATCGAGTCGGTCATCGCCGCCCGCAAGGCGGCGGGGAAGTACACCTCCTTCACCGACTTCCTCGACAAGGTCGACCTGCCCGCGCTGAACAAGCGGGCCGTGGAGTCCCTCATCAAGTCCGGCGCCTTCGACTCCCTCGGCCACACCCGCAAGGGCCTGTCCGCCGCCCACGAGAGCGCCATCGACGCGGTCGTCCCGCTGAAGAAGGCCGCCGCGTACGGTCAGGACGACCTCTTCGCCGGGCTCGGCGGCGGCGCGGGCGACGGTGAGGCGGGGTTCAGCCTGGACGTGCCGATCAGCGACGACGAGTGGCCCCGCAAGCAACTCCTCGCCACCGAACGGGAGATGCTCGGCATGTACGTCTCCGCGCACCCCCTGGACGGCACCGAGCACATCCTCTCGGGCCACCGCGACACCACGATCGTGGACCTGCTGGCCTCCGGTCGCACCGAGGGCATGGTCCGCCTCTCCGGCCTGATCACCAGCGTCCAGCCGAAGATGACCAAGCAGGGCAACGCCTGGGCCATCGTCGACCTCGCCGACCGCGACGGAACCATCGAGGTCCTCTTCTTCCCCGCCACCTACCAGCTCGTCGCCGCCGCCCTCGTCGAGGACAGCGTCATCACCGTCCAGGGACGTATCAACGACCGCGACGGAGCCCTCAGCGTCTTCGGCCAGGAACTCCAGGTCCTCGACGTGAGCTCCGCCGAACGCGAGGGCGCCGCCCCGGTCCGCCTCCACCTGCCCTACCACCGGATCACCGAGCGGTTCATCCACGAACTCAAGCGCATCATGGGTGCTCACCCCGGCCAGAACCCGGTCCACGTGGCGGTGCGCGGCCCCCGCAGGACCACCGTCTACCAGCTCCCCTCCCTGGTGAACGCCGCCACCATCGCCTCCGACATCAAGGGCACGTTCGGCCCCGACGCCTGGCGGGGCGTGGCGTAGCCGGAGCGCCCGTAAATCCGGCATATGCATCATCAAAGGACCAAAGTCCCGATACAGCCCTACGTGTCCGGGGGCAGACCGTAGGGCAGAAAGGGCTCCGGGACCGCGGGAGCCGGATGGATGGGTGAAGGAGAGCAGAGCCCCATGGCCACCCCAGTGGACAACCCCCCGACCGCACGGCACCACGACGCCCCGGACACCACACAGGCCTTCCAGCGCCTGGCCACATGCCCCCCGGGCCCCGAACGCGACGCGCTGTGCGAGGAACTGGTCACCGCCTGGCTGCCGATGGCACACCGCCTGGCGACCCGGTACCGCAACAAGGGCGAGGACCTGGAGGACCTCAGGCAGGTCGCCGCCATGGGCCTGGTCAAAGCCGTCCACCGCTACCGCCCCGACCGCGGCCCCTTCGCCGCGTACGCCGTGCCCACCATCACCGGCGAACTACGACGCCACTTCCGCGACCACGCCTGGGACGTCCGGGTGCCCCGCCGCATACAGAACCTGCGCAACAAGGTCCGCGCCGCCCGCCGCGAACTCCTGGACCGGCCCGGCCACCCGGGCGGCGAGCCCAGCCTCGCCGACCTCTGCACCCACACGGGCCTGACCAGGGACGAGGTGCTGGACGGGCTGGAAGCACTGGAGAGCTACACCGCCCTGTCCCTCGACGCCCAGGCGGGCACGGCCGACGAGACATTCACTTTCGCCGACTCCCTCGGCGCCAACGACCCCCGCTACGACCTCGTCGCCCGCCGCGAAGCCGTCAAAGAAGGCCTGAGCAACCTCCCCGAACGCGAACGCCGCATCCTCTACCTGCGCTTCTTCGAAGACATGACACAGACCCGGATAGCGGAGAAAGTCGGCCTGTCCCAGATGCACGTCTCCCGCCTCATCACCCGAAGCTGCGCCGAGGTCCGCCGCCTCGCCGCCTGAGCGCCTGCCTTTGCACCCGCCCGCGCCCGGAACACACAAAAAGGAAAGGGCCGCGACACTCCATGGCGGGATGTCGCGGCCCCGGCGCTCTCACAAGCCCGGTACTCAGCCCGTCTTGCGGCGGAAATCGCGCTTGCGACCGCCCGCGGGGCCACTCATGCTCTTGACCTTGCCCCGCCCCTCCTCGTGCGCCTGCTGGGCCTGCGCGGTCTGGGACTTGCGCTCCAGAGCCTCCTTGAACTTGGCGCGCATGTCGTCCTCGGGGCGTTCTTCCTTCGGGACTTCGCTCATGTGGTCCTCCTTGCCGTAGGGAAAATCCTGGCGGCTCTCACGGGAAGCCGTGCGGACGCCGGTCATGAAGACCCGCCCCCAGGCTACGTCGTCGGCGCGATCTCCGTTCTCGGTCGCTTCGGTCGCTGACCAGCGCCTGTCTCAGCGCAACCCGAAACGCTCGGCCCACAGAGCCACATCGGCGGTGCTCGCGTTGCCGCCGCAGACGACCAGGCCGATCCGCGCCTCCTCCCCGACCCGCTCGACCACCTGGCGCGCGGCGGGCAGCAGGCACCCGGCGGCGGGCTCGGCCCAGACCTTCGCATGGTCGGCCAGGTCGAGGACGCCCCGCACGGCCTCGGCGTCGGTGACCGTGAGCACGTCGGTGACGAGCGCCGCGACATGCTCGTAGGTGAGCTGCGAGGCGCTCGGCGCGCTCAGCGTCGAGACGATCGAGGACAGCTCGACCGGCACCGGCCCCCGAGCGGCGAGCGCCGCCGACATGGCCAGGGCGCCCTCGGTCTCCACACCCCAGACCCGTACCCCAGGACGGCGGGCGCGCAGCGCGGTGGCGACACCGGCTATCAGCCCGCCGCCGCCGATGCTGACGAGTACGTCGGTGAGCTCCCCGGCGTCCCCCGCGAACTCCAGACCGACCGTGCCCTGGCCGGCGATCACGACCGGGTCGTCGAAGGGGTGGACCAGCGTGAGCCCCTGGCCGCCCAACTCGTCGGCGAGAGCGAACGCCTCGTCCATGGAGTCGGTGACCTGGACACTCGCCCCGGCGGCCCCGGCGATCTCCACGGCGCGGGCGGGAGCGGAGCGCGGCATCACGACGGTCGCCTTGATGTCCAGCGCTCCGGCCATCACCGCCAGCGCGATGCCGTGGTTGCCGCCGCTGACCGCCACGACCCCGGCGGCACGCTCGGCCTCGCTCAGCGTGAGCAGCTTCGCGGTCGCGCCCCGCGCCTTGAACGAGCCGGTGCGCTGGAGCAGCTCCAGCTTCACGGTCGTCGGCACACCCAGCAGCGCGGACAGCCCGGGACTCGACACCGTCGGGGTCCGTACGACATGCCCGGCGATCAGCTCGGCCGCAGCTTCCACGTCCGCGACAGTGATCATCAAACCCGTCTCCTCACACGTTCCGAGCGACACGATCTTCGTGCCGCCACGCCTCACGGTGCCCTGCCGCCGCCGGTGATGTCGAGCGCGCCCCGTCCGGTAACTCCCCGTTCAACCAATGGTGATGGGCTGCTCGCACTCCGGTAGGTGGCGTACTGTCACCCGCCAATCACCTTCGGATACCAGAGAAACAAGGGGCGGGACTGTGGCTGACAGCCGGGACACCTGGTGGGAACGAGCGGCGTGCCGGACGGCGGACCCCGAGGAACTCTTCGTCGAGGGCGCCGCCCAGACCGGCGCCAAGCGGATCTGCTCCGCCTGCGCGGTCAGGACCGAGTGCCTCTCCCACGCGCTCGACCAGCGCATCGAGCACGGCGTATGGGGCGGCATGACCGAACGCGAACGCCGAGCGCTGCTGCGCCGCCGCCCGACCGTCACCTCCTGGCGCCTCCTCCTGGAGACGGCCCGCGCGGAGCACGCCCGCCGCCCGACGCCCCAGCGGGACGCGGCGGCTTCCTGACCGAAACGGCCACCCGGCCCCGCACACGGCGAGCTGCCCATCCGACAACCATCCCGGTGACCTGCACGCCGTAACTTCCGGCCCGGCGTCAACGTTGTTCAGTCTCGTGGGCGTTGACCATGTGCTATGCAAGGAGCGGTATTTTGAACATTGCTGATCGCGTCATCGGCCTGCTCACCGACATGTTCAGACTCCCCGCACACACCGTGCTGCCTGAAGTCCCGTTGTGCCAACTGCGCATCGACTCACTGGCGTTGGAGGAGCTGAGGCTGGTGATCGAGGACGAGCTGCACGTCGACCTGGAAGACGTGCACCTGACATCCCGGGACACCGTGGGACAACTCGTGGCCGCCGTGACCCGACAGTCGGCAGCGGCGCAGTGATGCGGGCGGCACAGAACCGTTTCGCGGCCGCGATCACCGGCATCGGCCTGGTCACCGCGGCCGGAACCGACACCAAGCAGACGTGGAACGAGATCACGAGCGCCACCGTCCCCTCGGCCGTACGCCGACCACCCGTCCTCCAGGGCCTCCCCTGCGACTTCATGTACACGATCGAGGACCTGGACACCGACGAACACCTCGGCGCGGACATCCGGCTGATGGACCGATTCGCCCAGCTCGCCGTGATCGCGGCACGCGAAGCCGTCGCCGACGCCGGACTCGACCCCGAGACCTGGGACGGCACCCGCGTCGCCGTCGTCATCGGCTCCGCCCACGGCGGCCTCAACTTCTACGACGAGCAACAAACCGTCCTCACCGAGCGCGGCGCCCGCAGAGTCTCCCCGAAAGTCGCCCCGCTGAGCGTCCCCAACAACGCCACCAGCAGCGTCTGCAAAGACCTCGGCGCACGCGGCCCCAGCCTGGCCGTCAGCACCGCCTGCGCCTCCGGCACCGACGCGATCGGCACCGCACTGGGCTGGCTGCGCGCCGGACGCTGCGACATCGCGGTCGCCGGCGGAGCCGAGTCCCTCACCTCCCGCCTCGTCTTCGCCAGCACCTGCCAGATGAAGGCACTCTCCACCCGCGTGGACGACCCGGCGACCGCGTGCAGGCCCTTCGACGTCGACCGGGACGGCTTCGTCGTCGGCGAAGGAGCCGGACTGCTGGTGCTCGAACACCCCGACCACGCCCACGCCCGAGGAGCCACCCCCCGCGCCCGACTGGCCGGATACGGCTCCTCCAACGACGCCTTCTCCTGCGTCGCCCCCGACGAGTCAGGCACCGGTATCGAGACGGCCCTGCGCGCCGCGCTGACCGACGCCGACCTCTCCGCGCGGGACGTCGGCCACGTCAACACCCATGGCACATCGACCGTCATGAACGACCTGGTGGAAAGCGCCGCCCTGCACCGCGTCCTCGGCGAGGCCCCGCTCCTCACCTCCACCAAGGCCATGACCGGCCACGCCCTGGGAGCGGCGGGCGGCATCGAGGCCGCCCTCACCGCCCTCACCCTCGAAGCCCAGCTCATCCCGCCGACGGCGAACCTGACACGGCAGGACCCGGGCGTGCCCCTGGAAGTAGTGGCCAAGGCCGCCCGCCGAGCACACCTGGAGTGCGCGGCGACCTCCTCGCTCGGCTTCGGCGGACACAACGCCGTCCTCCTCCTCACCCGCACCTGAACCGGGCGGACACCCCGGACCCCTGACGACCGGCCACTGCCGACCCGACCAAGAACAAGGAGCATCCATGCCGGACGAGGTGGTCCGCCCCCTGACCGTGGACGGCGTCCAGTACGTCTACCGCAGGCTCCGGCGGCCCGCACCGCAGACCCCGCCGATCGTCCTGCTGGGCGGCGTGTTCCAGGGCCTGTACGGCTGGCACCCCGTCGACGAGAAGCTGAACCAGGTGGCGGACGTCATCACCCTGGACTATCTCGGCGACGGCACAGGAATCTCCGCCGACCACATCTCACCGGACCAGGTGTGCCGGGCCGTGGAAGAGACCGTGGACGACCTGGGCGCCCAACAGATCAACCTGCTCGGCTACTCCTACGGTTCCATCGCCGCCCACCAGTACGCCCTCAAGCACCCGGAACGGATCGCGCGTCTCATGCTCGGCGGCGTACCGACGGGCCCGACACCGGAGCAACAGCTCCTGGTCGGCAAACTCGCCGCGACCGTCGCACAGGGACAGGTGGAGGAGATCGCCTCCCTGATGGCGGCGGCGATGCTGTGCCAGGACCCCGACGTGCAAGTACTGCACCGGGACCTGGTCTACCGATGCATCCGGCGAACCCTGCTGAAGCACCTGCGCAACCCCAACGCCCTGCTCGGCCTCCAGCGCTCCCTGAACGCCAAGGTCACCCTCACCGAGGGCCGCCTACCCGCCGTACCCACCCTCGTCTTCAGCGGCGCACACGACACCCTCACCCCTGTCGCGCGCCAGTGCTCGTTCGCCGAGACCATCGAGGGCGCCGACTTCACCGTCATCGACTCCGCCGACCACCTCGTGGTCGTCGAGCGCCCCGCAGAAGTGGCAGCCCTGGCCCTGCACCACTTCACGGCACCCCACCAGACGCCCGTCGGCGCGACGGTGACGGCACGATAGGACCGCCTGCTCCCACGCAGGTCGACATGGGTCGCCTTGAACGAGCAGGAACCGGAGGGGCTGAACTCTCGCAGAGCGCTCACCGCCCCTTACCATCCCTCACTGCGAGCGCTCTTGTACGCCTACGGGTCGCGACATCCTCGGCCCCGGGGGCCTGCGGTGCCACGACGGGGCCCGCGGGCTGCGCGGCGGCCAACTCACCGCTGGACTTCATGAACAGCGTGGCTGATGTCCAGGCGTGGCTGAGACGGCACACGTGACGGGTGGTCAGTCGGCTGCCGGTGCATCGTGGCGGGCTTTCGGCGGCTGAGGCCGGGGAAGTCGATGTTGTGCTGTCCCGGGACCGATGAGAGCGGTCAACCCCCTGCGCGCCATGGTGTGGTGTTCAGATGTCAGGCGCCGAACCGTGAACCGGCTGACGCTCTTAACTACAAGAGGCCCCGCACAGAAACACGGCTCTGACCTGCGTAAATGTGATCTGCGATGTGTCGGTGGCAGCACATTTGGGCCAGCGAAATGTGCTCCGACGCCGACAAGTGCCCATGAAATACAAGTGCTGCTTGTGCGACCCGCCTTCGGTGAACGCGCAGGTCAGAGCGGTGCACCTCAACAGGGCGAGGGCGCGAAAGGCGCTGCGAATGTGCCGCCTTCGACACCCGAAGACAAGCGCCACTTGTAAAACGAGGGGTGAGGGCCTCCAGACACAAGCACCATTTGTACTTCGGAGGGTCCCGGCGGCAGACCCACAGCGCGACCGACACACCTGTGCGGCTCGACCCCAAAACACAAGTGGCAGTTGTCTTTTGAGGTAGTGTCGGCCGCGCCTGAGGAGAGAAGGAGGAACCGTGACATCAGATCCGCCGGAGGTGGAATACCACCGTCCGCGCGCCCTGCCCGCCGAACCGTCCGCGCTCGCGTTCGGCGACATCCTGACCGTGCTCGGCCAGCAACTCGGCGAGACAGTCGAAGACCAGCAAAAGGGCCGGCGCCGCAAACTCAAAGGCGTCTCCTTCGAGTACGACCACGAACCGCGCACCGTCCACGACATGGCCGGCGACGCCGGATACAGCATCACCAGCAACTGGTTCGTCCAGCGCTTGGCCCAGCTCGCCATCGCCAAGCAGGTGACCAAGAGCGAGATGTGCGTCTTCCTCTACGTCGCCGGCGGACAGATGCGCGGCACCGGCATCGCCCACTTCACCCAGCAGGAAATCACCAACGGCCTCAACGTCGAAGCCCGCCGGGTCAAGGGCGCAACCCAAATCAGCCGCTCCACCGTGACCCGGGCGATCAAAGCGCTGTGCGAGTACGGCTGGCTCGAGCGGCACGGCAACGGCGCCATCCGGCTGAACGTCCGACTCTGGTTCAACGGAAACAGCTCGGCACAACAAGACGTCCTCGCCGACATCCAGAAGGACCACGGCGACACCCCCCAGTCCTTCGGCAACTACATCGGACCGGTCCCGCAGCAGGAACAGCTCACGATGAACTTCGAGGACGAGGAGCTCTCGCCCCAGGAGCGCGCAGGGTGAACCAGGCCCCATACTGTTGTTCGCAGCCCATCAACTTGAAGGGACGCCCCTGATGGCCGAGGTCATGTCCCCGATCGTCTCCGAGAGGATCTGGGCCCTGCCGCTGTCCGGCAGCGCCGTCAAGTTCCTCCAGTACCTGCTGTTCCGCAGCGAGTTCGGAGGCCACCTGCCCGTGAAACAACGGGAGATGGCGAAGGAGTACCACGACAAGACCCAGCAGGCCATCAGCGCCCTGCTGGCTCCCCTGTGCGACCTGGGCATCGTGCTGCGCCCCGACGGCGGCGAGCGAAAAGGGAACAGCTACCGACTGCATCCCCTCGCCGCCAAGTACGAGAGCCACGACGCCATGGAGCAGGCGTTCCGCAATGCGCTGGTGGACATGAAGGCCGGCGCCCTTCCCACCCTCAAGCTGCCGCAGTACACAGTGGCACCGCCCACCGAGGGCAGGCCCAAGTTGCAGGTGGCGTAGCAGGCACAAAAACATGGGGCCCACCAGAAATCTGGTGGGCCCCATGTGCCTGAGTAAGAAGTACTGCTCACTATACCCAGCCCATGCGGCGTGATCGAAGTCTGGGCCCAGCCCCGCGCCACCCGACCGGTCGAGAGGGGACTGAAGGGGCTGACCACCAGGGGCCGAGCCCCCTCAAAGCCCGTTGCGAATCACCGCAGGTCAGACAGGGTCTTTTCGGCGAGAAGGGACTGAAGGGGCTGAACTTTCGATTAGCGCTCGCTGGTGTGGGCGTTGTGGTGGATGTCGTTCGCTGCGCGCTGGGCGAGTCTGGCATACCGTGGTTGTCGCGCAGCCGGTTCTGGTGGAGATTCAAGCTCGGGTCAGGGGAGGCAGGCCGGGCTGGTCTTTGCTGGGACAGCGGGCCGGGTCTGTGGCCTCAGCTTGGGGATCGGGAAAATCGGGGTTTATTTTCGCCCGGATCAAATTGACCTGGTCTCAAGGGATCTGACGGGTAGTTAGGCAAATCGGGAGGGAGCCAAAGGGGGCCTCTTTCCCAGTAGCTAGCTTGAGGAATTCGCGGAGCGAATTTCTGCAGGCCGAATTGCGGAGCAATTCGAGCCCCGGACAACGGAGTTGGCCGGCACCGGGCGGCGGAGCTGCCCGGCACTGGACGGCGGAGCCGGCCGGTGGGCAACGCGGAGCGTTGCCGTTTTCCGCCACGTAGTGGCGGCGCGTCGTGTCTGCGGAGCAGACCGCGCGC
>NZ_JBIWKP010000012.1:0-197264 GCF_044765725.1 Streptomyces sp. NPDC102406 | reverse complement strand
ACGCCCGGTTACATTCCGAACCCGGAAGCTAAGCCTCACAGCGCCGATGGTACTGCAGGGGGGACCCTGTGGGAGAGTAGGACGCCGCCGAACTATTATTGAGAGGACCTTTGGTCCCGGCACACATGCTGGGACCAAAGGTCCTTTTTGTATTTCCAGAGCTCTTCTCGAAGCGCGCCGGCTCCTCGGCTGCGCGAGAATGACTTGCGGTACCGAAGACAGGAGTCACACCGATGTCCCCCAACTCTCCCGACGAGCGACCGGAGCGCGACCAGCGCCGCCGGGACAGTGGTGACCGAGGCGGCTACCGCAGCGGTGGCGCTCCGCGCCGCGACCGAGGCGACGACCGTCCGCAGGGCGACCGCGACCGCGGCCCGCGCCGCGACGGCGACCGCCCGCCGTTCCGTCGGGACGACCGGCGCGATGACCGCGGTGGCGACAACCGTGGTGGTGGCTTCCGTGGTCGCGACGACAACCGTGGTGGTGGCGGGTTCCGTGGGCGGGATGACCGTCCCTCCTACGGTGGCGGCGACCGTGACCGTGGGCCGCGACGCGACGACAACCGGCCTTCCTTCGGTGGCGGTGACCGTGACCGGGATCGTGGGCCGCGCCGTGACAGCGACCGTCCCCCGTTCCGTCGGGACGACCGACGTGACGACCGCGGCGGCGACAACCGTGCTGGCGGCGGCTTCCGCGGCCGTGACGACAATCGCGGCGGCGACAACCGTGGTGGTGGCGGGTTCCGTGGGCGGGATGACCGTCCCTCCTACGGTGGCGGCGACCGGGATCGCGGGCCGCGCCGTGACAGCGACCGTCCTCCGTTCCGTCGGGACGACCGGCGCGATGACCGCGGTGGCGACCGCAGGGACGACAACCGTGGCGGCGGCTTCCGTGGACGCGAGGACAACCGTCCCTCCTACGGTGACCGCGACCGGGATCGTGGGCCGCGCCGTGACAGCGACCGCCCCCCCTTCCGTCGGGATGACCGACGCGATGACCGTCGGGACGACCGTGGCGGCGACAACCGCGGCGGCGGCTTCCGTCGCGACGACAACCGGCGTGATGACAACCGTGGTGGTGGCGGGTTCCGTGGGCGGGATGACCGTCCCTCCTACGGTGGCGGCGACCGCGACCGTGGGCCGCGCCGCGACGACAACCGGCCCTCCTACGGTGGCGGTGACCGTGACCGGGATCGTGGGCCGCGCCGTGACAGCGACCGTCCCCCCTTCCGTCGGGACGACCGACGTGACGACCGTCGGGACGACCGCGGTGGCGACAACCGTGGCGGCGGCGGCTTCCGCGGCCGTGATGACAGCCGTGGTGGCGACAACCGCGGCGGCGGCGGGTTCCGTGGCCGCGACGACCGGGGTGGGCGGCCCGGCGGTGGTGGCTACCGGGGCCGTGACGACCGGCGGGACGACCGCCGTGATGACCGGCGCGGTGGCGGGCGTTACCGGGACGAGCGGGAGCGGGACCGGGAGCCGATCAAGCGGCTGCCGATCCCCGAGGACGTTTCCGGCTACGAGCTCGACAAGGACGTACAGCAGGAGCTTCAGTCCCTGCCGAAGGGGCTCGCGGAGGACGTCGCCAAGAACCTGGTGATGGTCGCCCGGCTGATCGACGAGGACCCCGAGGGCGCGTACGGGTACGCGAAGGTCGCGTTGCGGCTCGCGTCCCGTGTGGCCGCTGTCCGTGAGGCCGCCGGGTTCGCCGCCTACGCGAGCCAGAACTACAGCGAGGCCCTCGCCGAGTTCCGGGCCGCGCGGCGCATGACCGGGCACGCGGAGCTGTGGCCCGTGATGGCCGACTGCGAGCGCGGGCTCGGGCGGCCGGAGAAGGCGCTCGACATGGCCGGAGCTCCCGAGGTGCAGAAGCTCGACAAGGCGGGGCAGGTCGAGATGCGGCTCGTCGCCGCCGGGGCGCGGCGCGACATGGATCAACTGGACGCCGCCATCGTCACGCTCCAGAGCCCCGAGCTGGCCTCGAACTCCGTACAGCCGTGGACCGCGCGGCTCCGGTACGCGTACGCCGACGCGCTGCTGGCCGCAGGGCGGGAGGACGAGGCTCGCGAGTGGTTCGCCAAGGCCGTGGAGTCCGACAAGGACGGCACCACGGACGCGTCGGACCGGCTGGCCGAGCTGGACGGCGTCGAGTTCGTGGACGCCTTCGACGAGGACGACGACAGCGACGGTGCCGACGACAAGGGCGCTGACGAGAAGTAGACGGCGCGTGGTGTGAGACGGCGGGCGGGCTCCCTCAGGGGCCCGCCCGCCGGTCGTTCGTCGTCAGTCGTTCGTGAGGGTGCGCAGGACCAGGCCCGTGGCGGGCTTCGGGCCGAACGACGTCGACTTGCGGGGCATCGTCACGCCCTGGCGGGCCAGCTCGCGGACGACTTCTTCGCGGACCGGGTGCATGAGGACCGCCGTGCCGCCGTCGCTCCGGGCCTTCTCGACCGTCGCCTCCGTGTCATGGATGTAGGTGACGTCCGTGGGGGAGTCCTCGGGGATGCCCCAGATGTGGGCGAGGAGCGTGGAGTGCAGGACCGTCGCGTCCAGGGTGCGCCACATCTGCGGGCGGTCCGCCGGGATCGTCCGGTCCAGGAGGTCCGGGTCCGGGCGGTCCAGGAGGTGGTACGTGTCGTCGGCGCCGGTGAGCAGGAACGCGTTGCCGTGCCGCGCCGCTTCGGCCAGGGCGTCCATCGCCTCGGGAAGCGGGCCCGCGACCTCCCGTACGCGGAAGGACGGGGTGGCCGCCGTCAGGGCCTGCTCGATCGGCAGGCGGTTCAGGAGCCGGTGGATGGCACGGACGCGCAGCGGGTAGCGGGCCGTGTCGACGAGGAGGACCAGACCTCGGTCCCAGGGCGTGGGCGAGGGGTGTTCGGCGCGCAGCCGCAGGTAGGTCGCCCAGCGGTGGTGGCCGTCGGCGATCAGGGCCTGATGGCGGGCGAGGTCGTCGTGGACCGTGCGGACGTCCGCCGGGTCCGTGACGGACCACAGGCGATGGCTGTAACCGTCCTCGGTGGTCGTGGACAGGAGCGGAGCACGGCCGGCCGTCCGCTCGACGACGGAGGCCGCGGTGGCGCCCGTGGCGTCGCCGTCGCTCCGGTAGGTCAGCAGGAGCGGTTCGAAGTTCGCCGCCGTGGTGCGCATCAGGCCCGCGCGGTCCTCCACCACGTGCGGCATGACGTCCTCGTGCGGCAGCACCACGCCCTCCGAGGCGTCGGACAGGCGCAGCGCGCCGATGAGGCCGCGCTGGAGCAGCTCGCCGTTGCGCTGCTCGTACACGTAGAGGGCCGGTTCGGCGTCGGGGGCGAGGACGCCCTCGGCGAGCCAGCGACGCAGGGTCGTGGCCGCTTGGTCGTTGCGCGACTGCGGGGAACCCGAGGGGCCGGTCTGCGGGAGGATGAGGCGGACGATGTTGTGCGGGTCCGCGCTCTCCAGGTGCAGCAGGCCGTCCGGGCGGACGACGACGTCGTACGGGGGCGAGGTGACGGCGGCGAGACTGCCGATGCGCTCGGGGACGTAGCGCACCCCTCGGAAGGGGCGCAGATCCAGGCCGTCACCTGCAGTGTTCATCCGTGCATCGTACGAGTGCCGGTGGCGTGGGGGATGATCGGGGGAGTGGGATCCGAGGAAGGGCGATACAGAATGAGCCAGAGTGCGAGCGGTGCGGCCGGCAGCGGGCCGAGGACGCGGCCGGGGAGCAGCGCGCGGGCGTTGAGCGAGGCGTACGACACCGCGCTGCTCGACCTGGACGGGGTCGTCTACGCGGGCGGGGAGGCCATCGCGCACGCCGTCGAGTCCCTGGCCGACGCGCGCGCGGCGGGCATGGCGCTCGCCTACGTCACCAACAACGCGCTGCGCACGCCCGACGCTGTCGCCGAGCACCTGGGGGAGCTCGGGATCCCGACCGGGGCCGGTGATGTCATCACGTCGGCGCAGGCCGTCGCGCGGCTCATCAGCGACCAGGTGCCCGAGGGGGCGCGTGTGCTGGTGATCGGCGGGGAAGGGCTGCGGGTCGCGCTGCGGGAGCGGGGCCTTGTGCCGGTCGACTCGGCCGATGACGAGCCGGTCGCCGTCGCGCAGGGGTACGGCGGGCCGGACATGGCCTGGGGGCGGTTCGCCGAGGCGTGCTACGCCATCGCCAAGGGCGTGCCGTGGTTCGCGTCCAACACCGACCTGACGATTCCGACCGGACGCGGTATCGCGCCGGGTAACGGGGCGGCGGTGGAGGTCGTCCGGATCGCGACCGGGGCCGAGCCGCAGGTCGCGGGGAAGCCGTTGCCGCCGATGCACCGGGAGACCATCCTGCGCACCGGGGCCAGGTCGCCGCTGGTCGTGGGGGACCGCCTGGACACCGACATCGAGGGCGCGTTCAACGGGGAGGTCGACAGCCTGCTGGTGCTGACCGGTGTCGCGGACGGGGTGCAGCTCCTGGCGGCGCCGCCGCGGCACCGGCCGACGTACGTGGACCTGGATCTGCGCGGGGTGCTGACCGGGCAGCCCGAGGTGGTCGAGGAAGGGGGCGCGTTCCGGTGCGGCGGATGGGCCGCGTCGGCGGGGGACGAGCGGTTGGACCTGGAGGGGGACGGCGACGCGATCGACGGGCTGCGGGCCCTGTGTGCCGCCGCCTGGACCGCCGCCGGTGACGGGACGTGCGAGCTGGACGCGGCGAAGGCGCTGGCGCGGCTGGATCTGTAGTCGGGGGGCAGTGGTATCGGCGCGCGGGGGTTTACCGCGGCTGCGGGGCGGTATGCGCGATGCCGGGCGCGGCGCAGCGGGATGTAGCCGATTTGGAGGATAGGCTAACCTAACCTCGTGTTGGTCGACAGCCCCCCAGAATCGCGCGCGGACACCGCTCCCGCGCCCCCAGGCCGCCGTGCGGTGCTGCGCACGGCCGGGCTTCTCGCCTCGGTCGTCGTGCTGCTCGCCGTCCTCGTGGCGAGCATCGCCGTCGGTGCCAAACCGCTTGCGCTGGATCAGGTCTGGCACGGGCTGTTCCACGACACCGGTACCTACGCGGACATCGTCGTCGGGGAGCGCGTCTCGCGGACGTTGCTCGGTCTGCTGGCCGGACTCGCGCTCGGCCTCGCCGGTGCCGTCCTGCAGGCGCTGACCCGCAACCCGCTGGCCGACCCCGGCATCCTCGGCATCAACATGGGGGCCTCCGCCGCCGTCGTGACCGCCATCAGCTTCTTCGGGGTGACCTCGTTCAGCGGCTACGTGTGGTTCGCCTTCTTCGGGGCCGCCGCCGTCGGTGTCCTCGTCTACGTGCTCGGCGGCACCCGCAGTGCGACGCCGGTGCGCCTCGCGCTCGCCGGTACCGCGATCACCGCGGCCCTGTCCGGCTACCTCTACGCGGTGATGATCAGCGATGACGTGGCGCTCAACCGCATGCGGTTCTGGCAGGTCGGCTCGCTGGCCAGCGCCAAGACGGACACCATCCAGCAGGTGCTGCCGTTCATCGCCGTCGGCGCCGTGCTCGCCCTCGGCCTCGCCCGGCCGCTCAACGCGATGGCCATGGGCGACGACACGGCCCGCGCCCTCGGCGCGCACCTGGGCAGGACCCGCGCGCTGAGCATGGCCGCCGCGACCCTGCTGTGCGGCGCCGCCACCGCGGCCTGCGGGCCGATCGTCTTCGTCGGCCTGATGGTGCCGCACATCGTGCGCTCCTTCACCGGGCCCGACATGCGCTGGATCCTCCCGTACGCGGCGGTCCTCTCGCCCGTCCTGCTGCTCGGCGCCGACGTCGTCGGGCGGCTCGTGGCCCGCCCCGCCGAGCTCCAGGTCGGCATCGTCACCGCCGTCATCGGCGCGCCGGTCTTCATCCTTCTCGTACGACGCCGGAGGTTGGCCCAACTGTGAAGGCGATACGCACCCCGGGCGGGCTCTCCGTACGGCTGGATGTCCGCGCGGCCGTCGTCGTGGCCGTCCTCGTCGTGGCTGTGCTCGCCGCCAGTGTCGTACTGATCGGCACCGGCGACTTCCCGATCCCGGCCCTGGACGTGCTGCGCACCCTGGCGGGCCACGGCGACGCCGGGCAGGAGTTCATCATCAACGACCTGCGGCTCCCGCGGGTCCTCGTCGGCCTCCTGGTCGGCGGCGCGCTCGGCCTGTCCGGCGCCCTCTTCCAGTCCATCTCGCGCAACCCGCTCGGCAGCCCCGACGTGCTGGGTCTCGGCCAGGGCTCCACCGCGGGCGCCCTCGTGATGATCGTGATCTTCGGCGGCAGCGCCGTGCAGGTCGCGCTCGGCGCGCTCGTCGGCGGACTCGTCACCGGCCTCGTGATCTACGTCCTCGCGTGGAAGCGGGGCGTGCACGGCTACCGGCTCGTCCTCGTCGGCATCGGCGTCTCCGCGTTCGTCACCGCCGTCAACGGCTATCTGCTGACCAAGGCCGACTTCGTGGACGCCGCCCGTGCCACCGTGTGGATGACCGGGTCCCTCAACGGCCGCGGCTGGGAGCAGGTGTGGCCGCTGCTGATCCTGTTCGCCGTGCTGGCCCCGGTCGTCGCCGTGTTCGGGCGTCCGCTGCGCATGCTGGAGATGGGCGACGACGCGGCCGGCGCGCTCGGCATCCGCGTCGAGCGCACCCGGCTGCTGCTGCTCACCGCCTCGGTCTTCCTGACCGCCGCCGCGACCGCCGCCGCGGGACCCGTCGTCTTCGTCGCGCTGACCGCCCCGCAGATCGTCCGGCGCCTGACCAAGTCGCCGGGACCCAACCTGATGGCCTCCACCTGGATGGGCGCGGCGCTGCTGATCGTCGCCGACCTGGCGTCGCAGCGGACGTTCGGCGCGGACCAGCTCCCCGTCGGCGTGGTGACCGGCGTCGTGGGCGGCGCCTACCTGCTGTGGCTCCTGGTCACCGAGCGCAAGGCGGGCCGGATATGAGCGACCGGCCCCACACCTCCCAGGCGGACCAGCCGCACCAGAACCGAAGGAGCACCGCAGTGAACAGGCTGATAGCCGACGACGTGACCCTCGGGTACGACCAGCGCGTCATCGCCGAGAAGCTGTCCGTGGAGATCCCCGACCACTCCTTCACGGTGATCGTCGGCCCCAACGCCTGCGGCAAGTCCACGCTGCTGCGCGCCCTGTCGCGGATGCTCAAGCCGAGCGCGGGCCGCGTCCTGCTCGACGGCAACGCCATCCAGTCGATGCCCGCGAAGAAGGTCGCCAAGACGCTCGGCCTGCTGCCGCAGTCCTCCGTGGCGCCCGACGGCATCACGGTCGGCGACCTCGTCGCCCGCGGCCGCTACCCGCACCAGGGCCTGCTGCGCCAGTGGTCGCCGCAGGACGAGCAGGTCGTACGGGAGTCCATGGAGTCCACCGGCGTCGCCGAACTCGCCGACCGCTACGTCGACGAGCTCTCCGGCGGTCAGCGCCAGCGCGTATGGATCGCCATGGCGCTCGCCCAGCAGACACCGCTGCTGCTGCTCGACGAACCGACGACCTACCTCGACATCCAGCACCAGATCGACGTCCTCGACCTCTGCGCCGAGCTGCACGAGGAACAGGGGCGCACCCTCGTCGCCGTCCTGCACGACCTCAACCACGCCGCCCGGTACGCGACCCACCTCATCGCCCTGCGCGGCGGCGAGGTGATCGCCGAGGGTGCCCCGAAGGACATCGTCACCGCCGACCTCGTCGAGCGTCTCTTCGGGATGAAGTGCCAGGTCATCGACGACCCGGAGACCGGGACGCCGCTGGTCGTGCCGGCCGCGCGCAAGGCGCGGCAGCAGGCCCACCCGAAGGCGCCGGCCGTGGCTAGAGCAGCGTCCTGAGGCGCAGCAGGTCGCGGAAGGAGGCTTCGAGCCGCACCCGGCCCGAGGCCCACGCCTTCGCGAAGTGGAGGCGGCCGTCCACCAGCGCCACCAGGTCGTCGCCCGTCAGGGAGAGGCGGATCTGCGCCTTCTCGGCGGGCGGCCCCTGGCGGGTGTCGAGCACCTGGATCCGGCCGTCTCTGAGACGGCCGGAGAACGTCACGTCCAGGTCGGTGATGCGACAGCTCAGCGAGCGGTCGAGCGCGGCGGCGGCCCGGACGTCGCCGTCCGCGCCCGCCATGCTGTCCGAGAGTC
Organism: Streptomyces sp. NPDC102406; assembly: GCF_044765725.1. Classification (NCBI taxonomy): domain Bacteria; kingdom Bacillati; phylum Actinomycetota; class Actinomycetes; order Kitasatosporales; family Streptomycetaceae; genus Streptomyces; species Streptomyces sp. NPDC102406. The sequence continues at coordinate 189,188 of NZ_JBIWKP010000012.1, read as the reverse complement.
TGTCGAGCGCCGCCCGGCACTCCTGCGTCGTCGCCATCGTGATCGACGGTACACCGGGCTTCCGGGGTAGCGTCGTGGCATGAGTGAGACTCCCGCCGAAGCGGAGGCACCGCCTCCCGGCGCACCGTCGTACGAGCCCGCGGCCCCCGCCCCCCTCGGCGTCGACCGCACCCCCACCGGCAACGACGAGGTGGACGCGCAGCTCGGGCGGCTCGGTGACGTCGACCACCTCGCGGCGGACGGACACGTCGAGGTGTACGAGGATGTACACCAGGGGCTGCGCGCCGCGCTGACCGCGCTGGACGCGAGGCCCCAGCCTTCATCGACGTACGAGCACAGGAGCTGAACCGACCGTGGCAGGTGTGGCACGTCGCCGCCTCGACGCCGAACTCGTCAACCGCAAGCTGGCCCGCTCGCGCGAGCAGGCCAGCCAACTGATCGCCGCGGGGCGGGTGAGCGTGGCCAAGATCGTCGCGACGAAGCCCGCGACGCAGGTGGACACGGGTGTGTCGATCGTCGTCGCGCCGGACGACAGCGATCCCGACTACGTCTCGCGCGGCGGGCACAAGCTCGCGGGCGCGCTGGCCGCGTTCGGGCCGCAGGGGCTCGTGGTGAAGGGGCGTCGGGCCCTGGACGCCGGGGCGTCGACCGGCGGGTTCACCGACGTCCTGCTGCGGGCCGGGGTCGCGCACGTCGTCGCCGTCGATGTCGGGTACGGGCAGCTCGCCTGGTCCCTGCAGAGCGACGAGCGTGTCACCGTCAAGGACCGTACGAACGTCCGCGAACTGACGTTGGACGCGATCGACGGGGTGCAGGTGGACGTGGTGGTCGGGGATCTCTCCTTCATCCCGCTGGGCCTCGTACTGCCCGCCCTGGCGCGGTGCGCCGCGCCGGACGCGGACCTCGTGCTGATGGTCAAGCCGCAGTTCGAGGTCGGCAAGGAGCGGCTCGGCACCGGGGGCGTCGTGCGCAGCCCCGCACTGCGGGCGGAGGCCGTGCGCGGGGTCGCCGCCCAGGCGTACGCGCTCGGGCTCGGCGTGCGGGGCGTCACCGCTAGCCCCCTGCCGGGACCTTCCGGCAATGTCGAGTACTTTCTGTGGCTGCGTGCCGGGGCGCCCGAACTGGACCCGGCCGACGTCGACCGTGCAGTGGCGGAGGGGCCGCGTTGACACAGACCCGAGCTCGTACTGTTTTCCTTCTCGCGCACACCGGGCGGCCCGCGGCCATCCGCAGCGCCGAACTCGTCGTCCAGGGGCTGCTGCGCAACGGCCTGGGCGTACGGGTCCTGGCGTCGGAGGCGGCCGATCTGCCGCTGCCGCCCTCCGTGGACCTCGTCAAGGAGGCCACCCCGGCCTGCCTCGACGGGTGCGAGCTGCTCATCGTCCTCGGCGGTGACGGGACGCTGCTGCGCGGCGCCGAGTTCGCCCGGGCGTCCGGGGTGCCGATGCTCGGCGTGAACCTGGGGCGCGTCGGATTCCTCGCGGAGGCCGAGCGCGACGACCTGGACCAGGTCGTCGAGCGGGTCGTCTCCAAGGAGTACGAGGTCGAGGAGCGCATGACGATCGACGTCGTCGTGCACCGCAACGGCGACGTCGTGCACCGCGACTGGGCGCTGAACGAGGCAGCCGTGCAGAAGACCGAGCCCGAGCGGATGCTGGAGGTCGTCCTGGAGATCGACGGCCGGCCCGTCACCGGGTTCGGCTGCGACGGGATCGTGTGCGCGACACCGACCGGATCGACGGCGTACGCCTTCTCCGCGGGCGGGCCCGTGGTGTGGCCGGAGGTCGAGGCGTTGCTGATGGTGCCGATCAGCGCGCACGCCCTGTTCGCGAAGCCGCTGGTCACGTCGCCGAACTCGGTGCTGGCCGTCGAGGTGCAGCAGCACACCCCGCACGGTGTGCTGTGGTGCGACGGGCGGCGGACCGTCGAGCTGCCCGCCGGGGCGCGGGTGGAGGTGCGGCGCGGGGCGGTGCCGGTGCGGCTCGCGCGGCTGCACCACGCGGTCTTCACCGACCGCCTGGTGGCCAAGTTCGCGCTGCCGGTGGCCGGGTGGCGCGGGGCACCCCACTAGGCGACCCCGACCTGTGGCCCCGACCCCCTTTCGGGGTACTGGGGTGGGGCCCGTCGCACAGGTGGCCCCCGACCTCGTAAGGTCGTGTCCGTGTTGGAGGAGATGCGGATACGGTCGCTCGGAGTCATCGACGACGCGGTGGTCGAGCTGTCACCCGGCTTCACGGCGGTGACCGGCGAGACCGGCGCGGGCAAGACGATGGTCGTCACCAGCCTCGGGCTGCTGCTCGGTGGGCGGGCCGACGCCGCGCTCGTGCGGATCGGCGCGAAGAACGCCGTGGTGGAGGGGCGCCTGACCGCGCCCGCCGGTTCGGCCGCGCTCGCGCGCGCCGAGGAGGCCGGGGCCGAGCTGGACGACGGGGTGCTGCTCGTCAGCCGTACCGTGTCGGCCGAGGGACGCTCGCGGGCGCACCTGGGCGGACGGTCCGTGCCGGTGGGTGTCCTCGCCGAACTCGCCGACGAACTGGTCGCCGTGCACGGCCAGACCGACCAGCAGGGCCTGTTGAAGCTCGGCCGGCAGCGGCAGGCGCTCGACCGGTACGCCGGGGACGCCGTCGCGGTGCCGCTCGCCAAGTACACGGCCGTCTACAAGCGGCTGAAGGCCGTCAGCGCCGAGCTCGACGAGATCACCACGCGCGCCCGGGAGCGGGCGCAGGAGGCGGATCTGCTGCGGTTCGGGCTCGACGAGATCGCCGCCGTCGAACCACGCGCGGGGGAGGACGTGGAGCTGGCGGAGGAGGCGTCACGGCTCGGGCACGCGGAGGCGCTCGCCTCGGCCGCCGCCGCCGCGCACGCCGCCCTCGCCGGGAACCCCGAGGACCCGGAGGGCGTCGACGCCACGACCCTGGTGGGCGGCGCGAGCCGGGCCCTCGACGCCGTACGCTCCCACGACCCGGCCCTGGCCGTGCTCGCCGAGCGGATCGGCGAGGTGCAGATCCTGCTCACCGACGTCGCCGCCGAACTCGCCGGGTACGCCGACGACCTGGACGCCGACCCGCTGCGGCTGTCGGCCGTCGAGGAGCGGCGGGCCGCGCTCACCCAGCTCACCCGCAAGTACGGCGAGGACGGGGCGGGCACGGCGGGTGTCCTCGCCTGGGCCGAGGCGAGCGCCGCGCGCCTCCTCGAACTCGACGGGGACGACGAGCGGATCGACGAGCTGGCCGCCGAACGCGAGACGCTGCGCGGCGAACTCGGCGCGCTGGCCCAGGAGTTGACCCACGCCCGCACCGAGGCCGCTTCGCGGTTCGCGGCAGCCGTCACCGCGGAACTGGCCTCGCTGGCCATGCCGCACGCCCGGGTCTCCTTCGACATCCGGCAGAGCGAGACCGGCGCCGGGGACGGCGTCGAGGTCGACGGCAGGACCGTGGTGTGCGGGCCCAGCGGTGTCGACGAGGTCGAGCTGCTGCTCGCGCCGCACCCCGGGGCGCCGCCCCGCCCCATCGCCAAGGGTGCCTCCGGCGGTGAGCTGTCCCGGGTGATGCTCGCGGTCGAGGTCGTCTTCGCGGGCACCGACCCCGTGCCCACCTACCTCTTCGACGAGGTCGACGCCGGTGTCGGCGGCAAGGCGGCCGTCGAGATCGGCCGCCGCCTCGCCAAGCTCGCCAAGTCCGCGCAGGTCGTGGTCGTCACGCATCTGCCGCAGGTCGCGGCCTTCGCCGACCGGCAGCTCCTGGTGGAGAAGACGAACGACGGAACGGTGACGCGCTCCGGCGTCACCGTGCTCGAAGGCGAGGACCGCGTACGCGAGTTGTCCCGGATGCTCGCGGGCCAGGAGGACTCGGAGACGGCGCGGGCGCACGCGGAGGAACTCCTCGAAGCGGCCAGGGCCGACGCATAGGTGGTCCTTCCCGGGACGGACGGGTTCTAGGGTGACCGCATGATCGACGTCACCCGCACCCTGCGCTCCGCCGCCCTCGCCGCGGGCGTCACCCATGCCGCCCGCACCGCCCTGCGCCGTACGAAGCCGGGCGGCGCGCGGGTGTGGGAGCGAGAGAACCACGCGGGGCGTCCCGTCGATCTGTGCGCGGGGCCCGCCGTCACGCTCGGTGTCGCGGCGGGCGCGCTCGCCGTGGAACCGGAGACGCGGACGGCGGCCCTCGTCGCCACGCTCGCGGCCGGGGCCTGCGGCGCGTACGACGACGTGGCCGGGGCGGGCGACGCGCGGCGCGGTTTCCGCGCACATCTCGGGGCGCTGCGCGACGGCGAACTCACCAGTGGCGCCGTCAAGTTGTTCGGCATCTCGGCGGCCGGGCTCGTCGCGGGCGCGCTGCTGAAGGAGCGCCCCGTCGACAAGGCGCTCGCCGGTGTCGTCGTCGCGGGCACCGCGCACCTCCTCAACCTCGTGGACGTACGCCCCGGACGCGCCGCCTCGGCCGCCCTCGCGCTGGGCTCCGTCGGCCTGCTGCGCGGGTCCCTCGCGGGCGCGCCGATGGGCGCCGCCGCGGTCGTGCTCCCCGACGACCTCGCGGAGCGCGGCATGCTCGGCGACGCCGGGGCGCACGCCCTGGGCGCCGCGCTCGGCGTGGCGATCGTCGCGGGCAACGGGAGGGCCGGGCTCGCCGCGCACGCCGCCGGTCTCGTGGCGGTCGCCGCGTGCGGGCGGCGCGTGAGCGCGTGGGCCGGGAACGACATGCGGCACGGCGACTGGACGTAAGGTGCGGGGCAGGACGTGAGGCACGCCGGAGGCTCACCCGTGCGGGTGATCCGGTGCGCCGGGTTGCCCGAGGCCGCCCGGTGGGGGACCGTGGCCCGTGCCGGAACGTCCGTACCGACTGGCATCCTTGGCCTGGACCACCCCGACCGACGGCCCACCCGAACCGACCCACTCAGGAGCCCCGCCGCGTGAGCCACGTGAGCAGCTACTCAGCGCACGGACAGTCGCCGCTGCGCACCGTGCAGGTCCTGGGTGGCGGCAGTGCGGGCAGCGGCGTCCACGTCCGCTCGCTCGCCGCGGGACTGGTCGCCCGCGGGGTGCGCGTCACGGTGTGCGCGCCCTCCGCGGCCGAGCGCGCGTACGGCTTCGGTGACGTCGGCGCCCTCCACCTCGCGGTGCCGCGCCGCAGCGACCCCGGGTCCGTCGCCGCGCTCCGCGTCGCCTGCGCCGACGCCGACCTGGTGCACGCGCACGGGCTGCACGCCGCGCTGCGCGCCTCCCTCGCGCTCCACGGCCGCCCGACCCCCCTCGTCGTCACCTGGCACACCCGCTCGCACGCGGAAGGGGCCCGCGCCCACCTCCAGCGGATCCTGGAGCGGCGGGTGGCCAGGGCCGCGTCCGTGGTCCTCGGCACCTCCTCCGACCTGGTCGACCGGGCCAGGGCGCGCGGCGCCCGTGACGCCCGGCTCGCCGCGGTCTCCTTCCCGCCGCGCCGCGGCGAGCCCGTCGACGACGACGCCGAGCGCGCCCGCCACAAGACGCGGGCCGAACTCGGCGCAGTGGACCGCCCGTTGCTGATGTCGGTGGGCAGCCTGGAACGCCACCGGGGGTACGGCATACTGCTCGACGCCGCCCACGCCTGGCTCGACCTCGACCCCGCGCCGCTGCTCGTCATCGCCGGTGAGGGGCCCGAACGGGCCGCGCTGCAACGGCGTATCGAGGCCGAGGGGCTCTCCGTGCGGCTGGTGGGCAGGCGCGACGACATCGCCGAGCTGCTGCCCGCCGCCGATGTCGCGCTGCTGCCCAGCAGTTGGGAGTCGCGCTCGCTGCTCGCGCAGGAGGCGCTGTACGCGCGCGTGCCGCTCGTGGCGACCTCGGTCGGCGGTATCCCCGAACTGGTGGGGGACGCCGCCGAGTTGGTGCCGTACGGCGACGCTCCCGCGCTCGCCCGGGCCGTCGAGCGGCTGCTGTCCGACCCCGGGCATCGCGCGCGCCTAGTGGACCGGGGCAGCGCGCAGGCCGCGTCCTGGCCGACCGAGGACGCCACCGTCGCCCAAGTCCTCAGCGTGTACGACGAGTTGACCGGGGCGTTCTAGAACCGTCCGGCCTACGGCACGTGACGACGGGCCCGCAGCGCCAGGCTCAGCGCGAGCACCGTCTGCGGATCGTCCAGGTCGGTACCGAGCAACTCCCCGATCCGCGCGAGGCGGTTGTAGAGGGTCTGCCGGTTCAGATGCAGTTCGCGCGCCGTCTCCGCCTTGCGGCCCGCGTGCGCGAGATAGACCTGGAGCGTCGGCAGCAGGGGCGGCTTCGCCCGCCTGTCATGGTCCTGGAGCGGGCCGATCGCCCGCTCCACGAACGCCGCGAGCGCCGCTTCGTCGTGGCGGTGCAGCCGCCAGAGCAGCAGATCGATGTCCAGGCGCCGCGCGTCGTACCACGCCCTGCTCTCCAGGCCCTGCGCCGCCGTCGCCGTCTCCGCCGCGTGCCGGAGCCCGGCCGCCGCCGCGGCCCAGCCGCCCGCGCCGCCCACCACCACGACCGGCGGCTGGGTGCCGGCCCGCCGCATCCCCGCCCGCTCCACCCCGGCCCGCAGCGCCGCAGCGACCCGCTCCGCGACCGCCGCGCGCTCCGACTCCGCGCGCAGGCCGAGCAGCAGCGGCACCCGCCCCTCGACGGGTCGTACGCCCAGCAGGACCGGCACGCCGACCGACGCCAGCTCCTCGGCGACGGCCCGCGCGAGCACCGCCCAGCCGCCGCCGGGGGAGATGCCGACCGCCCCGGCCGACGCCTCGGGCAACCGCATCACCACCGGCAGCAACGGCCCCTGGCCGACCGGTTTGAAGCCGAGGACCCGGGCCTGCGCCGGGGCGTCCTCCGGCGTGATCCGGCCCTCCGCGAGATCGGTGAGGAAGTCGCCGCGCCCGCGCGCCGCCAGTTCCTCCTCCTGCCGGGCCTGCATCAGCACCACGGCCAGTGACCCGGCGGCCCGCTCGGCCGCGATCCGGTGCACCGGCGCGAGCGGCGCCGACACCGGCAGCAGCACGAGCCGCGCCCGCACCGAACCGGCGCCGGGACCCCCGCCCGGCACATCCACGAAGACCGCCCCGCCCGGCGGCTCGTCCTTGTGGGTGGCGCGCATGCCCTCCCACACCTGGAGCGGATCGGCGGCGTCGGCGGCCACCCCGGCCGCGTACAGGAGCTGTCCGTCGACGGTCTCCAGGAAGACCGGGTTGCCGCTGAACTCGGCGAGGATACGCAGCACTTGGGGGACGCCGCCGCCGTCGAGGAGGGCGTCGGTGCAGCGCCGGTGCACTTCCTCGGCGCGCCGGAGCAGCGCGTAGTGGCCGTTGACGATCTCGGTGTGGATCTCCTCGGTGACCGTCACGAACGGCACCTCGCGATGGAGTTGCACCAGCGGCAGGCCCGCCGTCCGCGCCGTCTCCACGAGCGCCGCGGGCAGCCGCGCGAACCGCTGCCCCAGCTCGATCACCAGCGCCGCGATGCCCCGGTCGGCCAGCTTGCGCACGAAGGCCCGCTGCTCGGCGGGCCGGGTCCCGATGCCGTACCCCGTGCTCAGCAGCAGCTCACCGCCCTTGAGCAGCGACGCGATGTTCGGCACCTCACCGGCGTGCACCCAGCGCACCGTCCGCCCCAGCCGCTCGGCGCCCGCCACCACCTCGGGCAGGCCGCTGCGCAGCCCCGGCAGCTCCAGGGCACGCCGCACGGTGATGCCGCCCGGAGCGTTCTGCGAGGTGAGGGAGGTGTCCATGGAGCGGACGGTACCGGCGCGCCCGCCCCGTGGACAGCTCGGGGTCAGCCGCTGTAGGCGCCCGAGGAGGTCAGCCGCAGTGCCGTGTCGATCAGGGGCACGTGGCTGAACGCCTGCGGGAAGTTGCCCACCTGACGCTGGAGGTGCGGGTCCCACTCCTCGGCGAGGAGCCCCAGGTCGTTGCGGAGGGCGAGCAGCTTCTCGAAGAGCTTGCGGGCCTCGTCGACCCGGCCGATCATCGCGAGGTCGTCCGCCATCCAGAATGAGCAGGCGAGGAACGCGCCCTCGTCACCGGGCAGCCCGTCCAGACCGGCGCTGTCGCCGTCGGTCGGGTACCGCAGGATGAATCCGTCCGGCGTCGACAGCTCCCGCTGGATGGCCTCGATCGTGCCGATGACGCGCTTGTCGTCCGGCGGCAGGAAGCCCATCTGCGGGATCAGCAGGAGCGAGGCGTCCAGCTCCTTGCTGCCGTACGACTGCGTGAACGTGTTGCGCTCCGCGTCGTAGCCGCGCTCGCACACGTCCCGGTGGATGTCGTCGCGCAGCTCGCGCCACCGCTCCAGCGGCCCGTCCGCCTCGCCCGACTCCAGCAGCTTGATGGTCCGGTCGACCGCGACCCACGCCATCACCTTGGAGTGCACGAAGTGGCGGCGCGGACCGCGCACCTCCCAGATGCCCTCGTCCGGCTCGTCCCAGTGCTTCTCCAGGTACTGGATGAGCTTGAGCTGGAGCAGCGACGCGTAGTCGTTGCGGGCGAGGCCCGTCATGTGCGCCAGGTGCAGGGCCTCGGTGACCTCGCCGTACACGTCGAGCTGGAGCTGGTGGGCCGCCCCGTTGCCGACGCGCACGGGCCCCGAGTTCTCGTAGCCGGGGAGCCAGTCGAGCTCGGCCTCACCGAGCTCGCGCTCGCCCGCGATGCCGTACATGATCTGGAGGTTCTCCGGGTCACCGGCGACGGCGCGCAGCAGCCACTCGCGCCAGGCGCGGGCCTCCTCGCGGTAGCCGGTGCGCAGGAGCGACGACAGCGTGATCGCCGCGTCCCGCAGCCAGGTGTACCGGTAGTCCCAGTTGCGGACGCCGCCGATCTCCTCGGGGAGCGAGGTGGTGGGCGCGGCGACGATGCCGCCGGTCGGCGCGTACGTCAGCGCCTTCAACGTGATGAGGGAGCGGACCACGGCCTCGCGGTACGGACCGTGGTACGTACAGTGCTCGACCCACTCGCGCCAGAAGTCCTGCGTCGCCGTGAGGGCGCCCTGCGGATCCGGCACCGGCGGCTGGTCCTTGTGCGAGGGCTGCCACTGGATGGTGAACGCGACCTTGTCGCCGGGCCCCACCGTGAAGTCCGAGTACGTCGTCAGGTCCTTGCCGTACGTCTCCGTCTCCGCGTCCAGCCACACGGAGTCGGGACCGGCCACCGCGACCGTACGCCCGTCGACCTTGTGCACCCACGGGGTGATGCGCCCGTACGAGAACCGCATCCGCAGCGCCGAACGCATCTGGACGCGCCCGGTGACCCCCTCGACGATGCGGGTGAGCTGGGGAGCTCCGTCACGGGGCGGCATGAAGTCGGTGACGCGGACCGTGCCGCGCGGGGTGTCCCACTCGGACCGGAGGATCAGCGAGTCCCCGACGTAGCCGCGGCGGGTCGCCGTCGGCGGCTGGGCGTCGGCCGCGTACGCGGGGCCGAGGCGCCAGAAGCCGTGATCCTCGGTGCCGAGCAAGCCGGCGAAAATGGCATGCGAGTCGAAGCGGGGCAGGCACAGCCAGTCCACTGTGCCGTCCCGGCAGACCAGGGCAGCGGTCTGCATGTCTCCGATAAGTGCGTAATCCTCGATGCGCCCGGCCACGTGCGTCTCCAGTCGAACGGCCACGTACGCCCCCGTACCGCGACAGCGTGTCGAGGGGCGATCGCTATGCGGTTTCAGCGGTATGCGGTCAACGGTCTAGATCAATCAACTGTCAACGGTCAACGTTCAACAGTCAAAAAAGGGTCAACGGATCGTCTTGATACGTCGTCGGGGTACGTCGATGTCAAACGGACGGACGAGCCGGTGGTACCGGCGGGGGGACGGGCGGGGTGGTGCCGTTGTGATGCCGTTTTCCGGTGTGACCCGACACCGACTGTCCGAGCAGGATACGTCGCGCCCAAGCCATCTGCTCGCTGCTCCCGGCAACGCGCCTGGGCCGAACGGGTGACCACCTGGTGACGGTCTCGTGCACCTGTGGTGACGCGTGCGCGGAGCGTGGCCGGAAGCACCCTGCTCCCGTCGCTGATACCCTGGTAGCCCGTGAGCCGGTGGTCCCAGAACCCCCGAACCGCAGCGACGGCGCCTCCCCCCGAAAGCCCGGAGAGCACGCCGGTACGCACCCTCCAGACCGCGACCACGGGAGCCCCCTCTTGGCCATGCAGCCGAAATCCTCGACGACCAAGCACATCTTCGTCACCGGGGGTGTCGCCTCCTCCCTCGGGAAGGGGCTGACCGCCTCCAGCCTCGGCATGCTGCTCAAGGCGCGTGGCCTCCGGGTCGTCATGCAGAAGCTCGACCCGTACCTCAACGTCGACCCGGGCACGATGAACCCCTTCCAGCACGGTGAGGTGTTCGTCACCAACGACGGCGCGGAGACCGACCTGGACATCGGACACTACGAGCGCTTCCTCGACCGTGACTTGGACGGCAGCGCCAATGTCACTACAGGCCAGGTGTACTCGCAGGTCATCGCCAAGGAGCGGCGCGGCGAGTACCTGGGCGACACCGTCCAGGTCATCCCGCACATCACCAACGAGATCAAGCACCGCATCCGCCGCATGGCGACCGAAGAGGTCGACGTCGTCATCACCGAGGTCGGCGGCACGGTCGGCGACATCGAGTCGCTGCCGTTCCTGGAGACCGTCCGCCAGGTCCGCCACGAGGTCGGCCGGGACAACGTGTTCGTGGTCCACATCTCGCTGCTGCCCTACATCGGCCCCTCCGGTGAGCTGAAGACCAAGCCCACCCAGCACTCGGTGGCCGCCCTGCGCAACATCGGCATCCAGCCGGACGCGATCGTGCTGCGCTGCGACCGCGAGGTGCCGGTCGCCATCAAGCGCAAGATCAGCCTGATGTGCGACGTCGACGAGGACGCCGTCGTGGCCTGCCCCGACGCCCGCTCGATCTACGACATCCCGAAGACGGTGCACGGCGAGGGCCTGGACGCGTACGTCGTCCGCAAGCTGGACCTGCCCTTCCGTGACGTCGACTGGACGACCTGGGACGACCTGCTCGACCGTGTCCACAACCCCGACCACGAGATCGTCATGGCGCTGGTCGGCAAGTACATCGACCTGCCCGACGCCTATCTGTCGGTGACCGAGGCGCTGCGCGCCGGCGGCTTCGCCAACAAGGCCCGCGTCAAGATCAAGTGGGTCACGTCCGACGACTGCAAGACCCCGGCCGGCGCCGCGAAGCAGCTCGGCGACGTCGACGCGATCTGCATTCCCGGCGGCTTCGGCGAGCGCGGTGTGTCCGGCAAGGTCGGCGCCATCCGGTTCGCCCGCGAGAACAAGGTGCCGCTGCTCGGGCTCTGCCTGGGCCTGCAGTGCATCGTCATCGAGGCCGCGCGCAACCTGGCCGACGTGCCGGACGCGAACTCCACCGAGTTCGACCCCGCCACGGCCCACCCGGTCATCGCCACGATGGCCGAGCAGCTCGACATCGTCGCCGGTGAGGGCGACATGGGCGGCACCATGCGGCTCGGCATGTACCCGGCCAAGCTCGCCGAGGGCTCCCTGGTGCGCGAGGTGTACGACGGCAAGGAGTACGTCGAGGAGCGGCACCGTCACCGCTACGAGGTGAACAACGCCTACCGCTCCGAGCTGGAGAAGAAGGCCGGTCTCCAGTTCTCCGGACTCTCCCCGGACGGCAAGCTCGTCGAGTACGTCGAGTACCCGCGCGAGGTCCACCCCTACCTGGTCGCCACCCAGGCCCACCCGGAGCTGCGTTCCCGCCCGACGCGTCCGCACCCGCTCTTCGCCGGTCTGGTGAAGGCCGCCGTCGAGCGCAAGGTCGCCGCCGCCGCGGGTCCGACGGGGGCCAAGAAGGCCAAGTAAGGCCTGTCGCACGAGCGATGTACGGTTACCGGGGTGCGTGCCTTATGCGGCACGTGCCCCGGTTTCTTTTGTGTGTGGGAGGACGTGTCGACATGACGACGATCAAGGACACCGCCGAGCAGTGGGAGGTCCGCGCCACCGCGACCCCCTTCGTCGGGAACAAGACCTCTGTGCGCACGGACGACGTCGTCATGCCCGACGGGTCGGTCGCCCGCCGCGACTACCAGGTCCACCCCGGCTCCGTGGCCGTCCTCGCCCTCGACGACGAGAACCGCGTCCTCGTCCTGAAGCAGTACCGGCACCCCGTGGGCATGAAGCTCTGGGAGATCCCGGCCGGACTCCTCGACGTGCCCGGCGAGAACCCCTTGCACGCCGCACAGCGCGAGCTCTACGAGGAGGCGCACGTCAAGGCCGAGGACTGGCGCGTGCTCACCGATGTCTACACCACCCCGGGCGGCTGCTCCGAGGCCGTCCGCATCTTCCTCGCGCGTGACCTCTCCGAGGCGCAGGGCGACCGCTTCGCGGTGGAGGACGAGGAGGCCGACATGGAGCTGGCGCGGGTGCCGCTCACGGACCTCGTCCGGGGCGTGCTCGCGGGCGACCTGCACAACAACTGCCTCGTGGTCGGCGTGCTCTCGCTCACCGCGGCGCTCGCGGGCGACGGGATCGAGTCGCTGCGCCCGGCCGAGGCGCAGTGGCCCGCGCGGCCTTTCGAGGCCTGAGAGCCTGTCCTCGACCCGCACGCGCGCCGGGCCCCACCCGGACACCGCCGATACGACCATCCGCTGATCCGATCAGGGGACTCCGGCGCGCCGCCCGCCCAGGGCACCCGCACCCCCTGAACTAGGCTCGGAATCGCCCCTGCCGACCCCCGGAGGGGATGGGTGAGACGGAGCGTGGCCCGTGACGGATCAGGCGGTCGAATCGGATGACGAGACGGAGGCCGAGCCGACCTCCGAGCCGTCCCGCGCAGGGCGCCGAAACCACCGGACCCCAGGCGTGACGGGTCGTCAGTTCCTGGGTCGGAGCCGGGAGTTGAAAGAGCTCCGGTCCGACATCGAGCGCGCCGGGCTCGATACCCTCTCCGGCCGCAAGGCCCCCCGCGCCCGGGTCCTGCTGATCGCCGGCCGCCCCGGCACCGGCCGCACCGCCCTCGCCGAGGAACTCCTCGCCCAGGTCGCCGACCGCTATCCGGACGGCGCGCTCCGCGCACGGCTCACCGCCCCCGACGGCACCCCGGTGCCGACCGAGCGGGTCGCCCGTGACCTGCTCGACGCGCTCGGGCTGCCGGCGCCCGCGGGCGAGTCGGCCGACGCCCTGAGCGAACGCCTGCGCGAGGGACTCGCCCCGCGCCGGGTCGTGCTGCTGCTCGACGACGCGGGCGACGCCGAACACGTCGACCCGCTCCTCCCCGACACCCCGGACTGCCTGGTCGTGGCCGTCGCCGAGGGGCCGCTCACCGGCATCCCGGACGTACGGCCCTGCACGCTCGGCGGGCTCGACACCAAATCCGCCCTGGAGTTCCTGACCCGGCACACCGGATCCGTCCGGATCACCTGCGACCCGCGCTCCGCCGAGTCCCTGATCGAACTGTGCGGCGCCGAACCCGCGGCCCTGGAGATCGCCGGCGGCTGGCTCGCCCGGCGCCCCAAGGAGTCCGTGGCCGACCTGGCGAGGCAGTTGCACGCCGCGGACGACGCCGGCGAAGGACCCGCCCTCGCCCGGGTCTTCCGGCACTCCTACGCCTCCCTGCCGGGACCCGCCGCGCGGATACTGCGCTATCTGTCGCTCGCGCCCGAGGGCTATGTCGACCCGCACACCGCGTCCGCGCTCGCCGGCTGCTCCGTCTCCGCCGCCCACACCACGCTCGACGACTTCGTCACCCTCGGCCTCGTCCGCGCCGTCGGCTCACGGCTGCCCCAGTACGAGGTGCCCGGCTGCCTGGTGCCGCTGCTGCGCGGGCTCACCGAGACCGTCGACCGGCCGGCCGAGGTGCAGTTGGCCCGCGCCCGGATGCTGGAGCGCACCGTGCGGCTGCTCACCTCCTGCCGCGCGGTCACCGAGCCCGACGGCACCCCGGCCCGCAAGAAGCTCGCGGGACTGCCCGCCGCCCTGCGGTTCACGGACCCGGCGGCGGCAGCGGAGTGGCTGCGCGTCCGGCAGCCCGCGCTGCTCGCCGCGGCCCGGCTGGCCGTGGCGGACGGGGAGCTGGACACGCTGGCCAGACGGTTGATGGCCGCCCTGGCGCGGGCCCTGATCGCGCACCGGGGCACCGCGGCGGCGGCGCCCGAGCTGTACGGCATCCACCGGCTGGTTCTCGACGTCGCCGAGCGCCGGAACCTGCCGAGGGAGAAGGCCGCCGCGCTGCTCAACCTCGCCGACCTCGACGCCGAGACCGGACGGACGCGGGCGGCGCTGGCCCGCTACCGGGCCGCGCTCGACGCCGGACGGGCCGCGCAGGACCCGTACGCGACCGCCCGCGCGATGGAATCCGTAGGCGGCGCCCATCAGGAGCTGGGGGACTGGCAGCGGGCCGCCGACTGGTACGGCCGGGCCCTCGCCCAGCGGCTCAGCCGGGGTGAGCGGGCCGACGCCGCGCGTCTCCACGGGCGTATCGCCGTCGCCCACACCTACGCGGGCCGCTACGGCGAGGCGCTGCGGGGCTGGCGCTCGGCCGTCGCCGGGTACCGCAAGGAGGGCGATGTCGCCGCCCAGGCCCGCGCGCTCAGCGAACTGGCCAGGGTCCAGGAGTACGCCGGGCGGCCCGCGGAGTCGCTGCGTACCTGTCAGGAGGCGGTCGAATGGGCGCGGCAGGCCGCCGACCTACGGCTCCAGGCCGCGCTCCAGCTCCGGCTCGCGGACACGCTGGAGCGGCTCGGCGATCCCGTCGCGGCGAAGCTGCACCGGGCCGCGGCCGAGCGCATGCTGGGAGAGGAGGCGGCCGACGGCCGCGACAGGGAGGCACGGGAAGTAAACCCTTCGGAACAAGCCACTAACACCTACGAAATCCGTAGTGCATCCGCAGAAGATTGATGCATCGAAAGGCTAGACAGCTCGAAAACCTTCATTAGACTGGCTCCGCCGCGTACTTCTGTGGCGTCTCCCGGTGTGCCCGTCGGCGCGCAGGTATGTAGTGCATCGCCCGTTAAATCCCCTGAGCCAAGGACCGTGATCGACGATGAAGGTCGGCATCCCCCGCGAGGTCAAGAACAACGAGTTCCGGGTGGCCATCACCCCCGCCGGCGTGCACGAGCTGGTGCGCCACGGTCACCAGGTCTTCGTCGAGCAGAACGCCGGTGTGGGTTCCTCGATCCCGGACGCGGAGTACGTCACCGCGGGCGCGCAGATCCTCGGCACCGCCGACGAGGTGTGGGCCACCGCCGACCTGCTCCTGAAGGTCAAGGAGCCGATCGCGGAGGAGTACCACCGACTCCGCAAGGACCAGACGCTCTTCACCTACCTGCACCTGGCCGCGTCCAGGGAGTGCACCGACGCGCTCCTGGAGTCGGGCACCACCGCCATCGCGTACGAGACGGTCGAGACCGCGAGCCGCCAGCTCCCGCTGCTCGCCCCGATGTCCGAGGTCGCGGGCCGCCTCGCCCCGCAGGTCGGCGCCTACCACCTGATGGCCGCCAACGGCGGCCGTGGCGTGCTGCCCGGCGGTGTCCCCGGCGTCCTGGCCGGCAAGGCCGTCGTCATCGGCGGTGGCGTCTCCGGCTGGAACGCCGCGCAGATCGCGATCGGCATGGGCTTCCACGTGACCCTGCTCGACAAGGACATCAACAAGCTCAAGGAAGCCGACAAGATCTTCGGTACGAAGATCCAGACCGTCGTCTCCAACGCCTTCGAGCTGGAGAAGGCCTGCCTGGAGGCCGACCTCGTCATCGGCGCGGTGCTGATCCCCGGCGCCAAGGCCCCGAAGCTCGTCACCAACGAACTCGTCTCGCGCATGAAGCCGGGAAGTGTCCTTGTCGACATCGCGATCGACCAGGGCGGCTGCTTCGAGGACTCGCACCCGACCACGCACGCCGAGCCGACCTTCCCGGTCCACAACTCGGTCTTCTACTGCGTCGCCAACATGCCCGGCGCCGTGCCCAACACGTCGACCTACGCGCTGACCAATGCCACGCTCCCGTACATCGTGGAACTGGCCAACCGGGGCTGGGTCGAGGCCCTGCGCCGCGACCCCGCGCTCGCCCTGGGCCTCAACACCCATGACGGCAAGGTGGTTTACAAGGAGGTCGCCCAGGCGCACGGCCTGGACCACGTCGAGCTCGACACGCTGCTCGGCTGAGTCCGCCCGGCGGACGACCTGGGACGGCGTCAACAGAAGTCGTCAATCTCACGCTTACGGCCGGACCTTGCCAAGGGTCCGGCCGTAAGCGCATGCGTACGGACTTGGCCAACTCGCCTTGAACGTAACCCTTTAGCCGATTCGCGCCCCCACGAAACACCCCGAAGAACCGTCCCACGCCCTTGACATGAGGGTGTTGATTTGCCGACACATCGAGCCGGGTCCGGCGGATTGTGTTGCTGCAAGGCGGTGACACGCCATAGAGTCGCCAACCGTCGGCATGGTGCCACGCTGACCTATCGATAAATGTTCCTGGTCACATCCAAGGAGGTAAGACGACTTGTGAATGAGTCGACATTTACTCCCGGGGGTGGCCAGCCAGGCGGACAGGGAACCGCGGGGCTTCAAGCTGTCGGCTCCGTAGCTGTGCGTACCTTCGCGGCCCACCAGAGCGGCTCCCCGAGCAGCCCCCAGCAGAAGCCGACGCAGACAGCACACCAGAGCATGGATGGCCATCACGTGAACGCCATGGCCGGCGACCGAAGCGGCGACACACACAGCCGCTTCGCCGACTACGACGAACTGTCCCCCGAGGGGCACTTCTACGACCCCGACGCCGAGTACGAGCCGGACCCCGAGTACGCGGCCACGCTTGCCCCGGACGCTGCCCGTCAGCGCCGTGAGCGCGTCGGCCCCACCGGGCGCCCGCTGCCGTACTTCCCGATTCCAGGACCGCTGACCGACCACGGCCCGGCGAAGATCATCGCGATGTGCAACCAGAAGGGCGGCGTCGGCAAGACCACGTCGACCATCAACCTGGGTGCCGCGCTCGCCGAGTACGGCCGCCGGGTCCTGCTCGTCGACTTCGACCCGCAGGGCGCCCTCTCGGTGGGCCTGGGTGTGAACCCCATGGAGCTCGACCTCACGGTCTACAACCTGCTCATGGAGCGGGGCATGTCCGCGGACGAGGTCCTGCTGAAGACCGCGGTCCCCAACATGGACCTGCTCCCCAGCAACATCGACCTGTCCGCCGCCGAGGTGCAGTTGGTCAGCGAGGTCGCGCGCGAGTCCACGCTCCAGCGCGCGCTGAAGCCGCTGATGGCCGACTACGACTACATCGTGATCGACTGTCAGCCCTCGCTCGGCCTGCTCACGGTGAACGCGCTGACGGCCGCTCACAAGGTCATAGTGCCGCTGGAGTGCGAGTTCTTCGCGCTGCGCGGCGTGGCCCTGCTGACCGAGACCATCGAGAAGGTCCAGGAGCGCCTCAACCCGGAGCTGGAGCTCGACGGCATCCTCGCCACGATGTACGACTCCCGTACGGTGCACAGCCGTGAGGTGCTGGCCCGTGTGGTCGAGGCCTTCGACGATCACGTCTATCACACGGTCATCGGGCGCACGGTCCGCTTCCCGGAGACCACGGTCGCCGGCGAGCCCATCACCACGTACGCGTCGAACTCCGTCGGTGCCGCCGCCTATCGCCAGCTCGCCAGGGAGGTGCTCGCCCGGTGTCACGCCGAGTGAGTCTGCCGGGGGCCGACGAACTGTTCCGTACGACCGGGGGAATGGCACTTCAGGCGTCGTCGCCGCGGCGCCCGGCGGGCGGTGAGGCGCGGGTCCCCGGGCCCGCCGGGGAGAGCGACGAGGCGGCGGCCTCCGCCACGGCACCCGCCGAGGAGGGCTCCGCCGAGCCGGGCTCCGCACCCTCCACCGAGCACACGGCCGCCGACGCCGAGTCGGGGTCCGGCTCGCGCAGCCGGACCGCCGCCGAGGCCGGGGAGAAGCAGGCCCGGCGTGCCGCCACGGGCGCGCAGGAAGGTTCTGGCAACGGACGCGGCTCGACCGCCGCCGCGCGCCGCCGCTCCCGCGCCGCCAACCGGCGCCCCAGCGGCCGTGAGCGACACGACGAGAAGATCACCGTGTACGTCTCCGCCGAGGAGCTGATGGACCTCGAACACGCGCGTCTGGTGCTCCGCGGTGAGCACGGGCTCGCCGTCGACCGGGGCCGTATCGTGCGCGAGGCGGTCGCCGTGGTCCTGGCCGATCTGGAGTCCCGCGGGGACGCGAGCATTCTCGTACGCCGGCTGCGCGGTCGTTAGGACCGCTCGCGGTAGCCTCCGGCGTTGATGCCCGTGAACGATTCCTCCCCTCCGCCCGGCCGCGGCGCGCGCCGACGCGCGCTGGGCCGCGGGGCGGCAGCTCCCGAGTCCGAGCCGGAGGCACCTCCCGCGCCCGCTCAGGAAGCGGGTCCCGAGCCCGGGGCGGACGACGGGCGCTTCACGGTGCGGCTCGCCAACTTCGAGGGCCCCTTCGACCTGCTGCTCCAGCTCATCTCCAAGCACAAGCTGGACGTCACCGAGGTCGCGCTGTCGAAGGTGACCGACGAGTTCATGGCCCATATCCGCGCCATGGGCCCGGACTGGGACCTGGACCAGACGACCGAGTTCCTGGTCGTCGCGGCGACCCTGCTCGATCTGAAGGCCGCTCGGCTGCTGCCCGCCGCCGAGGTGGAGGACGAGGCCGACCTCGCGCTCCTCGAAGCCCGTGACCTGCTGTTCGCGCGGCTGCTCCAGTACCGCGCGTACAAGCGCGTCGCCGACATCTTCAGCGGGCGGCTCGACGAGGAGGCGCTGCGCCACCCGCGTACCGTCGGTCTTGAGCCGCACCACGCCGAGCTGCTGCCGGACGTGGTCATCAGCATCGGCCCGGAAGGGTTCGCGAGGCTCGCGGTGAAGGCGATGCAGCCGAAGCCGAAGCCGCGGGTGTACGTCGAGCACATCCATGCCCCGCTGGTGAGCGTCCAGGAGCAGGCGGGGCTCGTGGTGGCCCGGCTGCGGGAGCTCGGGCAGGCCAGTTTCCGGGAGCTGGTGGCCGACACCGACGACACGTTGACCGTCGTGGCGCGGTTCCTGGCTCTCCTGGAGCTGTACCGGGAGAAGGTCGTCGCGCTGGACCAGGAGACCGCGCTCGGGGAGCTGCTCGTGCGCTGGACCGGTGAGGGCGCGGCGGAGCCCGTGGTGACCGACGAGTTCGACCGGGCGCCCGACCCGGTGACCGGGAGCGCCGGGAGCGCCGAGAAGGAGGAGGGTGCGGGATGAGTGGGGAGACCGGAGGCGCGGAGGGCGGTGTGGCGGGGCTCGCACTGCGGCCCGCCCTCGAAGCCGTCCTGATGGTCGTCGACGAGCCCGCCACCGAGGAGCATCTCGCCAAGATCCTCCAGAGGCCCAGGCGGGCCGTGGCCGACGCGCTGCGGGAGCTGGCCGACGAGTACACCGTCCAGGGGCGCGGCTTCGAGCTGCGGCGCGTGGCCGGGGGCTGGCGTTTCTACACGCGCCCGGAGTACGCCGAGGCCGTCGAGGGCTTCGTGCTCGACGGGCAGGTCGCCCGGCTCACCCAGGCCGCTCTGGAGACCCTGGCGGTCGTCGCGTACCGCCAGCCGGTCAGCCGGTCGCGGGTCTCCGCGGTGCGCGGAGTCAACTGTGACGGGGTCATGCGGACCCTGTTGCAGAGGGGTCTGGTGGAGGAGGCGGGCGCGGAACCCGAAACAGGTGCGATCCTGTACGGGACGACGAACTACTTTCTGGAGCGGATGGGCCTGCGCGGCCTGGACGAGCTGCCGGAGCTCGCGCCCTTCCTCCCCGAGGCGGACGCGATCGAGGCCGAGACGCTGGAAGGGGTTCCGTCGTTCGATCCGGACGCACCCGATGCGCCGGGTTCCGAGTACACCGAGCATGCAGCCGACTAGACGGAAATTTTGATGCGAAGCAGCAGCGGCAGGAACAGCAGCGGAAACAACGGCGGGAGCCGTGGTGGCAACAGCGGCGGCCGCGGCGGTAGCGGTGGTGGCGCCCGCGGCGGAAGCGGCGGCGGCCCCCGCGGCGGTGGCGGCGGCCCCCGCGGCGGCGCGGGTGGCGGCGCCCCTCGCGGCGCGAGTGGCGGTGGGCGCGGCACCTACCGCGGCGCCGGCAACGACCGCGACGACAAGCAGGGCGGCGCCGGCCGTCCGAAGAACCCGCGTCCCGAGGAGCGGCGTTACGACGTGGGCCCCGGCGGCTCGCAGGAGGGCCCGAAGACCGGCCGCGGCGCCTCGGCGCGCGGCGGCGCCAAGGGCGGCCCCAAGCGTGGGCAGCAGCCCGCGCAGAGCCGTGGGCGCTGGGTCCCGGCGACCTCGCGCGAGTACGAGGCGCGGGCCGAGGAGCGCAACCGCGAGCGGTACGCGGGCAAGAAGGAAGTGAAGCTTCCGAAGACCTTCCCCGGCGCGGAGCAGGAGGGCGAGCGGCTCCAGAAGGTGCTCGCCCGCGCCGGTTACGGCTCGCGCCGCGCCTGCGAGGAGCTGGTCGAGCAGTCCCGTGTCGAGGTCAACGGCGAGATCGTCGTCGAGCAGGGCATGCGCGTCGACCCCGAGAAGGACGAGATCAAGGTCGACGGTCTGACCGTCGCCACGCAGTCGTACCAGTTCTTCGCCCTGAACAAGCCGGCCGGTGTCGTCTCCACCATGGAGGACAACGAGGGGCGGCAGTGCCTCGGCGACTACACGAACAACCGTGAGACGCGGCTGTTCCACGTGGGGCGGCTCGACACCGAGACCGAGGGTGTCATCCTGCTCACCAACCACGGTGAGCTGGCGCACCGGCTGACCCACCCCAAGTACGGCGTGAAGAAGGTCTACCTCGCGCACATCGTGGGTCCGATCCCGCGCGACCTGGGCAAGCAGCTCAAGGACGGCATCCAGCTCGAGGACGGTTACGCGAAGGCGGACCATTTCCGCGTCGTCGAGCAGACCGGCAAGAACTACCTGGTCGAGGTCACCCTGCACGAGGGCCGCAAGCACATCGTGCGGCGCATGCTGGCCGAGGCGGGCTTCCCCGTCGACAAGCTGGTCCGGACCGCCTTCGGGCCGATCACGCTCGGCGACCAGAAGTCGGGCTGGCTGCGGCGTCTGTCGAACACCGAGGTCGGCATGCTGATGCAGGAAGTCGACCTGTAGGACCGCCCCGGGGCTTGTCCACGGCAGCCCCCTCCCTTTAGAGTCACTTAGACTATTAAAGGGAGGGGGCTGCCGCATGCACGGCTACGACAGACACGCCTATGAGCCCTTCGCCGTCACCGTCGACCTGGCCGTCTTCACGCTCCGCGCCGGACGGCTGCACATCCTGCTCGTCGAACGCGGCCAGGAACCCTACGCGGGGCGCTGGGCCCTGCCCGGTGGATTCCTCGCGCCCGACGAGTCGGCCGAGAGCGCGGCGCGGCGCGAGCTCGCCGAGGAGACCGGCCTGACCGAGGTGGCCGGGCTCCACCTGGAGCAGTTGCGCACCTACAGCGACCCGGACCGGGACCCCCGGATGCGGGTCGTCTCCGTCGCCTTCGCCGCGCTCGTCCCGGACGCCCCGCAGGCCCGCGGCGGCGGGGACGCCGCTCGCGCCGCGTGGCTGCCCTACGAACCCGGCGCCCGCGGCGCGTACGGGCCGCTCGCCTTCGACCACGCCGTGATCCTCTCCGACGCCCACCGCCGCATCGGCGGCAAGCTCGAGTACACCTGCCTCGCCACGGCGTTCTGCCCGCCCGAGTTCACGCTCGGCGAGCTGCGCCAGGTCTACGAGGTCGTCTGGGGGACCGAGCTGGACCCCGCCAACTTCCGGCGCAAGGTGCTGGCCACCCCCGGCTTCGTCGAACAGGTGCCCGGCGCCTCCCGGCTCACCGGCGGTCGCGGCAAACCCGCCGCCCTGTACCGGGCCGGCGGCGCCACCGCACTGCTGCCGCCCCTGCTCAGACCCGCACCCGACGCCCCGGAGGGGACCCGCCCATGACATCCACGATCAAACGTCCCGCGACCGGATCGCTGCTCGGCCTCGCGCTCGGGGACGCGCTCGGCTTCCCGACCGAGTTCAACGACGTCCCCGCGATCCTCGCCAAGTGCGGGCCCTGGCGCCGGATGGAGCTGCCGGGCCCGGTCGCGTACATCACCGACGACACCCAGATGGCGCTCGCCGTCGCCCGCGCCCTGCGCACCGCTGTCGGCCGTGGACCGCTGGGCGCCGAGCTGTTCGAGCCGCCGCTGCGCGAGGAGTTCGTCGACTGGTACCACTCGCCGGAGAACAACCGCGCCCCCGGCAACACCTGCCTGAGCGCCTGCGACCTGCTGCGGGACGAAGGCCGCGGCTGGCAGGACGCCAGCCAGGCCCACTCCAAGGGGTGCGGCGCCAACATGCGGGTCACCCCGCTCGGCCTCCTGCCGGGGCTCAGCGACGAACAGCGTGCGGGCGCCGCCCAGTTGCAGGCCGGACTGACCCACGGGCACCCCACGGCGCTCGCCGCCTCCGACCTCACCGCGCACGCCGTACGCCTCCTCGCCGAGGGCGCCGAACCGACCGGACTCGTGGGTCTACTGCGCTCGTACGCCTACGAGAACCGCGAGACGTACCACGAGAAGTGGCTCGGCGACCTGTGGACGCGGGGCGGGGCGGCGACCCCCGAGGCGTTCATCGCGAGCGGCTGGGACGACTGCCTCGGCGTCCTGGACCGGCTGCGCGCCGCCCTGGCCGCCCCGTCCCCCGAGACCGACCCCTGCCTCGCCACCGGCGCGGGCTGGATCGCGGAGGAGGCGCTCGCCACGGGCCTGTTGTGCTTCCTGCTCTTCGTGGACGAACCCGTGCTCGCCCTGCGCCGCGCCGCGTGCACCTCCGGCGACTCCGACTCGATCGCGGCCCTGACCGGCGCCTTCGCGGGCGCCCACCTGGGGGCGGACGCCTGGCCGGCGGAGTGGGTACGGCGCATCGAGCACCGCGACGAACTGACCGCGTTCGGGGCGGAGTGGGACGGGGTCTAGCCGACGGCCGCGAGGGCCGAGGCGCGGCGGGTGCGGACCAGGAAGTCCTCGACGCGGGCCCGGTCCGGTTCCGGTGGGAGCGGGGTGTGCCGGGCCGCCTCGTCCGCCTCGGCCACCAGCCCGTTCATCCGGCGGTCGATCTCCGGCCACGGCACCTCGCCGCGCTTCACCGCGAGCAGCGCCTCGCGCCGCTCACCCACGTCGATCGTCAGCTCGCCGGTGCGCAGCAGGTCGCGGCAGGACATCAGGAGGCGCAGGAGGTGCATCGCGTGCTTCCAGCGCGGGGCGCCGTGCGTGCGGACGTCGGCCTCCAGCTTCCGGCGCTGACCGGCCGCGTACCGGGCGAACGTGTCGTGGGCGCGGCGGGAGAGGAAGGCGCCGCGCAGGTCGAGGAGTTCGCGGCCCGTCGGGGTGACGTGCTCCACGAGCGGGGAGTGCAGGCACTCCAGGACGTTCGGGTTGGCCCGCAGCGCCAGTTCGCAGAAGCGCTCCAGCTCCCAGGAGAACTGCTCGGGAGCCGGACCGTCGACGTGCGTCGGCGGCTTCTCGAACCGCCAGTACAGCGGGGTCGGTGCCAGATACACGCCGCGGCGGTCCGTGTCGCTCCCCTCCGTGGCCAGGCCGAAGGCGCGCGAGCCCATGACGCAGGCGTAGACCGTGTGGTCGCGCACCAGCTCGACCGGTTGCGGAGATGACGGGTGTCGCGGGTCCATGCGCGGAGCGTACGGCGTCGTCTCAGCCGAGCGAGATCGATTTTCCGGTGACCGTGATCTTCTGGGGCGGCAACGGGCGCGGCGCGGGACCGCCCGCCACCGAGGCGTCCGCCACCCGGTACTTCGAGCCGTGGCAGGGGCAGTTGATCGTGCCGCCCGACACCTCGTTCACCGAGCAGCCCTGGTGCGTGCAAACCGCCGAGAACGCCTTGAAGTCGCCCTCGGCCGGCTGGGTGACCACGACCTTCTTGTCGGCGAAGACCTTGCCGCCGCCCACCGGGATGTCCGACGTCCTCGCCAGTTCGCCGGCGGCGGGCGGTGCCTTCGAGGCGGGGCCGGGGGAGGAAGCCCCGCTCGTCGCCTTCGTGGTGGCGGTGGGGGAGGGCGCCGGTGGGGCGCCGCCTCCGTCGTCGCCGCCCTCGTCGCCGTACTTGCTGCATCCCGCCGCGAGCGCCGCCGTGCCCGCGACGAGCACGCTGCGCCGCGTCGCCGCCCGCTTCATGTCGTCACCCCCACCGTGCGGAAGAACCACAGCGCCGACGTCAGCCAGAGCAGCGTGAGGACCGCGAACGCGAGGCCGCCCACCACCGGCAGCAGCCAGCCGGGCAGCCGCTCCGCCCGCAGCAGCAGCATCTTGGCGCTGAACGCGCCGAAGAAGAAGCAGCCGAGGAAGGAGTGCCAAAGGACGCGGGAGGAGTACGTCTGGTAGCCGAGCGCGTAGAGACAGTGCACCGCGACCGGGACCGCCACCAGGAACGCGATCCGGCCCGACCAGCGGTGCAGGGCGGGTGCCCAGGCGGGGCCGCTCAGCTTCCCGTAGACCATGAACGCCGAGACGACCTGCACGAGGGCGAAGGCGAACGCCACCGTCGCCAGCCACGACTTCACCGCGCTGGTGCTGGAGAACCCGGCGAGGTTGAAGGCCGTCCCCGCGGGGTCGTGGACCTTGCCGTACGCGCCGAGCGCCACCGCCACCGCCGCCGCGACGAGGGCGGGCACCAGATAGCGGGCCGGGTGCGGGCGGCGGTGGCCGGGGTCCGGGCCCGGGAAACTCTGGGTCGCGGCGTTCGGATCGATGGTCATGGGCTACCCCTCGCGAGGTCGGACGGTCGGCGGGGACCAACAGGGTCGTCGAACGGTCAGGGGACGACGGGACGGGCGGTCAGCTCCGCGCCGTCGATGACGACGGCACCCGTCCGCGGGTCGATACGGGGCGCGGCGGACAGCTCGTCGTCACGGCCGACGATGCCGACCTGGCGGCCGTCGGGCAGCACGATCCAGCCGCCGTCGATCTTCGCGCCGCGCACCTCGGTGGTGGCCCGGTACAGGCCGGACGGCTTGACGGCCTTCTTCGCGGTGAACCCGTACGGGCGGCCCCCGACGGTCACCTTGCCCCGGATCCGCTCGCCCGCGAGGGTCCCGTCCAGCGTGGCGCCGCCCTTGCCGCTGAGCTTCATGGAGCCGTCGTCCTCGACGTCCCCCTTCAGCCAGGACTCCTTGGTGCGGCCGTCGCAGAAGTAGGCCACCGCCTTGCCGCCGCGTACGGAGACGGAGACGGCCGCGGTGTCGTCGTCGGTGCGGCCCGCGTAGCTCGTCTTCGCCCGCGCCGCCCGGGACGGGCTCGCGCTGGGGCTCGGACTCGCCGTGGTGGGCGCCGGAGACGCCGGAGCCGCGGTCGCCGTGTCGCCGGGGGCGCCCGCGTAGGACGGCGCGCTCTCGCCCGTCGACGCGTTGAGCACCAGCATGAACACCGCCAGGGCCAGACCGGCGAACAGTGTGTAGAGGGGTCCTGAGCGCTTCATGACGAGCCTCCCCCGAGGCGGCACGGTGCCGCCCTCCATGCAAGCAGCTCCGGTCGAGTGGCGACAGGGGGCGGTCCGCGCGACATCGAGGCGCGTCTCGACAGACGGGCGCCGCGCGTGACCGCCCCGCGCCCCAACTAGGCTGGACGACGGCAGACGCGTGAACATGATCAAGGAGTGACGCCGTGGCGGTACGAGCGGTCCGGGGCGCCGTGCGACTCGGACGTGACGAGGCGGGGCCCGGAGGCGAGCAGGCGAGCGGCCCGTACTCCGCCGCCCACCCCGGCGCGGCGGCCCCTCTGCGCGAGGACGTCGTCCGGTGAGGACCGCACTCGTCATCGGCACCGGCCTCATCGGCACCTCCGCCGCCCTGGCCCTCGCCTCGCGCGGCGTCACCGTGCACCTCGCCGACCACGACACGGCGCAGGCCCGCACCGCCGCCGCCCTCGGCGCCGGGACGGACGAGGCGCCCGAGGGCCCCGTCGACCTGTGCGTCGTCGCGGTACCGCCCGCCCACGTGGCCGCGACCCTCGCGGACGCCATGCGCGGCGGCGCGGCCCGCGCCTACCTCGACGTCGCCAGCGTCAAGGGCGGCCCGCGCCGCGAACTCGAAGCGCTCGGCCTCGACCTCACGGCCTACATCGGTACGCACCCCATGAGCGGCCGGGAACGCAGCGGCCCGCTCGCCGCCACCGCCGACCTCTTCGAGGGCCGCCCCTGGGTGCTGACCCCGACCCCCGCCACCGACACCGAGGTCCTGAACGTCGCCCTCGAACTGGTCGCCCTGTGCCGCGCCGTGCCCGTCGTCATGGACGCCGACGCCCACGACCGGGCCGTCGCCCTCGTCTCGCACATGCCCCACCTGGTCTCCAACATGGTCGCGGCCAGGCTGGAGAACGCCGAGGAGAGCGCCGTACGGCTGTGCGGGCAGGGCATCCGCGACGTGACGCGGATCGCCGCCTCGGAGCCCGGCATGTGGATCGACATCCTCTCCGCCAACCCGGGCCCCGTCGCCGACCTGCTCTCCGAGGTTTCCGCCGACCTCGACGAGACGGTCCGCGCCCTGCGCGCCCTGGAGTCCAGCGACGACGCCAAGCGCCGCGAGGGCGCGGGCGGGGTCGAGACGATGCTGCGCCGGGGCAACGCGGGCCAGAGCCGGGTCCCCGGCAAGCACGGCGCGGCCCCGGCGGCGTACGAGATCGTGGCCGTCCTCATCTCCGACCAGCCCGGCGAGCTGGCCCGCATCTTCGCGGACGCGGGCGCCGCCGGCGTCAACATCGAGGACGTCCGCATCGAGCACGCCACCGGTCAGCAGGCCGGTTTCGTGCAGCTCATGGTGCAGCCCGCCGCGGCGCCCAGACTGGCCGCGTCGCTGCGCGAGCGCGGCTGGGCCATGCGGCAGTAAGAGGCGCCTGCGGGAGCCAGTAACCTTGTGCGGGGCGCTGTCGCGTCCCGCACTCCTGCCCCGTGCACTCAGAAAGGTGTCCGTCACCGTGGAAACCGCCGCCCCGGCAGCCGTGATCGTCGCCATCGACGGACCCTCCGGCACGGGCAAGTCGAGCACCTCCAAGGCCGTCGCCGCCCAGCTCGGCCTGAGCTACCTCGACACCGGCGCCCAGTACCGTGCGATCACCTGGTGGATGGTGAACAACGGGATCGACCTCACCGACCCGACCGCCGTCGCGGCCGTCGCCGGCAAGGCCGAGATCGTCTCCGGCACCGACCCGGCCGCGCCCACCATCACGGTCGACGGCACGGACGTCGCGGGCCCGATCCGCACGAGCGAGGTCACCTCCAAGGTCAGCGCCGTCAGCGCGGTCCCCGAGGTCCGCGCCCGCATCACCGAGCTCCAGCGCTCCCTCGCCGCCTCGGCCGCGGCGGACGGCAGGGGCATCGTCGTCGAGGGCCGCGACATCGGTACGACCGTGCTGCCCGACGCCGACCTCAAGATCTTCCTCACCGCCTCGCCCGAGGCCCGCGCCGCCCGCCGCTCCGGGGAGCTGAAGGGCGCCGACGTCAAGGCCACGCAGGAGGCCCTGATCAAGCGGGACGCGGCCGACTCCAGCCGTAAGACGTCGCCGCTGGCCAAGGCCGGCGACGCCGTCGAGGTGGACACCACCGACCTCACGTTGCAGCAGGTCATCGAGTGCGTCGTCACCCTCGTCGAGGAGAAGCGGACGTCCAGGTGAGCCCAGCGAGCCCAGTGAGCCCGTCGGAGCGCGGCGCGGAGATCGGCCGGCGCATCGGCGTCGGCCTGATGTACGGACTGTGGAAGCCGCGCGTCCTCGGCTCGTGGCGGGTTCCGGCGAGCGGTCCGCTCATCTTCGCCGTGAACCACTCGCACAACGTGGACGGCCCCATGGTCATGGGCGTCGCCCCGCGCCCGACGCACTTCCTGATCAAGCAGGAGGCGTTCATCGGGCCGCTCGGCACCTTCCTCGAAGGTATCGGGCAGCTCAAGGTCGACCGGTCGAGCGCGGACCGGACGGCCGTCACCCGGGCGCTCGACGTCCTCGCCGCCGGGGGAGTGCTCGGCATCTTCCCCGAGGGCACGCGCGGTGAGGGCGACTTCGCCTCGCTGCGCGCCGGGCTCGCCTACTTCGCGCTGCGCGGCGGCGCGCCGATCGTCCCGGTCGCCGTACTGGGAAGCACGGAGAAGCACGGACGGTTGACGAAGAAGCTGCCCCCGCTGCGCAGCCGGGTCGACGTCGTCTTCGGCGACCCGTTCGACGCGGGCGACGGCAGCGGACGGCGTACGCGCACGGCGCTCGACGCGGCGACCGTGCGCATCCAGGAGCGGCTCACCGCGCACCTGGCGAACGCCAGGCGCCTGACCGGGCGCTGAGCGAGACTTTCAGTAGTGGGCCGCGGTACACGACACGGCGGGCCACCGATCACCACGAATGAACGACGAGGTACGGACTTCATGAACGACCAGACCCAGCCCGAGGGCGCCCCGGAGTACGAGCACGGGGCGCTCGGCGACGCGGAGTACGCGGAGTTCATGGAGCTCGCCGCCGAGGAGGGCTTCGACGTCGAGGACGTCGAGGGCGCGATCGAGGAGGCGGGCCACGGCCCGCTCCCCGTCCTCGCCGTCGTCGGCCGCCCGAACGTCGGCAAGTCGACCCTGGTGAACCGCATCATCGGCCGGCGCGAGGCCGTCGTCGAGGACAAGCCGGGCGTCACCCGCGACCGCGTCACCTACGAGGCCGAATGGGCGGGCCGCCGCTTCAAGGTCGTCGACACCGGCGGCTGGGAGCAGGACGTGCTCGGCATCGACGCCTCGGTGGCCGCGCAGGCCGAGTACGCGATCGAGACCGCCGACGCGGTCGTCTTCGTCGTGGACTCCACCGTCGGCGTCACCGACACCGACGAGGCCGTCGTCCGGCTGCTGCGCAAGGCCAACAAGCCCGTGGTGCTCTGCGCCAACAAGGTCGACGGCCCGAGCGGCGAGGCCGACGCCACCGCGCTGTGGGCGCTCGGCATCGGCGAGCCGCACCCGGTCTCCTCGCTGCACGGCCGCGGCACGGGCGACATGCTCGACGCCGTCATCGAGGCGCTGCCCGACGCGCCCCCGCAGACCTTCGGCACGGCGATCGGCGGCCCGCGCCGGATCGCCCTGATCGGCCGTCCGAACGTCGGCAAGTCCTCGCTCCTGAACAAGGTGGCCGACGAGGACCGCGTCGTCGTCAACGAGCTGGCGGGCACCACCCGCGACCCGGTCGACGAGCTCATCGAGCTCGGCGGCGTCACCTGGAAGTTCATCGACACGGCGGGCATCCGCAAGCGCGTCCACCTCCAGCAGGGCGCCGACTACTACGCCTCGCTGCGCACGGCCGCCGCCGTCGAGAAGGCGGAGGTCGCGGTCATCCTGATCGACGCCTCCGAGACGATCTCGGTGCAGGACCAGCGGATCGTGACGATGGCGGTCGAGGCGGGCCGCGCGATCGTCGTCGCGTTCAACAAGTGGGACACCCTCGACGAGGAGCGCCGCTACTACCTGGAGCGCGAGATCGAAACCGAGCTCGCACAGGTGGCGTGGGCGCCGCGGGTCAACGTGTCGGCGCGCACCGGCCGCCACATGGAGAAGCTGGTCCCGGCGATCGAGACCGCCCTGGCGGGCTGGGAGACGCGCGTTCCCACGGGCCGGCTGAACGCGTTCCTCGGTGAGCTCGTCGCCGCGCACCCGCACCCGATCCGCGGCGGCAAGCAGCCCCGCATCCTCTTCGGGACGCAGGCCGGCACCAAGCCGCCGCGGTTCGTGCTCTTCGCCTCCGGGTTCATCGAGCACGGCTACCGGCGCTTCGTGGAGCGGCGGCTGCGCGAGGAGTTCGGGTTCGAGGGGACGCCGATCCACATTTCGGTGCGGGTCAGGGAGAAGCGCGGGCGGAAGAAGTAGCCGTACGGCCCTCAGTGGTCGCGGCGCGGTGCGGGCGGCAGCGCGGCCGGGGAGTGACCTCCCTGGCCGGGGTGCCGCCCGTTCGTCTGCGCGTAGTGGTGCTGGCCCGTCGAGTAGTACGGGGTGTGGTGCCGCGCCGCATAGGACCCCGTCCCGAAGCCCACGAACCCCATGTCCTCCTCGCCGCTGCGATCGCCCGGCAACGTCCGGAAGGACCGGCGGTACTCCGCGTACAGGGCGTCGTAGATCGGCGTGGTCGAGCGGCTGCCGGAGTGGTCCTCCGGCGGACGCATCGACGGGATGTAGCTCTGGTAGGGCTGTCGTCGTCCGGCGGAGGGGGATGAGGTGGGGTCGTATGGGTGCACGTACGTGCCAACGACCCGGGCCCCCGACGGATGCGCCCTTGGCCTCGGCTTTCGCGAGGCGTGGAGGAGGAGCGGCGCAGGCGTGGGGGCCCGGGGGCGGAGTGGGCGTGGGCTCAGGTGCCGGCGAGGGGCATGGCGGCGGCGACCAGCAGGCCGTTGACCGCGGCCTTGTCGAGGGCGTCGCGCAGCAGGTCCTCGCGGGGCTGGCGGCCGATCACCCCGGCCGGGGCCGCGAAGACGAGCACCGTGTGCGTCTTGTTGGCCGCGGCGCGCCAGCCGTCGGTGACCACGAGCGGCTGGTGCGCCTGCCACCAGGCGACCTGGGAGGGGGCGCCACCGGTGCCGGGCTGGAGCACGGCGTGCAGTTGGCCCATGGCGAGCAGCACCGACCAGCCGGGCAGGACCGCGGGCGGCTCGGTCAGCTCGGTGACCGCCGTGAAGCCCTGCTCCCGCAGGAGCGGCAGGAAGTCGTCCCCGCCGTTCGCCTCGGCGCCGGGGCGGGAGATGGGCCCGGTCGGCTCGATGACGAGCGTGGGGTGCAGTTCGCCCGCGATCAGCAGCAGGCCGCTGGTCACGCCGAGGACGGCCTGCGCGGCGCCCTGCGCGGGCTCGGCGCCGGGCGCCGGGGTCGGCAGGTCCGGGGCGGCGGGTGCGTCGGTGACGGCCTGGACGGCGCCCTGGAGCTGGTCCTCGGCGACCTGGACGACCTGGGAGGGCAGGCAGGCGGCGTGGGCGAAGGCGAGGACGGCGGTCTCGTCACCGACGAACAGGACCGTGCTGGTGCGGTCCTGCGCGGCGTCGCCGGGCGTACGGCAGGACGTGCAGTCGTATCCGCCGGGGGTGTTCTCACCGGCGAGCAACCGGTCGGCTTCGTCGTCGCCGATCTCGGCGCGTACGTCGTCACTCACGTCGAGCAAGCGCGGCACGGGGGCTCCTCTGGATCGGATGCGTGCTGATGAAGGGACAACGGGCGATCTGTGGGCGGGGTCACGCCCGGAACCGAACGGAATCCACCCATCCGAAGCGGAGGGTGAAGAGGCGCCCGGAATCTGTCACTCCATGCCAACTTGTTTGATTTCAGAGGAAGTTGACTCGGTGAGGTGAGTCACAGATCGCTGGAGCGACAGGTCGACAAATCATGAAATCAGTGAATGAAGTGGGTGGCCGGAAATCGTCGCTACTTGAGGTAACGGATGACTGGCCTGGCGCGACGGAGCCCTGGTTGATGCGAGTACCGAGGGCTGCCTAGATTCCACCGCCGTCTGCACACCGCAGTCCACGAGAGGGAATCTCATGTCCGTGCCGATTCGTACGGCTCGAACGACAGTGGTGATCGCCGGGGCGGCGTTGCTCGCCCCCCTCGGCCTCCTCGCGTCCGGTGGTGCCGCCCACGCGGCGGACGCCGGGGTCTGGGACCGCATCGCCCGCTGCGAGAGCGGCGGCAACTGGCACAGCAACACCGGCAACGGCTACTACGGCGGACTCCAGTTCTCCGCCGGGACCTGGCGCGCGTACGGCGGAGGGGCCTACGCGTCGACGGCCGACCGGGCGACGAAGGGCCAGCAGATCGCGGTGGCCTCGAAGGTGCAGCGCGCGCAGGGCTGGGGCGCCTGGCCCACCTGCGCGGCGCGGGCCGGCGCGTACGGCAGCGCACCGTCGGCTCCCGCGGCGCGGCCGAAGGCGGTGCGGCCCGAGTCGGCCCCGGCCCGGCGCGGGCGGTCGGGCGCCGACCGCGGGGCCACCCGGCGCGGCGGCTATGTCGTCCGCGGCGGTGACACGCTCGGCCGCGTCGCGGCGGCCCACGGCACCACATGGCAGCGCCTGTACGCCGTGAACAAGGCGGTCATCGGCGGGGACCCGGACCTGATCAGGCCGGGCCAGCGGCTCCTGCTCGGCTAGGCGACGCACTGCCGGGGTGTCAGGGCGCCCCGCGCTCGCCCACCTCGCCCGCCTCGCCGCTGAACACCACCACCCCGCGCCGCAGTTCGTGCACCAGTACGGGCCTCCCGGGCGTTCGCAGTCCGGGGGGCAGTCGCTGTTCGGCGAGGACCACGGCGGCGTCGAGGTCGCGCAGCAGGGCGTACGTACGGGCCGCGACCCGGGGCGACATGCCCTGGGTGGGTTCGTCGACCAGGACGACGCGAGCGCGGGAGAGCAGGGCCCTGGCGACGGCGAGCATGCGCTGTTCGCCGCCGGAGAGGGTGTCGGCGCGGCGGCCGAGGAGCCGGTCCAGCTCCGGGTAGGCGGCCAGCGCCGGGGCGATGTCCCCGCCGGGCGCGGCCAGGCGCAGGTTCTCGGCGACACCGAGCGAGGTGAACACGGCCTGGCGGTCGGGGACGAAGCACAGGCCGGCGGCGGCACGGGCGTGCGGCGGACGCCGGGTGACGTCCGCGCCGTCCCACACGACGCTCCCGGCGGTGAGCGGGGCGGTCCCGGCGAGGGCGCGCAGGGCGGTCGTGCGGCCGGACCCGTTGCGGCCGATGACCACCGTGACCGTCCCGGCGGGCGCGGCGAGGTCGACACCGCGCAGCGCCTCCACGGGGCCGTGGCGCACGTGGGCGGCGCGGAGCTCCATGCCGTGTCTCATGGGCCGAGGACCGTGGCGGGCGGTCCCGACGCCACGACGGCGCCCGCCGCCAGCACATGGACCGTGTCCGCCAGGTCCGCGACCAGGTCCATGTCGTGCTCGACGACGAGCAGCGCCGTCCCGTCGGCGGCCAGCGCCCGCAACAGCCGCGCCAAGGAGGCCGCCTCGGCGTCGTCGAGGCCCGCCGCTGGCTCGTCGAGCAGTACGGTGTGCGGCCGGCCGGCGAGGGCGCGGGCCAGTTCGACGCGGCGCAGCGTTCCGGTCGGCAGAGCCGAGGCCCGCTGCTCGCCCCGCAGGCCCAGCAGCGCGAGCAGGCCCCGGGTGGCGTCCGGATCACGTACGCGGCCCTGCTCGGCGCCGACACGGATGTTCTCGGCCACGGTCAACGAGGGGAAGACGGCCGGCTCCTGGAAGGTCCGCGCCACGCCGAGCCGGGTCCGGGCGTGGGCGGGCAGCGCCGTGATGTCCCGCTCCCCGAGCCGCACCCGCCCCGCGTCGGGCCGCAGCGTCCCGGCGAGACAGTGGAACAGGGTGCTCTTGCCCGCCCCGTTGGGCCCGACGACGGCGACGATCCGCCCCGGCGGCACGGTGATGTCCACGCCGCGCAGGACGGGGCGCCCGCCGAAGGCGACGGTGAGACCGGAGGCGCGCAGGACGCGGGGAGGGGCGGGGCGAGCGGTGACCGGGCCCGGGCGGCTGCTCACCGGTCCGCTCTCGGGCGCCGCCCGTACCGCGTGCGGGCCCGCCCCCCGGCGCAGCCGGTCCCGTGCCGCGGCGCCCCGCGCGGTCAGCCGGCCGCGCCCCCGGCCCCGGCCGAGAAGGCGCCGGGCCGCTTCGTAGGGGCCCTCGGGGACATGGCCCGTCAGTACCGCGAGGACACCGATGAGCGCGGCCGCGATCCCGCCCCGCGCCCCGGCGTCGAGGCCGACGAGGAGCGCCGCGCCCGCCAGTGCGCCGAGCAGGCTGTCCGCGCCGAGGACCACGATCGCCGCGAACCACAGCAGTCCGCGCACCGGGTCGTACGCCCCGGGGTCGAAGGAGCGCGTCCCGAACGCCAGCAGCCCGCCGCCGAGCGCCGCGAGCCCGGCGCCGCCGACGAACGCCGCCACCTTGAGCGCGGGCACCCGCACCCCGGCCGCTGAGGCGCCCGCCTCGTGGTCCCGCACCGCGGCGAGGGCCCGGCCGGTCCGGCCCCGGCGCAGGGCGGCCACGCACAGCAACGCCGCCGCGAGGGCGACGAGTTCGAGGACGTAGTAGGCCCTGTCGGTACGGAACGCGGAGGGTCTGCCGGGCGTCAGGCCCGAGGCGGCGTACGGCTGCGCGAAGACGAAACGGCTCACGCCCACCCCGACGGCGAACGTGGCGAGCGCGAGGGCGAGGCCGTGCCGCCTGATCGCGGGCACGGCGGTGAGCAGACCCAGCGGCGCCACCAGGGCGACGGTGAGCAGCAGGGCGAGGAGGGGCGGCAGCGCGGGCAGGAGGGGGAGGCGGCCCAGCGTCGCCAGCGTCGCGAACAAGGCGCCCAGGCCCGCGAACGCGCCCTGCCCGAGCGCCAGTTGACCCGCACGGCCGACCACGACGACCAGCGACAGCAGGATCAGCGCCAGCGCCGGCACCTGGATCGACGTACGCAGGTCCGAGCCCGCGAACCCCAGCGGCAGCAGGAACAGCACCGCCGCCACCGGCCACGCCCCCGGCGGTGCGGGCACCACCCGCCGCGTCGCCGCCCGCGGCAGCGCCCCGCGCCCGCCGATGCCCGGCAAGGCGAGCGCCGCGACGAGCAGCGCGACCACGAACAGGTTCGCCCCCGCCGCCTGGACCAGCGGCTCCGCCCACCCGCCCGGACGCAGCCGGGTCAGCCCGCTCTGCGCCACACCGATCGTCAGCGCCGCCGCCACCGCCACCGACAGGAACCGCATCCGCGCCACGACCGCGACGGCCACGACCTCCATCACCAGGAGCGGCAGCCCGTACGGATCGAGGCGGACGTAGGGCGCGAGCAGCACCCCGGTGAGGCCCGCCGTGAATGCGCCGAACGCCCAGCCCGCCGCCGCGACCCGGTCCGCGTCGATGCCGCCGAGCACGGCGAGCGGGCGGTTGTCGACGACCGCGCGCAGTTCACCGCCGAACCGCGTCCACCGCGTCACCGCCCACACCGCCACCGCGACCGCGCAGGCCACCGCGAGCTGCCCCCAGGGGTCGGCCGCGATCAGCGTCGGCGCGTCCTCCCGCGCGCCCGTGCCCCACAGCAGGGCCGCCGCCCCGACCAGGAGCACGAAGACGCCGAGGGAGGCGACGAGGGTGCGGGCCGGGTCCCCGCCGACCGTCGTGAGCGGGCGGAACACCCCGCGCTCCAGGGCGAGACCGAGCGCCGGGGCGACGACCAGGAGCACCAGCGCCGCGCCCGCCCACAGCGGCCAGGACCACTCCACGACGCACTGCCGCAGCAGATACGCGCAGAACATCGCGAGGGCGCCGTGCGCGAGGTTCAGGACGCCGGTCGCGCGGTAGGTGACGATCAGCCCGATGCCGGAGAGCGCCGCCGCCGCGCCCACCGACAGACCGGCGAGCGCGAGGTCGTACGTGAGGGAGCTCATGCCTCAACTCACCGCGTCCGGCTCGCAGACGGGGCACGGGCCGAGCCCTTCGGCCGCCACGGCCCCGGCGTCGACGGGCACCGCCTCCGGTCTGCCCTGCACGAGCGGGCAGTCCGCGCGGTGCCGCAGCGTGCCGCCGGGGACCATGAGGAGGTCGGCGCTGACGGCGAGCGGGGCGGTGGCGGTGCGCGGCGGCTCGGGCGCGTCGACCGTGACCAGCAGCTCGTACAGCTCCTCGACGCGCGACGCCGCCAGGGCGCTCCTGCCGTACGTGAGCAGCACCGCGCCCGCGACGATCAGCGCGGCGCCCGGCACCGTGCACGAGGCGAGGTAGGGCAGTTGCCGCTCGGCGTAGCGCTCGCCCGACATCCCGTACCAGCCGGCCACGCACAGCACGGCACCCGCGGCGAGGGCGGCGAGGCCCGCCCACAGGACGGGGCGCACGGTTCGGAGCGGGGCAGTCCGCATCGGTGACCCCCACGTCAGGACGGAGTGTGTCTGCCTGTGTCTGGTCTTGTCGGCCGATCGCTTGCACTATGCCTTCTGCAGGCCAACCCTGAAAGCTCCGGGCGGAGTCGAGGCCCGGACCGACACCCGGTGGTGAGCCAGATGGTTCTCGGGATCAAGGCAAGGCCCAACCGCGGCCGGGGCGCGGTGCTCGCCGTCGCCGCGGCCCTCGCGCTCGGACCGGCCCTGACGGCGTGCGGCGACGACAGCGGCGGCGGCGAGAGCGATCCGCCCACCCCGAGTTCGCGGGAGCCGTCCTCGGCGGAACCCTCCTCTCAGGAACCCACCCGGACCGCGCCCGCGGACGAGGCCGCGGCGCGCAAGGAGATCAAGGAGAACTGGAAGAAGTTCTTCGACCCGGCCGTCCCGCTCAAGGAGAAGCAGGACGTCCTGGAGAACGGCTCCCGGATGCGGCAGGTCCTGGACAGCTTCGACGGGGACAAGCGCGGCGGCCAGGTCGAGGCGAACGTCGTCACCATCGCGTTCACCTCGCCGACCGGCGCCGACGTGACGTACTCGCTCGCCCTGAAGGGCGCCACGGTGCTGCCCGGCGCCAAGGGCACCTCGGTCGAGCAGGACGGCACCTGGAAGGTGTCGGTCAAGACGCTGTGCGCGCTGGTGCAGTTGAGCGGCAATGCGTCGCCGGGCCCTGGCTGCTGAGGCGCTCGCGGCGGTGCTCGCCCTCCTCATCCTCGGTGGCTGCGGCTCGCGGCTGCCACGGAGCGCGTTCGAGGACGGGGCGACGCGCCGCGCACCGGCGCAGGCGGCGGCGCCGATCCGCGTCGGCATCCTCACGAGCGCCACCAGCCCGGTCGGCGGCGCCACGTTCACCGACCCCCGCGACGGCGCCCAGGCGTACTTCCGGCACCTGAACGACGAAGGCGGCATCCAGGGGCGGCGCGTCGAGGTGCGCCTGTGCGACGACGGGGGCAGCGGCGTCGGCAACCACGCCTGCGTGCACAAGCTGATCGACGAGGAGAAGGTCGTCGCCCTGGTGGCCACCACGTCCCTCGACTACGCGGGCGCGGAACAGGTCTCCCACGCGCGGGTGCCCGACATCGGCGGCCAGCCGATCGGCGCCGCCTACGACACCTACCCGCATCTGTACGGCATCTACGGCAGCCTCGCGCCCCGCGACGGCACCCCCGGCTGGGACGGGAAGCTGTACGGCGGCACCGAGGTCTACCGCTACTTCGAGCGGGAGCGGGGCGCCCGCACCGCCGCCGTCGTCTCGTACAACCAGGCGGCATCGGCCGCGTACGCGCGGCTCCTGACCCGCGGCCTTCAGGCCGAGGGCTACAAGGTCTTCACCGAGCAGGTCGACTTCGCCCTGCCGAACTTCCGCGCCGTCGCCGCCGACCTCAAGGACCGCGGCGTCGACCTCGTCCTCGACGCCATCGACGCGCACGGCAACGCGCGGCTGTGCCGGGCCATGGACCAGGTCGGCGCCCGCGTCACCGCGAAGGTCACGACCGTGCAGAGCTGGTCGTCGTCCGTCGCCACCGACTACAAGGACGCGCCGCACTGCCGAGCCTCCCTGTGGGCGACCGGTGCGAGCCGCAACTTCGAGGACACCGGCCACCCGGCCGTACGCGCCTTCCGCGACGCGACCCGGACCCTGCGCACCCACTCGCAGTGGCAACTGGAGGGCTGGGCCGCCGCGATGTGGTTCACGGACGCCGCGCGCTCCTGCCTGAGGGACGGGGACGGCGCCACGCGCGCGTGCCTCGACCGCTTCATGCGCCGCGGCGCCCCCTACACGGCCGACGGGCTTCTGCTCCCGGTGACGTACCGCATGCTGCCCGAGCCGCCCACGACCCGTACGACGTGTCTTTCCGTCGCCCGGTGGACGGACGACAAGGGGTGGATCACCCAGAACGGCGATATGAACCGGACCTGCTTTGACGTCCCGCAACTCTCCTACCGGCCGTGATGCCGTCCTGATGGACAAACTGGCCAAAAGGTTCCCGAATTTCTCTACCGATCAGGCAACTGTTCTGGAACAACATGATGATGAAGGGCAACCCTCGCCAGGGCATCCCTGTCTGACCATCCGGTAGACGGAGCACCCGGGCTGTTCGACTCCTCGGGACTGTCCGCGACGAATGGTGGGATACGGGGCCGCATGCAGCTTTCTTTTCTGATTCACAACGCGTACGGGATCGGAGGGACGATCCGCACGACGTACAACCTCGCCAACACCCTGGCCGAACAGCACGACGTGGAAGTCGTCTCCGTGTTCCGCCACCGTGAGGAGCCCGTCTTCGCGGTCGACCCGCGCGTACGGCTGCGCCACCTCGTCGACATCCGCAAGGACTCCGCCGGCTACGAGGGCGACGACCCCCGGTTCAAGAAGCCCGCCGCCGTCTTCCCCCGCCAGGAGGGACGCTACGCCCAGTACAGCGCCCTCACCGACCGGCGTATCGCCGAGCACCTGGCCACCGTCGACGCGGACGTCGTGGTCGGCACCCGGCCCGGCCTCAACGTGCACCTCGTCCGCCAGACCCGGCGCGGCCCGCTCCGCGTCGGCCAGGAACACCTCACGCTCGACACGCACTCCGCGGGACTGCGCCGCCGGCTCCGCGGCGTCTACCCGCGGCTCGACGCGCTCACCACGACCACCGAGGCCGACGCCCGCGCCTACCGGGAGAAGATGCGGCTTCCCGGCGTACGCGTGGCGGCCATGCCGAACCCGGTGCCCGCGCCCGCCGTGGCACCGGCCGACGGCACCGGCAAGTGGGTCGTGGCAGCGGGCCGGCTCGCGCCCGTCAAGCGGTACGACCTGCTGATCAGGGCGTTCGACAAGGTACGCGCCGAGCGCCCCGACTGGCGGCTGCGGATCTACGGCGGCGGCAAGCAGAAGGACAAGCTGCGCCGCCTCATCGACCAACTCGGCCTCTACAACCACGTGTTCCTCATGGGCACCGCCCACCCCCTCGAACCCGAGTGGACGAAAGGTTCCGTCGCCGCGGTGACGTCGACCTTCGAATCGTTCGGCATGACCATCGTCGAGGCGATGCGGTGCGGGCTGCCCGTCGTCTCCACCGACTGCCCGCACGGCCCCGGCGAGATCATCGACAACGGTGTCGACGGGCGCCTGGTGGAGGTCGGCAACGTCGACGCGATCGCCGCCGGGCTGCTCGAACTCATCAACGACGACGCGCTGCGCCGGCAGATGGCGGCCCGGGCCCTCACCCACTCCGCGCGCTTCGACCCGGCGCGGATCGCCGAGCGCTACGAGGACCTGTTCGGCTCCCTCACCGCCCGCGGCGGCTCCGCCGGGCTGCTGCACCGCGCGCGGGGCACCCTGATGGGCGGTGCCTTCGCCGTGCGGGACGCGCTCACGCCGGAGAAGAGGCGCACCGTATGACGACGCCGCTGACCCCGCTCGCCCCGATCCCGCCGTCCGACGACAGGACCGACCGCATGCCACCGCGCGCCCACTGCATCGCCGACTCCGCCGGCGGCCTCACCTTCGACGTCTGTGACCACGGAGGAGTCGCCCCCGCCCACCTCCTGCTGGCCGAGCGGACCAGCGGGGAAGAGGTGCGGCTGCCGCTCACCCCGGCGGGCGACGGGCGCCTGCGTGCCTCCCTGCCGATCAGCGTCGGCCTCCCGGAGGGCCGCTGGGACGTGTACGCGCAGGTCGCGGGGGGCCAGCCGGTGCGGCTCACGCCGGGCACGAACGATCTGCGGTCCCTGGTCGACCGCGCCCCCGGCGGCTCACGCGGCTACGTGGCCGTGCGCGTCCCGTACACCACCAAGCACGGCAACCTCACCGTGCGGAGCTGGCTGCGGGCGCCCCACGCCGAGGCGGGCGAGCTGCACATACGGGACGGCGAGCTGACCGTCCACGGCCGGGTCTACGGCACGGAGTTCACCGCGAAGGCGCACGCGGAGATACGTGCCCGGGCGGCGGCGGGCCCGGTCCTCAGGGGGGAACTGACCGCGGACGGCGCCGAGTTCACCCTGCGGATCGGCTACGACGAGCTGTCCGAGGGACGCTGGGACCTGTGGCTGCGCCCCGGCGGGGACGACGGCCCCGAGGTGCGGGTGGCCCGCATCCTCGACGACGTCGCCGACAAGAAGCCGATCTTCGTGTACCCCGCGGCGCGGGTCTCCGCCGACGGGCGGGAACTGTCCGCCGAGCCCTACTACACCCTCGACAACGACCTCGCGGTCGTGGTGAGCGCCGGGTCCTAGCAGCGGTCACTCGCCGACATGGGCGTCGGTGTCCGGGTTGTGCGTGCCCGGGTCGAGGGCCTCGTACGCCGCGAACTCCGGGTGGTGCAGGTCGAACGCCGGTGACTCCGAGCGGATCCTCGGCAGCGTCGTGAAGTTGTGGCGGGGCGGCGGGCACGACGTCGCCCACTCCAGGGAGCGCCCGAAGCCCCAGGGGTCGTCGACCTCCACCTTCGGGCCGTACCTGGCCGTCCTCCAGATGTTGTAGAGGAACGGCAGGGTGGACAGGCCGACCAGGAACGAGCCCATCGACGAGAGCGTGTTGAGGGCCGTGAAGCCGTCGGCGGCGAGATAGTCCGCGTACCGGCGCGGCATCCCCTCCGCGCCCAGCCAGTGCTGCACCAGGAACGTCGTGTGGAAGCCGACGAACAGCGTCCAGAAATGGACCTTTCCGAGCCGTTCGTCGAGCATCCTCCCGGTCAGCTTCGGCCACCAGAAGTAGAACCCGGCGAACGTGGCGAAGGCGACCGTGCCGAACACCACGTAGTGGAAGTGCGCCACGACGAAGTACGTGTCCGAGACGTGGAAGTCCATCGGCGGCGAGGC
This sequence comes from Streptomyces sp. NPDC102406, assembly GCF_044765725.1. NCBI lineage: Bacteria > Bacillati > Actinomycetota > Actinomycetes > Kitasatosporales > Streptomycetaceae > Streptomyces > Streptomyces sp. NPDC102406. The sequence goes on along the minus strand of NZ_JBIWKP010000012.1, from coordinate 148,511 downwards.
CAGGATGACACCGGTCAGGCCGCCGAACAGGAACGTGACCAGGAACCCGATCGACCACAGCATCGGCGTCTCGAAGGACAGGGAGCCCTTCAGCATCGTGCCGGTCCAGTTGAAGAACTTCACGCCGGTCGGCACCGCGATGAGGAAGGACATGAACGAGAAGAACGGCAGCAGCACACCGCCCGTCACGAACATGTGGTGCGCCCACACGACCACCGACAGACCGGTGATGGCCATGGTCGCGCCGACCAGCATCGTGTAGCCCCAGATCGGCTTGCGGCTGAAGACCGGCAGGATCTCGCTGATGATGCCGAAGAACGGCAGCGCGATGATGTACACCTCGGGATGGCCGAAGAACCAGAAGAGGTGCTGCCACAGCAGCGCGCCCCCGTACTGGGCCTCGAAGACCACCGAGCCGAAGCGCCGGTCGGCCTCCAGGCAGAGCAGCGCGGCGGCCAGGACCGGGAACGCGAGCAGGACGAGGATCGACGTGAACAACGTGTTCCAGGTGAAGATCGGCATCCGGAACATCGTCATGCCGGGCGCCCGCATCCCGATGATCGTGGTCAGGAAGTTCACCGAGCCGAGGATCGTGCCGAACCCGGACAGCGCGAGACCCATGATCCACATGTCGGCGCCGATGCCGGGGGAGCGGGTCAGGCTGTTCAGCGGCGCGTAGGCGAACCAGCCGAAGTCCGCGGCCCCGCCCGGCACCATCAGCGAGCCGAGCACGATGAGGCCGCCGAAGAGGAACAGCCAGTACGAGAGCATGTTCAGACGCGGGAACGCGACGTCGGGCGAGCCGATCTGGAGCGGCATGATCTCGTTGGCGAACCCCGCGAACGTGGGGGTCGCGAAGAGCAGCAGCATGATCGTGCCGTGCATCGTGAAGAGCTGGTTGTACTCCTCGGCGGAGATGATCTGCAGGCCGGGGCGGGCGAGTTCGGCCCGCATCAGCAGGGCCATGAGCCCGCCGATCATGAAGAACGCGAACGCGGTGATCAGGTAGAGGTGGCCGATCTTCTTGTGGTCGGTGGTGGTCAGCCAGTCCACGATCACCCGGCCCGGCTGTCGCTCCCGCGCCGGTCCCGCCGCCGCCGGCCCGGTCCGCACACCGGTCGTCCCCATCGCTCGCCCCCTCGCTGCTCACGCGCCCCGGGCCTGCCTCCGAACTGACGCCATGATGCGCGCATCGGGTCCGCCGCGACAGGGGGCAGGCACCTCCTTGTGGCCCGGACAGGCAATTCCCGGTCGATCTCGACCCGCCCGCCGCGTGGCCGGATTCGAAAGGGGCGCGCAATTGCGCGGCGGGCTTCCGGCGAATGCGTCGGCCCCGCGCCACGGCATTCAGGGGCGTCCGCGGAATTCCGTACGGCGCAGGTGTAAGAAGAGCGTAAGAACGAGGGAACCGCCCGAACGTGTGAGGGAGTTCGACGGAAACGACCGCCGTGATCTTGTGACGAAAGTGTGACCGTACACGGCTATGGGGGCCTCGGCCGACGGCCCTGGCGTCGTCGGTGGACTCGGCCTACGGTGGCCGTATGGCACCGATTCCGACCCCGCCCCCAGAGCCCCAGGACACCCCCGACGCCTACGTCGGACTCGCCGCGGAACCGGCCGAGCGACAGGCGCGCGGCCGTGGCTGGTCGACCGTGCGGCAGGTGCCGCCGGGAGCGATCATCACGATGGAGTACCGCGCGGGAAGACTGAACTTCGAGGTCACCGACGGCCGGGTGACGCGCTGCTGGAAGGGCTGACGTACGCGAAGGGCCCCGGAACCTCTGGGAGGTTCCGGGGCCCTTCGCCGTGCGGGCTGGTTGTGCGTACCGGGCCCGCTGTTCCGAGGTCGCCCCGAGGGGCGGCGCTCACGCCCGCTGGGGGTCGGTGGTGCCCGCTCGCGCGGTGCCGCGCGCGGTGGCGGGGCGCCTGCTGCCGGCCGGGCTGACCGGTGTGCGCTCGCCCCGCGGGGTGTGCGGACCCGGCGCGAGGAGCGCCGAGGGGCGGGCGGCCGAGCGCGCGGCGCCGACCGGTTCGCGCACCCTGACCCCGTCGTCGGGGGTGGCGGCGCGCGGCGGGGTCGTCGCGGGCACCGGAACGGGCTGCGGCGCGGGCGCGAGAGCCGTGCGGCGGGCACGTCGGCGGGCGCGCAGCGAGAGGATCAGGGCCTCGACGCGGGCGACCAGCGGCTCGAACCAGGGCAGCGCGAGCAGGATGAGCAGGCCCGCGGCCCAGCCGAGGAGGACATCGCTCAGCCAGTGCGTACCGAGGTAGACGGTGGTCAGACCGACGCTCAGGGAGATCACCGCGGAGACCGCGGACAGCCAGCGGCGGGCGCGCGGCGTGGCGGCCAGATAGGCGAGGATGCCCCAGGTGACCACGGCGTTCGCGGTGTGGCCGGAAGGGAATATATCGCCGTTCTGCCACATCTCGTTCGAGCCGATCGCGGTGGCGTAGTGCGGCCCGGCCCGGCCCATGCCGTACTTGGCGGCGCCGACCGTGGCGTTGAGCAGCAGCAGCGCGGTACCGAACATCAGCAGCGGGCGCAGCGTGTGCTGCCGCCACGCGCGCCAGCCCAGCCATGCCATGACCATGACGGCGGTCGGGCCGCGCTGGCCGAGGACCACCCAGTAGTCGAGGAACGCGTGGATCTCCGGCCACTGCTGGTAGGGCCGGAAGAACATGACCTGCCAGTCGAAGGCGACCAGCCAGGTCGTGGCCAGGACCGCCACCACGATCGCGAGGTAGAAGGCCAGGGTCAGCGCGAGGAGCACGACGCGGTGCCGGCTCATCCGGGGCATGTCCAGCCCGGCCGGCCGTTCGGGCTCGCGGTCGAGCCTGGCGAAGACCCGCTCCAGTCGGCGGGTCGGGTTTCGTTCGGTACGCACCCAATCGACGCTACAGCGGGCGTGCGGTGGACCAGCACGAAACAGTGGCTTTGTGATGACGATGTGATGTGGGATTGATCTCAGGACTCCACTTATTCCAGGGAATCCGATAACCGGGGACGAAAGTCCGCCCGAATTCAGTGATCGGGTCCGGAGTCTCGTTATGGCGCGCTTATGAATGCGTTCACCGGGTGCTGGCACGGAATTCTCCGTCCGCTCATCGGGCCCGCCGGAGGCGATCACGGACGGTCGAGGCCGGTCACGGGGGGCCCGAACCGTTCAGCCAGAACGCCCCGTAGACCGCCGAGACCAGCGCCAGTCCGCCGAGCGACCATGCCGCCGCGGCCGTTCGCCACCGGGCCGTCACCACCGCGACCGGCAGCAGCAGGGGAAACGCGGGCAGCAGCAGCCGCGGCTTCGATCCGAAGTACCCCGAAGCGCACAGGGCAAGCACGAGGACGATCCCGGTGTAGACGAGCAGCGGCACCGGTTGCGGCTGCCGCACCCCGGCCACGTAGAGCCACACCACCAGCGCCACCCCGGCGATCAGCCCGGCACCGGCGAGCGCGCCCAGAGGTGACGTGAACTTGTCGGCGACGAAGCGGGCGAACGCGGCGCCCCCGTCGAACCCGTTGCCCCACTGCCCCTGCACATCGAGATAGCCGAACAGGCCGCCGCCGGTGCGATGCCCGACCCAGAGCACGTACGCCGCCGCGCCCACCGGTGCCAGCACCACCCCGAGCAGCAGACGCCACGGGACCCGGCGCTCGCGCCGGGCGTACAGCGCGCCCGCGACCCAGACCGCCGCCACCACGGCCGCGCCGATCGGCCGGGTCAGCCCCGCGAGCGAGGCCAGAAGTCCGGCGCTCACCCAGTGCCGCCGCAGGACCGCGTACAGCCCCCACGCCGCGAGCGCGGTGAACAGGGCCTCGCTGTACGCCATCGACGCCACGATCCCGACGGGCAGCGCGCCCCACAGGACGGCCAGGCAGACGCCCGCCCGGCGCCCGTAGAGACGGGCACCGACCGCGAAGACGCCCCAGGCCGCGGCGAGCGAGGCGAGCCAGCTCACCACCAGGCCCGCGTCGGCGTAGGAGAGCGGCGAGACCGCGGCCACCGCCCGCTCCAGCCACGGCAGCAGCGGGAAGAAGGCGAGGTTCGAATGGACGCTGCCGTCCGGCAGCGTCACCGACCAGCCGTAGCCCTGCCCGGCGACCCGCGTGTACCAGAGGGAGTCCCAGCGCGCGGTCAGCAGCGTGTGCGGACTCTTGCCCGCCGCCGCGCTCCACAGGGCGAGCGCGAGCAGGCCGAGCGCCCGCACCCCCGCGTAGCCGAGCAGTGCGGGCAGGGCCCGCCGCAGGGTGGGCCGCTCTTGCCGATCGAGGTCGTTCACGGCCCCGATTATCGACGGCGGCCCCGGCGGAGCGGCCCGCGCCCCCCGCCGGGTGAGTGGCGCACGCCACAGGGGTATGACTGTTCCGTGAGAGGTCCGCCACGTGTCACCGGGCCGAACTCGCGTACTCTGACGGCTCACTCGCCTTTCGCAGCGGGGCCGGGGGAACCGCTCCTCCCGGGCCGAAGACCGTGGGCATCCCCAGCCCCCGGATCCGCCGGACGCGAGGATTATCGGGAGGTACGCACATGTCCGGGACGAGCACGCCCACCGGACGCCTGCGCGATCGGCCGGGCACGACGGGAAGCCGGGCCGGCCGCTGGGTCGTCCTCGTCGTCCTGTGCACGAGCCTGCTGCTGGTCGCCCTCGACTCGACCATCCTGTACGTCGCCCTGCCCTCGGTCACCGAGGAGCTGCGGCCCACCTCCGTCGAGCTCCTGTGGATCGGCGACGCCTATCCGCTGATCTGCGCCTCGCTGCTGATCCTCTTCGGCACCCTCGGCGACCGCGTCGGCCGCAGACGGATCCTGCTGCTCGGCTACACCCTGTTCGGCGCGGCCTCCGCGCTCGCCGTGGTGGCCGACTCCGCCCAGGTACTGATCCTGGCCCGCGCCCTGCTCGGCATCGGCGGCGCGATGATCATGCCCGCGACCCTGTCGGTCCTGCGGGACGTCTTTCCCGACCGGCGCGAGCGGGCCGTCGCCATCGGTGTGTGGACCGCGGTCGCCGCGGTCGGCGCCGCCACCGGGCCCGTCCTCGGCGGCTTCCTCGTCGAGCACTTCTGGTGGGGCTCCGTCTTCCTCATCAACATTCCGCTGATGGCGGTCATGCTGCCGCTGTGCCGGGTCCTCGTGCCCGAGTCCAAGGGCCGGGCGGACGGCCCCTGGGACCTGTTCGGCGCGCTGCTCGCCGCGCTCGGCGTCCTCGGCGTCGTCTACGGCATCAAGGAACTGGGCATCGACCGCGACCTGCTGGACGCGGGCGCCGTGCTGCCGTTCCTCGCGGGCATCGCCCTGCTCGTGCTGTTCGTCCGCAGGCAGCGGCGGCGCGAGCATCCGCTGATCGACATGCGGCTGTTCTCCCGCCCCGCGTTCTCCACCTCGGTCGGCTGCATCGTCATAGCCATGCTGGCCCTGGTCGGACTCGAACTGATCGCGGTGCAGTACCTCCAGCTCGTCCTCGGGATGAGCCCGCTGGAGACCGGCCTGCGGATGCTGCCGCTGACCTTCGCGGCGATGGTCGCGGGCGTCCTCGGCTCGGCCAACCTGCGCCGGTTCGGGCCGCGTGCCATGGTCAGCTCCGGGTTCGCGCTCACGGCCTGCGCCGTGCTGCTGCTCTGCCTGATGGGCGAGGACGACCGGCCGTGGCTGCTCGGCGCCGGGTTCGTCCTGCTCGGCCTCGGCTTCCAGACCACGCTGTTCGGCGCCTACGAGTCGATGCTCACCGAGGCCCCGGCCGACGACTCGGGCGGCGCGGCGGCGATCGGCGAGACGTCCTACCAGCTCGGCGCGGGCATGGGCATCGCGCTGCTCGGTTCCGTGATGAACGCGGCCTACGCGCCCGGGCTGGCGCAGGTGCCGGGGGTGTCCGCGGCGGCGAGCGGGGCGGCCGGGCACTCGCTCGGGGAGGCGTACCAGATCGCGGCCAGGCTCGGGGGCGGGGCGGGGGAGGCGCTGCGGGAGGCCGCGCGGGCGGCTTTCGTGCACGGGCTGCATGTGACGCTGGTCGTCAGCGCCGTACTGCTGTTCCTCGGTGCGGTGGCCGCGCTGCGGTTGCCGCGGCGGATGGAGTGCGACGCGCCCGCGGCGGACGGCGCGGAAGCGGTGGCGGCCGGCCGGTCCTCGCACGCGCAGTCGTCGGCGCTCTGAGCGGGCGCGGTCGAAGCGACCGGCCCGTGCCGGGCGCCCACCCGGGATCCTTCTCGTCCCGGGCGGAACGCCTCAGCTCTGGTTGAAGAAACCATCCGGCTGAGGCGTCGCCTCGCGACCCGAGACGATCCGGGTGTCCGCGGGGGTCAGCAGGAAGACGCGGGTGGCGATCCGGTCGATCGACCCGCGCAGACCGAAGATGAGACCCGCCGCGAAGTCGACGACGCGCTTGGCGTCGGACGGCTCCATCGACGTCAGGTTCATGATGACCGGGGTACCCTCCCGGAACATCTCGCCGATCCGCCGCGCGTCCCGGAAGCTGTCCGGGGTGACGGTGCCGATGCGGCGGCTCTCCTGCGGGGCTTCCTCCGGGGCGGCCTTCACGTGCGGGTCCGTCACCCAGGCGGCAGCGCTCGCAGCGGGCTCGGGCCCCTCGTCGTAGTCGTCGTCGTAGTAACGCTCGTCATCGTTGTCGTCGACGAGGCCAAGCCAGGCACTCGCCTTGCGCACCGATCCCATGGACGCCTCCTCTCACACCGGTTCCTCTGCGTTCCGTATCCCCATCGTCGTCCATCATGCTGATACGGCGCCAAGTGAATAGTCGCCGCGCGGGGTTTTCGTGACGGTACTGGTGCACAGTCAACACGGTGTTGTCCCCGGGTTTCCAAGGGCTGTACGGGTAAAGCCTGCTGACAGTGAGTGAAATACTATCTTTCGTGGCGTTTGGGTGACGTGCGGTGCGTACGGGTGAACCAAGGGGCGTCACGGTTGCTCGATAAGATGCGAGGGTTCTCGGCCCGAAGGACTGACACGGCGTGTCGTCCTGTTGACGGGCTGTCATCCGGCGTACGGGGGAGTCGCCTTGTTCGGAATGGTCCGGCCCTGCACTCATCGGCTCGGTGAGGGACTGAAAGCCCAGTGGACGGCCCACCTCTGCGGGCTGTGCCTGGCGCTGCGCGCGGACCACGGGCAGTTCGCCCGCGTCGTCACCAACTACGACGGGCTGCTCGTCTCCGTCCTGACGGAGGCTCAGTCCGACCGGTCGGGCGCCCGGCGCAGGACGGCGGGCCCCTGCCCGCTGCGCGGGATGCGCACCGCCTCCGTGGCGCGGGGCGAGGGCGCTCGCCTGGCCGCCGCCGTCTCCCTCGTCCTCGCCTCGGCGAAGGTGCGCGACCATGTCGAGGACCGGGACGGACTGTTCGCCCGCCGGCCGGTGGCCGCCGCCGCGCGGAAGGTCGCCGCGAGCTGGGACCGGGCCGGGGCCCGCGCCGGAACCGGCGTCGGGTTCGACACGGCGGTGCTCGTCGACGCCGTCGAACGGCAGGCCGGGATCGAGTCCCTGGCCGGGCCCGGCACCTCCCTGCTGACCGTGACCGAGCCGACCGAGACCGCGACCGCCGCCGCCTTCGCGCACACCGCCCGGCTCGCGGGGCGCCCGCACAACGCCGGGCCGCTCGCCGAGGCGGGCCGGCTGTTCGGCCGGCTCGCGCATCTGCTGGACGCCGTCGAGGACCGCGCCGCCGACGCCGCGGCCGGGGCCTGGAACCCGCTGACCGCCACCGCGACCGGACTCGGCGAGGCACGACGGCTCGCCGACGACGCCGTGCGCGGCATCCGGCTCGCGCTGCGCGACGCCGACTTCGTCGACGGAAAGCTGGCGCACCTGCTGCTCGCGCACGAGCTGGGACGATCGGTGGACCGGGCGTTCGGCACGGACACCTGCGCCACCGGCCACGGTCGTGCCGCACACGCCGCCTCGGCGTCCACCCCGCAGCACGGCGGCCGGCCGGACGGCCGGGTCCCGACCGGCGCCCAGGCCGGCGGACCCTACGCGCCCGCCGGTTCCGGGGCGTACACCTCCAACAATCCCTACGGGGGCGGACACCCGGGCGGACCGGGTGGGCCCGGCGGTCCCGGTGGGTTCGGTGGGTTCGGTGGCGGGCCGTCGTTCCAGCCGCCGAAGCCCGGCAAGCGCGGCCTCCTCACCGGGTGCGTGGTCGCGGTAGGGCTCTGCTGCACCTGCAAGGTCTGCTGCGCGGACGAGTTCGAGGGGCCCTGGTCCCGGAAGAAGCGCGAGGGCGCCTGCCACAAATGGGACTGCGGCGACTGCGGCGACTGCTGCTCGTGCTGCGACTGCTGTGAGTGCTGCTCGTGCTGCGACTGCGGGGCCTGACGCGGTCCGCTCCCCGGAGCCGGGTCAGTCCTTGATCTCCGGCGGGGAGATCCGGGACGTGGTGATGGCCGACGCGGTCGTACCCCACTTCTTGAGGATCTTGTCGTACGTGCCGTTCGCGATCAGCTTGTTCACCGCGGCCCGGAACGCGGGGGCCAGCGGGGTGCCCTTCTTGAAGGCGAAGCCGACGTCGAGGCGGTGGAACTCGTTGAGGAACTTCAGGCCCTCCTGCTGTGCCACCGCGTACCGCAGGCCGTTGATCGTGCTCATCACCACGTCGGAGCGGCCTTGCTGGAGCGAGGACCAGACAGCGCTCGACTCCGCGTACGTCTTGACGTCGTAGGGCTTCCTGCCCGCCTTCTCGCAACTCCCCTTGTTCGCCTCCAGCGTCGCCTCGAAGGTCGTACCGGCGCCCGTCGCCACGTTCAGTCCGCAGAGCTGCCGGAGGTCGGTGACCTTCTTCAGGTCGCTGTCCTTGCGGACGGCGAAGCCCTGGCCGTCATTGATGTAGGTGACGAAGTCGATGGTCCTGCGGCGCTCGTCCGTGACGCCGAAGTTGCCGGTGCCCACGTCGTACTTGCCGCTGCCCAGGGCCGGCAGGATCGCCTCGAAGCTCGCCACCTCCTGGTCGAGCTCGATGCCGAGCACCTTGCCGACCGCGCGGGCGAAGTCGATGTCCTGACCGACGATCGTCCTGCCGTCGGGCAGATACGTCGAGCCGGGCGGGGTACCGCCGACGGTCACCGCGATCTTGAGACTGCCGCTCGCGCGGACGTCCGCGGGCAGCAGCCTCGCCGCCGCGGGGTCCTTCGTGACGGCCGAGACCACGTCCGTCGTCGGGATGGTGGCGTTCTTGGCGGCGGCGGGCGCCGCGTCGTCGGCGCCGTCACCGGAGCCGCAGGCCGTCAGGGACAGCGCGGCGACGGTGATCAGCGCGAACGCGGAAGTCAGGGTTGTGGTGCGCATGGCGTTGGGGTTCTGCCCTTCGATGACAGGGGAAAGCGACGCGACGAGGGGAGGGCGCAGCAGGGTGAAGGCGCGGGCGGGTACGCGGAACCGCGGGTACCGGACGCGTGGGAAAGAGAGGGAGAAGAAGCGCGGGGACGCGCGGAGAGAAGCAGAGTGACGCGCGCAGAAGGCGTCAGAAGGGCATCAACAAGACGCGGACCACACTCGACCGAAGTCGATGTGGGAGCGCGTGACCAGCCACTGCTGCGGATGCATGGGCACAAGTGGAACAGGCATCCGTTTCCGCGTCAACTCACTTGAGACGAACGGCTCACAGTCTGGACACCCTTGACAGAGCGCGCGATCTGCCCCGTACTCTCGGGGGCGGTACCGCTGCTGAGGGGCTTCGGTGCCGGTTCGGCAGCGAACAACAGGTGTGAAGGCAAGACCGTGCTGGAATTCCAGCCCCACGGAGCCTTCCCATGTCCTCAGCTTCTCCGGAGACCCTCACCAAGGTCCCGCCCCCGGCGCCACCCGCCACCACCACCGTGCCGCGCGTCGTCCCGCAGCGCCGCGCCGGGCAGTGGGTCGCCGCGGCCCTCGTCCTCGTCCTGCTCGGCCTCGCCGTCAACTCGGTCCTGCGCAACGACGCCTTCCAATGGGACGTGGTCGGCGCGTACTTCACCTCGGCGTCCGTCCTGCGCGGACTCGGCCTCACCCTCTGGCTGACCGCGCTCGTCATGGCGCTCGGCTTCGCCATCGGCACCCTGCTGGCCGTCATGCGCCTGTCCGCCAACCCCGTGCTGCGCGCAGTGAGTTGGGGATACGTCTGGCTGTTCAGGTCCATGCCGATCCTGGTGCAGCTCCTGTTCTGGTTCAACATCGGCGCCCTGTACCCGAAGGTCCTCGGCGTGAAGACCGTCGACCTGTTCGGGCCCGTCACCGTCGCCATCATCGGACTCACCCTGCACGAGGCCGCGTACGCCGCCGAGGTCGTGCGCGGCGGCATCCTCTCCGTCGAGCGCGGCCAGATCGAGGCCGCCCAGGCGCTCGGCCTCAGCCGCCTGCGGCGCTGGCGCCGGATCGTGCTCCCGCAGGCCATGCGCTCCATCGTGCCCCCGGCCGGGAACATGCTGATCGGCACCCTCAAGGGCACGTCCATCGTCAGCGTCATCGCCGTGCAGGACCTGCTCTACTCCGTGCAGCTCGTCTACCACCGGACCTACCAGGTCATCCCGCTCCTGCTCGTCGCCACCCTCTGGTACGTCGTCGTCACCTCGCTGCTCAGCGTCGGCCAGTACTACATCGAGCGGCACTACGCGCGCGGGACGACCCGATGAAGGCGGCACGGGCCGGCCGGCGGTCCCTGGTGATCGTCGGCGCCGGGCCGCGCGGCACCGGCATCCTCGAACGCATCGCGGCCAACACCCGCGACAGCGCCGGGGCGTTGGAGCTGGACGTGCATCTCGTCGATCCGTTCCCGCCGGGCGGTGGCCGCATCTGGCGGCGCGAACAGTCGCCGCTGTTGTGGATGAACTCGCAGGCCCAGGACGTCACCATGTTCACCGACGACACCGTGCGGGTCGACGGACCCGTGCTGCCGGGCCCCGCCCTGCACGAGTGGGCCGGGATCGACGGGCGCGTCTTCGCCGACCGGCGCAGCCAGGGCGAGTATCTGCGCTGGGTGTACGAGAAGGCCGTCGCCGACCTGCCCGACGGTGTCGCCGTCCACCACCACCCGCGCCGCGCGCTGCGGGTCAGCGGCCCGCGCGACGGACGGCAGCAGGTGTGGATCGAGGACCGTCCGCGCCCCCTGCTCGCCGACGTCGTGATCCTCACCCAGGGACACCTCGACGCCGAACTCGACGCCGAGCAGGCCGGGTTGCGTGCCTACGCCCAGCGGCACGGCCTGGTCCACCTGCCGCCGGACTTCACCGCCGACACCGACCTGAGCGCGCTCGCCCCCGGCCAGGACGTCCTCGTCCGCGGCTTCGGGCTCGCCTTCGTCGACCTCATGGTGCTCCTCACCGAAGGGCGCGGCGGACGCCACGAGGGCGACCGCTACATCCCCTCCGGCCGCGAACCCGTGCTGCACGTCGGATCGCGGCGCGGCGTGCCGTACCACTCGAAGATCGGCTACGACTGGGACGCGGCGGCGGGGGAGCGGCCACCGCTGCCGCGCTTCCTCGGACCGGAGCAGATCGACGAACTCCTCGCCAGGCAGGGCGGGTTCGACTTCCGCGCCGACGTGTGGCCGCTCGTCGACAAGGAACTCGGCTACGCGCACTACCACCGCCTGTTCACCGCGCACCCCGAGCGCACCACCATGGCCTGGGCCGACTTCGAGGAGAAGTACGCCGTCGCCACCCCGCTCGGCGCCGACCTGCGCGCACTCGTCGCCACCGCCGTCCCCGACCCGGCCGACCGGCTCGACCTCGCCGCACTCGACCACCCCCTCGACGGCGTCCGGTACACCTCACAGGAGGAGCTCCAGGCGGGACTGCGCGCGTACGTCACCGCCGACCTGGACCGCAGGCACGACCCCGCGCACAGCCCCGACCTGGCCGTCTTCCTCGGGCTTCTCTCCGTGTACGGGCAGCTCGTACGGCTCGGCGACATCGGCACCTGGTGGCACGGCCTCTTCAGCTACCTCGCCTCGGGACCGCCGGGGCCCCGGCTGCGCCAACTGCTCGCGCTGTCCCGCGCGGGCGTCGTGCGGTTCGTCGGCGCCGACATGCGGGTCAGCGCCGAGGACGGGGTGTTCCGGGCCACCTCCGCCACCGTGCCGGGCGCCGTCGTCGAGGCCCGCGCCCTGGTCGAGGCCCGCCTCCCGCAGCCCACGCTCGCCCGGACCCGCGACCGCCTCCTGCGCGAGCTGCACGCGGACGGGGCCCTCGCCACCCCGGCGGGGCTGCTCGCCGTGGACCCCGACGACGGGCGCGTCCTGCACCGCGACGGCAGCGCCCACCCGCGCCGGTTCGCGCTCGGCCCGCACACCAACGCGCGCGGCGCCGGAGCCTTCACCCGGCCGCGCACGAACAGCCCCTCGTTCCGGCAGAACGACGCCACCGCGCGCGCGGTGCTCGCCTTTCTGCGCGACCTCTCCTGTCGCGCCGTCGCGGCCTGAGCGCCGCCCCGCCCCGCCTCCCGTCCGGACCCGCCACCACTTGAGGTACCCCTATGTCCCTGACCAGCGATCCACCCCTCAGCGCCCCCTCCACCGACAAGAGCGGCACCGTCACGGCCGAGCCGCCCGCCACCGACTACGCCCAGCTCAAGGTCGTCCCCGTCCGCCACCCCTGGCGCTGGGTCGCCATCGCCGCGACGGCCGTGCTGCTCGCGCAGTTCGGCCACGGCCTGGTCACCAACGCGGGCTGGGAATGGGAGGTGTTCGCGGAGTTCTTCACCGCGGACGTCATCCTCAAGGCCGTCTGGACGACCCTCCAGCTCACCTTCTACGGCACCGCGCTCGGCTTCGCCCTCGGTATCGTGCTCGCCTTCATGCGGCTGTCGAGCAGCCGGTTCCTGAAGACGGTGGCGTTCGGCTACATCTGGGCGTTCCGCTCGATCCCGCTGATCGTGCAACTGCTGTTCTGGTTCAACCTGGCCTACCTGTACAAGGAGTTGCAGTTCGGCATCCCCTTCGGACCGGGCTTCTTCTCCTTCGACACGATGGGCCTGGTCGGCGCGATGAGCGCCGCCGTCCTCGGTCTCGCCCTGCACCAGGCCGCGTACGCCGCGGAGATCGTGCGCGGTGGCGTACTCGCCGTCGACAGCGGCCAGTTGGAGGCCGCCGCCGCCCTCGGCATCCCCCGCCTGCGGCAGATCCGCCGCATCGTGCTGCCGCAGGCGATGCGCTCGATCCTGCCGAACGCCGCCAACGAGGTCATCTCCCTCTTCAAGGGCACCTCGATCGTCTCCGTCATGGCGATCGGCGAACTCTTCTACCAGGTGCAGGTCATCTATGGCCGCAACGGCCGCGTGGTGCCCCTCCTCATGGTCGCCACCGCCTGGTACATCCTCCTGACCAGTGCGCTCTCCGTACTCCAGCACTACGTGGAACGCCACTTCGCGAAAGGCACGACCCGATGAGCACCCCTGCCATGGTCGACATCAAGGCCGTCCACAAGAGCTTCGGCTCCCTGGAAGTACTGCGCGGCATCGACCTGGAGGTGCGGGCCGGCGAGGTCACCGTCGTGCTCGGCCCCTCCGGCTCCGGCAAGTCGACGCTGCTGCGCACCATCAACCACCTGGAGAAGGTCGACAGCGGCTGGATCAGCGTCGACGGCTCGCTCGTCGGCTACCGCCGCTCCGGCGACAAGCTCTACGAGCTGCGCGAACGCGAGGTCCTCAAGCAGCGCACCCACATCGGCTTCGTCTTCCAGAACTTCAACCTCTTCCCGCACCTGACGGTCCTGGAGAACGTCATCGAGGCACCCGTCGCCGCCCTCCGGCGACCCCGCGCCCAGGCCGTCGAGAGCGCCCGCCGACTCCTCGACCGGGTCGGGCTCGGCGACAAGGCCGCCGCGTACCCGCGCCAGCTCTCCGGCGGCCAGCAGCAGCGCGTCGCCATCGCCCGCGCCCTCGCCCTGGAACCGAAGCTGCTCCTGTTCGACGAGCCGACGTCCGCGCTCGACCCGGAACTGGTCGGCGAGGTCCTCGACGTCATCAAGGACCTCGCGCACCAGGGCACCACGATGATCGTCGTCACCCACGAGATCGGCTTCGCGCGCGAGGTCGCCGACACCGTCGTCTTCATGGACGAGGGCCGCATCGTCGAACAGGGCGCCCCCGGCGACGTACTGGACGCGCCACGCGAGGAACGCACCAAGGCGTTCCTGTCCAAGGTCCTCTGACACCCCCACCCGTGTCACCCCTCCCACCTCTCCCGCCCCTCTCTCACAGGAGTACGCCCATGCTGTCCCGCCGCACCCTCGCCGCCTCCGTCGCCGCGCTCGCCCTCACCCCCCTGCTCGCCGCCTGCGGAGGTGACAGCGACGCCGCCACGACCACCGGCAACGGCGGCACGAAGAAGGTCGGCAGCATCAACATCGGGCCCGACCAGCACCGCATCCGCGGCAAGAAGGTCGACAAGATCGCCGCCCTCGTGCCCGAGGCGATCCGCGAGCGCGGCACCCTGCGCCTCGGCGGCAGCGCCGACGCCTCACCGCCCCTGGGCTTCTTCGCCACCGACGACAAGACGCGGATCGGCTCCGAACTCGACATCGCCACGCTCGTCGCCGACACCCTCGGACTCAAGCTCCACCAGGAGCAGGTGAGCTGGGAGAACCTGTTCGTCGGCCTCGACAGCGGGAAGTTCGACGCCGTCTTCTCCAACGTGACCGTCACCGAGGAGCGCAAGGAGAAGTACGACTTCGCGACGTACCGGCTCGACAACATCGCCTTCGAGGCGAAGAAGGGGACGAGCTGGCGGGTCAAGGGGCCGAAGGACGTCGCGGGCAAGACCATCGCCGTCTCCTCCGGCACCAACCAGGAGAAGATCCTCGTCGACTGGAGCAAGCAGGACGAGAAGGCCGGTCTGAAGCCCGTCACCATCAAGTACTTCCAGAAGGACACGGACTACTACCTGGCGCTCCAGTCGGGCCGCATCGACGCCTATCTCGGCCCGAGTCCCTCCTCCGCCTATCACGTGGCCTCGGCCGGGCAGTCCCAGATCATCGGCACCATCTCGGGCGGCGGCGACCTCGTACAGGGCAAGATCGCGGCGACCACGAAGAAGGGCAGCGGGCTCGTCGACGCGTACGCCGCCGCCCTGAACCACGTGATCGAGGACGGGTCGTACGCCCGCGTGCTGAAGCGGTGGGGTCTGTCGAGCGAGGCCGTCACGAAGTCCGAGATCAACCCCGAGGGCCTGCCCAAGCCGTAACCAGAGGCGCCCCACCCCACCCACCTTGTCCAGCCGAAAGGTCCGCCACCCATGACCAGCCCACCGGGCCGGGGACCGCTGCATCTCGCCGCGGCTCTCGACCTGCCAGGAACCTACGAGGCCGAGCCCTACCTCCAGCTCGCCCGGCTCGCCGAACACGGCGCCCTCGACTTCGTCACGCTCCACGACAGCTTCACCACGGCCGGACCCGACAGTCTCGCCGTGCTGTCCGGGATCGCCCCGCGCACCTCGCGCCTCGGGCTGGTACCGACCGTCACCACCACCCACACCGAGCCCTTCCACGTGCAGGCCGCCGTCGCCACGCTCGACTGGGTGAGCCGCGGCCGGGCCGGGTGGCGGGCCGACGTCTCGACCGGCGAGGCCGCGGCACGGCTCGTCGGGCGCAGGGCCGCCGCCGCGCCCGCCGACCTGTGGCACGAGGCCGGTGACGTCATCGACGCGGCACGGCGGTTGTGGGACAGTTGGGAGGACGGCGCCGAGATCAGGGACACCGCCACCGGCCGGTTCATCGACCGGGACAAGCTGCACCACGTCGACTTCGCAGGGCGTACGTTCTCCGTGCGCGGCCCCTCCATCGTGCCGCGCCCGCCCCAGGGCCACCCGGTCGTCGTGGTCGACGCCACCCAGCCGTACGCGTACGACATCGCCGCCCGGCACGCCGACGTCGCCCTCGTCGGTGGGGCCGAGCCCGCCCAACTCGCCGCGGTGCGCGGCGGATTACGCCGACGCGCCGCCGAGCACGGGCGCGACCCCGACGCGCTGCGCGTCCTCGCCGCCCTGCGCATCGACCTGGGCGCCGGCGAGTGCGCCGCCCGGCCCGGCCACGGCGGCGGCCCGCTGCCCGCCGAGGACGGCGGCGCCCTGTACCGGGGCGGGCCCGTCGACCTCGCCGACCTCATCACCGACTGGCATCGCGCGGGCGCCGCCGACGGCTTCCACCTGACGCCGCTCGACCCGCTCCGCGACCTGGAGCGCCTGGTCAACGGGGTCGTGCCGCTGCTCCAGCACCGCGCCCTGTTCCGCACCTTCTACCCGGGCAGCACGCTCAGGGAGCACCTGGGCCTCGCCCGGCCCGTCAACCGGTACGCGGCCCTCGCGGGGAAACCCTCATGACGGCGACGCGCCCCGCGCGCAAGCGGATGCACCTCGCCGCCCACTTCCCCGGCGTCAACAGCACCACCGTCTGGACCGACCCCCGGTCGAGGTCGCAGATCGACTTCACCTCCTTCGAGCACCTCGCCCGCACCGCCGAACGCGGCCTCTTCGACTTCTTCTTCCTCGCCGAGGGGCTGCGGCTGCGCGAGCACAAGGGCCGCATCCACGACCTGGACGTGGTCGGACGGCCCGAGTCCCTGACCGTCCTGGGCGCGCTCACCGCCGTCACCGACCGCCTGGGGCTGGCCGCCACCGTCAACGCCACCTTCAACGAGCCCTACGAGACCGCCCGCCGCTTCGCCTCCCTTGACCACCTCAGCGGCGGGCGGGCCGCCTGGAACGTGGTGACCTCCTCCGACGCCTTCACCGGCGAGAACTTCCGCCGCGGCGGCTACCTCGACCGCGCGGACCGCTACCACCGCGCCGCCGAGTTCGTGGACGTGGCGCGGGAGGTGTGGGACGCGGGCACCGGGCGCCCGTTCCGGTACGAGGGACGGCACTTCACCGTCGAGGGGGACTCCACCGTCCCGCGCCCGCCCCAGGGCCACCCCGTCGTCATCCAGGCGGGGGACTCCGCCGAGGGCCGCGAGTTCGCCGCGTCCGCCGCCGACGTCGTCTTCACCCGGCACGGCACCCTGGAGGCCGGGCGGGCCTTCTCCGCAGATGTGAAGGCGCGGCTCGCCGCGTACGGGCGCGAGGCCGACGACCTGAAGATCATGCCCGGCGTCTCGGTCGTGCTCGGCGACACCGCCGCCGAGGCGCAGGAGAAGGCGGCCGAGATCCGCCGGCAGCAGATCTCCCCGCAGAACGCGATCCTCGCCCTGGAACAGGTCTGGGGCGTCGACCTGTCCTCCTACGACCCGGACGGCCCGCTGCCCGACATCGACCCCGTCGTCGACTCCGGCCTGTCCCAGGGGCGTACCCACCGCGGCGACGTGCTCGCCCTGGCCGAGAAGTGGCGCGCCCTGTCCCACGCCAAGGGGCTGTCCATCCGGCAGACCGTCATCGAGACGAGCAGCCGGCAGTCGTTCATCGGGACCCCCGACGCGGTCGCCGCCGACCTCGACGCCTTCGTGCGGGGCGGCGCCGCCGACGGGTTCGTCCTCGTACCGCATCTGACCCCCGGCGGCCTCGACGAGTTCGTCGACCGGGTCGTGCCGCTGCTCCAGGAACGGGGCGCGTTCCGCACCGCGTACGAAGGCACCACGCTCCGCTCGCACCTGGGACTGCGGGCCCCCGCACCGCACCACGAAAGGACCGCCGTATGACCACCAGCACCGACGCCGCCGACCTCTGGAAGCAGTGGCACGAGGAGCGGATCGCCACCGTCGCCGCGCCCCACGGGCCGCTCGCCCTCGTCGGCACCCACTGGCTCGACGACCATCCGGAGGGCCTACTTCCGGCCATCCCCGGGCACTGGCGGCCGGACGGCGACGCGCTCGTCCTCACCGCGCGCGCGGCCGAGGGGTTCACCGTGGACGGGCGGCCGGTCGACGGGGAGACCCGGCTCGTCGCCGACACCACCGTGACGCTCGGCGAGCGGCGGCTCGTCGCCCTGGTCCGCGAAGGGCTGTGGGCCGTACGGGACTTCGACCCGGCCGCGCCCACCCGCGCCGCCTTCCGGGGCATCGACCTCAACCCCCACGATCCGCGCTGGTCGGTCGAGGGCAGCTTCGCTCCGTACGAGGCCGCGCGCGAGGTCCGCGTCGAGAACGCCGACGGAAAGGAGCGCGGGTTCGGCCTCGCGGGCGAGCTGTCCTTCACGTTCGACGGGCAGGAGCACACGCTGAAGGCGGCGCGGTTGGGCGACGGCCGGCTGTGGGCCGTGTTCGCCGACGCCACCGGCGGCGACGACACGTACCGGTTCCGCTTCCTGTACGCGCAGGCGCCCGACGAGCAGGGCAGGACCACCGTCGACCTCAACCGCGCGGTGCTCCCCAACTGCGCGTTCAGCGACCACTTCCTCTGCCCCTTCCCGCCCCCGGGCAACACCCTCTCCTTCCGCGTCGAGGCGGGGGAGAAGAACCTGACGGCCACCGGGCCCGGGTGAACGCGGGGCGTCCGGAGCCTGACCCTCCGAAGGCCGAAAGGCGCCCTTGTGCGGGGTAGTTGACTCCCCGAATACTCCCCACAGCGCTTGTCAGGGGCACGGCGTGTTCGGAATCCGGGCATCCGATCCCCTGGCTGCGCCTCACGGGCCCCCGACCCCACGCGGGCCCCCGACTTCCCCTCGGGAGGAACGACCAGTGAGGATCAAGCGCACCACCCCTCGCAGTGGCACGGCAAGACGGACCCGGCTGATCGCCGCGGGTACCGGCTTCCTCGCCGCGGCCGCCTTCGCCGCACCCTCGGCTCACGCGGCCGAAGCACCCCAGGCCTTCAGCACCGCCGAACTCACGCAGACCAGTGACGCGGTGCGCGGCGCCGACATCGCCGGTACGGCGTGGGCGGTCGACAGCAAGACCAAGCAGGTCGTCGTGACCGTGGACGAGACGGTCTCGCAGGCCGAGATCGCCCGGATCAAGAAGGAGGCAGGGGCCACCGCGGGAGCGCTCAAGATCAAGCACACGCCCGGCACCTTCAAGAAGCTGATATCCGGCGGCGACGCCATCTATGCGAGTAGCTGGCGCTGCTCGCTCGGCTTCAACGTCCAGAACAGCAGCGGCGCCTACTACGCCCTGACGGCCGGCCACTGCACCGACGGCGCGGGCACCTGGTGGACCAACTCGGGGCACTCGACGGTCCTGGGCTCCACCGCGGGCTCCAGCTTCCCGGGCAACGACTACGGTCTCATCCGGTACACCGGCTCGGTGACCCCCTCCGGCACCGTCGGCAGCCAGGACATCACGCGTGCGGCCACGCCGTCCGTGGGCACCACGGTCACCCGGCGCGGTTCCACCACCGGCATCCACAGCGGCCGGGTCACCGCCCTGAACGCCACCGTCAACTACGGCGGCGGCGACGTCGTCTCCGGACTCATCCAGACCACGGTCTGCGCGGAGCCCGGCGACTCCGGCGGCCCGCTGTACGGCGGCACCACCGCCTACGGCCTGACCTCCGGCGGCAGCGGCAACTGCTCGTCCGGCGGCACCACGTTCTTCCAGCCGGTCACCGAGGCGCTCAGCGCGTACGGGGTGCACGTGTTCTGACCCCGCCGCCCGTGAGGACCTCACGGCGACCTCGCACCGCAGCCAGCAGCGGGAGCCCCCGTCCGGCCGATCCGGCCCGGCGGGGGCTTCTCGTCGTCCCGCGGCCCTCCCGTTGCGCGGCCCGCGGGGTTACCGTCGAAGCAGAGTCCTGTTCCGCCCGCTTCGGACCCTGGGGGGCCGTCGAGATGGTCGAGGAACTGGTGGCGGCGGGGGTGGCCGTCGTCTGCGCCGGAGCGGTCTACGGGATGTCGGCGGCGCGGGTCGTCAGACAGTACGAGCGCGGGGTGGTGTTCCGCCTCGGCAAGTTGAAGTCGTCCGTGCGCGGGCCCGGGTTCACGATGATCGTGCCGTTCGTGGACAAGCTCCGCAAGGTCAACATGCAGATCGTGACGATGCCCGTGCCCGCGCAGGACGGCATCACGCGGGACAACGTCACGGTGCGGGTGGACGCCGTCATCTACTTCAAGGTGGTCGACGCGGCCGAGGCCGTGGTGCAGGTGGAGGACTACCGCTTCGCCGTCTCGCAGATGGCACAGACCTCGCTGCGCTCCATCATCGGCAAGAGCGACCTCGACGATCTGCTCTCCAACCGCGAAAAGCTCAACCAGGGCCTGGAGCTGATGATCGACAGCCCGGCCATCGGGTGGGGCGTGCAGATCGACCGGGTCGAGATCAAGGACGTGTCGCTGCCGGAGACCATGAAGCGGTCGATGGCCCGGCAGGCCGAGGCGGACCGGGAGCGGCGGGCCCGTGTCATCAACGCCGACGCGGAGCTCCAGGCGTCGAAGAAGCTCGCCGAGGCGGCCGGGGTGATGTCCGACCAGCCCGCCGCGCTCCAACTCCGGCTGCTCCAGACCGTGGTGGCGGTCGCCGCCGAGAAGAACTCGACGCTGGTCCTGCCGTTCCCCGTGGAGTTGCTGCGGTTCCTGGAACGGGCCACCCCCGGTGACGCGGGCCGCGCCGCGCAGGCCGCCGTCCAGCAACTGACGGAGGCGGTCCCGCGGCCCCCCGCCGATGACGAGCCCGACGGACACGCGCCGTAGGGTCGCCGCCGCACCGGCGATTTCCGGACACGACCCGCCCTCACCCTTCGTCGACCACCCCGTGCGCAGGGTGTTTGCAATGGGGACCGACGTGCGAGGGGCAGGGGCGCGCGAGAGGCGGACGGCGCACGGCCGTTCCCGTACGCGCGTCCTGAAGTCGACCTTGTGTGCTCCGTGCGGCGCTCGGGATAGTGGGCGCGTCAGCCTCACGGAACCGGCCCACCCCCACATCGGGCCCGGTCCTGAACCCCCCACAGGAGGCGTTGAGTTGAAGCACCGACGCATACCCAAGCGGCGCGTCGCCGTGGCCGGAGCGGGCATCGCCGCACTGGTCGCCGCGGGCATCACCTTCCAGACTGCGAACGCCAGCACCGAGACTCCGGACAGCACGCCCCGGACGCTCTCCGTCGCGAAGGCCGGAAATCTCGCCTCGACCCTGACGAAGGATCTCGGAGCGGACTCGGCGGGCAGCTACTACGACGCCGAGGCCGGGCACCTCGTCGTCAACGTGCTGAACCAGGACGCCGCGCAGGCCGTCCGGGCCGCCGGCGCCGAGGCCAGAGTCGTGGAGAACTCGCTCGCCGCCCTCAGGAGCGCCCGCACCACCCTGAAGGACGACGCCACCGTCCCGGGCACCTCCTGGGCCACCGACCCCACCACCAACAAGGTCGTCGTCACCGCCGACCGCACGGTCGACGGCGCGGCCTGGGACAAGCTCAGCAAGGTCGTCGACCGGCTCGGCAAGAAGGCCGAACTGCGGCGCACCCAGGGCGAGTTCAAACCCTTCGTGGCGGGCGGCGACGCCATCACGGGCGGCGGTGGCCGCTGCTCCCTCGGCTTCAACGTGGTCAAGGACGGTCAGCCGTACTTCATCACGGCGGGCCACTGCACCGAGGCGATCTCCACCTGGTCCGACCCCAGCGGCCAAGAGATCGGCACGAACGAGCGGTCCAGCTTCCCGGACAACGACTTCGGCCTCGTGAAGTACACCGCGGACGTGCCGCACCCCAGCGAGGTCGACCTCTACAACGGCTCCGCGCAGCAGATCACCAAGGCCGGCGACGCGACCGTCGGCCAGCGGGTGACCCGCTCGGGCTCCACCACCCAGGTCCACGACGGCACGGTGACCGGCCTGGACGCCACCGTGAACTACGGCAACGGGGACATCGTCAACGGTCTCATCCAGACCGACGTCTGCGCCGAGCCGGGCGACAGCGGCGGTTCCCTCTTCTCCGGCGACACGGCGATCGGCCTCACCTCGGGCGGCAGCGGCGACTGCACGTCCGGCGGCGAGACGTTCTTCCAGCCGGTGACGGAAGCGCTGGCCACCTTCGGCGCGCAGATCGGCTGAGCACCACGGCACCGGAGCCCGCCCCCACGACCACGGGGGCGGGCTCCGTCCGGTGCGGGCGGCCTACGAGGCCACACCCACGTGCGTCGAGCCACCCTCCGCGCCCCCGGTCCGCGCGCCGCCGCCCCGCCTCCGCTCGCGCAGGACCGACACGAGCAGCGTCACCACGACACCGACCACCGCCCACGCCGACAGGACCAGCAGCGACTGCGTGACGTCGTTGCCCTTGAAGTACGCGATGGAGCGCGCCGCCCAGGTGCCCGCGCCGGGCGGCAGCCAGGGCCCGATCGCCCGCCAGAACGGTGGCAGCATCGGCAGCGGGAACGCGCCGCCCGCGCTCGGGTTGCCCGCGACGACGATCAGCAGCACGGCCAGGCCGATGCCGACGATGCCGGTCAGCTCCTCCAGGGCGAGCGTGATCGCGCCGACCGCGAAGGTGACCAGCGCGCCGAGCCCGGCCAGGCCCCAGAAGGAGCCGGGCAGCGCGCCGAGGATCGAGTCGCCGATGATGAGCGAGCCGCCGATGCCGCCGACGATCGCCACGAGCGCCATCGCGCCGAGCCGGATCGCCGCGCGCTGCGGACTCGTGGGCCGGGACCCGGCGCTGATCGACATGATCGAGGCGCACAGATAGCCGCCCACGCACCAGCCGACGACGAGGTAGAAGGCGGAGAGCCCGTCGAAGTCGTGGGGGGAGGCGGGCGCCACGTCGACGGCCCGCACCTTCCGCTGCTCCGCCCCGTCGACCTTGGTGGCGAGCTTCTCCAGCGTGCTGGCCAGCACGGTGCCGCCGCCGGACGCGACGAGCAGGGTGTCGGTGCGGCCCCGCGCGTCGACGACCAGGGCGCCGTCGATCTCCCTGTCCATGATCTGCCGCCGCGCGCTCCTCTCGTCGGGGACCACCCGCGGGTCCAGCGGCGAGCCCGGCAGCTTCGCCAGCCGCTGCTCGGTCTGCTGGGCGGCGGCGGGTGCCGGGGCGACGACGCCGAACGGCACGTCCTTGGGTTTCGGATCGTGCAGCGCCCCCACGTAGGAGGCGATGAACAGGAGCTGGAGGGCGAGAACGCCGATGACGAGCAGCGTGGCCCGGGGGGTGACGGCGTTCTTGAACTCATCGGCGAACCTCATTCCCCCACGCTCCGCCGTGGACCCTCGTCCCGCAGGCGGGGTGAGCCGAACGAGTGCCCCGCGACCAGCTCGTACACGCGTTCGAAAGTTGGTCTATGGTGGAGGTGGGGGAGGTGAGATCCGATTGGCCCGAGTGTGCTGGAGGTGCGTGCGGTGGACTTCACGCATCTGCACACCGTGTCCGGGTACTCCGTGCGCTACGGCGCCTCCCACCCCGAGCGGCTGGCCGAGCGCGCCGCCGAGCGGGGCATGGACGCCGTCGCCCTCACCGACCGGGACACCGTCGCCGGTGCCGTCCGGTTCGCCAAGGCGTGCGCGAAGCACGGGGTACGACCGCTGTTCGGCGCCGAGCTCGCGGTGGGCACCCCCGTGCGCGGTGACCGGCGCAGGGCGCCCGTGCGCGGCGGCGCCTTCATCGACGAGTCGACGCCCCGGGTCACCTTTCTCGCCCGGGACGGCGCCCGCGGCTGGGCCGACCTGTGCCGCATGATCACCGCCGCGCACGCCGAGGGTGCCCAGGACCCTCGCCTTCCCTGGGAGGAGAACCACGGTGACGGCCTCACCGTGCTGCTCGGGCCCGCCTCCGACGTGGGCCGCGCGCTCGCCGCGGGCCGCCCCGACAAGGCGGCCGTCCTGCTCGCCCCCTGGCGCGAGGTCTACGGTGACGCCCTGCGCCTCGAAGCCGTCCATCACGGCAGGAAGGGGACCGGGCCCGGCTCCCTGCGCCTCGCCGCCCGTACCGTCGGCTTCGCCGCCGAGCAGGGGGTGCGCCCCGTCCTCAGCAACGACGTCCGGTACGCGGACCCGGGCGCGGGTCCCGTCGCCGACGTCCTGGACGCCGCGCGCCGTCTCGTGCCCGTCGACCCGGCCAAGGGGCTCGACAGCGGCGAACGGTGGCTGAAGGGCGCCGACGCCATGCTGCGCGAGGCCGAGCGGATCGTGGAGGCCGCCGGTTTCCACCGGAGCACCGCCCACCGGCTGCTCGAACAGACCCGGGACACGGCCGCCGCCTGCCTCGTCGACCCCGAGGACGATCTCGGGATCGGCTCCGTACGCTTCCCCGAACCGCACCTCGTGGGCGCCGGGCGGCGCACCGCGCAGCGCGTCCTCGCCTCGCGCGCGACGGCCGGCATGGTCCGCCTCGGCCACGCGGACGACCGCACCTACTGGGAGCGGCTCCACCGCGAGCTGGACATCATCGCGCACCACGACTTCGCCAGCTACTTCCTGACGGTGGCTCAGGTCGTGGACGACATAAGGGGCATGGGCATCCGGGTCGCGGCGCGCGGCTCGGGCGCCGGGTCGCTGGTCAACCACCTGCTCGGCATCGCCCAGGCCGACCCCCTCGAACACGGCCTGCTCATGGAGCGCTTCCTGTCCAAGCGGCGCTATGTCCTGCCCGACATCGACATCGACGTGGAGTCCGCGCGCCGCCTGGAGGTCTACCGCGCGATCCTCGACCGGTTCGGCGCCGAGCGCGTCACCACCGTCGCCATGCCGGAGACGTACCGGGTGCGACATGCGATACGGGACGTCGGCGCGGCCCTGTCCATGGACCCCGCCGACGTCGACCGCATCGCCAAGGCGTTCCCGCACGTGCGGGCCCGCGACGCCCGCACGGCCATGGCGGAACTGCCCGAACTCAAGGAGATCGCGGGGGAGTTCGGCGACAGGGAACGGATGTGGGAGCTGGTCGAGGCGCTCGACGCGCTGCCCCGCGGCGTCGCCATGCACCCGTGCGGGGTGCTGCTCTCCGACGCCTCCCTGCTCGCCCGCACCCCGGTGGTGCCGACCAGCGGCGAGGGCCTGCCCATGTCCCAGTTCGACAAGGAGGACGTGGAGGATCTCGGGCTGCTCAAGCTGGATGTGCTCGGGGTGCGGATGCAGTCGGCGCTGGCGCACGCCGCGGGCGAGATCGAACGGGCCACCGGCACGTCCGTGGACCTCGACGCGGTGCCGCAGGGGGACCCGGCGACGTACCGGCTCATCCAGTCCACCGAGACGCTCGGGTGCTTCCAGATCGAGTCGCCGGGCCAGCGGGACCTGGTCGGACGGTTGCAGCCCGCCACCTTCCACGACCTGGTCGTGGACATCTCGCTGTTCCGCCCCGGGCCGGTCTCCGCCGACATGGTGCGCCCGTTCATCGAGGCGCGGCACGGCCGGGCGCCCGCCCGCTACCCGCACCCCGACCTGGCCGACGCGCTCAAGGAGACGTACGGCGTCGTCGTCTTCCACGAGCAGGTCATCAAGATCATCGACATCATGACCGGTTGCGGGCGGGACGAGGCGGACCGGGCGCGGCGCGGTCTTTCCGACCCCGAGTCGCAGGGGCGTGTCCGGTTCTGGTTCGCGCAGGCCGCGGCGGTGCGCGGCTACGACGCCGACTCCATCGCGCGGACCTGGGAGATCGTGGAGGCGTTCGGCTCGTACGGGTTCTGCAAGGCGCACGCCGTGGCCTTCGCCGTCCCCACCTACCAGTCGGCGTGGCTGAAGGCCCACCACCCGGCGGCGTTCTACGCGGGGCTGCTCACGCACGACCCCGGGATGTACCCGAAGCGGCTGCTGCTCGCCGACGCGCGGCGGCGGGGGGTGCCGGTGCTGCCGCTGGACGTGAACAGGTCCGCGGTCGCTCACCGTATCGAACTGGTGTCTGATTCGAACGGTTCCGACGGCGCCTCCGGGCGGACCCGCGAGACATGGGGGGTCCGCCTCGCCCTCTCCGACGTGTACGGCATCAGCGAGGCGGAGGCCGCCCGGATCGAGGAGGGGCAGCCCTACGCCTCGCTGCTCGACTTCTGGGAGCGGGCCCGGCCGAGCCGCCCGCTCGCCACCCGGCTCGCCCAGGTCGGCGCGCTCGACGCCTTCGGCGCCAACCGCCGCGATCTGCAACTGCATCTGGCGGAGCTCCAGCGCTCCGGGCGGGGAGCGAGCGGCGAGCAGCTACCGCTGACCGGCGGCCGGCGCACGGCCCCGGCGGGGCTGCCCGACCTCGGCGACGCGGAACGGATCAGCGCCGAGCTCGGCGTGCTCGGAATGGACGCGTCGCGGCATCTCATGGGCGACTACGAACAGTTCCTGCGGGAGCTGGGGGTCCTCTCCGCGCGGCGGCTGCGGGACGCGGACAACGGCAGGACCGTGCTGGTGGCCGGGGCCAAGGCGGCCACCCAGACCCCGCCGATCCGGTCCGGGAAGCGGGTCGTCTTCACCACCCTCGACGACGGCACCGGCCTGGTGGACCTGGCGTTCTTCGACGACGCGCACGCCGCGTGCGCGCACACCGTCTTCCACTCCTGGCTGCTGCTCGTGCGCGGCACGGTGCAGCGGCGCGGGCCGCGCAGCCTGAGCGTGGTGGGCGAAGCGGCCTGGAACCTGGCGGAGCTGACGGAGGTGTACCGGGAGAAGGGGCTCGACGAGGTCGCGCGGCGGATGGCCGCGCCGCCGCCCGGCGCGGACGGCGCCGAGGGGGAGGCCGCCCCGGACGGCACCGACCGGCGGATCCGGCTCTCCAACGGGTTCGTGATGAACCCGTGGGCCGACCTGAAACCGGCCGGTGACGGAGTGCCGGGCAGCAAGCGCAGGCTGTGGCACCGGAGCCAGGGGAGCGCGGGGTGAGTGCGGTCAGGCGCGGCCATGACGAGGAGGCGGCCGGTGTGCTGTGCGTACGGTTCCTGCTGCGGCCCGCGGACGAGGCGGCGCTGCCCCGACTGCTGTCCCTGCTCGGCGAGTTCAGCGCGGCCGTCGAGGCGCTGCCGCCCGACTCGGCGCTGGTCGATCTGCGCGGCGCCGTACGGTACTTCGGGCGGGACGCGCGGCAGATCGCGTCCGTCGTCCGGGTGCGGGCCGTCGCCCTGCACGGCGTCGAGTGCGTGATCGGCGCCGGGCCCGGGCCGATGACCGCGCGGATGGCGGCGGGCGACGCCGGTGTCGGGGTGACCGAGGTGGTCGGGGACGTGACCGCCTTCCTCGCCGGACAGCCCGTCGGCGCGCTCCCCGGCGTCGGCGCCGCCACCGCCCGGACGCTGTGCGAGTACGGGCTCGACACGGTCGGCCGGCTCGCCGCCGCACCGCTGTCCACCCTGCAACGCCTCACCACGGCACGGGTCGGGCGCGAACTGCACGACAAGGCGCACGGCATCGACCGCGCCCGGGTCACCCCGAACGCCGCCGCCCGCTCCCTCGCGGCCGAACGCGCCTTCGTACGAGACGAGTTGGACCCCCACCGGCACCGCCGCGCCCTGCTCGCCGCGGCCGACGAGGTGGGCGCGCGGATGCGGGACGAGGGACAGGTGTGCCGCTCGCTGACCCTGACGGTGCGCTACGCCGACCGGACCTCGACGGTACGCGGCCGGGTGCTCGCCGAACCGACCGCCCACTCGGCCGCCCTGGCCACGACCGCGTACCGGATGTACGAGGCGCTGGGTTTGCAGCGGGCCCGGGTGCGGGCGATCTCCCTGCGGGCGGAAGGACTCGGACCGGCCGGCGAGGCGTCCCGGCAGTTGACCTTCGACCCGGTGGACGAGCGGGCCCGGGTCCTGGAGGCGGTGGCCGACCGCGCCAGGGCCAGATTCGGGCCCGGGGCGATCGTGCCGGCCTCGCTTGCGGCGTGAGGTGCTCAGCCCGTCTGGTGACAGGGCGTCAGGGAGCTTGTCCGCAACCCTGCCGGGAAGTTTTTGCCGACGCGTAACTTCACGGCCGCACTACTCGCGCGTAACTTGACGTGAGCACGGCAAGCGCCTGCAACTCCCTTGAGCCGCAAGGAGATTCATGTTGCTGCCCGGAAACAGATGGCGGCGGGCCATGCGCGCCCTCACCGTCGCCGCCACCCTCTTCGCCGCCACCGCGATCCCCGCCGCCGCCCACGCGGCACCCGCCGCCACGCACAGCGGCTGGAACGACTACTCCTGCAAGCCGTCGGCCACGCACCCGCGGCCCGTCGTCCTCGTCCACGGCACGTTCGGCAACTCCGTCGACAACTGGCTCGTGCTCGCTCCCTACCTGGTCAAGCGCGGCTACTGCGTCTTCTCCCTGGACTACGGGCAACTGCCGGGGGTGCCCCTCTTCAACGGGCTCGGGCCGATCGCGGCCTCCGCCCGGCAGTTGGACTCCTTCGTCGACAAGGTGCGCGGCGCCACCGGCGTCACCAAGGTCGACCTCGTCGGCCACTCGCAGGGCGGCATGATGCCGCGCTACTACCTGAAGTTCCTCGGCGGCGCCGCCGAGGTGAACGCGCTCGTCGGCATCGCCCCCGACAACCACGGCACGACCCTCAGCGGGCTGACGAAACTGCTGCCCTACTTCCCGGGCATCGAGCCGCTGCTGACGCTCGCCACGCCCGCCCTCGCCGACCAGATCGCCGGGTCGGACTTCGTCGAGAAGCTCAACGCGGGCGGCGACACCGTGCCAGGCGTCCACTACACCGTCATCGCCACCAGGTACGACGAGGTCGTCACCCCCTACCGGACCCAGTTCCTCGACGGGCCCGGCGTGCGCAACGTCGTGGTGCAGGACCTGTGTCCGGTCGACCTCTCCGAGCACGTGACGATCGGCACCGTCGACCTCGTCGCGTACCACGAGGTCGCCAACGCCCTGGATCCCGCGCACGCCAGTCCCACCGACTGCGTCAACTGACGCACAGACGCACGCGGTTGACCACCGCCGCCGCCCGCGGTGCGGACGGGCGGCGGCGGTCGCTCCCCAGGGCGGCGGGCGGGTCAGCGGCCGTGCCGGCCACCCGTCACCGCGCGCCGACGCACCGAGGCGAACAGGGTCGCCGCGCCGATCGCCAGGGTCGCCGCGCCGCCCATGGCGATGTACGGGGTGGTGGAGTCGCCGCCCGTCTCGGCGAGATCCTGCGCACCACCCTGCGCGGCAAGCTGCTCACCCGTACCGGAGCCCTTGTCCGAGCCGCCACCCGGCGCCGGGGACGCCGACCCGTGCGCCTCATGGGCCGCGTGCGCCTCCTGCGCCTCAGGTGTCGCCGTGGAGTCGTCGCCCATGTCCATTCCGCCATGATCGATCGTCGACTTGTCGGCGTCCTCGGCGATCTGCTCGTCGGTCGGGGCGGACGGCGCGGACGCCGCCGGGGCCGGGCCCGAGGAGGCGGAGTCGCCGCCGTACGTCACGTCCGAGCAGGAGTAGAACGCCTCCGGGCTGTCCGAGCGCTGCCACAGGCCGTAGACGAGCTGGCGGCCCGTACGCTCGGGAAGCGTGCCGGAGAACGTGTAGTAGCCGCCCTCGGCCGTCGGGTCCGTCTTCGTGGCGACCGGGTGCGCCAGGTCCAGGTCCGACCAGGCCAGCGGCTTCGACGGGTCGTACCCCTGCTTCGTCATGTACAGGGTGAAGGTGCCCTTGTGCTGCGCGGTCACCTTGTACTTGAAGGTGTACGAGCCCGCCGAGACCTTCGTCGCAGGCCAGTCGGCGCGGGCCAGGTCCATGCCCTTGAACTCCTCGGCGTTGGCCGAGCACAGCTTGCCGTCCGGGATCCGCTCCTGGGACTTGCCGCCGGCCGCCCCGTCCCGGATGCCGTTCCAGTCGTACAGGGCCTGCGGACCGCCCGCGGCGACCGCCGCCTTGCACGCCGCCGACGTGGGGTTCTCGGCACCCTCGGCATAGCAGGCCGCGACCCGGCTGACCGGGTCACCGAGCGTTCCGTGCGCCGCCGCGGGCGTGGCGGACAGGGCGGTCAGGGCGAGCGGGGCGAGACCGGCGGCGGTGAGAGCGGCGACCTTACGGGTGCGGGCTGCTGCGGGCATGGGTGCTCCAGGGATGTTCGTGAACGGGGGTGCGTGGCAGCGAAGTTAGCCCGGAAAAACGCTCGGACCGGCCCGGACGAGGGGCCCGAGTCGATCTTTATGGCGCGCTTAAGGCCGGGTTCGGACTCTGCTCAGACAACGTCCCGGGGCGAGCGGGGAGCAGCCGCTCAGGACACCCACCGGTACCGGCGCTCCGGCCGCCCCGTACCCCCGTAACGCAGCGACACCCGCGCCCGCCCCGTCCCCGCGAAGAACTCCAGGTACCGGCGCGCGCTCACCCGGGACAAGGAACCCGCCTCCAGCGCGCACTCCGCCGCCGACAGCCCCTCCGGATGCGCCCGCAAGGTGCGCTCCACCAGATCCGCCGTGTGCGCGGCGAGGCCCTTGGGCAGCTCCCGCGAACCCGGCGGACGCGCCCCGAAGATCTGGTCGACATCCTCCTGCCGCGCCTCGTCGAGCCCGTCGAGCCGCGCCCGCACCGCCGCCACGTGCCGCAACTGCTCCCGCAGCGCCGCCTGGTTGAACGGCTTGATCAGGTAATGCAGCGCCCCGGCCCGCAGCGCCGCCCGCACGACCTCCGCGTCCCGCGCCGCCGTGATGAACAAGGCGTCCACCGGCGCCCGCGACGGGTCCCGCTCCTCCGCCGCCCGCAACTCGCGCAGCACGTCGATGCCGTCCATGTCCGGCAGATACACGTCGAGGAGGACCAGATCGGGACGTACCGCCTCGGCGGCGCGCAACGCCTCCGCGCCGCTGTGCGCCACCCCGGCCACGACGAAACCGTCCAGCGCGGACACATACCGGCTGTGCAGCTTGGCGACCATGAAGTCGTCGTCCACGACCAGCACCTTTGTCACTGGCGCAGGGTAGGTGCGCGACCACAAGGACCACAACGTTTCTTAAGCGCGGAAGAGAGACAGTCCGTCGGCGCCTGGGCAACATGTGGGCCACCTCACAACCCAGAACTAGGTGGTGGCACCCGTGCGCCTGCGCACACCCCTCGCCCTGCTCGGAGCCGCGGCCCTCCTCCTGGTGGGGCCGCCGCTCCTCACCACGGGCAGCGGCGCCGACACCGGCACCCAGATCCCCGGGCTGCGCCTGATGGTCCCCAACACGCCCGGCGGTGGCTACGACATCACCGCGCGCACCGCCGCGAAGAACGCCGAGGACGCCGGACTCACCCACAACATCGAGGTGTTCAACCTGCCCGGCGCCGGTGGCACCGTCGGCCTGACCCGGCTCGTCGGCGAACACGGCAACGGCAGGCTCGCCATGTCCATGGGGCTCGGGGTCGTCGGAGCGGCGCGCTCGAACCACTCCCCGAAGACCCTCGCCGACACCACCCCCATCGCCCGCCTCACCGAGGAGGCGGACGTCGTCGTGGTCGCCAAGGACTCCCCGTACCGGACCGTCGGGCAGCTCGTCGACGCCTGGCGGAAGAACCCCGGCAAACTCCCCGTCGGCGGCGGCTCGTCACCCGGCGGCCCCGACCACCTCGCCCCGATGCTCATGGCGCGGGCCGTCGGCATCGCCCCCAAGAAGGTCAACTACATCCCCTTCGACGGCGGCGGCGAACTCCTCGCCTCCATCCTCGGCAGCAAGGTCGCCTTCGGCGTCTCCGGCGTCGGCGAATACCTCGACCAGATCAAGAGCGGCGAACTGCGCCTCCTCGCCGTCACCGGACCGCAGCGCGTCCCCGGGCTCGACGGCCCCACGCTGAAGGAGTCCGGCTACGACGTCGACTTCACCAACTGGCGCGGCATCGTCGCACCCCCCGGCCTCTCCGACGCCGAACGCGACAAACTCACCGCCCTCGTACGGAAGTTGCACGCCTCGAAGGAATGGAAGCGGTCGCTGGAGAAGAACGGCTGGGACGACGCGTTCCTCGCCGGTGACGACTTCGGGACGTTCCTCGCCGACCAGGACGAGAACGTCGTCTCCGTACTGAAGGAGCTGGGCCTGTGACCACCACCGAACCCCGCCCCGCCCCGACGCCCCGGCGCTCCTGGCTGCGCGAACACTCCGAACTCGGCGTCTGCGTCCTGCTGCTCGCGCTCGGCGTACTCGTCCTCACCGACGCGCTCACCATGGACGTCGACCTCACACAGCGCGGCCCCGTCGGCCCCAGGACCGTACCCGTCGTCGTCGGTATCGGGCTGCTCGTCGTCGCCGTCCTGCTCGCCGTGGACGTCCTGCGCGGCGGTCGCGGCGAGGCCGAGGGCGGCGAGGACATCGACCTGTCCGAACCCGCGGACTGGCGCACCGTGCTCCTCCTCGCCGGTGTCTTCCTCGCCACCGCCGTCCTCATCGAACCGCTCGGCTTCCCCCTCGCGGGCGCCCTCCTCTTCTGGGGCGCCGCCTACGCCCTCGGCAGCCGCCACCTCCCGCGCGACCCGCTGATCGCCGCCGGACTCTCCCTGCTCACCTACGCCGTCTTCGACCACCTGCTCGGCGTCCCCCTGCCGGGCGGCCCCCTGATGGGAGCGCTGTGACGCCATGAACGCCCTCAACTCCCTCATGGACGGCTTCGGGACCGCCCTCACCCCCGTCAACCTCCTCTGGGCCGCGCTCGGTGTCCTCCTCGGCACCGCCATCGGCGTGCTGCCCGGCATCGGCCCCGCCATGGCCGTCGCCCTGCTCCTGCCGGTGACGTACGGACTCGAACCCACCGGCGCGTTCATCATGTTCGCGGGCATCTACTACGGCGCCATGTTCGGCGGCTCCACGACCTCCATCCTGCTCAACACCCCGGGCGAGAGCGCCGCCGTCGTCGCCGCCATGGAAGGCAACCCGATGGCCAAGGCGGGCCGCGGCGCCCAGGCCCTGGCCGCCGCGGCCATCGGACACTTCGCGGGCGGCATGATCGGCACCGTCC
The DNA here is from genome assembly GCF_044765725.1 of Streptomyces sp. NPDC102406. Taxonomy (NCBI): domain Bacteria; kingdom Bacillati; phylum Actinomycetota; class Actinomycetes; order Kitasatosporales; family Streptomycetaceae; genus Streptomyces; species Streptomyces sp. NPDC102406. The sequence continues at coordinate 115,883 of NZ_JBIWKP010000012.1, read as the reverse complement.
TGCTCGTCGCGCTCGCCCCCAAGGTCGCCTCCCTCGCCGTCGACATCGGCGCCCCCGACTACTTCGCGATCATGGTCCTCGCGTTCATCGCCGTGACCTCCGTCCTCGGCTCCTCGCGCGTACGCGGCCTCGCCTCGCTCCTCGTCGGACTCACCATCGGCCTGGTCGGCCTCGACCAGATGACCGGCCAGCAACGGCTCACCTTCGGCTCGTTGCAACTCGCCGACGGCGTCGACGTCGTCATCGTCGCGGTCGGCCTCTTCGCCATCGGCGAAGCCCTGTGGGTCGCCGCGCACCTGCGCCGCACCAGCGGCGAGGCCATCCCCGTCGGCCGCCCCTGGCTCGGCAAGGAGGACGTACGCCGCACCTGGAAGTCCTGGCTGCGCGGCCCGCTCATCGGATTCCCCTTCGGCGCGATCCCCGCGGGCGGCGCCGAGATCCCGACCTTCCTCTCCTACGTCACCGAGAAGCGCCTCTCCCGGCACAAGGACGAATGGGGCAAGGGCGCCATCGAAGGCGTCGCGGGTCCGGAATCGGCCTCCTCGGCCTCCGCCGCCGGCACCCTCGTCTCGATGCTGACCCTCGGCCTGCCCACGACCGCCGTCGCCGCCGTCATGCTCGCCGCGTTCCAGCAGTACGGCATCCAGCCGGGCCCGCTGCTCTTCGAACGCGAACCCGACCTGGTCTGGGGCCTGATCGCCTCGCTCTTCGTGGGCATGGTGCTGCTCCTGGCCCTGAACCTGCCGCTGGCCCCGGTCTGGGCGAAGCTCCTGCGCATCCCGCGCCCCTACCTCTACGCGGGCATCCTCTTCTTCGCCGCGGTCGGCGCGTACGCGGTCGGCGGCGAGGCACTCGACCTCGTGATCCTGCTCGTGATCGGCCTCATCGGCTTCGGCATGCGCCGCTACGGACTGCCCGTCCTGCCCGCCGTCATCGGCGTCATCCTCGGCCCGAACGCCGAACAACAACTGCGCCGCGCCCTCCAGATCAGCGACGGCAGCGTCAGCGGTCTCGTCGACACGCCCTTCTCGGTCACCGTGTACGCGATCGTGCTGCTCATCGTGGTCTGGCCCCTGGTCCGCAAGCTGGTGGTGCGAAGGCGGGGGAGCGGCGTAGACAGGTTGGCATGAACAGCGAACCTCACGCGATCCGCCGCGCCACCGCCGCCGACGTACCGGCCGTCGCAGCCGTCACCGACGCGGCGTACCGCCACTACGTCGACCGGATCGGCGTCGTACCGCAGCCGATGGAGGCCGACCACGCCGCGAACGTGGCGGCGGGCCTGGTGTACATCACGGGGAACCCGGAGGTGATCGGCCTGGTCGTCGTGGAGGCGCGTCCCGGCCATCTCTTCCTCGACAGCATCGCGGTCCACCCCGACGCCCGCGGCCGGGGGGTGGGCCGCGGCCTGCTCGGCTTCGTCGACGAGCACGCGCGCGGTCTCGGACTACGCGAAATACGGCTCTGCACCAACGCGTTGATGTGGGAGAACCGGAAGATCTACCCGCGGTACGGATACGAGGTCGTGGAGCGCGGAACCGACGGGCCCTACGACCGCATCCACTACCGCAAGCGTCTCTCTCTCATGTGACCGGCCCGCCTATTCGTCCGGCCACCACGTCTTGCGCACGTCCTTGCGCACCTCCGCGCGCTCGCGCGCCGTTTCCGCCGCCTCGTCCCGCAGCCGGCGCGTGATGGTGCTCGCTCCGGTGGGTTTGTGCATGGTCACTCGGCGCATCGTGCCTCCTGTACCTACACGCGTTCCAACGTGATGCCGTTGTAGACCTGTTCCCGGACGCTTCCCCATCGAAGCGCAATTGTCAGTGGCGGTTGTCACGATGTGGGCATGACGGACTCACACGCACGCCTGTAATGGGACGCGGCGGCGGCAGATTTCGACGACGAACCCGACCACGGCCTGCGACTTCCCGAGGTCCGGGCGGCCTGGGCACAGCGAATGACACAGTGGCTGCCCGAGCCCCCTTGCGACCTGCTCGATCTGGGCTGCGGCACCGGATCCCTGTCACTCCTCGCCGCCGAGCAGGGCCACAGAGTCACCGGCGTCGACTTCGCGCCGAACATGGTGGACCGCGCCCGCCGCAAACTGGCCGGGTACAACGCGCAGTTCCACTTGGGGAACGCCGCATCACCGCCCGTGGCGGCGGCCTCCTACGACGTGGTGCTCGCCCGGCATGTGCTGTGGGCACTGCCCGACCCCGCGACCGCCCTGCGGACCTGGGTGTCGCTGCTGCGGCCCCGGGGGCGGCTCGTGCTGGTGGAGGGGGTGTGGGGGGAGATGAGCCCGGTCGGGATCGCGGCGAGCCGCGTGGCCGGGCTGCTGGCCGGTCTGGTGGAGGACGCGCGGCAGGAGGAGCTGGCCTCGGACGCCCGGCTGTGGGGCAAGGACGTACGGGACGAGCGGTACGTGGTCGTCGCCACGGTTCGCTGACCGGTGGCTCGGCCGATCAGTCCAGCAGCGCTGTGAACCGGCCGTCGCGCGCGAGGAGTTCCAGTTCGTCCAGGGCGCGCGCCGCCGCCTCGGCCGCGGACGGGTCCCGGTCGGCGAGGCCGCTGGCGGCGAACTCGTCCTCGTCCAGGCGGATCACCCGCGTCCCGTCGGCCGACACCCACAGGTCGAGATCCAGGTCCTCCGAGACGATCGCGCCTCCCTCGCCGCGGACGGCGGGGCGGGTGATGTCGCAGTACCAGCCCTTCAGCGTCCCGTCCCCGGAGCGGACCTCCTTGACCGCGTACCAGCGGTCGCGCCAGTAGTGCTCGGTGAAGACATCGCCCGGCTCGAACCGTACGAAGCCGAAGTCGCGCACACCCTCGCCCGCCCAGTCGGCGCGCACGGCGATGTGCGTGCCGTCGTCGGACAACGGCCGCGCCGGATAACGGATCTTGGTGCGGCCCCCTTTGACGAGCGTGACCTGCACCGGGTCAGGAAGTGAGGGTGCGGACATGGCGGACCTCCGTCGCGTCGATCTCGTAGCCGAACCATGCGTTGATCGCGAGCATCGGCTCGTTGCCCGCGTCATTGCCCGTGTACGCCACCGTGCGGCCCGCCGCGCGGGCCCGGTGCAGCGAGTCGTTCTTGACGAGCTTGGCCAGGCCCCGGCCGCGGAACGCGCGGGCCGTGCCCGTCATCCCGGACGCGTAGCGGCCCTCGCCGTCGGTGTGGGCCAGGGTGAACGCGGCCGGACGGCCGTCCACCACCGCCACCGTCGTCAACTCCCGGTCGAGAAGCGGGTGGTGCCAGGTGTGCGTCGACCAGTGCGCGTAGTCGGCCGGCCGCGCCGCGATGTCACCCGGCTCGTCCGCCGCCGTCTCCGCGTCGAGAACGAACAACGGGCGCGGATCGGCCGCGAACTCCGCCGCCGTCCGCAACTCGACCCCGCGCGGCGGCACCGGGGGCGGCGGCAGGGCGTCCGCCGTCAGGTCCAGGCGCAGGAAGTGCGCCGAGCGGCTCGCGCGGTAACCGCGGGCCGCCGCCCACGCCAGGTTCCGCGGGCCGTCCAGGCACCAGCAGTACACCCGCCGCACCCCGAGCCGCGCCAGATGCGCCTCGGCCGCCCGGAGCAGCAGCCCGCCCGCGCCCCGGCCCTCCCGCCCGGGACGCACATACACGTTGGCATAGCCGAGGCCCGGCTCCGGGCTGTCGTGCGCGACACCGACCTGCGCCGTGCCGATCGGCTCACCGTCGTCGGCCACCGCGACGAGCTGCCGGTAGTGCGCGTCGGGATGCGCGTGCGCCCCGTCGTGCGTGACGGAGGCGGCGGTGGCGAGCATGGCGGGCAGGCAGGCGCGGCGGACCCGCGCGAAGCCCTCGGCGTCCGCGGGGTCGCCGTGCCGCAGAGAGCGGACGATCACGGTCATGGCCCGCACGGTAGTGGGCGTCGGCCGCGCGGCGCCTCCCTTTTACCGGGGCAGGCCCACGACGCCGACAGTGGTGTCCGGCGCTGCGCGGGATCGCGCCCTGCGGGACAATCGGGCCCGTGACCCTGAAGATCCGCATTGACGACAGCGCCGCGCCCTACGAGCAGGTGCGGGCCCAGATCTCCGAGCAGGCCAGGGCGGGGACGCTGCCCGTCGGCCACAAGCTGCCCACCGTGCGCGGCCTCGCCGAGGAGCTGGGTCTCGCCGCGAACACCGTGGCCAAGGCGTACCGGGCCCTGGAGGCGGACGGGGTGATCGAGACGCGCGGGCGCAACGGCACGTTCGTCGCCGCCGCCGGGGACGCCGCCGCCAGGGAGGCGTCCGTCGCGGCGCAGGCGTTCGCGGAGCGGGTGCGGCGGCTCGGCCTCTCCGAGGAGGCGGCGCTGTCGGCGGCGCGGGACGCGGTGCGCGCGGCCTACACGTAGGGCCGCGGCGCGGGTTACAGGTACAGCCCCGCCTCCGCGCCGCCCCGCTGGTCGGGCACCGACGTCGGGGAGACGCCGCGGCGCAGCGCGTACAGCTCGGCCAGCGTCGCGCCCTCACGGCCGAGGCCCTCCTCGGTGCCCAGCCAGTCGACGGCCTCGCGACGCGTCAGCGGACCCACCTCGATCCGGGCCATGCAGCGGCCGGGGCGCACCACGGCGGGGTGCAGACGCTCCAGGTCCTCGTTGGTGGTGACGCCCACCAGCACGTTGCGACCCTGGCCGAGGAGGCCGTCCGTCAGGTTCAGCAGCCGGGAGAGCGCCTGGCCCGCGGTGTGCTTCGCCTCCCCGCGGATCAGCTCGTCGCAGTCCTCCAGGAGCAGCAGCCGCCAGCGCCCCTTCGCCGTGCCGTCGTCCTCGCCGATCGCGATGTCCATCAGGTATCCGACGTCGGAGAACAGCCGCTCGGGGTCGAGCACGCAGTCGACCTGGCACCAGTCGCGCCAGGAGCGGGCCAGCGTGCGCAGCGCCGACGTCTTGCCCGTGCCGGGCGGGCCGTGCAGCAGCAGGAGCCGGCCCGCGATGTCCTCCGGGCGGGTCTTCATGAGCCGGCCCATGGCCTCGGCGACCGGCTGCGTGTAGTTGGGCCGCACCTCGTCCCAGGCGCCCGCCGAGATCTGCCGTGTCGTGCGGTGCGGTCCGCGCCGCGGCGACACGTACCAGAAGCCCATCGTCACGTTCTCCGGCTGCGGTTCCGGCTCGTCGGCGGCGCCGTCCGTGGCCTGCCCGAGCACCTTCTCCGCAAGCTCCGGCGTCGTCGCCGTGACCGTGACGTCCGCGCCCCGGTTCCACCGGGAGACCAGCACGGTCCAGCCCTCGCCGTCGGCGAGCGTCGCGCTGCGGTCGTCGTCGCGCGCGGAGCGCAGCACACGGGCGTCCGGCGGCAGCAGGGTGGCCCCCGCGCGGACGCGGTCGATGTTCACGGCGCGCGCGTGCGGCTGCTCGCCCGTGGCGAAGCGGCCGAGGAACAGCGCGTCGACGACATCGGAGGGTGAGTCGCTGTCGTCGACGCCCAGCCGGACCGGCAACGCGTCGAAAGGGTTCGCGGACATGGGGCCATGATCCGGCAAGGACGGGCCGCCCGCACGGGATTTCCGCGGCACGTCCCACGGGTGGCGGCCCCCACCTTGTGACCATCCGGTGGCGACGCAGCCTGTCCGTCCGTCAACTCCTCTGCCTACTCTTGTCCTTGATGGGACGTCATGGGTGGAATTCGGGGACACGGCGGTGGCGGCTCACCGCTCTGCTCGGCGTGGGGGTGGCCGCTCTGGCCCTGGTGCTGACGCTGTTCGGCACGCTTCCCGGCGGGGACGGCCGCGACGGCGGCACCGCGGGCACCACACCCGGCGGCGACACGGTGTACGGGACGCCGACCGAGCCGTCGAGGACACCGGGATCCGAGGTCGGCTGGGGTTTCACGCACACCGAGCACTCCGCGGACGAGGGTTCCGCCGCGGCCACCGAGCGTGTCGAGAAGCTGCTCGGCGACCGGACGCTGCCGCAGAACGAGGCGATCATGGGCTGGGGAGCGGACAACCCCGAGCCGGTGAAGGGCAGGTACGACTTCGACGCGCTGGACAGCCGGATGGAGTTCATCCGCAGATCCGGCTCGACCCCCGTCATCACCTTGTGCTGCGCGCCCGACTGGATGAAGGGCGGCACACCCGGTGCCGGGACGACGGACTGGAGCCGGGAGAGTCTGGAGGCCGCGCCGTACCCCGAGCACTACCAGGACTTCGCGAACCTCGCGGCCACGGTCGCCAAGCGCTATCCGGACGTCCGCCACTTCATCGTGTGGAACGAGTTCAAGGGCTTCTGGAACGACGAACGGGGCCGCTGGGACTACGAGGGCTACACGAAGCTCTACAACCTCGTCCACAAGGCGCTGAAAGAAGTCGACAAGGACATCCGGGTGGGCGGCCCCTACCTGGTCATGGACAGCCTCAGCCCGAAGCAGGACGACGGCGCCTCCGACGCGGTCGAGGGCGCCTGGGGGCGCATGGACCAGCGGATCGTCGACGCCTTCACCTACTGGAACAAGAACAAGGCGGGCGCCGACTTCGTCGTCGTCGACGGCTCCAGCTACACGAACGACGACGAGATGCTGCCCGACGAGTTCCGGGCCACCGACAAGTTCACCGACGTGGGCGGATGGCTCAGGGAGCGGACCGGGGGCCTGCCGCTGTGGTGGGCCGAGTACTACGTGGAGCCCGCGGACAGTGACGACGACCGCAAGGGCTGGAGCGAGCCGCACCGTGTCGCCGTCCAGGCGGCGGGCCTGATGGCCATGGCGAAGGGCGGTGCCACGTCCGGGTTCTACTGGAACCCCGAGACGCAGCGCGGCGACGGCTGCGCCGGCTGCCTGTGGCGGCCCACCGACCGCGCGTCCGGTGGCCGCCCGCTGCCCATGTTCGGCCTGCTGGCGCGGTTCGACGAGGAGTTCGGCCCGGGGACCCGGTTCCGGGGCGTGGACGTCGCCGCGGACGACCGGCCCAACGTAAGGGTCCTCGCCGACGACAAGGCCGTCCTGGTGGTGAACACCCTGGACCGGGCCATCAGCGCCGAGATCGACGGCGAACGCTTCCAGATGCGGGGCTACGAGGTGAAGTGGCTGCGCCGGTAGAGCGCCCCGGGCACCGGGGCGCTACCCGAGGCCCATCGTGAGGAACCGCTGGACCAGCGAGGCGAGGACCACCGCGAGCAGCGGCAGCGAGAACCAGAACGTGGACTGCGACCACCGCAGCCGCCGCACGCTCGGGCGCGTCGCCACCCGGACCACTTCGCGCGCCGTCAGCAGCACGATCAGGACGATCGCCGCGAGGGCGCCCACCACCGTCCACGCCGTCCAGGTGATCCGGGGTCCCGCCGGGCCCGGGTCGGCCTGAGCCGGCTTCCCCGCCGGCTCCGCGCGCAACCGGTACATGGTCACGTCCTCGTCGGCGTAGACCTTCCTCAGCTCCTGCCGTTCGTCGAGGTTGCGCACGAGCCGGGTCTGCCACGTCCTCGCGTAGCCGACGTCCAACTGGAGATAGACGACCTGACTCTTGTTGATCATCAGGTACGAGCGCGGTCCCGCGTCCTTGAGCGCCTTCACCAGGCCGCCGACCAGGACCGGGTCGACCGGCGCGAGCGTCGGCACGTACTGGACCTTCTCCATGTCGCGGGCGCCCCACGGCAGTGCGGGGGTCACGTTGCCGACCGGGTCGTCGCTCATCCACAGCAGCCGGACCGTCGGGTCGTCCCGCGCGTAGACGTACTCCATCGCCGCGACCTCGCCCGGCCGGACCCGCTCGAAGGGTTCGTTGCCCCAGCGGGCCACCAGGAAGCCGCCCACGAGCAGCAGGCCCGCCATCAGCGCCGCGAGGGGGGCGAGCGTGACCCGGTCCCGGTCACGTTCCTCGGCCGTCACGCCCGTACGCGGGAACAGGGCGAGACCGGCCAGGAGGGCGGCGCCCGGGAGGGCGAACATGAAGACGCGCAGCGCCATCTCGCCGCCGTACGACTGCATGCCGAAGCCCAGGAACGGCACGAAGGTGAGCACGAGGAGCGAGCGCTCGCGGTACTTCGCTTCACGGCGGCGCCACCAGCCGTAGCAGGCGAGGGCCAGCACGACGCCCGCGAGGAGCACCCGCGTGTACAGGACGAGCTTGTGGGTCGAACTGCCGTCCTGGATCCGGCCGGAGACCGAGGAGGTGACGTTGGAGCCGACCCCGCCGACGCCGCCGAACAGGTCGTCGAAGTGGCCCGACCAGTACGGCTCCGCGAGGAAGCCCAGCCAGACGACGACCATCACCCCGAACAGCACCGGCAGGCCGCGCAGTTCGCAGCGGCCGACGAGGACCAGGACCGCGAGGACGCCGAGCATCACGAACGGGGTGAGCTGATGCGCCGGGACCGTCGCCGCGAACAGGGCGACGAGGACGGTGAGGAGCACCACGCGCTGCCGTCGGTCGGTCGGTTCGACCTCCGGCTCGCCCGGTCTGCGCCGGGCCCACAGCACGCGCGGCGCCCGGAACCAGACCAGCAGGATCGCCACGAACACCAGGTAGAGCAGGTACGTGAAGCCTTGCGGCGAGAAGTAGTCCTGCCCCACCCAGCCGCTCAGGACGAAGATCCACACACCGGACCACTTGGCGCGCCAGCTCGCCCGCATCGAGCGCAGCAGCAGGAACATCGGCGCCAGGTAGAGGAGTTGGATGGCCAGGGGCCACCAGCGGATGACCTGCGTGAGGTCGTCGACCCCGCAGGCGCTCGCCAGGAAGGCCGCCGCCGCGAAGAAGCCGGGCCAGCTCCAGCGGGCGTCCAGATCGGGGACCGCGGAGCCGGTGCGGTCGATGTACTCCAGGAAGCCGAGGTGCTGCCAGGCCGTCGCGAACCGCGGCTCCGCCTCGATGACCGCGGGCAGCGCGTGCAGCGACACGACGGTGGCGAGCAGAGTGAGCAACAGGAGCCGCTTGTGCGGGTGTTCGAGCCACAGCAGGGACGCGAAGACGACGACGAGCAGCGCGGCGCCGAGCAGCGTCACGGGGGACAGGACCGAGACCAGGCCGAGCCCGCCCATCTCCGCCAGGTCCGGCTCGCCCATCCCGAGGACCGGACCCCAGTACAGGCCGAGCGCCGCGACGAGCAGCAGCGCCAGGACGACGGCGGCCGGGGTCGGCCACCCGAGCCGCCGCGCGGGCCCGGCCACCTCGAACGGTTCGGCCGGTTCGGCCCGCTCCGGGACAGGTCCGGGCGCCGCCGCCTCCCCGACGGTGAAGGGAGCGTCGACCTCCTCGTCCGGGGCGGGCATCCCGGAGCCGCCCTCGCTGTGCCCGCCGCTGGACGCCTGGGAGGCGGACGGTGTCCCCGGCGGGGCCGTCTCCTCGGAGGGCTCCGCACGGGGACCCGGCACCGGGGAGCTGAGCCCCGAGGACGGCCGGGCCGTGCCGAGCGGCGGGGCGGGCGGGGCGGACCGGACGTCCGGGCGCCGCTCCTGGTGGTCCAGGTTGAGCTGCACCGCGAGATGCAGCGTGTCGGAGTCCATCGCGTCGCGCAGCGCCCACGTCGGACCCTGCTTCTCCGCAGCCCGCACCTGGGCCCTCACCGGCGTCTTCGGCGTCCCCAGATCGGCGAGGTCACCGTCGGGCGCCGCGTCCTCCACGGCCCGCGCCGGAGGGGCGACCCGCACGACGCGCCACAGCTTCGGCGCGGCGATCGCCACGATCACGGCGAGCGCGGAGATCTCGGCGACGCCCGCCCCGGTCAGCCCCATCCGGGGCAGGAGCAGCAGCGTCAGACCGAGGACGAGGAGACAGAGCAGCCCCTGGAGCCAGGCCAGCCCCGAGGTCCTGCTCTGCGCCCGCAGCACCGCGAAGTACGTCTCCATGACGACGCGCAGGGCCGCGCCGACCGCGAACCAGCGCAGCAGCGGCGTGGCCGCGTCCGCGTAGTCCTGCCCGAACACCCGCAGCACGTACGGCGCGAGGAGCAGGAGCAGCCCGCAGATCGGGATCATGATGCGGGTCATCCGGCGCAGCGCGGCCCGGGTGTTCGCGGCGAGCCGCGCCGGATCGTGCGAGCCCTCCACGGTCAGGGAGGCTCCCATGTTGATGGCCAGCAGGTTGACGGTGCCGCCGATCGTGGTGGTGATGTAGAAGTACGCGTTGTCGGCGGAGCTGATCTGCGAGGCGATGAGCACCGGCACGAGATAGACCACGGCGAGCGAGAACAGGGAGCCCGTGCAGTCGCCCGCCAGGAAGCGGCCCATCTCGCGCAGCGTCGGCGGGTCGGCCTTGTCGTCGGCGGCCTCGATGTGCCGCGGGACGAGGCGCCGCAGGACGAGCCAGCCCAGCGGGACCACGGAGAACGCGATGGCGACGACCCACGACACGAAGACACCGGTCGTCGGGAGGACGACGGCGAACGCGACGAGCAGCCCGAGCTTCACCGTCGAGAAGACGGTGTTGCCGACCGGCACCCACAGCGCGCTGCGCAGCCCGGTCAGCACGCCGTCCTGGAGGGTGAGCAGCGACCAGGCGACGACGGCCGCGACGAACCCGAGCCCGTGCAGCGGACCGTGCAGGAAGCGGTAGGAGGGACCCCACCGGTCGAGTGTCAGCAGGAACACCGCCGCCGCCAGCGCGACGGCGACCGAACTGCCCGCGTACGTACGGAGGATGAAGCGGCCCGTGGCCCGCCCCGCGATCGGGATGAAGCGGGCCAGGGCGCCGGTCAGTGTCACCGCGGTGATGCCCGCGAGGAACTTCATCGCCGCGATCGCCGCGGAGCCCTGGCCGACCGAGTCCGCCGCGTAGTAGTGCGCGGCGGCCAGCCAGAAACCGACCCCGAGGACGCCGGAGATACCGGTGTTCAGCATCAGCGCATAGGCGTTGCGGAACAGTTGGTTGCCGTCCCCCGACACCGTGCCACCGGCACCGCCCTTCCTGGCGCGGCCCATGCGGGGCAGCCTGAGCCGACGTCCTGGCGGCCCCTGCGGCTCGGTCGGAGTGTGCGCCGGCGTGGCCGACGCGGTCTGGGCGGTGGTCGTGTCAGCCACGGGTACGGGTTGCCTTCCGGCGGGCCTGTCGGGCTCTGCGGACCACGGCGTACCCCTTGGTGAGGGCACGGTCCCTGGCGAAATGACGGCCGAGCGCGCGGCCCTCCACCAGCCGCTCGAACTCGGCGGGGCCGGTGGTCCGGCGCACGGTGAGGCGGCGCAGGGCGTAGGGGCCCTGACGGCGCCGGGCGAGGGTGTTGCCGACGGCGAGCGCCTGGTCGAACCCGGCCGCGCGGACCGCCTGCCGCACCCGCCGGTCGGAGTGACCGTAGGGGTACGCGAAGGAGACGGGCCTCGACCCCAGCTCCCCTGCGACGAGCTCCGTGCAGTGCCGCAGCTCGAACTCCATGGCCCTGTCGTCGAGTTGGTCGAGCTGCGGGTGCGTGTGGCTGTGCCCGCCGATCTCGACGCCCTGCGCGGCCAGCGCCCGTACCTGGTCCCAGTCGAGCATCGTGTCGAGCCCGCCCCCGGTGTCGTACGGGCCGCGCAGCCACCCCGTCGAGACGAACAGGGTGGCCGCGAAGCCGTGCCCGGCGAGGACGGGCAGGGCGTGCCGGTGCACGCCCTCGTACCCGTCGTCGAAGGTGATCAGGACGGGCCGGTCGGGCAGCGCCCCGCCGCCGCGCCAGGCGGCGGCGAGCTCCGCGGTGGTCAGCGCCGTGCACCGGCGGTCGGCGAGGATCCGCATCTGCTCCGCGAACTGTCCGGGCGAGACGGAGAGACCGCGGGTCGCGGCGCTCGGCTCGTCGGCGACCGCGTGGTACATCAGCACCGGGACGGGCGTGCCGTCCGGCGTCCGGGCCGCCCCGCTCATGCCGCCGCCCCCGCTTCCCCCGCCCGCGCCGCGCCCGCCGCCCCGTGCGGGCGCCCGCCGATCTCCACGGCCGAGAACGGCGCACCCGACCCACGCGCCCTGAGGCGGCCGAGCAGATAGCCGCCGGCCGCCGTCGCCACCCCGGCCACGATGGCACCGGCCCGGCCCGCGCCGCCCGGCCGGGCGAGCACGAGGTCCCGTAGCCCGCGCGCCACCCCGGCGGGCAGCACCCGGGTGGTGTACGCCCGCTCGGACTCGAGCCCCTTGGCCGCGCCGACACTGCGGGCGACCAGCGCCTTCGACAGTCCTTCCGCGTAGGTGCGCGCACGGAAGTAGGCGAACCGCTCCCGCCCGGCCGGGACCCGGTGATGGATCACCGCCCGGTCGTCGATCAGCAGCACGGCGTCCGGTCGCGCGCGGGTGAGGCGGATGCACAGCTCCGTCTCCTCGCAGCCCAGCGGGCGCTTGTCCCCGTCGCGGCCGATGCCGGTGGCGAAACCGCCCGCCGCCTCGAAGGCGGTGCGCCGGAACGAGGCGTTGCCGCCCAGGACGTTGCGCACCCGCGCCGTGCCGCGCGGCAGCCCCCTGTACGTGCAGCCCACGACCCAGTCGAACTCCTCGGGGAACCAGGCGGGCCGGCGCCCGGACGCCCAGATGGGTTCGGTGCGCCCGCCGACCGCGAGGACCCGCGGGTCGGCGTACCCGGCGGTGAGGTGGCGCAGCCAGTCCCGCTCCGCCATCGCGTCGTCGTCGAGGAAGGCGATGATCTCGCCGTGCGAGGCGGCGATGCCGGTGTTGCGTCCGGCGGACAGGCCGCGGGGCCCCGCGTTCGCCAGCACCCGGACACCGGGCGTCTCCTTGTACTCCGTGCCGAGCCGCTCCAGCAGCGCCGGGTGGTGGTCGACGACGAGCAGCGTCTCCAGGGCCGGGTGGGACTGCGCCCGTACGGAGTCGACGGCGGCGAGGATGTCGGTCCAGCGTTTCTCGGTGTACACGCAGATGACGGCCGAGACCGTCCTCCGCGCGGGGTGACGGCCCGTCAAGGCCGGTCTCCTCGCGCCGTGCTGGATCTGGTGGCCGCCGACGCGGCGCGCAGGGCCCGCCGGTTGGAGCGCTCCCTCAGGATGACTCCGAGGACGCGCAGCCCGTCGCGGACGGCGCGCAGGTTGCTGGCGCCGTGGATGCGCAGGTACTCGTGGCTCGGGATCTCCTGGACCCGCAGGCCCGCCTTGACGACCCGGATGTTCATGAGGGTCTCGACCTCGAAGCCGGTGCAGTCGAGGTCGATCTCGTCGAGGCAGTGCCGCCAGAACGCGTTGTACCCGTAGCACAGGTCGGTGTAGCGGGCCCCGAACTTGGCGTTGACGACCGAGCACAGCGCCCGGTTCCCGAATTTGCGGATCAGCGTCATGTCGTCGGTTCCGCCGCCGTTGGCGAACCGCGAACCCTTGGCGAAATCGGCGCCGGAGACGAGCGCGGAGACGTAGGAGACTATTTCCTGTCCGTCGGCCGAACCGTCCGCGTCGACCATCACGATGATGTCGCCCGCGCATTTCTCGAAACCGGTGATCAGGGCATCCCCCTTGCCCTTTCCGCTCTGCGGTACGACGACGACCTCGGGCCACAGGTCGCGGGCGACCCGGACGGTGTCGTCGGTGGAATTCCCGTCCACGAGAACGACCTCGTGGATCCATTCCGGCAGGGTCTTGAAAACGTAGGGAAGATTCTCCGCCTCGTTCATGGCGGGAATCACCACGCTGACCCGTGGCGCGATGGCGAGGTGCATGGATATCGCCCGGTAATGGGCGGGTGTACGTGCCGGTGTCGACGCGTCAGGGATCACCGGGCGCGCAACGGAGCTGCTCATGAGTCTGGTCCCTCTCGTCCGGTGGACCGCCCGCCCCCGGGCGGTCCGGCTGGATATCCGGTTCGAAAGGGGGGTTCTCACTGACGGACAGGACGGAACGATCTCCGTACAGGCCGGGTGAGTCGGCCATACACACCGGTTGGTTGGACCGGCCGCGCGGCACGCGACTCGGCGATCCTTATGACGGGACTGAGCGGTTCGCCGAGCACGGCACCCCCCTACCGCGCTCCGTACCGGACCGTCGCCGCGACCTTGAGCCCTCCCCTGGATCGCGTGAGGCGATGGACCGATGCGGGTGGTATGTGTGACGTCATTGACGGTGAAGACTGTATGGCAAGGCCTGGAACGCGGCCTCGCGTTTTTAGGTCGTTCTGAAATGCAACCGCATTGCGCTGCCGTCAGCGGTTTCTGCCCGTTCGCCGACGGAATCGGAAACCCCACTGGAACAGAAAGGCGAGGGCGCTCAGCGCCCCCACGGTGAGCACCCCGCCGTCGACCGACCAGTGATGGGTGGCGAGCATGCCCTGGGCCACCAGCATCACCACGGTCAGCGCGCCGGCGAGGGAGACGAGGCTCCGGGCCCATGGGTCGAGGCCGCGCAGCGCGGCGGCGAACGCGGCACCGGGCGCGGCGAGCAGGAAGAAGAGCGCGAGTGGTCCGCGCAGGGGTGAGGCGGCGTCCGTGAGCGCGAGGACGAGACCCGCGCCCCCCGCGACGACGCCCGCGCCCGCGAGCAGAGGGAGCGTGTCTCTGCCGGACGGCGCGTCCGCCGGGCCGTCCCCCGAGCCGTCCGATGACGGTTGCTTGATCCCGATGGTCTGCATGGGCGACTTTGCCCCCCGACGCGCCGGATGCCGGGCTCAAATGTCGCGCAGCGGTGGGGGTGGCGTCAAGATGCGGACGGTATGTGCGGAGTTCCCCGTGGGTGTCGGATGCGTCCGTAACTCCCTGATATCGCAACGGAGTTGTAGGTGAAGCCCGGGTCTACGGGCGTAGCTGGCGTGAGGGAGGGGTAAGCCACCAGAGCTGACATGTACCTGATGTTGAACGGCGGGCGAAGATCCGTCCGAGGTACTTCCCGGTAACCCTGGGGCGTGCTACCACAGTTGCGGCAGAAATCCTGCTAAAGGAGGTTCCATGAGACGTTTCCGGCTTGCGGCATACATGACCTCGTTCCTCTTCGCGGCAGCGACCGCCCTCACCGGGGCGGGTACGGCACAGGCGGCGGAGAGCGCCGCCGCCACCGGCTACGTGGCCCTCGGTGACTCGTACTCCTCCGGGGTCGGCGCCGGCAGCTACGACAGCGCCAGCGGCGACTGCAAGCGCTCCACCAAGGCGTACCCGGCCCTGTGGGCGGCGGCCCACGCACCGTCCAGCTTCCACTTCACCGCCTGTTCCGGCGCCCGGACGGGCGATGTCCTCTCGGGGCAGCTCGGCCCGCTCGGCTCCGGCACCGGCCTCGTCTCCCTCAGCATCGGCGGCAACGACGCGGGCTTCGCCGACGTCATGACGACCTGCGTCCTGTACTCCGAGTCCACCTGCGTCAACCGCGTCAACGAGGCCCGCGCCTACGTCACCTCCACCCTGCCCGCCAACCTCGACAAGGTGTACTCGGCGATCCGCGCCAAGGCACCGGCCGCCCATGTCGTGGTGCTCGGCTACCCCCGCTTCTACAAGCTCGGCGGCTCCTGCATCGCGGGCCTCTCCGAGACCGAGCGGTCCGCGATCAACTCGGCCGCCGACCTCCTCAACGCCACCACCGCCAAGCGCGCCGCCGACCACGGCTTCACCTTCGGCGACGTGACCACCACCTTCAGCGGCCACGAGATCTGCTCCGGAAGCGCCTGGCTGCACAGCCTGAACGTGACGAACATCGGCGAGTCGTACCACCCGACCGCCGCGGGACAGTCGGGCGGATACCTGCCCGTGTTCACCTCCGCGGCCTGACAGGCCCCTGGGCCCCTAGTACGTGGGTGAACCGGTGGCGGTCCCGCTCGACGGGGTCGCCACCGCACACGTGAGCGCGTAGGCCACGTAGTTGGAGGTCACCGAGGACGGGCTGCGGACCTCGACCCCGATCTGGTTGCGCAGCGTCCCGCCCTGCGCGTACGTCGTCTGCGTGGTGTCGACCGTACGGCTGCGCGCGCCGCCCGCGCCGAAGCTCAGCGTCTTCCAGCCCGGGTCGGACGGCTCGCCGCTCCGGGTGACCCAGCGGTACTCGACCTCGGCCGGGGTGCGGCCCACGGTGATCGTCGCCGCGAACGCGGGTGCCCGGGACGCGGGCGGCGGGCACGCACCCGAGTAGCTTCCCCGGACGGCGCTCACGCTGACGCGCACCGACCGGGCCGGGGTGGTGGTGTGCCCGCCCCCGCTCGAACCCCCGCCGCTCGACCCGCCACCGGAGCCGTCGGTGCTTGAACCGCCGCTCGACGAACCGCCGTTGCCGTTCCCGCCCGAACCGCCGCCGCCGTCGCCGGAGCCACCGCTCGTGCCCCCGCCGTTCGAACCGCCGCCGCCCGAGCCGCTGTCGCCGCCCCCGCCCGACGTCGCGCCCCCGTTGTTCCCGCCGCCGTCGTCCCTGGTGAGCAGCGCGTACGTGAGGCCGCCGATGGCGAGCAGCAGAACGACGATCCCGGCCATGAAGGCGAGCGAGGCGCGGCGTGCGGAGCGGTGGCCCGCGTCCGCGGGATCCGCGCCCGTGGTGGTCGCCGCCGCTCCCGAGCCGAACGGGACGGGGACCGGCACGGGCGACGGGGGCGTGGCCGGGCCCGGCTGCGGCGAGGTCGCTGTCGGCATCGCGGCGAGCGGGGACGCCTGGGCGGGGTCGCCGCGCAGCGTTCCGCCCGCGCCGATGATCCGCAGATCGTGCTCGGCGTCCGCCGCGGGCGTCCGCGCGGCCGGGTCCTTGCGCAGCAGCCCCTCGATGACCGGGGCGAGCGGACCGGCCCGGCGCGGCGGCGGCAGCTCCTCGTCGACGACCGCCCTGAGCGTGCTCAGCGGGGTGTTCTGCCGGAACGGCGAATGCCCCTCGACGGCCGCGTACAGCAGCACCCCGAGGGACCACAGGTCGGACTGCGGCCCGGGCGCCCGCCCGAGCGCCCGCTCCGGGGCGAGGAACTCGGGCGAGCCGATGATCTCGCCCGTCATCGTCAGGGCCTGGGTCCCCTCGACCGTGGCGATACCGAAGTCGGTGAGGACGACCCGGCCGTCGTTCGACAGCAGGACGTTCCCGGGTTTCACGTCGCGGTGCAGCACCCCCGCCCCGTGCGCGGCGCGCAGCGCGGCCAGGACCTCGGCGCCGATGTGCGCGGCGCGTGGCGGATCCATCGGGCCCTCGGCGTCGAGCTGCTCGGCGAGCGTGACCCCGCGCACCAACTCCATGACGATCCATGGGCGTCGGTCGTCGGTGGCGACGTCGTACAGCGTCACCGCGTTGCGGTGCGCGACGCGCGCGGCGGCCCACGCCTCCCGTTCCAGACGCGCGTACATCCGCTCGACGTCGGCCGTCGGCAGCCCCGCCGGGGCCCGGACCTCCTTGACGGCGACCTCGCGTCCGAGCACCTCGTCACGGGCCCGCCACACGGTGCCCATGCCGCCCTCGCCGAGCGGGTCGAGCAGCCGGTACCGCCCCGCGACCACACGCTCACTCACGGGCGCCCCCATTCGCGGGAAGACAAGTACGACCAAAAGTAGCTCAACCGAGCGCCGTTGCGGCCCCCTTGAAGACCAATCCGCAGCCGAGCGCGAGGACGACACAGGCCGAACCGAGGGGCACGAGACGCCGCGCCGCACGACGGCCGCGCAGCCGGCTCGCGGCGATCCGGCGGGCCGCGAACGCCCCCGCCCGCACAGCCACGAACCCGGCGGCGGTCAGGGTGACCGCGAGCCCGGCCCCGTAGGCGACGACGAGCAGCACACCGAACCACGCCTGTCCCAGCGCGGCGGCGCCGACCAGGACGACGACGGCGGACGGACTGGGCACGAGCCCCCCGGCGAAACCCAGGAAGAGAGCGCTCCGCACCTGCGACCCGGACCGCTCGTGCCCGGACCGCTCGTGCCCGTGCCGACCGTGACCGTGCCGACCGTGACCCAAGGGGGAGTGCGGGTGCGCGTGGTCGTGCGCATGGCTGTGCGCGTGCGCCCCGGTGCGCCATGCCCTGCGGACGAGTGACACGCCCGCCGCCGTCACCAGTACGCCGCTGGCCACCCCGAGCCAGGCCACGACCGACGGAGCCGCCGCCGAACCGCCGACGACGAGCGCGCCGAGAGCGACCACCCCGAGGGTGTGCGTCACCGTGACCGAGGCGGCCAGCGGCAGGACGTCGCGCGGTCGCGCCCGGCCGCGGGCCGCCGCGGTCGCTGCCATCAGAGTCTTGCCGTGCCCGGGCGCCAGCGCGTGCAGGGCGCCGAGCGCCAGGGCCGTGGCCAGCGCGAGCGCGGCGAAGCCCGGGGTGAGGTCGTGCCGGGCGACGAGGCCGGTCAGCGCGCTCGTCCACCGGTCGGCGCCGCGCGGCAGGACGCTCGTCGCCGCGGGCCGCTCCGGGCCGTCGTCGCGCAGGGCCGGTCCGCCGGGGACGACGCGCACGGTGGCCGAGGTGGTGTGCGGCGGCGAGCCGAGCAGGTCCCGCGGGTACCGGGTCAGCCGGTGCGAGAGGGAGGCGCGGGGGACGTCACTGCGCCCGAGGGTGGTCCGGTCGCCCCGCGCGGTGATCTCGTGCCAGCCGGGCCCCGGCCGGTCCGGCACGTGGAAGGAGAGGGTGACGGCCCGGCCGCGGGGGAGCGGCGCGGTCGCCTCGCACTCCACGCGGAGCGTGCGCAGACCGGCCTGCCCGGGCCGGTAGGCGGCGCTGCTCGCGCGGAGGACGACGGGCGTGGGCGCGCCGTCGACGGAGAGCCGGCCGGCACGGACGGCGTCGCGGCACCGGGCCCGGGCCCACCCGTCCTTCCCCGCCCGCTCGATGGCGGGCGCCGCCTGCGTCGCGGGGATCTCCGCGAGGTCCTCGACGTGGGTGACGCGGAGCCGGCCGGGGGCCGTGACGAGGCCGTCGTAGGTGCTGGTGGTGAAGTTCCCGAGCGGGTGGGCGTCGGCGGCGGGCGCGGGGACCAGGAGGAGGGCGAGCGCGAGAAGCAGGCCGAGCGCGGCCCGGCGCGGCCGGAAAGCGCCCAGGAACGCCGGACGGTTCACGACGCCTCCCGCAGCAACGAGCGCGCCGCGGCGGCGCCCACCGGTGAGAACCCGGGGTTGAGCCGCAGCGCCCGCCCCAGCCACTCCCGCCGCTCCGCGCCCCGCGCGATCACGCCCCGGTGGTAGAAGAAGGAGGCGTCGCGCAGCCCGGTCCCGGTGGCGAACCGGGCAGGCGCGAGGGCTTCGGCGTCCCGCCCGTTGACATGCAGCGCCCAGGCCAGCGCGTCCGCCGTGTGCACGGTGTGCCGCCGCGCCCACTCGGCCCGCGCCGCCCGCAGCGCGGCGCCCCGGTCACCGTGGTCCGCCGCGGCCATCGCCGTGTCGAGATCGACGTCGACCCCGTGGGCCCTGGCCAGCCCGGTCCACGCCGACACGAGGCCGTACTGCTCCCGGGCCCGCGCCGTGTCGCCCCGGGCCTCGTACAGTTCCCCGAGCGCGACCAGCGGACCCGGCAGCGGATACCGCGCCACCACCTCGCGCAGGTCCCGCACCGCGCCGGCCGTGTCGCCCCGCCCGGCGCGCGCCCGGGCCCGGCACTCCAGCGCCGCCACATACCCGGGGTCGGCGCGCAGCGCCTGCCCGCACCGGCGCAGGGCCGCTCCGAAGTCCCCCTGGCGCCAGGCGAGTTGGCCGAGCGTCGTCGCGGTGTACGCCACGTCGCCGGAGGCCGACGCCCCGGCGAGCGTCCGCTCCAGCACGCGGCGCGCGCCGGTGACGTCGCCGCGCAGCTCCCGTACGTAGGCGAACCGGGTGAGGACGGGGAGGCCGGGGCGGCGGGCGTCCGCCTCGTCGGCGGCGCGTGCCGCCTGCGGGTACCGGCCGAGTTCGACGAGCGCGTCGATGCGGGTGGCCAGGGCGCGCTCGCCGTAGGGGTTCACGGCGAGCGCGCGGCGGGCCTCGCGCAGCGCCCCGCGGAAGTCGTGGCGGGCCGCGGCGAGGGCGGCGCGTCCGGCGAGCGCGGTGTCGTTGCCGCCCGGCCGCAGCGCCAGGGAGCGGGCCAGGGCCCGGTCCGCCTCCGCGTACCGGGACGGGTCGCCCTGGACGCGGGCCTGTTCCACGTAGGCCGTGCCGAGGGACGCCCAGCCCGCGTGGTCCTTCGGCTGGGCCCGCAGGTGGGCCTGGAGCGCGCGGACGCCCTGGTCGAGACCGCCCGTGCCGAGTCCCGTGGGCGGAGCGGCGGGCGCGACGGCGGCGGGCGCGGACGGTCGCCCGCCGCCGCCCCCGCCGATCGCGACCGCGCCCCCGGTGAGGGCGAGCGCCAGCGCGCACGCGGCGACGGCGGTGCGTCCTGAGAAGCGCGGAGCCATGAAGGGTGCCTTTCTACGAGGTGTCGGGGAGGGCCGGGGGTGGCTGACGCGGCCCGTGGGGGGCTCACACGGGCCGCGCCGTTCAGGAGGGGCCGACGTCAGGCGCTGCCGCGCCGCCCCCGGGTCCGCCACCACACGAGCCCGAGCCCGACGAGCAGCGCGCCCGCCGCCCCGGCCGCCGCGGAGGCGACGAGGACGGTGTCGCTGTCGCCCGACGATCCGGTCGACGCCCCGGTGTTCACCGCGCCGCCTTCGAGGGCGCTGCGATCGGCGTCGTCGCCGCCCCGCTTCGCGGCCAGCGGTCCGCGCGACCCGGATGCGGGCAGTGCCACGTACGGGAAGGCGGCGCCGAACTTGCGGTCGTTGGTGTTCACCGCGTCGCCCAGGTCGTTCTCGTTGCCGAGCAGTTCGCCCTCGACGGCTTGCAGTTCGATGTCGACGACGTCGTCGGTGAGCCGGCGGCCGTTGGGGAACCCGGCGTTGTCCCCGTCGAGGACGCCGAGCCGTTTCGGCGAACTCGTCGGCTTGATCCCCGTGTTGAGGCGCAGCATTTCGGCGGGGCGCACGTTCGGCGGCTGGTTCAGCCCCTTCACGCCGGTCAGGAAGACCGACACGAGGTCGTCGCGCGGCTCGGTGGGGGCCTTCAGCTTGTAGACGGCCTCCAGGAGTTTCGGCAGTTCGGGCTTGGTGACGTACGGCAGGAAGTCCGCGTCGTTCCACGGGTGCGAGGCGTTGAACCTGTCCTTGTCCTTCTGCGCCACCACGACCTCGTTGACCAGGGGCGAGCCGAGGCGCGACACCTGGGTCCAGCCGCCCTCGGCGTTCTTGCGCTGCGTCGTCGACCAGACGCCGACGACCGGCTGCTGCGCCGACTGCCGGATGGTCTTGGTCGGGACCTGGAGGGCGATGGTGTTGACGTTGTACCCGGCGAGCGTGTCCCGGCCGACCTCGGACAGGTCACCGCCGTACAGCAGGTCGAAGACGCGCAGGTCCAGGAAGAACGGGTCGTCCGCCTGGCCCGCGAACGCGGTGCCGCCGCCCTTCACCTTCCGGACCGCCTGGTCGCGCAGGGTCTTGTAGTCCGGCATCGACGCCTTGCCGACGTTCGACGGCGCGACCGGCACGTCGTCGGCGACCTTCGAGGTGGAGACCACCTTCTGGTCCTTCAGGGTGAGCAGGTCGATGTCATAGGTCTGGGTGACATTGAGGTCCGGGTCGTCGAGGCCGGTGACCGGCCCGGTGTTGTAGAGGAAGGTGTTGCCGTTCTTGGTCCGTGTGTCGAACGTCCAGCGGTACAGCAGGTCGCCCTGCCCGTCGCCGTCGCTGTCGATGTGGATGTCGTGCTGGGACTCCTCGGCGAACGGATAGAAGTTCGGCCCGCCCGCCGGTTCCTCGAAGGGCAGCCAGTCGGCGACGAGCGTCGTCGTGTCCGGCTTGTCGGGGCTGACGAACGCGTACACGTCCGTGTTGTCGTGGAGCGGGTCCCCCGAGATGAGCGGGGCCTCCCGGTGGCTGGAGGCGTGGGCCTCCCCGGGTTGAAGCGCGGTCGCACCGGCGGCTGCGAGCCCCCCGGCGGCCAGCGCGCCGGTCACGAGCGCGGCCAGGGAGCGAACTCCCCGGCGGTTCCTGGCAGTTGCTGTCATCGCGTCCGAATCCCTGTCTGTGGTGTGTCTCCGGTGCCCGCACCGCGCGAGCCTTCGACGCCCATTCGGGGCCGGGGGCACGGCGGATTGGTACGGGATCCGGGCGGGGCCCCATCCGGCCGCGCCCCTGTCTGCGAACCACCCGCGGCGGCACACTGGGTGCGCGCACGGGAGTGACGGGGGACCCCCATGGACGCGGTGGACGGCGCCGAGGAACTGCTCACCCGCGTGGCCCGCGGCGACCAGCGGGCCTTCGAGGAGCTGTACGAGCAGGTGGCGGGCCCCGTGTACGGGCTCGCGAGGCGGGTGCTGCGGGACTCCGCGCAAGCCGAGGAGGTGGCGCAGGAGGTGCTCCTGGAAATGTGGCGCACCGCCGCCCGCTACGACCCGGCCCGCGGCGGCGCCCTCTCCTGGGTCCTCACCCTCGCCCATCGCAGGGCCGTCGACCGGGTCCGCAGCGTGCGCGCGGCGGGGGAGCGCGAGCGGCGCGCCGCCCGGCGCGCGGCCACCCCCGCCTTCGACCAGGTCGCCGAGGAGGTCGAGAGCGGTCTGGAACGCGAGTCGGTGCGGCGCTGCCTGGGCGGCCTCACCGCCCTCCAGCTCCAGGCCGTCACCCTCGCCTATTACGAAGGACACACCTACCGCGAGGTCGCCCGCCGCCTGTCCGTGCCGCTCGGCACCGTCAAGACCCGGATGCGCGACGGGCTGCTGCGGCTGCGCGCCTGCCTGGACGGGGCCCCGACACGCCGATATCGGCCACCGGCTTGACGTCGGCCGCGCCTTCACCGGCTGTCACCACCGGTCCGGACGGAGGCTCAGAAAGCTCGCCAAGTGCCCTGCTTGTCCAACTCGCCCTGAAATAACTCGTATTCGGAGAGTAGTCGGCAAAGGGGCGTCAACCTGCCTACGAGACAGGTGAATCGTGCGACCGGGATACACGAGTGTCCCGATGGGGCGATAGGGTTAACCTGCCCGGGCCGGGTGCCCTCGTACGGGTGGGGAGTGACATGGAACAGATAACAGTGCGCAGCAGGCCGCGTGTGCCTGCGATCACGTGCGGAAGCAGCGCGACCAGTACGCGTCTCGACCGCCATCTCTCAGTGCTGGGCGGTCCCGCCGTCCCGCAGCGTGAGGTGCTGGAAGCGACGTCGCTGATGCGTGAGCTGACCGCGCGTGACACCGCGCACGAGCGCGGCGACAGTGCCGCGCGGGTGCGGCGGGTCTCGCTCTTCGCACCACTGCGGCGACTGCGCCGCACGCTGTTCGGCGGCCACTGACAGGCCGCCCGTCCAGCAGGGCTCACGAGGCCCGCATCCGACCCCGCGCCGTCCGGCGTCGCCGCGCACTTACGCGACCGTCATCCCCACGGCATGCGGCGGACGCCCCGGCGCGGGGGTCGGATGCGGGCCTCTCCCATGCCCGCGTGACGTCCGGGTCACCGGCCGCCGCGTGTGCAGCGGCGCACCGCGAGCGGCACGCACAGCAGGAGCAGGGCCGCGCACCAGGCCAGTGATCCGGCCACCGGGTGCGCCACCGGCCAGGAGGCGCCGTCCGGCACCGGCGCGTTGCCGAAGAGGTCACGGACGGCCGTGCACACCGCGCTGATCGGGTTCCACTCGGCGAGCGTGCGCACCCAGGCGGGCATGCCGTCGGTCGGGATGTACGCGTTGGACAGCAGCGGCAGCATGAACGTGGCGCCGCCCAACTGCCCCGCCGCCTCCTCGCTCTGCGACGCGAGGCCGAGCAGGATGCCCACCCAGGTCGTGGCGAACCGGAACAGCAGCAGCAGTCCGAACGCGCCCAGCGCGCCCGGCACCCCGCCCTCGATCCGCCACCCCATCGCGAGCCCCACAAGGACCAGCGGCACCAGACCGACCGCGGTCGTCAGCAGATCGGCGGCGGCCTGCCCGAGCGGCACGGCGGCCCGGCTCATCGGCAGCGTGCGGAACCGGTCCATGACACCGCGGTGCGCGTCCTGCGCCGACGTGAACATCCCCGTCATGATCCCGTTGGCCGCCGTCGCCGCCAGCATGCCCGGCACCAGGTAGGAGCGGTAGTCGGTGCCCGGCATGGCCAGGGCGCTGCCGAAGACGTACCCGAAGAACAGCAGGAACACGATGGGCATGGTCTGCGTCATGAGCGTGATGGCGGGGGCGTGCCGCACGCGCTGGAGATGGCGGCCCAGCATCGCCGTGCCGTCGTACAGGATCGCGGTACTCATGCGGCGACCTCCGGGGTCTGGTGGTGGGTGCGGGTGAGACGCAGGAACACCTCGTCCAGCGTCGGCGGGCGCAAGGTGGCGTCCATCAGCGGGACGCCGGACGCGTCGAGTTCGCGTACGACGCGGGGGAGCGTGACGGCCGGGTCGAGGACGACCGCGCCGACCGTGCGCCGCTCCGGGTCCAACCGGGGGCGCGCGCCGGTGAGCTGGTCCAGGACCACGGCGGCGGCGTGCAGCGCCTGCTCGCCCGCGTCGTCCGGGACGACGATCTCCGCGTAGTGGCCTATCCGCGCCTTGAGCGCGGCGGGTGTGCCCGAGTGGGCGGCGCGGCCCTCGTCGATCAGCACGATCTCGTCGGCGAGCCGGTCGGCCTCCTCCAGGTACTGCGTGGTCAGCAGGACGGTCGTGCCCGCGCGGGCCAGCTCGCGGACCGCGTCCCAGATCGCGTTCCTGCTGTGCGGGTCGAGGCCGGTCGTCGGCTCGTCGAGGAAGAGGACGGCGGGCCGGGTGATCAGGCTCGACGCGAGATCGAGGCGGCGGCGCAGGCCGCCGGAGTAGGTGCGCGCGAGGCGGTCCGCGACCTCGGTGAGCGCGAACCGCTCGATCAGCTCGTCGGCCCGCGCCCGGGGCGCGCGCAGCAACCGGGCGAACAGGCGCAGGTTCTCCCGCCCGGTCAGCTCCCCGTCGACCGACGCGTACTGCCCGGTGACGCCGATGCTGCCGCGGACGGCGGCCGGGGCGCGCGTGATGTCGTGCCCGGCGACCCGCGCCGTGCCGCCGTCCGGGCGCAGCAGGGTGGTGAGCAGCCGGACCGCGGTCGTCTTCCCGGCGCCGTTCGGCCCGAGCAGTCCGCAGACCGTCCCCTCGCGTACGGCGAGGTCGAGGCCCCGCAGCGCGTGCACGGCCTTCGGGCCCGAACCGAAGCGCTTCTCCAGACCTTCACTAAGTACAGCGTACGTAGAAGTCATGGCCGCACCATAGCGCACTACGTACGCCGTACGTAACTACGATGGTGGGCGAGGTGATGATCCATGGCGGTCCGACCGGCCGTACCCGAAGTGATCTGGGCGCGCCCCGAGCGCGCCGGACGCGGCCCACGGCCCGCGCACAGCAGGGCCGACATCGCGGCGGTGGCCGTGCGGGTGGCCGACGCGGAGGGCGTCGACGCGGTGACCATGCGCAAGATCGCCGCCGAGCTGGGCATGGGCACGATGTCGCTCTACAACTACGTGCCGCGCAAGGAGGACCTGTACGAGCTGATGGTCGACGCCGTCAGCGCCGAGTACGCCTACCCGGAGCCGACCGGCGACTGGCGTGCGGACGTCCTCTCCCTGGCCCGGCAGACCCGGGCCCTGATGCACCGGCACCCCTGGCTGCCACGGCTGATGTCGCCGGTCTACGGCTTCAGCCCGAACGCGCTCACGTACCTGGAGTACTGCCTGCGCTGCCTGGACCCGCTGGAGCTCGCGTACGGCACGAAGATGGAGCTGATCGCCGCCGTGACGGGCGTGGTCACCACCTACGTCGCCAACGAGATCGCCACCGGGGAGCGGACCCGGTCACTGCCGTGGAGCGCCGAACAGGAACAGGCGGTCCGCATCGCCTACCTGGGCGGACAGGTGGCCTCCGGCCGCTACCCGCGCCTCGCCGCGGCGTTCGCCGAGGACTCGGGGCCGATCGATCTGGAGGCGGTGTTCGAGCGGGCGCTGCGCCGGACCGTGGAGGGTTTCGTGACGGGCTGAGGGCCCGCCCGCCGGTAGGGGGCGACGAGGAATTGGCTGGGAGGGGCCGTCAGAGGATGGCGAACTGGCCGCCGGGCCCCTCCTCGGGCTGGTCGAGGACGGTCGCCGGGCGGCGCGCGGTCGCCGGGACCGGCAGCACCTGTGCGCGCCGCAGCTCGTACGGGCCGATGAGGTCGCCGAGCGTACTCCGCAACTCGCTCTGGAGGGGCGTCAGTTCGGCCAGCAGGGTCAGGACCGTGACGAGTTCGAGCAGCTCCGACGTCCAGGGCTGCGGCCAGGTCGCCGGGCGCACGGCCGCCAGCGTGCCCGGCTCGGCCGGTGCCGTGCGGCGCGCGAACCACTGCTCCAGGACGCGGACCCCGCTGACGTGGAAGTCCCAGGCCGCGGCCGGGACCGGCGCGATCCGGCCGTCGCCGACGAGCAGCGCCTCCTCCTCGCGGTCGTGGAGCAGTTCGGCGGGGCGGGCCGGCAGCGGGGCGCGGACGTAGGGGCGGCGCCCGCCGGGCAGCCGCGGGCGGTCCGCGCCCGCCCCGCGCCGGTGCAACCACAGGACACGGCGGCCGAGTTCGACCCCGCGCGCCCACACCTGCGGGTCCACCGGCAGCGGCACCCGGCACTCCTCGGCGTCCCGGGTGGCGCTCGCCAGCACCCAGGCCAGCAGATCCTCGGGCCGCACCGGCACGCCGTACCTGTCCGACAGATAGGTCAGGAGGCCGGGGGCGACGTTGGGTTCGGCGCCGCCCGGGCGCCGGTACAGCGGGCGGATCCGGCCCGGCCGCCCGGCGGGGGAGCGGCCCTCCGGCAGGACGGCGCAGGCCAGCACCGCGGGGCCGCCCGCGCCGGGGACGTACCCCTGTTCCACGAGGAAGAGCTGGTGCTCGTCCGCGACCCGCCACAGTTCGGGCCTGGCCGCGTCGATCAGCCGCTGGTCGGGAATGAGCCACTGCTCGTCGAACGGCCCGTGCAGCACCCGCACGGGCTCCGGGCACGGCCCCTTCGCCCGCGCCAGCGGCTCGGTCCCCGCGCGCCGGCCCGGCAGTTGGGCGGCGCCGGCCCGCAGTGTCCTGGCCCGCGACGGCTGGAGCAGCGCCTCGCGCCGCTCCGAGGGGGACGTGACGAACGCCTTCCAGCGGGCCTTGAGGGACGCGGCGTCCGGCGCGAGCGGCCAGCCGCGGCCCAGGCGCAGGGGCGCCACGGACCACGGCATGAGGTCCGAGAGCGGCATGGCGTCGGTGAGCGGCCCGTCGTTCGTCACGCCCGGCATGGTACGTCGCCTCCGCGGCCCGTCAGTGGGCGTCCAGCGTCACCGTGAAGGAGAAGCGGTCGCCGCGATAGTGGATCACCGCCACGTCGAGCACCTGCCCCTCCTCGTCGTAGGTGATGCCCGTGTAGTGCAGGATCGGGCTGAGCAGCGGGACCTGGAGCAGGCGGGCCGTCTCCGGGTCCGCGAGCCGCGCCTCCACGGAGTCGGTGATCCGGCTGATCCGCACGCCGACCACGTCCCGCAGCACCTTCGTCATCGGCCAGCGCGCCAGATCCGCCACGTCGACCTGCCCGGCCAGCTCCGGTCTGAGGTAGTTGCGGGCGTGGTTCGTCGGCTCGCCCGTCTTGTCGTCGCTGCGCAGCCGGTGGTACGTCGCCACCGACCCCGTCCCCGGGAACAGCTCGGCGTACGCGACCGGGACCGGCGCCGTGCCATGGCCGAGCAGCTCGGTCGTCATCCCGGACTGCTGGGCCACGATGGCGTCGACGGAGCCCAGGAGGCGGACCGGCGCCCCCTGGCGCGCCGACGGCTCGATGAACGTGCCGCGGCGCCGGTGCCGGGTGATCAGCCCCTCGTCCTCCAGCTCCTTGAGGGCCTGCCGCATGGTGAGGACGGAGACCCCGTAATGCCCCGCGAGCTGTTCCTCGGTGGGCAGCCGCAGCGGATCCCGCGGCGACCGGCCGAGTATGGAGGCGCGCAGGGACTGCGACACCTGATACCAGAGCGGCAGTTTGCGGTTCAGGACGATCGAGTCCGGGGCGAAGGAGGTCACGGCCTATCCGTATCGGTCGTGGGCCCGCGACGCAATGCGGCCCCCGCCCTCACCGCCCGTAGTGCCGTTCGAGTCCGCGCCACACGTCGTCGTAGGAGCGTTGCAGATGCTCCGCGCCGACGGCCTGCGCGGTCGCCGTGATCGGCCACCGCGTCTCGAACATGAATGCGAGTCCGTCGTCCACCTTCTGCGGCCTCAGCTCGGCGGCGCTCGCCCGCTCGAACGTCTCCCGGTCGGGACCGTGCGCCGACATCATGTTGTGCAGCGAACCCCCGCCGGGCACGAACCCCTCGGCCTTGGCGTCGTACGCGCCGTCGATGAGCCCCATGTACTCGCTCATCACGTTCCGGTGGAAGTACGGCGGCCGGAACGTGTCCTCGCCCACCAGCCAGCGCGGCGCGAACACCACGAAGTCCACGCCCGCGAGGCCCGGGGTGTCCGACGGCGAGGTGAGCACCGTGAAGATCGACGGGTCCGGGTGGTCGTACGAGATCGTGCCGATGACGTTGAAGCGGTGCAGGTCGTACACGTACGGGACGTGGTTGCCGTGCCAGGCGACGACATCGAGGGGGGAGTGGTCGTACGTGGCCGTCCAGAGGTTGCCGCAGAACTTGTTGACGACCTCCACGGCCCCCTCGGTGTCCTCGTACGCGGCGACGGGGGCCCTGAAGTCCCGCGCGTTCGCCAGGCCGTTGGCGCCGATCGGGCCGAGGTCGGGGAGGCGGAACGGGGCGCCGTAGTTCTCGCAGACGTAGCCGCGGGCGCTCTCGTCGAGGAGTTCCACGCGAAAGCGCACCCCGCGCGGGATCAGCGCGACCTCGCCGGGGTCCGCGGCGAGCAGGCCGAACTCGGTGCGCAGCAGCAGCCCGCCGCGCTCGGGCACGATCAGCAGTTCCCCGTCGGCGTCGCTGAACACCCGGTCCTTCATGGGGGAGTCGGCGTGGTACAGGTGCACGGCCATGCCGGTGCGCTGCGCCGCGTCGCCGTTGCCCCCGAGGGTCCACAGGCCCGACAGCCAGTCCGTGCCGGGCGCGGGCGCGGGCAGCGGGTCCCAGCGGCGGCGGTTGGGGTCGGTGGCGGTCTCCGTGAAGGGGGCGGTGCGCACCGCCCCGTTCTCCACGCGGGTGAACTCCGGGTGCGCGGCGGACGGACGGATCCGGTACAGCCACGAACGCCGGTTGTGCGCGCGGGGCTCGGTGAAGGCCGTACCGCTGAGTTGCTCGGCGTAGAGGCCGAGAGGGGCGCGCTGCGGAGAGTTGCGGCCCTCGGGCAGGGCGCCGGGAACCGCCTGCGAACTGTGTTCGTTCCCGAAACCGGACAGATAGGCCAGACCCTCGGCCGCCTTGCGGACGTCCCCGCTCATCTTCGCTCCCTCGTCCCTGATTCCTATGCACAACCGTAGGATTCGGTACCGGCCCGCGCAAGAGGGCGCCCCTCCCCCCTAGGCTGGCCGTCATGGACCACCCACCGTCCTTGCGCCGCGCGCCCGTGCAGCGGCGCAGTGCCGAGCGGCTGACCCGGATCCTCGACGCCTGCGCGCGGCTCCTCGACGAGGAGGGCTACGACGAACTGAGCACCCGGGCCGTCGCGGTCCGCGCCGACGTGCCCATCGGCTCCGTCTACCGCTTCTTCGGCAACAAGCGCGCCATGGTCGACGCCCTGGCCCAGCGCAACCTGGAGCGCTACGCCGAACGCGTCGCCGAGCGGCTAGGAGGCACGGCGGCGGACGACTGGCGCGGCGCCATGGACGCCGTCCTCGACGAATACCTCGTCATGAAGCGCACCGCGCCCGGCTTCCACCTCGTCGACTTCGGGACGCAGGTCCCCGTCGGCGACCCCGGCGCCGACCCCAACCACCGCGTCGCCGACACGCTCACCGACCTCCTCGCGCCCCATCTCGGCCGCACCCCCGACGCCGCCCTGCGCCGCACCTTCCTCGTCGCCGTGGAGTCCGCCGACGCCCTGGTCCGCCTGGCGTTCCGGATCGATCCGGCGGGTGACGAGCACATCATCGAGGAGACGAGGCAGTTGCTGCGGGCCTATCTGGCGCGGGTGCTGGACCGACCGGAGCGGACCCAGGTGTCGGCGCCGTGAGCGTGCCGATCTCTTCGGCCGACCACCTCCCCCCGCTCCATACCGCTCGGTATGCTCAACTCGCCTGCGCGCCACGCCACCGTCCCGGGAGACGACCATGCCCCGCACCGCCCTGCGTATCTGCCCGCTCTGCGAAGCGACCTGCGGGCTCAGCCTCACCATCGAGGGGAGCCGCGTCACCGGCGCCCGAGGCGACCGGGAGGACGTGTTCAGCAAGGGCTTCATCTGCCCCAAGGGCGCCTCCTTCGGCGCCGTCGACGCCGACCCCGACCGGCTCACCCGGCCCCTCGTGCGCAAGGACGGACGGCTCCAGGAGACCGGCTGGGACGAGGCGTTCGACGCCGTGGCCGCCGGACTGCGACCGGTCATCGAGACATACGGGCCGAACTCCGTCGGCGTCGTCCTCGGCAACCCGAACGTGCACACCATGGCCGGCGCCCTCTACCCGCCGCTCCTCCTCGCCACCCTGCGCACCCGCAACCTCTTCACCGCCTCCACCGTCGACCAGATGCCCAAGCACGTCTCCAGCGGACTGCTGTTCGGCGACGCCAACGCCATCCCCGTGCCCGACCTCGACCGCACCGACCACCTCCTGCTCCTCGGCGCCAACCCCCTGGAGTCCAACGGGAGTCTGTGCACCGCGCCGGACTTCCCCGGCAAGCTGAAGGCGCTGCGCGCCCGCGGCGGCACCCTCACCGTCATCGACCCGCGCCGCACCCGCACCGCCAAGGCGGCCGACCGGCACCTCGCGATCCGGCCCGGCACGGACGCCCTGCTGCTCGCCGCCCTCGCGCACGTCCTCTTCGAGGAGAAACTCGTCGACGTGGGACCGCACCTCGCCGAGCACCTGCACGGCCTCGACGAACTGGCCGCCGCCATGCGGGACTTCACGCCCGAGGCCGTCGCCGGGCGCTGCGACATACCCGCCGACGACATCCGCGGCCTCGCCCGCGCACTCGCCGCGGCGCCCACCGCCGCCGTCTACGGACGCGTCGGCTCCACCACCGTGGCCTTCGGCACCGAGGCGAGCTGGCTCGTCGACGTCCTGAACATCCTCACCGGCAACCTCGACAAGCCCGGCGGCGCCCTGTTCCCCCTCTCCGCCACCGCACCGGCGCCCCGCCCCGCAGGACCGGGCAAGGGCTTCGCCCTCGGCCGCTGGACCAGCCGCGTCTCCGGCCACCCCGAGGCCAAGGGGGAGCTGCCGCTCGCCGCGCTCGCCGAGGAGATCGACACCCCCGGCGAGGGCGCGGTCCGGGCGGTCATCGCGATCGCCGCCAACCCGGTCCTCTCCGCCCCCGACGGCAACCGGCTCGACAAGGCGCTGGAATCGCTCGACTTCATGGTCAGCGTCGACCCCTACCTGAACGAGACGTCCCGGCACGCGCACGTCGTGCTGCCGCCGCCCCCGCCGTCCCGCAGCGGCCACTACGACTTCGCGTTCAACACCTTCGCCGTGCGCAACCAGGCCCGCTACACCCGGCCCGCCGTCCCCCTCGACGACGGACAGCCCGACGAGTGCACCCTCCACGCCCGGCTCGTCCTCGCGGCGGGCGGACACCACGGCGCGTCCGCGGAGACCGTGGACGAGACGGCCATCCGCACCACCCTCGCCAAGGCCGTCGCCACCCCGCACTCGCCCTGCTTCGGCGCCGACCCCGAGCAGCTCGCCCGCGACCTCACCGGCCGCACCGGAGTCGAGCGGCGCCTCGACATGATGCTGCGCCTCGGCCCCTACGACCTCACCCTCGACGATCTGCTCGCCCACCCGCACGGCATCGACCTGGGCCCGCTGGAGCCGCGACTGCCCGGCCTCCTGAAGACCCGCACCGGCCGGATCGAACTCCTGCCGCAGCCCCTCGCCGACGACCTGCCCAGGCTGCGCCGGGCCCTCGGCGACAAGGAGGACGGGCTCGTCCTGGTCGGACGGCGCCATCTGCGCTCCAACAACAGTTGGATGCACAACATCCCCGCCCTCGTCGGCGGCTCCAACCGCTGCACCCTGCACGTCCACCCCGACGACGCGGCCCGGCTCGGGCTGCGCGACGGCCTGCCCGCGCGCGTCACGGCGGCGGGCGGCGCGGTCGTGGCGCCCGTGGAGGTGACGGACGCGGTGCGGCCCGGCGTCGTCAGCCTGCCGCACGGCTGGGGCCACGACCGCCCCGGGACCCGGCTCGGTGTCGCCGCCCAGGACCCCGGGGTGAACGTCAACCAACTGCTCGACGGCAGCCTCCTCGACCCGCTCTCCGGCACCGCCGTCCTCAACGCCGTCCCCGTCGAGGTGGACGCGGAGCCGCAGTCACCGTCGTGACCAGTAGTTTTGCGCTTATTGCTCGCGCGTCAACATCTTGTTAACACGATCGGAACGCCCCTAACGTCGCGCTGACCGCCATCCCCGGGCGGGAGTTCAACGGCGAACGTAGGGACCCACTCCATGCTGACCATCCTCGGATTCGTCATGATCGCCACCTTCCTGGTGCTGATCATGATGAAGAAGGTGTCGCCGATCGCGGCGCTCGTGCTCATCCCGGCGCTCTTCTGCGTCCTGGTGGGCAAGGGCGCGCACCTCGGTGACTACGTCATCGCGGGCATCGGCGACCTGGCGCCGACCGCGGCGATGCTGATGTTCGCGATCGTCTACTTCGGCGTGATGATCGACGTCGGCCTCTTCGACCCGGTCGTGCGGGCCATCCTGCGCTTCGCCAAGGCCGACCCGGTCCGCATCGTCGTCGGCACCGCCGTGCTCGCCGCGATCGTCTCCCTGGACGGCGACGGCTCCACCACCTTCATGATCACCGTCTCGGCGATGTACCCGCTGTACAAGCGTCTGAAGATGAGCCTCGTCGTGATGACCGGAGTCGCGGCGACCGCCAACGGCGTCATGAACACCCTGCCCTGGGGCGGCCCGACGGCCCGCGCCGCCACGGCACTCAAGGTCGACGCCGGCGACATCTTCGTACCGATGATCCCGGCCCTCGCCGTCGGCATGGTCGCCGTCCTCGTCCTCGCCTACGTCCTCGGACGCCGCGAGCGCAAGCGGCTCGGCCACCTCTCCCTGGACGCCGTGGTCGAGGAGACCGTCACCGAGACCGCCGACGAGAAGGTCCTGGTCGGGTCGGGCGGCGGCGCGGGCACCCCGGTCGCCGGCGGCGGCACCGGTGGCGACGCCGCGCCCTCGTACGAGAACGAGGACGGGGAGACCCTGGCCGGGCTCGACCCGCACCGCGCCACCCTGCGCCCCAGGCTGTACTGGTTCAACGCGCTCCTCACGGTCGCCCTGCTCACCGCCATGATCATGGAGCTGCTGCCGATCCCGGTCCTCTTCATGCTCGGCGCCGCCCTCGCCCTGTCCGTCAACTTCCCGCACATGCAGGACCAGAAGGCCCGCATCGGCGCCCACGCCGAGAACGTCCTCAACGTCTCCGGGATGGTCTTCGCCGCCGCCGTCTTCACCGGCGTCCTCCAGGGCACCGGCATGGTCGACCACATGGCGAAGTGGGTCGTCAGCGGCATCCCCGACTGGATGGGCCCGCACATGGCCCTGGTCACCGGCGTGCTCTCCATCCCCTTCACGTACTTCATGTCGAACGACGGCTTCTACTTCGGCATCGTGCCGGTCCTCGCCGAGGCCGGGAACGCGCACGGTGTCTCCACCCTGGAGATCGCCCGGGCCTCCCTCGTCGGCCAGCCGCTGCACATGTCGAGCCCTCTGGTGCCCGCCGTGTACGTCCTCGTCGGCATGGCCAAGGTCGAGTTCGGCGACCACACCAGGTTCACCGTGAAATGGGCCGCGCTGACCGCCCTGGTGGTCCTCGGCGCGGGCCTGCTGTTCGGGATCGTGTGACCCGGTGAACCGGGCCTGGCTGCTGCGCCTCGTCATCGCCTTCGGCTTCGCGCAGGCGGCGGTGTCGATGGCGCGGCCCGCCGTCTCCTACCGGGCCCTCGCGCTCGGTGCCGACGAACGCGCGGTGGGTGTCATCGCCGGTGTCTACGCCCTCCTCCCGCTGTTCGCCGCGGTCCCGCTCGGCCGGCGCACCGACCACGGCCGCTGCGCCCCGCTGCTGTGGGCCGGCGTCGTACTGATCTCCGGCGGCTGCGCGCTCAGCGGCCTCGCGCACTCCCTCGTGGCGATGGCCGCGTGGAGCGGGGTGATGGGCCTCGGCCACCTCTGCTTCGTCATCGGCGCCCAGTCGATCGTGGCCCGCCGGTCCGCCCCCGACCAACAGGACCGCGACTTCGGCCACTTCACCATCGGCGCCTCCCTCGGCCAGCTCATCGGACCCGTCGCGGCCGGCGCCCTGATCGGCGGCCCGGACAGGGCGGGCACGAGCGCCCTCGCGCTGCTGGTCGCGGCGGGCGGCTGCGTGGTGGCGTTCACGTCGCTCTGGCGCATCGAGGCCCGTCCCACGGCCGCGGACACCGGCCCCGCGAAGGGTGACACGCGCGTCCCCGTGCACCGCATCCTGGGCACCCGCGGCGTCCCCGGCGGCATCTACATCAGCCTCGCCGTGCTCTCGGCGACCGACATCCTCACCGCGTACCTCCCGGTGGTCGGCGAGGACCGCGGCATCGCCCCCTCCGTCATCGGGGTCCTGCTGAGCCTGCGCGCCGGGGCGACGATCGCCTGCCGGCTCGTCATGACCCCGCTCATCGACTGGCTCGGCCGCGCCGCCCTCATCACCACCACCTGCCTGCTGGCCGCCGTGCTCTGCGCGGGCATCGCCCTCCCGGTCCCGGTCTGGGCGCTCGGCCTGATGCTGGTGCTGCTCGGCTTCTGCCTCGGCGTCGGGCAGCCGCTGTCCATGACCACGGTGGTCCGGGCCGCGCCCCCGGGCGCCCGCTCCACCGCGCTCGCCCTGCGGCTGACCGGCAACCGGCTCGGCCAGGTCGCGGCCCCGGCGTCGGCGGGACTCGTCGCGGGTCTGGTGGGCACGGCCGCGCCGTTCGTGATGCTCGGCGGGCTGCTGCTGATCGCGGCGGGGCTCGGGGCGACAGGTGACCGACGTCTCTGGCGCCGGAAAACTATCAGCGCTAGTTTGGGGGTGACGACGCGCGCGCACCACGAGACGCCGAGCCCGCACCAGAAGGAGAGCCCATGAAGGCCCACGACGGGATGTACATCGACGGGGCCTGGCGCCCGGCCGCGGGCGGCGGCACCATCGCCGTCGTCAACCCGGTCGACGAGCAGGTCATCGGCCATGTCCCCGCGGGCACCGCCGAGGACGTCGACACCGCCGTGCGCGCCGCCCGGGCCGCCTTCCCCGGCTGGGCCGCGACGCCGCCCGCCGAGCGCGCCGCGCGGATCGCCGCGCTCCGCGACGTCCTCGCCGCCCGCAAGGACGAGATCGCCGAGACGGTCACCGCGGAGCTGGGCGCCCCGCTGAAGTTCTCGCAGACGGTGCACGCGGGCGTACCGGTCCTCGTCGCGGGTTCGTACGCCGAACTCGCCGCGACCTACCCGTTCGAGGAGAAGGTCGGCAACTCCACCGTCTACTCCGAGCCGGTCGGCGTCGTCGGCGCCATCACGCCCTGGAACTACCCGCTCCACCAGATCGTCGCCAAGGTCGCCCCGGCGCTCGCCGCGGGCTGCACCGTCGTCCTCAAGCCCGCCGAGGACACGCCGCTGACCGCCCAGCTCTTCGCCGAGGCGGTCCACGAGGCGGGCCTGCCCGCGGGCGTCTTCAACCTGGTCACCGGGGTCGGCGCGGTCGCGGGCCAGGCCCTCGCCGAGCACGCCGACGTCGACCTGATCTCCTTCACCGGGTCCACCGCCGTCGGCCGGCGGATCGGCGCGACGGCGGGCGCGGCCGTCAAGCGCGTCGCCCTCGAACTGGGCGGCAAGTCGGCCAACGTCATCCTGCCCTCCGCCGACCTCGGCAAGGCCGTCAACGTCGGCGTCGCCAACGTGATGGGCAACTCCGGCCAGACGTGCAGCGCCTGGACCCGCATGCTCGTCCACACCTCGCAGTACGACGAGGCGGTCGAGCTCGCCGCGACCGCCGCCGCCAAGTACGGCGACCGCATCGGCCCGCTCGTCAACGCCAAGCAGCAGGAACGCGTGCGCGGCTACATCGAGAAGGGCGTCGCCGAGGGGGCCCGGATCGTGGCGGGCGGCCCCGAGTCGCCGCGCGAGCAGGGCTACTTCGTGCAGCCCACCGTCTTCGCCGACGTCACGCCCGACATGACCGTCGCCCAGGAGGAGATCTTCGGCCCGGTCCTCTCCCTCATCCGCTACGAGGACGAGGACGACGCCGTCCGGATCGCCAACGGCACCGTGTACGGGCTCGCGGGCGCCGTCTGGGCCGGTGACGAGGCGGAGGCCGTCGCCTTCGCGCGCCGCATGGAGACCGGGCAGGTCGACATCAACGGCGGCCGTTTCAACCCGCTCGCCCCGTTCGGCGGCTACAAGCAGTCGGGCGTCGGCCGCGAGCTGGGCTCGCACGGCCTGTCCGAGTACCTCCAGACCAAGTCCCTCCAGTTCTGAGGAAGTTGATCCCTTCATGGTCCGCGCCGCAGTACTGCCCGCCGTCGGCTCCCCGCTGGAGATCGCCGACATCGACCTGCCCGAGCCGGGGCCCGGCCAGGTCCGTATCAAGCTCGCCGCCGCCGGGGTCTGCCACTCCGACCTGTCCCTGACCAACGGCACGATGCGCCTGCCCGTCCCCGCCGTCCTCGGCCACGAGGGCGCGGGCACCGTCGTCTCCGTCGGCGAGGGCGTCGCACAGGTCGCGCCCGGCGACGAGGTGGTCCTCAACTGGGCACCGTCGTGCGGGAAATGCCACCCGTGCTCGCTCGGCGAGGTATGGCTGTGCGTCGACGCGCTGGCCGGCGCGGCCGACGTGTACGCGCACCGCTCCTGCGACGGCTCCGACCTGCACCCCGGCCTGAACGTCGCCGCGTTCGCCGAGGAGACCGTCGTCGCCGCCAACTGCGTCCTGCCCGCCCCGGCCGGTGTCCCCCTCGCGGACGCGGCGCTCCTCGGCTGCGCCGTGCTCACCGGATACGGCGCGGTCCACCACTCCGCGCGGGTCCGCGAGGGCGAGACCGTCGCGGTGTTCGGTGTCGGCGGCGTCGGCCTCGCCACCCTCCAGGCCGCGCGCATCGCGGGCGCCTCGAAGATCATCGCGGTCGACGTCTCCCCGGCCAAGGAGGAGCTGGCCCGCGGGGCGGGCGCCACGGACTACGTGGTCGCCTCCGAGACCACCGCCCGCGAGATCCGCGCGCTCACCGGCAAGCAGGGCGTGGACGTGGCCGTCGAGTGCGTCGGCCGCGCCGTGACGATCCGCACCGCCTGGGAGTCGACCCGCCGCGGCGGGCGGACCACGGTCGTCGGCATCGGCGGCAAGGACCAGCAGGTCACCTTCAACGCCCTGGAGATCTTCCACTGGGGCCGCACCCTCGCGGGCTGCGTCTACGGCAACTCCGACCCGGCCAGGGACCTCCCGGTCCTCGCCGACCACATCCGCGCGGGCCGCCTGGACCTGAGCGCGCTCGTGACGGAACACATCACCCTGGACGACATCCCGGCGGCGTTCGACAACATGGTGGCAGGCAAGGGCGGCCGGGCCCTGGTCATGTTCTGACACCGCCCCGCCCGCCGCACCGCTCACCGCCCCGACGCCCTCACCGCCGCTTCCCGGCGGAGGCGGGCGCCGGGGCGGACTCCACGGCGAGGCGGCGCCGCGAACGGGCCACCGCCACCCCGGCCAGGCACAGCGCGCCCCCGCCGAGCGTGACGAGCCCCGGCACCTCGTCGAGGAGGAGCCAGGACATCAGGACGACCAGGGCGGGCACGGCGTACGTCGTTGCGCCCATGCGGCTCGCGGACGTGCGGGCCAGCGCGTACGCCCAGGTGGTGAAGGCGAGCGCGGTCGGGAACACGCCCAGATAGAGCACGTTGAGCGTCGCCGAGGCGGGCGCGCGGGCCGCGTCGTGCACCAACTGCCCGGCGAACGGCAGGCACGCCACCGCCCCGATCAGACACCCGAAGGTCGTCACCTGCAACGCACTGGCCCGCGCCAGCGCCGGCTTCTGCGCCACGACCCCGCAGGCGTACCCGACCGCGGCGACGACGCACAGCACCACGCCCACGACCGACGCGTCGCCCTCACCGGCCATGGAGAACCCGACGGCGACCGCGCCCGCGAAGGACACCGCCATCCCGGCGAGCAGCCGCGGCGGCAGCGGATCGCCGAGGAACCGGGCGGAGAGCAGCGCGACCAGGATCG
Source organism: Streptomyces sp. NPDC102406 (assembly GCF_044765725.1). Lineage (NCBI taxonomy): Bacteria > Bacillati > Actinomycetota > Actinomycetes > Kitasatosporales > Streptomycetaceae > Streptomyces > Streptomyces sp. NPDC102406. Next base: position 77,790 of record NZ_JBIWKP010000012.1, on the reverse strand, counting down.
GGCCGATGTTGACGACCAGCGCGGCCGTCCCCGCGTCGACCTGCTGCTCGCCCCAGTTGAGGGCGACCATGTACACCCCGAACCAGAGCACCCCCGACACGACGATGCCGCGCCACGCCTCCCGGGGCGGCAGCCCTTCGCGCCGCACGGCCCAGATGACGCCGAGCACGAGGGCCCCGGCGAGCAGCCGGCCGAGGGCGAGGGCGCCGGGGGAGTAGTGGGCCCCCGCGCTGCGGATGCCCACGAAGGCGGAGGCCCACAGGACGACGGTGACGCATGCGGCGAGTGCTCCGGTGCGGGAGGTGGTCATGGCGGGGTCTCCTGGTGGGTCGATGGCCGATGGCCGATGGCCGGCGGTGGATGAAGGGCGCATGCGGTGCGCGTCTCAGGGGCACAGGGAACTGCGCGAGAAGCCCCTCGCGCCGGACCGGGTCACAGAGCCTCGGGTACTCCCAGCTCGGCCGAGAGCACGGCGGCTCCGGCCGCGGTCACCCGGACCGCCCGCTCGGAGCCGACCCGCTCCACCCAGCCGGAGTCGAACGCGTGGCGGCACAACGCCGCCCCCGCCACCCCGGCCAGATGCAGACGCCGCTCCGTCCAGTCCAGGCACCCCCGCGCGAGAGGCCGCCGCCCGCCCGGACCGAGCGCGGCGCCGAGCCCGAGGCCGCGGAACCAGCCGAGCCCCGCGTCGGTCAGCGAGAACCCCGCGTCCACGCGCAGCAGCCCCCGCTCCACCATCCCGTCGGTCACGGCGATCCCGAGCCGCCCGGCCAGATGGTCATAGCAGGTGCGCCCGCGCGCCATCGCCTCCCGCGCCGACGACGCCCGCAGCGTGCGGGGCCGCTCGCCGCCACCGGGCACGGCGTACGCGGCGAGCCCCTCCACGAGCTGCGCCACGCGCGCGTCGGCGAGACGCAGGTAGCGGTGCCTGCCCTGGCGTTCCTCCGCGAGGAGCCCGCCCGCGACGAGCTTGCCGAGGTGCTCGCTCGCGGTGGACGCGGCGACGCCCGCGTGCCGCGCGAGTTCGCCCGCGGTCCACGCCCTCCCGTCGAGCAGTGCCAGCAGGCACGCGGCGCGGGTCTCGTCGGCGAACAGCGAGGCGAGCGCGGCGAGCCGCGGGGCGCCCGGTTGTCTGGAAGCAGCCATGGCTCAAGGATGCGGGGCGCACGCTTCGGCGCGGGCCGAACGGTCAGTGCGCGCTCGCCACGAGCTGCTCGTACTGGACGCCGAGTCCGTCGAGCAGCGCCGCCAGACCCGTCTCGAACGCCCGCTCGTCCACGATGTCCTGCCGCTCGGCGAGCAGGTGCGCCTGGCCGAGGTGCGGGTAGTCGGCCGGGTCGTACGCGGTCTCGTCGTCGACGAACCCGCCGGCGAACGAGCCGAGCGCCGAGCCCATCACGAAGTACCGCATGAGCGCGCCGATGGACGTGGCCTGCGCGGGCGGCCATCCGGCGTCGACCATCGACCCGAACACGGCGTCCGCGAGCCGCAGCCCGGCGGGGCGCCGGCCCGGGCCCTGGGCGAGGACGGGCACGATGTTGGGGTGCTCGCGCAGGGCGGCCCGGTAGGAGACGGCCCAGTCGTGCAGCGCGGTCCGCCAGCCGCGCGGGTCGTCGGCGTCGAACATCGACAGATCGACCTGCGCGCTCACCGAGTCGGCGACCGCCTCCAGGATCTGGTCCTTCGTACGGAAGTGGTTGTACAGGGACGGTCCGCTCACCCCGAGTTCGGCCGCGAGCCGCCGGGTCGAGACGGCCGCGAGCCCCTCGGCGTCGACGAGGGCGCGGGCCGCGTCGACGATGCGGTCGGTGCTCAGGAGGGGCTTGCGCGGTCGGGCCATGCGGCACATAGTAGGGCTGTCAGCCAAAAACTAGCAGTGCTAATTTACGAGCATCTGCCGCACGTGCCTGGGAGTCGTCCGTGAATCTGGAGCTGAGCGAGGAGCAGGCGGCCGTCCGGCGGCTGGCCAAGGACTTCGTGGACCGCGAGATCGCGCCGCACGTGGTGGCGTGGGACCGCGCCGAGGAGGTCGACCGCGCCATCGTGAAGAAGCTCGGCGAGGTCGGTTTCCTCGGGCTGACCATCGACGAGGAGTACGGCGGCTCGGGCGGCGACCACCTGGCGTACTGCCTGGTCACCGAGGAGCTGGGGCGCGGCGACTCCTCCGTGCGCGGCATCGTCTCGGTCTCCCTCGGCCTGGTCACCAAGACGATCCAGAGCTACGGCACCGAGGAGCAGAAGCGGCACTGGCTGCCCCGGCTCACGGCGGGCGAGGCGCTCGGCTGCTTCGGCCTCACCGAGCCCGGCACCGGCTCCGACGCGGGCAACCTGACGACGCGGGCCGTGCGCGACGGCGACGACTACGTGATCAACGGCTCGAAGATGTTCATCACCAACGGCACCTGGGCCGACGTCGTCCTGCTCTTCGCCCGCTCCACCGACGCGCCCGGACACAAGGGCGTCACCGCCTTCCTGGTCCCCACCGACACCCCGGGCCTGACCCGCCGCACCGTCCACGGCAAGCTCGGCCTGCGCGGCCAGGCCACCGCCGAACTGGTCCTGGAGGACGTGCGCGTCCCCGCCTCCGCGATGCTCGGCCCCGAGGGCAAGGGCTTCTCCATCGCCATGTCCGCCCTCGCCAAGGGCCGGATGTCGGTGGCCGCGGGCTGCGTCGGCATCGCCCAGGCGGCGCTGGACGCCGCGGTCGGCTACGCGGGCGAGCGCGAGCAGTTCGGCAAGCCGATCGCCTCGTACCAGCTCGTCCAGGAACTGATCAGCGACATCGCGGTGGACGTGGCCGCGGCCCGGCTGCTGACCTGGCGCGTCGCCGACCTCATCGACCGCGGCGAGTCCTTCGCGACCGCCGCCTCGCAGGCCAAGCTCTTCGCGTCCGAGGCCGCCGTCCGCGCCGCCAACAACGCCCTCCAGGTCTTCGGCGGCTACGGCTACATCGACGAGTACCCGGTCGGCAAGCTGCTCCGCGACGCCCGCGTCATGACCCTGTACGAGGGTACGAGCCAGATCCAGAAGCTCATCATCGGCCGCGCCCTGACCGGAGTCTCCGCGTTCTGAAAGCGCCACCCCCCGAACAGCTCCTGAGCAAAAAGCGCCAATTACTCGCACGGGTCGCCATTCCCTTGTGCGCACAGCCCGTTCGGCGTAGACCGCTGTCATGGGCTGACGGGGGAAAGGCGAGCCCATGAGCGACAGGGGCAGGATCGATCTGCACGGGGACGTGGGCGGGCAGGTCGTCGTCGGGGAACACAACGTCGTCATCAACGCCCAGTACGGCGCACAGGTCTCGTACCGCGCCGAGGGACCGCCGCGGGTCCGCCCGCGCCCGCGCCCCCTCGGCCCCGCGCCGGACCGACGGGCCCCCCTCGTCGGCAGGACCGACGAACTCGCGGCGATCGGCACCTGGCTGTCCGGCGGCAGGCCGGTGCAGGTCTTCGGACCGCCGGGCATCGGCAAGAGCGCGCTGCTGCGCCGGTTCGCCACCGACCAGGCCGCTCGCGGCCATCCCGTCGTCCACCTCGTCGCGACCGGCATGCCGCTGGAGGACCTCCTCCAGGAGCTGTTCCAATGCTGCTACGAGACGGAGAGCGGCCGGGACCCCGACCGCTACAAGCCCGAACCGGCCACGCTGCGCCGCCTGCTCGGCTCCCTGCGGATCCTGCTCGTCGTCGACGCTCTCGACGCCACCGCCGAGGACATGGCCCTGCTCCTGGACATGGCGCGGGGGTGCGATCTGCTCACCGCCTCCCAGGAGTGGGTCGCGGGCTTCCACAGCCGCCCCATGCGCCTCGAAGGACTGCCCGAGAACGACGCCTTCGCCCTCCTCGCCCAGGAGTTGGGGCGCACACCGTACGGGTACGAGGCGGACGCCGCCCGGCGGCTGATCAGCACCGTCCAGGGGCACCCGCAGACCCTGGTGCAGACGGCCGCGGCGATGAACGCGGCGAGCCGGGGCCCCGCCGGAGCCCAGCCTCCGTGGCCGCCGCCCGGTGCCTTCCGGATCGACGAGACGGCCCTCGCCGTCGGCGTCGCGGCCCGCCTCTCCCAGACGGCGGCCGGCCTGCTGCGGCTGCTGTGCGTCCTCGACCCGCTGCCCGTACCGGCCGCCCTGCTGGACGTGTTCGGCGCCCGCCCCGATCCGTCGGTGCTGGCGGAGCTCACGGCGCTGCGCCTGGTCGAGGCCGAGGGCGACGGCTTCCGTGCCTGCGGCCGGTTCGCCGCGCTCGTCGCCCACCGGACCGGAGCCGTGGGGGACGCCGCACAACTCGCGCCGCCGCTCATCCAGTGGCTGCGGATCCGCGCCACCCGGCGTGCGGCCGGGGAGGCCGCCGCGGTGACCGGCCGGGTCCTCGCCTCGGCGGCCTGGCGCGGGGACCACACGGCCGCACGGGACCTCGCTCGCGCCGCCGCGCCGCTGCTGGCGCTCTCGCTGCACTGGGGCGTGTGGCGGCGCGTCCTCGACGTCGGGACGACAGCGGCGCGGACGCTCGGGGACAGCGCGTCCGAGGCGTACTTCCACCACGAGGTGCAGAAGCGGCGGGTCGCTCTGAGCGCGGCAGCCATGGGCGCGGGCGGTGGTGGCGGCGGCGCCGGAATGGTGGCCGCGCACGGCGGCGGGCCCGGGGGCGGCGTCCACGGAGGCGGGACACCCGGACCGGGACCGCCGGGACCTCCGGGAAGCGGTGCGCCGGGGCACAGCCCCGTGGGCGGTCACGGGGCCCGCGCGGCCCACCGGTCGTTGCGGAGCACGGTCTCGACACATCCGGTCGCGGCAGGCGTCGGCGCGGTGGCGCTGGTGGCGAGCGGGGTCTTCGGGGCCGTGGCCCTGGCCGGGAGCGACGGCGACCCGGTGACCCCCTCGGTGAGCCCGTTGTCGAGCGTCACCGGGACCCCGCCCGGCTCACCCTCGATCAGCCCGAGTACGCCGGGCACACCGGACCCCTCGGGCACGGAACCGAGCCGGACGCCCGCGGACCCCGCCCCCGGCACCGAGCAGCCGTCGACATCCCCTCCCGTCGTCGGGCGGCCGGGCCGTCCTGACGACCCGTGCCCGCCCGTACCGCTCGGCACGCGCGACTTCGGGACGCTGACCGTCGGCGAGGAGAAGACCGGGAGCGAGAGCTTCCCGTGGCTCGCGTGCGACGACGAGAAGGCCCTGAAGGTCGACGACCCCGGCAACTGGGGCACGTCCCTGACGTCCTGCCCGCCCCCGTCGGGAACCAGTGGCCCGTGCGCGTTCGAGGTGACCTTCACACCCCGGAAACCGGGCAACTACAGCGCACGCGTCGTGATCCCCGACGACGACGGCGACCAGGACATCACGCTGACCGTGACCGGCACGGCCGTCGCCGAGCCGACGACCGTGCCGCCGACGAGCCCCGACGCCCCGCCCGGACCCGGTCCGGAACCCGAACCCGAACCCCAGCCCGGGACCACCTCCGGTGGACCCGTCATCGACTGAGGAGACCTCATGCCCCACACGCCAGGCGACCGCTACGACGTCCGCGCGCACGATGTCTCCGGCCAGGTGGTCGTGGGCCGCGACAACACCGTCTCCCGCGTCGAGACGTCCTCCGCCGCACCCGTCACCGAGGCCGAACTCGCCGCACTGCGGGCCGAGTTCGCCCGCGTACGCGCCCTCCTGCCACCGGACGCCCCGGACCGTGCCGGTGAACTCCTCGACGAGCTGGAGGAGTCCGCGACGGCGCCGGAGCCCGACCTGTCCACGATGGAGTACGTACGCCGCTGGTTCGGCCGCCATCTGCCCGCCCTGGCCGGCGCGGTCACCAGCCTGGTCGTCCACCCGATCGTCGGACGGCTCGTCGAGGCGGCGGGCGGCACCCTCGCGGAGGAGTTCCGGCGCCGCTTCGGGGACGGGAACGCGTAGCGCGGGCGGTCCGGCCGTCTGAGTACGTACCTGAGTAGGGCAGCGGAGGTGACGGCGGCCACACCGGCCCATGCTGTGCGGTATGAGTGAGACACCGGTCAAGCAGCAGAACACCACGGCCTTCTACGGACAGGCCCTCGCCTCCTTCGCGGTGGCGCTCGCGGCGGTCACCATCGGCATCTACAGCCTCGACGCGAGCGGCTGGATCCGCGCGTTCCTCGCCATCTCGGTCCTCTACCTCACGACCTCGGCCTTCACCATGGCCAAGGTGATCAGGGACCGGCAGGAAGCGGGCCAGATCGTGAGCCGGGTGGACCAGGCACGCCTGGAGAAGATCCTCGCCGAGCACGATCCGTTCAAGCCGGTGGTCTGAGCCGCCGTCCCGCCCGTCCCGCCCGTCTGTCCTAAGCGCCCGCTCACCCCGGAGGGTATGGTGTGGGCGCACGTACCCGGGAGGATGTGAGCGGAGCGATGGCGCAGCACGAGCAGGTCGCTGAGCAGGCAGCGCAGCCAGACCAGGCAGCCCAGGCGGAGCAGGCCGTGGACGAGATGCCGTGGGCCGAGGTCACCCCTGACGCCGCGCGGCGACTGCTCGTGGCCGCGGTCGAGGCGTTCGCCGAGCGCGGTTACCACGCCACCACGACCCGCGACATCGCGAGCCGTGCCGGCATGAGCCCGGCCGCGCTCTACATCCACTACAAGACCAAGGAAGAGCTGCTGCTGCGGATCAGCAGCATCGGCCACGAGAAGGCGCTGCGGATCCTGCGCCGCGCGGCCGACGGGGAGGGCAGCGCGGCCGACCGGCTGACGGAGGCGGTCCGCTCCTTCGTGCGCTGGCACGCCGGGCACCACACGACCGCCCGGGTCGTCCAGTACGAACTGGACTCGCTCGGCGAGGAGCACCGGCCCGCCATCGTCGCCCTGCGCCGCCGCAGCGACGCCGCCGTGCGCGAGATCATCAACGACGGCGTGAAGGCGGGGGAGTTCGACGTCCAGGACATCCCCGGTACGACGCTCGCCGTGCTCTCCCTCTGCATCGACGTGGCCCGCTGGTTCAACACGGAGGGCCGCCGCACCCCCGACGAGGTCGGCGCGCTCTACGCCGACCTCGTGCTCAGGATGGTGGGCGCGGAGGCTCAGAAGTAGTAGCGGGACACCGACTCGGCGACGCAGACCGGCTTGTCGCCGCCCTCGCGCTCCACGGTGAACGCCACCGACACCTGTGCCCCGCCCGGCACGTCCTCCACGGACGTGATGGCCGCGGTCGCCCGCAGCCGCGAGCCGACCGGGACCGGAGCGGGGAAGCGCACCTTGTTCGTCCCGTAGTTGACGCCCATCTTGACGCCCTCGACCGCGATGAGCTGCGGCCCGAACAGGGGCAGCAGCGACAGCGTCAGGTAGCCGTGGGCGATGGTCGTGCCGAACGGCCCCTCCTTGGCGCGCTCCGGGTCGACGTGGATCCACTGGTGGTCACCGGTCGCCTCGGCGAACCGGTCGATCCGCTCCTGCTCGATCGTGACCCAGTCCGTGTGGCCCAGTTGCTCGCCGACAGCGGCCTTCAGCGCGTCGACGTCCTTGAAAACCCGCGGCTCCGCCATGTCCAGTGACCTCCCACAGCTCCATGTCTAAGCGCTTGCTCAGAACTCTGGGCATGCTAACAACCCGGGCCGCCGGGGCACTAGGCTCGGCCGGGTGCCGCAGATTCCGGAGAAGGTCCATGAGCTCACCGTCGGCCAGGTGTCGGCGCGCAGCGGCGCCGCCGTCTCGGCGCTGCACTTCTACGAGTCCAAGGGCCTCATCACCAGCCGTCGCACCGCCGGCAACCAGCGCCGCTACACCCGCGACACCCTGCGCCGGGTCGCTTTCGTCCGCGCCGCCCAGCGCGTCGGCATCCCGCTCGCCACGATCCGCGACGCCCTCGCCGAACTCCCCGAGGAGCGCACCCCGACCCGCGAGGACTGGGCGCACCTCTCCGAGGCATGGCGGGCCGAACTGGACGAGCGCATCACGCAGTTGAGCCGCCTGCGCGACCACCTCACCGACTGCATCGGCTGCGGCTGCCTCTCCCTGGAGACCTGTGTCCTGTCCAACCCGGACGACGTCTTCGGTGAACGGCTCACCGGCTCGCGTCTGATGGCGGAGCGCCGGGACCGTCCGGCACCGTGACGGCCGGGCCCGGGGCCACCCGCCCGGGAGCGTTCCGGCAGCTCGGCTGTGAGACTGTGAGACTGTGCGGCTGTGCGGACGCCCCGGCGTCACCGGCCGACGGCGGCCGTCACCAACTCCGCGTTCCCCCGCGCCCGCGCCCCGTCCGGCAGGACCAGCGTGTCCTCCAGACCGATCCGGGTCGCGAGCCCGAGGCGCAGCGCGAGCCGCAGCACCGGCCACGCCCCGCCCTCCTCCCCGTGCAGCAGGACGGGCCGCCCGTGCGCACCGCCGAGGTCGTCCAGCAGCGCGCGGGCCGTCCCCTCGGCCGACACCGGATCGGGGTCGGTCACCTCGGCGAGGACCCGCAGGACCCGCGGCGCGAGCGGTGACGCCGCGAACCGCTCCGCCCCGTCCGTGCCCGACCAGATCCCCGCCTCCACTCCGACGCCCCGCTCCAGCAGCGCGGCGGCCACCGCCTCGGCGCCCGGCTCGTGCCAGTTCACCGACGCATGGTCCGGCAGGGCGGTCCACGCGTGGATCCGCGCCACACGCGCCCCGGGGTCGGGTTCGGCCCACGCGCCCGTCGTCACGCCGACCGGTACGGCCACCCGATCCCGGACGGCGGCGAGCGTCGCCGCGACCGAACGCGGCGCCAACGTGTCCTGCCCGCACGGGGACTTGGGATGAACGTGCACATCGGACGCGCCCGCGGCGACCGCCGCCCTTGCCTCCTCGGCCATCGCGCCGGGCGACAGCGGGACGGCCGCTCCGTCCTCCGCGCCGCGCGCACCGTTCAGACACACCTGGATGAAGACCATGAACGCGATGGTGCCAGCGACCACCGACAACCAGCCACCGAACCATCACCGACGAATAGCCACCGACGACGGGGATCGGAACTAAAACTCCCTGAAATGCCCTCGTGGCGGGAAGCTGAGGTAATTTGAGGGAGTGCAGCGACAGTACTACTCCCTCGATCAGGTCGCCGACCTCCTCGGCCTCCACGTCCGGACCGTGCGTGGCTACGTACGCGACGGGCGGTTGAAGGCCACCCAGGTCGGCCGCCGGTACCGCGTCACCCGCGACGACCTCGACGCCTTCACGGGCGCCCCGGCCGTGCCCCGTACGACCACCGCGATGCACGCCGAGGCGTCCGTCATCGTCCAGATCGACGGCGTGGACCCGGCGGCCGCCATGCGGCTGGGCAACACGGTCGTCGCCGTGGCCCACAGCTCCGGCGGCGACCGGAGCGCCGGGCGGCTGCGCGTGGAGAGCGTCTACGACGAGGAGCGCGCCGTACTCAAGATCATTGTGCTGGGCGGACCGGCCCAGGCCGCCGAGCTGCTGAGGATCGTCGACACGCTGGTGGAGGACTACCGATGACCGAAACCCCGACCGGACAGGCCGACGACATGAGGGAGTTGAGCGGTGTGCCCGTGTACGTGTGCTCCCCCGAGGGTCCGCTTCTCGACGGTGAGCGCGCCGCGCTCGACCTGATCGGCGACGCCGGATACCGCGGCGCCTCCTGGGTCGCCGTCCCGGCCGAGCGGTGCGACCCGGACTTCTTCCGACTGCGGACGCGCGTCGCGGGCGATGTGGTGCAGAAGTTCGCCAACTACCGGATGAGCCTCGCCGTCCTCGGCGACATCGAGGCACACACCGCCGCGAGTACCGCACTCGCCGCTTTCGTGCAGGAGAGCAACCGGGGCCGTCAGCTCTGGTTCCTGCCCGACACCGCCGCGCTGGAGGCACGCCTCGCCGACCCCGCACGGTGAATCCGGGGGTGCGCCGGTGTCCGGCCCGCACCCCCGTCGCGCTGTACGTCGCCCTACGCCGTGACCAGCAGCCGTGCGCGCCTGGCCCGGGCCAGGGCGTCGGAGGTGAGGACCGGTCGCGGCACCACGATGCCGCAGTGGGAACAGACGGGGCCCGACGACGGTTCGTGCGCCAGGTCGTGCTTCCAGACGAGCGCCGTGCCCGTGCACACGGGGCAGGAGTCGCCCGGCTCACGCTCCAGGGCCGCTATCAGCCGGCGCAGGACCTCGGCCAGCGGGCCCGAGGGGTGCACCGTCGGGTCGTCGCACCAGGCGACCCCGAAACCGCCCCAGGTCAGCCGGTGCCAGTCGTCCACGCTGCCGGGGCGGCGCAGTCCGTCGTGCTTCTCCTTGCGCCGACGCCGCGCGAAGGCGACTTCGTACGCGAGCCAGACGGCCCGCGCCTCCTCCAGCTCCTCCAGGGCCGCCACCAGGCGGGCCGGGTCGGGGGAGCGGTCCTCGGGGCCGAACCCGGCCCGGGAACACAGATGGTCCCAGGTGGCCCGGTGGCCGTAGGGAGCGAATCTCTCCAGGCACTTGCGCAGCGAGTAGCGCCGCAGTGCCAGGTCGCTCAGTGGGTCGCGCACCTGTCTTGCCAGACTCCGGAATCCAGCCATCGCCTTGCACCTCCGTCACACGTACGTCGGCGTCACCGCCGTCAGGAAGCGGCGTCGCCGAGTAGACGTATCGACACGCGAATCGGATCCCTCTTCGGGGCGGTCGGTCCCATCCGATGTCCGATGGGGCCCATCACCGGCACCTTCCGAGGCCGGGGAGTCGTCGAGTGGTCCCTGTGATGATTCCGAAAACGTGACGCATGTTCATCTTCTGTCGTCGGCTAACCGCCGGTAACCTCCGGCTCACCATCGTCGGGAGGACCAGGCATGCGACGACGCATCCCACGAACCACCCAGCACCGACAAGCCGGCGGCAGAGCCGGCAGCTCTCTTCGGAGACTTACGGCCGCCGCGGCGCTCGTGCTCACCGCGGGACTGCTCTCCCCTCTCTCGACGGCCACGGCCGCCGACGAACCCGCACCCGTCAGCGACTACTGCAAGGGGCAGTGCGCGGACATCCTGCCGCCCGGAGCGAACGGCAGCGCCACGCTGGCCGAGATCCTCGCCAACAAGCTGCTCGGTACCCAGCCCGCACACGCCGACGATCAACTCGGTCCCTATGACGCCCTGTCGTCCGGCTACCCCTCACTCACCGATGACACGCTCACCAACTTCTTCAACGACTCCTCCTTCGGTGTCCCCAGCGATCAGGTGAGCTCGGTCACCCGCCCCCGCGACGATGTGACCATCACCCGTGACAAGAAGAACGGCGTACCCCACATCAAAGGTTCCACGCGCTACGGAACCGAGTTCGGCGCCGGCTTCGCCGCAGGTCAGGACCGCCTCTGGTTGATCGACCTGTTCCGTCACATCGGGCGCGGCGAACTGACGTCGTTCGCCGGCGGCGCCCTCGCCAACCAGGGCCTGGAACAGGAGTTCTGGCCGCAGGCGCCGTACACCGAGGACGATCTCCAGAAGCAGGTCGACTACATCAAGAGCTCCGGCGGCGAGCGCGGCAAGCAGGCGATGGAGGACGCCCAGGCCTACATCGACGGCCTCAACGCGTATCGCACCAAGGCCAAGAACGGCCGTTACTTCCCGGGCGAGTACGTCCTCACCGGCAAGATCGACGCCATCACCAACATCGGTGAGATACAGCCGTTCAAGGTGACCGACATGATCGCGCTGGCCTCGGTGGTCGGCGGCCTGTTCGGCAACGGCGGCGGGGGAGAGGTCGACGCGGCCCTCTCGCTCCTCACGGCCCAGGAGAAGTACGGCGTCGAGAAGGGCACCCAGGTCTGGGAGTCCTTCCGCGGGCGCGACGACCCCGAGGCCGTCACCACCGTCCACGACGGGACGAGCTTCCCCTACGGCGGCAAGCCGGCGAACCCGCGCGGCCAGGCCCTGCCCGACAAGGGCTCCGTCACCGGCGAACCGCTCGTGTACGACCGCACGGGCTCCGCGGCGAGCGCGGCGAGGTCCGGGACCGTGGCCAAGGACCCGGTGAAGGCCCCGGCCCGCCTCGAACCGCTGCGAGGCATGTACGACGACGGAGTGCTGCCCGCCGACATGTTCAGGGACTCGGCCGCCAGGAAGGGCATGTCCAACGCCCTGCTGGTCTCCGGCAAGCACACCGCGTCCGGCCACCCCGTCGCCGTGTTCGGCCCCCAGACCGGTTACTTCGCGCCACAGCTCCTGATGATGCAGGAGTTGCAGGGCCCGGGGATCAGCGCCCGCGGTGTCTCCTTCGCCGGTGTCGGCATGTACATCCAGCTCGGCCGCGGCCAGGACTACGCCTGGTCGGCGACCTCCGCGGGCCAGGACATCACCGACACCTACGCCGTGTCGCTGTGCGAGCCGGACGGGTCCACCCCCACCAAGGCGTCGACCTCCTACGTCTACCGCGGCACCTGCACCCCGATGGAGAAACTGGAGAGGAAGAACGCCTGGAAGCCGACGGTCGCCGACTCGACCGCCGCGGGCTCCTACCGGATGCAGGTCTTCCGCACCAAGTACGGCATCGTCACGCACCGCGCGACGGTCGACGGCAAACCCGTCGCCTACACGTCGCTGCGCTCGACCTACCGCCACGAGGCCGACTCGATCATCGGCTTCCAGATGCTGAACGACCCGTCCTACGTCACGGACGCCGCTTCCTTCCAGAAGGCGGCGCAGCACATCAGCTACGCCTTCAACTGGTTCTACGCCGACGCGCGCGACATCGCGTACTACAACAGCGGCGACAACCCGGTGCGCGCCAAGGACGTCGACATGTCGCTGCCGGTCAAGGGCGAACAGGCCTACGAGTGGCAGGACTTCGACCCGGCCGACAACACGGCGGCCCGGACACCGCCGTCCCAGCACCCCCAGTCGGTCGACCAGGACTACTACATCTCCTGGAACAACAAGCAGGCGAAGGGCTTCACCGCCGCCAACTTCCGCCTGGGCGCCGTGCACCGGGCGAACCTCCTCGACGACCGCGTGAAGAAGCTGACCGCCGAGGGCGGCGTCACACGGGCCTCGCTCACCCAGGCCATGGAGGAGGCCGCGGTGACCGACCTGCGCGGCGAGCAGGTGCTGCCGGAGATCCTGAAGGTGATCCGCGGCAAACCGGTCGACGACCCGCAACTCGCCAAGGTGGTCCAGCAGTTGGAGGCATGGCGCAAGGCGGGCGCACAACGCAACCAGACGTCGGCCGGCTCGAAGACGTACGCGCATCCCGACGCGGTGCGGATCATGGACGCGTGGTGGCCGCTGCTGGTGGAGGCCGAGTTCAGGCCCGGCCTCGGCGACGACCTCTACCGGGCGCTGACGGGACAGCTCACCGTCGACGAGGCCCCCTCCGCCGGACACGGCCCGACCGGCGCGCACGCCGGATCGGCGTTCCAGTACGGCTGGTGGGGCTACGTCGACAAGGACCTGCGGACGGTGCTCGGCCAGCCCGTGCGCGGCGCGCTGGGGGACACGTACTGCGGCGCCGGGGATCTCACGGCCTGCCGGGACGCGCTCCTGACCACGCTGGCCAAGGCGGCGGCGAAACCGGCCACCGAGGTGTACCCAGGGGACGACGCCTGCAAGGCCGGTGACCAGTGGTGCGCGGACAGCATCATTCACCGGGCGCTCGGCGGCATCACCCACCGCGGTGTCCAGTGGCAGAACCGTCCCACGTACCAGCAGGTGGTCGAGTTCCCGGCCCACCGGTAGGCGGGTGAGCCACGTCTGACCCACCGCGGACGCGGCTGCCGGGATCTCCCCGGCAGACGCGTCCGTCCGCCGGTGGGCGGGCCCGTCAGGCGCGCACCCGCCCGGCCCCGAGGACGACCCGTGCCAGCTCCGCGTGGCAGATGTCGCTGTGGGCGCCCATCGGAGGCCCCCCGGAGCGCACGACCTGGGCCGCGTCCACGCTCACGCACCCCTTGGCGGGGACGCCCGAGCGCAGCGCCTCCGTCAGGTCGAGACGGACGGCGCCGGGGATGTCCTGGATGCCGTCGAACCCCATCGCGCCCCAGCGCACCCCGAGGTCGAGGGCTCCCTGGTCGTCCCCGGCGAGCCGGGACGCCAGCGGGTACAGGGTGCCCAGCGCCGTGTCGAAGCGCGAGTGGCAGGCCACCAGCGGGCCGTCGATGCGGGCCTGCCGCCCTTTCAGGACGCCGCGCTCGGCGAACGCGTAGTGGGAAAAGGCGCCTTGGAGCAGCGTCACCGACTTCACGGTGCGGTCCCCGGTGGGCAGCCCGGCCAGCGCGAACGACACGAGGCGCGCCCCGAAGCTGTGCCCCACCAGGTGGACCCGCACGTCCGGGGCGGCGTCCGCCAGACGGCCGAGCAGCGGGCCGAGCCCGTCCTTGCCGACCTTGCCCGCGCGCCGCTTCATCGCGAAGTACGTGGCCTGGCGCAGCAGTTCACGCGCGCCCTTCCACGCCCTGCCGAGGCCACCGGGCAGCCGGAAGTCCGCCACCGCCGCCGTCGCCTCCAGGGCGTCGGCGAACCGCAGGCACACGGTGTGCGTGTTCTCCTGGAGCATCGCCGGAACGGTGTGCGGCCCGCCCTCGTCCTGGACGTCCGCCCCGAGGGAGCCGGGATGGATGCCGGCCAACTGGCGTACCAGACCGCCGAACCGGTCGAAGGCGCCCGTATCCGCGGGTTGTTCGTCCAGCAGCCCGGCCAGCCGCTCGACGACCGCCTCGCTGCCCGGGAAGGTCGCGGCGAGCGCCTGCCGCGTGCCCTTGTCGAGCGTGGTGGGCGGCGGGGCCGCGGCGGCGGCCCGCGACGGGTCGAAGTCGGGGGGAGCCTCGTCGGTGAACCGCATCGAGGGCCACAGCGCGCCCACGTACCCGATCCGGGCCCCCGGCGCGAGGGCCGGGAACGGCGCGAAGAAGCGGTCGTAGAGCCGGGTCGCGACGGACCGGTCGTTGTTCCAGCCGTGCGTGAGGACGATCAGGTCCCGTACACCGTGGGTGCGCACCTCGCGCAGCAGCCGGTCGCGCCGCCCGGGGTCCGGGTCCCCGTCGGCGTCGAAGCGCAGCTCCCAGTAGGGACGTACGTGTACTTCCGGTTCGGTCATGGCCAACCCCCGTGCCAGTCGTCCGTGCGGTGTGCCGCATCGTCCTGCGGGGACCGGGGATTGGCCATACGTCCCGTCATGTACCGGTGCGCTCAGCCGAGTTCGCGCTCCCGCGTCTCGGGGAGCGCCAGCACGCACAGCAGCGAGACGACCGCCATCGCGCTCACGTACCAGCCCACGGACGACGAACCGAAGGTGCTCTGGAGCCGTGTCGCCACCAGTGGGGCCACCGCGCCGCCGAGCACGCCGCCCAGGTTGTACGCGAAGGACGCGCCCGAGTAGCGCACCCGCACCCCGAACAGCTCCGGCAGGTACGCGCCCATCGGGCCGTAGACCACACCCATGCAGAACAGGGCGCCGCCGAGCGCCAGCGCGATGAGCACCGGCTGCTCCGTGTCCATCAGGGGGAACAGGACGAGGCCCCAGACCGCCGCGAGGCCGGAGCCCGCGAGCACCGTCCTGCGGCGGCCTCCCGCGTCCGAACGCGTCGCGGCGAGCCAGGTGCCCGCGGCCAGGAACAGGCACGCCACGAGCGACACGGCGAGCATGGTGCCGCGTGGCACGCCGAGCGTCTTCGTGCCGTACGCGAGGCAGTAGGTGGTCGCCGTGTAGAAGAGCCCGTAGGCGACGACCATGCCGCCCGCGCCGAGCAGGATCTCCTTCGGGTGGCGCCTGAACACCTCCGACGCCGGTGCTTTGCTGGTCTCCTGATCTCGCATCACCTGGGCGAAGACCGGCGTCTCGCTGATCTTCAGCCGGACGAAGAGGCCGACGGCGACCAGCAGGAAGGAGAGCAGGAACGGCACCCGCCAGCCCCAGGACCGGAACGCGTCGTCCGACAGGAACTCCGAGAGCAGCCAGAAGATGCCGGTCGCCGCGAAGAAGCCGACGGAGGGGCCCAGTTGGGGGAAGGCCGCGAACAGACCGCGTCGGCCGCGCGGTGCGTGCTCCACGGCGAGCAGGGCCGCCCCGCCCCACTCGCCGCCGAGGCCGACCCCCTGGAGGAACCGGAGCAGGACCAGGAGCAGCGGCGCCCAGACGCCCAGCGTGTCGTAGCCGGGCAGCAGCCCGACGCAGGCCGTGGACAGGCCCATCAGGAGCAGCGAGGCCACCAGGACCGACTTGCGGCCGACGCGGTCGCCGAAGTGGCCGAAGACCAGCGAGCCGATCGGCCGCGCCGCGAACGCGACGGCGTACGTCGAGAAGGAGGCGAGGGTCGCGTTGAGGGAGGAGAGGTTCGGGAAGAACGCCTCGTTGAGGACGAGGGCGGCGGCTGTCCCGTAGACGTAGAAGTCGTAGAACTCGATGGCCGTCCCGATGAAACTCGCCACCGCCACGCGGCGCAGGCTCTCCGGTTCCGCTCCGGTCCCGGGTCCGGCCTGTGCCGCGTCCGCGAGCGCGTTCTCCCTGGTCGATTCGTCTTTGAGCACGTCGTGCACTGTTTCGGTAGCTGCACAGTGCAGTCAATACCTGAGATGAGCCGTCTCGTTCATTGAGACCCGTTGGTGTACGGGTGGCTACTTGTAGGTCAGGTACCGCTTGCGGACGTCCCGGAACGTCGCCAGCTCCCCTTGCCAGGCCGCGACCACCTCGTCCGTGGACGCCCCCGCGTCGATCATCGTGCGGACCCTCGTGGAACCGGTGAGCTTGTCGATCCAGTTGTCCGGGCGCCAGGCGAAGCCTCTCCACACGGCCTTGGCGGTGACCAGCAGGGCGATCCCGGTGCGCACCGGGTCGTACGCCTCCCGGTCGTCCACGTGGAGCTGCACGCCGCCGATGGTCTTTCCCTGGAACTTGGAGAACGTCGGCGCGAAGTACGCCTCCCTGAAGTGCACGCCGGGCAGCGCGAGTTCGCCCAGCGCGGCGGCCCAGCGCCCGTCGATGCCGTCGGCGCCGATCAGCTCGAAGGGGCGGGTGGTGCCGCGCCCCTCGGAGAGGTTGGTGCCCTCGAAGAGGCAGGTCCCCGAGTACACCAGCGCGGTGTCCGGCGTCGGCATGTTGGGGCTCGGCGGCACCCACGGCAGCCCCGAGGCGTCGTAGAAGTCGCGCCGGCGCCAGCCCGTCATGGTGACGGTGCTCAGCTCGACGGGGTGCGCCAGGTACTCGCCGTTGAACAGGCGGGCCAGCTCCGTGACCGTCATGCCGTGCGCCTGCGAGATCTCCCGGCGGCCGACGAACGTCGCGAACTCCTTGTGCAGGATCGGCCCGTACGCGCCCCGGCCGGTCACCGGGTTCGGCCGGTCCAGGACGACGAACCGTTTCCCCGCGAGCCGCGCCGCCTCCATGCAGTCGTAGAGCGTCCAGATGTACGTGTAGAAGCGGGCGCCCACGTCCTGGATGTCGAAGACGACCGTGTCGACGCCGGACGCCGTGAAGACGTCGGCGAGCGGCTGCCCGCTCTTGAGATACGTGTCGTAGACGGGCAGCCCGGTCGCCGGGTCGTCGTAGCGCCCCTCCGACCCGCCCGCCTGCGCCGTGCCCCGGAAGCCGTGCTCGGGCCCGAACACCGCGGTCAGGTCGACACGGGCGTCGGCGTGCATCACGTCGACGATGTGCCGCACGTCCCGCGTGACCCCGGTCGGGTTGGTGACGATGCCGACCTTGTCGCCGTCGAGCAGCGCGTACCCGTCGGCGGCCAGCCGTTCGAAGCCGGTCCGCAGACGGCGGGCGCCGCCCCCGGGCGCCGCGCCCGCCGTCCCGGCACCGGCGCCCACCGCGCCGACCGCGGCCGCCGTCCCCGCGCTCGCCGTGAGCAGGGTTCGTCTCGACACGTCCATGCGGGAAACCTCCGTGATCACCGGAACTGGCATGGCCATGCACGCTAGCGCCCGGACCGGCCGGGCGGAACGAACCTCACCTGGATCACCCGCCGAAACCCCTTCCCCGACGACATACCGACTGGTTAGTCTGCCAAGGCAACCGAGCCGTTTCGCGTCGTGTCGAAGGAGACCGATAGTGGAGAGTCTGCAAGGCCAGGGGATCGTCGTCACCGGCGCGGGCGGCGGCATCGGCGCCGCGCTCGCCCGCCGGTTCGCCGCCGCCGGAGCGCGCGTCGTCGTCAACGACCTGGACGCGGCCAAGGCCGGTGCCGTCGCCGACGAGATCGGCGCGACCGCCGTCCCCGGCGACGCCTCCGCCGTCGTCGACGAGGCCCGCGCCGCCCTCGGCGGCACCGTCGACGTCTACTGCGCCAACGCGGGCCTCGCCTCCGGCGGCACCGAGGCCGCCGCCGAGGAGATCTGGGCCGCGGCCTGGGACGTGAACGTCATGGCGCACGTCCGCGCCGCCCACGCGCTGCTCCCCGACTGGCTGGAGCGCGGCACCGGCCGCTTCGTCTCCACCGTCTCGGCGGCCGGACTGCTCACCATGGTGGGCGCGGCCCCCTACAGCGTCACCAAGCACGGCGCCTACGCCTTCGCCGAATGGCTCTCCCTCACCTACCGGCACCGCGGCGTCAAGGTGCACGCGATCTGTCCGCAGGGCGTGCGCACCGACATGCTGACGGCCGCCGGATCAGCGGGCGACCTCGTCCTCGCGCCGACCGCCATCGAGCCGGAGGACGTCGCCGATGCACTGTTCGCGGGGATGGCCGAGGACCGCTTCCTGATCCTGCCGCACCCGGAGGTCGCCGAGTACTACGCGGCCCGCGCCGCCGTCCCCGAGCGCTGGCTCGCCAACATGAACCACATCCAGCAGAAGTGGGAGGCCGCCAAGTGACGGACCAGGCGACGGAATCGATCTACGCGGCCAAGCCCTGGCTCGGCGTCCTCAACGACGCGCAGAAGGCCCCGGTCACCCCGGCCCCCACCGTCACCCGCACCTTCGCCGACGCCGTGCGCCGCGCCCCCGACCGCACCGCCCTCGCCTACTTCGACGGCCGCCTCTCCTACGCCGAGACGGACGCCCTGTCGGACTCGGTGGCCGGCCATCTCGCCGCCCGGGGCCTGCGCCGCGGCGACCGCGTCGCGATCATGCTCCAGAACACCCCGCACTTCGTGCTCGCGCTGCTCGGCGCGTTCAAGGCGGGCGCGGTCGTCGTCCCCGTCAACCCCATGTACAAGTCGGGGGAGGTCGGGCACGTCCTGCACGACGCCGAGGTGACCGCCCTGGTCTGCTCGGACCGCGCCTGGGACACGTACCTGCGCGAGACCGCCGCCGACTCACCCGTCCGCATCGTGCTCACCGCCTGCGAACTCGATCTCCAGACGCGCAACGACGAGCGGGTCCTCACCTTCGAGAGGGTCAGCCCCGCGGCCGACGACGCCGACGACCTGGTGAACGTCGCGCGCCAGGGACACGCGGCGCCCGCGGACCGCGACCCCGGCCCCGACGACGTCGCGCTGATCAGCTACACGTCCGGGACGAGCGGCACCCCCAAGGGCGCCACGAACCTGCACCGCAACATCACCTACAACGCCGAACGGCAGCGCACCGGGCTCGGACTGCCCGAGGGCGCCACGTACTTCGCGCTCGCGCCGCTGTTCCACATCACCGGCATGGTCTGCGAACTCGTCGCGAGCTTCGCCAACGCCGGGACCCTCGCCCTCGCCTACCGCTTCGAGCCGGGCGTCGTCCTCGACGCCTTCGCCGAACACCGGCCCGCCTACACCGTCGGTCCCTCCACGGCCTTCATGGCGCTCGGCGCCCAGCCGCAGGCGACCCGCGAGCACTTCGCCTCCTTCGCCTCCATATCGTCGGGCGGCGCGCCCGTACCGCCCGCCCTCGTGGAGAAGTTCCGCGCCGCCTTCGGCCCGTACATCCACAACGGTTACGGCCTCACCGAGTGCACCGCGCCCTGCGCGTCCGTGCCGCCGGGCGTCGAGGCGCCCGTCGACCCGGTCTCCGGCACCCTCGCGGTCGGTGTCCCCGGACCCGAGTCGGTCGTCCGCATCCTCGACGACCTCGGCCACGAGGTGCCCTTCGGCGAGCAGGGCGAGATCGCGGTCCGCGGCCCCCAGGTCGTGCCCGGCTACTGGCGCCGCCCCGACGCCACCGCCGAGGCCTTCCCCGACGGCGAACTGCGCACCGGCGACATCGGCTTCATGGACGCGCGCGGCTGGCTCTACGTCGTCGACCGCAAGAAGGACATGATCAACGCGTCCGGCTTCAAGGTCTGGCCCCGTGAGGTCGAGGACGTCCTCTACACCCACCCCGCCGTGCGCGAGGCGGCCGTCGTCGGCATCCCGGACGCCTACCGCGGCGAGAGCGTCAAGGCGTACGTGAGCCTGCGCCCGGGCGCGGACGCCACCGCCGAGGAACTGTCCGCGTACTGCAAGGAGCGCCTCGCCGCGTACAAGTACCCGCGCGAGGTGGAGGTCCTGCGCGAACTCCCGAAGACCGCGAGTGGGAAGATCCTCCGGCGGGAACTGCGTTCCCCCACGGTGTGACCGGCGAAGTACAGGAAAGGCAGGTGGCGGCAGTGCCCAGGACGATGACGGACGGCGACGGCACGCCCGTTCCGCAACGGCTCCTCGCGGCCGCCACCCGGCTGTTCGCCGAGCGTGGCTACGACCGCACCTCCGTGCAGGAGATCGTGGAGGCGGCGGGCGTCACCAAAGGCGCCCTCTACCACTACTTCGGCTCGAAGGACGATCTGCTGCACGAGGTGTACGCGCGCGTGCTGCGCCTCCAGCAGGAGCGGCTCGACGCGTTCGCCGACGGCGACGAGCCCGTCGAGCGGCGGCTGCGCGCGGCGGCGGCCGACGTCGTCGTCACGACCATCGACAACCTCGACGACGCGTCGATCTTCTTCCGCTCCATGCACCACCTCAGCCCCGAGAAGAACAAGCAGGTACGGGCCGAGCGGCGCCGCTACCACGAGCGGTTCCGGGCGCTGATCGAGGAGGGCCAGAAGACGGGCGTCTTCTCCACCGAGACCCCGGCCGACCTCGTGGTCGACTACCACTTCGGCTCGATCCACCACCTGTCCACGTGGTACCGCCCCGACGGCCCACTCACCCCGCAGCAGCTCGCCGACCAACTGGCGGACCTGCTGCTGCGGGCGCTGCGGCCCTGAACGGGTTCGAGCGGCGCCCCGGCCGGGGCGCCGCTCGAACCCGTCCCTCCGGTGTCCGGCCCTACTGGAACCGCTTCAGCTCGCGCCGCGCCAGCGAACGCTGGTGCACCTCGTCGGGACCGTCCGCCAGGCGGAGCGTCCGCGCGCCGGCCCACAGTTCGGCCAGCGGGTAGTCCTGGGAGACGCCGCCCGCGCCGTGCAACTGCACCGCCTTGTCGATGATGTCGACGACCGTGCGCGGCGTCGCGATCTTGATGGCCTGGATCTCGGTGTGCGCCCCGCGGTTGCCGACCGTGTCCATCAGCCATGCCGTCTTCAGGACGAGCAGCCGCAACTGCTCCACGGCCACCCGCGCGTCCGCGATCCACTCCTGCACCACACCCTGCTGGGCGAGCGGCTTGCCGAACGCGGTACGCGCGACGGCCCGCCGGCACATCAGCTCGATGGCCCGCTCCGCCATGCCGATCAGCCGCATGCAGTGGTGGATGCGGCCCGGGCCGAGCCGCGCCTGCGCGATGCCGAAGCCGCCGCCCTCCTCACCGATCAGGTTGCTCGCCGGCACGCGCGCGTGGTCGAAGACGACCTCGGCGTGGCCGCCGTGCCAGTGGTCCTCGAAGCCGTAGACCGTCATGGCCCGGCGCACCTCGACGCCCGGGGTGTCGCGCGGCACCAGCACCATCGACTGCTGGCGGCGGATGTCAGGGCCGTCGGGGTCCGTCTTGCCCATCACGATGAAGATCTTGCAGTCGGGGTTCATGGCACCCGAGATGTAGAACTTCTTGCCCGTGACGATGTAGTCGCCCGTGCCCTCGGGGTCCCGCTCGATGTGCGTCGTGATGTTCGTGGCGTCGGAGGAGGCGACCTCCGGCTCGGTCATCGCGAACGCCGAGCGGATCTCCCCGGCGAGCAGCGGCTCCAGCCACTGCTTGCGCTGCGCCTCGCTGCCGAACTGGGCCAGCACCTCCATGTTCCCGGTGTCGGGGGCCGCGCAGTTCAGCGCGGTGGGCGCCAACTGGGGGGAGCGGCCGGTGATCTCGGCCAGCGGCGCGTACTGGAGGTTGGTCAGCCCGGCACCGTGCTCGGCGTCCGGCAGGAAGAGGTTCCACAGGCCCTGCCTGCGGGCCTCGGCCTTCAGCTCCCCGACCACGGCCGGGGTCTCCCACGGCGAGTCGAGCGCGGCGCGCTGCTCGGCGGCGACGGCCTCCGCCGGGTACACGTACGCGTCCATGAAGGCGAGGAGCCGCTCCCGGAGTTCCTCGGTGCGGGCGTCGAATGCGAAGTCCATGGGTGGGGTCAGCCTTCCTGAAGGTCCTGGAGTGTGGTGAGGCCGTGCTCGATGAAGACCGGGACCAGCTCGCCGATCCGGTCGAAGCCGGCGCCGACGGTCTGGCCGAGCGTGTAGCGGTAGTGGATGCCCTCCAGGATCACGGCGAGCTTGAACCAGGCGAACGCCGTGTACCAGGAGACCGCGGACACATCGCGCCCCGAGCGCGCGGCGTACCGCTCGACCAGCTCGCCGGGGGAGGGGTGCCCGGGGGCCGAGGCGGTCGTGGAGATGGGGGAGTCGGGCAGTTCGAGGCGGGCGCTGTACATCACGAGCAGCCCGAGGTCCGTCAGCGGGTCGCCGAGCGTGGACATCTCCCAGTCGAGGACGGCCCGGATGCGGTCGGCACCGACCGCATCGTCCCGGCGGATCAGCACGTTGTCGAGCCGGTAGTCGCCGTGCACGATCGTCGGGGCGGGCGAGCTCGGCAGCGTGCGGCCGAGCGCCGCCTGGAGCTCGTCGATGCCCGCCAGCTCCCGGTTGCGGGAGGCGTCCAGTTGCTTGCCCCAGCGGCGCAACTGCCGGTCGAGGAAGCCCTCCGGGCGCCCGAAGTCGGCGAGGCCCACCTGCGCCGGGTCCACGGCGTGCAGATCCACGAGCGTGTCCACGAGCCCCAGCACGGCGGCCCGGGTCCGCTCGGGCCCGAGCGGGGCCAGCTCCGCGGCGGTGCGGTAGGGCGTGCCCTCCACGAACTCCATGACGTAGAACGGGGCCCCGAGCACGGACTCGTCCTCGCACAGCAACAGCGGCTCGGGGACCGGCACGGCGGTCGGATACAGTCCGGCGATCACCCGGTGCTCGCGCTTCATGTCGTGCGCGGTGGCCAGCACGTGCCCCAGCGGAGGCCGCCTGACCACCCACTTCGCCGACCCGTCGCTGACCTCGTACGTCAGGTTGGAGCGGCCACCCTCGATGAGCCGCCCGGACAGCGGACCGCCGACCAGGCCGGGCCGCTCACGGTCGAGGTGGGCGCGCAACTGGTCGAGGTCGAGACCAGGGGGGTGACTCATCGAGGTCCTCCGGGATTCCGGGTGGGCTGGGGAACGCACGCAGCGATGGACCTCATCATGCCGACCAGTCGGTATGTCGTCCAGTGGCTCAGCCGAAAGTGATCGTCGCAACGCCACCCGCAACGGCCTCCCGCAACGCCCCCCGCGACGTCACACCACGAGGGCCGCCGCGAACACCGCCAGCGCGACCGTGCACAGTGCCGCCGTGGCCGCGGCCCGCCGGGACAGCCGCGGGGGCGCCGCCTCGTGCAGGGCGAGCCCGGTGATCCGGCGGTGCGCCACCCGGAGGAACCCCAGCCACACCCCGAGGCAGAGCGCGGCGGCCACGATGCCGAGCGGCCCCACCCCACCGTGCAGCACGGTCTTCACGGCGAGCACGGCCGCGACGGTGCAGGACAGGGTCGTGCGCCGCCACGCGAGCCGGGTCCTGGCCGGCTGGAGACCGGGATCGCGCACGGCCCCGTCCGCCCCCTGGACCCCGCTCATCCCTCCCAGCCCACGAGCACCACGGCGACCATCGCGAGCGCGACCAGCGCGACGACCACACTCAGCACCGCCGGGAACCGCGACACCGGCAGATCCTCGCCGCGCCGCATCGCCCGCTCGCAGCGCACCCAGTGGCTCACCGCCCGCAGCGAGCACAGCACCCCGGCGGCGAGCAGCGCGAGCGCGAGTCCGACGCGCCAGGCCCAGCGCAGGTCGGGCAGGAACTGGTCCACGGCGAAGCCGCCACCGATGAGCGCCAGCGCGGTGCGCACCCACGCCAGGAAGGTGCGCTCGTTGGCCAGCGAGAACCGGTAGTCGGGCGTGTCGCCCTCGTCCCTGATCCGCTCGGGCGCGAACCAGAGCCGGACGTTGCGCACGAATTCGATCACCCGGAGGACCCTACCCGCGCGTCACCGGTGAGCCTTCAGACGCTCGTACGCGGCGAGGCCGTCCGGCGTCCACGACCACTCCCCGAGCCGCCGCTCCAGCTCCTCCGGGCTCAGGAAGGCGTGCCAGTCGATCTCCTCGGCCTGTGGACGCACCGGCAGACGGCAGGTCACCTCGTGGACGTACGACCACCAGGAGCCCCCGGTGCCGTCCTCGTACAGGAACTTGAACAGCGGCGTCGGCGCGGGCAGTCCGCTCACCCCCAGCTCCTCCTCGGCCTCCCGCAGGGCCGCCGCCGCATAGCTCTCCCCGGCGCCCACGACGCCGCCGACGAACATGTCGTACATTCCCGGGAAGACGAGCTTGGTGGCGGTGCGGCGGTGCACGAAGACATGGCCCCGCGCGTCGCGGGCCAGGACGAACACGGCCCGGTGCCGCAGGTTCGCCGCGTACGCCGCACCGCGCGGCGCCTGCCCGACGACGCGGTCGTGCTCGTCGACGATGTCCAGGATCTCCTCGGCGGGGTTCACGGATGCCACCGGATCTACGGGGCGCGCAGGGTTCACGGGGTCCACGGGGTCCACGGGATTCACAGGGTTCACAGGGTCCATGGGGCGAGGCTATGCGCGCATCCCTCAGGCCCCGCTGGACAACGGGTCCCGTTCCCGCGTGCCGGCGCCCGGCATGGCGGGGTGCAACCCGAGCAGCACCACCCCCGCCACGATCCCGGCCAGCCCCGCCGCCTCCCAGGCCAGCGCCCCCGCGTCCGTCCGCAGTCGGTCCCCGAGGAAACCCACCCCGCACGCGATGCCCGCCAACGGCTGCGCGGCGGTCAGCGCGGGCAGCGACATCCGCAGCGGCGCCGTCTCGAACGCGCTCTGCACCAGTACGAGCCCCGTCACCCCGAGGGCGAACACCGCGTAGGGCTGCCAGCCGGTGAGCAGCTCCGACCAGCCCCCGGCGCCGAACCGCTGACCGCTCACCCGGGTGAGCGCGTCCTGCACCCCGTACAGCAGCCCCGCCGCCACCGCGAGCAGCACCGGGCCCGCGCTGAGCCGGGACCGCTTCGCGAGCGCCGCGAGGAACAGGGCGGAGCCGACCATCACGCCGATGATCAGCCAGTGCCGCAGGGGATCGGTGACCGCGTTGCCGCCGCGCGGCTGCCCCGCCACGATGAACGCCGTCACCCCGCCCGCGAGCAGCAGCAGCCCCGCCCAGCCCTGCCGGCCGAGCGGCTGTCTGGTCTGGCGGCGCGAGAGCACCAGGGCGAACACCAGGTTCGTCGCCAGCAGCGGCTCGACCAGGGACACCTCGCCCCGGCCGAGCGCGACCGCGCCGAGCGCCATGCCGCACACCATGAGCCCGATCCCGCCGAGCCAGCGCGGCACGCGGATCAGGTCGAGCAGCAGCCGGGGGGAGAGGAAGTCGCCGAGCGGGGCGTGCCGTGCCGCGTTCTGCTGGAGGACGAAGCCGATGCCCAGGCAGAACGCCGCGCTCACGGCGAGGACCAGTACGAGAACCGACACGCTGCGCACCTCGGACGGCTGCTGGACGGGCAGGGACGGGTATCTGCCGACGATAGCGCTCAGTGGCGCCCTCCGCTCCACGAGTGCCCCGGCCGAACGCGCCGACACGCGGTCGAAACATACTCGTGTCACTTTTACAACGCCCCAGGTCAGAGCCTTGATTGCGCGGCGATTGAACGATTCAAGGAGCGAACTCGCCGCGCTCCGCGCCGAGTTGGTGAAGTCGGTCACCCGGCGACTCTTGACGCGGAGGCCCCCCTGCCGCTTTGCTGTGCGTGATCATTCGTCCCGGGCCGCGCAGTGTCGCGTCGGCGCCTCACGTTCGTCGCTTCGTTCGTCGCTTCGTATCTGCAAAAGTCGTAGAGGAACCGCCGCGGTGTCCCCACCCCCGCCTCCGCTCGGGCGCCCCCGCAAGAAGGCCGCGCACTCCTTCGACCCCGCGCTGGACGACACCGCGCTCGTCACCGCCCGCACCGCCCTCGCCCAGGGCCGGTGGACCGAGGCGCGGGCGCTGCTCGCCGCCACCGGCGAGGACTGGGACCGCCGCGGCCACCGCATGACGGTCCTCGCGCAGGAGCCCACCGCCGCCGCCTGGGTCGGCGACTGGCGCCTGGCCGAACCCGAGTCGACGGACGCCGCCGTCCTCCTCGCCTTCGCCGCCGTGCACCGCGCCGTGGCCGGCAAGGCGCGCCCCGAGAAGGCCCGCGCCGCCTGCACGCAGGCGGCGGCGCTGGACCCGCTCGACCCGACGCCCTGGCTCGGTCTGCTGCTCCTGGAGCGGGAGTTGGGGCGCGAGGAGGACGTCGTACGCCTCTTCGACGAGGTCCGTCACCGCCACCCCGTCCACCACCACGCGCACCACCTGATGGTGGCCCGGCTCGCCGAGCGGCGCGCCGACGCGGGCCAGGACCCGCTGCACGAGGTGTACGACTTCGCGGCCTGGGCGGCCGAACAGGCGCCGCTCGACTCGCCGTTGGCGGTCCTGCCGGTCATCGCGCACGCCGAGCGCTACCGCGTCCTCGCCAAGGCGGGCGTCGAACCGCCCGACCCGAAGGCGTCCGGGCACTGGACGGGACGCCGGGCCCGCCTCGTCATGAAGGCCGCCTTCGACTGGTGGCTGGAGTGGGGCGACCCGCGCGACCGGGCGGGCGCCGGCCACCCGCGGGGCCGCATCGACCTCAACTTCCTCGCCCACGCCAAGTACTGCGAGGGCCGCCCGGCCGAGGCCGCCGCCCTGTTCCACCGCATCGGCCCGCACCTCACCCCGGCCCCCTGGTCGTACCCGGACCGGGAGCCCTACGAAGCGTTCCGCGCCGCGCGCAGTGCCGCGCTCGGCTCGGCGTAGACGATCAGCCAGTGACCAGGCAGCACCCATCGGAAGGGACGACCCCGCGATGAAGACGGGCAGTTCGAGCACGAGCGACAGAGCCGTGGCGGCCGAGCCGGGCATCAGCACGTATCTGGGCGAGGAGAGCGCGCTGCGTGCGGGGCGTCTCGGCACGGCCGGGCTGCTGCTGTCCGTGCTCGCCGCGACCGGGCCGCTGATGGTGGTGGCCGGTGTGATGCCGACGACGTTCGCCGTCATGGGCGTCGTCGGACAGCCGCTGCTCTTCCTGATCCTCGGCGTCGTCCTGACCCTCTTCAGCGTCGGCTACGCGGAGATGAGCCGGCACGTGCACAACGCGGGCGCCTTCTACGCGTACATATCCCGCGGGCTCGGCCCGACCGCCGGCGCCGCCGCCGCCCTGGTCGCGCTCGTCGCCTACAGCGTCCTCCAGGTCGGCATCTTCGGCATCTTCGGCT
The DNA here is from genome assembly GCF_044765725.1 of Streptomyces sp. NPDC102406. NCBI lineage: Bacteria > Bacillati > Actinomycetota > Actinomycetes > Kitasatosporales > Streptomycetaceae > Streptomyces > Streptomyces sp. NPDC102406. The sequence continues at coordinate 50,256 of NZ_JBIWKP010000012.1, read as the reverse complement.
TCGAGGTCTCGGGCCTCGCCCAGCAGTACCTGGACCTCGAACTCGCCTGGTGGATCCCGGCGCTCGTCGCGGTCGTCGCGGTCGGCACGCTCGCCCTCCTCAAGATCGACGTCAACGCGAAGGTGCTCGGCGTCCTGCTGCTCATCGAGGTCGCCGTCGTGGTCGTCTTCGACATCGCGGCGATCGGCGACCCGGGTGGCCAGGGCCTGTCCCTGCACGCCTTCGACCCGTCCACACTCTCCGGGGTCGGCCTCGGCACCGCCCTGTGCTTCTGCATCGCGGGCTTCACCGGCTTCGAGCAGGCGCCCGTCTACGCGGAGGAGACCAGCCGCCCGCACATCCTGGTGCCCCGCGTCATGTTCCTGGCCGTCGGCGGCGTCGCCGTCTTCTTCGCCCTCAGCTCGTGGGCGCTGACCGTGGCCACCGGCCCGTCCGGCATCGTCGGCGCCTCCCAGAAGCAGTCGACCGGCCTCCTGTTCGCCCTCACCGAGGACCGGCTCGGCTCCACCTTCACCGACGTCGTCCACGTCCTCTTCGTCACCGGCATGTTCGCGGCGCTGCTCAGCTTCCACAACGTGGTGGCGCGCTACGCGTTCGCGATGGGCCGCGAAGGGCTGCTCCCGGCGCGGTTCGGCCGCACCAACAGCGGCAGCGGCGCCCCGGGCACCGGCTCGATCCTCCAGTCGGTGATCTCCCTGCTCGTCGTGGTCGGGTTCGCGATCGCCGACGACGGCCCGGCCGGTGACCCGACGGCGCCCGTCCTGCACCTGTTCACCTGGGGCGGCAACGTGGGCGCGCTCGGCGTCATCCTCCTCATGGCCACGGCGTCCCTCGCGGTCATCGTCTTCTTCGTCAAGCGCGGTGCGGCGGGCCCGCAGGCCTGGCGCCTGGTGGCCTCCGGCATCGCGGGGATCGCCCTCCTCGTGATCGCCGGGTACACGATCAAGGACTTCGACGTCCTGGTCGGCTCGGGCCCCGGCTCCTCCCTCAACTGGCTGCTGCCCGGCATCATCGCCCTGGCCGCGATCGCCGGTGTCGCCTACAGCCTCGTCCTGCGCTCCCGCAACCCCGAGGCGCACGCCCGGATCGGCCTGGGCAACGAGGCGTTCCAGTTGGAGAAGAAGGCGGGCTGACCCCCACGGGCCCCCCGAGGGCCCGAGGAGCTGACGAAAGGCTTACGGCGGCCGGGAGAGGCTGGTCCCCGGCCGCCCGGGGTGCGAGATTCGAGAGGTGAACGCTCATCCCGGGCCCCGGCCCGACCCACCGGACGCCGGCGCCCCCGTCGGACGCCGCCTCATTCTCGGCATGCTGGGCGCGGGCGCGCTCACCGTCGCGGCGGCCCCCGCCCTCCAGCACGTCCTGGAGGGCGTCGCGCGCAAGGACCCCACCGGCATCAGCGATCTGCTGCCCAACGGCGGCGGCTTCCGCTACTACTCGGTCGCCTCCTCCGTCCCCCACAAGTCCGCCGAGAACTACCGCCTCACCGTCGACGGCCTCGTCGACCGGCCCGGCTCCTACACCCTCCCCGAACTGCGGGCGCTGCCCCAGACCCGCCTCGTCCGCGACGTCCAGTGCGTCACCGGCTGGCGGGTCCCGGCCACCGCCTTCGAGGGCGTCAGGCTCGCACGACTCCTGGACGCCGCCGGAGTGCGCCCGGGAGCCAGAGCCATCCGCCTGACCTGCTTCGACGGGACGTACAGCGAGAGCCTCACCCTCCGACAGGGGCGCCGCGCCGATGTGCTGGTGGCGCTGCGGATGCGGGACGAGGACCTGGGGCACGCCCACGGCGGGCCGGTGCGGCTCTACGTGGCCCCCATGTACTTCTACAAGTCGGCCAAGTGGCTGTCCGGGATCACCGTCACCGACGACGTGATGCCCGGCTACTGGGAGGAGCGGGGCTACGACGTCGACGCCTGGGTCGGCCGTTCGAACGGACGCGGCGATGAACCCACGACCTGAACCGACCGCCCGCGTACGGAGGTTCACGCCCGCCGAACGCCGGGTGCACCGCGCCACCGCCGCGCTCATGGGCGTCTGCGTCGCCACCGCGGCCTGCCTCTACCTGCCGCAGCTCGCCGAACTCGTGGGCCGCCGCGCCCTCGTCGTCACCCTCCACGAGTGGTCGGGGCTGCTGCTGCCCCTCCCGTTCCTGCTGGGCCTCGCCTCCCGCGCCTTCCGCGCGGACCTGCGCCGCCTGAACAGGTTCACGCCCCACGACACGACCTGGCTGCGCGCGGTTCTCCGGCGCCGGCCGCACCGCCCGGCGGGCAAGTTCAACGCCGGTCAGAAACTGTGGGCGGCCTGGCTCGCCGGCGCCGTGCTCGTCATGCTCGGTACCGGACTGCTCATGTGGTTCACGCACCTCGCGCCGCTGGCCTGGCGCACCGGCAGCACCTTCGTGCACGACTGGCTGGCGCTCGCGCTCGGCATCGTGCTCGCCGGACACATCGGCATGGCGGCGGCCGACCCCGAGGCCCGCAGGGGCCTGCGCACCGGCTTCGTCGGCCGTGACTGGGCCGCACGTGAACACGGCGAATGGCTCGACTGACCCCGCGGGCGGGGGGCTCAGTCCCCGAAGTCCAGCAGCACCTTGCAGGACGCCGTCCGGTCCGCCGCGAGCGCGAAGCCCCGCTCGGCATCGGCGACCGGCACCACGGCGCTGACCAGCCCCGCGAGCGAGGGCTCGCGCGCGAGGAGGTCCAGCGCGTCCTCGAACTCGGTGTCGAAGCGGAACGCGCCCCGCACCTCGATCTCCCGGCTCACCACCAGATTCCCGGCAAACGGACTTCGCCCCGGCGGCAGCATCCCGAGCTGCACCACCACACCGCCCCGCCGCACCCGGCGCAGACAGGTGTCGAGCCCGGCCGCGACCCCGGACGCCTCGACCGCCGCGTCGACCTCGTCCGGCCACCCGGGATCGGCCGGATCATCGGCCCGTACGAGGTGGTCGGCGCCCGCGACGGAGGCGTACTCCAGGGCCTTGGGCAGCAGGTCCGTCACCGTCACCCGGGCCGCGCCCGCCGCCCTCGCCGCCGCGACGACGAGGCAGCCGATCGGCCCCGCGCCGGTCACCAGCAGGTGCCGCCCGGCGAGGTCGCCGGCCCGGCGCACCGCGTGCAGCGCCACCGCGAGGGGTTCGGCGAGCACGGCCCGCTTCGGCGTAAGACCCAGGGGGAGGGGCCGCACCTGCTCCGCGGGGACGGCGATCCGGGACGCGAAGCCGCCCTGGACGTGCGGGGTACGGGCCGCGCTGCCCAGGTAGCGGGTGTCGCGGCACACGTTGCGCCGCCCGTCCCTGCACTCCGGGCACGCGCCGCACGGCGTCGCCGGATGCACGGCCACCGGGGTGCCGGGCGCGGGGCCCGAGCCACCGGGCCCGTACGCGAGGACCGTGCCGACGACCTCATGGCCCAGCACCATCGGCTCGCGCAGGCGGAAGTCGCCGACGCCGCCGTGCCGCCAGTAGTGCAGGTCGGAGCCGCACACCCCGCCGTACCGGACCGCGACGAGGGCCTCGCCGCGCCCCGGCTCGGGGGCGGGGAGCGCGTCGACGCGCAGATCACCGGCGCCGTGGATCACGCAGCCCTTCATGACACCTGCCCTATTACTAGAGAACGCTGGTCATGCCGCCGTCGACGTACAGGATCTGCCCGCTGACGAAGTCCGCGGCGGGTGAGGCGAGGAACAGCACGCCGCCCACCAGGTCCTCGGTACGGCCCCAGCGCCCGGCCGGGGTCCGACGGCGCACCCAGGCGCTGAACTCCTCGTCCCGGACGAGCGGCGCGGTCAGCTCCGTCTCGATGTAGCCGGGGCCGAGCCCGTTGACCTGGACGCCCGAGGGGCCCCAGTCGGCGCACATGCCCTTGGTCAGCATCTTCAGGGCGCCCTTCGTGGCCGCGTACGGGGCGATGCCCGGCCGGGCCACCTCGCTCTGGAGCGAGCAGATGTTGACGATCTTGCCGCGGCCCCGCACGACCATGCCGCGCGCGGCCTCCCGGGCCACCAGGAACGCGCTCGTCAGATTGGTGTCCAGGATCCGGTGCCAGTCGGCGTCGGTGAACTCCAGGAGCGGGGCGCGCAGTTGCATGCCCGCGTTGTTGACGAGGATGTCGAGCGGGCCCACCCGCTGTTCGACCTCGGCGATCCCCGCGGCCACGGCGGCGCCGTCGGTGACGTCGAACGCCGCCGTGTGGACCGGTCCGCCGAGCTCCTCGGCCGCCTTCGCCAGGTGCGCCGGGTCGCGGCCGTTGAGCACGACCGTGCAGCCGGCCTCCAGGAGACCGCGGGCCAGGGCGAACCCGATCCCGCGGCTCGATCCGGTGACGAGGGCGGTGCGACCGCTGATGTCGAACAGGGGGTGACTCATCGGCGTACGTCTCCTCGGGAGGTCGCTAGATCACCAGGGACAGCAGCAGGACCAGGGCCCCGGCCACCACGGAGATGATCGTCTCCATGATCGACCAGGTCTTGACGGTCTGCCCGACGCTGAGCCCGAAGTACTCCTTGACCAGCCAGAACCCGGCGTCGTTGACATGGCTGAAGAACAGCGAGCCCGCGCCGATCGCGAGGACCAGGAGCGCCGTGTGCGAGTCCGTCATGTCGGTGGCGAGGGGCGCGACGAGACCGGCGGCCGAGACGGTCGCGACGGTCGCCGAACCGGTGGCGAGGCGGATCACGACGGCGATGAGCCAGGCGAGCAGCAGCGCCGGGATGGACCAGTCCTCGGAGATGTCAAGGACCATCTGGCCGACGCCGGAGTCGATGAGGGTCTGCTTGAAGCCGCCGCCCGCGCCGACGATGAGCAGCACGCCCGCGATCGGGGCGAGCGACTTCTCGGTGGTGGACTGGAGCTGCCCCTTGGTGAACCCGGCCGGACGCCCGAGCGTGAACATGGCCACGATGACGGCGACGAGCAGCGCGGTCAGCGGGTTGCCGATGACATCGAAGGTGCGCTGGAGGGTGTGCTCGGGGTCGTCCACGATGATGTCGACCAGGGCCTTGGCGAGCATCATCACGACGGGCAGCAGGATGGTGGCCACGGCGGCGCCGAAGCTGGGCCGCTTCGTCAGGTCGTCGCTGGCCCGCGCGGGGATCATCTTCTCCGGCGCGGGCACGTCCACCCACTTGGCCGCGTACTTCGAGAAGACCGGTCCGGCGATGATCACCGTCGGGATGGCGACGAGGATGCCGAGCGCGAGGGTGATGCCCAGGTTGGCCTTGACCGCGTCGATCGCGACGAGCGGTCCCGGGTGCGGCGGGATCAGGCCGTGCATGACGGACAGACCGGCGAGGGCCGGGATACCGATCCGCATCAGCGAGTAGTTGCCGCGCTTGGCGACCATCAGGACGACCGGGATCAGCAGCACGATGCCGACCTCGAAGAAGAGCGGGAGCCCGATCACGGCGGCGATCAGGACCATCGCCCAGGGCATCGCCTTCCCGCCGGACTTCCCCGCCTTGGCGAGGATCGTGTCGACGATCTGGTCCGCGCCGCCGGAGTCGGCGAGCAGCTTGCCGAGGATCGCGCCGAGCGCGATCAGCACACCCACACCGGCCACCGTGGAGCCGAGGCCCGAGGTGAAGCTGGCGATCGCCTTGTCCAGCGGTGCCCCGGCGAACGCGCCGAGCGCGAGCGAGCCGATGGTCAGTGCCAGGAAGGCGTGGAGCTTGAACTTCGTGATGAGCAGGACGATGACGGCGATGCCCGCGAGGACGGCGATCCCGAGCTGGGCATGGCCCGCGGAGGTGATCGGCTCGACGGCGTCCGCTGCCAGCATCTCGACGCTGAGACTGGTCACGGTCTTTTCCCTTGGTACGTGGGGAGGGGGTTTGGGGCGGGGGCTACTCGGAGTCGAGCGCGGCGAGGGCCCGGACGGCCCGGTCCGCGATCTCCTCGGGGGAGCCCGACACATCGACACCGACGCCCGCCTCGTCCGCCTCGAGCGGCTGGAGGGTGGCGAACTGCGAGTCGAGCAGCGCGGTCGGCATGAAGTGGCCCTGCCGGTGCGACATCCGGTCCTCGATGAGCTTCCGGTCGCCGGTCAGGTGGACGAAGACGACGCCCGGTGCTCCGGCCCTGAGCCGGTCGCGGTAGCTGCGCTTGAGCGCGGAGCAGCTTACGACCCCGCCGAGCCCGGCGCGGCCGTGGGCCCATTCGCCGATGGCGTCCAGCCAGGGCCGGCGGTCCTCGTCCGTGAGGGGCGTGCCGGCCGTCATCTTGGCGATGTTGGCCGGGGGGTGGAAGTCGTCGCCCTCGGCGTAGGGAACGCCGAGCCGTTCGGCGAGCAGGGGACCGATCGTCGTCTTGCCGGTGCCTGCCACGCCCATGACCACGACGACATGGGGGGTACTCATCGCTGCCTCGCTGTCTTCATCGACATCGCTGTGTCACGTCACTGAAACCCAATAGGTCTGACGAATTCAAGAGTCTGTGATCTAAAAGTCAGACTTTTTGTTGGCTCAGCAGGAACCGTACGCTGACTCCATGACCACCAAGGACCGGGGGCTGCACGCCCGCGTACTGGACAGCCTCGGTCCCGCCATCACGGCGGGGGAGTACCCCGAAGGCAGTGTGCTGCGCACCGACGAGCTGGCCCAGCGTTACGAGGTGTCGCGGTCGGTGATGCGCGAGGCGGTGCGGGTCCTGGAGTCCATGCACCTGGTGGCGTCGCGGCGGCGCGTCGGCGTGACCGTCCGCCCGGCCGGGGAGTGGAACGTCTACGACCCGCAGGTCATCCGCTGGCGCCTGGCCGGGGCCGACCGCCCGCGCCAGCTCCGCTCGCTGACCATGCTGCGCTCGGCCGTCGAGCCGGTCGCGGCGGGGCTCGCCGCGCGGTACGCGACGGCGGAGCAGTGCGCGGCCCTCACCGAGTGCGCCCTCGGCATGGTCGCCACGTCGCGCGGCCATCAACTGGAGGCGTACCTCGTCCACGACATCGAGTTCCACCGCGTCGTGCTGAACGCGTCGGGCAACGAGATGTTCGCCCACCTCGGCGACCTGGTGGCCGAGGTCCTCGCGGGCCGCACCCACCACCAGGTCATGTTCGAGGACCCGGCCCCCGAGGCGGTCACCCTGCATGTGCGGGTCGCCGACGCGGTGCGCGAGGGCGACGCGGAGCGCGCCGAGGCGCTCACCCGGGAGATCGCGGTCGGCGCGCTCCAGGAGTTGGACATCCTCGCCCCCTGAACGCCCCCGCGCCGCGCGGGAGTCGGCAGGGCCTACTCGATGAAGTCGCCGTCGACGTACACCCACGCACCGGCCACTCGCAGGAACTGGCTGCGCTCGTGCAGCGCGCCCGCACGGCCGCCGTCCTTGTAGCGGGCGCGGAAGGTGACGGTGCCGCTCTGGTGGAACGCCGAGCCGTCGGTGGTCTCCAGGACCTCCAGGCCGGTCCAGGTGAGAGCGGGATCGAAGTCGACGCCGGGCGGCCGGGTGTCCGGGTGCCAGGTGCGCAGCAGATACGCGGCGTCCTTGCGGGCGAAGGCGCAGTACCGGGAGCGCATCAGCGCTTCGGCCGTGGGGGCCCCGGCGAGGGCGCGGTGGAAGCGGCCGCAGCAGTTCTCGTACGGCTGGGGGAGTCCGCAGGGGCAGGTGGGCACGGTGGGGCGTGGCATGCGGTCATTGTCCCCCACGCGCCCTGGGCTCTCGGGCGGCGCGGGCTCAGACCTGCTCGGCGCGGAAGGCCGCCGGGGTCGACCCGGTGTGCTGCTGGAAGAACTTGGAGAAGTTCGCCGAGTCCCCGAAGCCGACCGCCGCCCCGATCCGCCCCACCGGCAACTCCGTGTGGGCGAGCAGCCGCTTCGCCTCCAGGACCACGCGCCGGTCGATGAACGCCTTCGGGGTCTGGCCGGTCGCGGCGCGCACCGCGCGGACCAGCGTGCGGCGTGAGTAGCCGAGCTGGTCGGCGTAGGCGCTGACGCTGTGGTTCCGCGTGAAGTCCTGCTCGACCGCGGTGCGGAACCGGGTGAACGTCGTGTCCGGCTGCGGTCCGCACGCGTCCGCCGCGGCCTGCGCCGACACATGGGCGACGCGCAGCATGAACGCGGTGAGCGTATGGCGCAGGACCGAGGTGTGCAGGCTCAGCGGCAGTGTCGTCGTGTCCAGGTACTCGCGCCGCAACTGTGTCAACGACGCCTCGATCGCGGCGAGTTGGTCCGGATCGGGGCGCAACAGCGGCGGGCGGTCGTAGCGGTACATGCCGGTCGCCTCGACGATCGCGCGCGGCAGGAACCCGGGTTGCATGGTCAGGGCCGTGCCGATGTAGCTGTCGGTCGTCGAGAAGCCGTGCACCTGCCCCGGCCGGATCCACAGGATGTCCCCGGCGGCGGCCTCGTACCCGGTGAAGTCGATCATGTGGCGGACGGGGCCCTCGCGGAAGAAGAGCAGGGCGTGGAAGTCGATGCGGTGCACCCGGCGCGAGAGGCCGACGCCGCCCGCCCAGGGCCCTTCCGTGCCCATCGGGCCGACCTGGATGCCGACCCCAAAGACACTGGCGCTCGGATCGAAGGGATACGTACGGATGTGCTCCGTCGTCCCCAGATGTGCGCTCGTCTGCGCGCCGCCCTGCTCCGTCATGCACTGTCCTTGGTTTCGTCCTGCTGGCGTGTCCCATTTTCACCCAACGCTGGCACGGGGGCACCTGCCGCGCGAAAAGTATGACCTTTATCGTCGTAACTGGTTCCACCTGGGGATTTGGCCTCGGCGGGCCGCCGCCTCAGGGCACAGCAAGAGCACCACGGATGCGAAGGAAGTCATACAGATGAGCACGCAGACACCGAACGGCCTCGACCCCTTCGAGAAGCCCTTCGAGTGGACCGACCTCGACCAGCGTGCCGTCGACACCGCCCGCCTCCTGGCGGCCGATGCCGTACAGAAGGTCGGCAACGGGCACCCCGGCACGGCCATGAGCCTCGCCCCCGCCGCGTACACGATCTTCCAGAAGGCCATGCGGCACGACCCGGCCGACCCGGAGTGGACGGGCCGCGACCGCTTCGTCCTCTCGCCCGGCCACACCAGCCTCACCCTCTACACCCAGCTCTTCCTCTCCGGCTACGAGCTGGAGCTCGACGACCTGAAGGCGTTCCGCACGCAGGGCTCCAAGACGCCCGGCCACCCGGAGTACGGCCACACCGCCGGTGTCGAGACGACCACGGGCCCGCTCGGCCAGGGCCTCGCCAACGCCGTGGGCATGGCCATGGCCGCCCGCTACGAGCGCGGCCTCTTCGACCCCGAGGCCCCCGAGGGCACCAGCCCCTTCGACCACACCATCTGGGCGATCGTCTCCGACGGCGACCTGGAGGAAGGCGTCTCCGCCGAGGCCTCCTCCCTCGCAGGACACCAGAAGCTCGGCAACCTCGTCTTCCTCTACGACGACAACCACATCTCCATCGAGGGCGACACGGCCACCGCCTTCTCCGAGGACGTCCTCGCCCGCTACGAGGCGTACGGCTGGCACGTGCAGCGCATCACCCCGCGCGAGGACGGCGACGTCGACGTCAAGGCCCTGTACGAGGCGCTCGCCGCCGCCAAGGCCGAGACCTCCCGCCCCTCCATCATCGCCATGCGCACGATCATCGCCTGGCCCGCCCCGAACGCGCGGAACACCGAGGCCTCCCACGGCTCCGCGCTCGGCGCCGACGAGATCGCCGCCACCAAGCGTGCCCTCGGCTTCGACCCGGAGCAGTCCTTCATCGTCGAGGACGAGGTCATCGCGCACACCCGCGCCGCCCTCGACCGCGGCGCCGAGGCGCACGCCGCCTGGGACAAGCGGCTCGCCGAGTGGCGCGCCGCCGACCCCGAGCGCTCCGAGCTGCTCGACCGGATCGTCGCGGGTCGCCTGCCCGAGGGCTGGGAGCAGGCGCTGCCCGTCTTCGAGACCGGCACCAAGGTCGCCACGCGCGCCGCCTCCGGCAAGGTCCTCCAGGCGCTCGGCCCGGTCATCCCCGAGCTGTGGGGCGGCTCCGCCGACCTCGCGGGCTCGAACAACACCACCATCGACAAGACGTCGTCCTTCCTCCCGGTCGGCAACCCGCTGCCCGAGGCGGACCCGTACGGCCGCACGATCCACTTCGGCATCCGCGAGTTCTCGATGGCCGCCGAGATGAACGGCATCGCGCTGCACGGCAACACCCGCGTCTACGGCGGCACGTTCCTCGTGTTCTCCGACTACATGCGCAACGCCGTCCGCATGTCGGCCCTCATGCAGCTCCCCGTCACCTACGTCTGGACGCACGACTCCATCGGCCTCGGCGAGGACGGCCCGACCCACCAGCCCGTCGAGCACCTGGCCTCGCTGCGCGCCATCCCGGGCCTGAACGTGGTCCGCCCCGCCGACGCCAACGAGACGGCCGTCGCCTGGCGCGAGATCCTGCGCCGCGGCTCGGTCAAGCCCGCCCCGCACGGCCTGGCCCTGACCCGCCAGGGCGTCCCGACGTACGAGGCGAACGAGGACGCCGCCAAGGGCGGTTACGTGCTCGCCGAGGCGTCGAGGGCCACGCCGGACCTCATCCTCATCGCCACCGGTTCCGAGGTGCAGCTCGCCGTCGAGGCGCGCGAGACCCTGGAGGCGGAGGGCGTCGCCACCCGCGTCGTGTCGATGCCGTCCGTCGAGTGGTTCGAGGAGCAGGACCAGAGCTACAAGGACAGCGTCCTGCCGCCGTCCGTGAAGGCCCGCGTCGCCGTCGAGGCCGGCATCGGCCTCACCTGGTACCGCTACGTCGGCGACGCGGGACGCATCGTCTCCCTGGAGCACTTCGGCGCCTCCGCGGACGCGAACATCCTCTTCCGCGAGTTCGGCTTCACCGCCGAGAACGTCGCCGCCGAGGGCCGCGAGTCCCTCGCCGCCGCCCGCGCCTGATCACCCCACCGCTGTACGAACGCCGTACCGAAAGAAGATGAAGCACACCATGAGCAACACCTCCTCCGCCCCCTCGACGGCGCCCCTGAAGGCCCTCTCCGACGAAGGCGTCTCCATCTGGCTGGACGACCTGTCCCGCAAGCGCATCGAGTCCGGCAACCTCGCCGAGGTCATCGAGGAGAAGTACGTCGTCGGCGTCACCACGAACCCGTCGATCTTCCAGGCCGCCATCGGCTCCGGCGAGGGCTACGAGGACCAGCTCGCCGACCTGGCCGTCCGCAAGGTCACCGTCGAGGAGGCCGTGCGCATGATGACCACGGCCGACGTCCGCGCCGCCGCCGACATCCTGCGCCCCGTGTACGACGCGACGCAGGGCCGCGACGGCCGCGTCTCCATCGAGGTCGACCCGCGCCTGGCCCACGACACCGAGGCCACCATCGCCGAGGCCAAGCAGCTCGCCTGGCTCGTCGAGCGCCCCAACGTCATGATCAAGATTCCGGCGACGACGGCGGGCCTGCCCGCCATCACCGAGGTCATCGGCCTCGGCATCTCCGTCAACGTCACGCTGATCTTCTCCCTCGACCGCTACAAGGCCGTCATGGACGCCTACCTCGCGGGCCTGGAGAAGGCGCACGAGCGCGGCATCGACCTCGCCGGCATCCACTCGGTCGCCTCCTTCTTCGTCTCGCGCGTCGACGCCGAGATCGACAAGCGCCTCGACAAGGTCGGCACCGACGAGGCGAAGGCCCTGAAGGGCAAGGCCGCTCTCGCCAACGCCCGGCTCGCCTACGAGGCGTACGAGCAGGTCTTCGCCGGTGAGCGCGCGGCCAGGCTGGCCGCCGCGGGCGCCAACAAGCAGCGCCCCCTGTGGGCCTCGACCGGCGTGAAGGACCCGGCGTACAAGGACACCCTGTACGTCGACGAGCTGGTCGCCCCGGGCACCGTCAACACCATGCCCGAGGCCACCCTGAACGCCACCGCCGACCACGGCGACCTGCACGGGGACACCGTCACCGGCACGTACGACGCCTCCCGCGCCGAGCTGGCCGCCGTCGAGAAGCTCGGCATCTCCTACGACGAGGTCGTCCAGCAGCTCGAGGACGAGGGCGTCGCCAAGTTCGAGATCGCCTGGAACGACCTGCTCGGCACGGTCGCCGAGCGCCTCGCCGGCAAGGAAGGTGCCGCCAAGTGAGCGTCACCGCCTGGCAGAACCCGCTGAGGGACCCCCGCGACCGGCGTCTGCCGCGTATCGCGGGCCCCTCCGGGCTCGTCATCTTCGGCGTCACCGGCGACCTCTCCCGCAAGAAGCTGATGCCGGCCGTCTACGACCTCGCCAACCGCGGCCTGCTCCCGCCGGGCTTCTCGCTCCTCGGGTTCGCCCGCCGCGAGTGGGAGGACCAGGACTTCGCGCAGGTCGTCCACGACTCCGTACGCGAGCACGCCCGCACCCCCTTCCGCGAGGAGGTCTGGGCCCAGCTCGCCGACGGCATGCGCTTCATCCCCGGCGACTTCGACGACGACACCGCGTTCAAGCAGCTCCGCGACGCCGTCGACGAGCTGGACGAGAAGCGCGGCACGAGCGGCAACTACGCCTTCTACCTCTCCGTGCCGCCGAAGTTCTTCCCCAAGGTCGTCCAGCAGCTCAAGAAGCACGGGCTCGCCGACGCGCCCGAGGGCTCCTGGCGGCGTGCCGTCATCGAGAAGCCGTTCGGCCGCGACATGGAGTCGGCCAAGGACCTGAACCGAATCGTGCACGAGGTGTTCGCCCCGGACCAGGTCTTCCGGATCGACCACTACCTCGGCAAGGAGACGGTCCAGAACATCCTGGCGCTGCGTTTCGCCAACCAGATGTACGAACCCGTCTGGAACCGGTCCTACGTCGACCACGTGCAGATCACGATGGCCGAGGACATCGGCATCGGCGGCCGGGCCGGCTACTACGACGGCATCGGCGCCGCCCGCGACGTCATCCAGAACCACCTCCTCCAGCTCATGGCGCTCACCGCGATGGAGGAGCCCGCCTCCTTCGACGCCGAGTCGCTGGTCACGGAGAAGCTGAAGGTCCTGCGCTCCGTCCGGCTCCCCGCCGACCTGGAGAAGTCCACCGTCCGCGCCCAGTACGCGGCCGGCTGGCAGGGCGGCGAGCGGGTGAAGGGCTACCTCCAGGAGGACGGCATCGATCCCGCCTCCAAGACCGACACCTACGCCGCCGTGAAGCTGGAGGTCGACAACCGCCGCTGGGCGGGCGTCCCCTTCTACCTGCGCACCGGCAAGCGCCTGGGCCGCCGCGTCACCGAGATCGCGGTCGTCTTCCAGCGCGCGCCGCACTCCCCGTTCGACTCCACTGCCACGGAGGAGCTGGGCCAGAACGCCATCGTGATCCGCGTCCAGCCCGACGAGGGCATGACCGTACGCTTCGGATCGAAGGTCCCGGGTACCTCCATGGAGATCCGGGACGTCTCCATGGACTTCGCCTACGGCGAGTCGTTCACGGAGTCCAGCCCGGAAGCGTACGAAAGGCTGATCCTGGACGTCCTGCTGGGCGACGCCAACCTCTTCCCGCGCACGGAGGAGGTGGAGGAGTCCTGGCGCATCCTCGACCCGATCGAGGGGCACTGGGACACCCACGGCACGCCCGCCCGGTACGCCTCGGGAAGCTGGGGCCCGAAGGAAGCGGACGAGATGCTCGCACGAGACGGACGGAGCTGGCGCAGGCCATGAAGATCGACCTGACCGACACCACGGCAAGCAAGATCAATAAGGCGCTCGTCCAAGGGCGCCGCGAAATCGGGACCCCGGCCGTGGGCATGGTCCTGACGATGGTGATCGTCACCGACGAGGAGAACGCCTACGACTCGATCAAGGCCGCCGAGGAGGCGTCCCGCGAGCACCCCTCCCGCACCCTCGTCGTCATCAGGCGCACCGCCCGCACCCCGCGCGACCGCCAGGGCAACCGCCTCGACGCCGAGGTGCGCGTCGGCTCCGACGCGGGTACCGGCGAGACCGTGATCCTGCGCCTGCACGGTGAGGTCGGCAACCACGCCGACTCGGTCGTCCTGCCGCTGCTCCTGCCCGACGCCCCGGTCGTCGTGTGGTGGCCGGTCGACGCCCCGGACGAGCCCGCCAAGGACCCGCTGGGCGCGCTCGCCGCCCGCCGGATCACCGACCTGTACGCCGACGCCGACCCGCTGGCCGCGCTCGACCGGCGCGCCGCCTCCTACGCGCCGGGCGACACCGACCTGGCCTGGACGCGGCTCACACCGTGGCGTTCCATGCTGGCCGCCGCTCTCGACCAGGCCCGCGCCGACATCGTCTCCGCGGCCGTCGAATCCGAGGCCGACAACCCCAGCGCCGAACTGCTCGCACGCTGGCTCGGCTCCCGGCTCGGGGTCCCGGTCGAGCGCGTCACCACGGGCGGCCCCGTCGTCACCGCGGTCCGTCTCGGCACGGCGAACGGCGAGATCCGCATCGACCGCCCCGAGGGCCCGCTCGCCACCCTGACCCTGCCGGGCCAGCCCGAGCGCACCCTCGCCCTCAAGGTCCGCTCCACCGCCGAGCTGATCGCGGAGGAGCTGCGCCGCCTCGACGCCGACGAGATGTACGCCGTCGCGCTGCAAGGAGACGTACCGAGCACCCCGGTGGCCGAGCCCGCGCCGGCCACCAAGGACGCGTCGGCTCCCAAGAGCGCACCGGCCCCGAAGAACGCGCCCGCCCCGAAGAACGCGAAGGCTTCCAAGGAGTCCGCTGAAGATGCCTGACACCACCCCCCTGCTGACGCGCCGCCCGCAGTGGACCGCCCTGGAGGACCACCGGGCGAAGTTCAACGGCACGCACCTGCGTGAGCTGTTCGCCGACGACCCGGGCCGCGCCCAGCGCTACACCGTCCAGGTCGGCGACCTGCACCTCGACTACTCCAAGCACCTGATCACGGACGAGACGCTCGCCCTGCTCCAGGAGCTGGCCACCGCCACCGACGTGTTCGGGCAGCGTGACGCCATGTTCCGCGGCGAGAAGATCAACACGACCGAGGACCGCGCCGTGCTGCACACGGCCCTGCGCGCCCCGCGCGACGCGGTGATCGAGGTCGACGGCGAGAACGTCGTACCCAAGGTGCACGCCGTCCTCGACAAGATGGCCGCCTTCGCCGACAAGGTCCGCTCCGGCGAGTGGACAGGACACACCGGCAAGCGCATCAAGAACGTCGTCAACGTCGGCATCGGCGGCTCCGACCTCGGCCCCGCCATGGCCTACGAGGCGCTGCGCCCGTTCACGGCCCGCGACCTGACGTTCCGCTTCGTCTCCAACGTCGACGGCGCCGACCTGCACGAGGCCGTCCGCGACCTCGACCCGGCCGAGACGCTGTTCATCATCGCCTCGAAGACGTTCACCACGATCGAGACGATCACCAACGCGAAGGCGGCCCGCTCCTGGCTGCTCGCCTCGCTCGGTGACGACGCGGCCGTCGCCAAGCACTTCGTCGCCCTGTCGACCAACGCCGAGAAGGTCTCCGACTTCGGCATCGACACGGCCAACATGTTCGAGTTCTGGGACTGGGTCGGCGGACGCTACTCCTTCGACTCGGCCATCGGCCTGTCGCTGATGATCGCCATCGGCCCGGACGCGTTCCGCGAGCTGCTCGACGGCTTCCACCTCGTCGACGAGCACTTCCGCACCGCCCCCGCCGAGGCCAACGCGCCCCTGCTGCTCGGCCTGCTCGGCATCTGGTACGGCAACTTCCACGGCGCCCAGTCGCACGCGGTGCTCCCGTACTCGCACTACCTGTCCAAGTTCACCGCGTACCTCCAGCAGCTCGACATGGAGTCCAACGGCAAGTCCGTGGACCGCCAGGGCCGCCCGGTGGAGTGGCAGACGGGCCCGGTCGTCTGGGGCACCCCAGGCACCAACGGCCAGCACGCCTACTACCAGCTCATCCACCAGGGCACGAAGCTGATCCCGGCGGACCTCATCGGCTTCGCGAAGCCGGTCGGGGAGCTGGGTGACCTGGCGGGCCAGCACGACCTGCTGATGGCCAACCTCTTCGCACAGGGCCAGGCCCTCGCGTTCGGCAAGACGCCCGACGAGGTGCGCGCCGAAGGCGTGTCCGAGGAGCTGGTGCCCCACAAGACGTTCAAGGGCAACCACCCCACGACGACGATCCTCGCCACCGAGCTGACGCCGTCGGTCCTCGGCCAGCTCATCGCGCTGTACGAGCAGAAGGTCTTCGTCCAGGGCGCCGTCTGGAACATCGACTCCTTCGACCAGTGGGGCGTCGAGCTCGGCAAGGTCCTCGCCAAGCGCGTCGAACCCGCTCTCACCGAAGGCGCGGAGGTCCCCGGCCTCGACGCCTCCACCCAGTCCCTGGTCACCACGTACCGCGCGCTGCGCGGCCGCACCACCGAAGGTAAGTGAACTGACATGACAGCGATGCAGATGGGCCTCATCGGTCTGGGCAAGATGGGCGGCAACATGCGCGAGCGCATCCGCCGCGCGGGACACACCGTCATCGGCTACGACCGCAACCCCGAGGTCTCCGACGTCGCCTCCCTCGCCGAGCTGGTCGAGAAGCTCGAAGGCCCGCGCGTGATCTGGGTGATGGTCCCCGCGGGCGCCCCCACCCAGTCCACCGTCGACGAGCTGAAGGACCTGCTCTCCGAGGGCGACATCGTCGTGGACGGCGGCAACTCCCGCTGGACGGACGACGAGAAGCACGCCGCCGAGCTGGGCGTCAAGGGCATCGGCTTCGTCGACTGCGGCGTGTCCGGCGGCGTCTGGGGTCTCCAGAACGGTTACGCCCTCATGGTCGGCGGCACCGACGAGAACGTCGCCAAGGTCAAGCCGATCTTCGACGCCCTCAAGCCCGAGGGCGACTTCGGCTACGTCCACGCGGGCAAGGTCGGCGCGGGCCACTTCTCCAAGATGGTCCACAACGGCATCGAGTACGCCATGATGCAGGCCTACGCCGAGGGCTGGGAGCTGCTGGAGGCCGCCGACTCGGTGACCGACGTGCGCGAGGTCTTCCGCTCCTGGCAGGAGGGCACCGTCATCCGCTCCTGGCTGCTCGACCTCGCGGTCAACGCCCTGGACGACGACGAGCACCTGGCCAAGCTGCGCGGCTTCGCCGCCGACTCCGGCGAGGGCCGCTGGACCGTCGAGGCGGCCATCGACCACGCGGTGCCGCTGCCCGCGATCACCGCCTCCCTCTTCGCGCGCTTCGCGTCCCGCCAGGACGACTCGCCGCAGATGAAGATGATCGCCGCGCTGCGCAACCAGTTCGGCGGCCACGCGGTCGAGTCCGCCAAGTAAGCCACCCCCCTCGCAGGCCCGTCGGACCCCGGTCCGGCGGGCCTGTCGCATTGTGCACCCCCTTGACAACAGCATTGGTCCATACCAACTTGTGAGGGCACAGGAACGACATGGTTCGCGCACGTCCCCAAGTCCCCCATGAGTACAGGGAGTTCGTGTGTCCCCACACCGAACGCAAGGCCGCACCGGACGCACCGGCAGAACCCGCCTCCTCGCCCTCGTCGGCTCCGCCGCCCTCGCCCTCGCCGGAGCCGTCGCGCTGCCCGGCACGGCCCAGGCGGCCAACGTCCTGACCGACCCCGGCTTCGAATCCGGCTCACTCGGCTCCTGGAGCTGCACCGGCAACCTCGGCTCCGTGGTGTCCAGCCCCGTCCACGGCGGCACCAAGGCCCTGGCGGGCGCCGCGAGCGCGAGCGACAACGCCAAGTGCGGCCGCACCGTCTCCGTCCAGCCGAACACCGCGTACACCCTCTCCGGCTGGGTGCGCGGCTCCTACGTCTACCTGGGCGTCGACGGCGGCGGCTCCACCTGGACCCAGTCCCCGTCCACGTACACGCAGCTCACGGTGAAGTTCACCACCGGCGCCTCCCAGACCAGCGCCACGCTCTACACCCACGGCTGGTACGGCCAGGGCACCTACTACGCCGACGACCTCAGCCTCGACGGACCCGGCGGCGGGGGCGGCTCCGACACCCAGGCACCGACCGCACCGACGGGCCTGACCGCCACCGGCAAGACCTCCACCAGCGTCTCCCTGTCCTGGGGCGCGGCGAGCGACAACGTCGGCGTCACCGGCTACGACATCTACAGCGGCGGCACCAACAAGCTCGCCACCGTCTCCGGTACCTCGGCCACCGTCTCGGGCCTGTCCCCTTCGACCGCGTACAGCCTCACCGTGAAGGCCCACGACGCGGCCGGCAACACCTCCGCCGCCTCCAACACCGTCAACGTGACCACGGACGCGGGCACCGGTCCAGGCCCCGGCTTCAAGCAGGCCGCGCCGTACCTCTACACCGGCTGGGGCGACCCGCCGAGCCCCACCACCGTCATGAACGCCACCGGCGTCAAGTGGTTCACCATGGCGTTCATCCTCTCCTCCGGCGGCTGCAACCCCGCCTGGGACGGCCAGCGCCCGCTCACCGGCGGCCAGGACCAGACCGCCATCAACGCCGTCCGCGCCGCAGGCGGTGACATCGTCCCCTCGATCGGCGGCTGGAGCGGCAACAAGCTCGGCCCCAACTGCTCGACCCCGGAGGCGCTCGCGGGCGCGTACCAGAAGGTCATCGACGCCTACGGGCTCAAGGCGATCGACGTCGACATCGAGAACACCGACGAGTTCGAGAACACGGCCGTGCAGGACCGCATCCTGACCGCCCTGAAGATCGTCAAGGCGAACAACCCGGGCCTGCGCACCATCCTCACCTTCGGCACGTCGACCACCGGCCCGACGTACTACGGCAACCGCCTCATCGAGCAGGCCAAGGCCCTGAACGCGAACATCGACGTCTTCACGATCATGCCGTTCGACTTCGGCGGGGGCGCCGACATGTACGGCAACACCGTGAACGCCGCCGAAGGCCTCAAGACCAAGCTCAAGTCGGTCTACGGCTGGGACGACGCCACGGCCTACGCCCACCTCGGCATCTCCGGGATGAACGGCCTCAGCGACCAGCAGGAGGTCACCACGCCCGCCATCTGGACCCAGATCAAGGACTGGGCCAACAGCAAGCACATCGCCCGCCTCGCCTTCTGGTCGGTCAACCGCGACCGGCCGTGCGCGGGCGGCGGCGTCGCCGAGAACTGCTCCGGCATCAACCAGGACGCCTGGCAGTTCACGAAGATCACGGCCGGTTTCACCGGCTGACGATCCCGCACGCACCGAGGCCCCCGGCAGAACGGTCGGGGGCCTCGGCGCATGCCGTGCGTGGGGCGCCACGCCGTGGTGAGCGGAACCGGCGCGGCGGGCACGGCCCGGGACCGCCTGCGCCGCGCCACCGCGAAGGCGATCGCGACCGCCACGACCACCGGACGGTCACCGATCTCGTACGCCGGCGGCGGGTCGGACCCCACCGAGCTGTGGAAGGTCACCGCACGAGCCCGGGCGCAAACAAAAAGACCCCAGATGAACTGGGGTCTTTCGCTGTGTCCGAGGGGGGACTTGAACCCCCACGCCCGATAAAGGGCACTAGCACCTCAAGCTAGCGCGTCTGCCATTCCGCCACCCGGACAAGGTGTCTGCCGCTCTGTGCGGGGCGTTTCCCGCGGCGACACAGAGAACATTACCAAAGAATCCGAGTGCTCCGATCACGCCGCCCGGCCGCCCGCCGGGCCTGTGAACGGCGCGTGACGAGGGCGGCCCGGCCTTGGGCGCGGAGGCCGGGGGAGGGAGGATGAGGGGGATCCACAGGGAGAGAGGAACAAGCGTGAGCGAGTCGAGCACGGGCAGGGCCGTCTCCGGACAGGACGAGGTCGTCGACCTCTGCCGTGAACTGATCCAGATCGACACCAGCAACTACGGCGACCACTCGGGACCCGGCGAACGCAAGGCCGCCGAGTACGTCGCGGAGAAGCTCGCCGAGGTCGGCCTCGAGCCGAAGATCTTCGAGTCCCACCCCGGCCGCGCCTCCACGGTCGCCCGCATCGAGGGCGAGGACCCGTCGCGGCCCGCGCTCCTCATCCACGGCCACACCGACGTCGTCCCGGCCAACGCGGTCGACTGGACCCACCACCCCTTCTCCGGCGAGGTCGCCGACGGGTGCGTGTGGGGCCGCGGCGCCGTCGACATGAAGGACATGGACGCGATGACCCTCGCGGTCGTCCGCGACCGCCTGCGCACCGGCCGCAAGCCCCCGCGCGACATCGTCCTGGCCTTCCTCGCCGACGAGGAGGCCGGCGGCACCTACGGCGCGCGCCACCTCGTCGACCACCACCCCGACCTGTTCGAGGGGGTCACCGAGGCGATCAGCGAGGTCGGCGGCTTCTCGTTCACCGTGAGCGAGCAGCGCCGGCTCTACCTCGTCCAGACCGCCGAGAAGGGCATGCACTGGATGAAGCTCTCCGTGGCCGGCACCGCCGGGCACGGTTCGATGATCCACCGGGACAACGCGATCACCGAGCTGTCCGAGGCGGTCGCCCGGCTGGGCCGCCACAGGTTTCCGGTGCGTGTCACCAAGACCACCCGCGCCTTCCTCGACGAGCTGGGCGACGCCCTCGGCACCGAACTCGACCCCGAGGACATGGAGTCGACCCTGGCGCGGCTCGGCGGCATCGCCAAACTGATCGGCGCCACGCTCAGCAACACCGCCAACCCCACGCAGCTCGGCGCCGGTTACAAGGTCAACGTCATCCCCGGCGAGGCCACGGCCCACGTCGACGGGCGGTTCCTGCCCGGCCACGAGGAGGAGTTCCTGGCCGACCTCGACCGCATCCTCGGCCCCAAGGTCAAGCGCGAGGACGTGCACGCCGACAAGGCCGTCGAGACCACCTTCGACGGGGCGCTCGTCGCGGCCATGCAGTCCTCGATCGCCGCCGAGGACCCGATCGGCAAGGCCATCCCGTACATGCTCTCCGGCGGCACCGACGCCAAGTCCTTCGACGACCTCGGTATCCGCGGCTTCGGCTTCGCGCCGCTGCAACTGCCGCCCGAGCTGGACTTCGCGGGCATGTTCCACGGCGTCGACGAGCGGGTCCCGGTCGACGGACTCAAGTTCGGCGTCCGTGTGCTCGACCGGTTCATCGACGCATCCTGACAATCCAACAATCGGGCGTACGTGCGGAGTTGCCTGGAACGAGTGAAAGGAATCCGGGGCTCGTAGCTCCCTGACGTTCTCCTCGTTACAGGGAGTGCAGTCCGCGGCTGGGACTGCATTGCCAATGAGGAGGAACAATGATCAAGAAGATCGTCGCTGCTGCGGTTGCCACTGGTGGTCTCGTGCTCGCGGGTGCGGGCATCTCCGCCGCCGACGCCGGTGCCCAGGGTGCCGCCGTGAACTCTCCCGGTGTGCTGTCGGGCAACGTCGTCCAGGTGCCCATCCACGTGCCGGTGAACGTCTGCGGCAACACGGTTTCCGTGATCGGACTGCTGAACCCCGCCTTCGGCAATGCCTGCGTCAACAAGTGACGTCGTGGTACCTCACCCCTTGAGGGTATGAGCCCGCCGGCCCCGGAGCGCGAACGCGCGCTCCGGGGCCGATCGGGCATTCGGCGCGGCGCGCATCGGCCCGCGCCTTCATCAGCGCTCGGGCACGTTCTAAGGCAGGAAAAGCTATGCGACAGGTCACACGCAAAGGCCTGATCACCGTGGCGGCGGCGAGCGGCGTGCTCGCGGTCACCGGCGGATACGCGCACGCCGACGCGGGCGCGCAGGGAAGCTCGGCGAACTCGCCGGGCGTCGGGTCCGGCAACTCGGTCGAGGCCCCGGTCCACGTACCGGTCAACCTGTGCGGCAACACGGTCAACGTCATCGGGCTGCTCAACCCGGCGATGGGCAACCACTGCGCCGACACCTCGCACGGCACCGGCGGACACCGGGGCCCGCACAAGCCGTCCGGAGGGGGAGCACACGCCGACGGCCACACGAGCGGCTCGCCCGGCGTCGGCTCGGGCAACCACGTCGAGGCCCCGGTCGACGTGCCCGCCAACGCGTGCGGCAACTCGGTCGACGTGATCGGCATCGGTAACCCGGCCATGGGCAACGGCTGCGGCAACCCCGGCGGGCACACCGCCACGCCGCCCGGCGACTCCGAGCAGCCGCCCTCCAAGCCGCACGACCCGGGCACCCCTGGCACCCCGAGCCACCCGAGCACCCCCGGCCACCCGGACACCCCGGGCACGCCCGGCTCCCCGCAGGTCAGGGGCGGGCACTTCGTCGGTGACGAGATCGTCGCGGGCAAGCCTGTCGACCGGCTCAACCGGCCGGAGGCGCAGAGCGCAGGCAGCCCCCGCGCCGAGGCCCAGCTCGCCATGACGGGTAGCTCGCTGCCGATCGGCGCGGCCATCCCGGTGGGCGCGGGTGCGCTGCTCGCGGGCGCGGTGCTCTACCGGCGGGCCAGGACAGCCGCGTGACGGCTTGAGCCGGGCAGGCCGTACGAGAGCTGTACGTACGGGCAGGCAGCACCGACGGAGCGGGCCCCGCCGACGCGGGGCCCGCTCCGTTTCCGTCGCCGTCCGTCAGGTACAGGTCACCAGGTGGCCCGTAGCTGGCGGATGATCCGGCGGCGCAGCCGCACGCGGCGACTGCCGTCGCGGCGCAGGCTCAGTCGGTCCAACTCCCAGTGTCCGTACTCTGCATGGTCTGTCAGCAGACGCGTCGCCTCCTTGCGGGAGACCCCGCGCGGCACGTACACGTCGACAAATTCGTATTCCGGCATCGCATCTATTGTGCGGGCACGGGCTCCGTACGGATAGCGTCTGCACTATGTCTGATGCTGCGCAGCCCACCGCTGCCGAGGTACGCGCCGCCGCCGAGGCGGTCAAGGCCGCGCTCGACCGTCACCTGGCGGCTGTCGAGCGCAGGTCGGGAGAGGACGACCCGGCCGTCTACGAAGCGTTCAACGAGCTCGCCGCCGCGGCCGAGGAGTACGACGAACTCCTCTACGACCGCTATGACGAGGTCACCCCCTTCGAGATCCCCGGTGGAGAGGACTCGCTGCCCCCGTACACCGGGCCCGAGGAACCGAACGCGCTGAGCGTGCTGATCCGACGCGACTACGCCGTGGTCGAACCGCAGCGCCTTCTCGCCCAGGCCGGCCGGGTCGCCGACCTCGACGGGGACGCGGACATCGACACCGAGACGGCGACGGGAGCGGGCAACAGTGTCCACGCCGCGCTCGGCGTCCTCTTCGGCGAGTTCGAACCCGACGAGATCGGCTCCCGGCACAAGGAGTTCGGCCTGGAGGAGGGCGACTCCACGCTGTGGGTGGTCGCCGCCGACGAGCCGCCGGAGGCGGGGGAGTGGCTGGACGCCCCGTTCGACCAGGCCGACCCCCAGCGGGTCGTGTGCCGCTTCGACGTGAGCGCGGTCTTCGACGACGAGCTGGATGAAGACCCCAACGACATCGACATCGACACCGACGCCGATGTGGAGGTCGATGTCGACGTGGACCCGGAGGGCGACATCGAGATCGACGATGCCCTGGAGGACGCCGACCGCTGACACCGCGCGCGGCGCCGAGACGCCCCCGGCCCCGGGCCGGGGGCGTCTCGCGCGACAGGCCCTAGGGAAGCTGGGCCCGTACCAGCGTCCGCAACCGTGTGGTCCGCGGCTTCGCCGGTACCTCCGCGACCGCGCGCGGCAGCGCCGCGTCCGCGCCGTGCACGACGGACAGATGCCGCTCCCCGCGCCCGAACGCCGAGTACACCCAGGGCCGGCTCAACGCCTGCGTCGCGTCGCCGGGCAGCACCACGACGGCCGCCGGCCAGCGCAGCCCCACGGCCTGGTGCCCGGTGACCGCCCAGCCGTGCCGCACGGCCCGCTCCACCTGCTCCTTCGGAACGAGGACGGGCTCACCGGCGCACTCCAGGCGCAGCCCCTGCGCGTCGGCGCCCAGCACCCGCCCCGGCCGGACCCGGCCGGGCGCCGGGACGTACACCACGCGGTCCCCGGGGTCGAAGCCCCCGAACTGTCCGGGGCCCGGGTTCAGCCGCTCCTTCAGCGCCGCGTTCAACGCCCGCGTCCCGGCCGCGCCGCCGTGCCCCGGCGTGATCACCTGGGTCTCCTCGGCCGGTACGCCGATGGCCCGCGGCACCGAGTCGGCGACGAGCTGCACGGTGCGGTGGATGGCCTCGGGCGCGTCCCGCACCGGCACGATGACGACTTCCTTGCCCGGTGCCTCCACCTGGTTCAGCTCGCCGATGCCGATGCCGGAGACCAGCTCGCCGATGGGCCCGAGGTCCGGGGTGCGGGAGGAGACGCGGGGGCAGATCTCCGCCGCCAGGAGGTCGGCGAAGACCCGGCCGGGGCCCGCCGACCAGAGGGTGCCGGGGTCTCCGCTGAGCAGCAGGCAGGCGCCGTCGGGGAGCGACTCGACGAGCATCGCGGCGTCGTCCACGTCCAGTTGCGGGGCGTCCAGGACGACGAGGAGGTCGACGGCGATCGCCCCGTCCGCGTCCCGCCCCGGGCCCTCCGTCCGCGCGAGCAGCCCCGCGACCGTCGCCGTGGCACCCTCGGGGGCCTCCGCGCCGAGCTGCCGCGCGGCCCTGCGCCGTCCGTCCGTGCTGTGCGCGGCGACACAGACCCGCAGCCCGAGCCGGGCGGCGACCTCCGCCACGGCGACCGGCTCCGCGCGGGCGGCCTCGCCACCTGTGTGCAGGACGAGCCGGTGCGCGGCGACGGCGCGGATCAGCTCGGCCGCGGTGCCCTTCGCGGCGACGGCGGCGTCCTCCCAGTCCCCCGCGGCCGGGCCGTCCTCCTTGGCCCCGGAGTTGACCAGCCGCGCGAGGCCGTCGGCAAGACTCTCCTCGGCGAGCGCGGTCCGCTCCAGCCCGACCAGCACCCGGACCGGCCGCTCCGCCTCGGCCTCCTCCTCGCCCTCGGCGGCCACGGGCGCGGGGGCGTCGTCGAGGGCGTCCTGGAAGAGCAGTACATCGCCCTCCGCGACGGCGTCCTGCACCGCGGCGTCCGGCTCCGGCACCCCGCGCTTGCCGAGCGCCTCGACGAGGACGGGCAGGTCCAGAGCGGTGTGCCCGGCCAGTGCGGCCTGTTCGAGCAGCCAGAGCGTGACGGCCCGGCCGCGCCGCTCGTCGTCCGGAGCGCACTCCGCGCCGAGCAGCGCCCGCGCGAATCCGTCGGCCTGCTCGGGCCTCACGCCGCTCAGGCGCAGCAACTGCCAGGGGTCCGCGCGGAGCCGGTCGCCCGCGTCCTCGCCCAGCGCCCGGGCGGCGGGCACGGCGAGGGCTTCGGGCGCCCCGCCCTCGGCGAGCACGGCCCGTACCGCGTCGACCGTCCCGGCGTCGGGTCCCGCGTCGACGGCCGGAGCGACCGGTACCTGCCTGCGCGCGGGCTCCTGCGTCACGACCCGGCGCGGGGCGCGCTCGGGCTCCGCGAACACGGCGACGGGCTTCTCCCCGCTCTCCACGGCGCGTACGGCGGCCAGCAGGTCGGCGGCCGTCCCGCTCAGCTTGGTCCCGGCGGCGACCGGCCCCTCCTTGGCGGCCTTGCGCTCCGCGATCCGCTCCCGAAGGGCCCGCTGGGCGGCGAGCTCCGCCTCGGCCTCGGACAACTGCGCCGCGGCCTCGGTGCCCTCGGCGCTGTCGGCCGCCTCGGTCCCGGTACCTTCGACGCTCTCCGTGCCCTCAGCGCTCTCCGTGTCCTCTGCGCCTTCTGCGCCCTCAGCGCCCTCAGCGCCTTCGATGGCGGCGAGCGGCTCGTCCGGCCCGGCGTCGGGGCGCGCCCCTGACTCGTTCTCCGCGGCGGCGGACTCCGTACTCACAACGTGCTCCAGTCCTGATCGGGATAGCGGTGCACGGGCGCCGACACGTCGTCGAGCGCCTGGCAGATCTCGTCAGGAAGACTAAGGGCCTCCACTGACAACGCCGCGGTGAGCTGCTGCACGTTGCGCGCGCCGACGATCGGCGCGGCCACCCCGGGCCGGTCCCGCACCCAGGCGAGGGCGACCTGCAACGGTGTCACCGCGAGCCCGTCGGCGGCTATCGCCACCGCGTCCACGATGTGCCCGGCCGCCTCGTCCAGGTACGGCGCGACGAACGGCGCCATGTGGTCGGAGCCGCCCCGCGAGTCGGTGGGGGTGCCCGAGCGGTACTTGCCGGTGAGCACACCGCGGCCCAGCGGCGAGGACGGCAGCAGCCCGATGCCCAGATCGAGCGCGGCGGGCAGCACCTCGCGCTCCACCCCGCGCTGCAACAGCGAGTACTCCATCTGCGTACTGGCGAGACGCGTGCGCACACCCGGCGCCGCGAGCTGCCACGTGCCCGCCTTGGCGAGCTGCCAGCCGCAGAAGTTCGAGACGCCCGCATAGCGCGCGCGGCCACTGCTGACGGCGATGTCGAGGGCCTGGAGCGTCTCGTCGAGGGGCGTCTCGGTGTCGTAGGCGTGGATCTGCCACAGGTCGACGTAGTCCGTGCCGAGGCGGCCCAGCGAGGCGTCGAGGGCGGAGAGCAGGTGGCCGCGTGAGCCGTCGAAGCGCCGGTCCGGGTCGGGCACGCTGCCCGCCTTCGTGGAGATGACCAGCTCCCGGCGCGGCACGAGACCTTCGACGAGCCGCCCGAGCAGGTACTCGGACTCGCCGTCCCCGTACACGTCGGCCGTGTCGACGAGGGTGCCGCCCGCTTCCCAGAAGGCCTTCAACAGGTCGGCGGCGTCGTGCTCGTCGGTGTCCCGGCCCCAGGTGAGGGTGCCGAGCCCGATGCGGGACACGCGCAGGCCGGTGCGGCCGAGATGCCTCTGCTCCATGGGCGCTGAGATTACTGGCCGAAGGTCAGGATGGGGGACCCTGTGGATGACTCGCGCCGGGCCCGCCGCGCTAGGGTGCCCGGCAAGGCACGTTACCGATGGGTAAGCCAGTGGATCCGCACGGCGATTAAGGGGATGTGGTCAATGAAGCTCGGCATCAATCTCGGGTACTGGGGCGCGGGCATGGACGCGGACAACCTGGCCGTCGCCAAGGAGGCCGACAAGCTCGGCTACGCGGTGTGCTGGGCCGCCGAGGCGTACGGCTCGGACGCCGCCACCGTCCTCGCCTACGTCGCGGCGCAGACCGAGCGCATCGACGTCGGCTCGGCCATCTTCCAGATCCCCGCCCGCCAGCCCACGATGACGGCGATGACGGCCTCCACCCTCGACTCGCTCTCCGGTGGCCGCTTCCGCCTCGGTCTCGGCGTCTCGGGGCCGCAGGTCTCCGAGGGCTGGTACGGCGTCAAGTTCGACAAGCCGCTGGCGCGCACGCGCGAGTACGTCGAGATCGTCCGCAAGGCGATGAGCCGCGAGCGGGTCTCCTACGAGGGCGCCCACTGGACGCTGCCGCTTCCCGACGGCCCCGGCAAGCCGCTCAAGCTGACCCTGCACCCGCAGCGCGAGCACATCCCGCTCTACATCGCCGCGATCGGCCCGAAGAACCTGGAGCAGACCGGCGAGATCGCCGACGGCGCCCTGCTGATCTTCCCGTCGGCCGAGCACCTGGAGGAGACCACCATCGCGCCCCTGCGCGCGGGCCGCGAGAAGGCCGGGAAGACGATGGAGGGCTTCGACGTCTGTCCGACGCTGCCGCTCGCGGTGGGCGCCGACAAGGACGTCACCGCGCTCGCCGACTTCTTCCGCCCCTACACGGCCCTCTACGTGGGCGGCATGGGCAGCCCCAAGCAGAACTTCTACAACCGGCTCGCGCAGCGCATGGGCTACGAGAAGGAGGCCGCCGAGATCCAGGAGAAGTACCTCGGCGGCGACAAGGACGGCGCCGCGGCGGCCATCCCGCACCAGCTCATCGACTCCACGACGTTGCTGGGCTCCGTGGACCGGATCGCCGACCGGATGCGGGCCTACGCCGCCGCGGGTGTCACCACGCTGACGATCAACCCGGCCGGATTCACGCTCGACGAGCGGGTGGCCGCGCTGCGCGCCGGTACCGAGGCGCTGGAGCGGGCCGGGCTGGCGTGACGCGGGCCTGAGAGACGATTCCGCGGCCGTGGTGGGGGCTCGGGGGGTCTTCCCCGCCACGGCCGTCACGGAGCACAACGCGCCGCCGCGCCCACGGTTACGCACCTTCGCCCGGCGCCCCGCCGTCCTCCGTTCGGCCGAGTCCCCGCCCACAGCTGTTGCCCCTTTCCGCGGTCCGCATTTGACTCGTCTTTTGCGAGCGGAACACCGGATGCGGTGCGCGGGCACGGAGGGACCACCATGCTGTCGGCCAAGAGCTTGTTCCAGGAGATCCTCGACGACGACGAGGCGTTCCGCCTGTTCTGCTCCATCGCGGCCAGCGGCGAGGCGCAGGGCGGCTGGGAGAACGGGCGGATCGCCGCGCTGCTCCCCGAGAGCGAACGCGCCCTCGCGCCCAAGGTGGCCCGGCACGGCGCCGACGAGGACAAGCACGGCCGCATCTTCCGCGCCCTGCTGAAGAAGCGCGGTCTGCGGCCGGTTCCCGTACCGCCCGAGGCCGACTACACGATGCTCCTGGAGCGGCGCGGCATCGGGCTCGCCCACGCGCGGCTCACCGGCGACGAGCCGCTCTCCGTGCGGGACGTCGTCACCTACCTGGCGCACAGCCGCGTCACCGAGCAGCGCGCCTCCGAACAGATGGAGCTGCTGCGCAAACACTTCGCCGACCACCCCGACCTCGGCCGCGCGGTGAAGATGATCTCGCAGGACGAGGACAACCACCTCGCCTACTGCCACGAGGAACTGCTCCGCTTCGCGCGCGCGGGCCACGGCCGCACCATCCAGCGCACCCTGCGCGAGTGCGCGCTCGCCGAGATCGCCGTCCACCGGGACGTCAGCCTCGCCGTCATGGACCACATGGGCCGCGTCCTGGAGTGGCCGAGGACGAAGTCGGCCCTGCTCACCGCCGGGATCCACGCCCTGTACGCCTACGAACGGGCCGGCGGCTGGCGGCGCATGGTGTCCCTGACGATGCCGCGCCGCCGCGACGCCCTCGGCGGCCCGGCGACCACCGCGGTGGAGTTCGCCTGACCCGCGCCGCTACAACCAGCCGCGCCGCTTGAACATCCGGTACAGGACGACCTCCAGGACGACCATCAGCACGATCACCGCCGGGTACGCCCACACCCAGTGCAGCTCGGGCATGTGGTCGAAGTTCATGCCGTAGATGCCCGCGATCATGGTGGGGACCGCGGCCATCGCCGCCCACGCCGAGATCTTCCGCATGTCGTCGTTCTGCCGCACGCTCATCTGCGCCAGGTGCGCGGAAAGGATGTCCGACACCAGCCGGTCCAGGCTGTCGACGGACTCGTTGACCCGCGTCAGATGATCGTTGACGTCGCGGAAGAACGGCTTCGCGCCCTCGTTCACGAACGGCACCTTCGCGAGCCCCCAGGGGCCCACACCGGAGAGCCGGTCGAGGGGCAGCGCCAGCGGTCCCGTGGCGCGCCGGAACTCCAGGACCTGCCGCTTGAAGGTGTAGATCCGTGACGCGGTGTCCCGCGAACCTCCGCCGTCGGGGGAGAAGACGTCCGCCTCCAGCTCCTCCAGGTCGGTCTGGAGCTCGTTGGCGACCTCCAGATAGTGGTCCACCGTGGCGTCCGCGACCGAGTACAGGACCGCCGTCGGCCCCTGCTTGAGCACCTCCGGATCGGCCTCCAGCCGCTGCCGTACGGCCTTCAGGGGGGCGCCCTCGCCATGGCGCACCGTCACCACGAACGAGTCGCCCAGGAACAGCATCAGCTCGCCCGTGGACACCTTGTCGCTCTGCGGCTCGTACACGACCGGCTTGAGCACCACGAAGAGCGAGTCGTCGTAGACCTCCAGCTTGGGTCGCTGGTGCGCCTTCAGGGCATCCTCGACGGCCAGCGGATGCAGCCGGAACTCCTGCGTGACCTGCTCGAACTCCTCCTCGGTCGCCTCGTGCAGACCGATCCACACGAACGCGTCACCGGTCGCCCGCGCCGCGTCGAGCGCGTCGGAGAAGTCCGAGGGGCCCTCGGTCCGGCGCCCCTCCCGGTAGATGGCACAGTCGACGATCATGAGGCGCATTCTCCCCAGGGGGCGAGGGGGCCGCATTCCCGCGTGGCCCTAGGCTGGCCCGCATGCCCACGCTGATCCTCGTCCGGCACGGACGCTCCACCGCCAACACCGCGGGCCTGCTCGCCGGGTGGACCCCCGGCGTGGCCCTCGACGAGCGCGGCGCCGCCCAGGCCGCCGCCCTGCCCGAGCGGCTGAAGGACCTGCCCCTCGCGCACATCGTCACCAGCCCGCTCCAGCGCTGCCGGGAGACCCTCGCGCCGCTCGTCGCCGCGCGGCCCGACGTGGCCGTCAGCACCGAGGAACGCATCGGCGAGTGCGACTACGGGGACTGGTCGGGCCGCAAGCTCGCCGAACTCACCGACGAGCCGCTCATGCAGGTCGTGCAGCAGCACCCGACCGCCGCCGCGTTCCCGGGTGGGGAGTCGATGCGGCAGATGCAGCACCGGGCCGCCGAAGCGGTGCGTGAGTGGAACGCGCGCGTGGAGCGCGAACACGGCGGGGACGCCGTCTATCTGATGTGCTCGCACGGCGACATCATCAAGTCGCTCGTGGCGGACGCCCTCGGGCTGCATCTGGACCTCTTTCAGCGGATCTCTGTAGAGCCGTGTTCCATCACAGCGATCCGTTACACACGGCTGCGCCCGTTTCTCGTACGCCTCGGTGACACCGGTGACTTCGCGTCCCTGGCGCCGCGCGAGGAGCCCACGGAGCCGGACGCACCCGTCGGGGGCGGCGCGGGCGCACCGTGATCGTCGGCCGCAGTAGGCTGAGGCTGCCGTCAACACGGTCCGGTCAGGTCGCCCGCGGCCGGACCCAGCCAGTCGTTCCCCCGATCCCATGGAGACAGGACGTGTCCCGTCAGGTGTTCCTCTACGACCCACCGGAGCGCTTCGTGGCCGGTACGGTCGGGCTCCCCGGGCGCCGCACCTTCTTTTTGCAGGCCTCGGCAGGAACCCGGGTCACCAGCGTGGCGCTGGAGAAGACCCAGGTGGCCGCGCTCGCCGAGCGCATGGAGGAGCTGCTCGACGAGGTCGTGCGGCGCAGCGGAGGCAACGCGCCGGTGCCCGCCGTGGTGCCGAGCGAGATCTCCGACACCGCGCCCCTGGAGGCGCCCGTCGACGAGGAGTTCCGCGTCGGCACCATGGCGCTCGCCTGGGACGGCGACGAGCAGCGCATGATCGTCGAGGCGCAGGCCCTCGTCGAGGTGGACGCCGACTCCGAAGAAGACCTGGCCGAAGCCGAGGAAAGGCTTCTTCAGGACGACGAGAACGGCCCGCCCATGCTCCGGGTCCGCCTCACCGGCGCCCAGGCCCGCGCCTTCGCCAAGCGGGCCCTGGACGTGGTGAACGCGGGCCGTCCGCCGTGCCCGCTGTGCAGCCTGCCGCTCGACCCGGAGGGACACGTATGTCCGCGCCAGAACGGATACCGGCGCGGCGCGTGAGCGACCGGGACATCGAGCTCCTCACCCGCGGGGAGCTGCGCGTACTGGGACAGATCCGCGACGCCTCGAACGCCGTCCTGCTCTGTGCCGTCACGTACGAGGACCGCGAGGACCGCTGCGTCTACAAGCCGGTGCGCGGCGAGCGGCCCCTGTGGGACTTCCCCGACGGGACGCTCGCCCAGCGCGAGGTCGCCGCGTACGAGGTCTCCGAAGCGCTCGGCTGGGGCCTCGTGCCGCCGACCGTGCTGCGCGAGGGCCCGTACGGCGAGGGCATGTGCCAGCTCTGGATCGACGCCCCCGCGGAGGACGCCGAGGAGACCGAGGGGGCGGCGGGCGACAGGCTGCTGGCCCTGGTCGACGCCGAGGAGCCGGCCGAGGGCTGGAAGGCCATCGGGTTCGCCGAGGTCGAGGAGGGACGCACGGCGCTGCTCGTGCACGCCGACGACGCGCGCCTTCGCCGGCTCGCCGTGCTCGACGCGGTGATCAACAACGGCGACCGCAAGGGCGGACATCTCCTCGTCGACGCCGAGGGGCGGCTCTACGGCATCGATCACGGGGTCACCTTCAACGTCGAGGACAAGCTGCGCACCCTGCTGTGGGGCTGGGCGGGGGAGCCGCTGACCGACGAGGCGACCGCGGCCCTGGAGGCGCTGCGCGAGCGCCTCGGGGCGGGCGAGCCGCTGGCCGTCCGGCTCGGCGAGCTGATCACCGAAGCCGAGCTGGAGGCCGTACGCGAACGGGTGGCGGCCCTGCTGAAGACCGGCCGGCACCGCGAGCCGAGCGGCGAGTGGCCCGCGATCCCGTGGCCGCCCATCTGATCTGCGGCCGGGGGGACCCCCGCGCCCGGAGGGCGGCCCGGCGGCGTCTGGTGCGTGCCAGGCGTCGCCGGGCAGGCGGGAGTTGGAGACAGGCCCTAGCCTCGAAGGCATGACCAGGAAGCTGATCGTCGAGGACCGGATCGACCGCCCCGCGGGGGAGGTGTTCCGGGCGATCGTCACTCCCGACGGCCTGTCCAGCTTCTTCACGACGGAGGCATCGGCCGCGATGGTCCCCGGCGCGACGGTGACCTGGCGTTTCGGTCATGCCGACGCGGCCTTCGACGTCACGGTCGGCGAGATCGAGACGGATCGGCTCATCTCCTGGACCTGGCCCGGCGCCCAGGTCACGATCGCACTCGCCGACGAGGACGGGGCCACACGGCTGACCATCACCGAGCAGCCGATGGGCGACGGGATCGAGGGCGCGGCCCGGGCGGTGGGCCAGACACAGGGCTGGACGTACTTCGTGTGCGGGCTGCGCGCCCACCTGATCCACGGCCTACGCCACTTCGGGCTGTCGGACGCGATCCGCGCCACCGTCGTCGCCTAGCCCCTGCCGCATGGACGCGCAAGAGGGCCTCCTCGGCCAGTGGAGCCGGTCCGGTTCGTATGCGGAAGCACCGTCCGGTTACGCTCAAGGCATGCATGCCTGGCCCGCTTCTGAGGTCCCCGTCCTGCCCGGCAAGGGCCGCGACCTTCGGATCCACGACACCGCGACCGATGGGCTCGTCTCCCTCGACCCCGGTCCCGTCGCCCGTATCTACGTCTGCGGCATCACGCCGTACGACGCGACCCATATGGGTCACGCGGCGACCTACAACGCGTTCGACCTCGTGCAACGCGTGTGGCTCGACACCAAGCGGCAGGTCCACTACGTCCAGAACGTGACGGACGTCGACGACCCGCTCCTGGAGCGGGCCGTGCGCGACGGCATCGACTGGGCCGGCCTCGCCGAGCGTGAGACCGCCCTGTTCCGTGAGGACATGACCGCCCTGCGAATGCTGCCGCCGCGGCACTATGTCGGCGCCGTCGAGGCGATACCCGGCATCGTGCCGCTCGTCGAGCGACTGCGCGACATCGGTGCCGCCTACGAGCTCGAGGGCGACATCTACTTCTCCGTCGAGGCCGACCCCCACTTCGGCTCCGTGTCCCACCTCGACGCCGAGGCGATGCGGCTGCTGTCCGCCGAGCGCGGCGGCGACCCGGACCGCCCGGGCAAGAAGAACCCGCTCGACCCGATGCTGTGGATGGCCGCGCGCGACGGCGAGCCGAGCTGGGACGGCGGCTCGCTGGGCCAGGGGCGCCCCGGCTGGCACATCGAGTGTGTCGCCATCGCCCTCGACCACCTCGGCATGGGCTTCGACGTCCAGGGCGGCGGCTCGGACCTGGCCTTCCCGCACCACGAGATGGGCGCCTCGCACGCGCAGGCGCTGACCGGCGAGTTCCCGATGGCCAAGGCGTACGTGCACGCCGGGATGGTCGCGCTCGACGGCGAGAAGATGTCCAAGTCCAAGGGCAACCTGGTCTTCGTCTCGGCGCTGCGGCGCGACGGCGTCGACCCGGCCGCGATCCGCCTCGCGCTCCTCGCCCACCACTACCGGTCCGACTGGGAGTGGACGGACCAGGTCCTCAGCGACGCGGTGGCCCGGCTCGGCCGGTGGCGGGCGGCGGTGTCGCGGCCCGACGGCCCGTCGGCGCAGGCGCTCGTCGAGGAGATCCGCGCGGCCCTGTCGAACGACCTCGACGCCCCCGCGGCGCTGGCCGCCGTCGACCGCTGGGCCGAGGCGCAGGCCGCCGAGGGCGGCACCGACGAAGGGGCGCCCGGTGTGGTGTCCCGCGCCGTCGACGCGCTGCTGGGAGTCGCACTGTAGGTCAACCCGACCTGTCCGTACGTCGTCACGACAGCCCCTCCGGCGCTCGCCGGAGGGGCTGTCCCGTGCTGGGCCGCCCTCTAGGCAGATGCTCGTTTCTGCGCTAAACACTGCTCATGCAATCATCATTGAGCACGCTCAGACGTCTCAGAACAGTGATCGCTGTCGCGCTGCTCGGGCTCGCCGCCGCCTTCGCCGGGCCGGGGCAGGCGCGGGCCGAGGAGGGCGGCACCGTGGGAGCCGTCACCGGATTCCGCTCCGACGGGTCTTCCCGCTACACCTTCGAGGCCGGCGACGCCGAGGCCCGCGTCAGTTTCGTCTCCGCCGAGACCTTCCGCATCGAGCTGGCGCCGGACGGGAAGTTCACCGATCCGGCCGGCGACGACATCGTCCTGCCGCAGGGCCGCCCGCCCGCCACCCGCTGGCAGGACAAGGGAGACCGGTACGAGCTGAGCAGCAGCCGGGTCACCCTGCGCGCCTACAAGTCACCGCTGCGCTTCGCCCTCTTCCGGCACGACGGCACCCGCGTGTGGGCCGAGAGTGCGCCGCTGCGCTGGACCGCCGACAGCACGACGCAGACCCTCGACCGCGGCGCCGACGAGCAGTTCTACGGCGGCGGCATGCAGAACGGGCGCGGCAACACCTCACTGCGCGGGCAGACCGTCGAGGCCGAGGTCGACTACGACTGGGACGACGGCGGCCACCCCAACTCCGTGCCGTTCTACCTCTCCACGGCCGGGTACGGCGTCTTCCGGAACACCTTCGCGCCGGGCACGTACACCTTCGGCGAACCCGTGACGGCCGCCGCGAAGGAGCGCCGCTTCGACGCCTACTACTTCGCGGGCAGCGGCTCCGACCGGGCCAAGGACGTCATCGGGCAGTACACGAAGCTGACCGGCAAGCCCTTCCTGCCGCCGATCTACGGCCTGGAGATCGGTGACGCGGACTGCTACCTGCACAACGCCAACCGGGGCGAGCGCCACACCCTCGACGCCCTGCAGGTCTCCGAGCAGTACGTGAAGAACGACATGCCGCTCGGCTGGATGCTCGTCAACGACGGCTACGGATGCGGCTACGAGGACCTGGCCGAGACCGCGCAGGGGCTGCGGGCGAACAAGACCCAGCTCGGCCTGTGGACCGAGGACGGCATCGACAGAATCGCCGATCAGGTCAAGGCCGGGCAGCGCGTCGCCAAACTCGATGTGGCCTGGGTCGGTGAGGGCTACAAGTTCGCCCTCGACGGCTGCAAGGCCGCCTACCGGGGCATCGAGGACAACTCCGAAGCGCGCGGCTTCACCTGGGCCCCCGAGAGCTGGTCGGGCGCGCAGCGCTGCGGGGTCCAGTGGTCGGGCGACCAGTCCGGCTCCTGGGACTACATCCGCTGGCAGATACCCACGTACGCCGGAGCCACGATGTCCGGGCTCGCCTACACGACGGGCGACGTGGACGGCATCTTCGGCGGCAGCCCCAAGACGTACGTACGCGACCTCCAGTGGAAGTCGCTGCTGCCGGTGACCATGACGATGGACGGCTGGGCGGCCAGCGACAAGCAGCCGTTCCGGCAGGGCGAGCCGTACACCGGCATCAACCGGAAGTACCTCAAGCTGCACGAGTCCCTGCTGCCCTACCTCTACGCGTACGCGCACGAGGCGACCAAGACGGGGGTGGGGGCCGTGCGGCCGCTCGCGCTCGAATACCCCGACGACCCGAAGGCCGCGACGGACGCCGCCAAGTACGAGTTCCTGACCGGTGAGGACCTGCTCGTCGCGCCCGTCTACCAGGACAGGTCCGAGCGCGACGGAATCTACCTCCCCAAGGGCACCTGGACCGACTACTGGACCGGCCGCGTCCACCGGGGCCCGGTCACGCTCGACGGGTACGACGCCCCGCTCGACACGCTCCCGCTGTTCGTGAAGGGCGGCGCCGCCGTGCCGATGTGGCCCGGCATCCGCTCGTACGCCGACCGCACCGCCGACGCGCCGCTGGCCTGGGACATCTACCCGCAGGGCGCGTCCTCCTTCGAGCTGTACGAGGACGACGGCGTGACGCGCGCCCACCGCGAGGGCGCCTACGCGACCCAGCGCGCCGAGGTCGACGCGCCCCCGTCCGGCGCCGGGGACGTACGCGTGCGGATCGGGGCGAGCAAGGGCACCTTCACCGGGAAGCAGAGTGCGCGGCCCTACTCCTTCACCGTGCACACCGCCGACGCGCCGAGCCAGGTCCGGCTCGACGGGCGGAGACTGACCCCGGCCGCGTCCAGGAGCGCGTACGACAAGGCCGCGAGCGGCTGGTTCTACGACCGGGACGACCGGGGCGGCGTCGTGCTCGTGAAGACCGGGAAGCAGTCGACCCGGCACGCCTTCACGCTCGACCTGCGCGACACCGCCGCCGTGGGCGGGGCCGTGCCGGGCGCCGCCGCCGCGGTGAGCGCCCCGGCGGGCCAGGAGGTCGGCGCGGGCGCCGACGGAAAGATCGCCGTCGACGTCACCGCCGGGACCCAGGACGCCACGGACGTCTCCGTGGCGCTCGCGGCGCCCGACGGCTGGCGGGCCGGTGACGCCGTGACCGTCGACCGCGTCCCGGCCGGCACCACCCGGCGCGTCGAACTCGCCGTCACCCCGGCCGGGGAGGCGCGCCCCGGGGAGCAGGCGCTCACGGCGTCGGTCCGCTACCGCGCCGCCGGTCAACAGCGCACGGCACAGGGGCACTTCGGGGTCTCCGTGATGCCGCCGCCACCCGCCGCGGACGCCTGGGCGAGCGATCTGCCCTGGCTGACCTCGACCAACGGGTACGGGCCCGCCGAACGCGACCGCAGCAACGGCGAGTCCGGTGCCGCCGACGGGCACCCCCTGACCCTCGCCGGACAGACGTACGCCAAGGGCATCGGCGTCCACGCCGACTCCGACATCGAGCTCTACCTCGGGGGCCGGTGCACCAGGCTGACCGCCGACGCCGGGATCGACGACGAGATCAACGGGTACGGGGAGGTCGCCTTCTCCGTCGAGGCCGACGGCACGGTCCTGTGGACCTCGCCGAAGGTGACCGGCGCCTCGGCGGCCGTACCGGTGGACGTGGACGTGTCCGGCGCACGGCACGTCCGGCTCAAGGTGACCGACACGAACGGCTCCAAGTCCGGGGACCACGGGGACTGGGCAGCCGCGAAGTTCGCCTGCGCGAGCGGGGGGTGACGCGAGGAGGTCGTCAGCCCGTGACCACCAGGCCGACGACCTCGTCGTCCGAGAACCAGACACGGACATCGGGCCGTCCCTGGGCGAAGGCGGCGTACACCGCCTGGCGGATCTCGGGGGACGGGTCGGTCAGGTTGCGCCAGTCCCCCGCCACGAACAGGCGGATACGCGGCGGGAGTTCGGGCGGATACGGCATCAGCTCGTCCCAGTACCGCTCCGCCCGGCCCGAACCGACCGTCGACGGCAGTACATGAAGGGCCGCCGCCCGCAGGTCGGGCCGGTCGCCGATCCGCTCCACCGCGGCGGCCCTGCCGGGCGCGTCCCGCTGCGGCGAGCCGGTCGCCCGCAGCACCTCACGCGCCCGCTGCGACGTCATCGGGCGCCGCCCTCCCGCCTTGAGCATGCCCTGGAGACACGCGAGCGCCCCGGCGACCGTCGCGGCGGCGGACGACGTGCCGGAGAACGTGTCCGTGTACCAGGCGCGCTCCTCGTCACCGCCCCGGAGGTCGCCGGGCCGGTCCCAGGAGCCGCCGGTGGTGGTGACCTCGCGGCCCCAGCACTGGGCGTCGAGGCGCGCGCCGTGGTTGGAGAAGGCGAGCCGGGAGCGGTCCGGGCCGTGATCGCGGCCGTGCGTGCCCGGGGGTGGCGCCCCGGCGCCCACGAGCACCGCGCCGCAGGACCGGTTCGCCGGGTCGAACGGGTTGTGCCACCACGACGGGAACGCGTCCGGGCGCCGCCCGTACACCGCGTCGTCGAGCGACTCGGCGCCGTTGCCCGCCGCGCAGACGACCACGACACCCCGTGCCGTCGCGTGCGCGATCGCCGCGAAGTCGTCAGGCCACCACTCCAGCGCGACGCAGCCGCGCTGGTCCTCGCGCGCCGCGAAGTCGAACCGCGGACCCGGCCGGTGCAGTCCGACGAGGACGATGTCGCCGGGGGAGAGGTGGCCGGCCGCCGCGTGGATCGCCGCGGCCGTGCCCACGCCGTGGAGC
This sequence comes from Streptomyces sp. NPDC102406, assembly GCF_044765725.1. Taxonomy (NCBI): domain Bacteria; kingdom Bacillati; phylum Actinomycetota; class Actinomycetes; order Kitasatosporales; family Streptomycetaceae; genus Streptomyces; species Streptomyces sp. NPDC102406. The sequence goes on along the minus strand of NZ_JBIWKP010000012.1, from coordinate 12,138 downwards.
GACGCCACCGCCCGCGCGGCCTCCGGTGCGATGCCGGTGATCCCGTGCTCGCCCCGGTCGCCGCCGAGCACCCCGAGAACGGCGGTGCCGTGGTTGCGCCAGGCCACGTCCTCGACCGGCGCGCCGACGACGAGGCCGGCCGGTCTCGCCGCCAGGTTCTCGTGCCCGAGCTGCCAGGCGCCTCCCACGTCGACGACGGTGACGCCCTCCCCGCTCCCGCCGAGCCGCTGTCGCGCCCAGTGTGCGTCGACGCCCTGCGGCGCGGGGCCCAAGTAGCCCTGCCGGGCGGTGAGGTCGGGGATCGGGGCCGGCTTGCCCGGGACGCGCCGCGCCTGCCCGAACTCCTCCGAGAGCGCGGCGGCGGGCACCGCGCCCGGCTTCACGTACGCCGTGTCGATGCCGGGCAGCGCCGCGATCCGGGCCCGCAACTCCGCGAGGCGGCCCGCGCCGCCGCGCACCCGGTGGAACAGGGCCAGGTCGGGCAGGTCCGCCCCGGCCGCGCCGCGCGGCCCTTCCCCCGCTCCGAACAGCGGCTCCAGGGCGAGCTGTTCCTCGTCCAGGAACGTGGCCAGGGCCGACACGTCCACGCCCGCCGCCGAGCCCACCCCGTCCGGCCGGGCGCGCGGCAGGGCCTCCGGGCGGGCCAGCACGACCAGTTCCTCCTGCGCCCCGCGATAGCCGAACCCGGCGCCGTCCGGCCCCGGCCCGTCCGGGCCCCGTACCGGTTCCCCGTGCTGATCGGTCATCGCCCCACAGCTCCCCTCGCCCCGCCCGGTCGTACGGGTCCGCCTGTGCCGCGCTCGTCGGGGCCACCCTGCTACGGCCGTGCCCGGCCGTCCAGACCGCGCGGTACGACGAGGGCGGGCGCCCGCGGCACCGGTTCACCCGGCACCGCGGACGCCCGCCCGCTGCTGCTGTGCGCCCTGCTCCGCGCCCTACTCCTCGCCGTCGTCGCTCTCCGGGCGCGGCGGCTTCGGCGGGCGGGTGCGGCCACTCGGATTGTCCCGGAGGTAGGACGAACCGTCCCCGCCGTCCGTCGCGTGCCCGCCCGGCGAAGCCCCCGGGTCGCGGCGGCGCAGATAGCGCTCGAACTCGCGGGCGATGGCCTCGCCGGTCGCCTCGGGCAGCTCCGCCGTGTCCCGCGCCTCCTCCAGGCTCTGGACGTACTCGGCGACCTCGCTGTCCTCCGCCGCCAACTGGTCCACGCCCACCTGCCAGGCCCGCGCGTCCTCGGGCAGCTCGCCCAGCGGGATGCGCAGGTCGATCAGGTCCTCCAGGCGGTTGAGGAGAGCCAGCGTCGCCTTCGGGTTCGGCGGCTGCGACACGTAGTGCGGCACCGCCGCCCACAGGGAGACCGCGGGCACGCCCGCATGCGTGCACGCCTCCTGGAGGATGCCGACGATGCCCGTCGGGCCCTCGTACTTGGTCTCCTCCAGATCCATGCGCGTGGCCAGGTCCGCGTCGGACGTGACACCGGAGACCGGCACGGGGCGCGTGTGCGGGGTGTCGCCGAGCAGCGCGCCCAGGATGACGACCAGCTCGACGCCCAGCTCGTGCGCGAAACCGAGGATCTCGTTGCAGAACGAACGCCAGCGCATGGACGGCTCGATGCCCCGGACGAGGACCAGGTCGCGCGGTTTCTCGCCGCCGACCCGGACCACCGAGAGCCGCGTCGTCGGCCACGTGACCTTGCGCACGCCGTCCTCCAGCCACACCGTGGGCCGGTTGACCTGGAAGTCGTAGTAGTCCTCGGCGTCCAGCGCCGCGAACACCTCGCCCTTCCACTCCTTGTCGAGATGCGCGACCGCGGTGGAGGCGGCGTCACCGGCATCGTTCCAGCCCTCGAACGCGGCCACCATGACCGGGTCGACCAGCTCGGGAACCCCCTCGAGCTCGATCACCCAGCGCCTCCTTCCGACGTTCCCTCACGTACCTGCCCACCTTACGGCGTCCGCGGGGGTCCTCCGCAGCCCCCGGAACCGGTGGCTGCCGGATCACTGCCCCGGGACGGAGGATCGCACTCCACCTGGCGCGGGCCCCTTCGTCACAGCGCCGAACGCAGCCACTGCTCCACGCTCGCGATGTGCACCGTCGCCCACGACCTGGCGGCCTCCGCGTCACGGTCGCGCAGCGCCGCGAGGATCGCGCGGTGCTCGCGCAGCGTGCGGCCGACCGCGTCCTCCTGGGTGAGGCCGCGCCAGACACGGGCCCGGGTGGTCGGCCCCGACAGGCCGTCGAGCAGGGAACACAGGACCGAGTTGCCGGCCGCCTCGACGATGCCGCGGTGGAAGTCGAGGTCCGCGGCGACCAGCTCCTCCACCGACGGCTCCGCGCCCAGGGCGTCGAGCCGCGCCGTCAGCTCGTCGAGCCGCTCGTCGGTGATCAGGGCGGCGGCCGTCGCCGTCGCCGCGGGCTCCAGGATGCGGCGCACGGCGAGGAATTCGAGGACCGTGTCGTCGCGGTGGAAGTCGACCACGAAACTCAGCGCCTCCAGCAGGAGCTGCGGATCGAGGCTCGTGACGTACGTGCCGTCGCCCTGGCGCACGTCCAGGATGCGGATGAGCGACAGCGCGCGTACCGCCTCGCGCAGGGAGTTGCGGGACAGGCCGAGTTCCGCGGCGAGTTCGCTCTCCTTGGGGAGCCGGTCACCGGGGCGCAGGGCACCCGAGACGATCATGCCCTTGATCTTCTCGATGGCCTCGTCGGTGACGGCCATGCCAGCCCCCTCTGCTCCTCCACGGAGAGCCCGATACCTCCGATGTCCCGGACCATTATGTGGCCGTGGAGGAGGGGGCCGGACTCACTCCCACAGTGAGCTGGGCGCCTCGGCGCGCACGACCGGCGCGATCTCCTCGGCGAACCGCTGCAACGTCTCGATCTGCTCGTTCGTCCCCTGTCCGAAGGTGTCGACGGTGACCGACTGGAGGTCGTGCCGGTACACCTCGTGGTACCCGAGGATCTTGTCGATGATCTGCTGCGGCGAGCCGATGAGCTGGGGCCCGTCCGCGATGGCGTCCTCGATGCGGCGGAACGGCGTGTTGTACCCGGCCTTCCCGGCCAGATGCGGCTTGAAGGACTGGGCGACCTTCGCCTCGTACAGCTTCTTGTACCGGGCGACGGCCTGCTCGTGCGTGTCCGCGATCAGCAGCCCGCCCGAGCCCGCCGCCACGTGCGCCCGCGCCGGGTCGTGGCCGTACGCCTCGAACCGCTCCCGGTAGTGGTCGATGAGCTTCGCGTACGCCGCCCGGGGCTGGATCGCGTTCGCCGTGAACAGCGGATCGCCGTGCCTGGCCGCCAGCTCGGGGGAGTTGAGGGAGGTCGCCGAGCCGTGCCAGATGCGGGGGAGACCCGCGTACGGGCGCGGCACCGTCGTCACCCCCTTCAGGGCCGGGCGGAACTCGCCCTCCCAGTCGACGCCCTCCTCCGTCCACAGCCGGCGCAGCAGCTCGTACTTCTCCCGCTGGAGATCCCACTGGCGTGCCTCGTCGAGGCCGAACAGCTCGAAGTGGCCCGCCTCCGCACCCTTGCCGATCACCAACTCGACCCGCCCTCGCGAGAGTTGGTCGAGTGTCGCGTAGTCCTCGGCGACCCGTACCGGGTCGAGGATCGCGACGACCGTGACCCCGGTGAGCAGCTTGATCCGCGTCGTGCGCGCCGCGAGCGCGCCGAGCACCACGGTCGGGCTCGACGACAGGAACGCGCCCGCGTGCCGCTCGCCGACCGCGTACGCGTCGTAGCCGAGCCGCTCCGCCGCCGCGCCGACCTCGACGACCTGCGCCAACCGCTCGGCGGCGGAGGGCAGTTCGCCCGTGAGCGGGTGCGGTGCGTGGCCGATGATGGACAGGACCTGGAACTTCATGGTGTCCCCTCGTTCACTGTGCCCGCGCGGGACCGAGCCGGCCGCGCGGTGTTCGGGTCCGGCACGTGCTGAACGGCGCTGCCCTTCGGGTCACAGCAGCCCCCACTCCCGCGCCAGCAGCTCGTAGGACCGCACCCGGTCGGTGTGGTCGTGCGTGATCGTCGTCACCAGCAACTCGTCCGCTCCGGTGGCCCGTCGCAGCACCGCCAGGCGTTCCGCGACCGTCCGCGCGGAGCCCACGAACTGGGTGTCGACCCGGTCGGCCACCAACTCCCGGTCCTCGTCGGTCCACCGGTGCCGGCGCGCCTCCTCGGGCGTCGGGTAGGCGATGGCGCCCTCGCCGCTGCGGATGGACCGCACCCACGGCGCGTACCCGGCGGCCAGCTCCCGCGCCGTCGCGTCGTCCTCGCCCACGACCACGTCCGCCGAGACCACGACGTAGGGCTCGGCCAGCACCGGCGACGGCTTGAACGCGGCGCGGTACGCCGCCACCGCCTCCAGTACCGTCCCCGGGCTGACGTGGTAGTTCGCCGCGAACGGCAGCCCCCGCTCCCCGGCGAGCTCCGCGCTCTCGCCGCCGCTGCTGCCGAGGATCCACACCTCCACGTCGGCGCCCTCGCCGGGGACCGCCCGCGCTCCCGGTGACGTACCGGCCAGCAGATCGAACAGTTCCGCGAGCTGGTCGGCGTAGGGCGGGGTCCGCGCGCCAGGCTGCTGCAACAGCTCCGCCTGCCGTTCGAAGCGCGGCGACCGCACCAGCCTGCCGAACCCGGTGAACGGGGGCGGGACGTAGAGCCCCTCGTCCGTGAAGGTGCCCTCGCCCGGCCCCGCCTCCCCCGCGCCGGCCGCCGGTGGCGTCGCCCCGCGCGGCCGGCCCGAGCGGCCGAGCCCGAGATCGATCCGCCCGGGGAAGAAGGCGTCGAGGATCCCGAACTCCTCCACCACGGACAGCGGTGTGCGGTGCCCGAGCAGCACCGCGCCCGAGCCGACCCGGATCCGCGACGTCGCCCGCGCGACCGCCTGGATGACCAGCGCGGGCGCGGACCCGGCGACGCCGGGGTTGAGATGGTGCTCGGCGAGCCAGTAGCGCCGGTAGCCGAATTCCTCGGCGGCGCGCGCCAGCAGGACGGTCTCCCGCAGCGCGCCGGCCGCGTCGGAGCCGGAGGTCACGGGCACGAGATCGAGCACGGAGAGCGGAACCGGAGGCATACCTCCACTCTCACGCCCGGACGTTGCGGATGTATGTACGCCGTATGGCAGTGCGCCCGGACACGCGGGAGGGGCGGCTCCCGGGGGAGCCGCCCCTCACCTCGAAGCCCGGGGGCCCGTCCTACTTCTCTTCGAGAAGGGCCTGCACCTTGCCGCGCACCTCGTCCGTGGCCAGGCCCCGGATCGTCAGGGTGGTGCGGCGGCGCAGCACGTCGTCGGGGGTCTCGGCCCACTCGTGGTCGCGCGCGTAGGCGACCTGCGCCCAGATCTCCGGCGCGTCCGGGTGCACCCGCTCGCCCAGCTCCGGGTTCTCGTTGGCCAGGCGCGCGATGTCGAAGGCCAGCGAACCGTAGTGCGTCGCCAGGTGCCTCGCGGTGTCGGCGGCCATCCGCGATCCGGGCTCCGGGCTGTCCACCAGGAGGCGGTGCTCGACGGCCCGCGGGTTGGCGACACCCGGCAGCGGCAGCCGCTTCGGCAGCTCCTTGACGGGCTCGAAACCGTCGCCGAGCGGGTGCCCGGGCAGCGACTCCAGCTTCTTCATCACCGTACGGCCGATGTGCCGGAACGTCGTCCACTTGCCGCCCGCGACGGACAGCATGCCCGCCCGGCCCTCGGTGACGACCGTCTCGCGCTTGGCCTTCGAGGTGTCGCCGGGGCCGCCGGGCAGCACCCGCAGACCGGCGAACGAGTACGTGATGAGGTCCCGCTGCAACTGCTGGTCGCGTACGGAGAAGGCGGCCTCGTCCAGGATCTGGTCGACGTCCTTCTCGGTGACCGAGACGTCCGCCGGGTCGCCCTCGTACTCCTCGTCGGTCGTGCCGAGGAGCAGCATGTCCTCCCAGGGGAGGGCGAAGGTGATGCGGTACTTGTCGATCGGGGTGGCGAGCGCCGCCTTCCAGGGCGAGGTCCGCTTCAGGACCAGGTGCGCGCCCTTGGACAGGCGGATGGAGGGGGCCGCGTCCGGGTCCTCCATCGTGCGCAGGTGGTCGACCCAGGGGCCGGTCGCGTTGAGCACGAGGCGGGCGTTCACACCGAACTCGTCGCCGCTCGTACGGTCCTTCAGCTCCGCGCCCGTGACCCGGCCCTTGGTGAAGCGCAGGCCCGTGACCTCGGCGTGGTTGAGGACGACGGCACCGGCGTCGACGGCGGCGCGCACCGTCATCAGCGCCATGCGCGCGTCGTTCATCTGGTCGTCGCCGTAGACGGCCACGGCCTTCAGGTTCTCGGTCCGCAGCTCGGGCACGTCCTGCTGCGCCTTGGCGGGGGAGAGCAGGTGCCCGACCCCGTCGCCGAACGCCGACAGCGCGCTGTACGCGAAGACGCCCGCGCCCAGCTTGGCCGCGCCGTGCGGGCCGCCCTTGTAGACGGGCAGGTAGAAGGTGAGCGGGTTGGCGAGGTGCGGCGCCACGTTCCGGGAGACCGCGCGCCGCTCGAAGTGGTTCTCCGCGACGAGCTTCACCGCGCCGGTCTGGAGGTAGCGCAGACCTCCGTGGAGCAGCTTGGACGAGGCGGAGGAGGTCGCGCCGGCGAAGTCACCGGCGTCGACCAGGGCCACCCTGAGACCGGACTGCGCCGCGTGCCAGGCAGTGGAGATGCCCAGGATGCCGCCGCCGATCACCAGGAGGTCGTACGTCGCCTTGGAAAGCTGCTCGCGGGTCTCGGCGCGGCTCGGGTTGGAGCCGGCGGCCGGGTGCGTTCCGAGGGCAGGCACGGTCTGCAGGGTGGACTTACTCATGGTGGGGTGTTACTCCTCGACAGAGCTGTCTTCGAGCCAGCCCATGGACCGTTCGACGGCCTTGAGCCAGCTCTTGTACTCACGGTTGCGGACATCCGCGTCCATGCGGGGGGTCCACTCGGCGGCCCGGCGCCAGTTGGCACGCAGGTCGTCGGTGCTGGACCAGAAGCCGACGGCGAGACCGGCGGCGTAGGCGGCACCGAGGCAGGTCGTCTCGGCCACCATCGGGCGCACCACGGGGGCGTCCAGGAAGTCCGAGAGGGTCTGCATCAGCAGGTTGTTGGAGGTCATGCCGCCGTCGACCTTGAGGGCCGTGAGCTCGACGCCGGAGTCCTTCGTCATGGCGTCGCTGATCTCACGGGTCTGCCAGGCCGTGGCCTCCAGGACGGCGCGCGCGATGTGCGCCTTGGTGACGTACCGGGTCAGACCGGTGATCACACCGCGGGCGTCGGGGCGCCAGTACGGGGCGAACAGACCGGAGAAGGCCGGCACGAAGTAGGCGCCGCCGTTGTCCTCGACCGACGACGCGAGCGTCTCGATCTCGGCGGCGGACTTGATGAGGCCCATCTGGTCGCGCATCCACTGCACCAGCGAACCGGTGACCGCGATGGAGCCCTCCAGGGCGTAGACCGGCTTCTGGTCGCCGATCTGGTAGCCGACCGTGGTCAGCAGGCCGGAGTAGGAGTTGATGGCCTTGTCACCGGTGTTGATGAGCATGAAGGTGCCGGTGCCGTAGGTCGACTTGGCCTCGCCCTCGGCGAAACAGGTCTGGCCGAACAGGGCCGCCTGCTGGTCGCCGAGCGCGGACGCGACGGGGACGCCGCCCAGCAGGTCGCCGAGCTTGCCGCCGGTGACCTCGCCGTAGACCTCGGCGGAGGAGCGGATCTCGGGCAGCATGTTCGTGGGCACGCCGATGGAGGAGCAGATGCGCTCGTCCCACTCCATCTTGTGCAGGTTCATCAGCATGGTGCGCGAGGCGTTGGTCACGTCGGTGACGTGCCGGCCGCCGTCGGCGCCGCCGGTCAGGTTCCAGATGACCCAGGAGTCCATCGTGCCGAAGAGGATGTCGCCCGCCTCGGCGCGCTCGCGAAGACCCTCGACGTTGTCGAGCAGCCAGCGGGCCTTGGGCCCGGCGAAGTAGGAGGCCAGCGGCAGGCCGGTCTCGCGCCGGAAGCGGTCCTGGCCTACGTTGCGGCCGAGCTCCCGGCACAGGGCGTCGGTGCGGGTGTCCTGCCAGACGATGGCGTTGTGGACGGGCTCACCGGTGTTCTTGTCCCAGAGCAGCGTCGTCTCGCGCTGGTTGGTGATGCCGATGGCCTTGATGTCGTCGCGGGTGATGCCGGCCTTGGAGACGGCGCTGGCGACGACCTCCTGGACGTTGGCCCAGATCTCGTTCGCGTCGTGCTCGACCCAGCCCGGCTTCGGGAAGATCTGCTCGTGTTCCTTCTGGTCGACGGAGACGATGCGGCCGTCCCTGTCGAAGACGATGCAGCGGCTGGACGTGGTGCCCTGGTCGATCGCCGCGATGAAGGGTCCTGCGGTGTGTGCGTCGGTCACGGGGTGCTCCTGAAAAAGTTCTCGGTGCTCGGGCGGGGTGCTCGCGGTGCCGGGCGCCTACTTGAACGCGATGTTGTAGAGGCCACCGGCTATGGCGCCGCCGATCAGCGGTCCCGCGATCGGGATCCAGGCGTACGACCAGTCGGAACCGCCCTTGTTGGGCAGCGGCAGCAGCGCGTGCACGATGCGCGGACCGAGGTCACGGACCGGGTTGATCGCGTAGCCCGTGGGGCCGCCGAGCGAGAGACCGATGCCGACGACGACGAGTGCGGTGATCAGGGCGCCGAGGGTGCCCAGGCCGTTGCCGCCGTCGTTCAGGCCCTGCGTGAGGATCGCGAGGACCAGGACGACCGTCGCGATGATCTCCGTGATCAGGTTCTGCGCGGCGTTGCGGATCTCCGGACCCGTCGAGAAGACACCGAGCACGGGGCCCGCCTTCGGCGCGGCCTTCTGGTCGACCAGGCCCTCGTCGGCCGGCTGCGCGGCGATGATCTCCGGGTCGGTCAGGTGGGCGCGGAACTGCCCGTAGTACGTCGCCCAGACCAGCACGGCGCCGATCATGGCACCGAGGAGCTGCGAGCCCAGATAGAGCGGTACGTCGCTCCACTTGGTGCCGCCCTCGATGGCGAGGCCGATGGTGACCGCGGGGTTCAGGTGGGCGCCGGAGACGCCGCCCGCGAGGTAGGCGCCGGTCAGGACCGCGAAGCCCCAACCGAAGGCGATGGCGACCCAGCCGGCCTCGTACGCCTTCGAGCGCTTGAAAGTGACGGCGGCGCAGACGCCGCCGCCGAGCAGGATGAGCACGGCGGTACCGATGGTCTCGCCGATGAAGATGTCGGAGCTGGACACCCGCGACTCCTTTGTCCTTCGTCCAGGGGAAAACCGAACCCCGAATCCCTCCGGTGGTCCGCGCCCTCCAGTGAGGGCGGTTTCGGCCTGGCCTCGCCACACTCTAACGCGTATTGCCGTTAGGTGTTCGACAATGCCGACCGATGGACGCGAGTCTCACTCCGGGGTTACTCGATCGTCAAGGGTTCTGTTATCCAAAGCACGATCGTTATTGATAGATCCTGCTTATCGGTGACTCCGCGGTCATGGACGTGCCTCGATCGTCGCGCGGAAAGGCGGCTCCTGCACCCCGAGACGCGACAGCCCCGTCCGGAGACGGGGCGTAACGGGCGGGAGGGGCGCGGGGAGCGGACGCTCAGAAGCGGCTGGCACCCAGATCACGGGAGACGGCCCGCGCGCAGTCGCGCACGGCGGCGATCAGCTCCGGGCGCAGCGCACCCGGGTCGTCGGCCTTGCAGACCCGCTCGACCGCGCCGGTGATGCCGACCGCCCCCACCGGCATCCGGTGCCGGTCGTGGATCGGGGCCGCGACCGAGGCGACCCCCTCCCAGGTCTCCTCGACGTCCTCCGCGTACCCACGCGCGCGGGTCAGGTCGAGCACCGCCTCGAAGCCCTCCAGGGAGCCGACCGTCCGCGCCGTGAACTCCTTGAGGTCGGTCTCCATGACCTCGCTGTGCGCCACCGGGTCGTACGCCGACAACACCTTGCCCAGAGCCGTCGAGTGCAGCGGCTGCATCGCCCCGACCTCCAGGACCTGCCGGCTGTCGTCGGGCCGGAAGACGTGGTGCACGATCAGCACGCCCTGCTGGTGCAGCACGCCCAGGTACACGGCCTCCCCGCTGGAACGGGCCAGGTCGTCCGTCCACACCAGGGCGCGCGCCCGCAGCTCGTGCACGTCCAGGTAGCTGTTCCCCAGCCGCAGCAGCTCCGCGCCGAGCTGGTAGCGGCCCGAGGCCGCGTCCTGCTCGACGAAGCCCTCGGCCTGGAGCGTGCGCAGGATGCCGTGGGCCGTACCCTTGGCGAGGCCCACGGCGGAGGCGATGTCGGAGAGGCCGAGCCGCCGCTCCCCACCCGCGAGGAGCCGGAGCATCGCCGCGGCCCGTTCGAGCGACTGGATGTTGCGTGCCATCGCAGCCCCTTCCTCCCTCGGTTCCCTCACGCGACGCGGGTCGCCCAGCAACGTTCGACAATGCTGAACAGTATCGGTCGTTGCCGACCTCCTGCTAATGCGGCGTGAGCCTATATTTCGGCCCGTCACCTGTCAGGGGCCGCTCCCGGCCAGTGTGGCGACCGTGTGACGAGGTTGCGCCGACCGGCGTTCCACCCGGTGGACGCTCTGACGAGGGTGCCTTCGTCCCGGCTACCCTGGCCGGGTGCGCCTCCAGCAGTGGAGCCGCAAAGCCGACAGCCGTCGCACCTCAGGGAGCACATTCATGGCCTCGTTGCCAACGCCCGCCGCCGATGCCCGCGCCCGCGTGGACGCCCTCCGCGAAGCCCTCGCCACCCGCGTCGTGGTGGCCGACGGCGCCATGGGCACCATGTTGCAGGCGCAGGAGCCGACCCTTGAGGACTTCCAGCAGCTCGAGGGCTGCAACGAGATCCTGAACGTCACGCGCCCCGACATCGTGCGCTCCGTGCACGAGGCCTACTTCGAGGTCGGCGTCGACTGCGTGGAGACCAATACGTTCGGTGCGAACCACGCGGCGCTCGGCGAGTACGACATCGCCGACCGCGTCTTCGAACTCTCCGAGTCCGGCGCCCGCGTCGCCCGCGAGGTCGCCGACGCGTTCACCGCCTCCACCGGGCAGCAGCGCTGGGTCCTCGGCTCGATGGGCCCCGGCACCAAGCTGCCCACCCTCGGCCACGCCCCGTACACGGTCCTGCGCGACGCCTACCAGCGCAACGCGGAGGGGCTGATCGCGGGCGGCGCCGACGCGCTGCTTGTCGAGACGACCCAGGACCTCCTCCAGACGAAGGCCTCGGTCATCGGCGCCCGCCGGGCCCTGGAGGCCACCGGCACGAACCTCCCCGTCATCTGCTCGGTGACCGTCGAGACGACCGGCACCATGCTCCTCGGCTCCGAGATCGGCGCGGCGCTGACCGCCCTGGAGCCGCTGGGCATCGACATGATCGGCCTGAACTGCGCGACGGGCCCGGCCGAGATGAGCGAGCACCTGCGCTACCTCTCCCGCCACTCCCGCATCCCGATCTCGGCCATGCCCAACGCGGGCCTGCCCGTGCTGACCAAGGACGGCGCGCACTACCCGCTCTCCGCCGAGGAGTTGGCGGACGCGCAGGAGACGTTCGTGCGCGAGTACGGGTTGTCGCTGGTCGGCGGCTGCTGCGGAACGACACCCGAGCATCTGCGGCAGGTCGTGGAGCGGGTGCGCGGCGCGGAGCCCGCGCGGCGCGATCCGCGTCCGGAGCCCGGCGCGTCGTCGTTGTACCAGTCGGTGCCGTTCCGGCAGGACACGGCGTATCTGGCGATCGGTGAGCGGACGAACGCCAACGGGTCGAAGAAGTTCCGCCAGGCGATGCTGGAGGGCCGCTGGGACGACTGTGTGGAGATGGCCCGCGACCAGATCCGCGAGGGCGCGCACATGCTCGACCTGTGCGTGGACTACGTGGGCCGGGACGGTGTGGCCGACATGGAGGAGCTGGCCGGCCGGTTCGCGACCGCCTCCACCCTGCCCGTCGTGCTCGACTCCACCGAGGTCCCCGTGTTGCGGGCGGGGCTGGAGAAGCTGGGCGGACGCGCGGTCATCAACTCGGTCAACTACGAGGACGGGGACGGGCCCGAGTCGCGTTTCGCGAAGGTCACGCAGTTGGCGCGCGAGCATGGGGCGGCGCTGATCGCGCTGACCATCGACGAGGAGGGCCAGGCCCGCACGGTCGAGCACAAGGTCGCCATCGCCGAGCGCCTGATCGC
>NZ_JBIWKP010000011.1:161106-226366 GCF_044765725.1 Streptomyces sp. NPDC102406 | reverse complement strand
CAACGGCTCGATCACCGCCCACGATTCATCAGTCAGCTCATGTCGACGCACCACGAAGACACCAACGACCCAACCACTTTGCGGACACGACCTAGCCACCTATGCTGCCTGAGCGATGGCCTGGTCCGGGCCGCCGTCGACCGGGATCGTCTTGAGCAGGAGCGACCGAGGGTCACCAAGAAGCTCCTCGGGGCCCTCCACGAGGATCCACCAGCCCATCCGGGATGGGCTATTCATCGCGTGCGCCCTCGGGGGTGGCCGTCATGAACGCCGTGGCGTCTTCCGAAGGGATGCACACGTACTGTCCTTACTCGTGAGGGAATCAGCGCGGTGACGCTGTTCCACACTGCTCCTTTCCTCAGTCTCAATCCCGTTCGATCAGAGCTTGGGCACGGCCCTCGTCATCGCGCACGATGCCCATCGTCCCGACCACCGCATTGCGGTTCACCGGCCCCAGCACGCGCCGGAGGAAAGCGCCCGGAAACGCGGACAAGGGCGTACCAGGTGCGGGTTCCGTGCACTGCACCGGCACATCGAGACGCCCCTCGTCGATGAGCAGGACGACGAGCGGGCCCATCGTCCGCCCGTGGTACCGCGTGGCGACCGCCAGGACCGCCTCTTTCCCGGGAAGACAGTGGACCGAACCGTCCTTCGCCAAAGTCGCGGGCGCGTACGGTAGGTGAGCGTCGGTGAGCCAGTCGCCGAGAGCAGTCACGTGATAGAGCATGAAGCGTTTATAGCGTTTGCAGCCTTTCCAGTGCTGCATATCTGCTCGGAGGGGGCCATCGACTGACCACGCTCAGTCGCCGTCGAGGCCACTCAAGTCCACGTCGGCACTGTCTCCGCTGTCCCCAGTCGTAGCGGAGCCCTGTTCTCACCTTGCCGGAGACGACCGTCGCGGTGATTCCGCCCGCGACCCGGAGCCGTCCACGAACGCCGGTGCTCGATCTTTTGCAGCGTGACCTCACCGCGGCTATGCCGAGTATCCGCTACGTCGGCGGCATCACTTACCTGCCCGTCGCTGATGGCGGCAGGCCGCCGCCGCGATGTGGGGCGGACGCCTGGACGGGGCGGCCTAGCCTAGTGACGCCCGCTATGCGGCCTTCCGGTGGGTCACCCGCTGCAACACCGGAAGGAGACACTCGCCTACGAGCAAAGAGTCAACACTTTGTGCCCGATGAATAAGACGGCGATGCCAGGTCTACAGCAGGGATATCAACTGGATCGATACAACAGGAGATAATAGAAGTGTCTACATCAGTGCTCGATATGTCGGTGTCCCTCGACGGGTACATCGCCGACCCTGACGACTTCCTCGGCGGTGAGGACGGCGAGCGGCTGCACAAGTGGGCCGACGCCACAGGCGAGTCCGCGCGGACCGCCGCGCGGTTCCAGGAGAAATGGAACGCGGCCGGTGCGGTACTCGCCGGACGGCGGACCGCCGAACTCATGGATCACTGGGGCGGCGATCATGGAGGTCTCCCGATCTTCGTGCCCAGTCACCGCCCGCCCGGCCCGGCCGCACGCTGGGGCTATCCGTTGGTGACCTACGTGAACGACGGGATCGAAAGCGCGATGGCCCAGGCCAAGGCCGCCGCCGGCGACAAGGACGTGCAGGTGCGCGGTGCGTACACGGGGCAACGAGCGCTGGAAGCCGGAGTCCTGGACGAAGTACAGATCCACCAGATTCCGGTGCTGCTCGGCCGCGGACGACGACTGTTCGATGTCCTGCCCTCGGAGATCGAGCTGGAGATCGTCCAGGTGATCGATACGCCGGAGGCCACCCACATCCGCTACCGCGTCCGTCGCTGATCCGCTCGCCCAGCGGAGCGGCCCGATCGCGTACGACCAGAGATCCATCGCGCTGACCATGGCCGCATGACAATCGGTGTCCACGGTCGAGGGGGAAGCCCCGTAGCCACTGTCGGACTTCGGTAGAGATGGCAGTAACGGGCGAGGTCCCGGGGCGTCGCTGCCCGGCTCAGTTTCTGTTGCTCGGAGCCAGCGTTGTCTGTGGGGGCGCTGCGGATGATGAGCCAGAGCAGGGCGAAGAACGCGACGACGCCGGCGGCGAAGTGGAGGGCGACGGCGCCGAACGGGCTCGGACCGCCCCATGCGGGGTCGGGGTAGGGGGCCCAGCCCCAGAGGGGGTAGGTGAGGTCGCGTGCGGAGACGATGATCCAGCCCGCTACTCCTACGAAAGACAGTGTCGTCAGCAGGGTGTTCACCAGGAAGAACGCCGCGCTGTCCGCCGGGCGTGCTGCGGCGTGAGGCGGGACGGTCCGCCCGAAGAACACCTGGATATGCATTCGTTCGAACCGTGGACCGACGACGGCTGCCAGGGCCGGCGCCGCTATGAGGATCAGCGGGCGCAGTTGCGGGCGTCCATAAGAATCAGTCGCGGCGGAGAAGCGCCATCGCCATCTGCTGCACGGAACGGGTGAAGCGGCGAGGGTCGTCAGGCGGTGTCATGTGGCGGATGAGGTCGCCGTCGAAGACCGCGAGTACGGCGTGGGCCAGGAAGTCGGCGTCGAGATCCGGACTTCCGTCGGCGAACAAGGTGCTCAGGTGACGATGCCAGAGCTGGTAGCTGGGGTCGTCGTACTTGTCCTCCGCGCAAGCTTGCCCGTGCGCGGACAGCAAAGTGGCATTGCCCTCGGCGATCGCGCCGAGACCGTCCAGGAAGGCGAGCAGTCGCTCCGATGCGGGCGCTCCGGGCCCCAGGGGCGGGGGCCCGCTCCTGACCGCGTCACGCAGTTCCCGGGACCTCTCCTCCAGCAGTGCCTGCAAAAGTCCGGCGCGGTTGCCGAAGCGCCGGAAGACCGTGCCCTTCCCGACCCCGGCAAGGGCGGCGACGCGGTCGAGGGATACATGGTCCCCGCCGCCCTCGGCCAGGAGTTGCTCAGTCGCGCGCAGCACCGCATGACGGTTACGGACCGCGTCGGCGCGTTCGGCCCGCTGTTCAGGCATCGGCACCCCTTGCTAGACGGACTGTTGGTCCGCATACTACCGTCATGCTTTAAACGGACTAGTGGTCCGTATGGTGCCTGACGCGGTGTCCGACGCGGTGTCCGACGCGGTGTCCGACGCGGTGCCCGACACGGTGTCCGACACGGTGCACGTCTACGGAGAGGCCTCATGGTCATGCACGCACTCGTCGTCGATCCCGACGCTCCCGGATCCCTGCGCCTGGGGTCGGCCGCAGAACCTCAGGCGGCACCGCATCAACTGGTGGTCGCCGTCCGGCACATCTCCCTCAACCGCGGTGAGGTGGCATTCGCGGGGCGGCTCCCGGCCGGGACCGTTCACGGCTACGACGCCGCCGGTGTCGTCGTACGTGCCGCGTCGGACGGCACCGGGCCGTCCGTAGGAGCCAGGGTCGCGGCGTTCGGAGCCGGTGCGTGGGCGCAGCGGATGGTCGTGGACACCACCGCGGTGGCCGAAGTCCCCGCCCGGATCGACCTCGCTGACGCCGCCGCGCTGCCGATGGCCGGCATCACCGCGCTACGTACGCTGCGCTCCCGCTCCATCCTGGGCCGACGAGTGCTGATCACCGGCGCGGCCGGGGGAGTCGGCCGTTACGCGGTCCAGCTCGCGGCCCTGGGCGGCGCCCAGGTGATCGCCTCGGTGGGATCGTCGACACGTGCGGCCGGTTTGACCGAGCTGGGCGCCCATCAAGTGGTGGTCGGCCTCGAAGGTGTCGACCAGCCGGTGGACCTCGTCCTCGACAATGTCGGCGGCCGACAGTTGGCCGCGGCCTGGGAACTCCTCGCGCCTGGCGGGAGTGTGCAGAACATCGGCTGGGCTTCCGATGAACCGGCGGTGTTCGCGCCGTACTCCATGTTCTCCGTGGGGCCGTCGAAGACGATGAACACGTTCGGCGACGTGCACGAGGTCGGCCCGGATCTGGCAACCCTGCTGGAGTTTGTGGCAGCGGGGAGGCTTTCCCCGGAGGTCGATTGGCGCGGCTCCTGGGAGCGTGTCGCCGAGGCCGCCCAAGCACTGCTGGATCGGCGTATCGCGGGCAAGGCGGTGTTGGACGTAGAGCCGTAGAGCCGTAGAGCCAGGGGTGGCTTACTGACTGACGAGGGCCGGGTCCGGCACCTGGGACCGACGAGCTGGACGTCGTCGGGTTACCGCCGACGGGGCGGTACCTGCGTACCGATCGCCCGCCGCGCCTTCGTCTCTGCCCGTGCCTGGTACTCATCCAGCACGCCCACGGCGAGCAACGAGAGCACCGCTGCCAGGGCGAAAGCGGCGGCAAGGGCGTTCAGCAGGGTGTAGGGGCCGTCGGCCGTGACGACGCGATCGCCGTCCAGCAGGCAATCGAAGCCCAGCGGGAAGTAGGACGGTTCATGTCCGGTGAGTTGTTGGAGTACGCCGGGCGGGAGGGAGCGACAGGGAGTGGCGGGGGAGGACCCGGCGCCGGACTCGGCTTCGCTCGCGTCCCACTGCACGAGGCCCAGCCCGATCGTGTACACGATGACGGCTGCGGCAGCGGTCATGCCCGCGCTCCAACGCAGCAGATCTCTGAGCCAGTCCGGCCGACGCCCAGGGACGACGACCGATATCAGCTTCACCACGACAGCAATGGCCCAGAGCGGTGCGGCGAGCATGGCGCCGTACATCAGCAGGACGAACATGTTGCCACTGCCTTTCGGGCAGTGCCCGTTGTTGTCCGTTTCCGTCGACGATCTGCTCGTCCTGTGCCAGACGTCACGCTGCGCCGGTCGGTTCCCCTCACGAGGGGCCGGTGCCTCAGGTTCCGGTGAGAGATGGGTGAGACCTCGTCGGGCCGTTGTGGAGGCGAGGGTCGCGTTGTCGGTTCTTCGCGCGAAGTGCTCGTGGACCGTAACGGACCCGGCCCCAAACCGTAAGGCTTGGGGGCCGGGCCCGTTCACTGCTGTCGGGTCAGCGCACGTCGACGTGGTCGGCGGACGAAGTCGCCGTGGAGGCGATGCTGTTGCCCGGGTAGGAGAAGCGGTAGGTACCGTCGCCGGTGGCGTTGACGGTAGCCTTCAGCGCACCGGACGCAGAGCTGGTCACGGTCTTGATGGTGCTGTAGCTGCTGGCACCGGCCTTCTTGAACTGCAGCTTGACCTTCTGGCTGCCGTAGCCGTAGTACTTCTTGTGCGACCAGCTGATCATGCTGAGGTTGCCGGTCACGGTGACCGGCTTGCCCTTGGCCACCGGCTCGGGCGCGGCGTTGAAGGACGTGATCCGGGCGGCACGCTTGACCCAGTGGTTCTGGTAGGTGGCCCACTCCAGGCCGTTCTCGGAGTCCTCGGTGGCAGCGGCGTACACGTTCCACTTGCCGTTCAGCGAACTCTTGTAGAGGTCCGTCTTCGGGTCGGCGGTCAGCACCACCTTGCAGGTGGCCGTCGTGGCACTCCAGCGCTGGCAGTCCCGCGAGAGGCCCTCGTTCTCCGAGACGATGGCGCCGTCGACGCCGCCGTCACTGTAGAGATCGTCGCCGTGCCACAAGAACGCGGCGACCCCGTAGATGCCGTCGGGGTTGGTGGCCGTCACGTAGACGTTGAACTTCTTCTTCTGCGTACCGCCGACGACGACGTCCTTGCCGGCGTTCACGGTGACCTTGGTGACCTGGATGTCGTAGACGGACCGGGCCGACATCTTGCCCTGCGTCTTCGCCTTGCCCAGCATGTGCGACCGGACGGCCGCGGCGGGCGAGGAGGCGTCGTCGGCCTGAGCGGCCGAAACGCCGAATGCGGTGAGAGCCACGGCGCCGGACATCGTCGCGGCGGCCAGGCTGGCACGTATGCGCATGAAAGCTTCCCCAGTTGAGAAAGTGCTCCTGTTCCGTCACGGGGCCCCTGGGGCGCCCGGGGAAAGAGGAGCTGCATCGATCGAATGAGTCCGTTGACTCGCGAACAAGACCTCCGACTCCGGGGAACGGTTGTACGCCACCGGAACTTTTCTCGACGATGCGGGGAACGCGCACGCCTACTGAGCGGTAAAACCAGGTCGACGGGAGGCGGTGCGGTACTTGATCATGCATGCATGCCCAGGAGAGAGACGCTTGCACGAGTCGATGCGGACCTGGACGCCGGCCGGGTTCCCGTCGCACGTCAGCGCCTGCGCGGCCTCATCTCGTCCTTCCCGCACGACCTGACGCTCCGTCGTCGTCTGGGCGAGGTGTACCGGCTCTACGACGACGCCGCCGAGGCCGGACGCTGGATGTATCTCGAGCAGGACCGGAACGCCGACGAGACCGCCGCCTTCGAAGCGCGGTACAGCTCTGCCAGGCAGCGGATGAAGGCGCTTACTTGGCACGGCCCCGAGGCGAACGCCGCCACCACCTTCGCGCAGAGGCAACTGGCTGTCGTGCGGACCGCCTGCGCCGAGGAGTTGGGGCGCCCAGTCGACTGGACTGAACCCGCCTCCTACCGGGACGAACCGGGAGCGGAGGCAGCCTCCTCCGAGCGGTGGACGGTCGGCGGTGTGCTGGCGGGCGTCGGCTGTCTGGGGGTGGCCCTTGTGTTCATCGCGATCTGGGTGAATGGACTCGTTGCCCTCTTCGACTGACTCTGGTCACCGAGAGTGTGAGGAGTGGGATGGTCTTGCGGTGACTGGCTTGGCGGCGGCCCTGGTTGCCCCGGTCGCCCCCTGCCCGGCCCATGGAATTGCCTGACACTCCTGCGGGCGCCGATCCGTTCCCGCCGCGTCGGCGCCCCGAAGTGAGGTCGGCTCGGGAGGACGACTTGATCGCGGCCAGTCCCGCTGGTTCAGTCCCACCAGAACTCCCAGCAGTTGACGTCGATGAGCCCCTCGGCGTAGGTGACCAGATCCGGGTGCGAGCCCTGCCAGATGTTGTCCGGACAGAAGGCGAAGTGTTCGGCGGCGATGGCCAGGGCGTCTTCGATGTCGGCTGGAGGCGCGGCGACGCCGAGGTGGAGGGTGCTGAACCCGATACCGACCACGCGTGCGCCGAAGCGGTCTTCCCAAGCGCGGAGAACGGCGGCGAAGGTGGCGCTGTCATTGTCATAGTTCAGAGCGCCCAGCCATCCGACAGTGGCGAGGACATCGGCGCCTCGCGAAGCCTCGACGAGTCCGAGTCGTGCGTGCGGATTCTCGGTCAGGAAGACGTGTGCGTACTCGTCGGCGATCTCGTCAGCATGCCGTGCTGACGGCGGCGCGGGTGCGAGGCCGGGCCAGGTCCGGCCGAAGGGAGCGGTGACAGCCGAGCGTTCGTCTGCGTCGAGTTGGTCGTCATCGATGACGGTGTAGTCCCGCCACCACCGGGCGAGGAGGTCCTCGGCGTTGTGGTCAGCCGGTGACGACATGCGCTCAGGCCACAGCTCTCCACAGCCCCAGGGCCGGAAGTCCTCATCATGCGGATTCAGCGCGTCGAGCAGGAGTGGCCAGAGTCCGGAGGCAGCATGTTGGGCCCGCAGCCGTGGCCACAACTCGGCTGTTGCGGGGGCATCACTCAGCCACAGTGGCTGCACACCGCTGCCACCCTCCTCCGAGGTGATCATCCGGCCGTGCGGCAGTGCCATGCGATGGGGCAGGCGAGATTCGAGGTCCACGAGCGGATGTTAGGACCGGGGTCTGACAACACACCTCTGGCCGCACCGGTTGAGACAAGCGCGGTGCCGCCCGCGCCGCCCCTTCACTTCACCAAGCGATTCCGGACGCCCTGCCGGTAACCGCTCGGGTCGACAGACGACCCCAAAAACAGCTTGTCCCACCCAGCTAACTCCCTCTAACGTGAGAGCACTTCGACGAGACGCTCCCCAGAAGCACGCCGCAGAGCGGGAGCGTTCCACCTCACGGAGGTGAGGTGCCGGAGGGGCGGCAGCAGTCTTTGTCGACCCTTCCCTTCGGAGGTCTCCCTCATGAACGTCGGTATCGGCCTACCCATCGGCGACCCTGCCCTCTTGCTCGCCTGGGCTCAGCGCGCCGACGCTGGCCCCTTCCGCACGCTCGGTCTGCTCGACCGGCTCGTCTACGACAACCCCGAACCCCTGGTCGCTCTCGCCGTGCTGGCGGGCGCCACCTCCCGTATCCGCGTCCAGACCGAGGTGCTGCTCGCCCCGCTGCGCGACACCGCCCTCCTGGCCAAGCAGGCCGCCACCTTGGACCGGATGACCGGTGGCCGCCTGGTCCTCGGCCTGGGCATCGGTGGCCGCGACGACGACCACCAGGCAACGGGCACCGACAAACGCACCCGGGGCCGCCGCCTCGACGAACAGATGGCAGTGATGCGCCGCCTGTGGTCCGGAGGACCGTACGCCGAGGACATCGGCCCGATCGGACCCGCGCCCGCCCGGCCCGGCGGCCCCGAAGTGCTCTTCGGTGGCTTCAAGCCCGCCGCGATCGAACGGGTCGCTCGCTGGGGCGATGGCTTCCTCGCTGCCGCGGCACCCTCCTGGGCAGGCGGCCTGTTCGACACGGCCCGCAGGTTCTGGAGGGAGTACGACCGCGCGGGCGAGCCCCGCATCGTCGCGCAGGTCAACGTCGCGCTGGGCTCTGCGGACCTGGTCCGTGACGCCCAGGCCAACATGCACGCGTACTACACCTTCACCGGAATGGCCGACCGGATGGTGGCCGGAATGCTCACCACTCCGACCGAGATCCGCAACGCGATCGCCGCCTTCTCCGATCTCGGCGCCGACGAGGTCATGCTCTACTGCTACGGCCTCGACCCGGACCAGGTGGATCGCCTCGCCGATCTTTTGTGACGGTTACATGCAACTGCACCCGCACCCGCACTGGCAGGGACAGGGGCAACCCGGGCTCGTGTTCGATTCGGAGTTGCAGCGGGCGGCTCCGTCTCATCCCCGTCGGGCCCGGAGGCCGACGAGACCGGGCTCGGCACACTCGTTCAAGCACAGCACCCTTGCCACGCGGTTACCGTGTCCGGATGTCCTCCGTGAACCTGCGGCACTCGGTACGCGCGATCGTCCTCGACGAGGACGACCGCATCCTTCTCTGTCGGTTCGCGATTCCAGAACCGGCGGGGACGGTGGTGTGGGCTGCTCCGGGCGGAGGAATCGAACAGGGCGAGACACCACTTGCCGCGCTGCGTCGCGAACTGTGGGAAGAGGTGGGCCTCGCTGTGCGGACAGATCCCCCGCACGTGTGGCACCAGGAAGTGGTGGCGCCTGGGCACGCAGTCGGCTACGACGGTGTCATCAACGACTACTTTCTCGTGCGCACTACGGGGTTCGACCCGCGCGGAGCCCTGTCCGACGATGAGCTCGCCGCGGAGAACATCACCGGGTCGAAGTGGTGGCGTCCGCAGGAAATCGCCGACTACGACGGTCCGGACCTGTTCTCCCCCCGCGACCTTGTGACTCCGTTGCGGGGGTTGATCACCGCTGGTGTCCCGACCGGGCCTGTGCTGCTCGGCCTTTGAGGAGACAGACCACCTCCTGGCACGAGCAGGGCTCGTCTCCGCAGGAAGGCGGAGCCCGCGCGCACGAACATCTGGCGCTTGAGGATCTGATCCGGTAAGGATCTTGATTCGGTTGACGTGGATGGCGGCGGGACCCGCGGGGACGGACCCTCCGGCTGAGTCTGTCAGTGGCGGCTGAGAACATGACCCGATGGGGAATGACGACGTGACACGTCACTCGGTGAACCGGAAGCGCCTGGAACAGTCCTACGGTGACATGGAGGAGCGAGTCCAAGAACGCTTCGAGGACGTGTACCACCGCAGCTACCCGATGCGCGAGATGCTCGCCGAAGTCGGCTATGAGCTGCTGGACCATGTCGCTGCCCGCAGCGTGCAGGATCCCGCCCTGACGGACGAGCGCACCCGACTCGCGCTGACCACGGCGGCGGAATGCCTCTTCGGGGTCCTGGAGATGGGCTGCTGCCCGGACGGCGACTGGGAGATCCCCTTCCCCCTCACCCGGACGCGCCTTACCAGCGAGGAGATGGAATACGACGAGATGCGGGACGCCAGGGACACGGTCACCGCCCGCACGTGGGCCGAAGCCTTCCACGTCTGCGTCGCCAGCGGCCTGGTATGGGATTGGGAGCGTGTGTTCGGGCTGCTGCTCCGCGATGACTACGCGCCGATGCTGCACGAGAACCTGCCCCACGCGAAACGGGACTCCGTCTCGACGCCGGCCGATCTCGCCCACATGGACGCCCTGTGCGGGTACCTCGCCCCCGCCCGAGGACATCTGCCGGGCGACTGGCCGCAGGTGACGCTGTGCAAGCCGTCCATCGACGAACGCCTCGACGCTGCCCTGGCCCTGGACGCCGCCCACGCCACCAGCCCCGACCAGCGGCTGCTGCGCATCCTGCTCCGTGACGATCAACCGGCCTTCGAGCGCGCGCTGACCGAACGGCTCATCCAGCACCGCTCAGATGTCGGTGAAGACCCCGCGCCCCGAAGCCTGTTGCCCTTGGGCGCCATCGCGCTCGCTGCTCTCGCCGTCCAGGTCCACGGCTGGGACCTGCGGACCGAGTCGGGCTACCTCCCTGCCTCGCTTCTGACCGCCCCGAACACGATCGCCGCCTCCTGAGCCGTCCTGATTCGCGGCCAGAGGCCCCGGTAGCCCGTGGTGACGCCGATATCGGGTCCGCGGAGGCCAGCATGCGCCTCGGTCACTTCAGAATGTGCAGTGGTCCGCCGCATGCTGGCCGATCCGCAGTCCGCCCGGGCCCTCGGAAATGGCAAAGGCGATAGACGATGGACAAACCAGCTTCATCCATTCCGGCGCCGATCTCGCCCACGCCGCGCCACCCTCTCGATACCGACCATGCCGGGGCGTCTCGCGCGCCAAGGCCTTCCCGTAAGCCGGTTTGGGCACCGGGGCCGCCCCTACCGAGCAGGGCGCGCCCTTTACCGTGTCGCTCGCCGACGGCGCCCCCACAACCGCTCGCCCAACTGCGTCCCCAGCAACACACAGCCCGCCGTGAACGCGATCCCGGACGGATCCCCCGCGCCGAACACCCATCGCGCCACCGCCCACACCAACAGGCCCCACACCGCCGCGATCACCAGTGCCACAGCCACCCACCGAAGCCACCTCATGCTGCCCAACTACCCGCGTTGTCAGCCGAGATGGCTGAGAAGAAGTCCGTGCCTGGAGGGGAGAACGGCACCGACTACGACGGCGGCGACGAGCCGAACGCTGGGGTTCCTCGGGAGTGAGTGGGCGCCGGCCGCGACGCGTCGGGCAGGCGGCGGGCTCGGATGAGTTGTTGGACGACCCGGCTGTTCTCCTCGGGGTGGTGCAACAGGTCGATGGCCTCGGCGTCAAAGCCGTACCGGGTGACCAGGTCCCGCCGACGTTGCGCGGTCAGCACCCACATCCGCACGGCCAGTGCTGGGCGCTCACCCTGGAGGATCTTCTGCTCGGGCGGGGCCGGTGTGGGGGAGGGGCCGTGGCCGTTGAGGTCGGTGCGCAAGCGGGCAGACCAGTGGCGCGCCGGGACGCAGGCCGGTATGGACGGCAGGCAGGCAGGGCGCGGTGAGGGTTGATGAAGGCGAGGCTGCCGATCGCGTACGCGGCATCGAAGGGCTCGGCGGCGGCCAGGTGGTCGGCGACGTCGCCGTGGATGAGGTCGACGTCCGTCACGCCCGCGTGGGTGGTGGTGGCGCGTTGGTGCCGGGTGGGGGACCGTTCGATCCCGGTGGCGCGGGCGCCATGAGCGCGGGCGAGGTGGACGGCGGGGTGGCCTGACCCGCAACCGACGTCCAGCACGCGACGCCCGGTGATCTGGCCCAGGGCCTTCACGCCCGGCCCGACTCCCTCCCAGGGCGCCCAGGAGATGGCGGCGGGCACGGGCGGAGTGCAACCGCAGGTCAACTACCGCTCGCCGTACAGTGTCCAGGCTCGGTCGTTGAGGTCCTCGACGAACGCAGCGGACATGTGCCTCCAAGGTGGGCGTGGGCGTGGAGCGCGTCAGGTGTGCGTGGTCAGATAGGCGGGGCCCTCGCCGCGCCGGGCCCGTTCGACGGCCTCCAGGCGGGCGAACGTGCGCGGGTCCATCAACTCCCGCCACCCGTCCAGGCCGTGCACCGCCCACAAGTCGTGCTCGCACGGGTCCAAACGGATTCGTTCGAGCTGGTCCGCGCTCAGCCGCCCACCATCGAAGACGAGCCCCACCTTGTTCAGCGGCCTTTGCTGCCCGGCATGCAGGAAGTGCGTCAGCAGCAGGACCGGCGGCTGTTCCAGACCGAGATGGAGACCGGTCTCCTCGACGGCTTCACGCCGGGCGGTTGTCAGCGGGTCCTCCCCGTCCGAATCCAGGTTGCCGCCCGGGAAATGCCAGGACCGCGCACCGTAGACGGAGCGCAGTTGGATCGGCCGGTCGTGGGGGTCACGGATGTAGAGGCAGCCGTACACCGTGTGGTGCGGGACGGTGCGCGCGTACTGCGTGGGCGTCAGCGGCATGGAGCGGCCAGATCGTGCGGGGCGGTGATCGAAGGCGAATGCCAGGACGCCGAGTGACTCCCCGGTCGTCGGATAGATGTTCCGCAGGGTGGTCAGGAGGTGGTCGTATGGAGTGTCCGGATCGATTCGGGCGGCATCTTCCGCCTGGAGCAGGTCCTCGAACGTCGCGTAGGGGGTGACCCGTTGCACGATGACGTCGAGTTCCCGCTCGCTGTCCTGGTCACGGTCATGGAAGACGACGGTGTCCCCGGCACGGACGGCGGTCGTACGCGGAGTGGCGACCCGCACCTCGATCGTCTTGCGCCCCGCCTCGACCAGTCGGTAGAAGCGGCCTTGGAGAGGAAAGTGGTGCTCGCGCATAGCCGTAGCCTGCCCTGCTGTACTCGCCGGGGAACCTCGCGTCCGTGGGCGTGAAGGAGCCCGCGGGGGGCGGTGGGTGTCGGTCGGTTCTGACGTGCGTGGTCGGCGCCGGTGGGAAGGCGCCACACCCTTTCGGGGCCAGGTCGACCCGCACTCGTCAGGCTAGAGCGGGTCAGGGTTGCACATGCCGCAGCTACGCCGACGGGTTCCGCTCGCCCGCAGTTCTTGCGCGGTCAGCAATGCTGGGAGAGGGGTCCAGTCGAGATGCCGCGCCGCCTCGTTTCCGCTCTCGCTCCTGGAGGCGCGCCTGGTGTGAAAATCGAGTTGTGCCAGGCAACTCTCCACGCTGGGCAGACTCTTGCAGTCCCACCGATGGAGCCGGTTCGTGGTCAGCACGTAGACGTGACCATTGACGACCTGTTCCTTGTAGCGAGCAATGTCTTCTGCGGCTCGCAGCCGAACGAGCCTGATTCGGCGGCACAGTTCGCATTCTCCCGGATCTGCCGGTGTGCGGCAGGAACATTTGCCGCATTCTCTGCACGTGATGCAGGCGTGCTGTGGGGGAGCGTCGTCCGGAGCGAGTCGCGTCGCAGGGGGAGTGCTTGGCGTGTTGTCCTGGGCTGCGTGGCGGGCCGAGTATTCGATGGCGGTGGCAGTGGCCACATATCCTCCTGCCAGCCCGAGCTTCTGCTGCGCCCGCAGCAAAGTCGAACCGGGAAGATCCTGGCCCCGGATCGCCTGCTGGAGGAGCCACCGAGCCGCTGTCACGGCGTGCAAGGCACCCTCTACCCGCACCCCTCCCGGCACAGAACCCTGGATGCCGGAAGGCATGCCGATGGCCTGCTGGTCGTGGGCTTCCAGAACTCCTGAGTCGATGGAACCCGCCAGTGTTCTTTCGGTGGCGAGCAACATGTCAAGGACGGCTTGCCACTCACGCGACGAAGGGGGAGCCGATCGAGTCTGATCCATATGTGCTCAACTCCTCCCGGCCGTGGTGGTCACGGAGCGAGTAAGCCGGAAGCGAGTGAGCCTGTGGCTTCTCCTGAGGCCGCGGGGGATCTTCAACCGCACCCTGGCCGACGAATGGGCCTACCTTCCGCCCTGCACCTCCAACGACGAGCGGACCGCGGCCGGCCACCCGCCGATCAGCCGCGTGAACTCGGTCGGCAGCCCGTCACGCCTCACGCCGTACCGAACCACGCCTCTGCGAGTGAGGGCAGGTTTCGTCAGAAGGTCCGGGGCGCCGACGGTGACGAGCAGGCCGACCGCCACGAAGTCGTACGCCGGGTCACCGATCATGGCCGCTTCGAAGTCGGAGAGCCCGGTCAGACGCCATCCGTCGGGGTTCACCAGGAAGTGCTGCCGCGTGACCTCGGTGTGCATCACCGCCAGGGTCTCGCCGATCTCGGTGACAAGCCGTGCACGATGGGCGCGTGGAATCTGCTTCCAGACGCGCGCCAGGTTCTCGCCCGGCAACCGGGACATCACAAGGTACCGCCAGCCGTTCTCGCAGGAGCCGACAGCACGCACCGGGGGCGTCGACACCGGTATCCGTCCCTGGACATGGGCGAGGACACGGCACTCGGCGACCCCGCGCCGTGCAGCAGCCTCGGGGAACAGCTTGAGCACATGCCCCCCCAGGAGAACCGGGGCGCGTCGTCAAAGGCGTTGAGGAAAAGCGAGGAACGGTACATGGAACTGGAACTGGAACTGCTGCCCGAGGTTGGGGTCGGGCCTCTGCGGCTGGGCATGTCGGTGCAGGAGATACGCGATGTGGTCCCGGAACAGGAATGGGGAGCCTCACGGATCACCTCCAATGACCCGGAGCCTGGTCAGATCACGCTCAAGCACGCCCCCTCGGGACTGAGTATTGTCCTCGGCTTCACCAGAGGCGCGCTGAGCGGCGTGGAACTCTTCCGGTTCCGGGACGAGGATGCCGAGGTGCACGTGTCGCTGGACGGCCTTGATGTCTTCCGCACCCCGAGCGCGGACCTCTTGGAGCAACTCGCGGAGCGGGGCCACGAGATCAGCGAGAACGACCTCGGCTTCGACGCCCTGCCGGGCCTGAAGGTGATCCTCGCCAATCAGAGCAGCTACGAGCACCCGGTCGACGAGGACGGAGGTCCGCTGTACTACGACTACGTGCGCATCGCGGACCGGATCTGACGGACGTCCGGCCGACCGCCCCTCGGACAGCGGGTGGCCGGGCACCGACCGCCCTGCGGCTATGGCTTCATGCCATGCTCTCTACTCTCCAGTAACCAAGCCGTCGGTCGGAAGGAGGCCTCCAGTGAGCCGGGCATTCACCGTGAGCAGGAGCATCGAGGTGGGGGTGCCACCCCAGGTCGCTTACCAGGCGGTGAGCCACCCCGAGGACATGGGCCGTTGGAGCCCGGAGAACCGCGGCACGACCGAGGAGAGTCCGGCAGGGCCAGCGGTGGTGGGCACGTCGTTCGTCGGGCGCAACAAGCGGGGACGGTTCCGGTGGGTCACCCGGTGCACCGTCACCGCGGCCGATCCGGACAACCGCTTCGCCTTCCGGGTGCACGCCATCGGCGTCCGCCGACCACGGCTGCGCGGTCCGATCGCCTCGTGGGAGTACCGCTTCGAGCCGACCGAGCGTGGCACCCGGGTGACGGAGACCTGGACCGACGACCGGCGCGGCTGGCCCGACTTCGTCGCGCACGTCTTCGACCGGATCGTCACCTCGGGGCGGACGTTCGCCGACTTCCAGACCCGGAACATCGACAGGACGCTCCAGAACCTCAAGCGCGAACTGGAGGGCGCCCACACGAACTGACCCGGCAGCGTGACCGAGCCGGGGCTTCGGAGGTTGAACAGGCGATGTCCTGTCGTCGTCGAAGCAGGGAGCACTCCCAGATGCGTATCCGTACTGCCACCGGCACCGCCCCCACCACTGCTGCCGTCACCGCCGCCGTTCTCTTGGCCCTGGCGGGGTCCGTCGCGTGGTCCGCCCCGGCCCTGGCCGCCGAACCCGGGCCGGGTACCGGCACGGTCGTCCTGTCGAACGAAGCCCATGACAGCCTCGTACTCACCGACGAGGACGAGCGGGAATTGATCCTGACGGACCCCTCGTACCGAGAGGCATGGCTGCACTGTCTGCGCTCCACGCAACCCAGCCACGTGGAGCGCAACGGATGGGGCCCGGGATACGTGTGCATCCCGGACGGTGCGGTGCAGTGAGCCTTCGCCAACTTGAAGTAGCAGTTCAAAGGGCTGGTGTGACCGGTCCTCGGGGTGCTCGCGCTGGTCGTGGGCGGGAGTCTGGGGAGTAGGTCATCGGACGGAGTCCTGTCGGCGCTCCGCCCTGTGTACTCGCCGTCGCCGAGCTGCTGCGGCGTCATTTGAAGGCGATTCGGTCCAGGTGGCGGATCCTGCCGCCGGGGAAGATCGCGGTGATCGTCCTGGCCGTACTGCGCCACGACCAGCGCCTGGCCGACATGGCCGGCGGAAACGGCGTGTCCGAGTCGACCGTCCGCCGCTGGCGCGACGAGCTGATCGGACTGCTCGCCGCCCGGGCCCCGCGCCTGGACCGCGCCCTGAAGAAGGTCACGAAGCAGGGCGGGGAGGTGGTCCTGATCGACGGCACCCTCATCCGCATCCAGCGCCGTACCGGTGAGGCTGACCGGCGGAACTATTCCGGCAAGCACCGCGGCCACGGCCTGCACTTCCTCGCCCCGACGAGACCGGCCGCCTGATCCGGATATCCGCCGCTCGGCCCGGCCGTACCCATGACAACACCGCCGCCCGGCACGACCGCATCCTGGCCCATTTGCGTGCCGCCGGCCTCGGAGCGTTGGCCGACCTCGGCTTCCGCGGCCTGGACAACGACATCCTCGACCCCGTGATCGTCACCGGCTACACCGCCACCCGTACCCACAAGCTCACCCCCGGCCAGAAGGGAGCCAACCGCGTCCTCGCCGTCGGACGTGCACCGGTCGAGCACGGCTGCGCCCACCTCAAGAACTGGCGGGTCATCACCAAGCTCCGCACCGATCCCGCCCGCGCCACCCACCTTCTCCGCGCCTTGCTCGTCCTGGCGAACCTCGAAATCAGTCGCTGACGGGTGATCTTCTCCGTGGACTCCCGCCCACGGCCAGCACGAGTACCCCAGGGGCCAGTCACACCAGCCCTTTGACCTGCTTCTTCAAGTTGGCGGAGGCTCAGTGACGGACACACCACGGACGCGGCGAGGAGAGGACAGGCAATTCCCGACCGCGCGCCCGCCCAGGCCCGCGTGTACGACGTCACCGGTGAGGGCCTGCGGAGAGCGCGCCGATCCGACCCGTGCGGCACACCCGCTGGTGCTCGATTTCCGCCCGGCCCGCGGAGGCGGAAGAATCCGCCGAGAACATGACGCACGCCGGGAGGAAGTCAGTTGACATCGGACATAGCCACGTTTACCACCCCTTCCGCCGAGCGCCCGCCCTCCCCTGTCCCCATCGACTGGGCGGCCGTCGAGGACTGGCTCGGACTGCGTCTGCCGACTGACTACAAACGGCTCGCCGACCGGTACGGGCCTCTGGACTTCGGTGCATACCTGTGGATCCATGTGCCGTGCGTCCAGCGGGACCGCTTCGACTACGGCGAGTGGCTTCGAGCGACGCACCGAGAGGCACGGATCGAGGCGCGGCACCTGCCCGACGCCGAGCGGCCCGTGTTCCACCCCGAGAGCGGCGGCCTGGTGGCGTGGGGGTGCACGCGGGGCAGCGACGTACTGTTCTGGGACACTTCGGCCTCCGCCGACCCCGACAACTGGACCGTCGTGGTGCAGCACTCGGGGGCGGTGCCGGGCAGTGGCCTGCTCCGGTGGCATCGGTACGACCTGACGCTGACCGATTACCTGCGGCACACCGTCCGTGACACCTGGGAGCTCCCTTCTCCTCCGGGCCCGCTGCTGGGTCCGCTGCCGGGGACTGTCGCGCGTACAGCCTTCCTTCCCGACGCCGAGGTGTGGACCCCGCCGGCGCCGGTCCCGCCTCGGCTCACCGAGGCCGAGCGCCGCATCGCGTTGGAGGGCGACACCGGGATGGACGGGTTGCGGCTGCTGTCGCCGCCACCCGAGCGGCCGTACCTGGGCGACGGCTCCTGGGAGGAGTTGTTCGCCGAGCTGGGCACACGGCTGCCCGGGGATTACGTGCGGCTGATGGACGAGTACGGCAGCGGTATCTGGAGCGAGTGGCTGCGTTTCCATACGCCGCTCCGCACTGGTGAGCAGCGTTTCCTGACGCATGTCGAGGACACGGCGGACGCCTACCGGCAGTTGAGGGACGGCAACGAGGAGTGGTTCCCCCTGGCCGTCTGGCCCGAACCCGGCGGCTTTCTCCCCTTCGCCAACTCCATAGACGGCGACTACCTCGGCTGGCTCACCGAGGGTGGGGATCCCGACCGATGGCCGTTGATCGTCTGGCCCCGCCACGCGGACCAGGGACCGCCGCTCAAGGGCGGCCTGATCGACACTCTCCTCGACTGGCAGCGCGGCACGCTGGTTGCGCAGGGGCTCGCCGCCCTGGACGAGGAGGACGACCCGGTGGAGTTCGCGGGCTTCCGGTCCTGGGACGATCGCGCCTACTGGTGACCCTTCCGCCAGAGATCGGCCAGGGACACGCCCGGCCGATCTCCGCGGGGTGACCGCGATCAAGAGCTACGACGCCCGCGACCGACAGTGACCCGTCGTGTCACCGTCGCCAGAACACGTGGTGCGTCACGCCGCTCGGGCTGGGCACGACCTCCAGGTGGAACCGGTCGAGCAACTCGTCCGGGGACTCCCACAGGCGTAGGCCGGATCCCAATGTCACCGGCGAGACCGCCACATGCATGGTGTCGACGAGGTCGGCATCAAGGAACTGCCGAATGGTGCTGACGCCACCGCCGAGTCGGACGTCCTTGCCCTGCGCCGCGTCCCGCGCCTGTTCGAGGACCGTGGCCGGGTCGCCGCCGACGAAGTGGAACGTGGTGTCGGAGAGCGTGAACGACGGACGTGTGTGGTGAGTCAGGACATACACCGGTGTGTGGAAGGGGGGTTCCTCTCCCCACCAGCCGCGCCACTCGTGGTTCTGCCAGGGGCCGCGCTGGGGCCCGAACTTGTTGCGGCCCATGATCTCGGCGCCGATGTTGCGTGCGAAGTCCCGCGTGAAGTAGTCGTCGAGGCCTCGGCTCCCTTTGGGATCCGTGCGCATGGGCCAGCTCGCCGTGGCACCCGCCCAGGCGAACAGCCTTGCCGGGTCGACGGCGTGGCCGAAGGGGCTCTTGAGGCTCTGCTCCTCACCGGCGCCGATCCCGTCGCTCGAGACGGTGAAGTTCATGACTCTCAGCAGTTGATCCACGTGTTTCCTCGTCAGGTCGTGTCGCGTCATCGTGGGGCGCGGTGCCGCACACCATGACGTCGATCGGGGCCCGGCCGAATCGACAGCAGCCCGCACCTTTTCTCGTATCGCTTGGAACCGCTCGCTAGAAACCGCTAAGTGTCGCTCGGGATCGAGTCGGCCCGGCGACTGGACGATCGCCGCCGGGCGCCGCCGAGGGCCGTCTCGGGGGCTGCTGACGAGCGTCGCGGCGATCTCGCCGTCGGACAGCCCGTCCGCGATGAGACGCAATATGTGCAGCTCCGGGGGGAGCGGCCCCGGACCGTCCAGAGCGCGCCGGATAGGGGCGGCGTCCCCGGCGACGCGGCTGCGGCGTTCGTCCTCCGCCGCCCGGGCGGACCGCATCCACGCGCCGGCACACCGTGCGAGAGCCAGCATCAGATAGAACGACACGAACTCGACCGCCGGTTCGCCGGGCCCCGCGCTGGTGGAGCACGACCGAGGGGGGCTCAAGGAAGCGCCGGCCCGGTCAGGTAGTCCCACACCGGACCGTACACACCGCCCGAAATCCACAGGGGGAGGTCGTCGAAAGGAACCCACGCCGCCTCAGCCACTTCCCGTGGCGACGCCGCCCGCGCCTCACCCGACAACCATAGGCACGCCACGTACACGACGCGCCGGCTCGTCACCGGATGCACCCGTTCGCCGATCACCGAGAGCGGCTCCACGATGACGCCCGCCTCCTCCCGCGCCTCCCGCGCCGCGGACCCGAGCGGTGACTCACCCGGCTCGACCTTGCCCGCCGGGAACTGCCAGATCAGCTCGCCTTCCGGAACTCGGCGGCGAACCAGCAGCACCTTGCCCTCGATCGCCACCACGGCACCCGCGATCAGCCGCTCCAAGACAACCTCAACTCCGTCTCCCAGCGCGTTCGTTCAGCGCATGCTGCGACCGATGGCCGGACCTCGCGCCGAGCACGAGTGACAGGGTCCCAGAGGACGGGTGCCGAAGGCGGCGGACGGCCCTTTAGCTGCAGTGGCCTGAGTCGCTGGCTGAGGCGTTGCCGATGGTGCCGCCCCAGGCGACGCAGGATTCGCGGCCGTCGGCATAGACCGGGCCGGCGTAGCGGGTGTAGGTGCCGGAGTCCACGGCGGGCTCGTCGGAGTTGCCAAGGGCGTCCAGGGTCACACTCATGTTGATCCTGTTTCCCGCGGTGGTGCGGATGGTCACGGCGCAGTTCTTGCCGGTGTCCTCGTTCCAGGTGAGGAAGACTGTGCCCGCGTTGCCGACGGGCGTGGAGTCGATGACGGTGTAGCCGGTGCCGCAGACTCCGTTGTACGTGGCCGCGGCTGCCGACTTGGCGGTGCCCTTGGTGGTGGCCGCGGAGGCCGGGGCGGTCGCGGCGAGCGTGCCGGCGAGGGCCAGGGTCGTCAGTGCGGTGGCGGTGGTGGCTCGACGGGACAGCTTCATGGTGTTCCCCCTGCTGAGGTGTGCGGTGAAGTGGGCGGGTGTCTCGGTGGTCGTCCGCGGGTGGCTGGTCGGTGCCGTCCCGCGCGGAGTGTGAGTGGGACCGGGGAGCTGCCACGAGAGATGTGGCCTTCATGGGGACTTGCCGGTGCCGGGCTGACAGTTCCGCTGTCGCGGCCCCTGTTCAGGTAGCAGGCGCGCACAAACCCGTCAGCAGGCCTTCACGAACCAGACGTGGGTCCAGTCCTCGTACCCCGTGACGCCCGAGTTGGCCATGCCGACGACGTATCCGGCGGCGTCGTACCAGTACGCCTTCGTGCCGGGCGTCTGGTGGTTGTAGAACTCCCCGTATCCCGAGAGCGTGATGGGCACCTTGGGGCCGCACTTCCACACGTCGAAGCGATGGCCGGCGCCGTCCTGGCCGCAGAAGTGCCCGTAGGCACAGGACATCGCCGCGGGGGCGGCGTCAGCGGGGGCCGCCGCGGTGCCCAGGCCGACGGCGGCGATCGCGGTCGCGGCAGCCAGCATCGATTTCATTCCTCGCCGCACAGGTACCTCCAGTGATGGTGTGTTCCGGGACTCGATGAGGATTTGGCAGGCGTTCACCCGGGGCACCCCGTTCCAGTCGTCGGAGTCGTCGGAGTCGTCGGAGTCGTCGGAGTCGTCGAGGTCGTCGGAGTGGTCGTGTCGAAGGTTCCGGCGTCGCTCCAGCGGGGGTGACTCCGTCGTCGCGTGGAGCCACTGGTCGCGCGCCTGGACCTTTCCACGTGAGTGTTCACGGCGGCGGTTCTCTCCGGCGATCAATTCGAGCACCCTCGAATTGCTTGACTTCTTCTACCGCTTCGGGTCGCGGGGCGGGTCACCCCGCGTCCAGGATCCGCAGACCGAGCGGCGTAGCGGTGTGCACGACGTACTTCCCCGTGCGGTGGCTGGCGACCAGACCGCTCTCGCGCAGTACCGCGATCTGGTAGGAGATGCTGGATTGCGCGACCCCCACGGCGTGGGCGACGTCCGACGACGTGCGGCCGTCGCGGCGGGCGACCGTGGACAGGATGGCGGCACGCGTGCGTCCCAGCAGACGCGCCGCCCCCGCCCCCCACGTCTGGGCCAGGTCCCAGGGGCGTTTGGCCACCGGATACACCAGGACGGGCGGCAGCGCCGGGTCGGCGAGGGCTGTCGGGCGCCGCCAGCAGAAGAAGGACGGCACGAGGAGAAGTCCGCGGCCGTTCAAGGACACGTCGCGGTCGACCGGGTAGTCCACCTCCAGTACCGGGTCCCGCCACCGGGCGAGAGGGGCCAGACGAGCGAAGAATGCCTGCACACCACCGTCGAGCAACGCCCGCGTGCGGACGTCGACATCGGCTCGCACCAGCGCACGCATGCGCGGCCAGTGCGGTCGTAAGGCGGTCTCGAAATACGTTTCGAGGGCCCCGGCCACAGCAGCGGTATCGAGGTCGTCCGGGCGGGGCGCCGTACCGGGTCGGCCGGTCCTGCGCCGCACCGTGTCCAGCCGCACCAACTGGCTCGCGATGTCCCGTCGTGGCGTGCCGCGGATCGTGTCGAGCGCGGCCGGGAGTTCGTCGCCTACGGTCGGTGTCAGGAAGTCAGGGATATAGCCGGAGCTCGGGATCAATCCGCGCAGGGGCAGCAATGCCGCGCGGAGTCGCTGGTCGCCGTGCAGCCGATGACGCGTCGCGTCGCGCCAGGCACCGAACGCCGTCGGCCCCTCGTCGGTCTTCAGGCGGCAGATGCTGCAGATGATCTCCCACGTCGGGTCAGGGTCGGGCAGAAGCCGGATCCTCTTCAGATCGTCGGCGGTGAAGTGCAGGCGGAGCACGGATACCTCTCTCGCGATCGGCGACGTGGGGGCGACCACCGGCTCGACGGTGACGTCAAGCGTGTGGCCCTCTGCCGACGGCGGCGCCGCGAGCCTCTGGGCGCCGAGGGCACCCCGCCCGGCGCAGGCCATCGCGTGCAGCGGACCGATCCGGGCTCACGCCGGTGCCGCATCGCGAGGCAACGTCTCCGCCGCAGCGGGCACGTGGGCACGGCGCATGGAACTTTCCCCCTGGACCTTCGCGGTGGGTCAGACCGCGGAACAGCGTTGATCTCGCCCCTCCATGCTGGCCCGGAACAGGACGACGGCGCCAGACGGACGACGGGAGGAGAAGACGATGGTCCGATAACCTCGACTCTATGGTTCCGGGGGACGGGCGCCGGCGAAGCCGACGCGAGCCGAGCGTGCACCAACTGCGCCTGTTGCTGATCGTGGCCGAGGAACTGCATTTCGGACGGGCCGCCGCCCGCGTGTTCATCTCGCAGCCCGCGCTCAGCCAGCAGATCCGTGCACTGGAGGAGCGCCTCGGGGTCGCCTTGATCGAGCGCCGGGGAGGCGGCGTACGGCTGACGCCCGCGGGGAGCGCCGTGGCCGAACAGTCCAGAGCGGTCGTCCAGAGGATGGAGCGGCTGCTCCAGGTCGCCGACGCGCACGCCGGGGCGATCACCGGACGGGTGCGGGTCGGATCGCTCGGCGCGGAGGCCGCCATGCCGCACGCCGCCGCCGTGCTCGCCCGACTGCGGGACCACCATCCCCATCTGGAGGTCGACGTGCGGACCGTCGGCTTCATCCAGCAATTCGACTCGCTGGCCAACGGCGAGGTCGACGCGGCCTTCCTGCGCGGCCCCCTGCCCGCAGGATTCCAGAGCCACCAACTGGCCACGGAATCCCGCGTGGTGTGCCTCGCGGCCGACGACCCCCTGGCCGGCGAGCAGACCCTGACGCTCGCGCGACTCGCGGACCGCGTAGTCGTCGACATGCCGCGAGAAGTGCCCCGCGCGTGGTGGGACCACCTCACCGTCAATCCCCGGCCCGACGGCACCCCGGTGCGCTTCGGACCCGTGGTCCGGGACACCGAGGCCATGGTCCTGGCGGTCCTGCAACAGCGCGCCATCACCTTCCTCCCGGCCTCGGCACGCCGCCTCTACCCACGACCGGGGCTCGTCTACGTCGATGTCCCCGATCTCGGCGACTCGGTCTCCTACCTCGCCTGGCTCCCGGCCAACCGCGACCTGCCCGCCGTACGTGCGCTGCGGGCGGCGGCACGCTCACCGCAGCAGCGGCAGAGCGCGTAACAGTGCGACGGAGCACATAGCGGCGGCAGAGCGCGTAACAGTGCGACAGAGCACATAGCGGCGGCAGAGCGCATAACGACGGCGGAGCACGAAACCGCGGCTGTAGTGCCGAAAGGATCCCGGGCAGGAGGAAGGTGTCCGCGCCCAGCACGCGTGCTCACCGACGCGGCCGACGGCACCGTCTCCTCCGCTTCGAGCGGGTCGAATCGGCCGCCGGGCACCGCCATCACCTGCTCAAGGACGCGGTTCGCGCGGCACCAGCACCGCCGCCACCGCGCGCGCCTGCTCCACTGCCGTGGCGGTGTCCCCGTCGCGCAGACCGAGGATGACGCGGGTGCTCAACTGGTCGGCATCTACACCGCGGTCACGCGACGCCCCCTCGCCGGGATGTGGTGCATCGGGCGTAGGGGCCGAGGCGCGAGGTTGCGCCGGGCGCCGAGGGTGCACACTGCGCGGGGCGAGTGGCACCGATACGGTCGGCGTCAGGCCTTCGGATGTTTTACTCGGACCCATGACTGATGACATACAACCGGGTCGCGGTGCCGGGCAGTTGACCGGCCGGACCGTGATGATCACAGGGGCGTCCAGCGGAATCGGGGAGGCCGCGGCGCGTCTGTTCGCGGCTGAGGGCGCGGCCGTCGTCCTCATGGCCCGTCGTGAGGACCGCCTCGCCCAACTCGTGGAAGAGATAAGGAAGTCCGGCGGGCGGGCTGCGGCGAGCGCCGGGGACGTGGCGCGGCCGGAGGACGTCGAACGAGCCGTCGCCACGGCCGTGGAGGGTTTCGGCGGTCTCGACGGAGCCTTCAACAACGCTGGTTATCCCGGGACTGTCTTCGGTCCGCTGCACGAGCAGCCCCAGGAGGCTTTCGACCGGATCATGGACGTCAATGTGCGGGGGACCTGGAACTGCCTGCGTCACCAGATCCCCGTCATGCTGGCCGCCGGCCGGGGCGCGATCGTCAACACGGCGAGTTCGGCCGGACTGATCGCCACCGGGGCGCCGGCCCCTTATGTGGCGGCCAAGCACGCCGTGCTCGGGCTGACGAAGGCGGCCGCCGCGGAGTACGGGGCGCAGGGCATCCGCGTGAACTCCCTGGTAGTAGGGACTACGCGTACGGAGATGATCAGTTCGGTGGTCGAGGGGCATCCGGAGCTGGAAGAGGCGTTCGTCGCGCGGCAGGTCCAGAAGCGGATGGCCGAGCCGCAGGAGATAGCGGAGGCCGCGCTGTGGTTGCTGAGTGACCGTTCCTCCTTCGCCACTGGAAGTCATGTCGCGGTGGATGGCGGAATTCTGGCCGTGTGAGGCGTGCCCGTCAGTTGCGCGGACGACGCTTCTGTTGGCGCATGGTCCTGATGTGCGTGTCGCTCAGCCCGTCCGGGTAGCTGTCCGGCCGCTGGCCTTGCCCCACATTTTCCGTATGTGCCGTAGCGCGACAAGCGGCACGGACACTCCGATCAGGTTGCAGTACGCCACCGCGGCGTAGAAGCCGTCCGCGCTGTCGGTGGCGTGTGCCGCCGCGGCGCTGACCGCGACGATCAGCCCGAAGTGGATGAGGTGGAGCACGATGGCCCAAAGGCCGGCAGCGGTCTCCTCCATGACGGTCAGCGAGGTGAGGTGAGCACGGGGCCCTAAGGTGGTCATCGAGGACGCGGCGGCGGGCGAGGTGCACGCGGTCCGGGCGCGCGTCGACCACCTCACGCTCCTGCGCTACAACGTGCGCGGCGACCGCCCAGGCACGGTCTCTGTCTCGCAGGAATACCGCCTCACCCTCCTCGACACCGCCGCCGACGCGATCCCGCTCCGCACCGACAGAACCGAACTCGCCCGAGCCGGTGCGGTGTTGCGGGGCGCCGAAGGCTGGCTGATCTTCGCCCGCCGCCACAAACTGATCGAAGGGGCGCAGCCGGTGGCATGCGTCGCCGACCGCGACGGCACCACGGTCCATGGCCTGACCGGCCCCCCAGGAGGTCAGCTACCGCACCGCCACGGCCAGCGCCCGCGAACTCCGTCCCACCTCCCGTGCCCGTACGACTCATCTGGTGCCCCGCACCGCGAAGTTCCGCGCGCGTATACACGTCCCGATCATGGCCGGCGCCCCCCTCGCCACCTCCGACCTGGCCGGTCTTCTCTCTCCCTGGCCCCTGTGTGCTGGCGGGAGCGGCGGTGGTGACCGGGGTGCTGCGCGGGACACCCGCGACGATGGACACGGTGGTCACGGACACGGACACGGACACGGACACGGACACGGACACGGACACGGAGCGGACGGTGCGGGAGGACTCGGATCCGAAAACGTGTGAGCGGTGAGCGGGGCGCGCCGACGATCGGCTGGCCGACTGCGACCATCTGCGGCTGGCGACTTGGACGACCGCCGCTGGTTCCAGTTCCCGCAGGGCACCGACCCGCTCTTGCAGGCCTACGCCGCGTGGTGGCGGTGCGGAACGAGGGTGACACCAACCCCTTGTTCCGCTCGTTCATCGAGACCGCGACAGCGGCATACCACCACACTCAGCAGCCACCACTCACCACTCACCACTCAGCAGCCAGCAGCCAGCAGCCCGGCGTCCGGCAGGACACCCTCGTGCCCATCGGCCGGCCGCCCGGACCTACCCCTCTTCGGCCCCTCGATCGGCGGCTTCGTTGGCGCGGTCGATCTCGGCCATGTGCTCCTCCGCCCAGGTGCGCAGCCCCGCGAGCGCGCCCTCCAGGGACAGGCCGAGTTCGGTGAGCCGGTAGAAGACGCGCGGCGGCACGGCCGGTTCGACCCGGCGTGACACCAGCCCGTCGCGCGTCAGGCTTCGCAGCGTCACCGACAACATCTTCTGCGAGACGCCCGGCATCCGGCGCCGCAGCTCCGCGAAGCGCACGTCGTCCGGTGCGGCGTCCGCGAGCGTCTTGACGGCCATGGACGTCCACTTCGTGCCAATGCGATCCAGCAACCGCCGCGTCGGACACTGGGGATCGAACAGATCGCCGCGGGCCCCGCGACCGGCGGCCTCGGCTCCTCCAGTGGTCACCTGTGGCTCACCACCTTCCCTGAAAGTGCCGTCTAGGCGGCGGGCAGCAAGTTACCTATCGTTTGGTGGTCACCAATGGTAACCACCAAGGGATGCCGTCCGGTCCGCTGGTCCGCGAAGGAGACGTCTTGATCGCCACCACCGCACACCGCCTGCACCGCATCACCACGAACGGGGTCCGGCTCAACGTCGCGATCGCGGGGGACGGGCCCGCGGTCCTGCTGCTGCACGGCTTCCCGCACACCTGGCAACTGTGGAGCGCCATCTTGGACCGGCTGGCCGGGCAGTACCGGGTCATCGCCCCTGACCTGCGTGGTTTCGGCGCCAGTGCGCGAGCCGACGAGGGCTACGACGCGGGCACCCTGGCCGCCGACGCCGAAGGGCTGCTCGACGCACTCGGTGAGCCCTCGGCGGCGGTGGTCGGCATCGACGCGGGCACCGCCCCCGCCGTCCTGCTCGCGCTGCGCCGACCCCACCTCGTCCGGCGCCTCGTCGTGATGGAGGCCCTGCTCGGCCACCTGCCCGGAGCGGAGCACGTCGTCGCGGGCGGCGCCCCGTGGTGGTTCGGCTTCCATGCCGTCCCCGGCCTCGCCGAGACCGTCCTGGTCGGCAACGAAGCGCCGTACATCGACTGGTTCCTCGACTCGGGGACGCTGGGGCGCGGAGTGCCCGATGACATCCGGGCGGCCTTCGTCCACGCGTACACCGGGAGCGAAGCCCTGCGCTGCGCCTTCTCCTACTACCGGGCCCTCCCCACGAGCGCGCGACAGATGGAGGACGCCGTCGCGACGGCCCGGCTGACGATGCCCACCATGACTGTCGGCTCCCACCCCGTCGGCATCGGCCTCGAACGCCAACTTCGCCCCCACGCCGACGACTTGACCGGACACCACCTTCGGGACTGCGGCCACATCATCCCCCTGGACCGCCCTGACGCACTGCTGGCGCTCTTGGCCCCCTTCCTGGCCGCCGACCTGCCGAAGTGACGGAAGCGGGGCGCGCGATCATGGCGGCGGCCTGGCGGCCTGGCGGCCCGGCGGGCCTGAGGGGCCCCTCAGCCGATTCCGCTCCCCACTCGCACCAGCCCCCATTCATAGGCCACGATCACGGCCTGCGCCCGGTCCCGTAGTTCCAGCTTGGCGAAGAGCCGGTTGATATGTGTCTTCACGGTGTGGTCCGTGATCGTGAGCCGGGCCGCGATCTCCGCGTTGGACAGCCCCCGGGCGATCAGTGTGAGCACTTCCGCCTCACGGGCCGTCAGTTCTCCGACGGAGTGCACCGGTAGCCGCGACGCACGCGCGTGCACGAACTCGCTGATCACCCGCTTGGTGATCTCGGGGGAGAGCAGCGAGTTCCCGGCCGCCACCACCCGCACCGCGTGCAGCAGTTCGGGGAACGTGGCGTCCTTGAGCAGGAAGCCGCCCGCTCCCGCCGCGAGCGCGTCGTACACGTACTCGTCGAGACCGAACGTCGTCAGCATGAGGACCTTCGTCGCGCCGCCGGACCCGGCCAGTATCTCGCGGGCCGCCTCGATGCCGTTCTTGTGCGGCATGCGGATATCGAGGAGCGCGAGATCGGGCCGGGTCTCGGCGGCGACACGCACCGCGTGTGCCCCGTCCTCGGCCTCGCCCACGACCTCGATGTCCTCCTGCGTGTTGAGGAGGTTCACGAAGCCGGTGCGGACGACCGCCTGGTCGTCGGCGACCAACGCCCTGATCACGGCACCCGTCCCCTTCATCGTCCCCATCATTCCGCCGCCTGCCAGGGGAGTTCCGCCTCCACCAGGAACCCGCCGTCCGGACCCGCGCCCGCGCTGAGCCGGCCGCCCACCAGGGCCGCGCGCTCCCGCATCCCGGTCAGCCCGTGTCCCGCGCCCGGTCCGGGACCAGGGCCCGGGCCGTCGTCGTGAATGCGCAGGGTGAGCAGCCGGTCGACGCCGTAATCGATCTCCACCAGGGTACGGGCGCCGGGCGCGTGCCTGCGCGCGTTGGTCAGCGCCTCCTGAGTGATCCGGTAGGCGGACAACTCCCACGCCGCGGGCAGCACCACCCGCTCCCCGCTGACTTTCAACTCGGCCTCGCCGCCCACCGCCCGGTGCTGCTCGATCAACTCGGAGAGGTGGTCCAGCGTCGGCTGCGGGCCGGTGAGCGCCGCGTCCTCCTGGCCCTGAGGCGTGCGCAGGACTCCCAGCAGGCGGCGCAGTTCGGCCATCGAGGAGCGGGCGGTACCGGCGATCTGCTGGAAACCCTCGCGGGCCTCGCGGGTGAGCCCAGGGGTGGTGTAGGTGGCACTCTCGGCCTGCACAGCGATCATCGACACCGAGTGCGAGACGATGTCGTGCAACTCCCGGGCGATGGCGGCCCGCTCGGCCTCGGCGGCCTGCTGCCGTTCCATCGCGATCAACCGGTCGTGGGCCCGGTTGCGTTCGAGGCGGCTCTGCTCGCGGGAACGTACCGCGTCGCCCATCATCACCGCCGCGAAGATGACCACGGTCAGCAGGAACGACTCGGCGAAGAGGCTCAGCGAGCCCTTCTCCCAGAGCGCGGGCACCGGCAGATCCATCCGGGACCAGGTGTTGATGTGCACCAGATTCACACAGACCGCCCCGAGGGCGCCGC
Organism: Streptomyces sp. NPDC102406; assembly: GCF_044765725.1. Classification (NCBI taxonomy): domain Bacteria; kingdom Bacillati; phylum Actinomycetota; class Actinomycetes; order Kitasatosporales; family Streptomycetaceae; genus Streptomyces; species Streptomyces sp. NPDC102406. The sequence goes on along the minus strand of NZ_JBIWKP010000011.1, from coordinate 197,065 downwards.
CCGCGACGGTCACCGCGGGGTGCAGCACCCGGTCGCGGCCCAGGGTGTAGCAGCCGATCAGCCCGCTCATCATGATCGACAGGTACAGGTTGACGTCTCCGGCGAACCCGATCAGCCCCGCGGCGACCGTGAGCACCGCCACGGGAGGGAAGGCGCGCCGCCACATCAATGACGCCGAGGAGACGAGAACGCCGACCGTGGTCGTCACGGACCCGGGAATGGCGAACAACTCCGCCACGGCGCCGACGGTCAGGACACCACCGGTGACCCAGGGGTACGCGGGTGAGGCGATCCACGAGCGGATCCGCTGCTGAAGGGACGTACGCATCCGTCCATGGTCCGTGCCGACGCGGGCGCGCGCGTCACCGCACGGGTGGAGTCTCGCGCCGCATGTCATGCCACGGGTTGAGTCTCACCTGCGGAGCCTCGGTTGACGCCGTCCCACCTGCCGGTTTCTACCGTCGATGGACATGGCGAAGAGTCTTGAACACCGCGTGCGACACCTGCACTTCCTGCGCCGCGAGCGCCGCGAGCGCCGCGAGCCCTACGAGCCCTACGAGCCCTACGAGCGGTATGCGTGGTCCGGTTGCGCGGTCGTCGCGTCGGTGCTCGCCCTGACCTCGGACCTGAGACCACATCAGGTGTGGGGTGTCCTGGCGGGCACGGGTTACGCGGTCGCGGCTGTCCTCGCCCGGGGTGCGCGCATCCGCTCCACCGCTCCGAATGCGCGCATCCGCTCCACCGCCCGGGTGGCCGCGGTGGTGGGGGCCGTGGTCGTGCCGCTCGTCCTGCTGGTGGCGGCCGGGCTCCGGCAGTCGGAGGTCGCGGTCGTCGAGCGGTCGGGGCATCTCCTGCTGACGACGGGCAGCCCGTACGTCACCCACCCCACAGCCGTTGCGGACTTCAACCCCTACCTCCCGGGGATGGCCTTCTTCGGTGTGCTGCCCGGGGACACCCGTTGGTGGATGGGGGGCCTCTTCGTCGCAGCGCTCACCGCGGCTGGTCTCCGGGCTTGGCTCGTTGCCTGCCCACTGATCGCACTGCCCCTGGCGGTGGGCGGGATCGACCTTCCGGTCGTCGGCCTCATGTGCCTGGGCGTCGCACTCGCCGGGCAGGGGCGTGCGGCGCGGGCGGGCCTGGTGCTCGGTGTCGCCTCCGCGCTCAAGTGGACGGCGTGGCCCGCGCTGCCCGCGACACTGGCGTTGCTCGCCGTGTGCCGGGGGAGGCGCACAGCATGGCGCTTCTCTGCCGTCACCCTGCCCACCGCGACGGCGGCGGTGCTGCCCTTCGCCCTCCACGACCCCGCGGGCTTCTACCGGAGCGTCATCGCCTTCCCGTTGGGCCTCACCGACACCATCTCGCCCGCCGCGAGCCCGCTGCCCGGCCACCTGCTCGCCACCTACCTGCCCGGCGGCCGGGAGCTCGCTCTCGCGCTCCTCGCGGCGGGCGCGTTGCTGCTCGCGGGATCGCTGGTGGTGCGGCCACCCCGCACACCGGCCGCGCTGGCCACCCGCCTCGCGGTCGGACTGAGCCTGGCGACGGCCCTGATGCCCGCGACCCGCTTCGGATACCTGATCTATCCGCTGCTGCTCGGGGCGCTGGCGTACCGGACGACAGAGCGCCGGACCGTCCCCGTCGACATCCCTGTCGCCCCTACCTCCACCTCTGCCCCTACCTCCACCTCTGCTCCTACCTCCACCTCTGCTCCTACCTCCACCTCTGCTCCTACCTCCACCTCTGTCCCTACCTCCACCTCTGTCCCTACCTCTGCCCCTGTCCCCGCTTTTTTGGAGAAGACCCCCGTATGACGCGCAACTCCCGTCCCCGCACGCTGATCGTCACCAACGACTTCCCGCCCAGGCAGGGTGGCATCGAGACGTTCGTCCGGGAACTGGCCGACCGGTTCCCGCCCGACGACGTCATCGTCTTCACCTCGTCCCCGGACCCTGCCACCGCGGCATCGGCACACGACGAGTCCTTTCCCTACCCAGTGATCCGCCACCCCGTACGCACCCTGTTGCCCACCCCCAAGACCTGCGCGCACGCCGCGTCCGTGGCCCGCCAATTCGGCTGCGACCGGGTGTGGTTCGGCGCGGCGGCCCCCCTCGCCCTGATGACGGGCCGATTGCGGCGGACGACGGACATCCGTACCGCCGTCGCCACCACCCATGGCCACGAGGTGTGGTGGGCCCGCACCCCCGGCGCCAGACACCTGCTGCGCCGCATCGGCACGGAGGTCGACGTCCTCACCTGGCTGGGGTCGAACACCCGTCTGCCGATCGAGGCGGCCCTGGCCCCCGGCGCGCGCACCGCGCGTCTGGTGCCCGGCGTGGACACCACGCTCTTCCACCCTCGCCTGGACGGAGCCCCGGTACGGGCCCGTTACGGCCTCGGCCGCCGCCCGGTGATCCTCTGCGCCGCCCGCCTGGTCCCGCGCAAGGGCCAGGATGTCCTGATCAGGGCACTGCCGTGGATCCGCAGGGCGGTCCCGGACGCCATGCTCCTCCTGGTCGGCGACGGCCCCTACGCCCCCGAACTACGCCGACTCGCGCAGGCCGAAGGCGTACAGGACTCGGTCGTCTTCGCAGGCGGCCACCCTCACCACACCCTCCCCGCCTTCTACGCGGCCGCCGATGCCTTCGCCATGCCCTGCCGCAGCCGTAGGCGTGGCCTGGAGGTGGAGGGGCTGGGCATCGTCTACCTGGAGGCCGCCGCGTCCGGACTTCCCGTCCTGGCAGGTGACTCGGGCGGCGCTCCCGACGCGGTACGTGACGGCGAGACCGGATACGTGGTCGACGGCCACTCGGTGGCGGCGACGGCGGACCGCCTGACCCGGCTCCTCCGCACCCCCGAACTCGCCCACGGCATGGGGGAAAAGGGCCGCCTCTGGGTGCGGACGGAATGGACGTGGGACCGGTCCTTCGCGGCTCTGTCGAGCCTGCTCCGGACGGCGGAAACGGCGGGTGCAACAGGAACTGCGGGCGTAACGGGAACGACGGGGGCGCTGGGGGAGGCGACGTAGGGGGCTGCTCAGGCTCATGAAGGGCGACAGCGTCTGCCCGCGTCAACTGCCGTGCACGGTGCGGGCATGACGGGGCGACGGGCTCATCGTGGGGCGGAGTTGCGGTAGCGCGGGGCGAGGGTGCTGGTGGACAAGGAGCGCAGACCGGTTTCCGCGGCGGTGACGCGGTCCACCGCCGCGCCGTCGACCAAACCCGGCACGCAGACCACTTCTCCCGTCTCCAACGCCCTGAGCGAAGCGGTCACCACATCCTCGACGGGCATGCCTCCATCGTCATGTACACGCGCCCGCTCACCGCTCACCGGCTCTTGCCCCTGGGTGAGGTGGAACTCGGTCGCGGTCAGGCCGGGGCACAGCACCTGCACCTGGACCGGGGACGCGTCGAGCTCGGCGGCGAGGGTGCGGGTGAAGGTGACTACGTAGCCCTTGGTTCCGCCGTAGACCGGTCGGGTCGGCAGAGGGCCGGGCGGCAGCGACCCGGCGAAGGCGAGGGTGGAGGCGACATTGACCACTGAGCCACGGCCGCGAGCCAGCATGCCCGGCACAGTCGCGCGCGCGAGCCGGGTGACCGCCACCACGTTCACGGCGAGCACCTTCTCCAGCAGGGCGGGATCGGTCTCGGCGAAGGGGCCGTAGCCGTTGATGCCCGCGTTGTTCACCAACATCTCGATGTCGTCCTCGGCGGCCCGCCGGACGACCCGGTCCAAGTCGCCGGTGTCACTCAGGTCCGCACCGAGGGTTTCCACGCGCACGCCGTGTTTCTCGGTCAGCTCCGCGGCCAGCGCCCGCAGGCGCTCCGCGCGACGGGCGACCAGCACGAGGTCGCGGCCGACGGCGGCGAGCCGTCGCGCGTAGGCCGCGCCGATACCCGAGGAGGCGCCGGTCACGAGGGCGGTGCCCCTGGCGGGCGTGACGGGAGACGATTCCGGGTGAGTGGTCATGGTCCTCCTTTTTGCGGATGCTATGCCAGAGGCGTCCCTCGGGCCGGGACCGTGAGGCCGCCGCAGCACATGAGCCGCCCTCGAATCACTGACGGGTGATCTTGTGGACCGTGGTGTCGTCGGGGTCCAGTCGGCGGCCGTCCGCTGCGCGTACTTCCAGTGGGCGAAGGGGTTGTCCCTGCTCGCGGTCGAGCAGGTGTGAGCGTGGTTCGTCGGGGGCGAAGAAGTTCCGTTCTCCCCACTGGCGCAGCGCCACGATGACGGGGAAGAGCTCCTTGCCCTTCGGAGTCAGTACGTATTCGCGGTACGCACTGCCGTCGGACGCGGGGACGGTTTCGAGGACGCCGCCGGCGACCAGGGCCCGGAGCCGTGCGGTGAGGATGTTCTTCGCCACGCCGAGACTGCGCTGGAACTCCCCGAAGCGTCGGCTTCCGTCGAAGGCGTCCCGCACGATCAGCAGGGACCACCAGTCGCCGATCGCGTCCACCGACCGGGCAACGGGACATTCGCTGTCGTCAAAGCGCGTCCTGCGCACCATGGCCCTCGCCCTTCTCGCCCGCTCATGCACGTGCTCCGGTCTCGTCATCGGCCGGTTGCAACATGCTACCAAGCGGCGCTACCGTCATGCCGATCGCGCACTAGTTGCAAGTTGAAACCAGAAGTGGGAAGGGTGGACCGCCGATGTCTGACGACCGCGACCTTGCGAGAGCACCGGCCGAGAGGCGAGGCAGGGAGGGGAGTTCCGCGTTCGTCCTGTCCCGGGGTGTCGTCGCCCTGTTCGCCGTCGCCTGCGGAGCCGCCGTGGCCAACGTCTACTTCTCCCAGCCGCTCCTGGTGACCATGGGCCACGACCTCGGCATGAGCCCGGCCCTCGTCGGCAGCGTCGTCACCCTCACCCATGTCGGATACGGGCTCGGGCTGTTCTTCCTCGTACCGCTCGGCGACGTGACCGACCGCAGACGGCTCATCGTGACCCAACTCCTCCTGCTCGTCGCGGCCTTGGCCGTGGTGGCCGCCGCGCGCACGGCCGCGATGCTGCTCGCGGGCCTGGCCGCGACGGGGCTTCTGGCGGTCGTCACGCAGACGTTGGTCGCCTTCGCGGCCTCGTTGGCGCCCGCCTCCGGACGCGGCCGGGTCGTCGGTCTGGTCACCAGCGGCGTGGTCACCGGCATCCTTCTCGCCCGCACCGCCTCCGGCCTCCTGGCCGATCTCGCGGGCTGGCGCTCCGTCTACGTCGCCTCGGCGGCGCTCACCGCCCTGCTGGCGCTGGTTCTGCACCGAGTACTGCCGAGCAGCGGCGCCGCGGCGCCGACCGCCCACGGCCTGCGGTACGGACAGCTCCTGCGCTCCACCGTCACCCTCTTCGCGCGGGAACGACTGCTGCGGCTCCGGGCCCTGTTCGGCCTGCTGGTCTTCGCTGCCTTCAGCACCCTGTGGAGCAGCGTCGCGTTGCCGCTCAGCGAGGCTCCCTACTACCTTTCGCACAGTGCGATCGGGGCGCTGGGCCTCGTCGGTGTGGCGGGCGCACTGGCCGCGAGCGTGGCCGGCCGCCTGAACGACGGCGGCCACTCCCGCCGGACCACCGGCATCGCCCTGGCGCTGCTCGCCGCGTCCTGGGTGCCGTTGGCCCTCACCCGCAGTTCGCTGTGGGCCCTGATCGTCGGAGTGGTCCTGCTCGACCTCGCCGTGCAGGCGGTCCATGTCACCAACCAGACCCTGATCTACGCACTGCATCCGGACGCGGGCAGCCGTCTGATCGGCGGCTACATGGTCTTCTACTCGATCGGCAGCGCGACCGGCGCCATCGCCGCGACGTCCCTCTACGCGGCGGCCGGGTGGGGAGCCGTATGTGTGCTGGGAGCGGCGTTCAGTTGCCTGGGGTTGCTCCTGTGGGTGCTGTACCGCGTCGCCGCGGACGGCCCCGGACCAGGCCGGACGTAGTCATGGCCGAGGAGGCGTCTTCCTCCCGCCCGATCCGCACCCACCCGCGCAAGCCGCGTTCGGACGGTGCTGATCGCTCAGCCCCAGGTGAGCGGATCGAGAATGATGTTGGGCAGGCGCAGGTCCCCGTGGCAGACGACCGTGTCGGCGGCTTCCTGCTCGCGTCGCCGTGAGACCTGCCGGGTGAGGCGGTCCAGCAGCTCCACGGCGGGCGTCTGCCGCTGGTCGACGGGGAGGAACTCGGGGTTGTCGACGGGCAGGAACTCGGGGCTGACGGCGTCACGGCTCACGACGTCGCGCGCCACGGCGACCATAGTGTCCGGATCCCGGTGGAAAGCGCACTGGGCCACAGGTACCTCGTACGGTCGGCGGACCGCGTCCGCGATGCGTTCTCAGGCCACTCGCAGTTCCTCAGCGGACACCTGATCAGCCGGTGTGCCGGGGACAGCACTCGTCACCAGACAGGCACCGGCGTCACCGGACTGCCAGTCGAGCACTCGGGGACCAAGCACACCCTGACCGCTCAGCCATACGACCCGGTCGCACTCGGCTTTCAGGTCGGCCGCATCCGCAGCGGGCACGCACTTGGCATACCGAGTGGCATCCGCGCTGCGAAAGACGGCCGCTCCCGACTCGCCCGCGGTGACAGGCGACCAGCCACCGTCATCTACGCCCAACAACACCGGCGCCATGGTCCGAGTTCCGCGACGCTCGCTCACGACGGCCACTCCAACGAGCCCGGCACACGGGATCCGGACCGCAGGACAACTGCCCGTACAAACGCGGCCTGTGTGCGGAGCAAGGTGTGAGGCGAACAGAACAGCCCGGACCGTCGTTGTCGGACGGGCGCGGGCGGCCTTGACGGACGCCCCGAACTACCGCACTGCCGTCGGTCCTGCGGTGGCCAGCAAGCTGCGGCTCGCCGTCAGGGCGAGGTGCGCGGTGAAGGTGTCGTGGTCCACGGCCTCGGTCGCGAAGTCCGCGCCGTGTGCGGTGCGCACGACGCACGCGGAGAAGGCCGTGGCGAAGCACTGCCGCGCGGCCGTCTCCGGGTCCGGGTGCGTGATCTGGTCGCGGACGCCGAGCAGGAGCGCGGTGAACATGTCGGCGAGGGTGTGGACGTGGGAGCGGCCGCGGCGCAGCACCTCCGGGTGGGCGCCGGACAGCAGGAGCACGGGCTTGAGGAACGCCGCGTGGCGCCGGAAAAGGTCCGTCAGGTGAGTCACCGCAGTGGTGATCAGTTCGTCCGCGGCCATGCCCTGCCAACGGTTCTGGTCGCGGAAGGCGGCCTGGTCGACGGCGACGCGGGCGATGCCGTGCTCGTAGACGGCGAGGAAGAGCGCGTCCTTGCTGGTCGTTCGGTCATACAGAGCCCGGGGCGCGACCTGTGCCTTCTCGCAGAGGGCCGCGATGGTGAACGCCTCGTAACCGCCCTCCTCGATGAGAGCGACACCGGCGTCCAGGATGCGGGCCCACGCGCGGCGCGTGCGTTCCTGGCGTGGCTCGCGGATCTCCAGGTCGTCGGCGCGGGGTGCGGTGTTGGGCATACGGACCATTCTCACCCCTGCTCCGGGGTGCTCCCGCGGCGAAAGCCGCCTCGCAGGCATTGACACATGGCCCGGTCGGACCGATCTAATGGCCCCCGGAACCGGAAGCGTAGTGCTCGCTACGCTTTTGGGATCCGGATGCCGCCCCGCTCACCCCCCAGGAGATGCCACATGTCGCACACCCCTCCCTCCCGACGGCCGGGCCGGGTCGCCGTGGTCGGCGCCGGACCCGCCGGTATGGCCGCCGCGCTCTCCGCCCACCAAGCGGGCCACGAGGTCACACTCTTCGAACGGCACTCCCAGGCCCGGCCGGCCGGCAACATCCTGAATCTGTGGCCCGCGCCCATCAAAGCCCTCGGCCTGCTCGGTGTGGACACCGAGGACCTCGGCGCCCCCTGTCAGAGCGAGTTCCGCAACATGCGCGGCAAGCGCCGGGTACGGGTCCGGCTGCCCGAGCATGTCGTGCGCGACTACGGTGGCGGCTTCATCGGGCTGCTGCGCCCGGACCTGTACGAGCGGCTGCTGGCCGCGCTCCCGCCGGGCGTGCTGCGTACCGGCCACGCGCTGGAGAAGGTGGAGCAGGACGACCACGCGGTCCGGCTGCACATGGACGACGGAACCGTGCACGAGGCCGACGTCCTCATCGGTGCCGATGGCATCAACTCCCTTGTCCGCCGCACCCTTTGGGGCGATTCCCCTATCCGCCCCCACGCCCTTCAGCTCTACGGCGGCTACACCTTCGACCGGGCCGTCCCCGCGCCTGGTGGGCTGTGCGTGCTGACGCACAGCCCGACCGTGCAGGGCGCCTGGACCGCCATCCGCAGCAAGGGCCGGGACGGCTTCCAGTGGTGGGTGCTCAGCGCCCACGACATCGACCGCCCGGTACCCGACGACATCCACCGCGCCGCCGCCCGTCTCGGCCGGGGCTTTCCCGCCCCGCTGCCGCAGCTCATCGCCGCGACCGACCCGGCCCATGTACAGAGTTGGCCCCTGCGTGATCGTAAGCCGCTCAAGCAGTGGTCGAAGGGACGCGTCACGTTGATAGGCGACGCCGCCCACCCCACCTCTCCCTACGCCGCCTACGGGGCCGGGATGGCGACCGAGGACGGCTACTTCCTCGGCCGGCGACTGGCGGGGGTCGACCTCACCGACGGGCAGGCTGTCCGTCGGGCTCTGCACGCCTTCGAGGCCCCCCGCAAGCCGCACACCGCCCGGCAGTCACAGACGGCCTGGGCGCTCGGCAAGGTCTTCCACCACGCACCGGCACCCCTGCGCCCGCTGCGCGATGCCGTCCTCGATCACACGCCGTTGCTCCAGAAGGTCGTCGGCGAGGGAACGCCGGGGGAGATCCTGAAGCAGTTGGAGGAGATCGACCGGGCAGAGCGGGAGTTCACCGCCGTACGAGATGCCGTACGAAATGCCGTACGAAATGCCGTACGAGATGCCGGACGCTGATCGCCGCCCCGCCACCGGGGTGGGCCCCGAGGCGACGACGTCACGGTGCCCTTCCCGAAGGGGTGGCCAGGTCAGGCGAGTTCGGCCGAGAGCCGTTGCAGAGTGGTGGCGTGGCCGAGAGGGCTGCCGCTCTCCACCCAGTGGGTGAGGGGTCCCGTGGCGAACAGCCCCGAACTGGCGAGAAGCCCGGCGCCGTGGACGCCTTCGCGATGGTCGAGGGACGCGGCACGGACGGTGAGGTGCTCGGTGACGAGCGGGATGCACCGCGCGTGCACCGTTGAGGAGACGAGGTCGACGAAGCGCGGACCGGTCCGCAGCACGCCTCCGCCCAGGACGAGCGCTCCGGGGTTGCAGAAGTTGACCAGGTTGGCGATGACGTCGGCGACCAGGCGGGACCGTGTGTCGATCATCTCCAGGGCCAGCGCGTCGCCGGTGACCGCGGCCGCACCGATCTCGCCGAGCGTCAGGCGGTCGGTCCTCTCCAGCACCTTGGTGAGGTAGGGGCTCTCCTCCACCCGGCGCATCGATTCCTCGAGCATCGACCAGCCGCTCGCGACGGCCTCCAGGCAACCGGTCCGGCCGCACCGGCAGACCGCTGACGGGTCGTCGGTGATGTGGGTGTGGCCGATGTCGCCCGCGGCTCCCCGGTCTCCGCGCAGCAGCCGGCCCCCGGCGACGAGCCCGGCGCCGATGCCGGTGCCGACCTTGATGAACAGCATGTCGCGACCGTCGTGCGGGGTTCCGTACGTCCACTCGCCCAAGGCCATCAGGTTCACGTCGTTGTCGACCCAGACAGGGGCGTCGTAGTGCTCGCGCAGCCATGAGCGAACCCCGAAGCCGTCCCAGCCGGGCATGATCGGCGGCGCGACCAGGCGGCCGGTGGCGAACTCGACCGGGCCCGGCACCCCGATCCCGATGGCCCATGGCCTGCCGAGGCCGGTCTTGAGGGCCAGGGCGGAGAACGCCGACTGCACGCGTTGCATCGTGGGCTCGGGCCCCGCTTCCACGCCCCAGTCCTCGTGGTGGGAGGCGAGGATCGCGCCGGAGAGATCCATGATCGCGGCGTGGAACTCGGACGCCCCGATGGCGGCGCTGTAAAGATGGCCCGCCTCGGCACGGAAACGCAGCGTCCGCGGTTGCCGTCCACCGGACGACGCGGCCAGCTCGCCGTCCTCCAGAAGCCCCAGCGCGAGGGCCTGCTCGACGCGCTGGGTGACGACCTTGCGGCTGAGGCCGGTCGTGGCGACCAGCTCGGGCCGGGTGGTCGCACGGCCCGAGCGGACAAAGTTGACCACTATGGCGAGGGGCGCCGCTTCGAGCGTCGGCAGGGTGGAGACCGGGGAGAACTGCGGCAGCCTTTCCGGTGGCGGAGCGCTGCCGATCGGGACCGGGCGGCCCATGTCTTCCCCGTTCGTCGTGTCCGCGATTGCCTTGTGACGCGATGTTACGACAGCGCCGACAGGCACCCACCACGGTGCCGGTCGGGCTGTCCATACGGCTGCGGACCACCGCGACGGCCGGTCCCAAGCCGCCGGTCAGGGCCGGTCAGGTGTGCCGAGCACCGTCACTGGTTGCCGAAGGCCGCGTCGAAGGAGGCCGTCGGCAACGGCCACAGCAGGGACCGCACGCGCCGGACCGCCTCGGCGGCTCCGCGCAGCCGGTCCATGCCGGCGTCCTCCCACTCGACGGAGACCGGCCCGGTGTAACCGATCGAGGCGAGGGCGCGGAAGGCGTCCTCCCAGGGCACGTCGCCGTGGCCGGTCGAGACGAAGTCCCAGCCCCGGCGCGGGTCGCCCCACGGCAGATGGGACCCGAGCACGCCCGAGCGTCCTGTGGCAGGCCGCAGGCGGGTGTCCTTGCAGTCGACGTGGTAGATGCGGTCGGCGAAGTCGGTGATGAAGCCGACCGTGTCGATGCCCTGCCACAGCATGTGCGAGGGGTCCCAGTTGAACCCGAAGGCGGCGCGGTGGCCGATGGCTTCCAGAGTACGGACGCACGTCCAGTGGTCATAGGCGATCTCCGCGGGATGCACTTCGTGGGCGAACCGCACGCCCTCATCGTCGAACACGTCGAGGATCGGGTTCCAGCGGCGGGCGAAATCCTCGTAGCCGTCGTCGATGACCGACTGGGGGACGGGCGGGAACATGGCGACGTAGGGCCAGATCTTCGACCCGGTGAAGCCCACGACGACGTCCGCGCCGAGCTTGCGGGCCACGCGGGCGGCGCGTTTCATGTCGTGCGCGGCGCGCTGCCGGACCCCTTCCGGATCGCCGTCCCCCCAGGTGTACGAGCGCACGATCGCCCGGTGCCGGAAGTCGATGGGGTCGTCGCAGACGGCCTGCCCGGTGAGGTGGTGGGAGATCGCCCAGCAGCGCAGCCCGTACCTGTCCAGGATGTCGAGCCTGCTGCGGAGGTAGGCGGGGTCGGCCTCGGCGCGCTTCAGGTCGAGGTGGTCGCCGGACGCGGCGATCTCCAGTCCGTCGTACCCCCACTCGCTGGCAAGCCGGGCGACCGTCTCGAAGGGCAGGTCCGCCCACTGACCCGTGAAGAGGGTGACGGGCTGACGGGCGGGAAGCCGCTGAGCCTCCGTCATGCCGCGAACTCCCGCTCGACGTAGGGGACTTCGGCCCAGGTTTCGGAAGTGGCGGAGGCGAGGACGGCCTCGGTGATCCGGGCGGCGCGCAGGCCGTCGGCGAAGCGGGGGAGCCCCTCGGTGGTCTCCCCGCGCAGCGCGGCGTAGGTGTCGGCCACGAAGTCCGTGAAGCACTCGTAGTAGCCCTGGGGGTGGCCCGCGGGCAAGGCGCCCCGGAACGGGGGCGGTGATCCGGGGCGCCCTGGATCGCGGGCCACGGTCCGGTTGACGTCCCGGCCGCCGATCCACAGGGTTTCCGGGGTCTCCTGCCGGAACGCGTAGCTGGCGTCCGGCCCGTCGAAGGAGAACGACAGGGCGTTCTTGCGGCCCGCGCTCGCCTGGCTGAGCACCACGCTGCCCAGCGCCCCGGTGTCGGTGGTGAAGGAGACGACCGCGCCGTCCTCGGTGGTGACGGGGGCCGGTGTGCCGTCGGGGCCGGGGCGAGTCGGTGCGGAGCGGCCGAACTGGGCGTGGACGCGGGCGATGCGCTGGCCCGTGACGAACTCGGCGAGATCGCACCAGTGGACGCCGATGTCGGCGAACGCGCGGCTGGGCCCGCCCGCTGCCGCGTCGACCCGCCAGTTCGTCCGTCCCGGGTCGGCCAGCCAGTCCTGGAGGTAGCTGCCGTGCAGCAGCCAGGGCGCGGCCGCTCCGGGCGCCTGGATCCTCGACCGCGCCTCGCGGACCGACGCGTAGTAGCGGTAGACGAACGGCACGGTGGCGACGAGCCCGCTCTCCTCGGCCAGCGCGGTCAGGTGGGCCGCGGTGGCCGCGTCCGTGGCGAGCGGCTTCTCGCACACGACCGAGCAGCCCGCCTTCAGCGCGGCCAGGACGAAGTCGGGGTGGGTGGCGTTGGGCGTGCAGACGTGCACGACGTCCACGCCGGCGTCCAGCGCCTCGTCCAGGGTGCCGAACCCTGCCCGCGCCCCGAACGCCACGGCGGCCGTACGCCCCTTTCCTGGGTCGGAGCCGACGACGGCGACCAGGTCACCGCCCGCGGCGACGATCGAACGGGAGTGGACGGCGCCCATGAAGCCGGTTCCGACCACGGCGGCGCGCACTGTGCGCATGAGACCTCGCTTCTCGTGCTGGGTGTTGCCTGCGGGAGCTTGCGTGCTGGGTGGGCCGAGGGGCGTCAGTGCCGACGCGCGTCGCTCTCCAGCTTTCGCAGCAGCGCGTGCTGTCGGCGGACCTGTTCGAGCGAGCGGTAAGGGATCCGGTCGCCCTCGTACTCGCTGGAGAGGTAACCGGTGTAGCCGTGCTCGACGAGCGTCGTGACGATCTCGTGCCACGGGATGTGCGGATCGGTGAGGTCGTCGGTGATGTCGAAGAACTTCGCCTGGATGAAGGCGACGTACGGCAGCACGGCCACCAGGTCCGCCATCGGCACGGCCAGCGGGCGGCGCCACCCGGCCTCCTGTGCCTCCTCGTCGAGCCCCGCGTGGTGTGCGTCGGTCGCGGCACGCTGGAAGACACCGGTGTCGATCAGCAACCGGAAGTGGTCGGTCTTTGTGCGCTCGATGAACGCGAGGTAGTCGTCGACGACCTCGTGCTTGATGGGGGTGGGGGCGTGGATCTCGGGACAGATGACGATGTCGAGTTCGGCCGCCCGGTCGAGGACGCGCTCGATGACCGCCTCCCAGATGGGGTGCGGCTTGAGCTCCATCGAGACCACACCGATCTTGGGGCGCAGGGTGGTGAAGCCGAGCGTGGAGGCCAGCTCCAGATCCCGGCGCAGGATGGTGACACCTTCGTCGACGGTCAGGTCGCGGTGCTGCCACATCCGTGAGTCGATCCAGGACCCGTAGTTGGTGGCGGTGAGACCGTGGCGCTCCAGACCCGCGTGCCAGTCGTCGATCCACCGGGTGTCCGGTGTCGGGTAGCCGCTGATGTTGCCCTCACCGAGGATCTCGATGCCGGTCGCGCCGAGGTCGGCGATCTCGGCCATGGCATCGTCGAGGGTGAGCAGGGTGTAGATGTCTCCGGTGTAGCTGTAGAGGGAGACGCCGTACTTCAGGGATGCGTGCTTCGAGGTGTCGTGTCCGCGCGTCACAGGAGCGTGACCTTTCGCTCGGCGTGGAAGACCGAGGGCTGGAACTCGGCCGGGATGTACGGGGCTTGCAGGGCGATGTCGACCTCCAGGAGGTGTACGCCCGCAGGGAGGCCGCCGGGGTGGGGGACGGTGATGGTGGCCGGTTCGTCGAGCTGCCAGCGCACATCGGTCGAGGTACGCAGTTCGGCGCAGGTGAACTCACGTCCCTGTAGCGTCCAGCGTGGTGTCTCGCGGTCCCAACGCAGGTCGCCGACCCGCACGGAGACGCCTTCGATGAGGCTGCCCCACAGCCCTCGGTAGTTGGGCATGCGCAGACGGAACTGGAAGCCGGTGGTCTTCCCGTCGGCGACGACGTTGCGTACGCCGCGGTTCTGGATGATGTCCCGGTCGAGCATGAAGCCTCCGGTGAGTCGGGGTGGGAGAAGGTGGCTGGGGGGAGTTCTCAGCTTTCGGCGGCTGCGATGCCGCGGGCGCCTGCGACGGCGAGGGCGACCGAGGTCAGCGTCGGATTGCAGGCGGTGGCGGTGGGGATGACTCCGTTCCCGGCGACGAACAGACCGCTCACGCCCCACACTTGACTGTTCGGGTCGCAGACCGAGGTGCCGTCGTCGGCGGTGCCCATCCGGACGGTGCCCTGGTAGTGCAGGGACGCGCCTGCCGGGAAGAGGAGCGGCGGGGTGTCGTCGAGTGGTTCACCGAGGGCGGCCGCCGCTCGCAGGATCTCGGTCCGTGCGCCGTCGACGGCGGCGTGGTCCGCCTCGGTGAGCCGGTAGTGAAGGTCCATCGCGGGCATGCCGTAGCCGTCGGTGTCGTCGTCCCGGAACGCGACCCGGTCCTCGGCCCGCAACTCCTTCGCGCAGAACCAGCCGAGCCCGACGACGGAACCGGGCTTCAGGTCGTCGTCGGCCAGCGGCACCGGCGAGGCGTCCAACTGCATGACCTGCCCGTGGTACGGGTGGGCGTCGGTGAAGGGCACCCAGGCCACGCCGCTGCTGGCCGTCACCCCCACGCCGTCGTCCGCCACCAGCGTACGGTCCGGCAGATCCCGCATGCGCACCGCGTACACGACCTGCGGCTGGTCGTTGAGGTAGCGGCCGAGCGCGGCGGGCCGGACGCCGGACGCGTACAGCAGTTGCGGGGTACGCAGACTGTCGCCGGCCACTACGACGTACCGGGCCGCGACCTCGTGGTCGGTGTCCGTGCGCCGGTCACGAATCCGCAGGCCGCGCACGGCTCGCCCGTTCGGCCCGCCCTCGGTCAGCAGGACCTGGGTCACCAGCGCTTCCGCGTGCAGCGAGAAGCGGGGGTTGGCCCGGGTGACGTCGCCGAACACCGTGTCCGCGCCGCACCACAGGAGTCGACCGTCCGGTGTGCGGTGCACGGCCATCGGCATCGGCTGGACCTGCCGGTCACCGACGCGGTCGTGGTCGAGTGCCACCGAGAGGCGTTTGCGGACCTCGTCGGCGAACGGCGCGTCGGCCAGTACCTCGGCGGAGACGTGCAGCAGCCGCTCGGCCTCGGCAAGCCACGTGCTCAACTCCGGTAGGAACGCGATGACTTCGCTGTCGCCGGGCCGCGGACACGCGCCGGTCCAGTGCGCGCCCATCCCGCCGACGTTGCTCGACATCGCGGCGGCGGGCAATCCGTCCTCGCCGCTTCCTTGTCGTCCCTCGCTCAGGAGGAACGTCCCCGGTCGCTGTAGCCTCGGCCGATCGCTCGCGTAGCCGTCCATCGTGTCGGTCGACACGGCCTCGACGAGGGGGCGCGGCCCCTCGGAAGCGCGCTGCGCCCGGGCCCGCTCCCCGCTGTCGACGATGTTCTTCACATGCGTGCCCGGCGGATCGCTGATCAGCGGCCCGGCCTCGAAAACGGCGAGCCGAAGGTGAGGCGCGAGCTCGCTCAGGGTCCGGGCGTAGGCGGCGCCCGCCGGACCGCTGCCGACGATCGCCACATCGACCTCGTCGGGAAATCCTGCACCCGCCTCGGGGGTGATGCGCTCGGCGGTACTGGCGGAACGGGGCATCCGGACCTCCTCAGGCGCCATGCGGATCGCGGCGCCGCGTTTCTCGGAACGATCGCGTCGGCAACGGCGAAGAGAAGCCCTTCTGCGCTGACGCGTTCACAGGCACAACTTATGGCCCTCTGGAACATAAGGCAAGAGTCGAAGTGAGAGCGACTCCCGTGAAGTCGAGATCACAGCGGATCTGTTCGGGGCATTGACTTAGGTCCGAGAGGAACACAAGATGCGCTTCAAGCCAGCCAGGCAACGACGCTGAGGTGAAGGACTCGATGATGAGCACCAGGCAGCCCAGAACGCCCGTCGAAGGTTCGGCGCAACCGAGCCCCGTCCGCGACGCCGACGCCACCGATGTGCCGCTCGACGCGGCGGACGACCCGCGGGCGGTGCGCCGCAGTGAACGGGGGGCCTTCGCCCTGGGAGACGTGGCGTCCAACCTGACGTGGACCACGATCTCCAGCTACCTGCTCTTCTTCTACACCGACGTCGCCGGGATCGTGGCGGGGACCGCCGGCACGCTGATGCTGGTCGCGCGACTGCTCGACGCCTTCTTCGACCCCGCGGTCGGTCTGGTCGTCGACCGTACGACCTCGCGGTGGGGGCGCGCCCGGCCCTATCTGCTGTTCGGTGCCCCGCTGCTCAGCGCGCTGACTTTGCTGACGTTTCTCACGCCGGGAGGCGGCGGTACGGCCGCCGTCGTCTACGCCTACGTGACGTTCGTGTTCGTCGGCCTGGCGTACTCACTGGTCAACGTCCCCTACGGCGCGCTCATGGCCATGGCGACACGGGACTCCGCGACACGTATGCAACTGGCGGGGATGCGCTCGTTCGGTGTCGGCATCGGACTCATCGTCGTCTCCACGGCGACCCAACCGCTGATCAGCCTGTTCGGCGGCTCGCCGACGTCGCGGTCCGGCTTCGCCTGGACCATCGCGCTCTACGCCGTGACCGGCATGCTCCTCTTCTGGGCGGTCTTCGGCCTCGTCGAGGAGCGGGTGCCGGTCGCGCCGCTCACCGGGGGCGGGCCCGGGATCGGGGCCTCCCTCAAGGCTCTGGCGCGCAACAGGCCCTGGCTGACCGTCTTCTCGTTCTCGATCCTGTCGTTCGCACGGCTCGGCATCATCACCGGCGGCACCGTGTACTTCGCCCTGCACGTACTGGACCGGCCCGCGGCCGTCTCGGTCATCCTGCTCGCCTTCTCCCTGTCCGCGGTGCTCGGTTCTCTGGTCACCGCGCGCATACTCCGCCTCCTGGGCCAGCGCCGGGGGATCCTGCTGGGCCTCATGGCGTGCATCGGCCTCAGCGCTCCGCTGTTCTTCCTGCGCGACGACCTCATCGCGTTCACGGTGGTGTTCTTCGCCGCCAACCTCGTGGGAGGGCTGGGGTTCGTCGCGGGGCCCGCGCTGGTGGCGGACACCGCGGAGTGGCACGAGTGGCGCAGCCGACGCCGTGACGAGGGCCTGCTGTTCGCGGGCTACAGCATGAGCACCAAGATCGGCGCCGCGCTCGGATCGGCCTGTCTGGCCTGGGGTCTGGCCGCCGTCGACTACCGCCCCGGCGCTGTCACTCCGCAGGTCAGCGACGGCATCACCCTGCTCTTCATCGGCCTGCCCATCCTCGTCGCGGCACTCCAGGCAGCGGTGATCGCCACGTACTCGCTGGAGGCGAAGCTGCCCGGCATCAAGGCGGACAACCTGCGCGTACGTGAGGGGCGGTAGCGCCGGGCGAAAGGGGTCAGGAGACCCCGGACGCGCCGGCAGGACGTCACACCGTCGGGGCGGGCGGGGCCCAACGTCGAGTCCGGGGCACCGCGTTGGAGACGCCGTAGTCCTGCCGGAGCTGCTCGGGGATGGCGTAATGCATGACGCGACCGCGTGTGAGGGAGGACAGTTCGAAGACGGTGGTGAGATGGCCGAGGCGGTCCAGCGCCCAGGCCCCGAGGGGGGAGCGGTCCTCGATGGTCTCCAGAACCCCGAGGAGGTGGGGGACGGCCTTGACGACGGTGTCCCAGCGGGTCCGGGGCACCTGGAGCCAGTCGGCACATGTGTCGCCGATGAGATGGCGGATGAGGGCGGAGACGATCGGGTCGAAGACGGTGCCGGGCACGACGTCCTCGTAGAGATCGATGAGTTGTCGGGTCAGATGTTCCCCCTCGGGGGAAGGTCCCATGTGCCGGATCATGTACAGGTCGAGGAACTGGCGTGCCGCATCGAGGGACTTCGGGACCGCGTCCTGGTCGACACCGAGCATGGCACCGACGACGCGCCAGGCGTAGTAGTAGGCCTCCGCCCCTTCCTGCGACATGTGGATGCCGAGGCGGTGCAGGCTGTCCAGGACGAGCAGCGAGAAGAACATCTGCCCGCCGATCATGTCCTCCTGGCAGATCGGCGTCCCGCTCAGGTCGGTGTCCCACTGCTCCTCGCGTCCGAGGTGGTGGCGGATGGAGGCATGCAGGAGACGGACCTTCTGCGCCGCGGGGATGAAGCGGCTGCCGGCTTCGAAGGCGTCGGGCTGCATCAGATAGACGGTGAACTGGCCGGTCTCGGCCATGCGTTTGGAGGGGTACTTCAGCCCGTGCGCGGCCGACAGCAGTTTCGCCACATGGGGGACGACATAGCAGGCGGGCATGGAGGCGAAGGACAGCGCCGTGGAGATGTGCACGTTGTTGTCGATGAAGAACAGGCGCGCCTTCTCCATCTCACCCCAGTCGACCCAGGCCGGCGGGGTGCTCGTGGCGTGCAGGTACTCCCGTGCGACGTCGGGCAGTCCGTCCGGCAGGGGAGCACCGGCAGTGGAGACATAGCGCATCAAGGTGTTGAACTTGCCCACCTCGCCGCGTTCGAAGAGCGTGGCGACGGTGGCGTCGGCGAGTTCGTCACCGGACCGGCGCAGGGCGTCCATCGACGCCTCGGTGTAGGTCATGGCAGGCCTTTCGCCTCTCATGGGGCTGTGTTCTCCGGGCTGTGCTGTCTGGGCTGCGGAGGTCTCGGCGGGCCGGTCAGGACGGGCGGACCGTCGCCGAATGCGCGAGAGAGGTCAGGACGGCGGCGGCAGGCGCGGGCACATCCAGTTCGTGCAGTGCGTCGAGGGCTTCTTCGACCCGCGCGGTGATCATGTCCTCGACGCGGTCATGGGTCCCGAGGCGGAGCATGATCTCGCGCACCGCGTGCACCGCGCTCTCCTGTGCGTCACGCCGTCCCAACAGCGCCCGAAGCTGCGTGCGGTCGTCCTCACCGGCGACGCGCCATGTCTCCGCCAGCACGGCCGTCGGCCGATGCCCGCGTACGTCGTCGGCGTTCGCCTTGCCGGTACGGTCCGGGTCCCCGAACAGGCCGAGGAGATCGTCCCGTAGCTGGAAGGCCTCGCCCAGCGGCAGCCCGTAGGCCGAGTAGCCCTCGCGCAGCCGCTGACCGCCACCGGCCAGAGCGCCGCCGATCAACAGGGGCTGCTCGACGGTGTACTTCGCGGTCTTGTACCGCACCACCTTCAGCGACGCCGCGATGTCCGGCTCGGACCCCGTGTGCAAGATCTCCAGGCACTCGCCCGCGATCAACTCACGGGCCAGCACTGCCCATAAGGGGCGCCCCCGGGCCAGGTAGGCGGCGGGCAGGCCGCTGGTGGTGAACAACTGCCCGGCCAACGACATCAGCAGGTCTCCCACCAACATCGCCAAGGACCTGGCGGAGGCGACGGTACGCGGACGACGTCGCAGGGCATCACGCAAGGCGATGTGTGCGGTAGGGTGGCCGTGCCGCAGCGGACTGTCGTCGATGAGATCGTCGTGCACGACGGCGGCGGCGTGCACCAACTCCATCGAGGCCGCCGCCCGCACCAGCGCGTCGCTGTCCGGCTGGCCCGCCGCCCGCCAACCCCAGTAACAGAACGCCGCGCGCAGCCTCTTACCGTCCCTGGCCGCTGCCCTCAGTTGCCCGGCCACCGGGGTCAGCGCCGGGTCGATCGCCGCGAACCGCTCGGCCTCCTCACCGACGAACTCATGGAGAACCCCGTCGACGCGGCGCTTGAACGTGGCCGCCTCCCACCGGTCAGACGTCATCGGCAGCCCGCCGAGCCCTCGCATGCCGGGCGAGAATCTCCAGGTGCGCCTCGGGAACCGCCGCGTACCGGTCCAGCACCAGACGCCCGCGCGCGACCAGATCATCCTCGGCCGCCGCAGCCAAGTCCGCCGTGTCCGAGCGCCGCAGCAGCCCCCGCACGGTGCTCAGCCCCGTGCCCACCGCGCTCACCGCCAGATCCGCCAACCCGGCGACCAGCAGGATCGCGTGCTCCTCCACGCCCCCACGTCGTTCCGCCCCTCGCGTCATGTCGCTCCCCACACCAGCGCGGCCGGCGCCGATTGCACGCCGTTCGCCTCCAGCATTCCGGCACATCTGACACAGAAGGGCCGAAACTCACGATCGGGTGATCGTTTCGCCCGGCCGTACGGATAGGCGGTGCGGAGGGAGCCGAGGCCGAGGTCAGGGCCGACCGGGCGCCTCGGCCAGGGACAGGCTGTTCCCGTCGGGGTCGAGCACGACGACGTGACGGACACCGTTGCCGTAGGTCTCGACGGGTTCGTGGTCGATCCCGTGTGCGGCCAGCCGGGCCAGGATGGCGTCCAGGTCGCTCACGCCGAGCGTGACCATGGCTCCGCCCACGCGCTCGGCGCGCACGTCCCGGTCGTCGACGACGATCCACGCATGCTCGTCGAGCCGCCACAGGTACTCGTCGCCGATGACCTCGTCCGCCGGGCGCCCCAGGAACGCCTCGTACCACTCCAGAGCCTTGCCACGGTCACGCACGCACATGACGCTGTACAGGTCCACTCAGCTCACTCCTCATGGTCGTCGCGGAAGCACCCGAAGCCGCCCGGCCCGCGTCCTACCCGGCCAGCCACTTGGCGGCGCCCTGCCCGACAAAGTGTCGGATGGACTTGTTCTTCTTCTCGTTCATGAGGCGAGGACCCGCAAGAAACGTAACTGACGGGACCGTGTCAGCGTTCGTCATCGGACGCTTGGTCATCCACTGGCTCGACCTGTGAGGCGAGAAAGGGGCCATCGCCCCGCGCGTGAGCGCGGGGCACTTCACGTTCTGCGCCAGTCGGCGATGTGTGCCCCCGCTCTGGTCGGCGTAGCCGGAGAGGACGACGGCACGGAGGTCGTTGGTGGGGATGGCCTCTGCCCATGCCCACCGTGGTTGGTCAGAACGTAGCCAGGAACTTGTCGATGGCCGCCCAGGTGGCGTCCGGCGCTTCGAGGTGGGGGAGGTGCCCGGCTTCGGGGATCTCGACGAACTGCGCGCCGGGCACCGATCGTGCGACGGCCCGCCCGTATGCCGGAGTGACGATCCGGTCGCTCTCACCCCAGATCACGAGCGTCGGGACGTTCACCGCGTTGAGTCGGCCGAGCAGCGACGGGTCACTCATGCCGGGTCCGGCGACGGCGGCCATCGTGCGTCCGTTGGCCTGCTGGATGGCGCGCTGTTCATCGGTGAGGCCGGACGGGTCGAGATAGCCGCGCTCGGGGTCGTGCCAGGCGGCCTCGGCGAGTCCGCGTGCGTCAAGGGCGAAGAAGTCCGCGATGGGCTCGCCTGCCACCACCGCACCGACGCCGTCGATGTCGACCACGGCCCCGACCGTTCCCGCGTATCGCTCGTCGGCGGCGGCCTGCACCGCCATCTCCAGGGCGATCCACCCGCCGATCGATGAGCCGATCAGCACGACGTCCCGCTCTTCGTGCTCACGCAGGCGAGTGAGGTAGGCGGCCGCGAGCCGCGCGATCGAGGTGAGGGCGTCGGGGCGCGCTGTGCCGTCCCAGCCGGGATGTGTCGGGGCGAGCGCGTGCATGGTGGCGGCGAGGTGGCTCACTATGGGTGCGACGGTCCGGGGCCCGCCGCCTCCGTGCAGCACGAGTGCCGTGCGTGACTCGGGGGCGCCGCCCTGGATGACGGGAAGGTCCTCGGGAAGGGTGATGCGCATGATGCCGACGCTCCTTGTGAATCAACATGTTTATATAAGGCTGTTGATACAGTAGCACCATGACGACCGACCTCGAAGCCCTCGGGCTGGCGATCAAGCGCGCGCAGTACCGGAACCACCGCACGATGGATGCCGCACTGCGCGAGATCGGGGTCAGCCTCGTCCAATGGGATGCCCTGCGCGCCATCGAGCGGATGCCCGGCGCCTCCGGGCATGAACTCGCCGTCGCGACGTTCCAGAGCGACCAGGCGTTCGGCACCCTCGCGAACCGGCTGGTGGACGCCGGCCTCATCGCCCGGTCCGCAGGCCGCGGGCGACGCTTGGAGCACGCTCTCACCGAGGCGGGGCGCGCGGCGCTTGAGGAAGGCCGACGGTTGTCGACCGGCGTACTGCAAGACCTGTTCGCACCTCTCGACGAGGCCCAACGCGCGGAACTGCTGCGCTCGCTGCGGCATCTCACCGAGGGCGCGTGACGCACAAGGGCCCCTGAGCCGGCGCGGTCGGCGGCCGGTTCGTGCGACGGGCCTGCGACGCGGAACTCCTGGACTCAGGCGACGTTCTCCGCCTTCGGGGCGGTGGTCGCGGGGTTGAGGACCTTGCGGGTGACGCGTTCGGCGAGGGCTGTGACCAGGGCGCGCGGCCGGCGCGGCAGGAGGTGCGCGGACAGTGCGTTGCCGAGTCCGGGGGTGACGTAGGCGCGGTCGCGGTCGAGGGCGTGCAAGGCGGCACGGACCACCGGCTGTGGCGTGGTCATCGAACCGTTTACGGCCGCCTTGCGGGTGCCGATGGCCTCGAAGAAGGGGGTGTCGACCGGGCCGGGGCACAAGGTGAGAACGCGGATGCCGCGCCCGCGGTACTCCTGGCGCAGGGCGAGCCCGAAGTTCAGCACGAAGCCCTTGGCCGCGCTGTAGACGGCGAAGTACGGGGAGGGCTGGAAGCCCGCGGTCGAAGCGACGTTCACGACCGCGCCCGTGCCGCGCTCCAGCATGCCGGGCAGCAGAGCGTGGGTGAGGTCCACGAGCGCGACGACGTTGACCATGAGCTGGTCGTGGTCACGCTCCGCGCTGATCTCCTCGAAGCGACCGCATGTGCCGAATCCCGCGTTGTTCACCAGCAGGTCCACGCTCAGGCCGCGTTCGGCCAGACGGTCGGCGATCCGGCGGGCCGCATCCGGCTCGGCGAGGTCCTGGACCAGGACGTGGGCGCGAATGCCTTGTTCCTTGGTGAGGCGTTCGGCGAGGTCTGTGAGCTTGTCCTCGGAGCGTGCCACCAGGATCACATCGTGTCCGCGGGCGGCGAGTTGTGCGGCGAACTCGGCTCCGAGACCCGACGAGGCACCGGTGATGAGCGCTGCGGCATGCATGGGAAGTCTCCTTCGCTCGACGAGAATCTGAGACAGAAGAGTACAGAGATCTGCCTTACCTGCAACAGATGAGTTGCAGATAAGGCGAAGTTGGCTCAGGCGTGTATCGTTTTGGAGGTCTAGCAGACGAGTTGGAGGCTCCATGAGTGAGACAGCGGCACGACCGTTGCGAGCGGACGCGGAGCGCAGTGTGCGCGCCATCCTGGAGGCCGCCGAACGCGTGCTCTCCGCGGATCCCGGCGCGTCGATGGAGCAGATCGCAACGGCGGCGGGGGTGGCCAGGACGACGATCCACCGGCGGTTCGCCCACCGGCAGGCGCTGATCGACGCCCTGGCCTCATCGGCCGCCCGTCAGCTCGTCCAGGCCGTGGAGGACGGTCGGCCGGACACCGCCCCTCCTCAAGTGGCGCTGCACCGGATCACGGCCAATGTGCTGGAGGTGAAGGGCGCCTGGGCCTTCGCCCTGGAGCTTCCGGCCGATCCCGGCAGCGAAGCGGCCGCTCTGCACGAGCACATCGGCCGGCGCTGCATCACCGTGCTGGAACGGGCGCGGGCGGAAAAGCTCATCGACGAGGCAGCCGACCTTCACTGGCTGCGGCGGGTCTACTACGCGCTCCTCGGGGAGTCCTTGCGCGGGAACCCGGACGATGCCGACCTCGACACCGACGCCCTCGCCGCCCGCATCATCGACACCCTGCTGCGTGGCGCGGGCCCGCGCGGCTGAGCTCGCCGCGGACCCGGACGACTCCCTGGTCTCGTACGGCGCCCTGAACTCGAACGATGCCCGCTCGCCGGGACCTGCGAGTGGTGCTCAACCGCTGCCCGTCGCTCCGCGCTGGGCTTGTCGGCGTGGTGGCGTACGTGCGCCGCCGCCTGTCGGCTCAGGACAACGATCCTGCGCCGACAGGCGGTTGGAGAGTTCAGGGCGAGTCAGTGGCATCGGAGAAGAGGCGCCACCGGAGATCAGTCACTGGAGACCAGTTACCGGAGATCAGTTACCGGACTGTACGGGCTCCAGCTTGATGCTGAAGTGGCGGAGAATGGGCGACTGGCCCGTCACCCGGTAGCCATGCACCGATTCGGGGTTCTTCGCGATGTCCGCGAGGGTGGCGGCGACGTGGTCGTAGTGGCTACGGGTGTAGACCCGCCGGGGGAGCGCGAGTCGTACGAGCTCGTAGGGCGCTGTCTTGACGGGGTTGCCGTCCTCGTCCTCCTCCCCGAGGTACAGGCTGCCCAGCTCCGCACTGCGGATGCCGCCGCGCAGATAGAGCTCGCAGACGAGTGCGGTGCCGGGGTACTGGTGCGGGGGGATGTGGGGCAGGAGCCGCCCGGCGTTGACGTAGAGGGCGTGCAGGCCGGAGGGTTCCACGATGTCTACCCCGGCCTCGCGGATGCGTGCGGCGAGGTAGGCGGCTATGTCGGCGCGTTCGGCGAGGTAAGCCGGTTCGGTGACTTCGAGGAGGCCGCGGGCCATCATGTCGAGGTCACGCCCGGACAGGCCGCCGTAGGTGGTGAATCCCTCGGTGGCGATGAGCAGGCCGCCGCACCGCTCGGCGAGGTCGGGGTCCTTCAGGCCGATGAAGCCGCCGATGTGGACGATCCCGTCCTTCTTCGCGCTCATGACGCAGCCGTCCGCGAGGCGGAAGGCCTCCTCGGCGACCTGACGCGGGGTGCGGTCGGCGTAGCCGGGCTCGCGCTGGGTCACCAGCCAGGCGTTCTCCGCGAACCGCGCCGCGTCCAGGATCATCGGCACGTTGTGGCGGCGGCACAGCTCGGCGGTGCGGTGCAGGTTCTCCATGCTGACCGGCTGGCCCCCGCCACCGTTGTTGGTGATGGTCATCAGCACGGCCGCCACGGGCGCCCGGTCCGCGTTCTCCAGCGCCTGTTCGAGGGCGAGCAGGTCGATGTTGCCCTTGAACGGGTAGTCGCTGTCGAGGTCCTTCGCCTCGGCGCAGGGCAGGTCGTAGGCCTGGCAGCCGGTCAGTTCGACGTTGGCGCGGGTGGTGTCGAAGTGCGTGTTGGACAGCACGCTCGTGCCCGGCTTGAGCAGCGCGGAGAACAGGATGCGCTCGGCCGCGCGGCCCTGATGGGTCGGCAGGATATGGGGGTAGCCGGTGAGTTCGGAGACGACCTCGTGCCACCGGTAGAAGGAACGGCTGCCGGCGTAGGACTCGTCGCCCTGCATGCCCGCGGCGAGCTGGTCCGCGGAGATGGCACCGGTCCCGGAGTCGCTCAGCAGGTCGATGGTGACTTCGTCGGCCCGCAGGTCGAAGGGGTTGTAGGCGACCCGCTTCAGCGCGGCCTCGCGCTCCTCCCGGGTGGTGAAAGCAAGCGGTTCTACGACCTTGATGCGGTAGGGCTCCACGTGACTTCCTTCTGTGCGGTGTGCGGGCTGACGTGGCCGACGGCCTGGTGCCCGAGGTCCAGGACGTTCCGGGTGGGTTGCGCAGGCATCCAGGTGCCGCGCGGGTACTGCTCCTGCGGCGGCCGGACGAGGTAGGCCTCGGAGCTGAGGTAGGCGGTGATCCGGGGAGGCCGGTTGCGCTCGTACACCAGGGCCAGGTAGGCGATGAGCCCGACACCATCGGCGAGTGGCCGCTGGGTGAGCGCTCCCAGGCTGCGGGTCAGGACCGAGGGGTCCATGCCGATCCGGGTCAGCAGGGCCGTCGCGCGGGCGAGTGCCTCCTCGTCGTCGCGCACGTAATCGCGAACGGGGATATGGAGCGTGAAGCCGCTCGGGTCGCTGTCCCCTTCGGTGAAGGAGTGGCAGGTGAGCGCGGGTCGACGTATCAGCCGCAGGGTGTCGTCGCCGTCGTGCCCGGACGGCGGAAGGGAGCCCGCAGCCGCGTGGAAGAAGTAGCGGATGTCGGCCGCCGCGGCTCCGGAGGTACGGCTGAGCGCGCAGGCGTCGTCGGCCGACATCCGCGGGTGTCTCACGTAGACCTTGACGCGGGGGGACTTCCAGGCGCCCAGGTCCAGGGCGAGGAACGGATAGCCGGCCGCCGGGGGGAGTTGTGCGAAGGCCCGGTCGTAGCCGAGTCGCCGCAGTGCCTCGCGCACGGTGCGGGCCGCGTGTTCCGGGCCGGAGGCCGAGGGGTTCAGGTACACCTTGACCCCGGGGACCCCTCCGGCGCGCAGGTCGAGCGCGTACCACAGGGCCAGTGGCCCCTGGGCCGCAGCGGGGAAGAACAGGTCGGCGAGGGCGTCGAGTTGGTCGGTGGAGAAGTGCCAGCGGGCGGCCATCGCGCGGACGGCGTCGAGCCCGGCGCGTGCACTGCCTTCCATGTCGCCGTGGGCCCACCCGGGCTCCACGAGCACCCGCAGCGCCGGGGCGGCGCCCGCGGTGCCGGCGAGGGAGAACTCGACGGGGCTGTGGTCGTCGGAGAGGAAGGTCGGCGAGGCCGGAGGCAGGGACAGCGGCCGGTGGGCGGCGCCCGCGAGGGAGTCGAGCAGGACCTGTCCGTACAACTCGGTGTCTGCCTCGCTGAGGCCCACCGTGGCGCCCAGGCCGCGCAGTTGACCGATTACGTGGTCGCCGAGCGTTGTCTCACCGGTGCCGGTCGCCGGTATGCCGGGGCCCGGCAGCGAGGTCATCGTGTGCCTCGCTCGTCGTGGCGCGGAAAGCGTCCGGACGGTGCGGGGACACGGGGGTGTGCTCCGCCGACGAGGGACGGGGCGAGGGCCGGGCCGCTGCCTGGCGCGGCGGGTATTCGGTCCTGCGGCTGGTCGGGGTCGCCGCCCCCGCACGGGTTCCGTCTGCTGGGGGTGGTGCGCCCTTGGCCCGGCCGGTCGCCTGCGGAACGGGGCGCGGAGGTGCTTGCGAGGTCCACTGCCTCTCCTTCATCTTGTGTCACTCCAGACACTCCGCGCCGTCCTACCCAGGAAGTTGATCTTTCATGCAGGCTACATCAACTGCCTGTGTCACATGCATCACAGGGGGTGCGGGCTACTGACCCACCAGCCACTTCATGAAACTGCTCCAGCGCCCGGGCTTGCCGGTGGGCTGGGGCGTCGCGGGCGAGGGGGTGGGCGCGACGTGAGACGCCTGCTCGCGGGGCACGGCCGTCGGCTCGGGCGCGGCCGCGGGGCGCGGGGTGACCGCGCTGAAACGGACGGGCAGGGAGGCCAGGGCCCGGTTGAAGGGGCCGGGCCGCCAGGCGAGGCTGCTGGCGGGGACCGCGAGTTCGACATCGGGCAGGGCGTTGAACAGCGCCTCCAGGCCGGTCAGGGCGATGAGCCGTGCCGGGTCCTTCGACGGGCAGGCGTGCGGGCCCGCGCTCCAGGCGAGGTGACCGCGGGTGTCGGCGCCCCGGTCCGCGAGCGCCGTGTTGGCGGCGCCGAAGGACACCAGGACCAGCTCACCGGCGAGGACCTTGTCACCGGCCACGTCCGTGTCGGCGACCGGGTAATGGGGTGCGTAGTTCGACATCGGCGCATTGCGCCACAGGGTGTCGTCCAGGGCCTTGTCGAACTGCCCGAGGCGCGCGAACTCCTCGTTGGTCAGCATCGTGTAGAAGGCGTTGCCGATCAGATTGCCCTCCGGCTCGCCGCCCGCACCGAGGAGCAGCACCAGGGTGTGGGCCAACTCCTCGTCGTTCAACTGCGCTGGATGCTGCATCAGGTAGGACGTGATGTCCTCGCCGGGCTGGGCGCGCTTGAGTGCCACCAGTTCGCCGACCGCCCCGAGCAGGACCTGGCTGGCCTGCTCGGCGTTGACCCCGTCGAACATGCCGGAGATACCGAACAGCACCCGGTCGCCGATCTCCGCCGGGCAGCCGAACAGCTCGTTGAACACGTACAGCGGGAGCTGCTGTGCGTAGTCCCTGAGCAGGTCGGCGCTGCCGCGGGCGCTGAACTGGTTGATCAGGAACTGGGCGGCCTGGCTGACGATCCGGCCCAGCCGCTTGTTGCTGACGCGGGCGAAGGAGTCGGTGATGGCCTGCCGCAGGCGCACGTGCTCGGCGCCGTCGGTGAACATCGCGTTGGGCCGGTAGGCAAGCAGCGGCAGGACCGGGCTGTCAGGACTGACGCGGCCCTCGGCCAGCGCGCGCCAGCGGCGTGAGTCCTTGCGGAAGGTCGTCGAATCCTGGAGGAGCTCCAGGGCCGCGTTGTAGTCGGTCACCAGCGTCGCCTCCACGCCGGGGGCGATGGTGACCGGCGCGGTGGGGCCGAGCTCGCGCATGTAGCGGTAGTACGCGTGCGGGTTGGCGGCGAACTCCGCGCTGTCCAGGGGTATGCGCTGCCCGCTGCCGTGTGCGGGGCAGCCGGGCGGAGGTACGGAGGGGGTTGTCATGCGTGCTCCAGATCGGCGCGCTCGTGCAGATAACGGACCAGGTCGATCAGCGCGTTGACGGACGACTTCTCGTCGCGCGCGTCGATGGTGACGACGGGGGTGTCGGGCAGCAGGTCGAGCGCTTCCCGGACTTCTTCCGGGCTGTGGACCGTGCTGCCGTCGAACTGGTTGATGGCCACGGCGAAGTCGAGGCCATAGCTCTCGACCAGATCCATGACATCGAAGGAGTCGGCAAGGCGCTCGGGGTCCACCAGGACCAGGGCGCCCAGCGCCCCACGGGCCATGTCGTCCCAGAGGTTGACGAAGCGCTGCTGTCCGGGGGACCCGAACAGATACAGGACGACGCGCTCGCTGAGGGTCAGGCGACCGAAGTCCAGGGCGACGGTGGTGGTCGTCTTCCCCTGGACTCCCTTGAGGTCGTCGACGCGCTCCGAGAGCGTCGTCATCCGCTCCTCGGTGGACAGCGGGGTGATCTCGGACAGAGAACCGATCAGAGTCGTTTTGCCGACGGCGAAATGCCCGACGACCAGGATCTTCACCGCGGTCTGCTGTGCGCCACTGCGCACGTACGCGTCCTCAGACAGAGAGAGCCTTGAGGCCATCGAGCACCTCCTGAAGCAAGGCCTTGTTGGCGAGACGGGCCGAGGGCACCGGCGCCCGGGTCACGAGATAGCCCCCCTCGGCGAGGGAACTGAGCAGCACCTTGACCACCCCGAGCGGCAACTGGGAATGCGCGGCGATCTCAGCGACCGAGAGGTAGCCGCTGGAACACATCTCCAGGATCTGCTGCTCCTCCGGCGAGAGCCGCTGCGGGCGCTGCTGCTCGTCGGTGGCCGTCGTGACGAGAGTGATGAGGGCGAACTCGCCCTCCTCCGGCAGGTCACGGCCACGGGTGATGACGTAGGGCCGCACTAATTCTCCGGCCTCGGACACGAACTCGGGCTCGGTACGGCCGGGATCCGTCATGAGGTGACCGCGTCGCCGCGGAGGCCGGTCGACATCGCCTTGCCCAGTCGGCTGACCAACTGCTGCATCCGGTACGTGATGTCCTGCATGTCGACCTCGGCCGACGCCGCCACGGCGAGATAGCTGCCGCCGCCCGCGGCGTTCAAGAAGACCCAGCCCCCGTCGAACTCGATGAGGGTCTGGCGCCAGTTCACTCCGTCGTCACCGCAGAAGAAGCTGACGGACCGGCTGAGCGACTGCAGGCCGGACACGGCGGCGGCCACCTTGTCGGCGTCGTCCCGGCCGATCTCGGCCGTACGGGACATCTGGAGGCCGTCGGCAGAGATCAGGACCGCGTGGAGGGCATGGGGAATCTTCAGCGCGTCCTCAAGCATCCAGGACAGGTCGTCGCTCACGGGGCATCGAATCCTTCGTGTGAATCGGCAGTGGTATCGCGTTCGGCGGCCGGTACCCCCGCACTTCGGCCGCTGAGTGTGCCGCGCTGAAACGCGCCCATGGCCGCCACCCGTGCCTCTGCGGACCGGGCTTGCGGCGCTTCGTCGGGCCGGCTGTCACTGTCCGGCACCAGCGCCATGCCGCGCTTGTTCCGGCGCCGGGGCAGCCCGCCCTCAGTCGTCGCGGGAGCCGAACCACGGTTCACCGCGGCGGCGTCGACCTCTTGCGTGGTGGTGGGCTTCTTGGGCTCCGGCATCTCGGTCAACAACTCCTTCGGCACCATCACCACCGCGCGAACGCCGCCGTAAGGAGAGGTGCTGTCGATGGTGACCGTGAACCCGAACCGCGCACACAAGGCACCGATCACGGCGAAGCCGAACGCGGGAGGGTTGCCGAGTTCCGAGACGCTCACCGTGGCACCGCTGGACAGCAGGGCGGTGGCGTTCGTCTTCTCTTCCTCGCTCATGCCCACACCGGCGTCGTCGATCACGATGCAGATGCCCCTGGGCACCGTCCGCACCTCGACGTCGACCATGGTGGACGGCTCGGAATAGCTGGTGGCGTTGTCGAGCAGCTCGGCCACCGTCAGTGCGATCGGCTCGACGGCGCGGCTGGTCACCGCGAAGTCCACCCGCGAGGCGATGTCGATGCGCTGGTAGTGCCGGATACGGCCCTGTGCGCCGCGGATCACGTCATAGACCGACGCGGCCTCCCGCTGCCGACCGAGCCACCCGCCGCACAGCACCGCGATGGACTGCGCACGTCGGTTGAACTGGCTGTTCATGTGGTCGATGTCCAGCATGTCCCGCAACACGGCCGAGTCACCGTACTTCTTCTGCAACCCGGAGATGGCCCGCTGCTGCTCCGCGGCGAGGCCCTGAAGCGTCCGCATGGCCGACTTCAGTACGGTGTTGGTGGCGTCCTCCGCCTCTTCCTTCGCCCGGCGGACCACCTCGTCATAGCCGCTGCGCAGATCGGCGACGGTGGACTCGAGGTGGGCGACACTGCCCGTCGATTCGGTCAGTTCACCCTGAAGGGACTGCTTCTGGCGGCGCAGCGCCTTGATCGTTTTTCGCTGGCGCGTGATTACCGTGGCGGCGACAGCGACGCCGACGACAAGCGCCCAGACTGTCGGATCCTGCCAAAAATTCGTCATGTGACTCTCTTTGAGCGGCTGGAGTCCAGCTCTCGGAATCTGCCCAAGCGGACCCTCGCTGTGGGCAGACGTCACCGCCCGGAGAGCCCCCCTGGCTGTATCCATGCCGGAGCGAAAGCTCATGTGGCATGTGCACGGGAGCGTATCACCGGACGATCATGAAGCCCTGTCAAGTGCGCCACGCCGTGGCAACGTTGGCGAAAAACCCATGCTCATGACAGTGAAGAAGGTGTGGTAGCGCGGTGGAGACCCGTCGCGGCGGGACGCGCCAACAGCCGCTCAACTGCGTGATCACCGGCTTCTTGCAGGTTGGCGGCGTATCTCGGCGCGAAAGGGTCGATGTGGCGGAACGGAGGTCGGCAAGGTGACATTCGGCCACTCGTCGGCCCGCCTCGGTGGGCGGCTCGGATCGGTGGGCGGCTCGGATCGGTCGGCGCATCAGTGAGCTAAGTGATGCTGCAACTGAGCAGTCACGGACGGGAGTTGCGCAGGCGGTGAGCGGTCCGTGGAACCGCAGAGTGTGTCCGTCGGTGCCACCGCGAAAGCAGATGGGCTGGACGCGACTTGTACGAGGCCACCTTGCCTTGAACGGCATGAAGTGACCGCTGCTCTCAGGCGTCCGGCCCGCCGATCTCACTCTCGGCGGGCCGGACGCGTCCTTGCGACAGGACCTGATCAAGGTGCCACGTAATCCGGTTCATAAACCCGGCAAAGACAACCCGGCAATGACGCCGGGGTCAAGCATCGGTTCCTGGACTCCGGCCCCGCAACGCCCGCCCCCACTCGCGCGCCGCGCCTCCGCGCCCTTCACCCCACCAGTGAATCGGCCAGAGTGATCGCCTCGCGTTCTCCCAGCGGAGCGTGTCCGAGCAGGAAGCGGTACCAGAAGACGCCATACACCTGGTCCACCATGAGGTCGAGGTCGCGGTCCGCCGCGAGCTCGCCGCGCCGCTGTCCTCGGGCGAGCACTTCGCGCAGCACCGCTCTGCGTGTCTCGGTGAACTCCCGCATCAGATCGGCGAGATGTGGGTCCCGGGCGGCCTCCCGCACCAGCGTCCGCAAAGCGGGTGCGACCGGCGCCGACTGCGCGCCCTCGAACGTGGCGACCACCACCGACCGCAGCTCCTCGCGCAGCGATCCGGGTTCCGGAGGCGGCACGTGCTGCTCGGCGCGGTTGGTCAGGGCGTCGAGCAGGACCGCGCCCTTCGAAGGCCACCAGCGGTAGAGCGTCTGTTTGCCGACCCCCGCCTCCCGCGCGATGGCGTCCACGCCGACCGGCGCGCCGTCCGCGTCCGCGAGCAGCCGCAGGGCGGCGTCCAGCACGGCCTGGCGCGCTTCCTCGTTGCGGCGGCGGCCGGTGTGGGGGCGGCCGGTATGGGGGCGCTGT
Source organism: Streptomyces sp. NPDC102406 (assembly GCF_044765725.1). Classification (NCBI taxonomy): domain Bacteria; kingdom Bacillati; phylum Actinomycetota; class Actinomycetes; order Kitasatosporales; family Streptomycetaceae; genus Streptomyces; species Streptomyces sp. NPDC102406. Next base: position 164,883 of record NZ_JBIWKP010000011.1, on the reverse strand, counting down.
TCCCCTTGCGTTCGTTCGTTCATCCGCGCACTCCTTCGTGCCTGGCCCGCGCGCTCTGATTTCGCACCCTGGAGCCTTGACGAGACTGTCGGTCTCGGCAAAACTTACTTTACCGAGACCGACAGTCTCGTCAATGCTGGCAACCATCGGGACACGAGGACAGGGTCACCATGACTTCTGCAACACCCTCCGCCACTCCCACCTCCCACGCGGTCGTCATGGGCGGCAGCTCCGGGATCGGCGAGGCCACGGCCGCACTCTTCGCCCGGAGCGGCGCCGAGGTCACGATCACCGGTCGCGACGAGAAGCGCCTTGCCGACGCTGTGGTCCGCATCGGCGGCAAGACCACCACGCACCGCATGGACGCCACCGCCCAGGACGACATCGACGCCTTCTTCGCCACCGTCGCACCCATCGACCACCTGGTCATCGCGGTGAGCGGTGCGGCAGGCAGCGGCGCCTTCGCCGAGCTCGACCTCGCCGAACTGGCGCACGGTTTCGACGCCAAGTTCTGGCCTCAAGTGCGCGTTCTCCAGGCCGCCTTGGGGCGACTGGCCGAGCACGCCTCGGTCACCTTCATCACGGCCGCCTCCGCCCGCGCCGCCTTCCCCGGCACCTCGGGCCTGGCCGCGATCAACGGCGCGCTCGAAGCGATGGTCCCCCCGCTGGCCGTCGAACTCGCTCCGCGACGGGTCAACGCCGTGTCCCCCGGCGTGATCGACACCCCGTGGTGGGGCCGCGTACCGCAGGAGCAGCGCGAGGAACTGTTCGCGGGGCTGGCGACGACGACGCCCGTCGGCCGCGTCGGCACCCCCGAGGAGGTGGCGGCGGCCATCCACTCGCTCGCCACCAACGGATTCATCACCGGCATGGTCCTGGACTGCACCGGCGGGGCGAACCTGGCGACGGGCCGCTGAACTGCTGCCCCTGGGCTTGGTACATGGCTGCGTGACGCAACCAGGCCGTGGCGCGCGGAGTCATCGAGCCTGCTGTCGTGAGGTGTCGAGGGAGGGGCGAACGGGCGGTAGCGGGGCGACAGCGAGACGTTAGCCGGACGGGAACGGACCCTGACAACGTGGCGGTACACGCAGAAGCCGCACCCGGCCGCCCGGCCGATCCTTCAGGTACGGCCGGGTGGGCGCGGCGCTCGACGAAACCAGGAGCCGCCACATGTCCGTCACCCCTCGCCACGACGCTGTCCCAACCGGTCTTTCCCGCAGGTCGGTACTGACCGCCGCCGGACTGTCGGCCGCGGGCGTCGCGCTGCACGGCTCACTGGGTGCATCGAGCGCCGCCGCCGCGGCGGCCCCCGCGATCTTCTACTCACCGCACCAGGACGACGAGGCGATCGGCATGGCCGGCTCCATCCTGGAGCACAAGGCCGCTGGAAGACCGGTCTACCTGGTCCTGGTGACCAGGGGCGAGAACTCAGGTATCGCGGACATCCTCAACCAGGGTGCGTGTGGCTTGAAGGAGCGGTGCTCGGCCCCTGGTCACTACCACAAGCTGGGCTGGGACCTGGAGGACGATGCGACCGTGGTCTCGGCGCGTACGTCGGAGTTCATGTTGTCGGCCAAGGCCATGGGCGTGGACAAGGTCATCAACTTCAAGATCCCCGACGGTGCATGGACCACGCAGGAGAACTACACGATCCTCGTCAACGCGATCAGGAACAAGGTTCGCGACCTCATCGAGCTGTACCCGAACGCCTCGCACAAGTTCGCCGCGGGATGGCTCGACAGGAACAGCGACGCGGAGCCCCCGAACGCCACGCACAAGGCGTGCAGCGACGCCGCGTACTTCCTGATGAAGAACGGTGAGCTGAAGGACGTCCGCTTCAACCACATCTACACCTACAACGCGTACAGCCGCGACGACCGCGACCGCGGCGCGGACTACGTGCTCAACATCCCGTCCTCGCACATGAAGAAGAAGCAGGCCGCGATCCTCGCGTACAACACGTGGGACCCGAGCCGGAACCTCTACACCACCGGCTACCACAGCGTGCCCAAACACTTGGAGCAGGCCTACAGCGACCCGAGGGAGTTCGTGTACGCGCTGCCTTCCAACTACAAGGCCGGCAAGCCGCAGTCCTAGCATCCGGTCGCCTACCGGGTCTTCCGGATCGCTGAGCGCAGTTCGTCGCCGGGGGTGCGCGGGGGGCGCCGTCGGGGATGGAGTTCACCGTCCAAGCCCTGATCTGCCGAACCCGTCCACGTCGCTTGAGGCGTCCCAGGCGATACGCCGCCCGAGCCTGACACAGGTGTTTGCCTCGCTCATGCCCTCGAATCGTCCGTCAGGGGGAGGCACTCGGTGAGCAGGTCGACGACGTCGCGCCAGGCGCGCTGCGCGTGTTGTGGGTGGTAGCCGACGCCGGGGACCGTGGGGTGGTCGACCGTCGGGTGGTGGAAGGCGTGCAAGGCGCCGCCGTAGACCGTGAGGCGCCAGTCGACGCCCGCGGCCTGCATCTCGGCGGTGAACGCGTGGCGTTGCGCGGGCGACATGATCGGGTCTTCGGACCCGACGCCTGCCCACACCGGGCAGCGGATGCGTGCTGCTTCGCCCGGTCGGCCCGTTGTAGTGGCGTTGACCGTTCCGATCGCGCGCAGGTCGACGCCGTCGCGCCCGAGGTGCAGCGCGATCGCGCCGCCGGTGCCGTAGCCGACGGCGGCGATCCGGTCGGGCTGGGTCCGGGCCTCGGCGCGCAACACGTCGAGCGCCGCATGGCCGATGCCCCGCATCCGTCCGGGATCAGCGAGCAGGGGCATGCAACGGGCCAGCATCTCCCCGGGGTCGCTCAAGTAGCGCCCGCCGTGGAGATCGAAAGCCAGCGCTACGTATCCGAGTTCGGCGAGAGCATCGGCCCGGCGGCGCTCGACGTCGCTGAGCCCCATGCCCTCCGGTCCGAGCAGCACCCCGGGGCGGCGGTCGACACCGGCCGGGAGCGCGAGGTGCCCGCTCATCGTCAGACCATCGGCTGGGTACTCGACCGTACGCGTCGTAATCGTCGTAGTCGCCGTAGTCGTTGTCATGAGGCTGGACTGTAGTGACCGTTCAGCCCGGCCCGGCCGCTGATCTGCTGTTGGCAGAGCAACACGGGTAAGTGTCTGCCCTGGCCTACCGGAGACTGGTCGGTTGCACCGAACTTCGGCCGGTACGGCCATGGCCAAGCCCTGGGTGGTGCCGAAAGTGTCGTCCGCCCGCGTCGGAAACAGCTCAGATCACCACGACCCGGCGCCCGCGCGTGTGACCGGCTTGGCTGTCGATGTGGGCCACCGCGGCCTCGGTGAGCGTGTATGACTTCTCGATCGGAATGTGGGGCTTTCCGCGCGAGATGAGGTCGGCGGGAAGAGGCCCTGGTCTTCGAGCAGGACGAAGACTTCGAGCAACGTCTCACGCAGGCGGTCGCCGACCGGACGCCACACGAGCCGCTCACCCCTGCGCTGCGTCGCGAGATCCACGCCCTGGTGCGACCTTGCACGGCGGCCAGCGCGTCCCCGGTCTGGCACATGATCGACGAATCACCCGCCCCGCGGAGGTACGAGGAGTCGATGCGGCTGCGCCACGCGGAGACGCTGGCAACCGCCATCGCCGCCGACCCCGAACTGCCACCGACCGCAACGGCGAGCCGGACGATCGCGCGGTTCGTGATCGACGCCTACTCGCTGGCCCGGGCGGCGGCCGATCCCGAGGCCGCGGTGGACGAGATCTTCCGGATGATCGCGGCAGCCTGGGAGGTCGCCTGTCCTCCTCGACAAGTGTGAGGAACTTGTCCCT
>NZ_JBIWKP010000011.1:0-161006 GCF_044765725.1 Streptomyces sp. NPDC102406 | reverse complement strand
CGCGGTCCCTCGCGGTCCCTCGCGGTCCCTCGCGGTCCCTCGCGGTCCCTCGCGGTCCCTCGCGGTCCCTCGCGGTCCCTCGCGGTCCCTCGCGGTCCCTCGCGGGGATGGCCCGGATCTGGCCCGGCACGGTGAAACGCGTTAAGAGGGGTGAGCACTGCCAAGTGGCCCTGAACGTCCGGGCGAGCCGTCACCGGTCGTCGCGCGTGACCGCGGCGATCAGGCCCTCGACCACGCCGGCGCCGGCGTCGGATCCGTGCGCCTCCGCGCCCTCATGGGTGATGGCCTCCGCGCTGCGCGGGAACATCGCCCGCTCGTACGCGCCGAGTGCGGCCTCGACGTCGTCGGGGTGTGCGGCAAGGGACTTGGCGAGTTCGGCGCCGTCCAGCATGGCCAGGTTCGCGCCCTCGCCGTTCGGTGCCGAGAGGTGGGCGGCGTCACCGAGCAGGGTCACTCCGGGCACCCGGTCCCAGCGGTGTCCGGCGGGCAGCGCGTACAGCGGGCGCAGGACCGGGGCTACGTCGCTGTCGGTGATCAGCGCGGTGAGCTCGGGAGCCCAGCCCTCGAACTCCCGCGCGATGCGCGCCGTTGCCGCGGGCGCGTCGGTGAAGTCGATCGCGTCGAGCCACGCGCGTGGCTCGTTGAGCCCCACGTAGGCGTGGAGGGTGTCGTTCCTCTCGCGGTGGGCGAAGATTTCCCGGCCCTGCCCGGTCGCGACCATCGCGCCGCCACCGACCGCCTTCGCCGCGGCCGGATGCCGGGACGGGGCCTCGAACAGATACGTCTCGACGACCGACCTGCCGGTGTACCCGGGGACGACATCGGTGAGCAGCGGCCGTACGCGCGACCACGCGCCGTCCGCTCCGACCAGCAACCCAGTGACCGCGGTGGTGCCGTCGGCGAAGGTGACCTCGTGTCGGCCCTCGGTGAGCGTCCGTACGCCGCTGACCTTGTGGCCCCAGCGCACGGTGCCCGTCGGGAGTGAGTCGAGCAGGAGCTGCCGCAGTTCGCCGCGCTGTACTTCGGGGCGACCGCCCGTGCCGTCGTCGGTCTTCTCGAAGAGGACCGCCCCGGTCGTGTCGAGGACTCGCATCGCCTGTCGGCCCGGCAGGACCAGTCCGCGGAACTTGTCCAGCAACTGGGCGTCGGACAGCGCGAGTTGTCCGTTGTAGTCGTGGATGTCGAACATTCCGCCCTGTGCGCGGGCGGTCGGGGCGGACTCCGCCTCGTAGACCACGGAAGGTATGCCGTGCAAGTGCAGGACGCGGGCGAGCGTGAGGCCGCCGAGACCGGCGCCGATGATCGTGACATCGGTGAGCATGAGGTCTTCCTCCGAGGGTGGGTGCCGGTGTCGGTCCGGTGCCGTCGGTGGCGGGCGCCGGAGGACCGCAATGTCGCAGGGGCTGTCGACAGTTCACCGACAGATCGCCGATAGCCTCCGACAACGCAGCGACGCTCGTCATGCATGACGGCGCGGTGAGGGGCCCTCAACTCGGGCCGGGTGCGTTACCGGCCTCCGCCGGCACTGGCACCCTTTCTCGTGGCCATGTCCATGCCCTACGCTCCGGTCGTGATCGAACAGGTACTCCGAAGCCGTCTCACCACCGCGCGGCTGGAGACGGGTACGACGGCAACCGTTGTGCTGGACAAGTTCGGTACCGGGCTGCGGGTCCGCATCCCGCTGGCCGCCGTCGAAACCGTCCGAGTACGCCCACGGCGCCGCATCGAGATCGTGCTGACAGCCGGTCCGGGAGAGGCTCGGCCGGTCACCTACTCCCTGCGGCCCACCAGCGGCGCGGCCGCCCAGACCTTCGCCGATGCCGTCAACGCGGCTGTGCCGGTACGTGACGCCGCCGAGCCCCGACTCAGCGGGGCCCGACAGGTGTCCACGGTGCCGAAACCTCCCCGGGCGAAAGGGGTGGACAGTGCAGGGGCGGGGAAGGAGCGGGCCAAGCGGTGGTTCTTCGGCTTGCTGTTCGCCGCCGGGACGGTTTTGGCCTGCGCCACCGGCGACAAGAGACTCATCATCGCGTGGCTCGTCCTCTACGCGATGTTCCTGACCGGTTGCCAGGTCGTGCACATGGTGCGCAGCGCGACGGTGGATTGGTGGGTTCTGCGCCGTCGGGGCATCACCGTCGTGGCGACCTACCTACGGACCGAGTCCGATGAGGACTCCGAGGGACAGCTCTCCTCCACCGACGTCTACCGTCTGCAGGACGACAGGGGCGTGAAGCGCACCTACAAGGGAAACGGCAGGCTGGTCGCGACCGACCCTGACCGCATCGAGGTGACGTACGACCCACTCGTCGAGAGCCGGATGAAAGCACGACGGGAGCCCATGCACCAGGTCGTGTTCTTTCTCGCCTACCTGTTTCTCGGCATCCCGATCAGCGTGCTCACCGTGATGTACCCCGTGGTGTTCTTGCTGGTCGCTCTCTCGGAGCTGTAGTCGGCGGCACGAAGAGCGCCGCGCCGTCCCGAGGTCTCGCGCCGCACGGTCGAAGCTCGTGCCGGGTGCCGTCGTCCACCGGCATGCGCCGCTGAATGGAGGCATCGCGGATGTCGAGCCTTGGGCACCGGTGTCCCAATGTCAACGTGCCGGCTTCGCGTCGGACCGGCGGGGCAGGGCGTATCTGGCGAGCATCGTCTGGACGGCTTCTTCGACGGCGTCGTGGATGTCGGCGGCCGCGGGGCTCCAGTCGGTCAGCAGCATGCGGGGCCACAGGACGTAGTTGGCGATCATGCCGAGGAACTGGTTCGCGGCGCTCGCCCCGTCCGGGACATCGGCGTTCCCGGCCTCGTGCTCGGATTCCAAGTAGCGCTGGACGGAGGTGAAGTAGGGCAGTTTGCCGAGTTCGAACTGCATGCGCCCCAGTTCGGGGAAGCGAGGCAGTTCGGCGATGACGATGCGGAACAGGGCCGTCATGCCGGGCCGGCCGACCAGGTCGGCGTAGCGGTGGCCGATGACTGTCAGTCCGGAGCGCAGATCTCCGGTCTGTGGCGGCGCGGCAGCGTTGTCGGCGTCGCGCTGCCAGGACTCGGCGACGATGGCCTCGAAGAGGGCCGCCTTGGTGGGGAACCGCTTGAACAAGGTGGACTTCGAGACCCCGGCGGCGTCGGCGATGCGGGCCAGTGAGGTGCCGTCGTAACCACGATCCAGGAACAGTTCTGTGGCGGCGGTGATGATCGCCTCGCGCTTCTGCTGAGCGAGCCTGCGGTGGTGCGCGGAGAGTTCTGCTGCCATGCGGACAGTATGCCGTAGACCCGAGGCGAGTCACTTGACTCGCCATGGTGGTCCTGCTTACGGTCGAGAGCGATGCGAGTCGAGTGACTCGCATCGTATCTGTGGTGCCCGGCTGAGTTCCGGTGGCCGCGCGTTGGAGGAACAATTCATGACGACCGACAAGATCGCTTTGGTGACCGGTGCGAATCGCGGACTCGGCCGTGGCACGGCCATCGCTCTGGCCAAGCGCGGGGTACAGGTCCTGGTCACCCACCGCGGCGATGTGGCAGGGGCCGAGGAGACGGTGGAACAGGTGCAGGCGATAGGTGGGGCTGCCGCTGTTCTGCGGCTCGACATCAGCGACATCGCCTCTTTCGCGTCCTTCACCTCCGAACTGAGTGAGCGACTGGAGCGCTGGGGTGCATCGCGGCTCGACATCCTGGTCAACAACGCGGGAGTAGGGATCTTCGGACCGCTGGAGGACGTCACCATCGACGACTTCGACACGGTGATGGGCACCAACGTCCGGGGCACGTTCTTCCTCATCCAGTCCCTTGTGCCGCTGCTGGCCCAGGGTGGCCGTGTCATCAACGTCTCGACGTCACTGACCCGCCACACCAGCCCCGCCACCTCGGTCTACTCCGCCTCGAAGGCCGCCGTCGAAGCCCTGAGCCGCACCCTCGCCGCAGAACTCGGCCCACGCGGAATCCGGGTCAACTCCATCGCCCCGGGGCCGACGGCCACCGATTTCAACGGTGGAGCGATGCGGGACGACGTCGAGATGCGCCAGGTCCTGGCCGGACAGACCGCGCTCGGCCGCGTCGGCGAACCTGAGGAGATCGGCGACGCCATCGCCACGCTGGCCTCCGAGGGCCTGCGCTGGGTCACCGCTCAGCGCATCGAAGTCTCTGGCGGCGCCCTCCTCTGAGCGACACGGAACGACGGCTCATACAGAGGCAGGCGGCGACGGGCCCCGACTCTCACTCGCGGCCCGTCTCGTCCTCGTCCTCGTCCATCTCCGACGCATGGGATCGCGATGTGGACACAAGATGTCGACGGCGGGGGGCGATGTTCTCCTCGGCCGGGGCCGGGGCCGGGGCCGGGGCCGGGGCCGGGGCCGGGGCCGGGCCTGGGACTGGGGCCGGGGCTGGGCGACGGCGGCGTCAGCGGGCGGCGCGCGGTCCTGCGGAGGCGCGTCGATCGCTACGAACGGCAGGGCGGCGCAGCCGGGTCTCGAACCAGTCGACGCACTTCCGAGCCAGTCCTTCGGCGGTGCCGGAGACCTGGAGGAAGCCGTGTTCGGGTGCCTCGTGGAGGTTGAACAACTGATCGCAGACCTTCCCCGCCCGCACGTGCGTGCCATAGAAGTGCACGGCCCACTGGCTGAGGATCACCGAGTGCCTGTCGTCGAGGAGAGAGACCCGGACGAGAAGCGACGAGTCGTCCTCGGGCCGCGAGACGTTACTGGGAGCCCATGGCCCCCGCCAGCCTGCGGCCCGGGAGCGCAGGGCCGAGAGGAAGGCGCGTTCGGCCTCGTCGAAGTCCCAGGGCTCCTCGCCGTATCCCCGCGGGTCCTCGACCTCGAACCAATGGTTGATGTCCACGACGGGACGCTAGGCCAGTGCTGTGACCGCATAGGTTCGCCGGTTCGTTTGCCTTACAGGTTGTTCGCGTAGAAGCTGACGAGTCGTTCGACGGCAGCGTCGACGTATTCGGGTTCGTCGTACATCTCGTAGTGGCCGGCGCCGTCGATCACCATGAGGTCGACGGGGTTGGGAGCCAGCTTCCACAGCTGCATGCCGGTGTCGTAGGAGCCGGTGTTACCGATGCGTCCGGCGAGGATGACCTGGAGTGGCTGGGTCATGAGCTGATCGGCCAGGTGGAAGGCGTCGTAGCCCAGCAGGAGGGAGTCGCCGCGCAGCAGACGCCGGTTCGTGGAGTGTTCGTTGCCGCCGCGCTCGGTGCGGTAGTAGGTGACGGCCTGAGTGGTGTCGATGTCGGTCAGGCCCGCTGCCTTGGCGTCCTCAAGGGTGTCGGGCAGCCAGTTCACGCGGGTCGTCTCGCCGGAACGGGCCTCTTCGGACCGTGCGCCCGCGAGGGCGTCGAGTGCTGCGGCCGGACCGTCGGGCTGAAAGCCGCGGAACGCGTTGCCGATGTTGACGGGGACGACAGCGCCGACCGCTTTGATGCGATGGTCCGTGCGGGCGGTGTGCACGGCGTAGCCTCCACCGGCGCAGATACCGAGGACGCCGATGCGCCGCGGGTCGATGCCGGGGGTCGTGGTGAGCACGTCGATGGCGTAGGAGATGTCCTCACCTCGCCGGTAGGGGTCTTCGAGGTCGCGGGGCTCGCCCTCGCTCTGGCCCTGATGGGCGGGGTCGAGGACGAGCGCCGCGACGCCGCGGGCGGCGAGACGGGAGGCGTAGTCGGCGCCGATCTGCTCCTTCACGCTGCTGCCTGGGGTGGAGAGCACCACGGCGCGCACCGGTGTGCTGCTGTCGGCGTTGTCGGGCAGGTGGAGGTCCGCGGCGAGGTTGATGGGACCGCGCGGGATCGTGAGGTGCTGAAGCATGCCGGCTTCCTTCGTGAGATTGTTGTTCCATAGGAGCCCAGTACAAAGTGACATCTTGTACGATCTGAAACTAATACGAAACTGTATCACCTGGATGGAGGGTCGATGTCGGTCGACGGGGCGCAGTTGTGGACGCTGAACCAGCGGCTGCTGGCAGTCGTGATGGATGCCTGCACGGGGGAGCTGGCCGAGCTCGGGCTGGAGACGAAGGAGTTCTTCGTCCTGGCCGAGGTGGAGGCATCGCCGTATCCGGCTGAGATCGCGACTGCGCTGCTGCTGCCGAAGGCGAGCGTGACGGTCTACGTTCGCAACCTCGTCGCCAAGGGCTTTGTCCGCCGCGAGATCGACGAGGCGGACCTGCGGCGTCATCGGCTCGTACTGACCGCTGAAGGCACGCGAGCACGCGATCGAGCACTTGCAGCTCTCGCGGCGGAGTACGACCGCAGGTTGGCGAGGGTGACCGCTCAGGACCGCGTTGAGCTGCAACGCATCCTCAAAGCGATGCTCGCCTCGCCCGCCTCAGGCCGTATGCGCGAGTGATTCGTCCGCCCGGTGCTCTGCTCCACGTTCGGGCCGCGACCGCATGGGTTCGTCGGATCGTTCAGGTCGCGACGGCAAGGGACGTCCGCCCCAGCGGATGCCCTTCTCGCTTCGGACGCGGGCACGTTCGCGATGCTGCGCCGCGTCATGGCGGGGTGGGTCAGCAGATGATCCCGCGGTGGGGCGAGCCCTTCGCAGCGCTGAGTCCGGCACAGTTCGACCGGCACTTCGCGCTGGTGCGGCGTCTGGCGGCGTGGTGGCACGGTGGCGGATGTGCCGGAGCAGTCGTACGAGGCGGGCCAGGACGCTGGTAGGTGCTCGAAGCCGACCAAGCGCAGGACCGAAGACTCGCAGAACGCCGCTGTCACCGACGGTGGGCCGTGCGGAGTTGCCGAGGCTGGGGGAGCGCGGTGTCCGGGACTGAGGACCTGCGCTCGTTCCCCTGCCCGGACCGTCCGCGGGCGCGGGGCCGGACCCACTGAGGCAGACTGAATTCATGGCCGACCTTCAAGCTGCAGGCGCGCCATCGCGCTGGTTCGGGCAGGGACCGCGGAGCGTGTCGGAGGCTCGGCGGTTCGTGCGGTCCGCCTCCGCCCTGGACGGCGTCGCGTCGGACGTGGTCGAGGCCGCTCAGCTCCTGGTCAGCGAGTTGGTGACCAACGCGGTGCTGCATGCCCGGACCGAGGTCGAGGTATCGGTCCAAGTGGACGACGGCACGGTCCGGGTGGGGGTGAGCGACCGACGGCCGGACCGCCGACTCATGCCGTACGCGTACCCGCCGTACGCCGGTACGGGACAAGGGCTGGCCATCGTCGGGTGCTTGGCGTCCCGGCACGGTGTCGAGGTGGGTGAGGACACCAAGACGGTGTGGTGCGAACTGGGGCCCGCCGAATCTCCTACCGGAACCCTCGACGAGACCCCCGACGGAGTCTCTGCCGGAGCCCACCGACCGTCGGACGAGTGCGAGTGGGGGGACATCCCGGCGCTGCCTGTGGACCCTGCCCCAGGCGCTACCGTGACCCTGATCGACGTGCCGGAAGCGCTCTACTCGGCCTCCCAGCAGCACCGGCACACGCTGCTGCGCGAGGTCGCCCTCGCCGTGGCCGCCGGGGAGGACCTGGGTGTGTCACCGGACGAACTCGCGGCGGCCCAGGACGTGAACCACCTGATCAGCACCTGGGTGACAGCCGCGATCCAACAGGAGTCCGGCGGAGCGGAGATCCGGTCGCTGCCCCTGTCCGTGCCGTCGGACGCCGGGCCCGCCGCGCAGGCACTGCGTACGGTCCTCGACCTGGCCGAGGAGAAGGCCCGTGACGAACGGTTCCTGACCCTGCCGGCACTGCCGCGCAGCCGCGTCTTCCACGAATGGCTGTTCGACCAGATCATCGGCCAACTCGCCGGCGGGCCCCCCACCGCGTGGACGGTGGTGCCCCGGGAGCCGGGCGCCAGCCCGTCGGAACTGGTCCCGTGGGACCCCGGCCAGGTGCGGGCCAGCAGAGTCCCGACGATCGCCGCCGACGAGCGGAACACCATCATCGCTGCGAACGGCCCCGCGGCGAGCCTGCTCGGCCGGCACGCCGACGAACTCGTCGGCCTGCCCCTCACCACCCTGATCCCGGAACACCTGCGCAAACGCCACATCGAGGCGTTCACGTCTCTGCTGCTCAGCGGGGAACCCCGCATCCTGGGCCGCTCGGTGCCCCTCCCCGCCCTGCACCGCGACGGCTGGCTGGTGCCGGTCCGGCTGTTCATCCAGACCCAGGAGACGACTGACGGCCGCACCGTCTTCGTCGCCCAGCTCACCCCCAGGGCCACCACGGCGGCGACCCCACCGGGCCCGTCCGGCGGCCGGGCCCGGTCATCGGCACCCCAGCAGCCGGACGGCCGCACCCCGTCGCCCGCCCCGCCGCACACCGAGGAAACCGAAGTCGGAACGCCGGCGCTGAAACGGCTTTCTCTGCTGGCCGACACCGAAGCCGCACTGAGCGGGGCCACCAACCTCGACGAGGGTGTGGAACAGGTGGGCCGGGTGCTCACCGAACGGCTCGCCGACTGGTGCGCGGTGGACCTGTTCACCGAGGAGGCCGCCCAGGCGGACCGGGTCTGCGTCGTCCACCGCGCACCCGGCTCGCCCTGCCCCCACGCCTACGAGGGCCTGCTTCCGCCCGTGACGGAGACCGCTCGCGGCCCTCTCGCCCGTGCGCTACGTGGTGCCGGCCCCCTGCTCCTCGTCGAGCCCTTGGCGCCGAGCCAGACGACGAGTGCCCTGGACGCCCACTACCGGGATCTGTTTCGCGGCATGGGGACGCACAGCGCGGTCGTCACCCCGCTCCGGACGCGCGGCAGGATCATCGGCGCCCTCACCGTGGCCCGGGGCACCGCGGAACGGCCCTTCACCGAGGACGACCTGCCCCTGATCGACGATCTGGCGCGCGTCTTCGCCCTGGGCGTGGACAACACCCGCCTGTACCAGGAGACGCGGAACATCGCCGAACGCCTCCAGCGCTCGCTGCTGCCCGTCCTCCCCGAGATCGACCACCTCCAGATCGCCGCCCGCTACGCAGCCTCCTCCACCACCGCCCAGGTGGGCGGCGACTGGTACGACAGCTTCGTCCTGCCCAGCGGGGACACCGCCCTGGTGATCGGCGACGTCGCCGGCCACAATCTCGACGCGGCCATCGCCATGAGCCAGTTGCGCAGCATGCTGCGCGGCATCGCCGTGGACCGACGGGAGCCCCCCGAGACGGTCCTGCACCGACTGGACATGGCGAACCAGAGCCTCTACCGAGAGGCCACCGCCACCTGCATCTACGGACTCCTCAAGGGCCCCAAGGAGGGCCCCTGGGAGCTGGTGCACTCCTCAGCCGGTCATCTGCCGCCCCTCCTTGTCACCGAGGACGGCCACACCCGCTTCCTGGAGGACGGCGCGGGCGTACTCCTCGGACTCGACCCCGACCTGCCCCGCCCCCGGGGCCGCAACGCCATCCCGGCCCACTCGACCGTCCTCCTCTACACCGACGGCCTGATCGAACGCCGCAACGAGTCCCTGAACGACGCCATGGACCGCCTCCGCCGCCGCGCCGCCGACCTGGCCCGCGAACGCCTCGACGTGTTCTGCGACGAACTCCTCATCGGCCTGGGCGCGGACAACGACGACGACATCGCCATCCTCGCGATCCGCCCCGCCCCGTCCTCGTAGCACGTACGCCGGGTAGTTCTCCGGTGCGACACGGCAGCCGCGGTGCCTCGCGCGTCGGGCAGCACCGCTTGGCGGGCGACGTGCCGCGCCGTGCCCACCCGCTTGTGCACGGCACCGCAAGCACGGGCCACTGTCTTGTGCCGTCCGGCAGGTCGCGCTCCCGGGCATGCCGCTGTTCCTACCGAAGTGTGACCGGGCGTCGAGCCGACGTGTGCCGACGGCGCAGCACGCGAGTGTGGGTGGAACACGGCGCAAAGGGCCTCCCAGCAAGGCCCCGTGGCGGCGCGGGCCTTGAGAAGCCGACCGAGCAGGGCGGTGCGTGTTCGGCCCGCGCGCCTTGCTGTTCCGAGGCCGGCCAGTGATTCTGGGCAGGTGCCAGGACAGGGGAAGAGAAGGCGGCGGCGACAGGAGCAGCGACAGCGGTTCGCCGTTCGTACCGCGCCGGACGCGGGACAGTGGGAAGTGCTCGTCGAGACCGGGGACCAGGCGGAGATGCGTACGTGGTTGCGCCGACTTCAGGAGACAGGAGTCGACGAATCGATGATCCGGATCGACACGCTGTGCGGGCGACTGGAGCTGCCGACCGCCTACCGGCTGAGCCGCTTCGTGACGAACCCCGCGCGCGAGTCCGGGCACGAGGGTGCTGATCGCTGAATGCTCCGGCAGGTCGGGGCGCGTTGACCGACGCGGGGTAGGGCGACCGCCCCCCCGTGGTCACGCCAGCTCCGATCCGCGTCGCGGTCAGCCTCAGGACACAGAGTCACCGGCCGTTCGCTCAGCTCCGGTCGCAGTCGTCAACCCGTTTCCCGCCCCCCGTCCCTTCGTCGCATCGGCCAACACCGTCCGCGCCAGACCGCGTAGCCACACATGTGCCGGATCGGTGGGGAGCACCCCACCCCATGCTCTACACGGTGATGACCGCACCCACCGCACCCACCGCACTCGCCCAGGCGCCCACCGCCTTCCTCTCTGGCGAGGGCCCGCAGGCCAAGCAGACCGTCCACCGGCTTCTCGAATGCCTCGGCTGGCCGTGAGAGTGGATCACGTACCTCGGAGGGATCGAGACCGCGCAGGCCGTAGAGGCCGCCGTCCGGTTCGTCCCTCATGTGATCCGGGCCAGCGGATTCGCACCCTTTGCCATATCGATCGCCCGCTGACCGAATGAAGAGGCGGTGGGCCGAGGTAGGCATCTGTGGGCCTGTACAAGCGCCTCAAGGGGCAGCCACTCCGAGTTCCGGTCCGCCGTAGTGCCGTAGGAGGACTTGGAGCTCGTCGGCCGACGAGCCGAACGAAGGAAGGCAACACACGCCCTGATAGAACGAAGGCAACTCACGCCCTGATAGACGGGCTCCCGATCCGAGGCCACTCACACCGGGCGGCGTCCGGGGCACCTGAGCTGGAGCCTCGACACCGTCATGCGGTACGCGAACGCCGCGTGTCGGCAGGCACGATCCGATCCGCGAGAACCGCCCCGGCCTGAGCAGACGGGATCGATCCCCACAGGCCGGGCACCCGGAGCGATGCCGCGCTGCGCTGCGCGGCGCACCAGGCCAAGAGCACGAGACGCGTCACTCGGACCCGAGCCGCTCCACCACCCGTCGCATCGCCTCCCGCACGGCGTTGCGCGCGTCGTCGGTGTGGTCGAGACCCTCGAAACCGTGGTGTCCGTCCGGAACGTCGAGCAGCTCGAGCGGGGTGCCGCTCGCCTCGGCCGCCGCGACGAACTCGGCAACGGTCGCTGCGACCGCTGACGTTTCCAGACCCGCCCGGACCAGGACGAACGGCACCGTTCCGCCGCCTGCCACCGCCTCCGCGGGCCGGAACCGAGGGTCGTTCACGCCCCAGCCCGGAAGCGGAGCCATGATCGGGTAACAGGCCGCCAGGCAGCGCAGCCACGGCGGCGTCTCCCTGAGCCACGGGGCCGTCATCGGTCCGCTGCCGGAGAAGAACCACAGCGCGATCCGGTCCCCGTCGACACGAGGGTCGGCGCGCACTTCGGCCACCGCGGCGGCCAGGTCCTCGGCAGCCGTCGGATAAGCGCTCACATCGTGCAGCCTGTGGTCGAGCGTCACGCCGATCACGCCCTGTTCCGCGGCATACCGCGCGTACGAGGTGAACGTCGTCCAGTCGCGCGGCGTGGGCTCTACCCCGGCCGGCACCGGACCACCGTGCACGAACACGATCGCCGGCCGCGCCGTCGTCTCCGCACCCTCGGGTACGTACAGATCGATGTTGCCGCAGCGTTCGCGGGGGACCTGCGGTACGTCGAGAAGGAAGGGGCGCAGGTAGGCAGGTGTCTCCGGCGCCTCCTCCGGCGTCACGAGGCTGGTTCCCTGGCCCGCGGCCGCCGCGAGGAGTACGTCGGCGAGCTCCTCGGGGCACGACAGCATCGGCCAGTGCCCGGTGGGTAGTTCGAAGAAGGTGACGTCGGGCCTGGACAGGGACGCGAACATCGGATCACCGAAGCTCATCAGCATGCGGAGGGTGGCGATGGTCGCCCCGCTCTCCGCACAGAGCACACCCGTACTCGGAAGGCTCTCCGCCTCGCCGGTCAGCCGCAGGGGTTGTGTCAGCGTGCCCAGAGGCTGGGCCGCGGCGGAGGTGGTCAGCAGGTCAAGGTCTTCGTCGGACAGGCCGGCCGTGCTTCCCCAGCGCTGCCACTCCTCCCGCGGGGGCGGCGGCAGTTCGCCTGTCGTGCCGTCGGACGCGGCGAACCGTTCGCGCACCTCCTGGTCGGCGAGCGTCGCCAGCGCCGCTGCACCGTCCTGCACCGGAGCGGTGTCGACGTAGACGATCCGTGCGATGCGGTTCGCCCGCCGGTCGGCCGCGCCCACCGCCGGGTGCATGCCGTAGTCGTGCCCGACCAGGACGATGTCCCGCTCGTCCGTCGTCGCGCCGATCGCGTCGATGGTCTCGACCACGCGGGCGATGTGCGTCTCCAGATCGGCCGCCGAACCAAGAGGCACGAGGTGCGTCTTCGCTCCACGGCCGGTCAGCTTCTCGGCCGTGGCGCGCCACACCTGCGAGCCCGTGAACAGCCCAGGAACCAGTACGTATTCCATCATTCCCCACACCCCTCGGGACTCCGCGTCGGCGACCGGGTCCATCCGCCCGCCTCGATGACGGGTAGATTAGGAACTCCCCTTGAGGGAGATTCAATTGTCGCTGTCGCCCGAGTCCGAGCTCGATGCCCCGCCCTTGTCCGGCTCCGCGCCGGCATCCGACGGTCTCTGGAGCATCGGCGAGCTTGCCGAGCAGGCGGGCACCACGGTGAAGACCGTCCGCTTCTACTCCGACAACGGTCTGTTGCCGGAGGGCACCCGCAGTGCCGGAGGGCACCGCCGCTACGCTCCCGACGCCCTCGACCAGCTCGCGTTCATCCGCTCCCTGCGCAACCTGGGCCTGCCCGTACCGCAGGTGCGCCGCATCGTGGACGAACGGGCAGGTGCGCAAGGAGTGCTGGAGGACGCCGTTGCGGAACAACTGCGCACGCTCGGTTCTCGGCTGAGCTCGTTGCGCTGGCAGGAGTCCGCGCTACGCCTGGTGCAGGAATCGCCCCCGGGGGAGCGTGCGGAGCGATTGCGGCTCGTGGGCGCGTTGGGTACGCCGCCGAACACCGCGCCGCTTGCCAGGTTCTGGCGGGCCTGGCTGCCGCCGCGGATGCCGCCGAAGGCGCGGGCCGCCTTTCTCGACGCCACCGTTCCCCAACCGCCGGATGACCCGTCACCGGCGCAGGTCCTCGCCTTCGCCCGGCTGTGTGCCCTGGTGTCGAGCCCGTGCCCGACCGGCCCCGCGCCACGTCCCACGCAGCCTGCCGCGCACCGGTCGGCGGGCGCGCGGGAGTCCGCCCTGCTCTACTCGGGGCTTGCGGAGGCCTACGACCTTGCCGCCCTGAGGATGCGCGCAGGCGGGAATCCCGAGGAGGGCGACGCGCTCGACTGCTTCGTGGCGACATACGCGAGCGTTCTCGGCTGCCACGACACACCTGAGTTCCGCCGCGAACTGGCCCAGCAACTGTCGGTCGACCCACGGCTCGACGGCTACTGGGAACTGGTGGCGGATCTGCACACGCCGGAGGGCGGCGACCCGGAGCCGAACCCGGGCACCGCGCATGACTGGTTGCTGGCGGCGCTGGACACACGGCTTGAGGTCTGAGGGTCCTCGGGGCCACGTGACAGGCATGACACATAAACTCCTGCCATCCGACCGACCGGCGCCCCGACCCTGGAACGATTCTGGAATGAGCCTGAGAGGAAACGCCCGGTGAAGGACTGGGAGGACGACGAGTACTGCCTTTACGTCAACGGCGGCGAGGGATCGGACCTGTGGAGTCTGCTCGCCGACTGGAGCGAAAGCGAGGACGAGAAGGAGTGGGTGACGCACATTCCGCGCTTCACCCGCCTCCTCACCTGCTGGAGCCGGCTCGGATTCATCAGAGTGTTCCGTTCGGACCAGTGGCCGGCGGAACTCACCGGTGAGGAGGTCACCGGCCAGGAGCTGGAGGTTCTGCTCGCTGATCCGAGCAGTTGGGAGTACGTTGAAGAACCGACGCGCTGGATCTGCGTCGCTTCCGGTGACCGGGACATCCAGGAGCTGGAGGAAGGCATGTGTGAGACGCACAAGGTCCCGTGCCGGACGTCGTCGTAGCGAGAACGTGATCGGTGCCTGCGAGACTGCCGCCTCTGCGGATGGTGGCGAAGTGGTGTGTGGTGCCGGTGCTCGCCGGGATGCTCGGCATGAGTGTCGTGGGGTGCGGAGCCCATGACGACGGGGACAGGGGCACGGGCGAGGGGGCCAGCGGACTCATCTCGGCGCTGTCAGGTGCCCCCGCGTCGGCGGGCGAGCAGAGCCTCACGTACCGCGACGTGGATGTCGTGCGCAGGCTCGTCGCCGCGGACAGGGAGCTGTACGCGGGGCTCGAAGGCTTCGGCGTGTGGGAACTGTCCGGCAGGCGCACGACCGCCGCCTTCACGAAGGAGTCGTACGGCTTCGGCGCGAAGGACGTCAACACCTCGCTGATGGTGGGCACGGGCCAGGCGCAGCGGCTGACGGGCACGTTCGATGTGGAGGCGGCGCGCAAGGCCATGGAAAAGCGCGGCTACCGGGCCTCGGACAGGAACGGTGGCGTGCGCCTGAGCACGGAGGGGGCAGACCACCTGGATCGCGTCGCCACCGGGGATCTTCCGGCCGTCGGGCAGGGCAATGTCCGAGAGGGAGTAGCGCAGCGGCAGGTGCTTGATGGCGGGTTCGTGGCGCGGGGTCTCTCGGCAGTCTCTGGCCGACCGGCGTGGTGACACTCGTCCTGATCGTCATCGGCTGTGCGCTGATCAGCGTCTGGCGGACGCGTGCCGCGACGAAGGGGAACCGGCCGCCCGGGAAGTAGCCGGGCGGACGCCTCTCCCGCGCGGTGCGCCGCGCGAGACGGCGATGGATCTCATGATCCGCGGGACAGCGGCGCGTCTCATGATCCGCAGGACGGCGGTGCATCTCATTACCGCGCGACGGCGGTGCATCTCATGACCGCGGGACAGCGGTGGGTCTCATGACCGGCTGCGCACGCGACTCACCGCTTCTGCTTGCCATCACAGGCATCCGGCGGGCCCTCCCTCTTGACGTGCCCCTGCTCACACTGGCTATATGGGAGCGCTCCCATACGTACGTCGCGCCACCCTTTCCTCACCCCGAACCCCTCACCCCGCCGGAGCCGCAGTGAGAAGAAGCGCGAGAACGACCAGCCCGGCCAAGGCGATCATCGCCGCCCTGGCCACCCTCCTCGGCCTGATCACCCTGACGGCCCCCACCGCACACGCCGCCCCCGCGCCCGACAGCGCCGCCGCCGCGACGGGCCTGCATATCAGTGACGGCCGCCTCCTTGAGGGCAACGGCAACGACTTCGTGATGCGCGGCGTCAACCACGCCCACACCTGGTATCCGGGCGAGCCCCGGTCGCTGGCCGACATCAAGGCGTTCGGCGCCAACACCGTGCGCGTCGTCCTCTCCGACGGCTACCGCTGGAGCCGCAACAGCGCCCAGGACGTGGCCGCCGTCGTCGCCGACTGCAAGGCCAACCGCCTGATCTGCGTCCTGGAGGTGCATGACACCACCGGTTACGGCGAGGACGCCGCCGCGGGCACGCTCGACCACGCCGCCGACTACTGGATCAGCCTCAAGGACGTCCTCGCCGGTCAGGAGGACTACGTCGTCATCAACATCGGCAACGAGCCCTGGGGCAACACCGAGCCGGCGGGTTGGACCGCCCCGACGACCGCCGCGATCCAGAAGCTGCGGGCGGCCGGGTTCGCCCACACGATCATGGTGGACGCGCCCAACTGGGGCCAGGACTGGCAGGGCGTCATGAAGGCAGACGCCCGGCAGGTGTACGCCGCCGACCCGACCGGCAACCTGATCTTCTCGATCCACATGTACAGCGTGTACGACACGGCCCAGGAGATCACCGACTACCTGAACACCTTCGTGAGCGCCCGACTCCCGCTCGTCATCGGCGAGTTCGGCGGCCCGGCCGACCAGTGGGGCGACCCCGACGAGGACACCATGATGGCCTCCGCGCAGCGGCTCGGCCTCGGCTACCTGGCCTGGTCCTGGAGCGGCAACACCGACCCGGTGCTCGATCTCGCGATCGACTTCGACCCGGCGCGCCTCAGCTCCTGGGGCGAGCGCATCTTCCACGGCGCGAACGGCATCGCCCAGACCGCCCGCGAGGCCACGGTGTTCGGCTCCACCACGCCCGACGCCCAGGCCCCCACGGCCCCGGGCACGCCGAGCGCGTCCGCCGTCTCGCCCACGTCGGCGACGCTGACCTGGCCGGCGGCCACGGACAACAGAGGCGTGACGGGCTACGACGTGGTCCGGGTCGCGGGCACCACGGAAACGCCGGTCGCGTCCACGACGACGACGAAGGTCACCCTGGACTCCCTCACCCCGGCCACGACGTACACCTTCGCCGTGTACGCGAAGGACGCGGCCGGAAACCGATCGCCCCGCTCGGCCACGGTCACCGTCACCACCGACAAGGACACCGGCACCCCCGGCGGAAGCTGCGCGGTCACCTACCGCGTCGTGAACACCTGGCCGAGCGGCTTCCAGGCCGACATCGCGATCCGCAACACCGGTACCGCCCCCGTCAACGGCTGGACCCTGGGCTTCGCCTTCCCGGCCGGCCAGACCGTCAGCAACATGTGGGGCGGCACCCCGTCCCAGACCGGCGCGCAGGTGCGGGTGGCCGCGGCGTCCTACACTGCGACGATCCCGGCCGGTGCCACGACGACCCTCGGCTTCACCGGCACGACGACGTCCGGCAACAACGCCGCTCCCACCGCGTTCACTCTGAACGGCGCCGCCTGCACGACCTCCTGACCCCCGGCCGCCCTGTCCTCACCCCGCCGTCCCGGCCTCGAACGTGCTGCTGTGCACGTCGTCCAGCCGTAACCGTGGGGCGGGGTCAGGGCCCGGACAGCCGTTCCGGGCGGCGGCAGGGGGGGCTGGCCAGCCGTTGTTCGGCGTGTTCGGTCGGCCAGATGAGTCCCGCCGCTCCGGGTCCATCAGCCTGTGGGCGTACCGATCTGGTCGCGTTCGAGCGCGGAGCGCAGCTTGGAGAGGGCCTGTGCGACGGCCGATGCCGAGGGCCTGTCGAGGGTGCCGCCGATCAGCTCCGCCACCGCATCGTTGTAGGTCTGCTCCGCCGCGTCGACAAGCCGCGAGCCGTCATCGGTGAGGGCCAGCAGTGAGGATCGGCGATCGGACGGATTCGGCTGGCGGACTGCCCACCCCTGCCTCTCCAGACGATCGACGGTCTTGCTGGTCGCCCCGATGCCGATGGCGAACTCGCCCGCCAGGTCCGCCACGCGGCAGGCGGGATGGTCGCGCAGATAGCGCAGAGCCTCGAACTGCGAGGTGACGATCCCGTGCAGCTCGCGGAGACGGTCGTTGAGGGCGTTGTACAGACGCGTCTCACAACGGACCAGGTCGGCGAAGAGACCCGGGAGGTCGACCGTCGCACCGTTCATTTTTGATGCCATGGCATATAGTTTACTTTACATGCCGTGGCATATAGTGCGACGGCATGCACTTACGGCAGGAGAGCCAGGATGAGCAAGGAACAGCGCGCGCGGATCGACGCGATGCTGCGGCAGCCGCGACCGGAGGGCCCCCGAACGGTCGAGGCGATCCGAGCCGGATTCGAGGCGCTGATGGCCCCGATGATCGTGCCCGCCACCACCCGCACCGAACGGACAACCCTCGGCAACCGGCCCGCACTGCTCGTCGAGTCGGGCGACGGGCCGCGCGACGGGACGATCCTGTACTTCCACGGCGGAGGGTGGGTGTACGGCTCGCCCGAGAGCGTGCTGTCGGTCACGGGGCACCTCGTCGCCAAGACTGGCTTCGTGGCGTACTCGGTGGACTACCGGCTCGCCCCCGAGCATCCGTTCCCGGCGGCGATCGAAGACACCGTGAGCGCCTACCGTGCCCTCCTCGACGGCGGTCAGGACCCTTCGGCCATCGCCTTCGCCGGGGACTCGGCCGGCGGCGGCCTCGCCGTCACGACCTGCCTGGCCGCCCGCGACGCGGGCCTCCCGCTGCCCGCCGCCATCGTGGCGTTCTCACCGGGCCTCGACGCCACCCGCACGGGCGAGAGCATGAGCACCAAGGAGGGTGTCGATCCGATTCTGACCCGCACGTCCGTGGAGCACATCGGTGCCATGTACCTCGCCGGAGCCGATCCGTATCAACCCTTGCTCAGCCCGGCCGTCCTCGCCGATCTGACCGGCTTTCCGCCGACCCTCCTCCAGGTGGGCGCCAACGAGATCCTGCTGGACGACTCCGTACGCCTGGCCGCGCGGGCGAGGGCGGCCGGAGTGGACGTCATCCTGGATGTCACCGCTGACGTGCCGCACGTGTTCCAGTCGTTCGCCGGCGTCCTGGACGAGGCCGACGAGGCACTGGACCGCGCGGCCCTCTTCCTCAGCCAGCGCCTCGGCGCCGCGGGCGCGGCGCACGCGTCAGCAGGATAGGGCGAGCCGCGACCACCGACGAAGAGGCCGTCACGACGGCCGCCCGCCCGGCTTCGACTGTGCGGGGCACTGCCAGCGCGGGTGTCGGCGAGCAGGCCGGTGTGCGGCTCACGCAACGGTGAAGTCGGCCGCCTTGGTGTCCAGCGTCGTGTCGCCGTCCTCGGTGGTGGCCAGGACGGCCACGTGCCACCGACCGCGCGGGGACGCGTCGGCCTCGACGCGGGTGACGGTGGCCGTATAGGTGCAGCGCACGGTGTCTTCACCGGACGGCTTGCAGACGGCCGACTCCACGGCGGCCATGTCCTTGGCGGTCAGCCCCTTCTTGACGAAGGACGAGTTCGCGGGCCAGGCCAGGACCTTCACGTCCTTGACGCCGGAGGACGCGGTGATGTCGGTGGTGAAGGTCAACGAGCCGCTGCGGTCACCGTCCGGGGCGGCGTAGCGGGCAGCGCTGTGCGCCACAGAAGGAGGCTGGTCCCCGGCGTAGGCGACGGCGGTCGCTCCGGCACCCGCGAGGACGACGACACCGGCGGCCACGGACAAGACGACACGTCGCGACATGAGAAATTCCCCCAAGGTTCAGCAGGATCAGATCGGCGCTCTCGTCTGCGCCGTTGCCCCCATCCTGGCCGCGCGGCGAGCACCGGGTATGAGCAGACGTACTCAACCCGGGCCTGAGTAGCTGGTCAGCCGGGCCAGCCGGGGTCCCGTTGCCCGGCCACGGTGGGACGGCCTTGTGCGGGTCCGTGGACGGTGTCGGGTCAGCTCTTGTCGGCGCATACCTCCGCCTCCGCCAGATACCGCGCCACCGGCCCCAGCGTCAGCATCCCGCTCGCCCCGCCCGCGTCTTCGGTTCGGGCGGCACGCAGGGCTGCTGCCGCGCGAGCGGCGACCGGGCGCTCGCCGAGGCGGGCGGCGGCACGGGCGGTCAGGCACCAGAGCGCCTCCTGCATGTGATCAAAGGGTGGTTCGGGCGCCATGGTCAGGGCGGTGCGGGCCTCTTCGTCCCGGTGGAGGGCGAGCAGCACCAAGGGGCGCGTCCAGGGGTGGTACGGGCCCCAGTCGAGGGCGGGATCGGTGGGCGCGGGACGGTCGTGCAGGAGACGTAGGCCAAGCAGGGCGAGGGCGAACAGGCCTCGGTGCAGCCCCGGCATGCCCGCTGTCTCGGCGAGGGCGTGTTCGGCGGCACGGTACTGCGCCGCGGCCGTGGCGGCGGTCGGTCCGCCCGGCTCGGTACTGCGGGCGGCCGTGACCCGGGCCCGGAACCAGCCGGTGAGTACGGGGACAAGAGAGGCCTCCGTGCTGACGGCGAGCTGCTCGGCGGCGTCGGCGTGTGCGCAAGCGGCGTCGAGGTCGCCGAGAGCTGAGGCGGACTGCATGCGGACAAGCCGACCGAACACGACGAAGTCGGGCAGCTCGTGCCGGGCGGCCAGGTCGAGGATCTCGGCGCCGATCACGTCCCGGGCCGCCGCGAGCCCGGGACGGGTGAAGGACTGGAGGAACACGCCGTTGAGAGCGAACACCAGCAGGGCAGGATCGTCCAACTCCCTTGCCAACGCCTCCGCCTCGCGCGCCGCCTGCCCGGCTCGCCGCCGTTCGCTTGCGGACAGGTCGGCGCTGCGGCTCTCGACCGCGACCGTGGCCAGCAGCCGGGCGCGCAGTCCGGCGGGGCCGTCGGTGCCGAGCGCGGTGAGCGTACGCTCGGCCGCCGCGACGACGGCACGGGACTGATCGAGATGGTCGGCCCGGCTCCAGAGGGCGGGCACGTCATAGGCGCCGATGACCCGGGCGGTCAGGGCGATGTCCCCGGTGTGCTCCGCCGCCCGGACGGCGGCCAGGCGGTCGCGCCGCGAGTGGACGAGGGCGTCACCTCCCGCCAGGGCCAGGGTGCGCGCCAGTCGCACGGTGGTACGCGGACCGAGCCGTACGCCCGCGGTCCACACGGTACGCGGGGGCTGAAGCGTCGTGGCTCCGCGAAGAATGTCGGTCTCCAGACGCTGGAGGTCGGCGCCGGGGTCGAGCCCGAGCTGGTCCGCGAGCATCGTGCGGGCGCGGCGGAGGGTGGCCAGTGCGTCCGCCTGACGGCCTGCCCGGTGCAGGGCGCGGGCCAGCAGCCCCCAGGCCGGCTCACGCCAGGGGTGTGCGGTGACGTGGGCGCCCAGCTCGGCGACCAACTCGGCTCCAGAACCGGAGTCGAGGATGAGGCGGGCGCGTAGTTCCAGACCCTCCAGTCGCAGTTCCTCCAGCCGCGTTCGTTCGTGCTGGGCCCACGGGGAGCCGGCCACGTCGGCGTAGGCGGGGCCGCGCCAGGCCGCGAGGGCCGCGTCGAGTTCGGTCAGCGCGTCGGGTGTACGCCGGGCGCGGGCCAAGGCGTCCTCGAACCGGTGGACGTCCACGGTGTCGCGCGGCAGGCGCAGCGCGTAGCCGGGTCCTTCCGTGACGAGGACGCGCGGCGGGGTCCGGGGCGGCCTGCCGGGTTCGATGACGCGGCGCAGCGCGGCGACGAACGTACGCAACGCACCCACGGCGCGCACCGGCGGCTCGGCCCAGAAGTCGTCCACGAGGGTGTCGGTGGGGACCATCCGTCCACCAGCGGCGACGAGCCGGGCGAGGACCTCGCGGTGGCGGGGTCCGCCCAGGTCGACCGGGGTGCCGTCGTCGTGGAAGGCCCGCACGGCACCGAGTACGTCGATTCGCATGCCGTCCATCTTCCGTGCCGCGGGTCCGTGACGACGAAGCGTACTGATCGGCTGCTGATCGCCGTCGCCCACGCTGTCTCCGTCACCTCCCGGACCAAGGCGTTCGCCGGTCCACCGACCCCAGGAAGGGGCCCTTCATGACGCTCACCATCCCCGGCTTCGACCACGTCCGGCTGCCCGGCGCCGACGGAGTGGAGCTGGCCGCGGCCGTCGGCGGCAGCGGCAGTCCGGTCGTGCTGCTGCACGGGTTCCCACAGACCCATCTGATGTGGCGGCACGTCGCCGAGCGGCTCGCCGACGAACACACGGTGATCTGTCCCGACCTGCGCGGCTACGGCGCCAGCGACAAGCCGGTGGCCACCGGCCCTGAGGTGTATTCCAAGCGCACCATGGCCGCCGATGTCGTCGCCCTGGCGGCGGCGCTCGGCCATGAGCGCTTCGCCCTCGTCGGCCACGACCGGGGCGCCCTGGTCGCCTTCCGGGCCGGGTTGGACCATCCCGAGACACTCACCCACCTCGGCATTCTCGACGTCGTGCCGACCCTGGACATGTGGAGCGTCCTGCACGGTGTCCCGGCGGCGGTCGGCTACCACCTGTTCCTCATGGCACAGCCACCGGGCCTGCCGGAAACGATGATCGCCAACAGCGCCGATGCCTTCTTCGGCTCCTTCCTCGACTCCTGGGCCAAGGACTCGTCCGCAGTGCCGGAACCGGTCAGGTCCGCTTACCTGCGGGCAAGCGCCGCGGCCGTGCCGTCGATCGTCGCGGACTACCGGGCCTCGGCGGGCATCGACGTCACCCACGATCAGGCGGACCAGGACGCAGGTTCCCAACTGGCCATGCCCGTGACCGTCGTTCAGCAGGACTGGGGCGCGCGACTGGGCTACGACGCCGCCGCGGTCTGGCACGCGTGGGCGCCGGATCTGGACCACCGGCTGACCGGCGCGGGGCACTTCATGGCCGAGGAGGCGCCCGACGAGATCACGAAAACGATCCGCGACCTGCTGCTGCGCTGAGCACTTCAGCGAGCCGGGCCACGGGAGCGGCGGGGGAGCCCGGGGATCGGAACCGGCCGTCCCCGCCCCGCGCGGTCAGGCCATCTCTACGTAGCGGTGGACCCGGTCGAAGCGCCGGGCCGCCACGTCCCGGCGGCGGATCACCCAGTGGGCCACGCCGGAGTCCAGTTCCGTGACGTCGTCACCGCACCTCCAGGTGGCCAGGAGAGCCCAGTCGTCGGCGTCCTCCCCGTGGACCTCCTGGGGTCCACGGGCGTAGTGCACCGGGTCGTTCTGGGGCGAGACCGGATGGCCGCCGATCTGCAAGGCCCAGGAAGGGCGGTAGCCGCCCACGTGCGCCCAGGCATCGCTGAGTTCGTCGGCGAGTTCGAACTGCTCGTCCCCGGGAAAGTCGCCCCATCTGTCGAGGGCGAAGCTCTCCGGCATCTGCGCGCTCGGCCGGTGCCAGAACGTACGGAGCTCACGCGGCCGGTAAGGCTCGCGCCAACTGTGTGCGAGGGGGGCCGAAGTCACCGGGGTCCCGGCAGCGACGTACAGCACCGCGTCGGACACCTCTCCTCCGATGTCCTGCACCTCGGTGCCGGAGAAGAGGAGCAGGTGGCCGTCGGCGGGGAGCGGGAGGCTGGTGGCGCCCGGCGGGAGAGCTGCGAGGTCGACGGAGGCCACGAAGAGTTCGGACGGCCTCGGCACGCCGTGCGGCAGCAAGGGGTGGCCGCCGACCCGGGCGACGAGAGGACCGTCACCGCCCTCCGCCAGGTACACCGCTGGACGGAGGACACGTATCCATTCCTCCACCTCCTCCGACGGCAGGCCCAGGGATGCCGCCTCGGCCCGGAAGTTGTTCACCCTGTCCATGTTCTCGTCGGTCACCGGGCCACCTTAAGGGGTCCAACGGCGGGTAGTGGCAGGGCCGAACTCGCTTGCCGAGTGGCTCATTTGGCGCTGCTGATCTTTGAAGCGTGATGCGTGATGTCGGCAGAGTGAGTCAAGTGCCTGCGGGACGCCGGGCTCGATGCCCCCGCCCCGGAAGTCAGGGGCCAGGTCGTCCTCGGCGCTCAGTCGAAGTGGAAGCGGGACCCCAAGGCGTTGCCGTAGCGGGTGGCGGCGCCGATGGGCCGATGCCGATGGGTGCGATGCGCATGTGCGGCACGTTTCGTGAGGAGCGGTGGCCAGAGCGGGCGCGCTCACCCCGCGACCGAAGCGGACTGGCAGCTCTGTTTGTTATTACATAACGACGTGCGGACGTACTGAGCTTCATGAGGAGTGCGCCATACTGACGGTGTTCGCAGCAGCGCCCAGGAGGGTCACGTGGAGTCGTTCACGAAACTGATCACGATCGATCGGGCCAGTCCGGTCCCGCTGTACTTCCAGTTCGCTCAGCAGCTTCAACAGCTCATCGAGACCGGCGTGTTGCCGCCGGGCACCCGGCTGAGCAACGAGATCGCCCTCGCCGACCAGTTCGGGCTGTCCCGCCCGACCATGCGGCAGGCCATGCAGCACCTTGTCGACAAGGGGCTGCTGGCCCGCAAACGCGGCGTCGGCACTCAGGTCGTCACCAACCGCATCCGGCGCCAGATCGAGTTCTCCAGTCTGTACGACGACCTGAAGCGCGACAACCGGAATCCACACACGAAGGTTCTGTCGGTCCTCACGCAGTCGGCGGGCGCGGCGACGGCCGCGGCGCTGCGGGTCGAGGAGGGCACCGACGTACTGTCGATCGAACGGCTCCGGTACGCCGACGACCAGCCCATCGCGCTGATGCGCAATCACCTCCCTGTCGGCCTGGTCGAGCTGAGCGCGGAGAGCCTGGCCGAGGCGGGCCTCTACCAGTTGCTGCGCCACTCCGGCGTGCAACTGCACACGGCCGAGCAGACCATCGGCGCCCGCCAGGCCACGACGGCGGAGGCCAAGCTCCTCGACGAGACCCGCGGCGCCACCCTGCTGACCATGACCCGGACCGCGTACGACGACACCGGCACACCGATCGAGTACGGGACACACGTCTACCGTGCCTCGCGCTACTCCTTCGAGATGACGGTCGCGGCCCGCTGACCGCGCCCCGCCGCCTTCCGGGCCGCCATCGAGTGCCCCTGCACCCGGCGCGGATCGTCCACCCCCACGCCGATCGACCGTGAGGACCTCTACCGGTTCTCCCGCTCGGTCGACGATGTCATGGGCGGGCTTGCGCACACACGTGCTCGTGGACCTGGGATCGGCGCTCTTCTTCTTGGTGTCGGAGTACGGCTTCGCGGACACGCTGGGTCTTTCCGGGGTGGCGCGCGCTGGGCCTGTCCCGGGGGGCCGCGCAGATCGTGTCCGGCCTCGGTTTCATCGGCGGCGGCTGCGCGAGATCGTCCAGGAGTGCACCGGTGCGGGGCTCCATGTCTCCGGGCTGCGGTCGGCCGGAACGCTGCCGACGGGTGCCGCCGCCCCGCAGGTGGGTGTGATGCTGGGGCTGTCGGGGAAGGGCGTGCAGGACGAACTGGTCCCGCGCCTCTGGACCGGGACGGCATCACGGAGGTGATCTTGTTGGAGGACGAGGTGATCTGAGCGATGTGCTGCCCGGCGGTTGTCCAGCCCGACAGCAGGTGCGCATGAGTCCGCACATGCGTCAGCACGTGAGTCAGCACGTGAGTCAGTATGTAAGGACAATAGGTTGACGGGGTATTGGTGCGGAGGGCAGGCTCGAACCGTGCGAGCGGGACAGCACCCGCCCACCACGCCGCGGGAACCAGGGAAGAGGCTCGGTATGCCGATCGAGTTGGCCCGTACCGTCCACGCCGTCCAGGCGGACCGCACGGTCCGCGTCGCCGAAGGAGGAGAGCTGTGACCGCGCCCCTGGCCCAGCGCGTCGCCGGAGCGCCGATCTCCTGGGGGGTCTGCGAGGTTCCTGGCTGGGGACACCAGCTCACGCCGAACCTGGTGCTGCGGGAGATGCGTGAAGTGGGCCTGCGAGCCACCGAGTTCGGGCCCGAGGGGTTCCTCCCCGACGCCCCTGCCGACAAGGCCGCGACCCTCGCCTCGTACGGTCTCCGGGCCGTCGGCCAGTTCGTCCCCGCCGTGCTGCACGACCCGGGCCACGATCCGCTTCCGCAGGTCGAGGCGGCCGTCGCCGGGCTGCTGGCCGCGGACGCGGGCACCGTCGTCGTCGCGGCGGCCACCGGCACCGACGGCTACGACGAGCGTCCCGCGCTCGACGCCGCGGGCTGGAGGACGCTGCTGGCCAACCTCGACCGGATCTCCGCCGCCGCCGCGGGCGCCGGGCTCGTCGCGACGCTCCACCCTCATGTGGGGACGATGGTCGAGTCGGGCGAGGAGACGCGGCGCGTGCTCGACGGCTCGGGCATCGGCCTGTGCCTGGACACCGGGCACCTGCTCATCGGAGGCGGCGACCCCGTCGCCCTCGCGGCCGAGCACCCCGAGCGCATCGCCCACACCCACCTGAAGGACGTACGACTGGACCTGTGCGAGCGGGTGCGATCCGGGCGGACGACCTACACCGAGGCGGTCGCCGCCGGGATGTACGTGCCGCTCGGCGCCGGTGACATCGATATCGCCGCGATCGTCCGGCTGCTCGAGAACTCCGGGTACGACGGCTGGTACGTACTCGAACAGGACACCATCCTCGCCTCCGCACCGGACCCGGACACCGGTCCCGGACCGGCCGACGCGGTGCGCGCGTCGGTGGACCACCTCCTCTCCCTCACCCCCGCCGCGAAGGGCTGAGCCATGGCCCACGACCTCGTCGCCATCGGGCGGACCGGCGTCGACATCTACCCCCTCGATCACGGTGTCGGCCTGGAGCAGGTGCGTACGTTCGAGAAGTTCCTCGGCGGAAGCGCGACCAACGTGGCCGTCGCGGCGGCCCGCCACGGGCGCAGCGCCGCCCTCGTCTCCCGGGTCGGACAGGACCCCTTCGGCCGGTACGTACGGCAGGAAGCCGCGCGGCTCGGGGTGGACCCGGCCCACATCACCCCGCTCACCGCACCGGGCGGACCGCCGACCCCGGTGACGTTCTGCGAGGTCTTCCCGCCCGACGACTTCCCGCTCTACTTCTACCGGTACGCCGGCGCGCCCGACCTCATGATCGAGCCCGCCGAGCTGCCGCTCGACGACATCCGGGACGCCGCCGTCTTCTGGGCGACGGTGACCGGCCTGTCCGCCGAACCGAGCCGGTCCGCGCACTTCGCCGCCTGGCAGGCCCGCGGGCGCCGCCGCCACACCGTCCTCGACCTGGACTACCGGCCGATGTTCTGGGACGGACCCGAGGGGGCCGGGCGGCAGGTGGAGCGCGCGCTCGACCACGTCACCGTCGCCGTCGGCAACCGCGAGGAGTGCGAGGTCGCCGTCGGCGAGACGGAGCCCGGACGGGCGGCGGACGCGCTCCTCGACCGGGGCCTCGAACTCGCCGTCGTCAAACAGGGCCCCAAAGGGGTACTGGCCGCCACCCGGGACGAACGGGTCGAGGTCGCCCCGTTCCCCGTCGAGGTCGTCAACGGACTCGGCGCGGGCGACGCGTTCGGCGGCGCCCTCGTGCACGGCCTGCTCAGCGGCTGGGAGCTGCGCCGGATCATCGAGTTCGCCAATGTGGCGGGCGCGCTCGTGGCCGCCCGCCTCGCGTGTTCCACCGCCATGCCGACCACGTCCGAGGTGGAGGCGGCCCTCGCCTCACCGTCGCCGGTCCAGACCGTGGGGACCACATGATCGACGCCGCACGACTCACCGACATCCGGGCCCGCGAGCCCGAGCGCATCGGGCGCGCCTGGCAGAAGCGCTCCCGCCGCCCCCTGCACGGCGACGACGGCCGCCTGCTCATCGTCGCCGCCGACCACCCGGCCCGCGGTGCCCTCGGCGTCCGCGACGACGACGCGGCCATGGCCAGCCGCACCGGGCTCCTCGACCGGCTGGTGACCGCCCTGTCCCGCCCCGGGGTCGACGGCGTGCTCGGCACCCCGGACCTGCTCGACGACCTTCTCCTCATGGGCGCTTTGGAGGACCGGGTCGCCATCGGGTCGATGAACCGCGGCGGGTTGCAAGGTTCCGTCTTCGAGCTCGACGACCGGTTCACCGCCTACACCGCCGAATCCATCGCCGCGCAAGGGCTCGACGGCGGCAAGACGCTCGCCCGGATCTGCCTCGACGACCCGGGAAGCCTCAGCACGCTCCAGGCGACGGCCGCCGCGGTCACCAGTCTGGCCGAGCACAGCCTGATGTCCATGATCGAGCCGTTCCTGAGCGTGCGTGAGGAGGGCCGCGTCCGCAACCTCCTCGACCCCGACAGCGTCATCAAGTCGATACACATCGCGAGCGGGCTCGGCGCGAGCAGCGCCTACACCTGGCTCAAGCTGCCGGTCGTCGACGAACTCGAACGCGTCCTGGACGCGACCACGCTGCCGACGCTGCTGCTCGGCGGCGACCCGCAGGGCGACCCCCACGACACCTACGCCGCCTGGGGCGCCGCCATGTCCCTGCCCGCGGTGCGCGGCCTGGTGGTCGGGCGCACGCTTCTGTATCCGCCGGGCGGTGATGTCGCCGCGGCCGTCGACATCGCCGCCGACCTCGTCCACGGGAGCAGCCGATGAACGACAACGCCCGCTGGGTCCTGCCCCTCGGCAGCGCCGCCGACGACGGCTGGGAGGTCGCCGCCACCGCCTCGCCCCCGGACTGGCGGTACACGAGCCTGCGGGTCGCGACCCTCGACGCCGGCGACACCCGCGTCCTTGAGGCGGCGGGCTGGGAGCACATCGTCGTGCCGCTCTCCGGAGGCGTACGGGTCCTGGCCGTGGCGCCCGACGGAAAGACGCACGAGGCGCGACTCGCCGGACGCCGTGACGTGTTCAGCGGGCCCACGGACACCGCCTACGTACCCGCCGGGTGGCGCCTGACGCTGCGGGCCGACTCCGGCGCGGCGCGCGTCGCGGTCGCCGGGGCCCGCGTGCCGGAGAACGGAGGCGGGCAGGCGTTCCGGCACGTGGCCGCCGCCGACGTGCCGGTCGAAGCGCGCGGGGCCGGTGTCTGCTCACGCCAGGTGCGCAACTTCGGCACACCGGACGTGCTCGACGCCGAGGCCCTCATCGCCTGCGAGGTCATCACCCCGGCCGGGAACTGGAGTTCGTGGCCACCGCACAAGCACGACGTCGAGCGGCCGGGGGAGGAGACCGCGCTGGAGGAGATCTACTACTTCGAGACGCAGCCGACCGACGCCCGAAGCACCGACCCCGTCGGCTACCAGCGCGTCTACGCCTCCGACCCCGACCGCCCGATCGACGTGCTGGCCGAAGTGCGTACCGGAGACGTGGTCCTTGTGCCGCACGGCTGGCACGGACCGGCCATGGCGGCGCCGAACGCCCACCTCTACTACCTCAACGTCATGGCCGGTCCCGGACCCGTACGCGCCTGGCTCATCTGCGACGACCCCGCACACGCCTGGGTCCGCGACACTTGGCGCGACCTGCCCTTCGACGCGCGACTCGCGCCGACCCCCTCCCTCCCCGACGAAGCCGCAGGAGGTGCCGCATGAGCACGGGACAGGCCACGACGGTACGCCTGACCGTGGCGCAGGCCACGGTCAGGTTCCTCGCCGCCCAATGGAGCGAACGCGACGGGCGGCGCAGCCGCCTCTTCGCCGGTGTCCTCGGCATCTTCGGCCACGGGAACGTGGCGGGCCTCGGCCAGGCCCTCTTCCAGCAGGAGGGGGAGCCCGACGGCCTCCCGTACGTACTGGCCCGCAACGAACAGGCCATGGTCCACACGGCGGTCGCCTACGCGCGGCACCGGGACCGCCTGGAGACCTGGGCCTGCACCGCCTCCATCGGCCCTGGTTCCACCAACATGCTGACCGGTGCGGCGCTCGCGACGATCAACCGGGTCCCGGTGCTGCTGCTGCCCGCGGACACCTTCGCCACCCGCCCCAGCGCCCCCGTCCTCCAGGAGCTGGAACAGCCCGGCGCCGCGGACATCACCGTCAACGACGCCTTCCGGCCGCTGTCCCGCTTCTTCGACCGGGTCGTCCGGCCCGAACAGTTGCCCTCCGCACTCCTCGGCGCCATGCGGGTGCTCACCGATCCGGCCGAGACCGGCGCGGTGACGATCGCGCTGCCGCAGGACGTTCAGGCCGAGGCGTACGACTGGCCGGTCGAGCTGTTCGACGCGCGGACCTGGCACATCGCCCGGCCGCCCGCCGAGGCGGCCCGGATCGCCGCCGCCGCCGAGCTGCTGCGCTCGGCGCGGCGCCCGCTGATCGTCGCGGGCGGCGGCGTGCACTACTCGGGCGCGGAGGCGGCCCTGACCGCGTTCGCGGACGCGACCGGCATCCCGGTGGGGGAGACCCAGGCCGGAAAGGGCTCCCTGCCGCACGGCCACCCACAGGCGATGGGCGGCATCGGCTCCACGGGAACGACCGCGGCCAACGCACTCGCCCGGGACGCCGACGTGGTCGTCGGCATCGGCACGCGCTGGGCGGATTTCACCACCGCGTCACGAACCGCCTTCCAGCAACCGGGAGTTCGGTTCATCAACATCAACATCGCCGGGTTCGACGCGGGCAAACACGCCGGCCTGTCGGTCGTGGCCGACGCCCGCGAAGCCCTCACCGCACTGACCACCGCGCTCGACGGGCACCGCGTGCCGACGGAGTACGAGGAGCGGCAGGCCGCACTCTGGCGGGACTGGGACCAGCAGGTGGAGGACGCCTACCGTCCGCCCGCCTCGGTGACGGACCGGCTGGCCGAGGGCGCCCTCACCCAGGGCACCGTCCTCGGCTGCGTCAACGAACTCGCCGACCCTCGCGACGTCGTCCTGTGCGCCGCCGGATCCATGCCAGGCGACCTGCACAAACTGTGGCGCGTTCGCGAACGCAAGGCATACCACGTCGAGTACGGGTATTCGTGCATGGGCTACGAGATCCCGGCCGCGCTAGGTGTCCGGCTCGCCGACGACACGCGGGACGTGTTCGCGATGGTCGGTGACGGCGGCTATCTGATGATGCCGACCGAGCTGGTCACGGCGGTGCAGGAACGTGTGAAGGTCATCGTCGTGGTCGTCCAGAACCACGGCTTCCACTCGATCGGCTCGCTGTCGGAGTCGGTCGGCTCCCAGCGGTTCGGGACCCGCTACCGCTACCGGTCCGCCGAGGGGCGTCTTGACGGGCCCCGGCTCCCCACCGACTTGGCCGCCAACGCCCGCAGTCTGGGAGCGCACGTCATCGAGGTGCGCTCGCGCGGGGCGCTGGAGAAGGCCATCGCCGAGGCCAAGGCGTGGCCCGCGGACGGCGGCCCCGTCGTGATCCACGTCGAGACCGACCCCACCATCTCCGCCCCGGACAGCGACAGTTGGTGGGACGTGCCGGTCAGCGAGGTCTCCACTCTCGACTCGACGCGGGAGGCATGGGCGGTGTACGCCGACCACAAGGCGACTCAACGACCGCTCCTCGCCCCGACGACTCCGGATACGGACCGCCCGCCCCGCGAGTGATGCGAACGCGGGACGGGGCGACAGGGCGAACGGGGCGAACGGGGCGGACAGGGCGGGACAGGCGCCGCGGAACGAAGCCGTCAGTCTGCCGATGCCGATGCCGATGCCGATGCCGATGCCGATGCCGATGCCGGTACGGCGCAGGCGCAGGCGTCGGCGATGGCTTGGATGTCCCAGTAAAACGGACGGACCTCGGTGATCCGCCCATCCTTGACCGTGATCGCTTGCGGAAGCGGGAAGCTGAGTTCCCGGCCGGTCGCGCGAGCGCGGGCACGAACCTGTGTGAGCACGACCGCAGTCTCACCCGCGGCGAGGAACTGCTGCTCCACCCTGTCGAACGACTCCCACACCTCTCCCATCCTGAGGAAGAACCGCGCCATACCCCGGTGCGCACGCCACGTGCCCCCATAGGGCAGAGAAGCTGCTTGATGCAGCTCGACGTCCGGCGAGAAGAAGGGGGCGAGCCGGTCGAACCGGTGCGCGCCGTGCGCTACTACGAGCAGCAGGGGCTGCTCACCGCGGAGCGCAGCCCGGCAGGCCAGCGCCTGTACCGGCAGGATGCCATCGCGCGGGTAGGAGCAGGACCAGCCCATGCACGGTTGTGCCATTCCTACGGAAGTCACCGTGGCGTGGGCCGCGGGGGCGAGCTCAACGTATTCGCCTATCCCAACGATCCTGAGCGTTCCCCCCGCTGGAGCATCCAGTAGTTTGTCGTGCCGCCGAGCAAGCGCGGCGAGCGGAACCGCGGTACGCGCTACCGGCGCTGGATTCGTCTGACGAAAACCGGAGAGCGCACCGAGGACACCTGCCCGCCTCCCCACCAGTGCCGTCCGCCGCCCTCCAGGCGCGCGTATCGACGCCGTCTTGTGCAGCCCGCCCGGCGTCTCCGCCTGGCCGTCATGGCGGCGACACGCGAAGACGCCAACAGCGTTTCTCTCCGTATCGACCACGCCCTTCCCGGCGCCGACGGCACCCCCGAACCCTGGCCCCAGGCCGTCACGGAGTTGACGCGCTGGCCCCCGCCACCGAAGGCGGCACCCGGCAGGCGCCTGAACGGGCCGGTCACCCGGTGCGGTTGACGCTCCACAGCGGTACCTGTTCGAAGAAGGTGACCGCCTCTTCCCGCCACCGTGAACGCCAGCCGGCGGCCACC
The DNA here is from genome assembly GCF_044765725.1 of Streptomyces sp. NPDC102406. Classification (NCBI taxonomy): domain Bacteria; kingdom Bacillati; phylum Actinomycetota; class Actinomycetes; order Kitasatosporales; family Streptomycetaceae; genus Streptomyces; species Streptomyces sp. NPDC102406. The sequence continues at coordinate 129,103 of NZ_JBIWKP010000011.1, read as the reverse complement.
TCGGTGGCCTGCTCCGCGAAGCGGCGCATGTCCGCCTGCATCCTGCCCGGCACACCATGACGCTCCGCGATCGCCCGTACGGCGGCGATGGTCTCCGGCGGGCAGGACGCGTCACCGAGCGCGGCCTCCACCACGCGCCGCTCGGCATCGTCAACAGCCGCAAGCAGGACACTGACCGTGTAGCTGTGCTTGCCGTCGCGGATATCAGTGCCGGTCGGCTTGCCCATGACGGACGCGTCCCCGAACAGATCCAGGTAGTCGTCGCGCATCTGCCCGCTGATCCCCACCAGCCGCGCGTACTCCCGCAGTTCCTTATCGAAGAGCGCCGGCTGCTCGCCTGCGGACAGGAGCCCGAGTTGCAGGGGTGCGAGAATCGAGTAGCGGGCGGATTTGTAGTCGGCCACGCTGTGCAGGACCTCCTCGCCCGGCGCGTCGGCGAAGTCGCGTTCCAGGTCGACGATCTGGCCCACGAACGTGTCGGCCGCTGCCCATGTCTGCACTTCGACCATGGCCTGCCGCATCGCCATAGGCGCTCGCGCCTCCAGCAGCACCTTCAGCGACAGGGCGAGGGCGAGGTCCCCCGCGAGCACGGTCAGGCCAAGGGCCGTCCGCGGCCGGTCGGGGAACCGCTCACGATAGGCGTAGTAGGTGGACGGGCCGCCTCGGCGGGTGGGGCTGTCGTCGATGAGATCGTCGTGCACCAGACCGTGGGTCTGCAGCAGCTCGATACTCAGCGCCGCAGCCTCCAGCCCCTCGACCGGCTCGTCCGTCACCAGACGCGCCGCTTCATGCAGCAGAACGACCCGCATCCGCTTGCCGCCCCGCAAGGACAACTCCCGCAACAACCGCAAGCACTCCGGGGTGAAACGACTGAACGACGGCGCGTCCAGCCCGGCGCTCAACGTGTCGAAGTACTCCTCGAAGAGCGTGTTGAACCGGCGCTCATATCCGGCGATGCGATCGAGAACCTGCTCGGTCATCACGAGTTCTTCCTGCTGGGAGCGGCGGATGACACCGCTGTGGACGTGCAACGGTTGACGTGTGGTGCCCTGGGGGCCACGGTCGCTGTTCGGGGTCAGGAGGCGTACTGGGTGCCCCGCTCCCGCCCAGGACACGCGGGAGGTGTTCGTAGCCGGGAGTGATCACCCGCTCGGTCTCCTCGCGTGCCCCGTCGCGGGCAGGATGTCCCGGATCTTCGCCGCTTCACGCTCGTCCAGATCGGCTCGGCCCACCAGCCGGTCGGTCGCTCCCACTGGACCACGTCAGCATGCCGCGGGCCCAGGACCGGCAGAACGGTCCGCCGGGACCAGGAGGATGCGCCTTCGGATGTCATAGGACGTCACATGGTCACATGGGGCACAGTGACGCCGAGCCTCAGGGGGGATCTGGTGTGACCCGACGGTCTGGCCGATGCCGATGCCGATGCCGATGCCGGTGCCGGTGCCGGTGCCGACGCAGTCCCGTCGCGGAGCCGGCGCCCTGAGGCGGGGCTGATAGAGAGGGAGGCTGCTTCATCTAGATGGGGCGGCTGCTGCATCGCGGCCGGCCCAGTCTGTCGAGCGCTGAGCGGCGTTCGTCGATGAACTTGTCGGCGCGGCGGCGTACGTGCGCCGTCCGCGCCGCGGCCGACCGGGGCGTCGCCCTGGCCGTGGTCTCGCGTCCGCCGGCAGCGGGACCGGCGAGTTCGGCGGGCAGTGGCTCGGCGTTCTTACGGGGGGCGTTGAGACACCGGCCGCAGGGCTGCGACCCCGGGTGGAATCGTGAGCCTGAGCTGTCCGCGAAGTCGGCGTGTGCCTCGGCGACGGCTCCGGAGTACGCCTTCTGCTTCTCGTGCTCGGGGAGTGAGCGCGCCGTAGATGCTCCCGGACAACACCGGTGCTCAAGTCCCTCGTCAGCGGTGCGTCCGTGCCTCCGGAACCGGCAACACCGCCCCCTCCCGGATCATGAATACCAAGGGGGGAGTGCGTGCCGGACCCGGAGGCCGGTGGTCTCAGTGCAGGACTACGAACGAGGTAGCGGGGGTGTGTCAGTCGAAGACGACCGAACGGACCTTGAGTCGCTCCGATGCTCCACCGGTGTGCGGGCGGAGTTTGAAGAACTCACCCTGGCAGTCGGGCTCGCTGAAGACCGTTGCCCAGGCATCCGTGCGGTTCTTCGGCGAGTGGCCGGGCTGGGGGTTGTCCTGGCCGACGCCGGGGAGAGTGAGGCACTGGTTGTTGGGCGGGTCAGTGAGGAAGCCGGTGACCTCGTATCCCTCGTCGGTCAGGTAGTCGTAGCGGAACTGTCCGGCGGCGGCCGATGCGGAAGAAGGGGTCGCGGTGAGGAGCAGAGCGGCGCCGAGAACGGCTGTGAAGGCGGAGCGAAGACGCATGGGGGTCTTTCTGTTGAGGGATGTTGCCGTGGCCTTTACTGCCCCGGTGGGGACAGCGCGCACCGCCGCTTCACCCGTACGGACACTGAGGAAACGAACCTGCACCGGTCAGACGCGCCAGCGCCTTGCTCAGGATGGAGGACGTAGGTCTCCGCGCCAGCCGCGTACGCGCGCAGCTCCTCGGCGGCGGGCCCGATCGCCCCGGCCTTCGGCTCGCACAAACGGATGCCGCCCCACCTCTCGACGTCGCACACCCCGCGCCCCATCCTGTTGCCGATTTGCAGTCCACGTGCAGCGTTTCCAGGGGGACCCCATGCGATCCATAGGTACTGGCAAGCTCGGCTTGGCCGCCGTACTCGGCACAGCGGCCCTGATCACGGCCGCGACCGCGACCTTCGCGCCCGGTGCGGCGGCCGACGGCACCGTGGGCAACAGTAATGGCGCGGCCAGCGTCGACTGGAAGACCAGCGGCAACTACTTCACCGTTCACGACCTCAAGCCCGACGGCAAGGCCACGATGGGCATCATCGCCGTCATGGACGAGTACAGCGGCAGGTACGACTATTACGTCGACTACGTCTACAACAGGAAGGGGTACGACGGCCCCGCGGTGACCAAGCAGTTCGCCCAGACGCAGATCTACAACGGCGCGTGGATCCGCTATCAGGCGTGCTTGTCGTCTCTGGAGGGCGAGCCGTACAGCTGCGGATCCTGGAAGTACGACCGAGCCTGACACGAAGCCTGCGCCTACGGAGAGTACGGCTTGCGTCCGGGTCGTACGACGTGGCGACGACCCCTTTTCGAGGCGCGGGCGACACCCGGTTACGTGCCCCGGTACTCCGCATGCGAGGCAGCCCGGCTCGGTGATCAGGCGGACGCATGGGCGGCATTGGTGGAGGCAGTGCCCGGATCGGCCGGCAGCTCCAACCACTGCTGCCGCGGGCCGGAGACGACGACTTCGCGGGGCCGACCGGCTCGGCGCCCATCTGTCGCCTGCGTCAGCTTGACCGCTGAAGCGGGCCGGCGCGAACACGTCGCGCAGGCCCGTCCGACGGGCCGCTGTCGTGGGCGCCGCGGAGCTGCCTCGCGGGCTACCGGGTGCGGAAGCGGCGGTGGAGGTTGCGGGCCACGAATACGCCGGGACCACCGAAGCCGACGATGTCGACGCGGCCGTCGCCGGTGATGTCGGTGAGGAAGCGGGGGTGGCGGTCGACCCGCCAGGCGCCGGCGTCGTCGCTGTGTCCGAAGCCGCGGCATACCAGTTGGGCCTGTTCGAATCGGCCGTCGCCGCGGTTGTGCGCCACCCAGACGCCCTCGTCGCCGAAGCCGACGATGTCCGGGTGGCCGTCGCCGGTGACGTCGGCGAGGAGGCGTAGGTGTCTGCTGCTCGACCAGCCCTGGGCCTCCCCGAAGTCGTTGAGGACGATGTGCGCGGGCTCGAACGTGCCGTCCCCGCGCCCCCGGGCCACCACGACCCCTTGCGGGCCGAATCCGACGATGTCCACCGCCTCTTCGCTGGCGGTGCTGAGCAGGAAGCGGGGGTGTTCGGTGGCCGAGCTCCAGCCCTGGGCGCCCCCGAAGTCGTCGAGGACGTACAGGGGTTCGGCGAAGGTGCCGTCCTCGTCCTGGAGGGAGATCCAGAGGCCGTCGTCGTGGCAGCCGATGAGGTCGAGCCTGCCGTCGCCGGTGGTGTCGGCGAGGAAGCGGGGATGCTTGTCGGCCAGCCAGCCGCCCGCCTCCTCGTGGTGGCCGAACGCCCTGAGGGCGGGCTCGTCGCCGAGCGGTGCGTACTTTCCTTCCTCGTCCTGGAGGGAGATCCAGACGCCGTCGTCGTGGCAGCCGATGAGGTCGAGCCTGCCGTCGCCGGTGGTGTCGGCGAGGAAGCGGGGATGCTTGTCGGTCGACCACGCGCCTGCCTGGGGGCCGTGCCCGAACGCCTTGAGGACCAGCTCGCCGCCCGCGGGCGCGAACGTCCCGTCCTCGGCCTGGGAGGAGACCCGTACCCCCTCGGCGGAAAGGACGACGACATCGGGGCGGCCGTCGCCCGTCATGTCCGCGAGGGTCCACAGGTCCGCGGGTTTGGCGGAGGGCGCGGGTGGGTGCAGGACGCGCTCGTCATCGTCGAACATGCCGTCGCCCCGGCCGGACGACGTCACGGCTCCCTTCGCGGGCTTGAGGCCGACGATGTCCTGTCGTCCCTTGCCCGTGGTGTCGGCGAGGAACCGTGCACCGACACCCGCCCACCAGCCAGGTTGTCCGGTGGGGGTGGGGAAGTGACTGGGCCCCACGGTGTTCCATCCGCCGGCGCCCGGGTTGCTGCCGAACCGGTCGAGGACCAGCAGCACGTCGCTGAAGGACGGGGAGGCGTCGGGTGCCGGGCGCAGCGCGGGGGAGCGGTCAAGGCGCCAGGACTGGCGACCGTTCCAATGGCTCAGGGGCGTCCAGCGCAGCACCGGGTCGCTGGTGCGCTCGGGTTCGGCGGTCACGAATCGCCAGCGCTGGCTCAGGGCGCTGTCGTCATAAGCGCTCAGGATGATGCGGGTGTCGACCTCGCCGGGGTCGGCGAGGTCGAGAACGACGTCACCGGAGATGTCCTCGATGAAGTAGAGGCCGGCTTCGCCCTCGACCGGGACGACGTGCCACTGCTGACTCTTCTTGCCCGCGGCGGCGTCCTGCCGGCGGACGCCGCGGTCCGCGGTGGCGGGGTTGTCGAGCACCTTGCCGTCGGCCGCGTTGCGGATCACGTAGGTCTTGTCGTCCTGCGGGGTGGGGGCCGGGGTGAGTTGCCACTGTGCGGGGCTCGGACCGTCGTCGGGGAAGTCGCGGACGACGAGTGTCCCGTCCGCGCTCGGAGCGGCTTTGGTGCCGAGGGGTTGTCCCGTGGCGGCGTTGACGATTGCCAGCTTCAGTTCGTGTGTGGGCACGGGCATTGTGATGCCTCTTCCAGGCGGCGCGGGCGTGGGCTCGGGAGGGGGCGGCGCGGCGGTGGCCGCGGATCACGTGAAGACGTGGTGGTAGGGGACGTTCCACTCGCTGGGCAGCCGCGGGTAGAAGGTGTTGATGACGGTCCCGGTGAAGTCCCCGCCCCAGTTGTAGGTGAGCCGCACTTCGCTGTCGGCCGTCACCGCGTGGTCCTTGAACCCGAGGATGGCATCGGGGTGGGTGATCGGGACGAAGGTGATCCCGCCCCACGGTGTCACGGTGACGACCCACAATTGGGTGTCCTCCAATGCGCCGTTCTTCCCGCGCCACTTGTCGCCGACCTTGTCCGGCAGGCCGACCTGCACGGTGTCGGCCGTGCTCTTGGGGGCGTCCTGGTGGACGGTGATGCGCCTGCGCTGGGGCTTGGGCGTGCCGTCGTCACCGCGTCCCGCGTCAGCCTGACTCGCGCCCGCGCCCGCGCCCGTGGCGGCGGGGGGTGGCACCTGGCCTGCGGCACTTTCGATGCAGTACAGCGGCCGCTGGCCGAAGAAGCCGGCGGGGGAGAGGTACCAGAGGTGACCCTGGGCCTCCTTGGTGGCCGGGTCGAGCGTGGTCGCCAGCTTCACACCCTTGTCGTGGCTCTCCGGCTTGAGCTCTACGGGTCGCAGGTAGCCGCCGTTGAAGGCGTGGACGAGCATGACAGGTTTGTTCTCGACCAGCGCCGCCACGATCGCGTTGTCGTAGCTGTTCACCGCCACCGGGCCGCCGACCACCAGATTCGACATCGTCGTGCGTTCTTGCGTGTACATCGCGGAAACCTCACCTGTTTCTGATGTGGGAGGGAGAACGGCGCGTCGCGGCGCTCAAGCACTGATTAAGCACGTGGCATAAACGCTCGGTCAATAGCGCTCGACCGAAGGCGCACCGAAAAACGAATGCGCGACCGAGGCAAATACCCCCAAAGCTGGCGGGATTCCAGCTACACCACCCTTGGGCGTGAATTGCGGAGAGATGGCGTGTGATTCCTGAGGCTGGCGAGAATTCCTCGTCACTCGATTGAGCGTTGACCGTGAATGGGTCTTCTCGGCAAATAGGGTCCGTGCTAGCTTCGATTCGGAACGTGTGCGTAGTCCGCCTGTTCCCACATCACCGTGCGGGGTTTCGACCGGATCAGCCGAGGACAGACATTGCCTTCCAACGCGTACAACCTGGAACGGGCCAAGCGTCAGCCACTGACCAAGAAGAACTTGCGCGAACTTGGCATCGCGCAGGCTCAAGATGCCATTCTGGGCCATCCCAGTCTGGTTTTCGTCGACGACTACGGCGTGCAGCACAAGCCCGTCGGATTCTCCGTGAACAAGCTGCGGTTCGGCGACTTCACCGGGAAGCCGGCGTTCGATCTGGGGTGGCTGGCCTACATGAACCTCGGGGAACCGCTGATCGAGGAGCGGCGCGACATCGCCCAGCCCCCACCCGACACGTTCTCGTCGCGTACCTACGTCAATCGCGGCAAGGACGAGATGACTTTCGTCGACTCGGTCGATTTCACCGTGTCGAACGGGGCCACCTGGTCTCTTTCGGGAGACACCAAACTAACTTTCGGCGGCAATGTCAGCGCGCAGCTTCAGTTGCAACTGCAGCTACAACTGGGGCTGAATCTCCAGGCGCAGCTACAGGCTCAGCTCAAGAACGAGATGACGAACAAGAACTCGAACACGGTGACCAACAAGAACAGCAAGGACAGCGTGGGCGTGGACAACGCGAACGCCGTCGACATGGGTATGACCAACGGGATGACGAATACCGCGACGGGCTCGGTAACAGGATCGACAGCATTCACGACCACGGGCAGTGCATCGGGCACCGCCGGGCTCAACGCCGCGCTGGCGCAAGGGGTCGCGGCCTCCGTCGGCGGTTCTCTGAACACCAGTTGGGCCTCCAAATCCCAGATCTCCGGAAAAGTCCCGCCGGGCTCTCGTGTGGAGACCCTCGTGACCCAGCGCCGGACCCGCAAGCAGTACACGTACGAGATCCCGGTGACCTTCTCCGGTCTGCTCGCGGTGGAGTACGCGGTGCCGGTGAAGGTGCTGTCACCCCCGCAGCCCGGTGACTACCCCGGCCTCGAGCGGCTGGTCGCCCGCGACATCAACGAGATCGGCTTGGCGGACGGCGGCTTCCGCATGCAGGGACTGGCCGAGGTCGTCTCCGCCCTGGAGGTCCACCACACGATGTTCGACGGCGAGAACCTGACCGACAGCGAGCGCGATCTGTACAAGGGGCCCTGACCACGCGTGCGGCTCCGCCACGACCAAAGGTGACGATCATGGTGTTCGACAACATCTTCCGCTTCGCAGGCCAGGGCACAGGCCTCTTCTCGGTCATCCCCGACCAGGGCAAACCACGGCCGGGTACGGACATCGACTTCGAGGACGCCGACGACGGCACCTACGACGACACGACCACAAGCCTCTACACGCACGGCATCCATGGGGCCACCTCCCGGGCGAAGATCGTGCAGGAGCAGTCACCCGAAGCACGGGTGATCCTGGGATTTCTGGGCTCCTTCATCCACAGCACGCAGGCATCGGCCGACGCGCAGGCGCAGTACGCCCAGCAGCCCAGCTCGGTGTCCGCGGCGGCGGCCGGCGGCATGCAGGAGTCGAGTGCGACGGTGACGGGGCACAGCGGCCTCAAGAAGCCCGCGGACCTGGATGACATGCCGAAGAAGAGCGAGTGCATGCAGCCCAAGCCGGCGGCCGCCGAGGCCAAGAAGCCCGAGGCGCCCAAGGCCTCCGCCGAGAAGCCGGGCCGCTCCGAGTAGCCTTCCGGATGACGAGGGGTTCAGGGACGTCCTCGTCCCTGAACCCCTCGCTCATGTCTCATACAGGGAGCAACTGCCACTGCCGGCCGCGGTGGTCGCCCTCCGCCCCGAACTGCGTGACCGCCGCTGGACCGTTGGACTCCACGCGCAGCAACAGGCCGCTGTGCCCGTTGGCGATCTCGTACACGCGCGGGCTGTCGGCCACCGCGCCCACCGGGATCAGCCTCCACTGCTGATGGCGTGCGTCGCCCCCCTCATAGGCGCGCTGCGCGACGGCCGCTCCTTGCGCTGTCCCCGCTCCTACGACTTCCAGGACCTTGCCACTGCGCACGTTCTCGATCCGGTACAGGATGTCTCCGTCGTCCTGGCCCGCCGCGAGCAACCGCCACCGCTGGTGGTCGCGGCGGACGGCGAGCGACTGATGGACCTCGGCCCCGTCCTTCACGGACTCGCGCGAGACCCCCATACGCAACCGACTGCGTACGTTGGCCCAGCAGACCACGGTGCCCGCGTCGGGCAGCCCGGCCAGCCTCGCTGATCTGATCTTCCGGATCCGGTGATTGTCGAAATCGGAGATGTAGAGGGTGTCGACACAGTCGACAGCGAGCCCGCGCGGGTTGTTCAACCGGGCCACCGTGGCCGGGCCGCTGTCGCCGCTGAAGCCCGCGGCACCGGTGCCGGCGACCGTGCTGATCTTCCCGTCCGCGCCGATCCTCCGGACGCGTTGATTGCTGTGGTCGGAGATGTAGAGGGCGCCGCCGCTGTCCGCCACCAGGGTCAGAGGGAAGTTCAACTGAGCGGAGGCAGCGGGACCGCCGTCACCGCTGTAGCCCGCGGTGCCGGTCCCGGCGATCGTGCTCATCGTTCCGTCGGCCGTCACCTTACGGACCCGGTTGTTACTGGAATCGGCGATGTAGAGGTCGCCCTCTTGGCCCACCGCCACCCCATGCACGTTCTTCAGTTGAGCTGAGACCGCTGGGCCACCGTCTCCCTTGAATCCAGCGACCCCGCTCCCCGCGACCGTGCTGATCGTCCCGTCCGTAGCGATCTTGCGGATCCGTTGATTGCTGTAGTCACAGATGTACAGGGCACCGGTGGTGTCCAGCGCGATCCCCAACGGGAGGTTCAGCCGGGCGGAGACGGCGGGTCCGCCGTCACCACCGAAGCCCGCGACGCCGGTCCCGGCGACCGTACTGATGACCCCGTCCGCGGTGATCCTGCGCACCCGGTGGTTGCTGGAATCGGTGACGTACAGCGTGCCGCCGGCGTCCACCACCACCTCACGCGGATTGTGCAGTTGGGCCGAGCGGGCAGGTCCGCCGTCACCGCGGAAGCCCGCGGCGCCGGTCCCGGCGACCGTGCTGATCTTCCCGTCTGTGGTGATCTTGCGGACCCGGTGATTGCCGAAGTCGCAGAAGTAGAGAGTGCCGTTGCCGTCCACCGCGATCCCGTACGGACGGTTCAACTGAGCTGTCGCGCCAGACTCGTTCTCTCCCTTGAACCCGGCCACCCCGGTCCCGGCGACCGTGCTGATGGGGGGGACGGAGGACTCGTCATCCGCCGCTGGTGCTTGAGCAGTACTCATCGGTCATCCCTTCACGGTCCCCGATCGACCGCTACACACGGTTCTTACTGATTCCAGAAAGTCACAAGTGCATATGCGGCGGCAAGTCCACTAGCGGGTGGTTTGCGAACTGTGTTAATGGGATAGCGACGGGACGGCACCCTCCGAACGGGCAACCAGCACGCAGGAGTTGCCAGATACGGACGAATTCTGTCGTCGAACTGGCTCTGTCACAGGTGGCGCTCTGCGATCCGGCCAGGCTGAGCCTGGAAGGCGGCGCGCACTCCCGCCACGCAGTTTGGACGCCGGACAGGCGCGCCCTCACCGCCGGTGCAGGCGAGCGATGCCGTGCATCGCGTGCTGCGCTCAGTCGTCTCGCAGTCGGCCGTCGGCAGACGACGGCATTTTCCAGGTCGGCATCCGGGCGAAGGCGTGCTCGACGCGGACGCCGACTTGTGGGGCCTGTTCCCGGTCGGGCAGGCCCTCTCCTTGTGGCGGCGGTACGGCACCACGGTGGTCCCGGCCGGGCTGTTGCGTGCGGGTCACGCGAGGCTTGCCATACTCCCCGAATGGAGATGCGAGCCGTGGAGGCGGCGCGGCGTTGGCTGGCCGATCAGGGCGCCCGTCAGGTGCTTGCGGTGGCGGGAGTTGGTGCTGGTCAGGCGTTGTGGCGGGTGCCGTCGTTGTCGCAGGGCAGTTCATCGGCGCTGTGGCGGGCGAGGAAGTCGCGATTGGCCTGGTGTTCGACTTTGGTGATGGCGGTGGGCTGGACGTCGATGATGCCGCCGAAGGGGCGGTCGACGTCGCGGATGATGCACAGGGTGGTGGTCAGCAGTGCGGTGATGACGACCAGGGTGGTGATCTGGCCGCGGTTGTTGCGCCGGGGCAGGCAGACGCCGAGGGCGATCACGGTGATGACGAGGGTGGAGAGGAGAAACCAGAGGATGGCGCTGGGGATGCTGGCGGTGGCCTGGGTGAGGCGTTCCTCGCGTTCGTCGGAGCGTTTGTTGTCGGCGGCCACCAGCATTCCGAAGACGGGCTTGTCCTGTACCTCGCGGAAGACGCGCCGCAGGTCGGTGGACCAGACGCTGGGGGCCGTGGAGCTGTTGCCGTCAGCCATGGCCGGCCATTCCTTGGCGCGTACCGCGCGGGCGTAGCAGACGGCGTCGGCCTGCACTTCGGCCCGCTGCCTCGCGGGGGCGTACTCGGCGGCCTCGACGAGTTGGTCGACGGCGCGGGCTTCGCCGCGGGCGGCGACCTCGGCTTTGCCGTAGGAGCTGTTGGCAGTGACCAGGACGAAGGCGAGCAGCAGCACGGTCAGTGTGAGGAGTGGGCCCACGAGGTCTTTGACGGCCATGCCGGTGTCGTCGTCCTCACTCAGCAGGAGGGGACGCAAGTAGCGGTTGGCGGCAAGTCCGGCCAGCAGGGCTGCTACGGCGACGACGATGACAAGGACCACGGAGCAACTCCTGCAGGGCGCGACGGCTGGTGTGTCCCCGTGCACGGGGCGCCGGAATCATCTCCCGCACCGGACACCGCACGCAGCAGCAAAAACGTCTCTTCGCACCCGAACGAGCGACGCCCCTTGGACCGGAAAGCCCCGCACGCCAACCGCACAGATGGCCCAGCTCCGAGCCGCTCGGCTTCCCGCCTGGTCGGCCCGGTCGCGGTCGTGCCCGGCCTGTACTGCTCGATCTACACGAACCCGATCAGCGGCATGCCACGCGAACTACCCTGGGCGCGGACCGGATCGGCAGGGGCCCTGGCCAAGGCCCTCTGACCGAGACGGCCGCACCCCGGGCGCCTACGGCTTCACTCCCGGGTTCAGCACGACCTTCGCCTTGTTGTTGCCCGGCTTCGGGTCGAACGGGAAGGTGTCGCCATAGGGCGGTGTGAGCGTGACCGCTCCGGTCGCACCGGGCAGCACCGTGTCGACGCGCAGAGCGAAGGCGAAGTCGCGCACCGCGTCGGGGGCGGCCCAGATCGGCAGCGAGCACGCGTAGCGCGGGGCGCCGGTCGTGCCCTCGTAGTACTCACCGGCCAGGGTGGTGGGGTGGCACTCCTCCTCCGGGTAGCCGGTGACGGTTGCGCCCCGCGGCACGACGAAGCCGACGGAGGCCACCGGATCGCCCGAGCCGAGGTTGGCCACCCACGCCGGGCCCGTGTTGCGGAAGCGCAGGCGCGCGGTGACGGTCTCACCGGCCGCGCCCCGGACCGTGGCGCCGCGGACCCGGAAGTCCGCGGTGTTGTCGGCGCGGACGGCCGCGTACGCCGAGTCGTTCCCAGTGTCGATGTCGGTGGCGCCGCCGCCGAGCGTGACGTTCACGCCGAACCGCTCGTCCATCGCGTGCTCGCGGACCGCGAGTCCGACCCCGCCGGGCAGCGCGAAGGTCTCACCGGGTTCGAGGACCGTGTCGTAGGTGCAGGTGGCGAAGGTGATCGGCGCGTTCCCGCCGCCTGTGGTGCGGTACTGGCACTCGGGCCGGCGCGCGTCGAAGTCCAGGCCGTACGGGACGTTCATCTCCAGGGTGAACCCGTGTGCGGCCTCGGTGCCGCGGTTCACGACCGCCACCGGCTGCGTGAGGGAGGAGCCGAGCACGGCGTGTTCGACGTCGTGCACGCCGACCGGAGTGAGATCGGGCCCGGCGGCCACGGAGACGGTGGTCTCCTGCTCATAGGCGGTGAGGGTACCGTCGGGGCCGCCGGTCGCGGTCGCGGAGTAGCGGACGGTGCCCCGCGCGCCGGCCGCGGCGCCGGGTGCCGCCCGCACCGTGAGTCGTATGTCGTCGGCGTCACCGGTGTTGCTGACGGCGGGCACCGAGCAGACGGCCGTGGGGCCGGTGGGTGCGCAGTTCGACGGCCACTCGATCTCGGCGACGGCGGCGATCCCCGAGGCGTCGACGTGCACCCGGCCGTCGACCACCTCGGCGTCGGCGTTGTCATGGTAGAGCCCGACGTCCAACACCCGTGCTTCGCCCGGGCTCTGAGTGCCCCCGGCCGGGAGCGAAAGCTCGTAGGGGGTGTTGAGCCAGAGCTGATCGCTCTCCGGTTCGTCGGCGAACGCGTGCGCACCGAGGGGACCGAGTGCGACCAGGGCGGTCAGCGCGGCCGCGACCGTGACACGGGCGGGGAGTCTCATGGCGTCCTCTGTGGTGGTGGGAGGCGCGGCCGGATCGGACCGCCCGCGAAGAGAGACGATCCGGCTGCGTAGAGGGTTGTACGGCGCCGTGGCTATGACGTGGCGCGAGCCAGCGGAAGCCAGCGGACCGCGGAACGCACTGGGCCCAAGGCGGGGAGCACTTCAAATGTGCCGTGCTGCCAGCCGGAGCGGCCCGACCGTGGAGGACCGACCGTGGAGGACCGACCGTCCTGAGGGCCGCTATCTCCGAGCGGTCCGGTTCGGTGGCCGTACGAGGTTTGCGCTCGCCCCGGCCGTCTCCGCCGCCGCATCGCCGCTTCGGAACACCGTCTGCCGCTGAACCGGCGCCGGGCTCTGCGGACTGCCGACCGGTCAGCCTCAACCCGGCCCCGGCCGGTGCGGTGCCGGGTTGAACGGCGTTCGCCCGGTGTCAGTCGCCGTCGAGGACGAACGCGGTCAGTGCGGCGGCGACGGCGCCGGGCTGCTCGTCGGAAATGAAGTGTCCGGCGTCGGGCACGACGACGCCGGTGGTGTTGTCGGCCCAAGGGCTAAGGGATGCCGCCATGTCCGGGATGGAACCATGGCTGCTGGAGATGCCGAGGACGGGCAGGGCGAGGTGTTGCCGTTGGAGCGCCTCGTGGTTCTTGCGGGCCGACTCGGCGGCATCCCGGTAGTAGGCGAGGGAGGCGCGGAGCCCTCCTTCGGCGGCGACGGCGGCCGCGTAATGGTCGATCTCGGCGTCCTCGAACGTGTCGGGCGAGTGGGACTTCGCCTTCAGGAACCAGCCGACGTACTCCCGCTCCCGGCCGGTCAGCAGCGTCTCGGGCAGGTCGGGCACGAGGTGGAACGCGAAGTGCCAGGTCTTCCACGCCCGCTCCGGGTCGGTGGGGATCGTGTCGGGGAGAGTGACGCCGGGGATGCCGGCGTCGAGCAGGGCGACCCCGCGCAGATCGCTTTCGTAACGCAGCGCGAGGGAGAAGGCGACCCAGGCGCCGATGTCGTGAGCGGCCAGCCAGTAGGTCGACACTCCGAGCGCCCGCACCGCGGCATGCACGTGCGCGGCGACCGTGTGCGTGTCGTAGCCGCGCTCCGGCCGCTCTGAGTGGCCCTGGCCAGGCAGATCGACCGCGATGACGCGGAACCGGTCGGCGAGGGTGGGCATGACCTTCCGCCACGCCCACCAGCTCTGCGGAAACCCGGCGAGCAGGACGACGGCCGGGCCGTCCGGCCGGCCGCCGTCGACCGCGTGCAGGCGGACGCCGTCGGCGTCGACCCAGCGGTGCGTGAAGCCTGCCAGGTCGAGCAGCGGGAGTTCGGGGACAGGGTTGCTCCGGGACATGACCATGCTGGGACGGTAACACTTCTTGAACTGATCGATTCAAGATAGGGTCGTGCCACACAGCACGGTGCCGTGCCACACAGCACGGTGCCGTGCCACACAGCACGGTGTCGTGTCGCACAGCACGGCTCGGCAGGGATCATCGACGCAGCGGCAAGGAAGTGCCTGTGGCAGGCAAGAAGCAGTTCGACATGGACGTGGTACTCGACGCCGCGATGATCCAGTTCTGGCGTGCCGGTTACGCCGACACCTCGCTGGACGACCTGTCCCGGGCGACCGGCCTGAATCGCAGCTCCATCTACTCCTCGCTCGGCGACAAGGACACGCTCTTCCTGCGTTGCCTGGACCGCTATGCCGCGCGCTACGGCGACAAGTACGACGAGGCCCTTTCGGATGCGGCCGCGGATCCGCACGCGGCCGTCCGGGCATTCTTCGACGTCACCCTCGCACGCATCGCCGATCCCGGACTGCCGGACGGCTGCCTGGTCGCCCAGTCGGCCATGGCGATCCCGGTACTGAGCGACGCCGTCGCGGCCCGCGCGAAGGAGGCACTGGGGTTCCAGCGCTCGCGGTTGCGCACCGCGCTGACGGCGGGCGGGCTGGCCGACCAGGAGGCCGAGGCCTTCGCCGACCACGTGGCCGCCGTGAACCAGTCCCTCGCCGTCATGAGCCGGGCCGGGGCGAGCCCGTCGCAACTGCGGGCCGTCGTGGGCGTGACCCTCGACGCGCTCTCCCGGGCGGCGACAGCTACGTAGTCTCCAGCCCCCAGATTGGCGTGCATGGAGCACACGCTGGGGGAAAGTCAGAAACCGCTGTACGCGCCCCTGGCCGAAGGGCCTACCGGGTGGGGGCAGGCAACCCTCTCTAATGGCTGCGGCTCCGCGAGGCGGCCTGATCGATGCATCTCGATGCCGACGGCCCAGACTCCGGGGCGCCTTCTTGCTGTGCCGTCAACACACAAAGAACCCCGCCGCGACGGGGGAGACACGGCGGGGCTCTGCACTCCGAGTGCCCGGCCACCGCGCAGGTATGCGGGCCCCGCGCGGCACAGCGACGAGCCGACGTATCGCTCGATCGGGCGGCTCTCCTTTCCGGCCCCGGGCGTACAGTGCCGTCACCGACCCGGCGCTCATGGCGAGTGTTTCGGAGTCACCTTTTGACGACTGTCCCGATGGCTTCGCAGTCCGCAACATCGTCACAGGCCTCGCGGGCATCGCCCTGTCCCCTCAACTGTCCTGTGCTGCCACTGCCGCTGCCGCGACCGCTGGGATGACCGAGAAGGCGTTGTGCATGTGCTGGATGAGTGCCGCGCGGTCTTGCTGCGTGGCGTCCGATCAGGTCCACGCCTCCAGTGCGCAGTGCCAGGCGGCCAGCATGAGCCTCGGGCAGCCGACGCCGGCTTCCCGCCGACGCAGGCCGGTGCTGTCCACGCCGTCCGGGCCGTCGGGCGCAGAAGGCAGTGCCCGATCTGACCGCAGACCCGCGCCGTGTCGAGAATTACGTCCTCCCGCTGGAGAACATCCGTGCCCAAGCGGCGTACGGGAAGCCCAGTGCCGTCGACCTCCTGCTGGTCCTCAACGCGGATCCGCGCCCCGGGCAGGGCACCGTGCTGCTTCTCCGGGAGGGGCCCTCGGGTATCGCCCGCTCCCGGTGCCTGGTTACTGGTCACTGTTCACGGGCAACCGTCGCGGCCATGACCGTACCGGCGGTCAGCGCACCGCTGGAAGAGGGCGCGCGGCCTCCTCCGACGTGTAGGAGTAGGTGAAGGTGAACGCGTGCGGGGACGGGCCGTCGGCCCGCAGCGCCGCCAGCCGGTCCAGCGCTTCCTCGATGGTGGGGATGTGCCCGGCGGGTACCCACCAGAGCACCATGTGCGCCTCGACGTGCCGGTCGAACCATTCGCGTCGACGCCGCATCACTTCCAGGTGCCCGCTGCGGTAGGTGAAGTCCCACAGTGCCTGCTGGGTCTCCCACACCGAGAGGTTGACGACGACGTCCTCGCCGGCCGGGCGCAGTTCGGTGGCGTCGTCCGCCCCGTCCGCCACGAGCCGCCATACGAAGCCCGGCGCAGCGTCGGCGGCGGCATTGACCGGGTTGAGCTGCTCGACGAAGTCCGCCATGCGCGGGTCGTCGAAGGAGTGGCGCAGCGTGACGACGTTCAACTCGGCCAGGTGGAAGGCATGTTGGGGTGAGGTCATGCCTCATCCCAGCATGCGGCTCTTTTCTATGTCAATGCTTGTTGTTTTTAGACTCCTCGATCACCACGCAGCAATCCCCTGGACGGGCGTCCATTCGGGCGCTGACGGGGCTCGCGCCGAGCAAGCCCTCAAGAAGCGCCAGGTTCATCCCGCATACGAGCGGCGGGAAGCGGTCGGCTACGACGTGGAAGGGGCAGTTGCGCATGCGGAGGAGGCGCGAGGCGGATGTGTCAGTGGCCGCCTCACCGCTCTCAGCGTTCTCGGTGCTCTCCAGGTAGGGCGCATAGCCCCGCGCGGTCAGCATCTCCATGGCCTCATCGAAGCCACCGCAGGGTGCCGCGGTACCGCGTTCCGCCTCTCCCCGGCGGCGCGCCGCCGCGAAGAGCCGGGCGTCGAGGCCCGCCTGCTCGGCCGTCTCGGCGAGCAACTCGGCGAGCGTGCGGTAGTCGCGGGCCGGCAGCGACACCGACCGCTCGGCCCGCGCGGGCGTGTACACCTTGGCGGGGCGGCCGGCCCCCGGCCCCGAACGGCCCGTCAGGCGACGGCTCCCGCTGTCCAGTAGTCCGACCTCTGTCAACTTGTCTAGATGATGCGCGGCCAGCGTGCGTGCCACCCCGACGGCCTCGGCCGCCTCATTGCGGCCGACCTCACGGCCCTGTGCCGCCACATACTCGTACAGGCGGCGCCGTACCGAATCCTGCAGGGCCGCGATCGCGTCGATGTCCTCCACCCGGCCATTCTATGAACAACGCAGGTAGGCGGTAGAGATACGTTCAGTCGGTACGAGGAGCAGTAGTGGCATCGGCATCGGCATCGGCATCGGCATCGGCACCGGCGCCGATGCAGTGGTGCACGAAGTGCTTAACCGCCGACGACCACGGGAGTGGGCTGCCCAGAGACGGTTGAAGTCCGGGTTGCCCTCGGTGAGGGTTCGGAGGAGTTCGCGCAGCCGTGGGGGGTCCGGGTCGAAGACGGTCACCTTGCGAAGGTCGGCGACAGTGGCCTGTGCTGTTCAATCCCAGGCCGTGGAGAAGTTGCGGCCCGCAGGATCGAGGAAGGACATGCGGGACAGGTTGTCCGCCGGTTCAAGTGCAGCCAGGCACTGGGTCCCGCGGGTGTGCCCTCAGGAGTGTTGGGCCTACACGGCGAGGACGGCGCGGCTGCCGCTGCGGACACCGGCATCCAGTCGAGGCGCAAGCACCCCGCTTCCACACAACATCAGGTGCGGCGGTGGGGAGTTGTGTCCTGTGCCGAGCGGGACCCAGCAGGATCGACACCTGTGGCGAACCTGCCCGTGGCTACTTTCCTGCCCGAGTCTGTGGCGCCCTCGGCAGGCCCGCCCTTCGGCTCCTCCGGCACATCACGCCACCTACGCGGCCGCCAGAACACCCCGGCGAACATCCAGAGCGCCAAGCAGAGACCGCCGAAGACCACGAGCAGCCCCGCACTGTCGCCCTGCTCACCGGAGCGCCCCCACAAGGCGATCCCGAAGCCGACGTGCACAAGAGAGCCGACCACCGAGAGCACGGCGAGCACGGTCCGGGTGGTCACCCGGCGCCCGGGCGTGCTTCCGCCCTTGGCCTCATGCCTGCGCACCGCGCCGCGGATGCCGTGCCGACGTTCGAGAAATCCCCAGGTGATCCAGGAAAAGAGACCGAGGACCGCCAGAAGCCAGGTGAGGTTGAGGATGATGTCCATCCACAACACCTCCGTGTAGTCGACGAACTTGCCGCTCGCGAGTTCCGCGCCGCGCATGGAGGTTTCCGTCGAAGTCGTCATAGGACACAAGTGGCCGTACAGACCGGAACGACTCCTGTCACTTCGGCCGGGCCCGCACGATCGGGCCGACCGTGCCCTCGGCGTCAGTACTGCCTGGCGTCTTCTGTCGCGCATCGGCGCACGTGCGGGCCGTGATGCACCGGGTGCGGTCGCGTAGGCGCTCACCGACGGGGCCCGGTACGCGCAGTGGGTGGCGGGGGCCGCGGACTCGCGGCGCGCGGACGGCCTCGATGACCGCAGACGAGCGTCGCGCAAGCATGAGGTGCGACCGGGTCCCTTGCCATTCCGCAGCGAGACCGTGGCGCGGTACCACGAGAAGACACGTTGCTGGAGCTGGAGGCGAGGGCCGGTGCGCCGGGTGCCGCCCGGATCTGCCTGGCCCTGCGGCTCTGGGGTGGGCACTGCTTGGTGACGTCGGCGAACATTCTCTACGCGGGGCCGCCTGAACCCTGCACAACATCGGGCGTCAAGGCGCTGATCCAGAGTCTCCAACTCGCGCTGCTCGCCCGACTGGTGCGGATGCCACGGCCGCCGCTCCCTCGACCGCGTCGCACCGGCTGTCCCGGTTCTGTCACAGAGGCGCCTCTCAGGGCAACGGCACGCCGTGGTGCCGGGTCTGACGACACATGGTGCGGGTGACTTGCCCGCGCCTTTCAGGGAAAGCATCGATTCACGGGGGAACGAAGAATGAACGCTCTTGGACGGATCATGGCCGTGGCCACTGCGGGACTGGGCGCGGCCTGGCTCGCCGGCGGCACCGCTACAGCCGCCACACCGCTCACCGCGCCCACCGCGACCGTCAAGGCCGCAGCCGGGGCGGCGGTCTACAACGGGTCCTGCGGCGCGGGCTACGCCGTCGTCAACTCCGCCGACATCGGCAGACTCGGCACGGTGTACCTCACCTACAGCGCCACCACCGGAGAGAACTGCGTGGTCACCGTGCGCGCGGCCAAAGGCGCCGCCGTACACATGGTCGCTTCGCTGGGGCTGGGAACCAACACCGCCGACGTCATCGACGACGGCTACTACACCAGCTACGCCGGGCCCGTCTTCCTCGACGGCCGCGGGATGTGCATGAGCTCGCGCGGCGAGATCAACGGTGAGGTCGCGGGGAAGAACTGGACGAACTGTGAAGCGCGCATCCGTTGAACCATGACGGGCCGGGGAGCCTGGGGGACAGCCGAACTCCGTGCGGGCGCCCCTGCGCGCACCGAGCCGGAGTCTGGTGCCAGGACGGCCGCAGCAGCTCCCACTCCGCGTGGCCGCGTACCGCGTCGGCGTGAAGGGGGGAGCTGGCGGGCGCCGACCCTCCGCGGTATCGGCGCTCTGAGGCGGGGCCGACTGGGGAGAAGCTTCAGCGCGGTCGGCCCTGTCTGCCCCTCACTTCACCTCACTTCACCGTAGTTGCACGGCCGTGCCACCCTCCTCACGTTCCAGGACACCGCACGGCGAAGCGCGCAAGTGCGCGGATTTTCGGACGTGGTGAGGCCCGAACCGGATCGGGGGTGCCGTATCCGCGCCGACGAGCGCGCGGGTTCGGGCTTGACCTTCGACCTGGGGCGAAGGTCTGCCTTCGAAGTGTGAGCATGATGCGGATTTTCCAGTTCGCCGAGCGGTCCGGCGCGCCGGCGACCACCCTGCGCTTCTACGAGGGCGCCGGTCCACGCGATCATCGGCGCATCCGCTCTGCCTCCTCCTGGGCGTCGCCAGCCGGACGGGAACCCGGCCATCCGCCGTCCGCCCGTCAACCGTCCGCCTTACGTCCTGTTCGCGAACACCCACCGGTTGCCCGCCAAGGCGTCGTTCTCCTCGGGCAGGGGGCCACGTCCGTGCAGGTGTGTGAAGTCGAAGGGCGTGTGCATCGACGTGGACCAGCCCTTGCTCGCCAGGACGCCCGCGGAGTCGGGCCTCGGCTCCTTCGCGAACAGGTCGAGCAGATCAATGCCGATCTGCCGGGTCGTCGCGGTGTAGAGCGGGCTGTCGCGATAGGTCAGCAGGTCCGGTTCGAGTTTGACCTCGTACGCCAGCGCGCTGCCGGGTGTGCTCAGCCGGTCCACCGCGGTGATGAGAGACGTCTCGGTGTCGGCGGGGAGATAGAACAGCAGCCCCTCCGCCAGCCAGACACTCGGGGCGGCTCGGTCGAGACCGGAGTCGGTGAGTGCCGTGCTCCAGTCGCCGCGGAGATCGACCGGAACCGGTACGCGCGCCGCCGTGGCGGTGGCCGGCAGTCCGTCGAGCACCTGGTGCTTGAAGGCCAGCACCTCCGTCCGATCGATCTCGTAGACGACGGTGTCGACGGGCCACTCGAGTCGGAAGGCCCGCGTGTCCAACCCCGCGCCCAGCAGCACGACTTGGCGGGCACCGGCCGTGTGCACCGACCGGAGGAGAAAGTCGTCGAGGACCCGGGTCCGCAGGCCGAAATAGCGCGCGAAACGGCCCCACAGTGGGTTCGCGTCCCCGCCCGGCGCCTGTTCCAAGCGGGTCGGCCACCCGACGGACGCCGGGGCGGCGCGCACGAAGTGTTCGGCGAAGACGTCGTGGGCCAGGGCGTCGTGGCGGTGGGTCTCGATGGCTCGTGCGGCGGCGACCAGGAGCGCGGTCGCTCCTACTCCTCCTTCGACGCCGGTGTCGTGATGTGTGGGCGCGACCACATGTCCTCCGTTGACGGGTGCCGTGCATGGACGGGTGCCGTGCTCATCGGTTCCGCTCTTGCGGTAGCACGACGGGTTTGACGACGCGGCCGGCTTCGCAGTCGCGTTCGGCCTCGTTGATGTCGGCGAGGGGATACGTGCGTATGAGCTCGTGGAACGGGAACCGGCCTGCCCGCCACATACCGATCAGTCGTGGGATCAGCAGACCGGGGACCGCGTCGCCTTCGCAGATGTGCGACATCGTTCTGCCGCGGTCCAGTGTTCCCGGTTCGATCGGCAAGGTGGTGTGCAGCCGTGCCACCAGGCCGAGGCGGCCGGTCGGGCGCAGGGACCGGAGCGCGTCGTTGATCAGCGCGGGGGCGGCCGTGGTGTCCAGGGCGAAGTGGGCACCGCCGTCGGTCAGTTGTCGGATACGGGCGGCCAGGCCGGATGTGGTGACGGGCAGCGCTGTCGCGCCGTAGCGTTCCGCGAGAGCGAGCCGTTCGGGGTGCCGGTCGACGGCGACGGTCGCCGCGCCGCAAGCGGTGGCGGCCATGACCGCCGCCAGTCCGACCGCTCCCGCGCCGAAGACGGCTACGGTGTCACCGGGCCCGGCGCCGAAGGAATTGAGGACCGCTCCGGCACCGGTGAGGAAGCCGCAGCCGAGGGGGCCGAGTAGTTCGACGGGCAGGGCGGGATCGACCCGTACGGCGTTGCGGGCCGGGACCACCGCGTACTCGGCGAACGAGGACTGGCCGAACCAGCGTGGGGCCAGCGCCCTTCCCGCCCCGTCGGTGAACCGGGTGGCGTCCTCCTCGCGCCCTCCGAACAGGTTCAGGGCGGCGAAGGAGTCGCAGTAGGAGGGGGCGGCGTTCAGGCAGTTCGGGCAGTGGCCACAGGAGTCATAGCTCAGGACGACATGGTCTCCCTTGCTGAGGCCGGTGTGCGGTCCGCCGGTCTCCACCACGGTTCCGGCCCCCTCGTGGCCGAGGACCGCCGGCAGCGGCGAGCGGCCTGCCGAGCGCCGGACCGCGAGATCCGTACGGCACATTCCGCAGCCGTCGATCCGCACCAGGATCTCGTCGTCGGCAGGACCCGCGTGCAGCAACACCTCCTCGACGCTGAACCGGTCTTCGACAGAGCGCAGGACCGCGGCGTCGAACCTCATCGATCCGCCCTCGGACCGCATCGATCCACCGTCGCGCCCCACCGTCCCGGCACCGAGCCCTGTCGACATGTCGGCCGTCAGCCCGCGGCGACGGCGGCAGCGGCGTGCTCCTGGGCGTGCCGGTCCATCTCCGCCCGGAAGGCGGCGATCAGGCGCGGTTCGATCCGGCCGGCGTTGCGGTCGCCGCCCTCGCAGACCGCCCCGCGCACGCCCACGATGTCCGTGCCGATACGGGTCAGCGTCCCGAGGTCGTCCACCTTCACGCTGCCCGCGAGGGCGGCGAGGAGTTCGGCCTCGTGGGCCCGGCGTACGAACTCCGCGCAGACCTCCGGCGGCACGTGGTCGAAGAGGCGCGTCCCGTCCTTGATCGCGGTGTCGAGCATGGCCGCGTCGGAGCCGGAGCGCAGGGCGATGTCGGGCAGAGCGAGCGGGTTGACGCAGCCGACGCGGTGGGCGTCGGCGTAACCCGATGCGACGACGAAGGCGTCCGGTCTGTACTCCTTCACCGCCCGCACGACACCGCGCATGACTTCGACGGCCTGCTCGGGCGTCGTGCACCCGTAGAGCCCGACCTTGATGTAGGTGGCTCCGGAGACCGCCGCACCAAGCGCCGCCTGGGCCACCGTGCCCGGCTTGTACGGGACGTCTCCCACGGTGGCGGAGACGGGCTTGGCGGCGGGGACCGCGCCGCGGATCTCCTTGATGACCCACGGGTAGTTCGCTCCGAGTGAGCCCTCGTCGGGTTTTTTCACGTCGACGATGTCGAGATGCTCCGCCGCCTTCGCGCACTCGATGGCTTCCTCGACGCTGTCCGGGGAGATCAGAAGTAACAACGTGTACTCCTTTCCGCGCAGCACCACATGCCCGGAGAACGGGTAGGGCGCGCGAACGTGCTGACGTCTGGTGCGGTTCGCTCATCATCAGCGGCAGCCCGCGACCTCCGGTAGGGCGCGTTGCATGTGGGGGAGGTGCCACCCGCGGGGCGAGTGCGCCGTGCGCGCCGGTTCAACCGCCTTCCGTGCCATGCATGCCGGAGCGACGCCGACTTCACTCTTTATGTTGAGCGGCCGCTCTTCTCGGGACGCCGGAGCCCGGCGCCCGCATAGTTACTGCTCGGTCGGCACACCAGCCGTCTCCTGGCCGCAAGAAAGGTAGAACACACATGCGTTCCGAAGCAGTCACACGTGTGAAACTGGTCTTCACCCTGTTCGACGCCGACGGCAACGGGGTCTTGGAGGCCGACGACTTCACGCTCATGAGCGATCGGGTAGCCGCGTCGGTGCCCGACGCCAGTGAGGCACGGACCCGGGCCATGCGCGCCAGTTTCCAGCAGTACTGGGAGACGCTGGTCCGGGAACTCGACGCCGATGGCGACGGCCGGATCACGTACGAGGAGTTCCAGGCGTGCGTCCTGTCGCCGGAGCGCTTCGACAGGGCCGTCGACGCGTTCGCGGCCGGGTTCGCACGCTTCGGTGACGTGGACGGCAGCGGCACCGTCACCCGGCCGGTCTTCATCGGCATGATGAGAGGCGTCGGCTTCGAACTGGCGAACATCGAGGCCCTCTTCGACGCGTTCGAACCCGATGCCGAGGATCGGATCCGGGTGGACGTCTGGGAGGCCGAGATCAAGAACTATTACGCCCCGGACAAGGGTGGTGTGCCCGCGGACCTGTTGGCGGTCGGGACTTCTGCCTGATCCGATGACACGGCCGGGGACTGCCCGAGCAGATGGTGGGGCTGACTCGTCGATACGGCCGACGGACCGAGCTCCTGCGGTCGACGCCGACGCCTGCGCCGACGCCCCGCCTGGCCGTGGGAACTGACCTCGACTCATTCGCAGCTCCTATCTGCGATTCCCGCTTATGTGGGGCCATCGGATCAACCACCGGGCCCGGCCACCGTGCTTCGGGCTTCCATGCGTACCGCCTCATCGTCCACGTCGACCGACAGCATCCGGTACACAGGCTGGCCTTCGGATGTGGTGCGGTCCGGTCAGGAGGCGGCAGACACGTGCTCGTGCGCGTGATCTACCGTCCGGCCGGGCCGGAACCGGCGGCGGACGAGCGCGATCAGGGAAGGTCCTCCGCGGAAGCACCACAGGGCGATGACCGGATCGCAGATGGCACATGCCAAAGACGCGTCGTGGTAGAACGGCAGGATCGGATGGCCCTTGAGATGGTGGGCCATGTCCCAGGCCGTGTGGAGCAGCCAGCCGACGCCGATGAAGGTCCAGGAGTCCAGGCCGCGGTAGGCGATGTAGGCCGTGAGCGCGACGAATGGGAGCTCCCACGGGCCGAAGCCGCCCCCGCTCAGATAGGCGGCGCCGGCTCCGCCCACCATGATCGCGTTGAAGTGGCGGCGGTACGGTTCTTTGATCAGGGACATCAGCAGGCAGTACACGAGGCCGACGATCACTGGTGACACAAGGTTCATGAGGGCATGACTTCTTCCTGGGGCGGGCGGAATCACCCCGGCCGAGCTGTCGCAGCGCGAGTACCGACGTCTCGCCCCGAGCGCGATCCCGGACGGGCAGGGTCAGGAGGGTCCGTACGCCGACGGGCAGGGTCAGGAGGGTCCGTACGCCGACGGCCGGGCCCAGAGGGCGGTTGGCGTTAAATCCTGCGCCCGCCAGACGGTGTGACCAGCGGGTTGAAGCCATCGAACAGGACGGCCTGGGTGTGCATGGGTGTGGGGTTCCTTCGGCGTCGCTCTCCATCGGGACACCCCGAAGTCAACCGGCTTCCTGGGTGCTCGCCCAGTGGCTCCAGTGACACATTGCAACGGCATAATGCCAACGCGCGGCTGCCGGTGAGCAGCGCGCGCCCTTCAGCCAGGACAAGGCCGCGCTGGACACCGCTGTCACACGGACCTCTAAGAGCAGTCTGGCTTTCGATGTGTTCACGACCCCTCGCAGGTCCGCTGGTACGGCATGTCTCTGACGTAGGTGTTCCAGTGGGTGGGAGACAAGGCTCCGGTGGTGCGGCGGCACAGTGCGGTCACCGCGTCCTCCGGGGCGATGTCGAAGGACTGCAGGAGCACGTGCGTGCCCGCCGCGCGCAGCGTCCCGCCGTCCGGAGAGAATGCCAGGGAGACGATGTTGTCGCCGGCCGTGGGCAGGCCGGTGCCCAGTTCTTGACGGGAGTTGACGTCCCACAACCGGAGCGTGCCGTGCGATCCGGCGGCGGCCAGGGTGGCCGCGTCGGGTGAGAAAGCCAGAGCGGTGATCTCCTCGCGTTCTCCCGGTGCACCGTCGGACAGGCCGCCGGAGAGCATGCCGAGTGAGGTGTGCCGTCGGGCGTCCCACAGGGTGATGCGGCCGGAGAGATCCGTCGTGGCGATCAGTGCGCCGTCGTCGCTGAGCGCGGATACGCAGGCGCAGTCCCCTACCGCCAGATGCCGGGTCCCGCCAGTCGCTGTGGTGATCAAGGCGCCGTCGCTCATCAGCAGGGTGCGGCCGTCGGCGGCGGCTGTCCCCACCTCGGTGCCCGTCCCGGAGTCGTCCCCTTCGTCCTGTGCGCCGATGGTGCGCAGTTTTCTGCCGTTGGAGGCGTTCCGGACGATGATGCCCGCCTCGCCGTCTGCCGTGCGCAGCTCGTGGCCGTCGGGGGAGAGTGCGAACGTCATGAACGAGCCGGGTTCATCGGTGTGCAGCTCGGTGAGCCGGTGGTGGCGCCGGGTGTCCCAGACGGTGATGCCCTGAGGAGTACCGAAGTCGTCGAGGCGGCCGGAGCCGTAGGCGAGACGGCTTCCGTCCGCGCTCAGCGACAGGATCGGTTCGTACAGGTCGGCGTCGTCGCCGGGCGGCGGGGCCGGAGACGGGGCGTCCGACAAATGGCGGCCTGTGCGTCCGTCGAAGAGGCTGAGGCGGTGGGTGTTCCTCTCCTGGCGCAGGACGGCGAGCATGCTGCCGTCCTGGCTGAGGACGGTCTGCCGTAGGGCTTGGGCGCGCCAGTTCGGTGACAGTGCCGCGCTCACGTCGAGCGCGTGGACGGTCCTCTTGTTGCCGGGCGCCTGCTCGACGTAGCGCAGGACGTGGGCGTGCGCGTCGATACGTAGATCCGTGGGGTCGCCCTCGGTCACGAGGTGGCGGAAGACGGGAGCCTCCGGGTGGTCCAGGCGCCAGATGAGGATGTCGGTGGAGCCCCGGCTCACCGCGTACCGCCCGTCCGGTGTGAACAGGACTTCCTGCGGCCCCACTTGGTGGAGTCGGGGCAGCTCCTTGCCGGTGGAGGCGGTCAGTCTCCGCAGTCCGTAGGCGTCTTCCACGGCCAGGTAGCGACCGTCCGGGGTGAATTGCAACCCGTTGTCCGGTCCGCAGGTGCGTCGGCTCCGCCAGGCTGTGTCGGCGCGGCGGTGGGTGCGCATGTTCCACAGGAGCACACCGCGTGTGGTGCACAGGGCCAGCAGTCGGTTGTCCGGGCTGACGTCGCTGCCGGCCACTGTGCCGATGCCGGGGAACCTCCGGGAGAGCAGATGCCGTCCTGAGCGCAGGTCCCACACGTCCATACGGTCATCGGTCTGGGTGACGAGGGCTTTGTTGCTGAAGCTCTGCCCGTTGAGTTCGGTGCTTTGGACAGTGAGGCTGTCTGACGGCGCCAGAGGTGCGTCGGCTGGTGCGGCGAGGTCGGCGGCCTGCTCGGGGGGACCGATGGGGCGCCCCTGGTAGTGGGCGGCCCGGATGTCCCACAGGCGCTGTTGGCTGCCCTCGTCGGTGGGTACGAGCAGGTAGCGCCCGTCCGCGCTGGTGCCCATGATTTCGGATGAGGCGTCGTTGATGCGGGGGGCCTTGTAGGTGCCGGTGCGTCGGTGGGTCCGGAGATCCCATAGCGTGACCCGCCGCTTGCCGACGTCGATCAGCGTGCGGCCGTCGGGGCTGAGCCGCAGGGTGCTCTTGGATTCCGTGGACGGTGTGAAGGTCGGCAACTCGTCCTGGCCCAGCGCGCCGAGCAGCGCCGAACGGGTTTCCGGTGTGGGGCTGAGCCGCCAGGCGGCGACGCTGAGCTGTAGTGCGGTGCGCGGTTCGGAAGTGCGCAGGTCGACGGCCGCGGTGGCCGCGCGGCGGGCGGCGGCATCGACGCGCCGGTGTTCGCTTGTCCGGTTCTGCTGCCAGGCCACGACGCCCGCGATCAGGGTGAGTACGAGCAGCAAGGACGCGAAGCCGGCCACGGTGCGCTGTCGTCGGCGCTCGCGGGTGCGGGCCGCCACGGACGCGTCCAGGAACTCGCGTTCATCGGGTGTCAGACCCATGTGGTCCGAGTCGCCGAAGGCTTCTTCCGCCTCGGCCAGCCGTACTCCGCGGTACAGCGAGCCCGCGTCCCGGTCCAGTTCGCCCCAGAGGGCCGTGGCCTGGGTGAGGCGGCGCAGGACGCGCAGCCGGTGGCGGTCCTCCTCGATCCAGCCGCGCAGCCGGGGCCAGGCGGTGATCAGCGCCTCATGTGCGAGGTGCACCGTGCTTCCGTCAAGGATGATCAGGCGGGCACGGGCGAGGCGGTCGAGTACGGCATCGTGTTCGGGGTCGGCGGGCAGGCGGTCGTCCTGCGCCGGTCCGGGGTGAACGTGAACGCCTGCGGCCGTCCGCAGTTCCGAGCGGTCCACGGGCCGGCATGTGTCGGCGGTGCCGTCTCCGGGTGCGATCAGGCGGAGCATGATCCGGCGTGCCAGGGTCGCCTGGGCGTCGGTGAGTGTGTCGTACACGTCTTCCGCGGTCTGGGCGATAGCGCCGCGCACGCCGCCCGCGGCCTCGTAGGCCCGCAGAGTCAAAGCTCTGCCCGAGCGCCGGTGCCAGGTCTCCAGCAGGGCGTGCGAGAGCAGGGGCAGACCTCCCGGTTCGCCTGCCACTTCGTCCACCAACTGTGCGGTCAGGGCCCGCTCCACGGTCAGTCCGCGTACCCCGGCCGGCCCGACGACGGCACGGCGCAGGTCGTCGCGGCTCATGGGGCCGACGGGCACGCTCGCATCGCCGATCACCCGCACCAGCTCCGGGTATTCGAGGCAGCGGCCGTAGAAGTCGGCTCGTACGCCGAGTACCAGCCGCAGCCGGCTGCCTCGCTGTCCGGCCGTGAGCAACAGGTCGATGAATCGGGCGCGTTCGGCCGAGTCCGAGCAGAGCGTGAAGACCTCCTCGAACTGGTCCACCACCACCAACGTGTCACCCGCACCCTCGGCCGGGCGCAGTCGGTCCGCGTGGGTACGGGCCGGGTGTGCTCCGGGCGTCAGGATCCGTATAGCGGCGGGGCGCAGACCGGGCTCGCTCGTCTGCCTGAGCCGGGGGACCAGGCCGGCGCGCAGCAGGGACGACTTCCCGCTGCCGGACGAACCCAGCACGACCGCGCAGCGGTGCTCGCGGGTCAGTTCCACGAGATCGTCGATCAATTGGTCCCGCCCGAAGAACACTTCGGCGTCGCCTGGTTCGAATCGGGTGAGGCCCCGGTAGGGCGACTCGGCGGAGGACTCCTTTTTTCGCGGTACGGCCGCGACTTCGGTCGCCGCCGCCTGCCACCGTTTCTCCCATGCGGCGGCGTCCCCTCCGCATGCCGTCACATACGCCGCGGTCACCGCCCACGTGGGCAGCCGCTCGCCCGCCGCCGCCTGGGACAGCGCGGGCGGTGAATACGACGATCGCTGTGCCATCGCCCGGTACGTCGGCCCGCCCGCCTCGGCGCGCAGCGCCCGTAACTCCGCCGCGAACCGCTGCACCGGCCCCGCGTCCGCGTCGAACGGTTTCTCAGGACGCCCCATCTGTTCCTGTCCCCCTGCCAGTCACTCGGTGGTCGTTCCGATTGTCGTCCCGGTGGTCGATCGGGTTGTCGAACGGCGCCCACGCTAAGGCGCTCCTCGGCGTACGGCCAGACCGTTTTTGGCGCTTGCCGGGTTGATTACCTGCACGAACCAGGGCTGCTAATCAATCCGGCGCACGGTGAAGTCGTTGTCGAGCGGCACCGTCCGGCGCCGTTCACCGCTGGCCGTCCGCACGGCGGGCCGGCCGGCACACACGACACACGTGCACCACGAGACAGCGACAGGAAGGAACTCTCATGACCGAGCCCGTACAGGTGCCGCCCTATCCCGTGGGCGGTGCGGGAATCTTCGACGTGGACCCCGACCAGAGCGGCGTCAGCCAGAGCCCCGAAGCGATCGTGACCGGCGATGTCCAGGTGCTCACGGAAGACGTGGAGGTCTGACATGGGCAACGTACAGGGCATGCTGACCGCCGCCCGCAGGCTCCTTGGCACCACGGAGCACCCGCCCGGCTCGAACCGCAACCTGGTCACCAAGTGGTACGGATTCTCCGGCGCCTGGTGCGACATGGCCGTCAGTTACGCGGCCGCTCACTCCGACAACCTGTCCGCGATAGGCGGCAAGTTCGCCTACACCGTCGCCCACGCCCGCGCCTTCCAGAGCAAGGGGCGCTGGCACTACGGGATCGGTGGGATCCGTCCGGGCGACGTCGTCTTCTTCGACTGGTCGGGGTCCCGCTCCATCGGCGCCATCGACCATGTCGGCATCGTCGAGGCGGTGCACTCCAACCGTACGATCACCACGCTGGAGGGCAACACGTCCGACGCCTTCCGGCGCCGGCGGCGCAACTCGGCCTGTGTCGTCGGCTACGGACGGCCCGCGTACAAGAGCGGCGGCGCTCCGATGCCGAGCACTGACGGCATCCTGCGCAAGGGCTCCAAGGGGCAGGCCGTCAAGACGCTCCAGAAGAACCTGAACACGGTGCAGAAAGCCAAGCTGACCGTCGACGGTGACTTCGGGACCGCCACCGACAAGGCGGTACGCACCTTCCAGGCGGCGCACCACCTGACGGTGGACGGCGAGTACGGGCCGAAGTCGGCGGCGATGATGAAGGCGGCCCTTGCCGGGCGCAGCAAGCCGATCCGGCCGACCGCTCTCGTCGCCACCGGCGCTCTCGAGGTCGACGGCGAGTTCGGACCTGCCACCTGCGCCGCGCTCCAGCGGACGTTGAACAGCCGTATGCGGGTCGGACTCGATGTCGACGGGGCGTTCGGGCCGCTCACCATCACCGCGCTCCAGCGCTATCTGAAGGTGGAGCAGGACGGTGTCGTCGGTCCGAGGACGGTCACGGCTCTCCAGGGTCACCTGGGCGCGGCCACCGACGGCGAGTGGGGGGCCGACACCACGCGCCTGTTGCAGAAGGCCCTGAACGACGGCGCCTTCTAGCGAGCGCCCGGACCGGGAGACCGCCACAGCCACCGCTGACGCGGTCTCCCGGCCCGGGCACAGCTCAACCTCGCCGACCCTCGACACCCAAGATCCTCAACTCACCAAGCCAGTAAGGACAAAGACATTGGGCACCCCCGCTACGACAGTCGACCCAGTGAGCTACAAGGTGGCCATCACCGAGCAGAACAAGGGCCAGATCCTGGTCTTCGACCGGACCGCGCAGTTCACCGACGCCAACGTGAAATGGAGTTTCAGCACGGGGAACGCGCCGGGCTGGGACCACCCCTTCGAGATCCGGTTCCGCGACACCCGCCGGTACGGAGCCATCGCCCTGATGACGTTCGGCAGCCCGGGGGAGGGGCGGGCCGGCATCGTCAACGTCACCAGCGACGCCCATCTCACCCGAGCCGACCTGTTGTGGTCGACACGAATCACCAGCTATCCGCACTCCATCGAGCGTGTCCCGGACGCCGGCACGGTCGTCGTCGCCGGATCGCGGGACCGGCTGCACGTGTTCGGTCCCTCCAGCAGCGACCTGGCCACTCTCAAGGAAGTGCAGACCCTGGAGTTCACCAAGGCGCACGCTGTTCTGTGGGACGACCAGAGCAACCTGCTCTGGGTCACCGGAGGCACCGTCGTCCGCACCTACCGCGTCAAGGCGACGATGCGGGCGGCACGACTGGAGAAGGCCGGCCCCGACATCACCATCGCCGGTAACGGCCACGACATCCAGCCCGACTACGCACGACCGGGCACGCTCCTGGTCTGCGACAGTCACCACGTCTACGCGCTCGACAAGGCGACCCGGAAGGTCACCACCATCGCCTCACTTGCCTACCCCAAGTCCTATGTCCGCCACTCCTCAGGGCAGGCCATGTGGACGACCGACCCCAACGTGGACGACTCCGAGTGGGGCGGCCGGAGCGTGCACTTCTCCACGGGCGGCGACCGCAGCCGGCCAGGCGCGCAGATCTACCGGGCCCGCCTCTACACCACCCGGTTCCACTGAACTGAGCGAACCGGCGCGTACAGGTACTGCGCCGGGCGCGGCGTGCGCGCCCGTGCGACCAGGGTCGCCAGCGGTTGGTGGGACGGGTGTTCCACGCGAGAGCCCGTCCCGGCACCAGAAGTAGCGGCCCGCAGGGGCCTCCGCACTGGCAGCCTGTCGCGTCATAAGACTCCCGACATGAGCGACGGCCACGTCGGAGGTGCTTTTACGGTGCAGACGCTCGACCGTGCGGAGGAAGGTGAGCGGGCGGCGGCAGCCCGCCCGGTCTCCATGGGCACGGTGATGTGGGCCGGGCGACCCCGTCGGACTCGGCGTCGAGCCGGGTCCCTTCGAGGATGGCGTCGAGCAGGCCGGGGTGGCGGGTGTCGAGGTCCTCACGCCGCGACGACAGCAGGTTCTCTCCGCCCGATGGCCGCTGCCAGTTGACGCCGCTGTCGCGCAGGATGCGCACCGGGACAGACGTTTGCGCGCTGAGCCGTCCGCCGACGGGCCGGTGTACCGAGGTAGGCGGCGACGATGGAGAGGGGCCAAGTCCTCGGCACCCAGGACCAGTTGCTCAAGAGTCTGGTGGTGGTGTGCGTTGCCGGGCGGGTGGAGATCGGCGACCGCATCGCCGCGGCGGGTACGCCGGATGGTCTCGCCCCATCAGCCGGTGTCCGGGGTTATGCCGTGGCGGGCCGAGCCCAGGTGGCTCATATCAGTGTCAGGGGCGGGAGCCGGGGCTGAGGCCGGATCGACGGAGACGAGAGCGCCGACGAGGAGGGCTGCGTGCAGGGGAGCTGTAGGAGATCAGGCCGACGCCGAGGTCGTACAGGCTCTGCTCGAAGGGTTCTTCCTGTCCGTGCGGGACGGCGTCGGACGGGACTACTTCCTCCCTGACGGTGACGGCCGGCACCGGCGGCCGTCACCTCAGGGCGTCGAGCCGGGTGATCTGCTGAGCCGCGCTCCTTTCGATGATGGTGGCGAGGTCCTTCGCCCGCTGGGCGCCTCCAGCGTTGCGTTCGCTCGCGCACAGCATGCGGACCTGGACCAGATGGGCCCGCAGACTCTCGGTGAGGAGGCGGTCGAAGCTTTCCCCCGTCACCGTCCTCGCCCTGCGCACCGTGTCGAGCGAGACCATGCCCGGCATGTTGTGCCCTTCGTGGGGACGGGTGTCGGGAACTCCCGAAGCTTCCAACAGCTCGCGCAGATCGACGAGTTCGTCCTTCACTCTCCTTCCCGCCTCCTCGGTCCAGCCGGTCAGGGCCGGGTGACCGGTGCGGGCGGGCGCCAGGTCGATGAGCTGCGAGGCCCGTTCATCCATGGGGATCAGCAACTGGATCCATGCCGTGTCGGTGTCGTTGAAGGCGGCGGGCGCGGGCCTGTCGGCCGCCGGCTGCGAGGTGCAGCCGGCGACCGTCAGGCCGAGGAGCAGGGCGGCCGCCGTCCGCCGGGTCAGAACGTTCCGGCGGAGTTGCACTTGGCGCTCTGTACGATGCAGTCCTTCACGCGCTGCCCGAGGGCCGGGTTGTCCCAGGCGTTGAAGAAGTCGCCGTGGATGGACGAGGCCATGCCCGACGCGAGGCTGAATCCGTCGGCGCTGCCGCTGGTCGGGTAGCTGATGACGAACGACACCGAGGGGATGGCGACCGGGTAGGCGCCGCTGCACTTGCCGTCGTAGGTGAAGGCGACGTGTGACTTGTGGTCCGGGCTGTCGAGGTGCTTGCCGTCCCAGCAGTCCGGGAAGACCAACTGGTACACCAGCTTGGCGGTGGGCGCGCACAGCGGCCAGTTGCCGTCGGCGCTGCGGCCGGTCTCGCCGCCTGCTCCGGCGCACCAGAACTGGTTGGGCGAGCCGGCCGGGGTGGCCTGCTGCAGCTTGGCGTTGCCCGCGATCATGCGGAAGCCTTGCGGGAAGGGCACGGTCGCCGTGGGGTCGGGCAGCCGCGACCCGTAGTAGACGATCATCCCGTCGGGTTCGACCGCCTTGCCGCGCTCGTAGAGCGTGGGGATCCAGTACGCCGAGAGGTCCTTGGCGGGTGTGCAGGTCGTGCCCGTGTTGCCCAGCAGGCTCTGGGTGGTGGTGAACGCGTCGGTGCTCTTGTTGCCGAAGAAGCTGTGCATGTGGGAGGCGCCGGGCAGGCCCGGGGCGACGATCGGGTCGTCCGGCTTGGAGTGGCTGTAGGTGCAGGTGGCGTTGAACTCGGGGACGCGCACGGCGTTGGCGGGCACCGGCGCCGGGGTCATCGCCCGGAACTGGGTCAACTGGGCCTGCCACTTGGTCTGGTCGATGTCGACCCAGCCCGGTGCCGGCTCGTCGCCACCGCTGACGAACGAGAACCAGTTGATGTTGACGAAGTCGCCGGGTGCGGTGCTGCGCAGCACCGCGAACACGCTCTGGGTGCCGGTCGGGTGGGTGGTGACGTCGGCGCTGCGCGTCGCCCAGGTCTGCCAGCCCCCGGTGGGGCCGGTCTGGATCACGGCGAGCAGGGGGCCGGTCAGGGAGCCGGTGCGCAGTTCGACGGTCCCGCTGCCCGTGGCGGCGGCGATGCGCGCCGACACCGTCAGGCGGCCGGCGGGCCCGAGGTCGACCTGGTCGAAGCGCATCCAGTCGCCGTCGGTGAGGTAGGCGGCGTTCTGCCCGCCGCCCGTGTCGGCGGTCGTCTCCAGGGTGACGCCGGACTGTGCCGCGTAGGACTCGGTCTGGACGGTGACGGTGGCGGCCCGCGCCGCGGGGGCGCCGAGGGTGATGCCGAGGGCGGCGGCCAGGGCGATCGCCAGGGCACCGATCAATAGGGGATGGAGGTGTAAGGGATGTCTGTGCATGTCACTTCCTCATCGGCGGGGTGGGGCGTGGTGCGGCTGCGGTCCGGCCCGGAACCGAGGTGTCCGGGCCGGACCTGCCAAGGGGGCCGGTGCCGGCTGTGTCACTGGTAGACGCGCACGTAGTCGACGAGCAGCCGGGACGGGAACGGCGTCGACGCGTCGGTCGGGCCGGGCCAGTCGCCGCCGACCGCGAGGTTGAGGATCATGTAGTGCGGGTGGTCGAAGATCCAGGGTCCGCGCGTGCGCTCCACCTGGTCCTTGTCCAGGGTGAACACGGTGCGTCCGTCGAGGCTGAAGACGATGCCCTTGCTGTTCCAGTCGGCGGCCCAGGTGTGGAAGTCGTCCGAGAAGTCGGCGCCCGAGGGCAGCCGGTACGGCGAGCCGATCCCGTTGCCCCCGTTGTAGGCGGGGGCGTGCACGGTCGAGTAGGCGGTTTTCACGTCCTTGCCGAGAATCTCCATGATGTCGACCTCGCCGTTGTACGGCCACGGACGGCCGGTGAGGAAGTCGCCGCCCATCATCCAGAAGGCGGGCCACAGCCCGTTGCCCTTGGGCACCTTGATACGGGCCTCGACGCGTCCGTAGGTGAACTGGAAGGTGGCGCCGGTGTTCATGCGGGCCGAGGTGTACTGGCAGGTGGTGCTGCCGGTCAGCGGGTCGGGCGGGCAGGCCCGGCCGGGGCTGGCTTCCTTGCGGGCCTCCATGACGAGGTGGCCGCCGCCGTCGAGCGCCGCGTTCTGGTGGTCGGTGTAGTACTGCAACTCGCCGTTCTGGCCGGTGCCGGGGTCGGCGCGCCACTTCGCCGGGTCGGGCTTGCCGCCTGCGGCTCCGTCGAAGTCGTCGCTCCACACCAGCCGCGGCGGCTGCGCCGGGTCCGGCGGCAGCGGCGGCGCCGGGACGGGGGCGCCTCCGGTGCCGTACACCTGGAACTCCCAGAGGGAGTAGCCGTAGGGGGTGGCGCGTTCGGTGCCGTACATGCGGACGTAGCGCCCTGTGCCGGAGACGGTCAGGGTCTGTTTGAAGCCGGTGCCGGACGTGGTCGAGTAGACCGGCGTCCAATCGGTGCCGTTGGGCGAGACCTGGATCTGGAAGGACTTGGCGTAGGCGGGGTCCCATTGCAGGACGACCTTGGTGATCTGCGCGGTCGCGCCCAGGTCGACGGAGATCCAGCCGGGATCGGTCCAGCCGGTGGTGGGACTGGTCGCCCACCGGGAGGCCGGGTCGCGGTCGAAGGCCCGGGCCGGTGTGCACTCCCAGCAGTTGCCGTCGGTCTGCGACGAGGAGGCCGCGCCGGTCTTCCCGTACGACAGCAGGGTGTCCCCGCCGGTGCCGGTTGTGCCGTACACCTGGAACTCCCAGAGAGAGAAACCGTATTGGGTGGCGCGCTGGGTGCCATACATGCGGACGTAGCGGCCGGTGGCCGTGAGGGTCAGGTTCTGGGTGCCGCCGGTGCCGTTCGCCGTCTCGTGGACGGTGGACCAGGTCTCGGCGTCGTCCGACACCTGGATACGGAAGGTTTTCCCGTAGGCGGCCTCCCACTGGAGGGTGACACGGCTGATCTGGGCCGGGGCCCCGAGGTCGACCCTGATCCACTGCGGGTCGGAGAAGGTGCTGGACCAGCGGGTCGCCGGGTTGCCGTCGACGGCTCCGGGCGCGGTGAACGGGTCCTCGGTGCTCGACGCGACGACGGGCCGGCCCTGCGACAGCAGGGTCTCGGCGGCGTGGGCGCGGGGCGCGGGCAGGCTGACGAGGGTGAGCAGGACGGCCGCGACCAGGGCGGGTAAGGCGAACCGGCGGAGCAGGGGATGCACGGGCGACTCCTCATTGAGGGGGGAAGGGTGAGGGAGCGCTCCCTGGGGGGTGAGAATGGGCCGGTGTCAGTGACCTGTCAAGGCTTTCCGCAACAGGCCCGCAATACCCCCGACGCATGTGCTGCGCGCCAGGGAACGGTTCCTGAGATCCACTGCGGCGGTGCGCGCGACACTGCCGACCAGCGCCGGAGAGCGGCCAGTTGAGGCGAGGAAACGGCAACCAGACGCATGGCAGAGGCCGTTGACAGGCGGATCGGGCCAAGGTCATCCTGAGGAGGGAAACGCTCCCTGGACTCGACGACCGGGCACCGGTGATCGGAAGGCGATGAAACGACCCACGCTCGCGGTGGTCGCCGCCCGGGCAGGCGTGTCCAAGTCGAGCGTCTCGCGGGTCGTCAACGGAGAGACCACCGTCGCGCCGGAGATCCGGGACGTCGTCATGCAGGCGGTGCGGGAACTCGGCTACGTGCCGAACGCCGCCGCGCGCAACCTGGTCACCCGCCGCACGGACGCCGTGGCCGTGGTCGTCTCCGACCCGCCCAAGGGCGTGGTCTCCGACGACCCGCTGTTCTCCACCGTGGTGCGTACCGTCAGCCGGGAGTTGGAGGCCGTCGGCAGACGCGTGGTGCTGATCCTGGCCGAGTCCGACGAGAGCCGGACCCGGGTGGAGCGCTACGTGGCGGGGGGCCACGTGGACGGCGTGATGCTCGTCGCCCTGCACGGCGCGGACCCCCTGCCGGCCGTGCTCGCCCGCATGGGCCTGCCCGTCGCGTCCTTCAACCGCACCGCCGCGACGGACGTCCCGTACGTGGCACTGGACAACGCGGGCGGCGCGGAACTGGCCGTACGGCACCTCCTTGAGCGGGGCAGACGCCGGATCGCCACGATCACCGGACCCCTGGACCTGTACGAGTCCCGCGAACGGCTCGAGGGGTACCGCGCGACCCTGCGGGACACCGGCCGCCGCTCGATCGTCGCGCTGGGCGACTTCACGCGGGTGTCGGGCGCGGAGGCCATGCGGCAGCTCCTGGAGGACGACCCGGACGTCGACGCGGTGTTCGCGGCCAACGACCTCATGGCCATCGGGGCGTTGCGCACCCTGCACCAGGCGGGCCGCCGGGTCCCCGACGACGTGGCCGTGGTCGGGTTCGACGACATCGAGGCCGCCGCCTACACCACTCCCGCGCTCACCTCGGTGCGCAGTTCCATGGCGGACCAGGCCACCGCGACGGTGCGCCTGCTGCTTGCGCTCATCGAGGGCGGCCCCAGGAAGCCGGTGATCATGCCGAACGAACTCGTAATCCGCGAGTCAAGCTGAACGCAGGAGCGTTCGGCATGCGGCATCCCGGTGCGCCAGGGCTCTCAGACGTTTGCTGTACGGGCCGAGACTGCCGACGAGGTGGTCGCGGGCGACGTGCGTCCGCGCTCCCGCGTCTTGCCCGAAATCCGTGCGACACCTTGACGGCATGCCGTCCGACCCCGAAATTGGGAGCGCTCCCATGTCGCACGAAGCACTCCGTTCGCCACGCGTCCCACGTTTCCGAGCACTCTCCCTCCGTCCGAAGGACTTCAGCGTGCCGCGACACCCGTCCCCCGATCCCACCCGCCCCCCGCACGCGCCGAGACCGCGCCGCACGGCCCGCTCCGGACGCGTCGGGGCGTTCCTGGGCGGCATGACCACCGCCTGCGTCCTGGCCGCCGCGTCGGTGTCACCCGCCGCGGCGGGCGTGCCCGCGGACCCGCCGCCCGCCGCCGACGTCCCCGAACTCGTCGTCAACGGCGACTTCTCCGCCGGCACCGCGCCCTGGTGGTCCACCGCCAACAGCCCCGCCGCCGTCGTCGACGGCCGCCTGTGCGCCGACGTCCCCGCCGGCACCGCCAACGCATGGGACGCCATCATCGGCCAGAACGACCTCGCCCTCACCGCCGGCGAGACCTACGTGCTCGCCTACACGGCGACGTCCACCGTGCCGACCACCATCCGCACCAACGTGCAGATGGCGACGGACCCGTGGACCACCGAACTCGGCACCGTCCAGCACGTCACCGAAACCCCCGAGCGCGTCACCCAGACCTTCACCGCGGGCGCCGACCACGACGCCGCGCAAGTCGCCTTCCAGATCGGCGGCAACGCCCAGGCCCTCACGTTCTGCCTCGACGACGTCTCCCTGGCCGGCGGGACCCCGCCGCCGCCCTACGAGCCGGACACCGGCTCACCCGTGCGTGTCAACCAGGTCGGCTACCTCACGAACGGCCCCAAGAGCGGCACCTTCGTCACCGACGCGACCGAGCCGCAGCCCTGGACACTGAACGCGGCGGACGGCACGCGCGTGGCCGGCGGCACCACCGTCCCCGCGGGCCTGGACGCCTCCTCCGGACAGCGCACCCACACCTTCGACTTCGGCGCGGTGACCGCACCGGGCACGGGCTACACCGTCACGGTCGCCGGACAGCGCAGCGAACCCTTCGCCATCGGCGACGACCTGTACGGCTCGCTGCGCACGGACGCGCTCGCGTACTTCTACCACAACCGCAGCGGCATCGAGATCGACGCCGACCTGGTCGGCGAGAAGTACGCGCGCCCCGCGGGCCACGTCAACGCCGGTCCCAACCAGGGCGACAACGACGTCCCCTGCCAACCGGGCGTGTGCGACTACCGCCTGGACGCGGCGGGCGGCTGGTACGACGCCGGCGACCACGGCAAGTACGTCGTCAACGGCGGGATATCCGCCGCCCAGTTGATGTCCTCCTTCGAGCGGACCCTGTACGAGGAGAACGCCGACGCGAGCCCGCTCGGCGACGGCCGGCTGCGCGTGCCCGAACACGGCAACGCCACCCCCGACATCCTCGACGAGGCTCGCTGGGAGCTGGACTTCCTCATGCGGATGCAGGTGCCCGCCGGGCAGCCGCTGGCCGGGATGGCGCACCACAAGCTGCACGACAAGGCGTGGACGGGACTGCCCACCCGCCCCGACCGCGACCCGCAACCGCGCGAGCTGCACCCGCCGACCACCGCGGCCACCCTCAACCTGGCGGCCACCGCCGCCCAGTGCGCCCGGCTGTTCCAGGTCTACGACACGGCGTTCGCCGACCGCTGCCGCACGGCCGCCCGGACCGCGTGGGCCGCGGCCAAGGCCCACCCCGCCGTCCTGGCCGACCCGGCCGACGGCACCGGCGGCGGCACGTACGCCGACGACGACGTGCGCGACGAGTTCTACTGGGCCGCCGCCGAACTGTTCCTCACCACCGGAGAGGACGGCTACCGGCAGGAAGTCCTGCGCTCACCCCTGCAGGGCGTCACCGACGCGGTCTTCCCGCGCGCAGGCTTGTCCTGGGGGAGTACCGCCGGACTGGGCGCCCTGGACCTCGCGACCGTGCCGAGCAAGCTCACCGCCGCCGAACTCACCGCCGTGCGCGCCATGGTGACGGGCGCGGCCGACGGATACGCGGCCGACTCGGCGAAGGCCGCCTACGGCGTGCCCTACGCCCCCGACGGCGGACACTACACATGGGGTTCCAACAGCCAGGTCGCCAACAACATGGTCGTCCTGGGCACGGCACACGACCTCACCGGTAGGACCGTCTACCGAAACGCCGTCCTGCGCGGCCTCGACTACCTGCTGGGCCGCAACCCCCTCAACCAGTCCTACGTCACCGGCTACGGTGAACGCGACTCGCACAACCAGCACCACCGCTTCTGGGCCCACCAACTCGACCCGGCGCTGCCGAACCCCGCCCCCGGCTCGCTGGCCGGCGGACCGAATGCCGGCATCGAGGACCCCGTCGCCCAGGCCAAACTCAAGGGCTGCGCGCCCGCGATGTGCTACCTCGACGACATCGAGTCCTGGTCCACCAACGAGGTCACCATCAACTGGAACGCCCCGCTCGCCTGGGCGGCGTCCTACGTCGACGACCTCGGCGGCGCCCGCGCCGCCGATCCGGCCTGCGAGGTCACCTACACCTCGGTGCGCTGGGGCGGCGGCTTCACCACCCAGGCCGTGGTGAAGAACACCGGGACGGCCACGGTCAAGCCCTGGACGCTCGACTGGACGTTCGCCGACCGGCAGAAGGTGGCCGACCCCTGGGGAGCGGACGTCGAGCAGACCGGTCCGCGGGTCACCGCGAAGGCCCTGAGCTGGAACACGACCTTGGCGCCCGGCGCCACCGTCCGCTTCGGCTTCAACGGACAGTCCACCGGACCCGTCACCGACCCCCGCGTCTTCCGCCTGAACGGCAAACCCTGCACCACGATCCCTCCGCGCTGACCACCTGCACCTCCGGCGCGCTCGCCCGGGGCACCGCGCCGGCCCGACCGCCCCGCACCGGCCCGCCCCTGCCCTGTCCGCCCGGCGAGCAGCCGGGCGGACAGGCCCGCACCCGCCCCCACCGCCCCGGCCGGACGCCGCGACAGTTCGCCCGGCCCGACGAACGGAAGGGAACACGCCATGCGCACCCCCACCCGCCCGGCCCCCGGCAAGGACCCGCACAGCGGCCGAAGAAGCATGCGCCTGCCGGGCCGGCGCACCGACCGCCCGCCACGACCGGACACACCCGCACGCGCCACCACCGGGCGCCCGGTCCGCACGCTCGCTCTCACCGGCGCCGCCGCACTCGGCGCCGCCCTGCTGTCCCCCCTGGCCCCGCACGCCGCCGCCGCACCCGCGTTCAACTACGGCGAGGCCCTGCAGAAGTCGATCCTCTTCTACGAGGCGCAGCAGTCCGGCGCCCTCCCCGACACCAACCGGGTCACCTGGCGCGGCGACTCCGCCCTGAACGACGGCAAGGACGCCGGCCTCGACCTGACCGGCGGCTGGTACGACGCGGGTGACCACGTCAAGTTCGGCCTCCCGATGGCGTTCTCGGCGACCATGCTCGCGTGGGGCGGCGTGACGGAGAAGGCGGCCTACACCACGTCCGGCCAACTCCCGTACCTCAAGAACAACTTGCGCCACGTCAACGACTACTTCCTCAAGGCGCACCCCGCACCGAACGTCCTGTACGGACAGGTCGGCAACGGCGCGGACGACCACAAATGGTGGGGGCCCGCCGAGGTGCTGCCCATGGCCCGGCCCGCGTACAAGATCGACGCGTCCTGCCCGGGCTCGGACCTCGCCGGGCAGACCGCCGCCGCGCTGGCCTCCTCGTCGATGGTCTTCGCCGACAGCGACCCCGCCTACGCGGCGAAGCTCGTGACACACGCCAAACAGCTCTACTCCTTCGCCGACACCTACCGCGGCAAGTACAGCGACTGCATCACCGACGCGAAGTCGTACTACAACTCATGGAGCGGCTACAACGACGAGCTGGTCTGGGGCGCGATCTGGCTCTACAAAGCCACCGGCGACGCCGCCTACCTGGCCAAGGCCGAGACCGCCTACGACACCCTCTCCACCGAACCGCAGAGCAGCACCCGCTCCTACCGCTGGACGCTGTCCTGGGACGACACCTCGTACGGGGCGTACGTCCTGCTGGCCCAACTCACCGGCAAGCAGAAGTACATGGACGACGCCAACCGCTGGCTGGACTGGTGGACGGTCGGCGTCAACGGCCAGCGCGTGCGCTACTCGCCCGGCGGCCAGGCCGTCCTCGATAGCTGGGGCTCCCTGCGCTACGCGGCGAACACCGCCTTCGCGGCCCTCCAGTACTCCGACTGGCTGACGGGCGACGCCACGCGCAAGACGCGCTACCACGACTTCGCCGTCCGGCAGATCGACTACGCGCTCGGCGACAACCCCCGCAAGTCCAGCTACGTCGTCGGCTTCGGCGCCAACCCGCCCACCAAACCCCACCACCGCACCGCCCACGGCTCGTGGACCGACCAGATGAACAACCCGGTCGAGAGCCGGCACACCCTGTACGGCGCCCTGGTCGGCGGACCCAGCGCCCCCGACGACACCTACACCGACGACCGCTCCAACTACGTCAACAACGAGGTCGCCACCGACTACAACGCCGCCTTCACCGGCGCGCTCGCCCGCCTGTACGCCGAGTACGGCGGCGCCCCGCTGACCGGCTTCCCGAAGACGGAGCAGCCCGACGGCCCCGAGATCTCCGTCCAGGCGTCCGTGAACGCCACCGGCCCCGGCTTCACCGAGATCAAGGCGTACCTCGTCAACAAGTCCGCGTGGCCCGCGCGGCCCCTGAACAACGCCTCGCTGCGCTACTACTTCACTCTGGAGTCCGGCGTCACACCCGACCGCATCAGCCTCACCACCAACTACAACCAGTGCGGCAAGGTCACCGGACCCACGCAGTACAAGGACGACGTCTACTACGTGAGCGTGGACTGCTCGAACACGACGATCGCCCCGGCGGGACAGTCCGCCTACCGTAAGGAAGTACAGTTCCGCATCGCCTCGTCCGGCGCGTGGGACCCGGCGAACGACTGGTCGTACCCCTCGGCCGCGACGACCCCGGGCACCACCCCGGTGGACGCACCCCGCATCGTCCTGCTGGACGGCGCGCAAAAACAATGGGGTGCCACCCCCGACGGCACCACCCCCACTCCGGACCCGACCCCGACCACCCCCGAGCCCTCCCCTGACCCCACCCCCTCCGGACCGTGCGCGGTGACCTACAAACCGGGCGAGGTGTGGTCCACCGGCTTCACCGCCGACGTCACGGTACGCAACACCGCCGCCACCACCCTGAACGGCTGGAAGCTGGCCTTCACCTTCAAGGGCGCCGAAAAGATCACCGGCACGTGGAACGCCGCCACCACCCAGAACGGCCCCGCGGTCACCGCCCTGCCCGCCTCCCACAACGCGACCCTTCCACCCGGCGCCTCGGCAACCTTCGGCTTCCAGGCATCCGGCGCCCCGGCAGCATCCCCGACGGACTTCACCCTCGACGGGAAACCCTGCACCTGAGCAAGAACGCCGTGGAAGGAGGACGGCAAAGCTGCACGTCAAGAAGAGATCAGCAGGACCGGCGGGATCAGCTCTTGTACTGCTTCGTTACGCCCTGGCGGTTGCGATTCCCACGGTTGCAGTCGGCGTCCGGCGTCTTCATGATGCAGGTCTCAGCGGTTGGTTCATGCTGCTCATGCTGGTGCCCGTGGCGGGGATCGCTCTGATCGTCCTTGTCGCCGAGGAAAGCAAGCCCGGGATCAACACCTATCCCGGCCTCCACGCGACATGGACTGCACCGCCCCCAGCGGGAAGCTGAAGCCGCTGCTGCCATCAACTGGTGACACTTTCCCGGGCTTCCCGACGCGCGGCGATCCGGTCGGCGAGCCTGGCGGCATCCTGGGTGTGCTTCACCCACCTCCCTGTCGCGAGGTGAGTACGCGGCCTCCGGGTCCAGCACCCGCGGTTGTACGACCCCCGGGTCATGGGACTGCGCGCTTCTCGTCCCGCCTGCTGGTGTTTCTGGTGTTTCTGGTGTTTCGCCGGGCGAGGGCCTGCCGCATCCGGTGAGGTGCTTCCCTCTGGTCATCGCTCGTGGGGCGGGAGCGCGAGAGCACACCCGTCTGTTCGATGTCCGCCGCACTCCCTGTCAGCCCCGGGCCGGTGCAGATGTCACATCCCGGCTGGGACAGCAGCGGGACAAGGGGCGGGCCCGGCCTGGGACAGCCGGGTTCGCCCCTTGTCGTTCAGCGGTCGCTTCGGGGTCCGGCCGTCAAACCGGCTCCTCGGTGGAGTGCGAGTGGGTGAGGGTGAGCGCGCCGCCGGTGGCGATCAGGCCGACGATCACCGCGAGTACGGCGTAGGTGATGCGCTCACCGTGGAAGAAGGACCGCACGAGGCCGCTGTTCCAGACGCCCGCGGGCAACTGGGTGGTGACCAGCGCGGCGATCAGGGTGCCGACGACGGCGGTGCCGAGGCTGGTGCCGACCTCTTGGGCGGTGTCGTTGAGCGCGGTGCCGATCGAGGTGCGGTTGGCCGGCATCGCCTCGACCAGGGCGATGGCGCAGATGGTCATGACGGTGCGCAGCCCGATCGTCATCACGACCATGCAGGCCGCGATGGCCGCGTATCCGTGGTCGACGCCCCAGGCGAGCCCGGCCAGCGCCATGGTCAGGCAGCCCGCGCCGACCAGGCAGGCGATGCGGTGACCGAACCTTTTGGCCAGTCCTTCCGAGAGCGGAGTCGCCGCGAGCATGGTCACGATGAGCGGCAGGTTCGCCAGGCCGGCCCGCACCGGGCTCCACCCGTAGGCGTACTGGAAGTGGAGGATCAGCCCGAACATCACGCCGGCCATCGCCACGGACGTGCCGATCTGGGCGAGGGCGGCGCCGCGCACGGT
The DNA here is from genome assembly GCF_044765725.1 of Streptomyces sp. NPDC102406. NCBI lineage: Bacteria > Bacillati > Actinomycetota > Actinomycetes > Kitasatosporales > Streptomycetaceae > Streptomyces > Streptomyces sp. NPDC102406. The sequence continues at coordinate 85,113 of NZ_JBIWKP010000011.1, read as the reverse complement.
GCCGTTCGAGAAGATCTTCAAATCCAGCATGGGGGTTTTGCTGCGGCGCTCGTGCCACACGAACGCGCTGCCCGCGGCGACGGCGCCCAGGACCGAGGCGAGGGTGGTGGCCGAGAGCCAGCCGTGTTCGACGCCGCTGGTCAGCGCATAACAGGCCAGGCCGATGGCGAGCACGCTCAGGACGGCGCCCGGCAGATCGAGCTTGTCGTCGGTGAGGTCCTGGCGCCGGTCGGGCGCGACGCCGAGGCGCACGCCGACGGCCGCGATCAGTGCGATCGGCGCATTGATCAGCAGCAGCCACTGCCAGCTCACGTGGGCGAGTGCGGTGCCGCCGAGCAGCGGACCGAGGATGAATCCGGACATGCCGACGACGATCATCAGGGTCATCGCGCGCATCCGCAGTGCCTGGTCGTCGAAGAGACGGAAGACGAGCGAGTTGGTGATGGGTGCCATGGCCGCGGCGGCGATGCCGAGTCCGGCTCGCAGGGCGATGAGCTGCCCGGTGGAGTCGACGGCGATGACGGCCAGGCTCAGCAGCCCGAAGACGGCGAGGCCGACAAGGAGCACGCGTCGGCGTCCGAGGCGGTCGGCCATGGAACCGGCGGTGAGCAGCAGGCCGCCGAAGGTCAGCGAGTAGGCACTGGTGACCCACTGCAGGGTGGTCGTGCCGCTGCCGAGATCGCGGCCGATGGTGGGCAGTGCGATGGACAGCAGCGTGTTGTCGACCATCTCGACGAAGAAGGCCAGGCAGAGTGCGGCCAGCGGGATCCACGCCGCCCGCAGCGATCCGTAGGTACGGGTGGAAACGGGCCCGGTGTCGGTGGTGGCAGTCATGACCGGCCTCCTTTCTGAACGCGGAACGCCGTCGAGTATGGAACAGCGTTCGCTCATGGAACAACGTTCGAGATTCGAACGCTGTTCCACCATAGAACTGAGTTCGATAGTGAGGCAAGTTGTGTTTGGATGGATCCCATGACACCGCCCCCCGCCCGCGCAGCCTCCGCCGCCGACAGGCCTCCTCGGGGGCGCCGCCGTGCCTCGCACTCGATGGAGGCCGTTCTGGACGCGGCCGTGGCCGTGCTCGACGAAGCCGGCGGGACCGCGTTGACCTTCCGCACCCTCGCCGCCCGACTCGGCACGGGCGTCGGCACGATCTACTGGTACGTACACAACAAGGACGAGCTCCTCGACCGCGCCACCGACCATGCGATCAGCGGGGTCCTGGCCGTCGTGGAAGAGCTGCCGGACAGCGACGACCCCATCGCCGACCTCCGCGCTATGGCCATCGCCCTGTTCGACGCGATCGTGGACCGGCCATGGCTGTCCGCGTACTTCATGCGCAACACCGACATCCAGGGCAACTCGCTACGACTGTACGAGCGCCTCGGCCGCCAGACCCTGCGCCTCGACCTCACCCCGCGCCAGCGCTTCCACGCCGTCTCGGCGATCACGGGTGTCGTGGTCGGGACTGCCGCCGACCTGGGCGCGGAGATCCCCCAGGAGCTGCTCGACGGTGAGGTGGGCCGTGAGGAGTACCTCGACCGCTTCGCCGAGGCCTGGCGGTCCCTCGACGCCGAGGAGTTCCCCTTCGTACGGCAGATCGCCGACGAGTTCGCCGGTCACGACGACCGGGACCAGTTCCTCGCCGCGCTGGACCTCACCCTCGCAGGACTTCGCCTCCAGGCCGGAACCTGACCCCGCCACGGCCCGACCGCCACTTTGAGTAGCCGGTCTGGGCTGATCACGGGGTCGGCCTTTTGCCGCGTGCTGCCGACCGGATGCGCCGGGCGGATGCGCCGGGCGGTCACTCCTGGCTCACCGGCGCAGGACGGCTCGTTCCAGGAGGTCATGGAGCGCGCGTTGCTGTCCGGGGTCGAGTTCGGCCAACGGTGATTCCTGGGCGAGGAGTTCGAGGAGCCGTGCCCGAAGCGCTGTGCCTTGCGGGGTGAGGACGAGGTGCTTCGCGCGACGGTCGGTGGGGTGGGCGCGGCGTTCGGCCAGGCCGAGCTTTTCGAGCTTGTCGATGACGAAGGTGGCGTTGGAGGGCTCGCAGCTCATGCGTTCGGCGAGCTCACGCATGGTCATCGGCCCGGTCATTTCCCGCAGCGCGGTGGCCTGCGCGGGGGTGAGGCCAAGTGCGACGGCACGGGCACGTACGTGATCGGCACGCGCCGCCACTCGTCGAACCATCCGGTGTGGTGCAGAGCGAGTTCGGCGAGGCCCGCACTGTACTGACCTCGTCGGTCCCAGTCCCGGTCGACGCGCGTCCGCGCCAGCAACTCCGCCGCCGGCTCCCAGGCTCCCGACCGCGCCGCGGACAGTGCGGCCCGCAGACCGGCATCAGGTGCGTCTACGTCCACCGCCCCGTCCGGCGGCAATCCGTCGGCTGTGGCCGCCATGTGCCGCAGCATTCTGGGCAACGTGAACATGCTCGTCATCCTGCCCACAACCAGCCCCTCCCAACGGCGCGCGGCGCGCACAGCCGATCACCGACGAGCGCACACCCTACCGACACCGACCGGGCGTGCGGCGCACACTGCCGACCCGAATGAACCAGCTCAGAACGCATCTCCGAAGCGGACTGGGGGCAGGGCCACTGCTCGGCGTTTCAGGTGTGGAAACGTTCCACTTCGGAAAATTCAGCTTCGCCATCCATGCATGGCATGCCATGAAGCCTGCGACGACGAACCCCCGCCTCCCCGCCTCCACCACCCCGCCCGTCCAGGCCTCAACCCTGCTCAAACCGACATGTGCCCTGCAAGTCAAGCAAGGTGCGGATCCCTCTCACGGGTTGGCCGAGCGCACTTGTTCCGCCGAACTCGTGTGAGGTGCTGCCGGAATCTCACGGGTTCTCAGCGGTGGATGAGGGCGGCACGATCTTCTTCGGCATCAGATCCGCGTGGATTTCGTCGGTGTCCTGGCTTGCGATGAGCGTTGCGCCATTGCGGCGCAGGGCGGTAAGCGCTGCCGTGTTGTGAGCCTTGGTGTCCGCGACTACGGCCCGTGCGCCGGCCCTTGCGGCTTCGTCGAGGAGGATGCGGAGAGCGGCGGTGCCGATGCCGCGCCCGCGATGTGAACGGCCGAGCCACATGCCGGTCTCAAGGACGTCATGGCTGTCACGGAGAGCCAAGCGGCCTGACCCCACGATGTCCCCGTTGTGGGTGATCGCGAAGGTGACCTCGCGGAGCGGGCCGGCGAGTCCGAGGCGTCGAGCCCGATGCCAGTTGCGGAAGGCTTCCTGCCGTTCCGTCGTCCATCCTGGCGGGCCGGCCACGGCAGGCATGACCTCTTCGGGGGCTGCTTCCTGGACGGCGACCGCGAGGAGTTCTTCGAGGTTTTCCTCGTCCACCTGCCGCGCCGCTACCCGACCGACCATGTCGGTTCCCTCCGCTGAATGCCGGACACCGGCTGTTGATCCTTGCGTTCTGTGGGGCGCTCCGCCAGTGGTTTTCGGCAGAGCCGTCAGGTATGCGGAGCCGTCAGGTACAGGGTCGACGCGGTCAGCGAGCTGGAACAGGCGGCCTGCGGGTACCTGCCGAAGGCGTCAGCGACGAGTCCGGGGTCCATGGAGTTCACCAGGGGAGTTCACCAGGTCGAGGAGGCGGGTTCTGAGGAAGCCGCTGGCTCCGGCGGACAGTGCCGCGTAGACGTACTCGTGCCTTCGACCCCCACCGCAGGGAGCGGTGGGGGTCGGTTGGCTACTGGCCTTCATCAAGGCGGTGAACGTATACGTCCAGCAGAGACGATCGAGGGGACAAGCCATAGGCGCATCCTCTCCACCAGTCGGTGTCGGCTGCGCGAGCCGAAGAGGACGGTGCCGCTCGCAGCGGGCAATGGTCGGACGTCGTAACTGGTTGCGGCTTGCCTGTCCAGACGTTCCATCTCGTCGTGTCGGGCGACGAGCCGAGAGATCGCCAAGGATTCGAAGGCTTGCTGGACAGTGTCGCGGGGCCCCTGGCCGGTCGGCAACCACGTGTGGTGGCCGACCGGCCGTGCGGCGCCGACAAGGCCGGCGACGCCGCGGACGAAGCGGCCAAGCACGCGGGTGAGGCGGCCGACGCGGCAGCCCAGGCCACGAAGCACGCGGCCGCGGCCAAGGAAGCGGCCGACACGGCGACGGCGGCAGCAGCCACCGCGCACGACGTGTTCGACCTCGCGCGCGAGACCGAGGCCGAGGACCTGACCACCCGCACCAATGCTGCCATCGAGCGGGCCAAGTCCGAGAAGCAGAGCACGGAGCAGTACGTCTCCGTCTCAGCCGGCATGGCCGTACAGGCCAAGCAGCTCGACGACGTCCAGAGCTCCCTCGCGACCGAGGCCGCAGCGCCCGGCGCCGACATTCCGGCCCTGGCCGCCAAGGGGCGCCGGCTCGCGCTGGACGCGATGAAGACGCGCGGCCCCTGGATACGCCAGGCTTCCGCCGACGCCTTGTCCGGTTCCGACGAGGACGTCATGGAGTTCCTGCGGACCGGGTGGGACGAAGCCGGGCACAACGAGGTGCGCGACGCCGTTGCGACACTCAGCACCACCAGCCCGTACGAGTCCGTACGCACCGCCGCCGTCACGGCGCTGGCCGGTGACGACCAGGCCGTTGAGGCTTTCTATGCGCAAGGCCAGTACACGGCCGGCGCGGACGACATGGCGGTGGCGGTCTCCTCGCTCGTCAACGCGGGTGGGCCCAGCGTGCAGACCGCGGGCAAGGCCGCGCTCGCCGACGGTGGCGGCAAGGCCCTGGCCGCCTTCCTCGCGCACGGCCAGTACGAAGCCCGGAACTCCGACGAGCAGGTCATTGCCTCCACGCTCGTCAACGACGGGGCGCCGGAGGTCGAGGCCGCGGCCAAGACGGCCCTGGCCGGCGAGGCCGGTGAACTGCACGACTTCATCGCGGTCGGACAGTACATGGCCGACCGCAAGGACCAACTGGCCGCGACCCACATCGCTCAGGTCACGGGGCTCGTGGCCCAGGCGGACGCCATCGCGCTGACGGCGCAGAAGAACCGCTGGCTCGCGGCCAAGGCCGCAGCCGAGGCCAACGGAGCAGCCGACGCGGCCAAGGACGCCGCAACCCGGGCACACGACTCCGAGCTGGAGGCCAATGGTTACGCGGACGCCGCCAAGAAGTCCGCGGAACAGGCGCAGACGAGCGCGAACAAGGCCGCCACGTCGGCGACGAGGGCACGCAACGCGGCCAACGCCGCGGACCGCGACGCCGCCGCGGCCACCGAATCCGCCGCCCAGGCCCAGTGGTCGGCCAACTACGCCTACGCCTCGGCGGCGTCCGCCGACAGCTCAGCGGCGCAGGCGGAGGCGTCCGCGCTTGCCGCGGGGAAGAGCGCCAAGGAAGCCAAGGCCGATGCCAAGGCTGCGTGGAAGAAGACCTACGACCTGCGCAAGCAGGAAGAGGTCGCGGAACGCAAGGCGGCCGAGGCGGCGCGGAAGAAGGAAGCGGAAGCAGCGAAGAAGCCACGCTGCGTGCCGCGCTTCAGGGAGGGCGGGGTCGATTACGAACTCCTGCGATGCGTCGAGAACGGTGGCACGCTCTCGTCGAACATCCCGTCCGACCCGACGACCGTGGCCGTCGTCTGGGCCCTGTTCGGCATCGACGACATCGTGGACTGCTACGAACACCCCACGTGGACCAAGTGCGGAATGTCCGCCGCGATGGTCGTTCCGGGCGTCGGTGAGATCAAGGGCCTCAAGGGTGTAGCGGCTGCCAAGAAGGCCATCGAGACGACCCGGGTCGGAAAGATCGCCCACCTCACCGAGGTCGTACTCAAGGAGGGCAAGCCCCTCGGATACCAGGACAGCCCCGGCGTCCAGATCATCACCCCGGACGAACTCAAGGGCGTCGCCCAGTCCATCCGTACCAAGCTCGGCCCGCCGGACCAGCTGACCGAGGTCCCCGGCAAGGGAACTGTCGAGGTGTGGAAGATGGACGGTGGAAATGTCAACTACCGGAATTTCAGCAGTTCAGGCGGGGCCGGAGATGCCACCATCGACTTCACCAAGCAACTCGCCCAGGAACTAGGGTTCAAGCGGTACCACGCGAAGTGACAAGGAGACCTTCCATGCAGACCACCGGTGACGAATACCAGAAGGAAGTCGACTACCTGGTTCGGTATGCCGAGATGTCGCCGGTCTACTTCACACCCGTCTGGGACGCCGCGGAGACGATCGCGGGTGAGGGGAGTTCGGAAGCCGCCACTCAGGATGCGGCCCTCGCCATCATCGCGGACATGCTGGAGCGTGGCGTCAAGGTCGGGGACATGAGCCCGCGCGACGGAGAGGGCGTCATTCCCTGGCCTCTCTCGCGCGAGGAGAGCCTGCGTCGTATCCGGGAAGAGATGAAGCGCTACGACGACCCGCTCGAGTACGTGAACATCTGCTGGTTCAGCATCGACTGAATCCGCACATCGCACACCGCACGCCAAGGGAGGGGTCCTGTCTTCGGGCAGGGCCCCTCCGCTGTTGGACCGGGCCTTCGCACGTGCAGCGTTTCCAACAGGACCGGTGCACCGTCGGTGAGCAGGTCGACGAGCGTGCTGGTGTGAGCGTGGGCGGTGGACTCGCTGATCCCGAATCCAGCGGCGATCTTCGCGAGAGTGGTGTGTTCGCGCAGCATGGTGACTCACTCCGCGAGTGCATGCGGAAGGTCGAATGCGGCAGGGCGGATGACCAACGAGGCCCCCGAGCATGGCAGCGACCCTGTGGTACGACACTGGCGGCTCTTGCGCCCGCACCTCCAAGACAACCGCGCGGCGCAGCTCACACCACCGCTCGCGGTAATGCAAGAAATCGGCAAGGAGATGGCCGGTCAGGCTGACCCATACTTCCCGACCTGAGCGCGTCAGACGGGGCATCAGTGGATGAAGTTTGAAGACTTGCGGGCGTGGCGCCCAAACCGGTGGGAGAACTCCGAATATAGATTCCAGATCTCCGGCATAAATAGCTCTTCGCGTTTCCATGAGCCCACCGAGGGCTGGCTGCATCCCTTCGATCGTCCCGTAAGCCCAGCGAGCGGCGGCGAGATGAGCACTCGCCTCCAACACACGCCAAGCGCTCTTGTGCATGTTATTCGAACTCACCCCGGACGCCGGCACTTCACCGGCGGCCTTGGTCCGCAGGCAGGTCGTGTCAGCACAGCCCACGGCCGCCGCGTACTTCTTCCTTCGGGCGACGGCCTGCCCCACCGTGTGGCTGGGGCATCCACCGCTCTGAATGATCGCGCCGGAGAACAGTCCGCGGGCCGGAGGCTGTCGGCGTCGGGCACCGAAGGGCGGAGCCGCGTACGGGATACCGACGTCATTCCGGACGGTGGTGCGGATCGTCTTCTCTCGTCGTGCGCCTGCAACCCAGGTCGCGCATCAGCCGGGCGACGGTGCAGCGGGCCACCGGTATGCCTTCACGATGCGGTCGCCGCCAGACTTTCCTGACCGCGTAGACACTCCAGTCAGCCGCGTGAACGCGGCTGATCTGCGTCTTCGGTCCGGTGTCGCGGACTGCTTCGGGTGATAGGTGTGCGCTTCCTCGCCGCCTAGTAGGTGTTCGTTGCGATCTTCGATCCGTGGCTGGTCAGGACTCGGCAGATCGGCTCGACCCCGCACACCTGGTGGTGTGCGTCGAAGAACGTTGCGAGCGTTTCGACGGCCGGTCGAGCTCGGCCGCGAAGAAGGTCGAGGCCGCTATGAGGATGTCGTTAGCCCGCCGCAGTTCGGCGTTCTCCGCCTTCAAACACTCGATCTCTGCATCCTCGTCCGAAGTCATCCCCGATCGCAGACCGGCATCGACTTCCGCTTCGCAGACCCAGGTCCACACCGTCCCGGCGGCACAGACCCCGAGCTTCGCGGCGACCGCCTTCCAGCACGGTCCGCAGCGCGTCGGTGGCCAGCTCTCCGACGCGGGCTCCGCGCCCCACCGGGGATACTCCGGCGATGCCGTCCGGCAGATCGGCGCCGTCCTGCGGCACCGGCGTGTGCTCGCCGACCGCCGCGAGTTCGAGGCGGACCCCGCCCCGGCGCGCGTAGCGCCTCGTCCCCTGCCGTCGCGTCGCGCTGCCGGGGACGAGGTCTGCTCTGTGACGAGGGGGTCTTTCCGAGGACGACAGTCAGGAAGCGACGAAGCGGGCGATCTGCCCGAGGACGACGGTGTCCGTCAGGTACCCGATGTGGGTCTGGCAGAGCACGTTGTTGTTGGTCGCGCCGTCGAGCCGGGTGCTCGTGTAGGGGATGATGATGCCGTCGCACGCCGAGTACCAGGTCGCGTACTTGGTGGAGCCGGGTGTCTCGTCGCCGGAGGAGATCTGGGAGATGAACGAGGAGCCCGGGTACATCTGCTGGCAGGTCGTGTAGATCAGACAGGCGCCGGCGTACGTGGTGCCGTGGTTGGCGCCCGCGATCGAGGCGAGGTGGCTGACGCTGGTGTTGCCGCCGAGCACCTTCAGGTAGTACTGGCTGACGAGGCCGCCCATGGAGTGGTTGACGATCGCGACCTTGCTCGCGCCGGTCCGCGCCTTCACGGTGTTGACGTAGGTGGCGAGGCCCTGGGCGTTGGTGACGTTGTTGCCGTACGAGTTGTACTCGTAGGCGAAGAGGTTGGAGCTGGACCAGCCGTTGGCGCGGAAGACGCTCATCGCCGTGACCCAGTTGGAGGCGTTGCCGGTGTAGCCGTGGACGAAGACGACCGGGGTACTGGTGGACAGCGGTTGCGCGGCGGTGGCCTTCGCCGCCGTCGTCTGCTTGGCGGCGGCCGGGGCGTCGGCCGCGCCGGCCGTCGTGGCCGAGGAGAAGAGAGTGAGCGCGACGGCACTGGCCGCGAGCACGCCGAGCAGCCGGCGCGGGGAACGACGAGGTGTGGAGCCCATGGAGCCCTCCTGACGGGGATGCGGGTACCTGGCTCGACCAGGGTCGTGGGGCCGGGCCCGGACGCCATCGGCGAAATCACCAGTGCGCGCGAACTCCCCTTGCGGCGCGATGTCTTCGCAATCGACGAAATTGTCTTCGGACCGCCGGTGAACCGTCGCGCGACGAGGGGGTACAGGGGGCGACCTGGAACAGCTCGTGATCCCCTACCTCGACCAACTGTCGCCTGCCGCGTCGCGCGTGGGCGCCGTCAACACCGTCGTCTTCACCGAGGACGGACGCGCCGTCGGCCACAACACCGACATCGCCGGGTTTGCCGCCGCGCGCCGCCGGAACATGCCGCACGTCGACACCGGACGTGTCGTGCAACTGGGAGCGGCGGCGCCGGTGCGGCAGTGGCGCACGCCTTGCCGGATCTGGGTGTGCACCGTCTCATGATCACGGATCCGAACCTCGGCCGGGCACAACGTCTCGCCAAGGCGCTCAACGAACGAGCCGGAACCGACCTGGCCCCGGGCATGCACCGCGACGGAGGCCGACACCTACCTGGCCCACGCCGACGGGCTGGTCAACGCCTCGCCCGTGGGCACCGAACACGACCTCCAGCTCCCGCTGCCCCAAACATCGCTGCACCCCGGACTCTGGGTGGCCGACATCAACTACCACCCGCTGTGGACACCGCTCCTGCACGCCGCCCACGCCATGGGGTGCAGCGTCTTCCACGGCGGAAACATGCTGGTCCACCAAGCTGCCGACGCGTTCCGGCTGTTCACCGGCCGCAAGCCGTCCACCTCCCACATGCTCGCTGACTTCGCCGAGATCACCGCTGACATGCAGGCGCACACCTGACCCGGCCCAACACCCGAATCGGCCCTGCGCCGTGGGCACCCCGACACGCAGGGAGGGACACGACACCCCCCGCACGCCGCGGGCCACCCGTAGGAGAAGTGCACGTCACCACATGACGGACGGTCGGGACCACGAGACAGATCGGCTGGTCCGCCACACCCTGATCGGAGACCGTGCCCCCCACCGTTCGCCCTGGTCTGGCGGCACCCTCATGGTCCGCCACCTGAGGCCGACCAACTGCTCGGCATCTTTCGCGAAGTCAAATCATGGTCTCGAGCTGCTCTGTGAGCAGCGTGGTCCCGAACGGCTGCCCCGGATAGCGGCGGACCGCCCCGATGGCGCCGCCTTGCCGGTGGGCGGATGTTTTCGACGCTCAGGCGGTCCGGTGGTAGATCGCTTTCCTCCACCTGCACCCCGCGACCGCAGGGCCCGCGATCCCCGGGCCGCTTCCTGCATCCGACCGAATACGCGAAACGACGGTGCGCCGTGGACGCGTCGACTCATGGAATCGGCTCTCTTGTCATATGTTGCGCCTGTTTCCATGTGTTCGTCACGGAAGGCTTGTCATGCATCCTGTCTGCGTCCGTATCGCCTTGGTAGGCGGCGGTCTGCTGCTGTCCGCCGCCCCCTTGGCCGCGGCCCCCGCCGTCGCCAGCCCCTCCGCCGCTCCCACGGCAGCCGCGGGAGTGCAGTCGGCGCCGCGGTCCACCCTGTCCGCCAAGGCGACCGTGAAGTCCATCGGGGCCTGGCAGCAGTTCCGCGTCTACGGCTCCTCCACCGGTCTTCCGGCCGGGACCCGCGTCACCCTGCAGCAGATGCAGAAGAAGAAGTGGGTGAGCCTGCCCATCCACATGAACACCACGCGCAGCCACACCTACAACCTGCGTGTGAAGCTCGGTCTGAAGGGCCTCAACAAGATCCGCATCGTCGGCGGCGGCGCCGTCTCCAACACCGTCCAGGTCACCATCCGCTGAGCCCACCGCCATCCGGGGCCAGTGCACAAACCTCCGCGTACAGGCGGCCCGGCGGAGTATCGGGGGCCCTGATACTCCGCCTCACGGACCGCCCACAAGGGCCTCCTGGCACCGCAACGCGGACGTCCGGAGCTAGAGCGTGTCTCTTTGGTGGGTTGGTCGGTTGATCGGATGTGTCTGTCCGGTTATTGATCACTGATGCGATGTGGGCCCGGATTGAGCCGCTCATGCTGGCCGATCCGGCCCGTAATCGGCGGTGGGCCGACCACCGTCGGACTCTTGAGGCCATCGCGTGGAAGTACCGCACTTGCTTGCCATGGTGGGACCTGCCCTGTGAGCTCGGGCCGTTCCAGAGCGCGCATAAACGCCTGCTCAGATGGGCTGTTGACGGCACCTGGGAACGGATTCTCTCGGCGGTTCTCGCCGCAGCGGATGCTGGTGACGACGTGGGCTGGACGGTGTCGGTGGACTCGACCGTTTGCCGGGCCCACCAGCACGCTGCCGGGGCCAGGAAAAGGGGGCGCCCGGACGATCAGAGCCTCACGATCATGCGCTCGGTCGCTCCCGCGGCGGTCTGAGTACGAAGGCCCACCTGGCCAGTGACAGTCGGGCACGACCCTTGGCTCTCCATGTCACCGCTGGTCAGGCCGGTGACGCCCCGGCTTTCGAGGCAGTCATGGCCAGTATCCGGGTGCCACGAACGGGACTTGGGAGACCAAGGACTCGACCGGCACTCGTCCTCGCTGACCGGGCGTACTCGTCCCGTGCGATCCGCGCGCATCTGCGGCGGCGCGGCATCCGAGCCGTCCTCCCGCAGCCCGCCGACCAGGTCGGTCACCGTCTCCGGCGAGGCCGCGCTGGAGGTCGCCCGCCAGGCTTCGACGCTGAGGCGTACAAAGCGCGCAACAGCGTCGAACGCTGTATCCCCCGACTCAAACAGTGGCGGGGTCTGGCCATGCGCACCGACAAGCTTGCTCTCGCCTACCAGGCCGCACTCCACCTCGCTGCCATCCTCATCTGGACCAAGAGCTGACTGCAGGGACGATTACGGCACGCCTGCCAGAGGCAAGAGCGGCGCGCGAAGATTGGCGTATGGACGACCTCCTGAAGTTCCTCCGCACTCGAATCGAGGAGGACAACCACGCCTACGCCTACGTTGCCCAGACGTTCGGTGGCGAAGCCCTGCTCGACAGCCACCTACCCATGCTCGATCTCATCGACATGCTGGCCCGGGACTACAAGGTCATGGATTCCACAGACGTACGTCACGCGGGCCTCACCTACACGATTCGCGTCCTTGCCCAGTCGTATGCCGAGCACCCCGCCTACCAGCAGAAATGGCGCCCCTAGAAATCTTCAAGGAGACAGGCCCTAGCTGATCATCGCCCACGTGGCCGTCCACGCCCGGCCAGCTCTGCGCCACTGACCCCACCGGACCGATGCTGGGCACCATGGTCACCAAGACCGTCTTCGAACACGTCGGCTTCCCCGCGCGCCGACTGCGCGAGGCTCGACAGTCAAAGCAGCGCCGAGAGCTGACGGCCCTTTGAACTCGCCACGGCGGGCCAGTGCTCTGCTCGTCCGCTCTGCTCGTCCGGGCTGCGCACGATGACCTACCCACGCTTTTGCGGGACGACGCACCACCTGGCGTCTCACCAGAGTGTGGGCACTGCAGGTCACCGGATCACCGTGCTCACACTTCGGTGAAAGGACACTGACGTGTCTCAGCGGAGTCTTGGGTTCCCACGTAGGTCGAGGGCGTGCCACAAGGCCTCCGGAGTGCTGCCAGGCCAGGTGGCAAGAGTAAGTAGTAGCCGTCGTATGCCCGAGCCTGGCCGGTTCCCTGACGACCGTGCTCGGCCAGCAGAAGCTGCTGGCTGGGCGGATCGAGGAACGCCTGGCGTGCTGTGCCCGCGGCCCCGGCACCCGCTTCAGCGTAGGAGGCATCTGAGTCAGCAGGCCGTGCAGCCGGTTCGCTACCCGGGTGGCTTCGGCGGCCAGGTCGTCGAACGAGACGATCACCTCCAGCTCGGCGATCGTCTCGTCCTCACCGTCCATCGCCCGCAGAGCGTGGGACATCACGCGGGCTGCGTCCGCGGTGGTGAACGCCCCCCGCGCGTCAGTTTTCGCCTCGCCCGGGTAGAGGTCGTGGGTCCGCCGCATCGTCAGCCCCGTCACGCCGGTGGCGGGGTGTTCGCCCTTGCCGACGTCCAGGCCGAGGAAGACGTCGATGTCACCGGTGTCGATCACGTGCGGGCCCCTCCATCACGCTTTCGTCCGGCCTCGCCACGGCATCGAGCTGCCACACCCACGCTACGGAGAGCTCTTCCGGTTCGGGCGATACGGGCCACCACGCCGACCGGAGGGCAGGGGGGGGTAACTCCACCTTCAAGCGGGTGGTTGGCGGTATCCCGGCCTGAACCCTGATCGAAAATACTGGGCTCACATCAGGTCGTCACCAACCAGAGACGAGTCTTTCGTGTACGAGTTCCCGCACGCTGCCAACGGTTCACGCACGTCCGCAGGGAGAGGCCGCCCGCGAGGGGAGCGCAGGCCGCGGGCCGCTGCCGTCGGGATCATCGCCACGGTCGTGATGAGCGCCGGTCTCGCCCTGCCGGCCTCGGCTGCCGGTACCGCGGACGCCTCGGCGGGGCGGGATGGGCACGCGGCCACCCGGGCGGCCCTGGAGTCGGTGGTCCAGGACGGGGTGCCCGGGGGGAAGGTGCTCGTCGAGCTGGGGACCGACACCTGGGCGGGACGTGCGGGAACCGCGAATGTGACGACCGGCCGCAAGCCGCGGGTCGACGACCGCTTCCGGATCGGCTCGATCACCAAGACCTTCGTGGCGACGGTGATGCTCCAGATGGAGGAGGAGGGGAGGCTGAGCCTGGACGACACGGTGGACCGCTGGCTGCCGGGCCTGGTGCGAGGCAATGGGCACGACGGCAGCAAGATCAAGATTCGGCAGCTCCTCAATCACACCAGCGGGATCTACAGCTACACCGACGACGCGGACTTCAAGCGCAAGGAGTTCAGCACCGACTTCCTCAAGCACCGGTACGACACCTGGACACCCCGCCAGATCGTCCAACTGGCCATGAAACACGAGCCCGTCTTCGCCCCCACCGGCGACGGCGACGAGTGGAGCTACAGCGACACCAATTACGTCATTGCCTCCATGGTGATCCAGAAGGCCACCGGGCACTCGTACGCCCGTGAGATCGAGCGGCGGATCCTGCGCCCCCTGCACCTGGACGCCACCACGGTGCCGGGGACCCGTGCCCGCGTCGCGGGACCCAGCGGACGTGCCTACTCCAAGCTGACCGGGGAACTGGCCGGAGTGGGAGAGCCGAACAGCGTGACCTACGACGTCACCGAACTCAACCCCTCCGTCGCGGGCGCCGCCGGGGAGATGATCTCCAACAACCACGACCTCAACCGGTTCTACCGGGCCCTGTTCTCCGGCCGGCTCCTGAAGGCGCCTCAGCTGATGGAGATGATGACGACTGTCTCGCCCAAGAACCTGCCGAACTTCTCCTACGGCCTGGGTCTGATGAAGATGACGCTGTCGTGCGGCACCGATATATGGGGGCACAACGGCGGTATCCAGGGCTCCATTTCGCAGTCCATGGCCACGGCCGACGGTAGGCATGCGCTGTCGCTCAACTTCAACGGCGACTGGAACGTCCACGAACAGCGGGTCCTCGACGCCGAGTTCTGTGGCTCCTGAGCTTGTCGTTCAACCTTGACGTGAGATGAGGTGAGGCCCGATGAAGCTACCCCTCACTATGCACCGAACACGGCTCGGGCCAGCCGAGTACAAAGTCATCCGACCAGCCCAGCCGTTGGTCCACGCCGTACTCGCCGACCACGATCGACACGTGGACGCCTATTTCGATCAGAACGCCGCACGGAGGATCGGCGCTTTGTGGACACTCGCTGCCTCTTCGCCGCGCTCACTGATCCACCTGCCGATGCGCGGCAACCCGGTCCCCTCCCGCGAACTGCCGGAAGACGGCGCGCGTCAACTTGACCTCGTGCTGCTGCATCACTCACTCCAGTTCGCGCCGTCTCGCTGGAAGGAGGTGCCTGGAAGGAGCTGCGCAGGCGACTCGGGCCGGGCCGTCCGCAGACCGTGACACTGCCAGCCCCAGGACACACAGGCGACGCCGTCATCGACCCCGAGGCACGGCACTACGCGGACAACCGGGACCTCTTCCACCAGCACCTCCACGCCGAGACCTTGTTCATGACCGGCAGCGCGAAGGTGTTCAGGGAAACCGCCCGGCACTTCCTCTGTACGGGTACGCAGCCGGGGCCGTGACATTGCCCGAAACGGCCCCGGCTACGTACCCGTACATCCGAGCTACCCGCACTTCTGCACGGCGCTCCATTCCAACGACGGCATCCTCGGAGACGCGCGCGAGATCCACATGGAGTGCTGCGACGAGTGGGACTCATCAACCGACCGACGGGGCCCCGCCGCCCATGACGTTTCACCAGCACCTTCAGCACCTCGCCGAAAGCGCCCTCGCGTCCATCCCGGCCGCGGAGGCCGCCGACATCTACGTCGTCTCCTTCTCCATCGACGATGAGGACGACGACCCACGTCGGCCTGCCCTGACCATCGGCTACAACACCCACCTGTTGCCGACTCGCCCGCAACCTCCACGCGACCTGTGTCATCGAAAGGTCCGGCGCGACCGACACGTGCCGGTGATCCAAGGCCTTGTACCTGGCTGACCTGAACGGCTGGATCCGGTCCGTGTCGATGCAGGACCACTACAACCTCTTCCACCGGGATGCGGAGCGGGGTATGGCTCCGCTCTACGCCGACCAGGGCATCGGGGTGATGTCGTGGAGTCCGCCGGCGCGGGGCAGAGTGACGCGGGCCTGGGATACCGCGACGGCGCGTGCGGAGACAGATGAGGGCGGCAGAATCCTCTACAGCGACGGCGATCAGGCAGTGGCCGCGCGCGTCCATGAGATCGCGGGCACGAGCGCGTCCATGAGATCGCGGGCAAGCGGGGTCTGTCCCGGCCCAGATCGCCTTGGCCTGGGACATGGGGGACCCGGTGGTGACCTCGCTCATCGTCAGGATCACCAGGCCGGCCCAACTGGCCGACGCGGTCGCCGCGGTGGACGTCGAACCCGACGAGGACGGGGTCGCCTACCTGGAGGAGCCCCACCGGCCGCGGTGCTGTCCAGGACGGTTCCGATGCCGTGATCACACCGGCCACGGCAAGATCATTCCCCTCTTTCGCGCCCGTCCTGCCCGAGCGCGATGCGGCAGCGTTCGACCTGATCGGACACCTGCTCCATGAACCAGCGCATGATCTCGTAGGGGACTATGTGTTCATCATGGCTGTGAATGTGGACGGTGGGTTCCAGACCCGGATCCTCGTCGGGGACGAACGCCACCAGGAAGGCGGCTCCAGGCAGGTGCCTCTCGGCGCTGGGGTTCTCGGCCCACCCGGCCGGAGTAGCCACGGCCTCGCTCAACTCCACAGCCCAGGCATCGTCGGGCAAGGCATAGTGGGACTGGACGGCGTAGTGACGTCCGGCATGTTCCCGCAGCTCGGCTGGCATGACGGCAGGGTGCCATAGGTGCGAGGGCCGAGTCTCGGCGGCCCGGGTTATGGAGTCGGTTGTCCACACTTCGTCCTGACGGCTCGGCCGCGGATGTGGCGCCTCGCCCCCCCCTGGACGGAGCACGCGCTTCACGGAAAGACGAGAGCGGTCTGCCCGCCCGGGCGGCGGACTCGGCCGACTGCCCGTTCTCCTGACCCAAGCAACTCGCGTTCCAGCTCTGTGCCGGCGGGGCTTCTCTGCTGTTGCCAGGCAGCACCGAGCATCCCCCCGGGGGCACCGGCGGGCTCAGCCCCGACACGACCCGGTTGCGACCTGATGAAGCGTGGGGCCAGCCCACGGTATGAGCTACGAGCGTGTGCTCATGCGCTTCAACCCGAGTCCGCGCGTATCGCATCCGCTGCGAACCGATGACCCTTCCGGCGACTCCTCAGGCTCGGCGGGCGACGGCTTCGCAGGTGGTTGCCTCAGCCTGATCGTGCTGCTCATCGAAATCCCGGTGACGCTTTTGCTGGGCCTGGTCCTGAGCCTGCGTGGTGGATGGTCCGACGCCCACGACTCCACCGTGCCCCCGACGATGGACTGGCTCCCGACTCTCTGGCTTGGCGGAATCACACTGGCCGTACTCGTGGCCGCCCTCGTCTTCCTGTGCTCGGGGCACCCCTATGCCGGAACGGTCCAACTGCTCATTGCAGCCATGGCGCTGGCCTTCGCACTGTCTGCATGGCACGACGCGTACGACCGCGCCCATCCGGCTCCGCTGCCCACGTGCCCGACGAGCGCAGGAACGCCCTGTCCGGCTACGGACCGGTGATCTTCCGGTGGGGACACTGGTGGAGCGCCGGTCACTCGGTGAGGCGCGTGACGGCCCGGCGATCACCGCATTTCCCAGGCGCCGTCGCGCATCATGTGCCGTCCGACATCCGCCGCAGGCACTCGTCAAGCTGCCGGATAGAGTCCGGGTCTGATCGGGTCCGGCTGACGGGCCCGCGTATGGGGGTGGGAGCAGCAATGACCGAGGTGGCCACGGGTGGGGCATCGTGGGAGATCGACGGGAACACCGGGGGTGAACTGGCGGGCCGCTGGTGGAAGTGGGCGCTGTCGGCGCCGGACGACCGCAGCCCTGTCAAGGACACGACGGGGGAGCACGCGGCCTGGGACCAGCCGGACGATGTGTGGTTCCTCGCCGGCACGTACGGGGGCCGGACAACCCGGACCTGCCCGCTGCCGGCCGGTCGGCCGGTCTTCTTCCCGGTCCTCAACATGCAGCACTCGCGCAGCCACTCGAAGACGCCTTTGAGCCTTCCGGTTGCCGAGGCTTTGGCCCGCCTCAACGGCATGCCACTGCAACTCTCCGAGTTTGCCGGACCGTTCAGGACGCGGTTCACGCGGCGCTACGCATGGGGACTGTGGGGTGTGCTCGCGCCGCTGATCCCCGGCCAGTACGTGCTGGAGATCAAGGCGGACACGGGTGAGGGGTTCTGGGTGGACACCACCTACCACCTGACGGCCACTGCGGACTGACGCGCGGCGACGCGCCTGACCGACTCTGACCGGAGCCGGGCTGAGCTGGTCCGTGTGTACCGGCCACCTGCTCCTGGACGCCTTGTGCGGCCGGGCCGGGGCCGGGCAGCCAAGGCTGGAGAAGCACAGCCGAACGCCCCGGTCGCGCAGGGATCATGGGCCTGTCTCCCGACCCGAATGGTGCCACTGCATGAACGCAGCACGCATAGCGGAACTGGAGCAACGGGTGGCTCAGCTCCAGTAGGTGGTCGTCGCGCAGTCGACCAGCCAAGGGCGGCAGCGCGCAGTACAGGGTGTGGCGGGTGTCGGGGCGCCGTAGCCGTCGCGGATCATGGTGCCGACGGTCGCTGACGCCATCGTGCAGGGCGGGTCGACGACGACCGAGGAGAACGCCAGGACCCGGCGCTGCAGCCGTTCCGCGTCGGCTGCAACTGCAACGTGCATCAAGCATAGGGCGGGGATGCCGAGCAGGTCGCCGGGTGTGTGCGCCATGTCGCCCGCGAGCAGGTTCAGCGCTTTGTGCCCGGCCGCGAGGGCCTTGACGGCGCAGGTGTCCAGAATGATCACGTGGCGTGGCCCCGGGAGGCCAGGATCGTCTCGGCGGCGATCCTGTAGGGGTTGCTCCTCACGTCGAGGTCCTGGTCGCACTCGGCATCGCTCACCTCGAGCCCGATGAGTCGCCACGCCGCCTCACGGTCGGCCGTCAGCCGTCAGCCGTCAGCCGTCAGCCGTCAGCCGTCAGCCGTCAGCCGTCAGCCGTCGGCCGTCGGCCGTCGGCCGTCAGCCGTCAGCCGCTCGGCGCGCTGCGCCGCGGTGGGCTGTTCGGCGGCGAGGGCCTCGATCAGATGTCCCAGACTCAGTCCGCGCTCCTCGGGCGAGCTCGGCGAGATGGTCGCGGACCTCGCCGGGCACCTGGATCGTCGTCGTTGCCGTAGGCGCGCTACAGGACCACTACGGTGCTGTGTAAGGGGCAACCAGCCTGAACCGCAATGGCCTTGGCCTGAACCGGTTGTCAGGACTGGGGAGCTCCGCTCTCGCTCGTGCGGAGAAAGGTGTCGAGCCGGTCGGTGAAGCCCGGCGCCGAGGCGACGAAGTGCCCGGCGCCCGGGTGGACGGTGCGTTCACCGTCGAGCGCGAGTGCGAGAGCATCACAGATTTGCTCGTGCGCGCCCGCGTGTCCTCCCGAAGCGACCAGGACCGGGACGCGAGCGCGGCGGATGAGGTCGAGCCGTGGACGCGCCTGGCTGGGCAGCCGTGCGCCGTGCGCCCGGCGCACACCAGCGACTACATCGAGCGGGAGCGGGCCGTCGTGGACGGATGCGCCCGCGAGACGCAGGAACTCGCGCAGATCGGCGGGGTCGGTGTCCATGCCGTGGGTGAGGACCGTATCGCCCAGGTGCTCGAGTCGCGCCACATCGCCATCGCCGGCGACGAGGTAGGTGAGGGGCGGCTCGAGCAGGGTGAGCGAGCGCACGCTGTCCGTCGCGGCCGCGACCGCGATCAATGCCCCGAGGACGCCGTAGGAGTGGGCGACGACGTGCGGGCGGCCGATGAGCAACGGCGCCAGGTCCAGGGCGTCGACCTCGTAGTCCTGACCTGCCCGTGGCGCCGGACTCGGCGGATAGCCGCGCCGGTGCACGTATGCGAACGTCCAGCGGTCGGCCAGCGCGGACAACGCGCCCCATGTCGTGCGCGGGCCGGCACCCCCGTGCACGAGCAAGACCTCCGGCCCCGAGCCGGCGCGCACCACCACGACATCGTCCACGGGGCGAGAGCATAACCGCGCACACCGTCGCCCAGAGTTCACTCGGCATAGCCCGGACCCGTGATCACTTTCTGCGCCGTACCGCCTTCGACTACCGACGCCGCGACGGACGTTGGGTGACGCAGGCACGTGAGACCTGCGACCGGGGCAACGGCGCCGTCGTCCTGCCCAACGACACCGGACGCGGCCTCGTCCTGCTCACCCGCCGGTTCCGCTACCCGGCCTACGTGAACGACCACCCCGACGGCATGCTCATCGCATGCGCTGCAGGGCTGCTGGACGCGGAGAACTCGCACACCGCGATCCGCCGCGCAAACACCTGGACGGACACGCCCGGCCCGACCGACCGTGGCGGAGTCCGGTGAGACCCGGTCGGACGCTGTCGGCGGCATCGGCCGGGAGCGACCCAACGCACGGTACCGCAAAAGCACTTGGTCTAGACATTGACAGGTCCATACCATTCCGCTTGAGTCGGGAGCGACTGTCACGCTCACCCCTCAAGGAGTGGCCCATGTCCAGACAGCGCCTCCTCGCGTTCCTCACCGCCCTCGCTGTCGCGGTGGGAATCGCTCTTCTGGGACCGATGACAACCACCGCGTCCGCCGCCACGTGCGCGGCGGGCTGGAACGCGACCGCCGTCTACACCGGCGGTTCGACCTCTTCCTACAACGGGCACAACTGGCAGGCCAAGTGGTGGACGCAGGGCGAGACACCGTCCGCCGGCGGCTCCGGAGTCTGGGCCGACCAGGGCTCCTGCACCGGGGGTTCGGGCGGCAGCGGCGGCGGAAGTAGCTGCGACTACCCCGCGTGGGCCGCCGGACGCGCCTATGTCGCCGGCGACATCGTCAAGTACACCAACGGCAACTACTACAAGGCGTCGCACGACAACCCGGGTTACGACCCAACGATCAGCACCTGGTACTGGGACCCGTACAACTGCTCCGGTGACGGTGGCACGACACCCCCGCCCAACGGCTCGTTCGTGGTGAGCGAGGCCCAGTTCAACCAGATGTTCCCGAACCGCAGCTCCTTCTACACCTACAGCGGCCTGACTGCCGCCCTCAGCGCCTACCCGGGCTTCGCCAAGACCGGCAGCGACACCGTCAAGAAGCAGGAGGCCGCGGCCTTCCTCGCCAACGTCAGCCACGAGACCGGCGGCCTCGTTCACGTCGTCGAGCAGAACACCGCCAACTACCCCCACTACTGCGACACTTCACAGTCCTATGGTTGCCCGGCCGGCCAGTCCGCCTACTACGGGCGCGGCCCGATCCAGCTCAGTTGGAACTTCAACTACAAAGCGGCCGGCGATGCGCTCGGCATCGACCTCCTCCACAACCCCAACCTCGTCCAGACCGATCCGGCGATCGCCTGGAAGACCGGCCTGTGGTACTGGAACACCCAGACCGGCCCCGGCACCATGACCGGGCACAACGCCATGGTCAACGGTGTGGGCTTCGGCGAGACGATCCGCTCCATCAACGGCAGCATCGAATGCAACGGCGGCAACCCCGCCCAGGTCCAGAGCCGGATCAACGCGTACCAGAGCTTCACCTCGATCCTCGGCGTCCCGGCGGGCAGCAATCTGAGCTGCTGATCGCGTACTTCGCCGGCCCGGCCCGATCGTGGCTGTGCACGTCCGAACCCGCTGCGGCGGTACGTGAACGTACCGTCGCGGCGGTACGTTCACGCCCGGATGGCCAAACAGCCACTGCTGCGCAGGTTGCAGTTGCTCGAACTCCAGGTGCTGCGCCCAGAGTCCGAGGTCTTCGCCCTGGACGACGCTCGACTGCCCGCGGCTGAAGTACAAGCGGACCGGGGCCGGGGGCCCGAGTCGGTGAGGGGCTCTGTATGCGTGTGCCGCGGTGGCGAGCTGGCCGCTGCCGCTGGGCGGGGTGCGCCACAGGCGCGTGTGGTGCTGGACGACGGCGAGAAGATTGGCGGTGGGGGAGGGGGATGAACAACTCATTCTCCCGTCCCAGTGCGGAGGCATCCGGGCTGGCGGTGAAGGCCTGAGGGGAGACCTGGTTCGGCGAGGGAGCAGCAAGACGGGACGGGGCGGTACGTGCTGTTCCAGGACCGGAATCTTCGCGGCTTGGTCGCCGAGTTGCCGCAGCACATTAAGGGCGAGAGGCCGGGTCAGCCGCAGGACATCAAAACGCAGGCCGAGAGGGAAGGCCGCGAGGTAGGGAGGTGCGCCCCACTGCTCGCGGACCCGCCCGGGGTGCGGGTGCGGGTGTGGGGCCGGGACCGCCGCAGCCTCCGGCGGCGGACGTCCGCCGTCCACATGCCGGGGCCGACCAGGACGTCACCCTCCACTGCGGTCCGAGGCGCCGTCGACAACACCCTCAATGCAACGGTGCGTCAGTCGTACAGGAGGGAGGCGGAGGAGGCGTACGTCGATCAGGCGATCGGCGTCCTCGTCGCCACCGCCCCCATCCCACCCGCCACCGCCTTCACCGTGCTGCGGGAGGTTTCCCAGCGCACCAACACCGAACTGCGCGCCAGATCGCCGTGCTCACCACCCGCTGCACACGCTCACGCACCTGCACCTGCACCTGCACCCGCACCTGCACTTGCACAGGCCGCAGCGCCACCGACCCCGCATCCGAAGCGGCCTGACACCCCGTCGGACAGCCGCGTCCGGACATCGGCACGCGTGCCTCTTCTGCATGCCGAGTGCATTCCGGCCAATCCCCCCGCGTGCGTGGTGTTCATGACACCACCTCGGCAGGATGCGACGCGTTCGCACCTCTGTGCATGCGTGGTGAGAAGGGGGATTCATGACGTTGAGGACAGCTCTCGGCCGATCGGGAAGAACACGGGCACATAGGGGGAGAGGCGCACCCCGGTCACGGAAGTGGGCCGGTTCCGTGGCGGTCGCCGCCATGGTGATCGGCTGCGCCCCCGCCGCCTTCGCACAGGACGCCAAGGACGCGCCGGTCAGCGGCGAGCGGGTGTCCGTCGCCACGGCGGCGTCGCAGGCGGCGGACGTCGACCGGTCCGTGGTGCTCATCCCGGTCAAGGACCTGGCTGCCGCGCAGGAGGAGAGTCGTAGGACCCACTCCCTCACGACCAGTGCCGACGCCGGCAAGCCCGTCCTCCTGTCACCCGCGCCGGAGCTGCCCGCCGTCGGCCTCGCCACCGCCGAGCGGCAGAACCGGCAGACCGCGGCCAAGCATGCGCAACAGGCCGCCGACGCCGGGAAGGCCGAGAAGAACGCGAACGACGGAAAGACCGCCGACGGCGGGCAGGCAGCCGGAGCCCTCGCGGCACCCGCCCCGATCGGCGACCAGCCCGACCCCACACTCCTGGACGAGTGCCTCTCCAAGGACGACGCCGACTCCGGGTTCGGCCGAGTGCACAACCGCTTCACCTACTGCAACGAGCGGCAGGGCGCGGTCGAGTTCTACTGGGTCGTCAACGGGCGACGGATCTGGCGCGGCACCAACACGTTCACCTACCAGATCTTCGCGCAGGGCGACAACACCAGCCGACGTATCCGGATGTTCTCACGGGTCGTCGAGGATTCAGTGCGCTACAACTGGCTGCTGAACTGGGACCAGTGGTTCACCGGCCGCGATGTGCGACTGAACCTCATGGCCAACTGCCCGGACGATTTCGCGCTCTGCCATGCGGCGCCGAGCTCCGTCAGCCTGCCGTTCGTCGTCTGGGACAACAATGACGACTGGTACAACTGGGACGTGTACGGCCATGATTCGGCCGGCGTCGGACGGGACCTGATCACGCTGAGCCGGTTCCGGATGGAGTTCTGGGGCGAGGGCGCCGGCGCCGTCGTGCAGCGTGGGGTGAGCCCGTCGCGGTGGATGCGCTGCGATTCCGCTTCGTACTTCTCCCAGGGCACCACCGTCTATCCGAAGGCCTGCGTCTTCAACGAGGTGACGCCACGGCTGAACTACGTACTGGCTTCCGACTACCGGTCCGTGGCGCAACACATCTACGACGCCCAGTACTTCCCCAACACCACCTACCCCCTGCTGGTGCCGCCGGGCGTGCCGCAGCCCCGGGACAAGACCATTCCGGGCAGGTACGACCCCGACAACGCGAACGCGCCGGGCCTGCACCGGATCACCGAACTCCTGCATCCGGGGGAGTACAAGGCGAACGGTGACCACAAGGACGGCGCCTGCTACAAGACCGGCCCCGAAGCGGCGCTGTATGTCGACACCGGGTTGCCGGTCCGGCCCGACACTCCGGCGGAGCAGTGCGACGAGTACCCGTTCGCCTCGACGCTGGAGGGGGCGGCCAACCCCAACTGGGACTTCTCGGTCAGGGCCGTGCCGCAGCGGGACAACAGCATCGCCGGTGGCCTGCTGGGCTCGTACTACAACGACGACCGGATCCTTGCCTGGGACCCGGCTCTGCCCGACACCCTCGCCAACGACCGCTTCTACGTCCACATCGAGTAGCGGGCCAGTAGGTTCGGCGGCGGGGCCCTGGTCTGCCGGGGCCTCGCCGCCGGTCTTTGCCGTAACTGCCGCCGCCCCCTGTTCCCGCCCGATTCCCCGCCCCTCGGGCCGGCATGAACGGATCGCCTCATGGTCACCCCGCCCTTCGACCCCACCCGAGCTCTCGGCGTCGTCTGGTGCGTGACGGTGACCGGGCTGCCGCTACGGGAAGCGCTGCGGCGAGTGGGCGTATCGGACTTCACCGAACGCCCGGACGGTACGGAGCTGGCGTCACGCCGACTCGCCGAGGCCGCGGCGATCCGCGAACGAGCCGTACTCGTGCTGGCCAGACGCGTGGAACCGGGCCGGACGCTGCTGCTGGAGCTGGAGAGTGTGCTGGGCTGGCGCGGCGGGGACCCCGAGGTGCTGACGGACCTCGCAACCATAGCCACCGGCATGGCCTGCTCCGTGGTCAAGGACCCCAACCGGACCTCTGTCCTGTTCGCGGAGAAGGGCGAAAAGGTCCGGGCGGTCGCGAGCCTCGACGCCGTCACCGGGCTGCTGCACGGCAACCCCGGCCTTCATGTGTCGACGGCGCTGTCCACCGCCGGGCTGACCGACTTGTCCGGTGCCGCGGGGAGTTGGACCCCTTCCCAGCGCGCGTCCCACGCCCTTCAGGTCGCTGCCGGCGTGCGGCTTGATCCCGATATGTGGGGTGGTTCGTGGACGGGTGGGCTGTCGGCAGGGTTCATGGGCGCATGAGTGGACGGGTGGGCTGTCGGCAGGGTTCATGGGCTCATGAGTGGGCGGGCGGGCTGTCGGCAGGGTTCATGGGCTCATGAGTGAGTGCCGCGGGCGCGTGCCTTTCCCGGCGTGCCCGCCGACCACGCGCCACCGACTCGATCCCTTCTCGGCTCGGCCGCATCCGAACGCGACATCATCGCTTCAGCTCGCGCGATCCCTGCTTGTCGTCCCCTTGACGAGAATGAGCCCTCCTCTTTAGAGTCATGTTGACTCAAATTGAAGGGGGCTCCTCATGGCCGACATCACCAAGCGCCTCGGCTGGCGCCATCTGTGGGCGGCGCCCACCTCCCACGTACGGCATCACCGTTCGGGACAGCTCGCCCACGACGGCTCGGGGCTGAGTTTCTGGTTCCGGCCGCTGACCGCCGCGCTGTCGGAAGTGCCCGTGGACGACCAGGAGTTGGCCATGACCTTCCACGCCCGCACCGCCGACTTCCAGGACGTCGCCGTCCAGGCCACGGTCACGTACCGGATCGCCGATCCCGCCGTCGCGGCCGAGCGGCTGGACTTCTCCGTCGACCCCGACACGGGCGTGTGGCGCGGCGCCCCCCTGGAACAGCTCGGCACCCTCCTGACCGAAAGCGCCCAGCAGCACGCTCTTGAGGTGCTCGCCCGAACTCCGCTGGCCGCGGCCCTCTCCGGCGGCGTGCCGGCGGTGCGCGAGCGCGTCACCCAGGGCCTCGGCGAGGAGCCGCGGCTGCCCGCCACCGGAATCGAGATCGTCACCGTCCGCGTGATGGCGGTGCGCCCCGAACCGGAGGTGGAGCGAGCGCTGCGCACCCCGGCCCGCGAGCTCATCCAGCAGGAGGCGGACCGTGCCACCTACGAGCGGCGCGCGGTCGCCGTGGAGCGCGAGCGTGCCATCGCCGAGAACGAGCTGGCCAGCCAGATCGAACTCGCCCGGCGTGAGGAGCAGTTGGTCGAGCAGCGCGGCGCCAACAACCGCCGCGAGGCCGAGGAGGAGGCGGCGGCCGACGCGGTACGGGCCGACGCGGAGGCCGACCGGTCCGTACGGCTCGCCCGGGCGGAGGCCGAGGGCGCTCGCGAGGTCGGCGAGGCCAGGGCCCACGCACAAGCGGCCTGGCTGCGCGTACACGGTGACGTCGGCGTGGCGACCCTGCACGCCCTGACCGGCACCCGCCTCGCCGAGAACCTGCCGCGCATCGACAGCGTCACCGTCACCCCGGACCTGCTCACCGGACTGCTCGCGCGGCTCGGCACGCACCAGGAGCCGGGAACATGAGCCTCGCGCCCCGCGCCGTCCTGGTCCATCGCACCACGGAGTACGAGGAGTTGGTCGCCCGGCACGGCACACACGGGCAGGCCGCCTTCTTCCTCTCCTCGCGCGGCCGGTCCCTCACCGAGGTCGTCGAGCGCCACCACCGGGCGCTGCGCGCACTCGCGCAGGTGTCGGCCGCGGTCCCGCTGAACTGGCGGCGCGCGCAGGTGGAGCGGGCCGACCTGGACCGGTTCCTGTTCGGGCCCGAGGACGTCGTGGTGGTGGTCGGGCAGGACGGGCTCGTGGCCAACGTCGCGCAGTACGTCGGGGCCCAGCCGGTGCTCGGCGTCGACACCGACCCCGGCCGCAATCCGGGCGTCCTGGTCCGCCACCGCCCCGACGACGTGGCCAGGCTGCTGCCCGCCGCCTTCGCTCCGTCGGCCGGCGTGGACGAGCTGACCATGGTGGAGGCTGTCACCGACGACACCCAGCGCCTGGTGGCGCTCAACGAGGTCTACGTCGGTGCGGCAGGCCACCGCACCGCCCGCTACCGTCTGGGCCTCGACGGCGACAGGGGTGCCGTCGAGGCCCAGGCCTCCTCCGGGGTGCTGATCGGCACGGGGACGGGCGCGACCGGCTGGCTCCGGTCCGTGTGGCAGGAGCGCGCCACGCAGCCGCGGCTGCCGGAGCCGACGGACGACCGGCTCGCCTGGTTCGTACGGGAGGCATGGCCGTCGCCCGCCACGGGGACGCGGATGAGCGCGGGCGAACTCACGGCCGGCGCGCGGCTGTCGGTGACGGTGGAATCCGAACGGCTCGTGGCTTTCGGCGATGGCATGGAGAGCGACGCGATCGAGCTGACCTGGGGCCAGACGATCCGCTTCGGCCTGTGCCCCACGAAGCTGCGGCTGATCGGCTGAACAGACGCGCGCTCGGGGGCTGTTGTGGCATCCCGCGGGGCCCGGTGGCGGTGGCTCGTGGGCTGCGTTCGCCTTGACGGTCCTTGCCGAGCGAGATCCAGCGCGATGGCACCTCGGCCCGGATCATCACTCAGCTCCAGGCCGAGGCCGAGGCCGACGCCGACAACCTGATCACCGGGGACGTGAACGTCGACTCCACCGTCTGCCGGGCCCCACCGGGACGCCGCCGGGATGGTGAATTGGGGGGCTGCAAAGAGAGCCGCCCGGCAGTGCACCATCGAGCCGGCCGACCGCTGCCCCGCAAACCTCACGACGCTCGGAAAGACAGAGGACCTCTACCCGACCCGTGCCTGCCGTTGGGCGGCGCGCTCGGCCTCAGGGGACCGGCCCTTGGGAGTGGGGGCGTCTGTACGAGTGGCAACCTGTATGGCGCAACACCCACTTCGCCGCACCAAGAAAGAGACGCGCCGCCGTGCCGCATGCAGAACAACACCAGAGGGAACTCCTCGGCCGCCATTCCCGGGTGAGCGGAATGATGCTGGGCCTCGCGCTCGGGGACACCGTGGGAGCAGCCAGGGGCAAGCTGCCGGCCAGAGGTCCGCTGCCGGCGGGTGTCAGCACGCAGTTGGCCTGCTTCACCGCCGAGGGCGTCATCCGTGCCGCGGTGCGCCTGAGCCACAGGGGGATCTGTCACCCGCCGGGAGTCGTCCTGCACGCCTACTGCCGATGGGCGGCCCTGCAGGGCATCGAAGTGGAGAGGATGCGGCGGCGCTGGGCTGCAGGCAGTGGCGGTATGTGGCCGGACGGGTGGCTCGCGGATGTGCCCGTATTGGCTGAGCGGCGTGGCAGCGCTCCGGCGACGGTGACCACACTGTCCCGGATCGAGGGCAAAGACGAGCCCACAGCTACTGCGAGCCGGGGCTCCCATGCGCTGACCCGGTCGCTCCCGATCGCCGTTGCCGGGGACAGGTGGGCCATGGAGGCCGGGAGGTTCGCCGCACTCACGCACGGAGATGCCGGAGCGCAGTCCGCTACCGTCCAAGGCGTGGTATTGGCACACCACTGCCTCACCAACTCCCCTTCGGGGCGCGACCCTCAGGACTCCTCGCACCGCCTCGTGCGAAGCGCGCTGGAGGCGGGTATCGCTGCGCTCGCATCCAGCCAGGGAGCGGTCGCAGTCGGTCACGAGCAGCTTCTGGCGGCCTTCCGGCAGGCCGTCGACCAGCCCGTGAACGCGGCATCACTCGCTCGGCTCGCACCGGACGCGACCACACCCTCCGCTCTGCTCGGCGGCCTCTACGCGGCGGCGGCGTTCCCCGGCCGTGCTCACCTCAGGACCGCACTGGAGTTCGCGGCGGGCGCCCCCGACGGCAGTTCCGTCGCCTGTGTCACCGGGGCGCTGCTCGGCGCCGTACACGGTGTCGGGGCACTGCCCACGGACCTGGTGAGCCGCCATGAACTGGCCTGGGTGATCGACACTCTGGCCCGCGACATGGTGAGCGAGATCGTCGACTCCCCCAGTGGCAGCGATCATGTCCCGGGGTGGGACCCACACTGGCGCTCCCGTTACCCCGGCTGGTGACTCGTAGCTTCGCCGGATGGGGCAGCGGCGCGTCGGCAGCCGACTCCGCGATGATGTGTTCGGCCCGCCCGACCCCGCTGTGGGGCCCGTACTGCGGCCGCGTGCGCCGCACGCGTCAGCGCCGCGTTCGGTACGCCCACCGGTTCGCACACGAGTCTGTGGGCGAGCGGAAGCAGCGTGTGGGCATGCGCCTTCGCCGGAACTGAAGCACGCGCGTCATGCCTATGCCCTGCATGCCGACGCTCGGGCCGGTGCACCCGGCCAACCCGTTCCACGAGCTGCTCGCAGCGACTGGGGACGCGTATGGCGGGAGGAAACTGACGGCCGGGAGTGACGTCGTTGCGGAATCCGATGCGTTGTTTGTAGCTGTTCTGTGCTGTCTGGGACAAGCCATGGCCCCCAGCATCCGCTCGTGTTGCGATGGGGAACCACGGTGCTCCGTGAATGGGAGTGCCGCGCACAGGAGTTACGGGGGAGTCACATGCGCAAGAGAAGCAGGGCTGGTGCGGTGCTGGCCACCGCCGCGATTGCCGTCACCGTGGTGGGAGCCGGCGCGCCGTCTGCCGAGGCGGCCGGTGGGTGCTGGCAGAGCGGTGGACGCTGGTGGTGCAACAACGTGTCCGGGGCGCCCGTCTACGGCACGATGGGAGCGAGCACGCAGTACCCCGACCCCGATGTGATCGTCGGCTACATGTACTCGAACCCCAGTTGGTTCGACTGCAAGATGGACGACCAGGCCTGGGTGGGCGGACCGCACCCGAGGCGCTGGGAGTTCACGAAGGCGGACAATGGACAGTGGGGCTGGATGAAGGACACCGCGATCTCCAGCGAGACGAATCCGTTGCCCAACTGTTGAGCCTGGTGGGTTGAGAATGACCGAGGGCCCCTTGGAGTACCTTGGCCGCTCAGAATTGGCCAGGCCGGGGGCCTCCCACGTATCGATGAATCTGGGGAAGACCTTGCGTGCAGCTCTCAAATTTGGGGCCATCGCCGCCGTTGTCGGCCTGTCACTGACGAGCCAGGCCGCCGCGGCGGCGGAGGGGTCCGGATACCGTCCCATGTCCCATTCCCAGTGCGACGCCGCCGTGAATGTGGTGTGCGGCTGGAGCGGAATCGGCTATGCCGACAACACCTACGCGTGGAAATACTCCACCGGCGATACGGGCGGTGCCGTCCGCTCCATCTGGAACAAACGAGGTTCGTGGGTGGTGGTGTACTCCGGCACGGGCTACACCGGCGACCGGTACACCGTCAACGCGGGCGCTTCCGTGCCCGTGCTGCCTTTCCCCGCGCACTCGATCGCCACGAGTGGCTGATCAAACGCCTTCGCAGCTCGCCGCCGGACCGTTCGGTACCGGCGGCGAGCGGAAGCGACAACCGTCTCGGTGCCGCCGATCGTGACGATCTCCTCGGCGGCTGACGGCACTGCAGACGTCACGCAGCCGAGTGAGGCAATGCCTCGCATACCGATGTGGCCCAGGCAACCGGCGTCCTCATCGCCACCGGCCGCCTTGCGCCCACCGAGGCCTGGAACCTGCTGCGGACAGTCTCTCAGCACACCAACGTCAAGCTGCGCCAGATCGCCCTTTGGCTCATCCAGTGGGGCCACACCGGCACCTGGCCTGCTCCGCTGGGCACGGAACTCCGCCGCCAACTGCGCGCACATCGCGCCCGCTACGCCTTCCGCCGTGTCAACGGGAAGGGCCTCCGCACAGGATCCGGGTGGGGAGGCACTTCCCGCCTCCTTCTCCTTTTCCGTCTCCACGCGGCTGCAGATGCGGCTGCGTCGGGGGACACCCAGAGCATGGCGCGGCGCGGGTGCCTACGGGGGCAAAACGGGAAAGCGCCTGCAGGGGGCATGGACCGCGCCCCAGGGCGAACCCAGGCGGCAGACCGGGGCGGTGTTTCCTCGCAGAGGCTGCCGCGGTTCGGGCGCCTTGGGTCTGGCGAAGCGCCCAGGGCGCTGCCCATCCGAGAGACCGTGATGAAGTGCCCGGCCAGGCAGGCCCACACTGCGGTCCCCGTGCTCCGCCTCCCGCATCCCGGCCCGACGACCATGCCAGCCGTTGTGGTGTGACCTGCCGGGGCAGCGGGCGCTGACGCCTCCCGCTGCATCGGCGCCCGCGGTGGAAGCGGGGCCGGCCGAGAGGGGAGCTACAGCACGGCCGGTCCCGCACACCCACCACACTCCTCTGTGACGCCCACTCGTAGGGCTGACGGCGGTGCGCATCTCCTCTACGCCAACGGACAGGCAGGCCCGGTGCGCGGCGGACGGGGCGGCACCCAGGGGTTGGTCCGAGCACCGTCTCGGGTGCACGTGTGCTCGGGTCGAGCGCGACGGCCGATGGTGCGCACGGCCCGTGCTCCCGAGGCGTCGGCGCTCTGCCGCACGTTGATGCCACCGGTTGAGGCGGGTCCCGGCCGGGGGCGGGGAGAACGCGGCCGGGACCTGCATGAAGACGTTGCATGAAGACGTTGGCGGTCAACCGCGCACGTGCAGACCGAAACCCGTGCGGCCCGCCGGTTCCAGTCCCTCCTTCAGGTGCAGCGAGGGGATCTCGTAGTCGCCGAAGTTCTGCCGCCGGAACGCGATCGGCTCGGTCGACTCCAGAGTCAGCAGGCGCTGCTCCCAGGCCTTGGCGATGTCCGGGTAGTCCTCGGTGGTCGTCCGGTCGGCGCCGTACAGCACGAACGGCGGCAGCACCTCGATACCCGGGTAGTAGAGGATGCCGTGCTGAATCGGAAACAGCAGATCGTCGATGGGTCCATTGATTCCGCGAGCGGCGTAGTGCGGCTCCGGGCCGCCGACGGTCACCGACAGCACGGCCTTGCGGCCCGCGAGAGTGCCTTCGCCGAAGCGCTCGCCGTACTTCGTGTCGCTGTGCTCGCCGACGCCGTACGCGAAGTGGAAG
The DNA here is from genome assembly GCF_044765725.1 of Streptomyces sp. NPDC102406. Lineage (NCBI taxonomy): Bacteria > Bacillati > Actinomycetota > Actinomycetes > Kitasatosporales > Streptomycetaceae > Streptomyces > Streptomyces sp. NPDC102406. Next base: position 53,711 of record NZ_JBIWKP010000011.1, on the reverse strand, counting down.
GTGAACACCCGGTCCACCCAGCCCTTGAGGATCGCGGGCATCGTGTACCACCACAGCGGGAACTGGAAGATGATCATGTCGGCCCACAGCAGCTTCTCCTGCTCGGCGCGGACGTCCGGGGTGAGCGTCCCGGCGTCGAAGGCCCGGCCCGAGTCCCGGACGACCTTGAGCGGGCTCGATGCGTCGGGGCCGTAGTCCGTGGCGTCCACGACCGCCTTCCAGTTCATCGCGTACAGATCACTCACCCGCACCTCGTGCCCGGCGCTCTCCAGCGTGGACACCGCGAGGTCCTTCAGCGAGCCGTTGAGCGACTTCGGCTCCGGGTGGGCGTAGACGATCAGCGTCTTCATGGGAACTCCTTCGGATCGGATGCCTCCGATCCTGGACGTCCCGCCGTCCGGCATTCAGGGGCTCCTCATCCAACGGACGGGACTTCCTGGTAACGGCAGGACCACCCTCACGGGCCGCTGCCGAAGCCATACTGGACACATGGACGATCTCGCGGGCTTCCTGCGGACCCGGCGTTCCCGGGTCGACCCGGCGGCCGTCGGCATCCCCACCGACAGCCGCCGCCGGGTCGAAGGGCTGCGCCGCGAAGAGGTCGCGCACCTGTCCGGCGTCAGCGTCGACTACTACGTCCGCCTGGAGCAGGGCCGCGCGACCCAGCCCTCCGAGCAGGTCCTCGACGCCCTCGCCCGCGTCCTCGACCTCGACGAGACCGAACGCGGACACCTCTCCCGGCTTGTCCGACAGCGCCGCCACCACGGGAAGGCACCGAGCGGGCGGGTCCGGCCGGAGTTGCTACGCGTCCTGGACCTGGTACGCGACGCACCCGCGCTGATCATGAACCACCGCATGGACGTACTCGCCGGGAACCGCCTCGCCGCCCTCCTCTACGGCCGCCCGATGCCGGGCCTGAACACCGCCCGGCACATCTTCCTCGAGGAAGCCGAGCGCGGTCTGTACGCGGGCTGGGAGAACTGCACCCTCGACGCGGTCGGGCACTTGCGCCTGGCCGCCGGCAAATACCCCGAAGATCCCCGCCTGGCCTCACTCATCGGTGAGTTGGCGATGGGCAGTGAGCGCTTCCGCCGCCTCTGGGCCCGCGCGGACGTGCGCGCCCGCACCCATGGACGCAAAACGTACCGGCACCCTCTGGTCGGACTGCTGGAACTGCACCATGAGAACTTCGCGCTGCCGACCGATTCAGGCATCGAGCTGCTGGTGCTGTCCGCGGCCCCTGGCAGCCCCGCCGAGGACGGACTACGCCTGCTCGCCAACCTGGGCGCGGAGCACGGGGATGCACATTCCCCGGTGAACGCTCAGATCCGCGAGTAACTCGACGCCGCCCACCGCCGGAAAGCCCCACCACGCGAGAAGCCGGGACGGTGTAGGACGCTGCCGAGTCTGCTGGACAGTCCCGCAGGGAGGGTGTGCTCACGTCTCTTAGGTGCTCTTTCTGTGGGGCGGCAGGACTGGTGAAGCGAGAGGGTGGTGCCCGGGCGGGAGCGGCGCCCGGCTCGTTGTGCGGCTGGTGTTGGTGAGGGCCCGGCGTGCGCGGTGGCCGGTTCGAGGAGGCCGGGGCCGGGCCCTCACCCGAGCTGTCTCCCGGGAGGGGAAGAGCGGTTCGTCTCCGTTCAACGCTTGCCTGATAAGCAGGTCACGGCAGGCCCCGACTGCTCACCAGCCACTCCCGGGGTAGACACAGCTCCTCCGCCTTCACGCGCCGTCGAAGCCACCCGCCAAAACGACTCTGCGTCTGCCTCGTCGCCCACGTGGGCGGCCCCGCCTTCGTCAGCCACGCCAGCCACGTGGTGCAGACGCTCGTCCAGAGAGTGCAGCCCAGCGCCTGGCAGAGGACTGAGCTGGGCGAAGTGCGGACAACGCACCCTGTGGTCCTCCCAGCACGTTCCGGCGATGTGATCGGCTCGGGCTTCAGTGCCGATCAGGGGACCGCAAGACTGTTCGCGCGCAGTAGTCCCTGTACTGGGCGAACTGGAGCAGCTCGGCCTCGCCGCCGCCCGGCCTCGCTGCTCCCGACCCCGGGCGGTGCTTCTGCCGGGTCTCCGCGTACCTCTCGCGGACTCCGAGACCATTGGGGACGACGTGATGCACCGGCCCATCGGCCTGAACGTGTCCGCCATCAGCATGGACGGCATCTGCCGCTCTGACACGATGAGACCTGCGGCATTGCGACGATCACGCGGATCCGCCGGCTGGAGTGCCCGGGCCCGCCCGGTCAGCTCGAAGAAGTACCCCTGGAGCGGCGCGCCACCGCCGCCTCCCGGAAGCTACTGGTCCTCAGCCGATGACAACTTCCTCCTCGGAGATGATGCGCCCAAAGGCGTCCAGGTCGATGAAGTTCTCGTGATCCGGGTCGACATGCTTCAGGAAGTTCTCGCAGAAGTAGAACGTGTTGAGGTCGTCCATCGTGTCGAACCATGCCTCGACCACCGAGTCATAGTCCGGCTCGGGATAGTTCGGGGCGGGGACGGGATACGACACCACAAAGCGGCGAATGTACCGCTCGGCCTCCGGGATGGACAGGAGCAGTGGCCTGTGGATGTTGCGCTGATAGTGGGTGAACTCGTCATGCGTCATACCCTCGCGACGCTTCAATGTGATGACCATTTTGATCATGACGGCTATACCTTTTCTCTTCGGTGAGGTGCAATGCGTCGCCCGGCGTCACTGGCCGCGAGGCTGAGCGCGCTGGGGCCGCCGGGACCGGGAACGGCGGGCCCACGCCGGCGGGCACGGACGTTTGGGTGAACCGTGCGTTGTTTCTGGCAGCAAGCCTGCGTCCGGCCGCGGAGCCGATCCAGGCACCAGCGGTACCAGGATCGGCACCGCGGCCGGACGCACAATGGGAGGTATGGACAGACGAGAGCTGGCGGGCTTCCTGCGCGGCAGGCGCGAGCGCATCGCCCCCGCCGACGTGGGCCTGCCCGCCGGGCCGCGCCGCCGCACACCGGGGCTGCGCCGCGAAGAGGTCGCGCATCTGGCGTTCATCTCGACCGAGTACTACACGCGGCTGGAGCAGGCCCGCGGGCCGCGTCCCTCGCGTGAGGTACTCGCCGGCCTGGTCCGGGCCTTGCGCCTGTCGGACGCCGAGCGCGACCACTTGCACCACCTTGCCGGCGCGCCGCCCGGCCCGCCGAACGGGCCCTCACGTGAAGTGCCGCGGAGCATCACCGACCTGCTGCGGCGGCTGCCGCACACCGCGGCCATCGTGCTCTCCGCGACATACGAGGTGATCGCCTGGAACGACATGGCCGCCGCACTCCTGGAGGACTTCTCCCCTCTGCCCCGGCATGAGCGCAACCTCGTGCGCCGTGCCTACCTCGCACCGCCACCGCGCGAGCGGCTGCTGTACGACCCGTTCGACGCGGAGGCGTTCGCCCGCGCCGCAGCCCGGCGCCTGCGGGCCACCGCCGCCCGCTATCCCGACGACCCCGAGGTGGTCGAGCTGGTAGGTGATCTCCTTGCCGGCAGCGCCGAATTCGCCCGGCTGTGGGCCGCCCACGACGTGCGCCCCGAGCCCACCCTGCGCAAGACCGTCGACCACCCACTGATCGGCCCCATCACCCTCAACTGCGACCTCCTCGACATCACCGACCAGGACCAACAGCTCGTGCTCTACACCGTCGAGCCCGGCTCACCCGCAGAAGAGGCACTACGGCTGGTTTCCATGATCGGCACGCAGCGTGTGGACGTGCCCGATCGCATCAAGAGGGCAACTACCGCAGGGGGACCCCTTGGGAGTAGCTGCCGCACGACTTCCCTTCGTACGAAATCGTCTACGACTACTGCGCAAAGTGGGAAGTAGACGGCACTGCTGAGTGGGTTCACGATCTCCTGCGCGACAAGTCGCGACGCGCCCATGGCCGGCCCGCCGCCCCGTCGACAGCAGTGACCGATGCCCAGAGGGTGAAGACCCGCACGAACCTGGCGGAAACCAGTCGGGGCATCGATGCCGGGCCGTCGGGGCGCCGGCGTGCTCCGAAGGAGGTTGACAAGCAGTTCCTGATCGCCGTACTACGGCGCGTGCGGGAGCGCCGGATCGGCGGCCGGCCGTGCCCCGGCCAGTCTTCCGGTCGATCCCAGCGACGTGGTCCGGAGCCCCAGTGCCCAGGCCGCCAGCCCGCGTCGTCCGCTGCCGGGTGGCCGGGTGGCCGGGTGGCCGAGGCGGTCCAGCGTCCAAGCGCCGAACGGCCAGCGGTCCTCGGGGTCGAAGAAGGTGCCGGGAACGACTTCCTCGTAGACACCTCCATCTCGGACTTGTCCCTCCTCACCTGCGCTCGCTTCATGCACACCCGGTGTGCCGCGGTCCCCTCACTGCCGGACTGGCTTTCGAGGAGTGGGCAGGAAACCTGTCTCGTGGAAGTACGTCAGGTAGCGGGCCAGGATCTCGTCGGTCAGCGGCGGGCGGCGCACGCCGAGGTCGGCCAGAACCTTGTCCGTCCGGCTTGAGTCGAAAGTGCTGTGGTGGGTCACTTCCTGCCGGGCCTGCCCGTCGTCGCCGAGGAACAACTGTGCCGCGTTGTCCTCCTGGGCCGCGACGCGGGCCTGCCAGCGCGCCACGGGCTCCGGGCGCAGCACGTGGCCCGCACGGACGGCCGTGTCGAAGACCTGGTCCAGGGTCGGGGCGTTCGGGTTGGTGAAGTGGTAGGTACCCGCACTCGGCGCCCCGGTCGTGGAGAGCGTGGCGATCGCCGTACTGACATGGTCCACCGGCACCCAGTCCGTGGAGCCGGACCGCAGATCCGGCACCGTTCCGGCCTGGAGGCACCCCTTGATGAGCTGCCACAGCAGGTCCCGGTCCTGACAGGCGCCCGTGGTGGTGTCGCCGCTGATGCGGCCGGGCCGGTGGAAGGTCACCGGAAGACCGCGCCGGTCCGCCTCCTCGACGAGCCCCTCCGCCACCCACTTGCTCTGCGCGTATCCGTCGGGCAGCGCGGCCGGCGGCCCCGTCGGGGTCGACTCCGTGACGGGAGCGGGGCGGGACACGGGAGCGTAGACGCCCGTGGTCGAGACGTAGTGCATCCCGGGCGAGGCGGAGTCGGCGAGCAGACGCAGAAGTTCGTGGGTGCCGGCCACATTGGGGGCGCGCAGCTCGGCGTACCCGGCAGCGAAGTTGACCCGTGCCCCGTTGTGCACGATCGGGCCGAGGTGGCGGATCAGCGCGGTGCGGTCCTCCGCCGACAGGCCGAGGCCGGGGGCCGCGAGGTCGCCCGGGACCGGGTGGATCAGGTCCGCGTAACGGGGGTCCCAGATGCGGTAGTGCTGCAAGGTGGCCCGCAGGCGCTCGGCGGCCTGGTGTGCGTCCGTGGCGCGCACCAGGCAGGTGACCGGGCCGTCGGTGATCTCGATGAGGTCGCGCAGGAGGAAGGCGCCCAGGAATCCGGTGGCGCCGGTGAGGAGGGGCCGGGGGGAGGGGCGTACGGAGCCGCGGAGGGGGGCGGGGACCCGGGCCGTGCGGTGGGCCCCGGAGCCGGCGACGTTCGTGGCCAGGCGGACCTCGGCGGCGAGGTCGGGTGCGGCGGTGCCGCCCTGGCCGTCCTCCCCGGGCGCGCGGTCCAGGAGCCGGTCCACGCTCTCGACGGTGGGGGCGTTGAACAGCGCGCGCAGGGAGGGGCGGTGGCCGCACCGCTCGCCGATCCGCCGCGCGAGGGTGACGGCGAGCAGCGAGTGGCCGCCGAGGGCGAAGAAGTCGTCGGTGGCGCCGACCTCGGGCAGACCGAGCGTCTCGGCGAACACCTCGCACAGGATGCGCTCCCGGTCGCTGCGCGGTGCGCGGCCCCCGGCCGGCGCGGCCAGGTCAGGTGCGGGCAGGGCGCGCCGGTCCGTCTTGCCGTTGGGGGTGAGGGGCAGGGTTTCCAGGCGCACGAAGGCGGCAGGGATCATGTGGTCGGGGAGTGTGGTGGCCAGGTGTGCGCGCATCTCGGTCTCGTCCGGGCCGTCCGTGCCGTCGGCGGCCACGCTGTAGGCGACCAGGCGCCGGTCGCCGGGCCGGTCCTCGCGGACCACCGCGCAGGCCGCGGCGATGCCGGGCAGCGCGGAGAGTGCCGCCTCGATCTCGCCCAGCTCGATGCGGAAGCCGCGGAGCTTGACCTGGTCGTCGACGCGGGAGACGTAGACGAGTTCGCCGTCCCTCGTCCAGCGCACGAGGTCTCCGGTGCGGTACATGCGGCCCCCCGCATGGTCGGTCGGGTCGGCCACGAAGCGGGACGCGGTGAGCGCCGGCCGCCCGTGGTAGCCGCGGGCCACGCCCTCGCCGGATACGTACAGCTCGCCGGTGACGCCGGGCGGCACGGGGGCCAGGCGGTCGTCCAGGACATGGACCCGGGTGCCGTTGACGGGGCCGCCGATGGGCACGGTGCGCTCCGGGGCACGGGGGCCGTCCGCGTGCTGGAAGCCGCTCATGGTGGCGCACACGGTGGTTTCCGTGGGGCCGTAGGCGTTGACGAGGAAGCGGTCCTTCGCCCAGGCCCGCACGAGGGCCGGGGAGCATGCCTCGCCCGCGAGGACGAGGGTCGTGCCCGCGGGCAGGGAGCCGGGCGGCATGACCGCGAGGGCGGCGGGCGGCAGGGTGAGGTGGGTGACGCCCCGCTCCCGGACCAGCGCGGCGAGGGTGGGGCCGGGCATCAGGGCGTCGCGTTCGTCGATCTCCAGGCAGGCCCCGGAGAGCACTCCCATGCACAGCTCCCAGAACGCGGCGTCGAAGCTGACGGACGCCGCGTGCAGCACCCGGCTGCCCGGAGTCACGCGCAGCCGCTCGATCTGCGTCCTGACCATGGCACCGGCGCCGCGGTGGGTGACGACGACGCCCTTGGGGAGGCCGGTGGAGCCGGAGGTGTAGATGACGTACGCGGGGTGCGTGGGGCGCAGGCGAGTGGTGTCCGCCGGGCTGGAAGCGCGGCTAGGGATGTCCGTGACGTACACGTGCGGTACGGCGGACTCCGGGAGGCGGCGGTGGACGGCGGGGGTGGTCAGGAGCAGGCGGGGCCGGGCGTCGTCGAGCATGTGGATGAGGCGGCGGGCCGGGTAGTCCGGGTCGAGCGGCAGGTAGGCGGCGCCGGCTTTGAGGACGCCCAGGAGGGCCACCACGAGTTCGTGGGTGCGGGGCAGGGCGACGGCCACGCGGTCCTCGGGGCCGATGCCCCGCGCGACGAGATGGCGGGCGACGGCGTCGGCGCGGGCGTCGAGCTGCGCGTAGGTGAGGGTGGTGCGGGCGTCGCGGACCGCGGGGGCGTCGGGTGTGTCGCGGACCCACTGCTCGAAGAGGGCCGGGACGGAGGCGGCGGGCACCTCCTCCACGGGACCGGCTCCCCAGGCGGTGACGCGGGCGCGCTCCTCGGGCGGGGAGACCTCGTAGGTGTGCAGCGGGCGGTCGGGGTCGGCGGTCACGGCCGTCAGGAGCAGGACGAGCCGGTCGGCGAGGTCGCGGACCGTGGCCGCGTCGAAGAGCTCGGTGGCGTAGTCGACGGCCGCCCGCATGCCGCCGGGTGCGCCACCGTCGCCGGGTGTCTCGGTGAAGGTGAAGGACAGGTCGAACTTGCTCACCGCGGGCCGGGCCGGTACGGCACCGACGGTGAGGCCGGGCAGGGAGAGGGGAGCGGCGTGGGTGTGGTTCTGCAGGACGAGCATGGTCTGGAAGAGCGGGTGGTGGTTCCCCGAGCGGGCGGGGTTGAGCAGTTCCACCAGCCGTTCGAAGGGCACGTCCTGGTGGGCGTGGGCGGAGAGGTTGACCTCCTTGACCCGGTCGAGGAGTTCCCGGAACGTGGGGTCGCCCGTGAGGTCGGTGCGCAGCACGAGGGTGTTGACGAAGAAGCCGACGAGGTCGGCGGCAGCCTCGTCGGTGCGTCCGGCGACGGCCGTGCCCAGCGGGATGTCGTCGCCCGCGCCGTGCCGGGACAGGACGAGCGCGAGAGCCGCCTGGAGCACCATGAAGACGCTGCAACCGCTGGTGCGGGCAAGCTCGTTGACGCGCTGGGCGGCGGCGGGGTCGAGGGAGAAGTCGTAGGTGGCACCCGTGTGCCGGGGCACGGCGGGGCGCGGGCGGTCCCACGGCAGGTCGATCATCTCCGGCAGGCCGTCCAACGCCCCCTTCCAGTAGTCGAGTTGACGGGACAGCAGGCTGGCGGGGTCGTGCTCGTCCCCGAGCAGGCGCCGCTGCCAGAGGGCGTGGTCGGCATAGTCGACGGGGAGCTCGGGCCATCCGGGCGCCCTACGGTTCTCGGCGCGGGAGCGGTAGGCGGCGCCGAGGTCCCGGGCGAGGGGTGCAAGGGAGGTGCCGTCGGCGGCGATGTGGTGGATCACGAGGACCAGGACGTGCGCGTCCCCGGCCAGGCGCAGCAGGGTCGCCCGGAGCGGGAGACTGCGCTCGATGTCGATCGGGTGGCTCGCGGCGGCGGCGATCAGGTCGGGCAGTTCGTCCTCGCCGGCCGGTTCGACGGTGAAGGGCAGGCGGATGTCGTCCGGGGCGCAGATGTGCTGGTGCGGCCCGTTGTCGTCCTCGGGGAAGACGGTGCGCAGGGACGCGTGCCGGGCGACGACGTCGTGCAGGGCGTCGCGCAGGGCGCCGGTGTCGAGCGGCCCGTCGAGGCGTACGGCGAAGGGAATGTTGTACGTCGCCGAGGGGCCTTCGAGCCGGTGGAGGAACCACAGGCGGTTCTGGGCGTAGGACAGCGGGAGCGCGCCGGTCCGTTCCTGGGGTACGAGGGCGGGGCGGGCGGGGCGGTCCGCCCGGTCCAGGGCGCGGGCGAGGGCGGCGACGGTGGGGTTGTCGAAGAGGGTGCGGATCTCGGTCTCGGTGTCCAGGGCGGAGCGCAGGCGGCCGACGAGGCGGGTGGCGAGCAGGGAGTGGCCGCCGAGGGCGAAGAAGTCGTCGTCGACGCCGACGCGGGGCAGGCCGAGGACCTCCGCGAAGAGCCCTGCGAGGATCTCCTCGCGGGCGTTGCCCGGCGCCCGGCCCGGTGTGGCGGCCGGGGCGGCGGGGGCGGGCAGGGCCGCCCGGTCGACCTTGCCGTTGAGGGTCAGGGGCAGTGCGTCGAGGGTGTGGAATGCGGCCGGGACCATGTAGGCGGGCAGGTGGCGGCCGATGTGCGAGCCGAGCCGGCCGTGGTCCGGGAGGTGCCCGGGGGCGGGGACGACGTAGGCGGTGAGGGTCCGGTCGCCGGGCAGGTCCTCGCGGACCAGGACGCAGGCGGTGCGCACGGACGGGTCGGCGCACAGCACCGCCTCGATCTCGCCGGGTTCGATGCGGTGGCCGCGGAGCTTGATCTGCTGGTCGGCGCGGGCCGAGTAGTGCAGGACGCCGTCGGTGTCCTGGCGCACGAGGTCGCCGGTGCGGTACATGCGCTCCCCGGCGGCGGCGAACGGGTCGGCGACGAACCGGGTGGCGGTGAGCTCCGGCCGCCCGAGGTAGCCGCGGGCGACGCCGACGCCCGCGATGTACAGCTCGCCCTCGGCTCCGGCCGGCACGGGGCGCAGCGCCGAGTCAAGGACGTGGGCCCGCACGCCGTCGAGGGGGCGGCCGATGGGGGGCACCTCGCCGGGGGCGCCGTCGGGGCGTAGGCGGTGGAGCGTGGCGAAGGTCGTGGTCTCGGTGGGTCCGTAGACGTTGAGGACGACGGTGCCGGGGTGGGCGGCGGCGAGGCGCTGGTGGACGCCGGGGGTGGCTGCCTCCCCGCCCGCGGCCACCAGGCGCAGCAGGCCGAGCGCGCCGGGGTCGGTCTCGGCGATGACGTCGAACAGAGCGGTCGTCAGGAACGCCGCGGTCACGCCGTGTCGGGCGACGAGGTCGCGGAGGACGGCGGGCTGGAGGGTGCCGTCGGGGGCCACCACGACGCGCCCACCCGTCAGGAGGGGGGTCCAGATCTCGAAGGTGGAGGCGTCGAAGACGTACGCGGAGTGCAGCAGCACCGCGTCGCACACGCCGTCCGCCCACGTCCGGTCGGAGGCGAGCGCGGTGATGTCGGCGTGGGTGACGCCGACACCCTTGGGCAGGCCGGTGGAGCCGGAGGTGAACATGACGTACGCCAGCCGGTCGCCGCCGGTGACGGCGGGGAGGGGGCCGGGGGCGGGCGGGCCGCCTTGTTCGACGCGGCCGGCGGCGTCGACGGTGAGGACCGCCACGTCGGGGCCGAGCCCGCGTACCCAGGGGTGGGTACGGGCGGAGGCGTCGACCACCAGGGCGCGCAGGGAGACGACCTCGGCGACGCGGGAGAGGCGGTCGGCGGGCCACCGCGGGTCCAGGGGCACATAGGCGGAGCCTGCGCGCAGGGCGGCCAGGGAGGCGGTGACCAGGGCGGTGGAGCGGCCCATGAGGACGCCGACACCGTCCTCGGCGCCGATGCCGAGCCCGGTGAGCGCGCGGGCCGTCGCGTCGGAGGCGTCGACGAGCTGCCGGTAGGTCAGCTCCTCGCCCGCTCCGGTCACGGCGATCGCGTCAGGGCGGTGGGCGGCGTGCCGGGCGACGGCGTCGGGGACGCTCACGGCGGCCGGGTCCTCGCGGAGCGCGGCGCCGTGCCCCTGGCGCAGGAGCGTCTCGCGCTCGCCGTCCAGGAGGACGGGGACGGCGTCGGCGCGCAGGTCGAGCCCGTCCGCCATCGCCGTCAGCAGGCGCCGCATGCGGGCGACGACGCGGGCCACCTCGTCGCGGCCGAGGGCGGCCTCGCGGTAGCCGAAGGTGATGCTCAGGGCGGAACCGGGGGCGATGGTGAGGGTGAGGGGGTAGTGGGCCGCGTCGGTGCCGCTGAACCCGGTGACGGCGAGGTCGGGCAGGGCCTGCTGCGCGGTGCGCAGTGCCTGGGCGTCCATCGGATAGTTCTCGAACACGGCCAGCGTGTCGAAGAGTTCGTCCAGGCCGGTGGTCCCGCGTATCTCGGTGAGGCCCACGTGCTGGCTGCCGAGCAGTCGCCCCTGTTCGTCCTGGAGCCGGGTCAGGAGCGCGGCCAGGGTCTCGCCGGGCTCGGGACGCAGCCGTACGGGCACCGTGTTGATGAACAGGCCCACCATCGTCTCGATGCCGGGGATCTCCGGCGGTCGCCCGGACACGGTGGTGCCGAACAGCACGTCGGGGCGCCCGGTGAGGCGACCAAGAAGCAGCCCCCAGGCGCCCTGCACGAGGGTGTTGAGGGTCAGCCGGTGGGCGCGGGCCGTCTCGCGCAGCCGGCTCGTGGTGGCCGGGTCCAGATCGAGGACGAGCTTGCGCGGCAGTTCACCGGCGCCCGGCGCGTGCGCCGCACGCCCGGCGAGCAGGGTCGGCGCTTCGATGCCGGCGAGGGCCGTGCGCCAGGCGTCCAGGGCCGCCGCGCGGTCCTGCTGTGCCAGCCAGCCCAGGTAGGTGCGGTAGGGGGCGACGCGTGGCAGGGCGCTGTCGTCGCCGCGGGTGGCGTACAGCTCGAACAGCTCCCGGACGAGCAGGGGCATCGACCATCCGTCGAGCAGGATGTGATGGCTCGTCATCACCAGCCGGGAGCGCCCCGGAGCGGTGCGCACCAGGGTGAACCGCATCAGGGGCGGGGTGGTGAGGTCGAAGCGGCGGGTCCGGTCGGCGGCCAGGAACGCGGCGAGGCGTCCCTCCGCGGAGCCCATGACGTCCGCGCCGGTCAGGTCGAGCTCCTCCACGGGCGGCGGCACCTCGGCGGCGACGGCCTGCACGGGCTCGTCCAGGTCCTCGTGGAGGAACCCGACCCGCAGGTTGGCGTGGCGGCGCAGCAGACCGCCGACAGCGGCCCGCAGCGCGGGAACGCTGACGGGGCCTTCGAGGTCGAAGACGAACTGCGCGGTGTAGACGTCGACGGCCTCGGAGTCGTACAGCGCGTGGAAGAGCATGCCCGCCTGCAACGGCGTCAGCGGCAGTACGTCCTCCAGTCGGAACCCGGTCACTTGCGTCCACCCCACTTGTTCTGCAGTCGGTCGATCTGGGCCTGGTCGAGTGAGACCAGGGGGAGGTCGGACGGCGTGTAGCCACCCGCCTCGGGTCGTGCGGCGTGTTCGGCGATCGCGCGCAGGGCGCGGGTGAAGGCGTCGGACAGGGCTTCGACGTCCTCCTCCTTGAGGAGGTCACCGGGCCAGGTCCAGCGGGTCATCAGGTGCGGGCCGTCCGGCCGGTCCTCGGTGTGCGCGTTGATGTCGATCACGTGGTGGACGGGCATGTCCGGGTCCTGGCTGGGCGGGCCCCCCGCGTCGAGCAGCACATCCCAGTCGGCGTCCGCCGCCGCGTCACCGCCCGCCGCCTCGCCCCGGGCGGTGTACCGGCCGAGATAGTTGAACCCGATCTGGGGCTCGGGTCCGGCGGCCAGCCGAGAGCGGGTGGCAGGGTTGAGGTGGCGCAGCATCCCGAAGCCGACGCCGTGGTCGGGAACGGTCCGAAGCTGTTCCTTGACGCGCTTGAGGGCGCGTTCGACCACATCGGCGTCATAGCGTCCCGGGCTGCGGGCGTCGAGAGGCCCCGGGTCGAGGAGGACCGGGTAGAGGCTGGTGAACCAGCCCACCGTGCGGGACAGGTCGATGTCGTCGGTGATCTGCTCGCGGCCGTGGCTCTCCAGGTGGAGAAGGACGCCGCTGCCCGCGTGCGGGGCGCCGTCGCCCAGGGTCCGTTCCGCGCGCCAGGACCGGACGGCGAGCGCGAGGCCGGTGAGCAGGATGTCGTCCACGCCGGCGTGGAAGGCGGCGGGGACGGTGGTGAGCAGGGACTTCGTGGCGGCCGTGGGCAGATGGGTGGTGAGGGTGCTGGTCCGGTCGGCGGTGTCGAGCCCCGGGTCGAGCGGCCGGCGCCCCAGCGGCGGGTCCGGGGTCCGCGTGACCGTCTCCCACAGCGGGAGCTCCGCCGCCCGGGCGGGGCCGCGGGCCTGGGCGGCCAGGAGTTGCGCCCACTGCCGGTAGGGGGTGGCGACGGCGGGCAGGGCCGCTGTCGTGGGCGGTTCGCCGACGGGCGCCGTGGTGACCGCCTGCCAGGCCGTGGCCAGGTCCGCGGCGAGGATGCGCCAGGACACCGCGTCGACCGCCAGGTGGTGCACGACGAGCAGCAGTTGCCCGCGCCTGTGCGGTCCGGCATCGGCCCAGACCGCCTCGAACACGTTCCCCTCCGCCGGGCGCAGCCGCTCGCGGGCCCCTTCGCCCGCTTCGGTGACGGCGGCACGGACGGCGTCGGCGCCGAGGCCCGAGACGTCGATCCGGGTGAGGCGGTGGCGTGCCGTGACGGCTCCCGGTGGCAGGGCCTCGAGGACGGTGTCGCCCTCGATGGTGCGGCCGGTCCGCAGGCGGAGCATGTCGTGGTGGTCAAGGAGGAGTTGGAGAGCGGCGGCGAGGCTGTTTTCGTCCGCGTCGGCGGGGGTGCGCAGCACTCCGGACTGGTTGTAACCGTCCGTGGCGCCCGGCCGTTCCAGGAACCAGGCGGCTATGGGGGTCGGCGGCATCGTGCCGGCGCCCTCCTCGACCGGGCCCGCCGCGCCTCCGCCGAGCTCGTCGGCGACGGCTGCGATGGCCTCGGGCGTGCGGTGGACGAAGACGTCGCGCGGGGTGATGCCGAGCCCGGCCTCCCGCACCCGGCTGACCAGTTGGATCGACAGGATGCTGTCGCCGCCGAGAGCGAAGAAGTCGTCGTCGGCGCGGACGCCGGGGGAGTGGAGCACGGAGGCGAACACCTCGCACAGGACTCGTTCGTGGGCGGTGCGCGGCTCTCCGCCCGGGCGCGCGCCGACGGGGCGTTCGGGGGCGGGCATGGCCCGCCGGTCCGCCTTGCCGTTGGGCAGCAACGGCAAGGCGTCCAGGGCGACGAAGACACCGGGGACCATGTACGGCGGCAGCGACGACGCCAGGAGGGCGCGCAGTTCGGTGTCGGTGGGCGGGGCGGCGGGACCGCCGTCGCAGACGGTGTAGGCGACCAGCCGGCGTTCGCCGGGCTTGTCCTCCCGGACGAGGACGCAGGCGTCCGCGATGCCGTCGAGGGCGGTGAGGGCGGCCTCGATCTCGCCCAGTTCGATACGGAACCCGTTCAGCTTGACCTGGTCGTCGGCGCGGGAGACGAAGGTGAGCAGTCCGTCGGCGTCCCGCCGCACGAGGTCACCCGTGCGGTACATGCGGCTCCCGGAGGGGCCGTACGGATCGGCGACGAACCGGGACGCGGTCAGCCCCGGGCGGCGCAGATATCCGCGCGCCAGGCCGTCACCCGCGACGTACAGCTCGCCGGTGCCACCCGGCGGCACCGGCCGGAGCGCGGCGTCCAGGACGAGGGCGCGGGTGTTGTCGATCGGGCGGCCCACAGGCACGCTGCCCGCCCCCGCCGGAGTGCGCGTCCCTGCGCCGAGGTGCTGGTGGGCGGTGGCGTCGATGGTCGTCTCGGTGGGGCCGTACAGATTGTGGACCTCCACGTCCCAGGCGCTGCCGACGCGTTCGGCCAGGGAGGGGGGCAGGGGTTCACCGCCGCACAGGACGGCCCGCAGCGCTGCGGGGACACCGCCGGACGCGGTCTCGGTGAGGACGAGCGAGAGGTGGGAGGGCACGAACTGGACGACCGTCGTGCCCGTGGCGCGCAGCCGCTCGACCAGTGCCGCGGGATCGTGGTTGAGGGCGGGCGGCACCGGACAGGTCGATCCGCCGTGCAGCAGCGGCAGCCACGTCTCCCAGACCGAGGCGTCGAAACTCGGCGAGGTGCGGGCGAGCACCCGGTCGTCGCCGGTCAGCCGCAGATGACCGGCCATCCACGCCATGTGGTTGACGAGAGAGCCGTGGGTGACCACCACGCCCTTGGGCCGGCCGGTGGAGCCCGACGTGTAGATGACGTACGCGGCGTCGCGCGGGTCCGCCGCGACCAGGGGCCCCGCGCGCCCGGTCGACCAGGCGGCCCGGTCGTCGAGTGCCAGGCACGGCACGGACAGGCTGGGCTTGTCGGGGCGTGCGTCGCTGTGGGTCAGGAGCAGGACGGGGCGTGCGTCGTCGAAGATGTGAGTGATGCGCGCCTGCGGGTAGTCCAGGTCGACGGGCAGGTACGCGGCACCCGCCTTGGTCACCGCCAGCATCGCGACGACATGGTCGGCGGTGCCTTCGAGGGCGAGAGCCACCAGATCGCCGCGGCCCACACCCCGGTCCCGCAGGTGATGCGCCAGATCGTCGGAGAGCGCGTCGAGTTCGCGGAAGGTGAGGTCGAGGCCGCCGTCCCGCACGGCGATCGCCCCGGGGGTCCGCGCACACTGCGCGCGGAACGCCTCGGGCGCCGTACGCGCCGCGACGGTCCTGACCGGGCCGTGCGCGGCGCGGTCCAGGCTCTGCTGGTCGGCCTCGTCCAGGACCTCGACGGTGTGCACCCGCCGGCCCGGGTCGGCGGCGAGGATGCCCAGCAGGCGGGTCAGCCTGGCGGCGAAGGCGTGCGCGGTGGGATGGGCGAAGAGTTCGGTGGAGAACTCCAGGACGCCGTCGAGACCGGCGGGCCGGCCCGCGCCGTCGTGCCGCTCGGAGAAGGTGAAGGTCAGGTCGAACTTGCTGATGCCGGTGCGGACGGGCTGTTCCGTCACGGTGAGGTGGGGCAGGTCCGCCGTGGCGTCCGACTGGTTCTGCAGCACCAGCATGGTCTGGAACAGGGGGTGGTGGTTCTGGGCCCTGACCGGACTGAGCGCGTCCACGAGCCGCTCGAACGGCACGTCCTGGTGGGCGTAGGCGGCCAGGTCGAACTCCCGGACCCGGTCGATCACCTCACCGAAGGTCGGGTCGCCGCTCAGGTCGGTCCGCAGCACGAGGGTGTTGACGAAGAAGCCCACCAGATCGTCCAGGGCCTCGTCCGTGCGCCCGGCGACCGCGGTGCCGAGGACGATGTCCTCCCCCGCGCCGTGGCGGGACAGGAGCACCGACAGCGCCGTCTGGAGCACCATGAACAGGCTGGACCCGCGGCTCCTGGCGAGATCGGCGAGGGCGCGGTGGGTGTCCGCGTCGACACGGAAGCCGAAGGCGTCGCCGCGGTGCTCCGTGACCGCGGGACGCGGCCGGTCGCAGGGCAGTTCGAGCAGGTCGGGCGCGCCGTCCAGCGCGGTGCGCCAGAAGGAGAGCTGGCGGGCGGCCGGGCTGGACGGGTCGTCCTCGTCGCCGAGCAGCGCGCGCTGCCACAGCGTGTAGTCGGCGTACTGGACGCCCAGCTCCGTCCAGGCGGGCTCGACGCCCTCGGCGCGGGCCCGGTAGGCCTCGCCCAGGTCGCGGGCGAGCGGGGCCAGGGACCAGCCGTCGCCCGCGATGTGGTGGACGAGCAGGACCAGGACGTGGGACCGGTCGCCCAGGCGCATCAGCCGGGCCCGTACGGGCAGGTCGGTGCTGACGTCGAACGTGTGGGCCACCTCGGCGGCCAGCACCGCGTCGAGCCGGGCGGCGTCCGTGTCGCGGGGCGTCAGATCGAGGTCGGCGTCGCCCGCGTCGCGGACGACCTGGCGCGGTACCCCGTCGGTGTCGGGGAAGACGGTACGCAGACTCTCGTGGCGACCGACGACATCCGTCAGGGCGCTCTCCAGGGCGCCCGCGTCGAGCGGGCCGTCCAGGCGCAGCACGAGCGGCACGTTGTAGGTGGCGCTGGGGCCCTCGAACCGGTTGAGGAACCACAGGCGCCGCTGCGCGAAGGACAACGGCAGCGGATCGGGCCGCTCGGGTACCCGCTCCAGTGGTGTCCTGGCCGCTTCGGCGTCGTCCAGCACGGCGGCGAGCGCGGCCGGTGTGGGGTGCTCGAAGAGGGCTTTGACCTGGATCTCCACCCCGAGCACGGTACGGATGCGGGCGGCGAGCCGGGTGGCCAGCAGGGAGTGGCCGCCCAGGGCGAAGAAGTCGTCGTCGACGCCCGCCCGGGTGAGACCGAGGACGTCCGCGAAGAGCCCGCACAGGATCTCCTCGCGGAGGGTGCGGGCGGCGCGCCCGGGGCCCGTCGCCTGATACTCCGGCTCGGGGAGTGCCAGCTGGTCCACCTTGCCGTTGACCGTCAGCGGCAGCGCGTCGAGCAGGACGAAGGCGGAGGGCACCATGTAAGCGGGCAGGGTCCGGCCGACGGCCTTGGCCAGCCCGCCGGGGTCGGGTCGGGCACCGGAGGCGGGCACCACGTACGCGACGAGCCGCCGGTCGCCCGGGGTGGCCTCGCGGACGACGGCAAAAGCGTCGGCGACGGTCTCCTGAGAGGCCAGCACGCCCTCGATCTCACCGAGTTCGATGCGGTAGCCGCGCAGCTTCACCTGGCCGTCGGCGCGTGCCACGTACTCGATGTGCCCGTCGCGGGTCCACCGGACGAGGTCCCCGGTGCGGTACATGCGCCCGCCCGCGGGGCCGAAAGGATCGGCCACGAAGCGCGTGGCGGTCAGGCCCGGCAGCCCGGTGTAACCGCGTGCCACACCGCGCCCCGCGAGATACAGCTCACCCACCACACCCGGCGGGACCGGGCCGAGGGAGCTGTCGAGGACGTACAGGCGCCCGCCGTCCAGGGCCCGCCCGATCGGCGGCGGGCCCGGGGTCAGGTCGGCCGTCACGTCGTGCCGGGTGGCGAAGGTCGTCGTCTCGGTGGGGCCGTACACGTGCAGGACGCGCAGGTCGGGAGAGAGGCCCGCGACGCGCTGCATGGCGTCGGGGGATGCCAGCTCCCCGCCCGCGCAGACGAGCCGCAGACCGGCGAAGGCGCCGGGGTCGGTCTCGGCGATGACGTTGAACAGGGCGGTGGTCAGGAAGACGGCGGTCACCCCGTGGGTGTGGACGGCGTCGTCGAGGACCCGAGCCTCCAGGACGCCCTCCGGTGCGACGACGACCCGGCCGCCGTTCAGGAGCGGGGCCCATATCTCGAAGGTGGAGGCGTCGAAGACGTACGCCGAGTGCATCAGGACGGCGTCGGTGGCGCCACCCCGCCAGGCGGAGTCCGCGGTGAGCGCGACCACGTCGGCGTGGGTGACGCCGACGCCCTTGGGCACGCCGGTCGAGCCCGAGGTGAACATCACGTAGGCGAGCGCTCCGGAGCCCGGCACGGCGGCCGGTCCCGCCGGGTGCTCCGGCGCGCCCCGCAGGACCCGGCCGGACCGGTCCACGACGACGACGGGAAGGTGGCGGGACATCGCGGCCACCCAGGGGGACGTGAGGGTGGCCTGGTCGACGACGAGGACCCGCACGGACGCGAGCCCGGCGACCTGGTCGAGCCGCTGTGCGGGCCAGCGCGCGTCCAGCGGGACGTAGGCGCCGGCCGCGCGGACCGTGCCGAGGGACGCCGCCACGACGGCCGGCGACCGTGTGAGCAGCACGCCGACCCCGGCCTCCGGGCCGACGCCGTGGCCGGCCAGTGCGCGGGCCAGATCGGCGGAGATCCGGTCGAGTTCGGCGTAGCTGAGGGACGCCTCGCCGTCGGTGACGGCCACGGCGTCCGGCGTGCGGCGCGCCTGGGCCGCGAAGCGCGCGGGCAGGATGGCCTCCGCGGTGCCCGCCTCCAGCGCCGGAGCGGCGCTCCAGTGCGCGACGCGTGCGTGCTCCTCCCGGGACATCAGGTCATAGGCGGCCACCGGCAGGCCGGGGTCGGCGGCGACCTGCTCCAGCAGGCGCACCAGGCGGTCCGCGAACGTCTGGGCGGTGGCGCGGTCGAAGAGGGCGGTGGCGTACTCGATCCCGGCGGCCAGGCCGCCCATGCCCGGCTCCTCGGTGAACGCGAAGGTCAGGTCGAACTTGCTCAGGCCGTTGTGGACGAGCCGGTCGTCGACGGTGACGCCCGGGAAGTCGGGGCGGGCGGTCTCCTGGTTCTGCAGGACGAGCATCGTCTGGAACAGCGGGTGGTGGTTGCGCGCCCGGACCGGGTTGATCCTCTCGACCAGCCGCTCGAACGGGACGTCCTGGTGCTCGTAGGCGGCCAGGTCGAACTCCCTTATTCGTACCAGGAGTTCGCGGAAGGTCGGCGCTCCGGAGAGGTCGGTGCGCAGGACGAGCGTGTTGACGAAGAACCCGACCATGTCCTCCAGTGCCTCGTCCGTGCGTCCGGCGACGGGCGAGCCGAGCGGGATGTCGTCGCCGGCTCCGTGCCGGTGCAGCAGCGTGGCCACCGCCGCCTGGAGAACCATGAACAGGCTGCTGCCCGACTCCCGCGCCAGCCGGACGAGCCCGGCGTGCAGGGCGGTGGGGACGACGAAGGTGTGGACCGCGCCCCGCGGGTCGGTGGTGGCCGGGCGTGGCCTGTCCAACGGCAGGTCGATCAGGCCGGGCAGCCCCGTCAGCGCGGTGTGCCAGTGGTCGAGCTGCTGCCGCAGGACACCCTGCGGCTCGGCGCCGTCTCCCAGGGCGGCACGCTGCCACAGGGTGTAGTCGGCGTACTGGAGGGGCACGCCGGCGGGCGGCTCGGGAGCGCGGCCCGCGAGCCGGGCCCGGTAGGCGTCGCCGAGGTGGCGGGCGAGCGGGGCGAGGGACCAGCCGTCGCCCGCGATGTGGTGCAGGACGAGCACCAGGACGTGACGGTCGGGTGCGGGCCGCAGGAGCAGGGCCCGCAGTGGCAGGTCCACGATGACGTCGAACGGCTCCCGGACGGCGGCAATGACGGCCGCCTCCAGATCGGTGGGCGCGATGCTCACCACGGGCAGGTCGGGGGCGCTGTCGTCGGCGGGCAGGACCTGCTGGCAGGGGACACCGTCGCGCTCGGGGAAGACGGTGCGCAGCGTCTCGTGCCGCTCCACGACGTCGCGCAGCGCGGCGCGCAGGGCGTCGGTGTCCAGCGGTCCCCCCAGTTCGAGGACGAGCGGGATGTTGTAGGTGGAGCTGGGGCCTTCGAGCCGGTTGAGGAACCACAGGCGCTGCTGGGCGGAGGACAGCGGCATCGGATCGGGCCGCTCCGGGACGGGCACGATGGGCGGGCGGGCCCGGCCCGGCGCGTCGAGGACGCGGGCCAGACCGGCCGCGGTCGGGTGGTCGAAGAGGGTGCGCACCTCCATCGTGGCGCCCAGGACGGCGCGGACCCGGCTCACGACGCGCATGGCGAGCAGTGAGTGACCGCCCAGGTCGAAGAAACTGTCGTGGGGACCGACGGCGGGGCGGCCCAGCACGTCGGCCAGGATTCCGGCCAGCAGGTCTTCCCGGAGGTCATGCTGCCCGGACTCGGCGGCCAGGTCGGTCTCCGGCTCGGGTGCCGGCAGGGCGCGCCGGTCCACCTTTCCGTTGGGCAGGAGCGGCAGGTCGTCCAGGAGGACGACGGCGCCGGGCACCATGTAGTGCGGGAGCATCCGGGAGAGGTCGTCGGTCAGGGCGGCGGGGCGCAGGGCCGGGTCGCCGGTGACGGCGTAGGCGACGAGGCGGCGCAGCCCCGGTATGTCCTCGCGGATCAGCGCGCAGGCGGCCGTGATCCCGGGGCGGGCCAGGAGCGCGGCCTCGATCTCCCCCAGCTCGATGCGGAATCCGCGCAGCTTGACCTGGTCGTCGCCGCGGGCCACGTAGTCGAGCAGGCCCTGCCGGTTCCACCGCACGAGGTCACCGGTGCGGTACATGCGGGTCCCGGGCGCGCCGAACGGGTCGGCGACGAACCGGGCGGCGGTCAGTCCCGGGCGGCGCAGGTAGCCGCGGGCGAGATGGGAGCCGGACAGGTAGAGCTCGCCGGTGACGCCGGGCGGCACGGGCCGCAGCGCGCCGTCCAGGACGTAGGCGGCCATGGTGTCGACGGGGCGGCCGATCGGCACGGTCTCGGTCGGTCCGCGCCCCGCGGAGGCGTCGGCCCGGTGGGCGGTCGCGTCGATGGTCGTCTCGGTGGGGCCGTAGAGGTTGTGCACCTCGGCCCCCCACAGGCTCACCACGTGGTCGGCGAGCGAGCGGGGCAGGGGTTCGCCGCCGCACAGCACGGCGCGCAGGTCCGGCAGCGGCGCCGCGTGCGCCGCCTCGGTGAGCACGAGCGTCAGGTGCGAGGGAACGAACTGGGCGACAGTGACGCCGAACCGGCTCATCCAGGAGACGAGGGCGGCCGGTTCCCGGTTGGCTTCGTGCGGCAGGACGCAGACCTCGGCGCCGTTCATCAGCGGCAGCCACAGTTCCCACCCGGAGGCGTCGAAACTGGTCGAGGTGCGGGCCAGGACGCGATCGTCAGGAGTGAGTCCCAGGTGCCGGACCATCCACGCCATGTGATGGGCGAGGGCCGCGTGCGGCACGACCACGCCCTTGGGGCGGCCGGTGGAACCCGAGGTGTAGATGACGTACGCGGGGTCCTGGGCGAGCGGCGCGTCCGGCAGGGGAGCGGCCGGGTCGGCGGGCTGGAGGCCGGGGTCGTCGAGGACGAGCCACGGCCGCTCGCCTGCCGGCAGACCCTCGTGGACCTCCGCCGTCGTGAGGAGCAGGGCGGGCCGGGCGTCGTCCAGCATGTGCCGGATGCGGGCGGCCGGGTACTCCGGGTCGATCGGCAGGTAGGCGGCGCCCGCCCGCAGGACACCCAGCATGGCGGCGACGCCCTCGGCGGACGGCGGTACGGCGAGGGCCACCAGGTCCTCGCGCCCCGCGCCCCGCTCGCGCAGCAGGCGGGCGACGGCATCGGCGCGGGCGTCGAGTTCGGCGTAGGTGAGGCTCGTGCGCGCGTCGCGCACCGCGACCGCCAGGGGCGTCCGCGCGGCCCACTCCCGGACCGCTTCGGGTACGGCCTTGGCCGGCATCGGACGCGGCTCTCCACGGCCCTGGTCGAGCAGGCGCTCCCGCTCGCCGGGCGCGAGCGGGTCGAGGTCGCCGACGGCTCGGTCGGGATCGGCGACGGCCTGGGTGAGGACGTGGACGAAGCGGTCGCACAGGGCTCGGGCGGTGGCGGCGTCGAAGAGGTCGGTGGCGTACTCCAGGTATCCGCCGATACCGGCCGGCACACCTGCCGACGCGCGCCCGGCGGGCTCTGTGATGGCCTCCCCAGCGGAGTCCGCGGATCCGGCGGATTCCCCGGGGGCGGCGGATTCGACGAGCGAGAACGTCAGGTCGAACTTGCTGATGCCGGTGTGCTGGGACCGGTCGTGGACGCGGACGCCGGGCAGGTCGAGCGCCACCCGTTCCTGGGTCTGGAGGACCAGCATGGTCTGGAACAGCGGGTGGTGGTCACCGGACCGCTCGGGGTTGATCTCCTCCACGAGCCGTTCGAAAGGCAGGTCGCCGCGGCTGAACGCGGCGATGTCGAACTCCTTCACCCGGTCGAGCAGCGCCCGGAAGCTCGGGTCGCCCGACAGGTCCGTGCGCAGGACGACGGTGTTCACGAAGAACCCCACCAGGTCGTCGAGGGCCTCGTCGGTGCGTCCCGCCACGGCGGTGCCCAGGGGGATGTCCGTACCGGCGCCATGGGCGTGCAAGGTCACGGCGAGAGCGGCCTGGAGCACCATGAAGGGGGTGCAGCCGACGGCACGGGCGAGCCGGACCAGGGCACTGTGCGCGGTGGCGGGCAGCTCGAAGGGGACGGCGTCGCCCCGATGGGACGGCACCGCGGGACGCGGCCGGTCCAGCGGCAGTTCGAGCAGGTTCGGCGAGCCCTGCAGCGCCTCCTGCCAGAAAGCGAGCTGGCGGGCGGCCAGGCTCCGCGGGTCACCGATGTCGCCGAGCAGCGCGCGCTGCCACAGCGCGTAGTCGGCGTACTGGACGGCCAGCGGCGGCCAGTCGGGGGCGCCCGTGCCTGTCGTCCTGGCCCGGTACGCGGCGCCGAGGTCGCGGCTGAGCGGAGCGAGGGACCAGCCGTCGGCGACGACGTGGTGCAGGACGAGGACCAGGACGTGCCGGGTGGTGTCCGGCCGCAGGAGGTGGGCGCGGACGGCGACGTCGCCGGAGAGGTCGAAGGGCATGGCGGTCAGACGGCGCACCGTCTCCTCGACCCAGACATCGGCGGCTTGCCCGGGGGGAGGCTGCTCGACGGCGAGCCGGGCGAGCGAGACGGCGGCGCTCGCGTCGAGGATCTCCTGGTGGGCGACGCCGTCGCGTTCGGCGAAGACGGTGCGCAGGCTCTCGTGCCGGGCGATCACGTCGGCCAGCGCGCCGCGCAGGGCGTCGGTGTCGAGCGGGCCGTCGAGCTCCAGTACGAGCGGGACGTTGTAGGTGTCGTTGGGCCCCTCCACACGGTTGAGGAACCACAGGCGCTGCTGTGCGAAGGACAGCGGGACCGCTTGGGTCCGCTGCTGCGGCACGAGGGCTGGGCGGTCGGTCGCGTTGGTGGTGAGGGCGCCGGCGAGCTGGGCGACCGTGGGGTGGTCGAAGAGGGTACGTAATTCGACCTCGGCGCCCAGCGCGGTACGCACCCGGCCGGTGAGGCGGGCGGCGAGCAGGGAGTGGCCGCCCAGGGCGAAGAAGTTGTCGTCGACGCCGACGGCCGGTACGCCCAGGACGTCGGCGAAGAGGCCGGCCAGCACCTCCTCGTGGGCGGTGCGCGGGGCGCGGCCCGAGGGGACGGCCGAACGGGGGGCGGGCAGAGCGCGCCGGTCGACCTTGCCGTTGGCGTTCAGAGGCAGCGCGTCGAGGGGGACTAAGACGGAGGGCACCATGTAGGCGGGTAACGCGCGTCCGACCCGGCGGGCGAGGGCGGCATGGTCGAGCCGGCTTCCGGGGACCGGTACGACGTAGGCGACGAGCCGCCGGTCGCCGGGCACGTCCTCGCGGACCAGAACGCAGGCGGCGCGTACGTCAGGGTCGCTCACCAGGGTGTTCTCGATCTCGGCGGGTTCGATGCGGAACCCGCGGAGCTTGACCTGCCCGTCGGCCCGCCCGACGTACTCGAGCTCGCCGTGCGCAGTCCAGCGCACGAGGTCGCCCGTACGGTACATCCGGCCGCCGTGCGCGTCGTGGGGATCGGCGACGAACCGGTCGGCGGTCAGCGCGGCCCGGCCCTGGTAGCCGCGGGCGACGCCGTGGCCGCTCACGTACAGCTCACCCACGACGCCCGGTGGCACCATGCCGAGAGTGTCGTCGAGCACGTACAGGCGCATTCCGTCGAGGGCCCCGCCGATGGGCGGCACGCCCGATGTGCCGGGGGTGACCGTGGCGCGCGTGGCGAAGGTGGTGGTCTCGGTGGGGCCGTACACGTGCAGGACGCGGGTGGCGGGAGCGGCGGCGGCCACCCGTTGCATCAGCTCCGCGGAAGCGGCCTCGCCCCCCGCGGCGACCAGGCGCAGCCCGGTGAACACCGCCGGGTGCGCCTCGGCCACGACGTTGAACAGGGCTGTTGTCAAAAACGCCGCTGTCACGCCGTACCGGGTGACGGTGTCCTCCAGGACATGGGCCTCCAGCACGCCATCGGGCGCGACGACGATCCGGCCGCCGTTCAGGAGGGGGACCCAGATCTCGAAGGTGGAGGCGTCGAAGACATAGGCGGAGTGCAGCAGGACGGCGTCGGACACGCCGTCGGCCCAGGCGCTGTCGGCGGCCAGGGCGAGGACGTCGGCGTGCGTGACGCCGACGCCCTTGGGCAGACCGGTGGAGCCGGAGGTGAACGTCACGTACGCCAGCCGGTCGCTGCGGGTCGCTGCCAGAACGGCGCCCTGTCTCGTGGGGGCGCCGCCCACGATCCGGCCGAGATCGTCGACGACGAGGACCGGCAGGTCGGCGGAGCGTTCCCGCACCCAGGGGTGGCCGGCGGTGGCCTCGTCGACGATCAGGGCGCGAAGGCGGGCGACGCGGGTGATGTCACCGAGCCGTTCGGCCGGCCAGGCGGCGTCCAGGGGTACGTATGCCGCGCCCGCGCCGACCGCGCCCAGCGTCGCCACGACGACGGCCGGGGTGCGGCCCACGAGGACGCCGACGCCGTCCTCGGCGTCCACTGCCCATCCGGTCAGGGCACCGGAGAGATCGTGTGCCGTGCGCGCCAGCTCCCGGTAGGTGAGGGTGGTGCCGCCGTCCACGACGGCCGGCGCGTCCGGGGCCTGGCGCACCTGTGCCTCGAACGCCTCCGTCAGGCTCCGGGCGATGGTGCCCGCGGGCAGGTCGGCGCCGCGCCCCTGTGCGAGCAGGAGGGCCGCGGTGGCCTCGTCGAGGAGGGGCAGGTTCCGTAGCGGGGTGTCGGCCTCCGTCGCGGCGAGAGCCGACAGGTAGGAGACGAGGGCGTGCTGGTGCAGCCGCACGTCCTCGGGATGGTAGAGCTCCGGGTTGGTGTCGAAGCCGATCAGTGGTCCGGTGCCCTCGGACCGTTCGGAGACGAAGAGGGACACGTCGTCGACCGGGCCGATGGACAGGACGCGGGAGGAGGCGGGACTGCCGTCGAAGTCGAGGTCGTAGTCGTACCCCATGATGTTGACGACGACGTCGGTCAGGCGGGTGGCGCTGTCGGTCATGTTCAGTTCGCGGGCGAGTTGTTCGCGGGAGAAGCGGCGGTGGCGCAGGGCGCCGCGCATCTCGGCGGCGACGGTTCGTACGAGGTCGCCGACGGTCAGGTCGGGGGTGACGGTCAGACGCAGCGGCAGGATGTTGGCGGTCATGCCGACGATGTGCCGCAGTCCGCCGTGGCGACCGTTGGAGGCGAGGCCCACGGTGACGTCGGGCGTGCCCTTGACCCGTCCGACGTAGGCGGCGACGGCGCTGACGAGGACGGCCGTCCAACTGGTGCGATGG
Source organism: Streptomyces sp. NPDC102406 (assembly GCF_044765725.1). NCBI lineage: Bacteria > Bacillati > Actinomycetota > Actinomycetes > Kitasatosporales > Streptomycetaceae > Streptomyces > Streptomyces sp. NPDC102406. The sequence continues at coordinate 28,190 of NZ_JBIWKP010000011.1, read as the reverse complement.
CCCGCGGCGAGCCGGCGCAGGTCGTCCAGGACGCTGAGGGGCAGGGTCTCGCCGTTGTGCAGCTCGACGTCGGCTCCGGCGGGGGAGGGCACGTCGGAGCGGCGGCGGATGAGCGTGCCGCCGTACGTGGCCGGTTCGCTCCCGGCGCCGGGAGTACCGGATGCGTGGTCGGGACCGTCGGCCAGGTCGCCGAACTTGCCGGTCCAGTAGGCGCGGTCGGCTTCGTACCGGTCGGAGTGACGGTAGGCCGTCTCGTCGGCTATGAGGTCGCGCAGGGGTGCGGACGGCAACGCGACATCGGCGAGGTTCTCGCCCCGCGCTGCACGCGCGTAGAGGTCGGCCACCGTACGGGCGAACACCGCGCCGCCGAGGCCGTCGACGGTGATGTGGTGGTAGCGGATGTACCAGTAGTGCAGGCGGGGGGCCAGACGCAACAGTGCGAAGTGGTGGTGCGGGGCGTCGAGGCGGTCCACTGCGGCCATGTCGTCGGCCATGTAGCACTCGGCCTCGGCGGACGGATCGCTGGCCTCGGACAGATCTACGAAGCGGAGTCGGCCCGTTTCGGCCAGCGGGCCTCGGGAGACATGCTGGCGGACTTCTCCGTCCTCGACGACGAACTCCACGTTCAGGCTGTCGCAGAGGTCCGCGGCGCGACTCACGGCGGCGTCGAACATTTGCTCGTCAAGGATGCCGCGGATTTCGAAGCATTCGCCGATGTTGTATTTCGGACTGTCCGGATCGATCAACTGACCGTACCAAACACCGTGCTGCGCGGCGGTCAGTTCGAAGGACTCCTGCCGGGCCGTGCGTGAGCGGTTTCCGTGCATGATGGAAGGCACCTTTGGGGAGAGGTTTCGGGGACGGCTGAGAAAGCGGGCGCGCGTTCTTCTCGCCGTCGCTGCCGACAGGGTCGGCAGCGACGGCTCAGGCCGGTCGGGTGGTCCGACACGAGAAGTGGGCACCTCTACGTCGCGGTTCCGTGCATGAGACGTCGCAAACGAGGCGATTCAGGTAGCCACAAAGAAATGAAGACGAACAACTGTGCACGAATCTGAGCGGCTTGCGCACATGAATGATCGCTTCCGGTCGAGCGGAGGCGGGATCGTACGCGGAGACGCCGGGGCGGGGTTCGGCTCGTGCCGGCGTTCGGTCCGGGACGGCGTGTCGGCGACGCCGTTCCGCGGCACTATCCGGCGTCGCCCCCCATGGCCCGCACGAGGCTGGCGGGCCGCATATCGCTCCAAGCGGCGTCGATCGCGTCCAGGCATTCCTGACGCGACCCCTCGGGCCCTCCGACCCGCCACCCTCCCGGGATGTCGAGATGCGAGGGCCACAGCGAGTACTGACCCTCCTCGTTGACCAAGGTCACGAAGCGCCCCGACTCATCGTCGAAAGGATTGGTCACGACTTTCCCCCACCTTTTATTTGTCCATCTTCGTTAGGTACTTCTGCATTCCTGTGCTGAGCTGCTTCGCCCGGGCGTCCTGCGATGCCCCCGGCCACCCCGTTCAGACGCTTCGGTTAAACGCGCGCGAGAATAGTTTCCGATTCAAGTAATCGGCGACAACTCGTTGACGGAGCCACTAGTACCCAGCCGCGACACGTTTAGGCCAATCACTTTAGAGGACGCTCGCGGCCTGGAAGTGCACATCGTCTTGGTTACTCGCCGGTACTTAATATATGAACGAGAGAGTAACTGTCCATGGCATATGACAGAAACACCTCCGCCTGCAACATTTCAGTCAACATACGACCGATATGTGTCCCCCTTAAGTATCTTCCCCTCATTTTGTCCACGCGCTTTCGGCTAACATCTGCGCGCCCGGGAGTTCCCGAATGCATAACCTTCGAAGCGATGTGATGGCAGATGTGGTTCGTCACAAGCGAGCTGCTTCACAGTCGTTCGAACACACGCCTCGTTACAGACCGCAGAAACAGCCCATGACCTGCAACGACGCGGGCAGGTAGCCTACTTGTGAGGGTGCGCTGTTTCAGCGCTGCCGCTCCAGGGTGAGGACGGCGGCCGCGATGGACGTCATTCGATGCGGACTGCACCGTGCCGTGCGGAAGATTCGCCATCGTTCGAGTCGGGCCGACCGGTGCTCGACCGCTGCCTGGGCCCGGGACAGCGCCCGGTTGACGGTCCGCTGGGTCAAGGGAAGCTCGCCGTTGGGCGGGCGTCGCCGTGGGGTGGTCACCCATGGTCCCGCGCCGATGTAGGCGCAGTCCGCCAGGAGCGGTACTCCCTGGCGCTCACAGATCCGGATGATCCGGTGTGTGCGGGCGGCGGTCAGGTCGTGCGTGCGGCCCGGCAGCGCGGGCCGGATCCAGAGCAGTGTGCCGGCGGGATCGGTAACCATCTGGAGGCTGACTCCGTGCAGGCGGTGCCTGGCGGAGTAGTCGGCCCGGCTGTCGCCGATCCGGTCGCGCCCCGCGAGGGCCGCGTCGAGCAGGACGTACTCCGGGTCGGTCTCACGCAGTACCTTCAGCAGTCCCGGGGCGTGCTCGGCGAGCAGGCCGACCGCCGCGGTGGTGCAGGCGTGCGAGGTACCGGCAGAGATCCCGAAGTCGACAGCGATCCGGGTCAAAGGCTCGCGCTTGCGCAGGTACACCAGGGCGACACCAGAGCGACCAGGGCACGCTGGTGCGGCGGGAGCTTGCAGCGGCGGTCACCCTCGCGGGCGACGATGAGCATGGTCACCCACTCGACCAGCGCATGCGGGAGGTCGAGTACGGCAGGATGACGGATCAACGAGGCACCTGCGCTGACGAGTTGAGACTTCGAACACCTCCCTCAACGGCACGGGTGCCTCGTACGTTGCGCCTCCATCACCGTCGCCCCATCGGTGGTCACTCTGAAACAGCTCCACTGTCAGAGGGGATGCTGTCCTCTGACATTGAACCTTGACCACCGCAGGTGGCAGGGCTGCGACTCTGGGCGGGCAGCGCCGTAGTCGAGCTCCTACCGTTGAGGCTGCTTCGGTAGTGGCTGACCTGCGCCTCAGCGTCCATCATCGGAGGGCTTGGATGATCGCGGCTGCCAAGCTGGCGAGGGCGGCCGCGATGGCTCCGGCAAGCAGCCACCGAATCGATTGGGTATGCAACCGGGTGTCTCGCTCGGCTCTCGCGCGTTCGGTCACGTAGTCGAGGAGTGCGCGGAGCGTTTCGGCATCCAGCTCCTCTCCCGACCCATCCTGACTGGGCTCGGGGTCGCTGCGGGATGCCGCGTTATGCGCACCGGATGGTTGATTCGAGGCAGGATCTGCCCCCCGAGGCCGACGACGTGCATAGCGCGCATGCAGGGTGAAGGAGTGTTGGAGCCCAGCGTCAGTCGGATAGGAGTCAGCGCTTCGGCGGAACAAGCCAGGAAACCCGTTCAATGCGCGGGTGACAACATCCTCAGCTAGACCAAGATCCTTTGAGAGGCCGTTGGGAGATCGGCTTCGCCATCTTGTGAGGGCCATATAGGTGATGAGCGCAATCAGCGTGTCAAGTTGAGCTTCGTAGCGTGCCCTGTCATCCACGGACGCAGTGTTGCACCGTGTAGCTGGCCCCGGAAGGTGACCTCGGGCGGCATCGGCGACAAGCCAATGCGCTGACCTCCGTTGATCAAGATTGCAGTCAAGATCACTTGTTAATCGGTCAAGATCGTGTGCCAGAGGACAATCGTTGATCACAGTATGTAGTTCCCGCTCGGTCGTCGTCGGCACCATGACGGCGGCCGCATCCTCGAGACGACGGGTCCCGCTTTTAGGTCATGAAGGCGAACCTCCCTGGAGGCGACGACCCGGCGAAGCAGGGTTCTGCGCCGATTCCCTGACGGGCAGGGCGGGGATGCTCCAAGCGACCTGTTGCCAACCGCATGCCGCCGCATAGAGGGGGACCGCCATGAGCATGGAGCAGCACGAGCACATCCCGTGGACCGAGATGATGACGCAGGGCCTGAGCGTGGTGCAGAACAGCTACCTTGAGCGCTACCGCGCCTCCCGCAGCGGTGAGCATTACTGCGCGGACGTCGTCTGGGGCAACCTGCAGACCCAGGACTACGCCCGCGCCATGCTTACGCTCGTCGCCGAAGACCATGGCCACCCCGACACGATCGAGGACGCGGTGGCCGCGCGAACGGCCCGGACCGCGCTCTTGGGCCAGGACGGGCGCACCAGCCACCTCATCCTCGGTGAGCAGGCTCTGCGCACCAACATCGGCGGCACCGCGGTGATGCGCGGCCAGCTCGACTCGCTCACCGAGAAGCTGGACCAGGCGGGCCTGACGATCGGCATCATTCCCGCGCGGACGCTCATGGTCTGCGTGCCGTCGACCTCGTTCACCATCCTTGACGGCGTGAGCGTCGATGTGGAGACGGTCTCTGCATCCTTGACTATCACTGATGCAGAGGAGATCACCGCCTACCAGCGGCGCTTCCAGCTCCTGCACTCCATGGCCGTCTACGGACAGGCGGCCCGTGATCTCATCGCTGCCGAACGAGCCATCCTGGGCTGAACGGGCTGCGCACGGTGGCCGTCCAACTGCCGGGCGCGGCGCCCGGTCTGCGAGGCCGACGGGCGCGCGCCTGCCGGTCAAGCGCTGTAGGGAGAGGCGGTCGGCAGGGCGGTCACCGTGGCCAGCGGCTGCTCCTGGGCGCCCGGAACGTGCTCAACAGCAAGAGACAGGACCTTGCGGCCGACGCGGTAGAAGGAGACGTTCCCGATCCGGTACGCGGTCTCAGGGCACCCCAACCGCGTCGACGTGTCCTCCCAGACCTTGACCGGCTGGTTGGCGTTACCAAACACCCTTGCTCGGACAAAACGCTCTTTTAGTCCAGGATGCCGAAAGCTGTGTCAGGCCGGCAGCGGATTTCCCTGTCAAGTCTGTGGGTGTTGCAGGTGTGGCTTTGGCAGGGTGCTCGGCAGGGAACCGAAGGAACCCAAGATGCCTCTCCCTGCCCGGATCGTGGTGACCGAGACGGAACGACGTCCGCCCGTCGGCCGTGTCCCGGCGTCGCCCGCCGCGCCGTTGGAGGCTTACCTCCACCGTGTTCGTTGCCACATGAGCCGGGTTCGTGCGTCCTTGGTGTCGACCATGGCCGGTTCAGACACTTTTTTCGCTTAGTTCGGCCATGCGGTTGTCCGCATTGCGGATGTTGGGAGTCTCGCGAGTTCACCGGATGGTCTTGGAGGTGTGCCTGCGTTCTGTGACCTCGTCAGTCTCGGACAGTGCCGGATGCAGGCCGGGGGGGTGGGGCGGGAGCGGTTGGCCGAGGCTTGGCCCGCCTGAGGGTACGTCCGTTGAGCGGCGTCACGGTGTGGGGTGACTTGGCCGGTAGCGCATCTGAGGAACAAGCGCCTCCGTGCTGAGGTGAAGGCCCAGAGGTCGCGCGCCCCGAGCTGCGATCCTTCCAGAGAGGGGGGACGCTCATGGCGTTCCTCAGGCACAAGTCCACGGGGTTCCGCTGCGCGGTGGCATGCCCGACCGGCCAGGGGTGGTCCGCGATGTTCCTGCGGCCCGGCAGTGCCGCGGGCATCAGTGAGACGACTCTGCTCTTCGACGCGGCGACCCATGAAGCGTACGGGGGGCAGTTCGCCGACCTGGCCAAGTACGAGTACCAGGACTTCAAGCTGTATCCGGAGGCCGTGCTGCAACTGCCCGACCACACGGACGGGGCGAAGCAGTACCTGTTCATCACCGGCGCGGAGAGCCTGCTCTACCGGGTGGGCACCGGAGCGGTGAAGCGTGAACCGCTGGCGATGCGCGCCTGGCTGCCCGCCGAGTGGAAGAACAACGTCGATGCCCTGCTGCAGGCGCCCAACTCGTCGGCGAACGAATGGCGCACCTATCTGTTCAAGGGCAGTCGCGTCATGACGTACAACGGGGGTGCCTCCTCCTCCGCCGCCGTCGAACGGGAGGCGCTGATCACCGAGGGCCCGGACGCGGACGCGCCGGGCTGGGCCAAGCTCCCGGCCGATTTCCAGTCGGACCTCGACCACGTCGTCGCGCTGCCCCCCGCTTCCGACGTACGCCGCTCACTGCTCATCAAGGGAGCCAAGGGGATCGTCCTCAACTGGCGTACCGGCGTGGAGAAGTCGGGCGCGGTCACCTCGCTGACCACCGGTCTGGGCAAGCTTCCGACGACGTACACGACGCAGTACCTCCCCGTGTCCGGGACCTACCGGGCCACCAACCTGGGCCTGACCGTGGAGGCACGCGTCGACGTCGACGGAGTCGGCACGCTGTCCACCATCAGCGGCGACCTCTTCACGGAGTCGGGCGGAACCACCGCCTACTCCAACTCCTTCCGCTCCGCCGGTGCGGAGGTGCAGTGGACCGGGACCTACATGGTGGTCACGGGCAAGGGACTCGCGTGGGCCACACCGCCGACCCGCCCCGCCACCATCGTCCAGCTCCTGATCCCGCTGACCGCGGCCGGCCAGCCGGCGTCCGCGGCCCAGTGGCTGTACCTGGAGGACGAGACTTACTACTACGACAACTGGCGCGACATGCCCAGGGTGTCCACGTACTTCCACACCGTCGACTACGAGGTCGACACGGTGGCCGGCGAGAGTGCGCTCGTCAGTTACGACACCTCCAAGGCCGCCGTACCTCCCGGGTACGCCAACCGGACACTCACCGTGCCCTCCTCGTTCGCCGAGGCGGGCATCGAGCTGCGCACCTCCGGCAGCAATGTCATCTCCCTCAGTGGGGCCGACACGGACCTGCTGTGGTCGAAGGCCGAGCTGCACGCGGCGATGGTGGCGAACTTCAGCGGTTACCGTGACGTACCGCAGTGGAAGCTGTGGACCCTGGTCGCGGGTGGTTACGCCGACGGCGACAGCAAGAAGATCGCCGGGACCATGTTCGACAGCATCGGCCTGCAGCGGCAGGGCATAGCGGTGTTCATGGAATGCAACACCCCCGGCACCAACGACGAGCTGCACACCTACGTCCACGAACTCGGCCACGCCTTCAACCTGCTGCACTCCTTCTCCAAGGGGGCGGCATCCCCGCCCGCGCCGTCGGGGCCCCTCGGTGGTTACGGCGACCTGTCGTGGATGCAGTATCCGCACCTCTACCAGGGGGACAGCAGTGCGGCCGTGGACGAGCGGGCCGCCGCGTTCTTCCGCGCCTTCCCGTTCCGCTTCACCGACGACGAGGTCCGGCATCTGCGGCACGGCTTCTACCGGAACGTGGTCATGGGCGGCAACGACTTCGTGACCGGCGCCGCCAAGGAGCAACCGTCCATGGAGTTGCTCACGCAGCCGCTGACCGACGAGTCCGGCCTCGTACTGGCGGTGGAGGGGCAGGCGGCCTTCGAGTACGGCGAACCGGTCGTCGCGCAGTTCAAGCTGGGCCGCACCGGCAGCCATGGCGACATCGCCGTGCTGCCCGAGCTGGACCCCGAGGCGGGGCACGTCACTGTCGCGATCACCGACCCCTACAACCAGACGCGCATGTTCCGGCCGCTCACTCGTACCTGCGGCAGGCACGAGACCACCACGCTCACCGCCGCGGCGCCCGCCGTCTACGCCAGCGTCTACCTCGGGTACGGCGCCGACGGGCTCTACTTCAGCGAGCCCGGCCTGTACAAGCTGACCGCCGCGTACCAGGCTCCTGACGGCTCTCGCGTGGTCTCGGCCCCGCGCACGATACGGGTCCGTCAGCCGCTCGTCCGCGACGACCAGCGGATCGGCGAACTCCTGATGGGCGACGACCAGGGCCAGTTGCTGACGTTCCTCGGCTCCGACGCGCCGCAGCTCAAGGGCGGCAACGACGCCTTGCAGGAGGTCATCGAACGCTACGGCGACCACCCGCTGGCAGCGCACGCCCGACTGGCCCGTGGTGCCAACGCAGGCCGCCACTTCCAGCACATCCGCGACGGGCGGCTCGTCGTCCGTGAACCCGACATCAAGGAGAGCGTCCAGCAGCTCGGCGCGGCCATCAACGCCTCCACAGGCGATGCGGGACTTGACAACATCACCCTCAACAAGGCGATGCGCCGCCTCGCCCGCGTCCACGCCAAGGACGGCAATCTCACCGAAGCGGACGCCGTGCTCGACAAGATGGTCCGCACATTCCAGGGCAAGGGCCTGCCCGCATCGGTCCAGAAGACCATCCAGGCGCAGGCGCAGAAGACCCGCGCGACGATCCACCAAGGCAAAACCAAAGCGATGCCCCGCAGGAAGAAGTAACTCCGCGCAGATCCACCACCCACGGCTCGAAGAGCCGTACCCGGACATGGCTCGGGCGGTTTTCGACCGCCCGGGCCAGTTCGGCCGAGGCAGTCGACGCCGGACTGCCGGCCTCGCTCACCATGCCTCAGAACCCATCTTTGCACCGGGCAGGGCGAAGGCTTTCGGCAATCAGCACGCGGCGACCGAGCCGCTTTTGCCCAGACCATTTCTCATCCGACCAACCTATTGCCTGACCTGGCAACTTGGACAGGCGATCAGGCAGCGCGAACCATCCTGGATGGTCGTGGGAGAGCTGCATCGGGCTGGACCGCGGGTCGCGTTAGACGGCGGGTCATGAGCGTGATGGCGGCGAGGGTGAGCATCGCTTTGGAGTGCTCGGGCAGCGACTCGAAGTCGCGCACGTTCCGGCGCGCGTGCGACAGCCACGCCAGGCTGCGCTCCACCACCCAGCGCCTCGGCAGGATCACGAACCCCTTTGCTCTTTTGGGCCTGCTCACGGTCTTGATCGTGAGGTGGAGCAAGGTCTTGGCCCAGGTGACGAGGGTGCCCGCGTAGGCCAAGTCGGCCCGGACGATGGTGATTTCGGGGTGCATGAGGCGGAGCCGGAAGAGGGCTTCACGGGCGGCGACGCTGTCGTGCATGTCGGCCGGAGTGACCGTCACGAACAGCGGGAGCCCTTTGAGGTCCACGATTATGTGCCTCTTCCGGCCCGGCGTCTTTTTCCGGCGTCACAGCCCGACGTGGCGCGCGGAGCGGTGGCGGCGACCTTGACGGACTGGGAGTCGATCACCGCCGCCACCGAGTTCGGGGAGGCGCTCATCGCCTGGCGGATCCGGCGTCGTAGCTGGTCACGGATCAGGTTGAAGACCCCGGCCGCGGACCATCGGCTGAAAAGATCCGAACACCGCCTTGAGGGCGGGTAATCGCCGGGAAGGGCCGCCCATTTGCAGCCCGTGTCGACGACATAGCGCAGGGCATCGACGATCTCCCGGCACGGATGGGCCTCGGGACGGCCGCCGCGCGGAGTCTGGCAGGCCGGCACCGGCAACCCGGGCTCAAGCAGGCCCATTCCAGGTCTGTGGTGTCCGAGGGATACCGGCGCCGGCGCATGACCACCGCCCTGTCAGGCGATCAGGTCGAGGGTGGACTCGACCGAGTTGAGCTGGACGACGATGTGCCGCACCCGCTTGTCGTCCGGGTCCACGGCGGCGTGCGGGGCGATGGTGCCGGTGATCAGACGGCGTACCTCCGTGAGCAGCACGTGGACCCGGGTCGTCTCGCGCCTGAGCAGGTTTGGCCGGTCCAGGAGCCGCGGATCGGAAGAGTGCCGTCCCAATCACTCCCCATGCCGAGCCCTCCGATATGTTCTTGCGGGCTCGCGCCGGCGGGTCCCACGCGTATTCGAGGGGGAAACGTGCCTGGCGAGCGGCTTGACGCGGAGTGGGTCCGGTCCTGGTGGGAGCAGGCCGACGCGGCGCTGACGAGGCTGATGCAGTCCTTCCTCCCGACGCACGGCTTTCCGCCCGGCCACAACGCCGTGATGCTCGCAACCGACGACAGCCACCAGGCGACGGACGCGCTCGTGGACCTGACGCCGATCCCCTCCGACCTGATCACTCTCTACTGAGTGATCGGCGAGGCTTCCCTGCCCGACGTCGACAACGGGTACTTCATCCACTCACCAGTAACGGTGGCGGAACACTTCCGCGAGTACGGCCCCGCTCCGATCGACGGCGAATCGATCGCGTTGGTCTTCGCCAGCGACGGCGGGGGCCATCTGTTCGCGATCGGAGACAGCGGACAAGTCTGGAAGTCCGCCACGGCCTCCTGGTTTGACGACTTCGAGGTCGCCGCGTCCGGCTTGCAGCAGTTCCTCGAACAGCTCGGCCGCCAGATCGCGAACCAGTCCTGACCATCAGCTGAGGAACAAACCGGCCCCTGCATGTCACTCGAGACTGGGGAATCGCGAGCAGGTCTGGGGCCACCCCTCAGCAGAGGGTGGCCGATTTCAAAGAGCGTCATCAACCCTGCGCGACGGTCACGCCCGTGCCGCGGTTCCTCGCAACTCGCCCGACGTCCTGGCGGAACTCTTCCGGATCGGGCTTGGGCACAGCGACATCCTTCCCACCCGCCCTATAGAGCAAGCCAGTTCAGATGTCACCCGATCGTGCGGCAGACCCTCCGCGTGGATCGCCGAGAGGGTGGGGCCGCGGGGCGGATTGAAGTACCGCCTGTGCAAGTTGCGCACCCGACCCTGTGGGCTGACGGCCCGTCATGCGGGCTCGGGGAGGGCGGGGTCCATGGCGTGGCCTCGGAGTCACGAGCTGGGAGCCGCGCCTGCTCGTCGAGGCTTGGTGCCCTTCTTGTGGTGGGCGGCTCGGGTGTATGCCACCCCGGTGGCGAGGACTGAACCACGAGGTCCGTGACCGCATCTGGGCTGCGTCGCCCGCGGAGGGTTGTCATCGAGGTGGTTCAGTCGCGGATGACCCGGGTGGCGCGGATGGCGCCGTCCTCGAGATCCCATTCCTTGAGGATGCTCCGGTACGTGCCACTGCTGATCAGCTCGTTCAGGGTCCGCTGGAGGGCCTTGCTCAGCGCGGCGTTGGAGCCCTGCACGGCCATGCCGACGGGGGTGCCCTCGGTCAGGTCGCCCTCGGCCAGATGGAATTCACCATCGGATTCCTTCGCCTGACCGACGGCGTACGGGAGGTCGCTGACGACCGCGTCCAGAGAGCCGTTGCGGAGCAGCTTCGGGTAGTCGAAGAGGTCTGCGGAGGTCTGTTTGATCGGCTTGGGGCCGCACTCCCGGTAGGACGCCTCGCGTATCGCCTCCTCGGAGCCGAAAGCGGCGACCCGCAGGCCGCACAGGTCGGCCCAGGAATGGATCTTCCTGGCCGTCTTCCACGGTGCGTAGGCCGTGTAGCCGTAGTCGAGGTAGTAGAGGAAATCGGTCCCTTGCCGTTCCTTCGCGTGCAAGGTGACGACCTTCGAGCTCGGCATGAGGACGTCGTACTCCTTGCCGAGCCCCTTGAACGGGTTGCCCGGACCGAATATCTCGACCCCGACGGTCCGCACCCGCAAGCCGAGCCGCTCACCGAGTGCCTTGGCCAGGTCGGGGTCTGGGCCGATCCAGTCACCCGCCTTGGGCCCAGGGCTGGTGTCCTCGAGCCAGCCGCTGTCGTTCGCGGCGTACGCCAAATTGTGTGCGCTGCCGCTGCGGGTGCCGGCGACGGCGACGGTGAGGGTGCCGGGGCGGATGAGGTGAAGCTTGTTCGCCTGCGCGTCGGAGCCGTCGTCTCCCTTGGTGTTGCCCAACGTGTATGCCGTGACGCCGATCAGCACGGCGGCGACGGCCGCGGCGACGGTGATCAACCACGGGCGTGTGTGGCGGGAGCCAGGCGCGGGCGGCGGGTCGAAGGGAGGCGGGCCCAGCGCGGTCTCCGTGGGCAGCGCAGCTTCGGGCAGCTCGGCCGTCGGCTCCGCATGCCTCGTCATATGCCCTTCGGCGACAGCGGCCAGCATTCCGTCGAGCCGCTCAGCCGCGGGCCTGGCCGCCGGGTCCCGGACCAGGAGCTCGGCCAGTACAGGTGCCAGCGCCCCCGCCCGCACCGGTGGAGGCAACTCGCCGTCGAGGACGGCCGCCAGTGTGGCCAGCGGGGTGGGCCGGCGCAGCGGGTTGTGCCCCTCGACGCAGACGTACAGCAGCATGCCCAGCGACCACAGGTCCGAGGCCGGGTCGTCGTCCGTGCCGCGGATGCGCTCGGGCGCCACGTAGTCGGGAGTGCCAACGAGTTCGCCGGTAGCAGTCAGCGAGGCGGAGGCGGGTCCTGTGGAGGTAGGGCGCTGCATGGCGGCGATGCCGAAGTCGGTGAGTATGGCGCCGCCGTCCGGGCGCAGCATGACGTTGGCGGGTTTGACGTCGCGGTGGCAGATCCCGGCGGCGTGGGCCGTGCGAAGTGCTGCCAGCACCTCGCGGCCGATCCGGGCGGCGTCGACGGGGTACAGCCGACTGCCATCGCCGAGCCGGTCCGCCAGACTGCGGCCCGGCACCAACTCCATCACCAGCCAGGGAAAGGAGCCTTCTCCCTCGTCGATGACGTGATGGATCGTCACGACGTTCGGGTGGCTGATGCGGGCCAGGGCGCGGGCCTCGCGCAGCATGCGTGAGGCGGCGGAGCCCTGCGGTGTCAGTTCGGGGGCGAGCGGGCGAACTTGCTTGAGTGCGACCTCACGGTGCAGCGCGAGATCGCGCGCCCGCCACACTGTGCCCATCCCACCGCTGCCGAGCCGCTCCACCAGTTCGAAGCGCCCACCGACGACCTGTCCGCTCTCGCCCTCGATCACGGAGGGAGGTTACGCGCTCAAGTACGTGGACAACAGGGCGCCCGTGGCGAACTCCGCAGGGAGCCTGGCCGCTGTGCCAGCGGCCAGCAGGTTGATCCGATGCCGATGTGCCAGGACTTCACCGTTCCTGCGTCCGCATTCTTCGTAGGGCGGGCGTCGGCCTCACCGCCGCAGGCGGAGGACGGTGGGACCGGCGGGCGCCGCCAGGAAGTCACTGGGCCAGTGTGCCGACGCGCCGCGGGGGAGGGGCGTACTTCCCGAAACGGGCCGGTCAGCCTGTGCGACCGTCCGCATAAACGCCTGGCGGGCCGCCGGCGTCACCGTATAGCTGACTGTGGTCTCCTCGCTGACGCTGCACCGGCGCTTCGACCCCCGGCCAGGGCGCATACGGACCCGACGCGGTGCCGCCCGTCACGGGAGACCGGTTCATGGGTCCTCTGAGCTTCTACGCCTGTATGACCTCCAGCTCGGCATCCAGCATGGCCGGCTTGGGCCCGCCCCACCAGCCGCCAGTCCAGCCCCGGAGTGACTGCCTGGCCCTACGCGATGATGTTGCATGGAGCAGGAGCGGAGAATGTGCATGCCCCGACAACCCGGCGAACCTAATCCGGTCACAGCACTAGGCGCCGTTTCGTTCGGATCATCTGCGAACCGTCCCGGCGCGCGCGGCAAGCCGCGTGTGCCGGGACGGTTGTTCTGGGCTCGGGTTGTGCGTCAGTTGGCTGCAGGGGTGGGGGTGTTGCGGTGCCGTACGAAGATCGCCGTGGGGATCGCGATGACGAGCAGGGTGATGCCGCCGATGAGTAGTCCGAGGTGGACGGCGTCGGTGAAGGCGCGTGCGGCGGCGTCGGTGACGGTGTGGGCGAGTTCCGTCGGCAGTGAGGCCGCGGTGTCGCCGCGGACAGCGCCGTCGGTGATTTTCAAGGCGTCGGGGGCTGGTATGCCCGAGGTGATCAGATGGTCTTCGAGGTAGCGGGGGAATCTGGTGGTGACGATGGTTCCGAGGATGCTGGGGCCGAGTACGGAACCGATCTGGCGGAACATGTTGACGGTCGCGCTGGCCATGCCGGCTTGCAGTCGCGGAACGCTGTTGACGGCGGCGGCCGTTGAGGGGGCGGTGAGCAGTGCCGAGCCGATTCCTGCGATGAGGAGGCCGGGCCAGAGTGCGCTGTAGCCGGTGAAGGGGCCGATGGCCAGGAGGGCGAGTGCGCCGCCTCCCGAGATGACGAGGCCCGCGGTCAGCATGAGGGTGAAGCCGACCTTCTGGACGAGGCGTCCGGCGAGGGCGCTGACGACGATGTAAGTGGCGAACATGGCCAGCAGCCGGATGCCGGTGGCCAGTGCGGAGAGCTGCTGGACGCGTTCCATGTACAGGACGGCGAGCAGGGATGTGCCGACGAAGCCGAACATGGATGCCGCGGCGACGCCCATCACCGCGGTGTAGGAGGGGTTGCGGAAGAGGCGCAGGTCCAGCATCGGGTCGTGGTGGCGGGCCTCGACGGTGAGGAACAGGACGAGGGAGACGGCGAAGACGCCGTACATGGTGAGGATGCGGCCCGAGGCGTAGCCGGAGGAGCCGCCCTCGATGATGGCGTAGGTCGCGGACGCGATCATGACGGTTCCCAGCAGGACGCCGGCGAGGTCCAGGCGCCGGGTCGGGTGTTTCGTCTCGGACACCAGGAAAGGTGTCAGGATCACGGTGACCGCGCCGATCACGACGTCGATCAGGTATACGGCGTGCCAGGTGAAGCTGCCGAGCAGCAGTCCGGCGCCGAGCGGGCCGACGGCCAGGCCGAGGCCGGAGCAGCTGGCCCATGCGCCGATTGCCTTGGTCCGCTGGTGGGGGTCGGTGAAGGAGTGACTGACGATCGACAGGCTGGCGGGAAGGACCGCTGCCCCGCCGACGCCCATGACCGCCTGTGCGGTGATCAGTAGTCCCGTGCTGTCGGCGGCGTAGGCCAGCAGGCTGCCGGCGGTGAACACCGCTGCTCCGCCGAGGAAGACCGTGCGGCGTCCGACCAGGTCGGCGAGGGTGCCGGCGAACATCACCAGGGTGGCGACGACCAGGGAGTAGGCGCTGGTCACCCAGACCAGCGTGCTCGCGGACGGATGCAGGTCCCGCTGGATGGCGCCGAGGGCGCCGATGGTCGAGGAGACGTTGACGAACGGCATCATCACGCCGAGGCACACGGTGATCACTCCGCGCCAGGGATGGGCGGGTATCGCGGCCGTGGGGGCGGCGGGTGTGGGTGCGGTGCGCACGCCTGACGGCTGGCTGCTGTTTTGCATAGCCAGGAAAGTAGCAGTCTGACTTGCCAAAAAGCTAGCCAGGTTAGGATGGGTGCATGGAACGCGCTGACCTGCACGACGAAGACACGGTGTTCACGCGCACAGGCGACTTCGCCGACCGGGATGCCTTCACGGCGGCCGGCTGGTGCGCCATGGAACGGTCCCTGGAGGTGGTCGGCACCCGCTCGGCGATGATGCTGATCAGAGAGGCGTTCTACGGCGGGCGCCGCTTCGACGATCTGGTCCGGCGCACCGGCCTCGCGGAGACGGTCGCCTCCAAGCGGCTGCGGCAACTGGTGGCCGATGGCCTGATGGCACGTCGGCCCTACCGGGTGCCGGGCGCGCGCACCCGGCACGAGTACGTGCTGACCGAGCGGGGACGCTCCCTGTTCCCGCTGTTCGTCGCGTTGATGAACTGGGGAAGAGCGACGGACGGCGGGCGGGGCGGAGTCGAACTCGCGCACGCCGGATGCGGCGAAGTGCTTCTCCCGGCCGTGCGGTGCGCGGCGGGCCATGACGTGAGCATCGAGGAGACCGAGGCGCGGCTCACCCCCTCCCGGCCCCCGGCCGACGAGCAGACCCAGTAGTCGCGCAGGAGCAGCGTTCGCGGCTGGCCGCGGTGTCAGCCCGCGAAGGGCTCCTCGGGGAGTGCGGGCTCCTGGGCGGTGCGGTCGCGCAGAAGGTCGCGGGCTTCGTCCAGGATCTCGCGCGAGAGGGCGGCGTCGTCGCTGGCGCGGGCGAGCAGGACGGCGCCTACGAGGAGGGCCAGTTCGGCGAGCGGGCGGTCGCCCGCATCGGCGTCGCGTCCGGAGCTGCCGTTCAGCCGGTGGAGCCCTTCCGCGAGATCGCGTACACCCGCGGTGAACGCCGCGCGCAGGGGGGAGCCGGGCTCGGCGCGGGCCGCGTCGGCGGCCACGGCGGCGGCCGGGCAGCCGTCGGCGGGGTGGTCCCGGTGCAGTTCCGAGAGGTACGTGGCCAGGAAGGCGTCGCGGGCTGACGCGGCGTCGGGCGAAGCCGGTTCGTCCGCGATTCGATCCATGGCGGCGCGGCGCTCGGTGAAGGCCGCCGCGAGCGCCTGGGTGAGCAGGTCGTCCTTCGAGGCGAAGTGCCGGTAGAAGCCGCCGTGGGTCAGCCCCGCTGAGGCCATCACCTCGGGCACGGTGACGCGCTCGGGCCCCTTCTCGCGAATCAGCCGTGACGTGTTCTCGACCACCTGCCGCCGGTGCTGCTCTGTCACCTCTCGCGACATACGAGGCATACCCGCGCCCTCTTTCTCCTGCCCCCGACCTGTCGGCCGTGTGCTGATCAGCCTACGGCAGCACCTCCCTGTTTTTGATGATGGCGATCATCTAATGTGTGGCTACTGCACGCGCCGTCGCGAACCGCCATGCGGCGTGACGGCGCGTGCCCGGACGCATCTCACGCCAAGGAACGCGCATGACCGCAATCGAAGGTTCCATCGCCCTGGTCACTGGTGGCCAACGAGGCATCGGCAAGGCATTCGTAGAACAACTCCTGGCCCGCGGCGCCACGAAGGTGTACGCCACCGCCCGCGACCCGCACCCCAGCGATGACCCCCGTGTCGAAACGCTCTTCCTCGACGTCACCCACGGCTACGCCGTCACCGACGTGGCCGAGAAGGCGCGCGACGTCGACATCGTCATCAACAACGCGGGCGTGCTCCACCCGGCTCCCCTGCTCACCGGCGACCTCGCGCAGGTTTTCGCCACCTTCGACACCAACGTCTACGGCCCGCTGCGCGTCGCCCAGGCGTTCGCCCCCATCCTGGCCGACAACGGCGGCGGCGCCCTGGTCAACATCCACTCGTTCCTGTCCTGGGCAGCAGGAAGCGGCGCCTACGGAGCCTCCAAGGCGGCCCTGTGGTCGCTGACGAACTCCCTGCGCATCGAACTCGCCGCACAGCACACCCAGGTCGTCGGCGTCCACCTCGGATTCGCCGACACCGAGATGGTCGCGGCCATCCCCACCCAGAAGATCGCGCCCGCCGACGTGGCACGCATCGTCCTCGGCGGCGTCGAGAACGGCGAGAGCGAGGTCCTCGTCGACGAGGTCACCCGCACGTTCAAGGCGGCGCTCGCCGGCCCGGTCGAGGACCTCGTCCTGCCCACCCTGCGCCGCTGAGCGCCAGCAGCCCGCACTCCAACGCCCTCACCCGGAGGAACTCATGCCGCTCTGGACCATCTACCATCCGCCCGGCACCTACACCCCCCAGCAGAAGAAGCAGTTCTCCGCAGACATCACCGGCTTCTACACCCGGTACGGAAACCTGCCGGCCTTCTACGTCGTCACCGTCTTCCAGGAGATCGACGCAGATTCCTTCCTCATCGGAGGCGAGCCCTCGGCCGCATCCGTAAGGATCAAGGCCGACCACATAGCCGTCCACGCCAAGGACCCCGACACCCGGGTCAGGACCCGCCAGATCCTGGCACGCATCCTCGCCCCCCACACCACCGAGCGCGGCCTGTACTGCGAGTTCCACATCGACGAAACCCCCCGTGACCTCTGGATGCTCGACGGCATAGCTCCGCCCCCGCCCGAGAGCGAAGCCCACCAGCTCTGGGTCGAAGAGAACCGGCCCATCCCCTACTGAGCCCAAAACGACCGGCGCACGCTTGGGTGCCAGGCGCGTCCGCCGCCTGGCACCGGCCGGCCGGCAGCGAGCAGAGCCCCGTACTCGTCGCTTCGTGCAGGTCATGCCACTCACGGCCGCTCCACGCCGGACCGTTTCCACGCTCCGGCCGGAGGGGGCCTTCCCTGACGGGAGTGTTCGATGATCGGCGGATCCGATGATCATTGAACACTCCCCCTTCACTGCGGCCCCGCAGCCGGGCCAGCTCCTCGGCCGGGCTGAGCGCGCTGCCACCCGGCGGCCCGGGCGCAGCCCGGCCGGCGTCCTTGCGGACCCACGTGCGCAGCGTCTCCCCGGTGATCCCGAGATCCGCGGCCACCGCCGCGTACGTCCGCTTGCCGCCCGACGCGCGATACAGCGCGACAGCATCCTTTCGGAACTCCTCCGGATACGGAGACTTCCGTCCCACCTGGACATCCCTCCCTGGACCATCAAGATCCATTGTCAGGGTGTCCAGTCCAAAGGGTCAGCCTCAGTCCGGTGGAGGCGAGGTCACCAGCCGGCCGTCCGGGGCGAGTGGGCGCGGGAGACGGAGATCGCGGGGATCGAGACGGTGGCCACGATCCGGTCGTAGCCGCCATCGAGGGCTGCATTGCCCGCGCGGCGCGCAACCGGCTCCACTCGACACTGGGCAGACCACGCCCATCAGATTCGGAGCCGCTCGATCCGTCGATCCGGGCATTGTCCAGCGGTTGATGTACGGCCGTGCGGGGTGCTGCTTGCGTCCGAAAAGCTGCTTGGTCACGCGTCGTTTCGCAGCATGGGCCTGTTGTGGTCCCCGGATGAACACTTCCACTGCGGGATGCCGTCTGTCAGCACCGGGTGCAGACCGAGGTGGTGTGTGGGGCACTGCGGCCAGACCATCCAGTAGCGAGCCATGAGGTAGTCCTGGACCGCCTCGGCGGTGTCCCGGGCGACGTCCGCCCGGTGGATGCCCTGGATGCTGAGGTTGCCGACCTGGGTCAGGCCCGTGGGTTCGAGTTCGTCCGGCTCGGAGAACGACATGGCTTCCTCGATGGTGAGGCCGGTGTCCTGGCGTGCCTGGGCGACGAAGTGGTGCATGTAGTGCCGGGCCAGTTCGATTCTGCGCTGCTGGATCAGGGGGGCGATACGGGACGAGGGGGCTTCGCCGTTGGTGGTGAAGGTCTGCCACAGGAATGCCAGGAAGTCGTTGGACGGGTCGATCTCGCCGAGCATGAGCCACAGGTCTTCGCACAGGTCGCGGGCCCATGCGAGGAAGGCGGGATCGGTCGGGACCTGAGGGCCGTCGGCGTGGGCGGACATGGGGGCTCCTTGAGCGGGGCGAGTGGTTCGCCGGGGGAGTTTTGACAGGGCGCCTATCGGCTGGTGGCTGGCCGTCCGCGGGGCGGGCGGCCGGCCACCGGTGGGGAAGCGGGACGGTACTAGCGGTGGTAGCGGCCGCTGCCGGAGAAGTTCTGCCCGGCGCTCCAGGCGTACTTGCGGCCGCCCAGGGTTGCGACGCCCTCCCAGGTGACGGTCACGCTGTCACCCGGGTCCAGCACGCAGTTGAACCAGCCGCACTTGAACCAGCCGCGCCCCTTGTCTTTGTTGTTGCTGTACCAGTATCCGTGGAACTTGTATTTGCCGTTCTCGCCGTGGCTGTAGGTCTCCTTCTTGACGTAGAACCCGTCGACGCTGATGGTCCACACGGCGCCGCAGTGGATGTAGGCGTTGCGCCACTGCTTGCGGAAGGTCAGGTAGTGGGACAGCGCACACCGGTTCTTGCTGTCGCAGGAGCGGCGGATGCCGATGCAGGTCAGCTTGGTGCACGAGTGCTGGTCACGGTATTTGAGGCTGGTGCCGCCGAGGTCGACGCCGCTGACGGGATCGCCGCACACGTATTCGTACGCGTTGCAACTGCCGCCATAGGCGGGGTCGGCAGACAGGAAGCGGCCCAGGGACCGGTCGTAGAGGCGTACGCCCATGATGACGTCACCGGAGACCGGCGCCGTAATCCGCTGCTGGCTGCCCAGCCGTCCGTATCCGGCAGCCGTGTCCCCGCGCCCGGATTCGTCGAAGTGCTGGACGGTGGCGGCGGCGTCCTCGGCCCGGGGCAGCTGGACGGCAATGTCGCCCTGGAGGTTGGACAGATGGAGCACTGTTGTGCCCCCTGTGGTGCGGGCCGCCATGTCTCCGTCGATGTCGGACACGTAGCGGTTGACGTCGGTGCCGTCGCTGGTCCAGGTCGGGCTGTCGCACGCGCAGCCGTAGTGGTTGGTCACCGCCGTGTCGCGCTGCCAGGCGGTTCCGTTCTTCGATTCGGTGGCCTGGACCGCGAGTCGGCCCGCGGCGTCGAGCTGCCAGGTGTTGCGGATGTCGCCGCGGGTCTGTGAGGCGGCGAGGTCGTTGCTGTAGTAGGTTAGGTCCGTGCCGTCCTTCGCCGTGGTGCGACCGAAGGCGTCGTAGGTGTGAGTGGTGAGCCGGTCGGCGCTGTCGTAGTTGTAGCGGACGGTGTCCTCTGCGGCGTCGTCCGCGGCGCTGTCGCAGTCGTCCGCCCGGGTGGTCAGAGACGTGCGGTTGCTGTTGGTGTCGAACGTGTAGGCGCGCGAGACGCATCCGGTGGCGGTGGTGTCCGACGCCTGGGTGAGGCGCCCGGCACCGTCGTAGGTGTACTCCGTCTTGGTCGAGACGCCGTCGGTCTGCGTGCGGCCCGTCTGGCGGCCCTGCGCCGTGTAGGCGGCATTGTCGGAGAGCACCGGGGTGCCGTCGGGCGCGGTGTAGGTCCTGCTGGTGCGGTGCCCTTCCGAGTCGCTGGTCAGCGTCAGTGTGTAGCCGCCTGGCAGGGTTTGCCGGATCAGCTTGCCGTCGACGTCGTAGGTGCCCTCGAAGGTTCCGGCCACCGAGTCCGTGAGCGTCTTGCGGTTGCCCGCGGTGTTGTAGGTGTATGTCACCGTCGACGGGGCCGAGTCGGTCATCTTCACCGGCCGGTCCAGGCCGTCGTAGGACGTGGTCGTGACGTTGCCCGCCCCGTCGTCGTATGCGTAAGGGCGGCCCAGGCCGTCGTAGCGGCTGGTGATGGTCTTGCCGCCGGAGGATTGCGTCAGCGTCCGGCCCGTGGCCGGGTCGTAGGTGTACGACGTGGCGGGAGTCGGCGGTCCGATGGGGCCAGAGAAGTCATGCACAGCCATACGCGGCCCCCACGCGGACTCGAGGTCGTCCAGGAAGACGGCCTCCAGCTCCTTCTCCCACTGGCCGCGCAGGAGGAACGGCGCGGCCTCCATCCGCTCCACGATGACCAGGGTCTCGGGCTGTCCGATCAGCGCGTACCGGCCGTGCGAGGCGGGCTTGCTGCCCGGCCCGTACGTGCGCAGCATCTCCTCCAGGCGCGGGCGGTGCTGCTCCACTAACGCCTCCAGGCGCTCGATGTATCCCGCGCGTTCCTCGGGGCGCACCCCCTGCTCAGCGCTACGTCCAGGAAGTCCGACCCGTCCGGCCAGTGCCGCTCGCCGGGTGCGGCCACGGCCCACGGGAAGCGTTCCGCGGTCGCCAGGACGTCCTTCGCGTCCAGCGCCGGGACTGCTGGCTATGGAGGTCTGAACAACAATCGGCACAGCCAGCAACATGATGACCCCTTCCGCGGCCTGTACTTCAAGGGCAGCGGCTGCATGTGCACAGGGTTTAACCCCGTGCATGTGCACAGGGTTAATTCCCACCTGCGGAGATGGCTGTGGGGTAAGCACATCGGCGTGCGTATCGCCCGCAAGGGAATCGAGCGCAGCGAACAGCTCGGCCGCCGCAGGTGGGTGTTCGAGCGGCCCATGTCCCGGTTGTGGGGCTACCGGCGTCTCGGTCCCCGCTACGAGCGCGCTCCCCGCAACTACCTGGGCTTGCTCGGACCCGCTGCCGCCTTGTGCTGCTACAGCGGCTCGTCCGCCTCACCACGTAGGACACGGTCTCAGCAGCGCATTTGCCATGGGAGGTACGAGCTGTCGATGTGATATCGGCCAGCTCTCGGCACTTTGAGGCGCGCCCACTCACCGTCACGTTCGATGCAGCCGGCGCTGGTGCGCAGCCACGGGGAGTAGGCGATACGCAGGCTTACCGTCCCCTGTTTCCGGGCGCGGATGGTGACTTGGGCGTTGTCGCTGCTGACCACAGACGCACCGGCGCCGATGGCCAGGGGCCTGGCGTGCTTGACTGCGTAGATCTGCCAGTTTGTGTCATGCCATACACGTTCCAGCCAATTAGGCTCGCTCCTTACGAGTTCAGCCTCATCTTTCGCTGCGAAGTCGGGCTTGCCGTTTGGCAGAACGACGTACTTCACCGCCCAATTGTTGAGCCATGAGCGGTACCTCGCGGCGGAGAACCGGCCTTCGTAAAAGAGGTCACCGCGCTCTACATCGACCTGACGATTCCATCCGCGTGCGAGATTCACGTAGGGGCCAAGCACGGTGGTCTCCCGGTGGTTGACTGCTGGCACGACCTCCACGCGGGTCCGGCTCGCACCTAGCCGGTCCAGTGCCGCCAGTGCGCCGTGTGCTTCTGTGGCCCATGTCGGCACCGGTGTCGACATCTTCGTGACATGGATGGTGTGCGCCGTGACCCACTGGGTGGAGAGCATGAGCGCGACCGCGAGCGCCGCTCTTTGCAGCAGGCGCCCCTTGCCGGCGAGTACCGCAGCGAGCAGCACCGGGCCGCTGAACAACTCAGCCGGCTCTGCAGCATTCTCGGCGTCGCCCGCTCGAGCTTCTACTACTGGCGCCGGACGGCTGCGGACCGGGCCCCCCGGCAGGCTGCCGACGCGAAGCTCGCCACCCGGATACGGGCGGTGCACCAGGGATCGGACGGCACCTATGGGGCTCCGAGAATCACCGCCGAGCTCCGCGAGACGGGCGGCGAGGCGGTCAACCACAAGCGCGTCGCCCGGATTATGCGGGCGTCCGGGATCGAAGGAGTCCGGTTGCGCCGCCGGCACCGCACCACCGTCCCCGACCCGGCCGCCGCCAAGCCGTCCGACCTGATCGGCCGCGACTTCACCGCCCAGGCCCCGAACACGAAGTACGTCGGCGGCATCACCAACCTGCCCATCGACGGCGCGAAGTTCTGCTACCTGGCCACCATCATCGACCTCGCCTCACGGCGTCTGGCCGACTGGGCGATCGCCGACCACATGCGCGCGGAACTCGTCACCGAAGCCTTGGCCGCGGCTGTCCGGAGCGGCAGCCTCGCCGGATCGATCATGCACACCGACCACGGAGCCCAGTACACGAGCAGGACTTTCGCCGAAGCCTGCAGTTCAGCAGGGGTCCGGCGAAGCATGAGCGCGGTCGGGTCCAGCGCGGACATTGCACTCGCCGAGTCCTTCAACGCCACCTTCAAACGCGAGACCCTGCAAGGACGAAAAAGCTGGTCCAACGAGCGCGAGGCCCGACTCGACGCCTTCAGATGGCTCCACCGCTACAACACCAGACGCCGACACTCACGCCTCGGACAACAATCACCCATCACCTTCGAGAACGCCCTCCACCACACGCCAACTACGCTGGCACAAGCCGCATAACCCGTGTCCAGGATTCGAGGTCAAGGCCCACAATCGTATCCATGTCGAACGCCCGCCAGCAGATCGCCTCGATCTCCTCGGCGGCAAGTGACTGCTGGAACGCCCCGGACGTACGCTCAACCGGCTGGAAGTCCATAGCATCCACCATGCCCGCAACCGCCCGCCCACGTCACGCGGGCCGGTACGTGCGCCGGCCCGTCGTGTCGTACACCGCGCGCACGGCTGACAGCGGCCCGTACCGCCCACAGCCACGCCGCCCGCCCTCGCCCCCGGCTGCCGAGCCAAGAGTCAACGCCCCTGCGCTCCCCGCGGCATGAGCGCCCCCATTAGGAGCAAGAGGCAACTGGCGCACGACGGTGAAGTGTTGGCGACGGGCACGTACGCCTGGCTGCGGGTCGCTACGGTGGTGCTGCGCCCTGCACCCCGTACGGCCGACAGGAGCAACGATGACCGCCCCCGCGCAATCCGCCCCTTCGGTGCCTGACCTCACGAAGGTGGCCATCGAGCTGCATCACCGCCATCGTCTGGCCGATCTCGCCGCCGGTCTGCAGGAGTGGCACATCCGTGTCCTGGACGGCGAGCATCAGGTGGGCAGCCTGCGTGCGGCGCGGTGCCGGCACTACGACGCCGACAACCTGGCCGCGCGCATGACCGACCACGGCGGGCTCTGCGAGATCGCCGCCGGCCAGCTCCTGACCCCGGACGGCGGCCTCGCGCCCGAGTTGGAGGCCGCGGTCGAGCAGCCCGGCCACTTCCTGGTCCTGGACCGCCTGCAGATCCAGGCCCCCTTCGACGACCTCACCCTCATCACCACCGTCGTCGCCGACGTCATCGACCGCCTCAGCGACAATTACTACGCCGTCGTCCTGCCCCGTGCGACATCGAACGCCGAGGCCGACATGGGCACCAGGCTGCTGTCCCAGGCCGCTGCCGACCTTGCCGCCGAACCGTTCTCCGACGAACTGCACCTCATCGACACCTGCATGGCCGCGCCCGAGGAAGCCGCCGCCCGCGCCCGCGCGCGGTTCGTCTCTCGCGTCCACCATCCTCATTGGCACCTCGACGATGAGGACGACGAGGACGAGGGCCCGCTGACCCCGCGTACGGCCGCCGTCCTCGCCCGGGCGGGCGAGGAACTGTCCACGCTGGCCTGGCAAGAGGTGACGGCGCTCGGCGACGAACCGCTGGCGCACGGCGCCGGCGGCGTCTTCGGCCAGCTCCCGGCCATCACGCGGCGCCAGGACGGGCAGTGGCGCCGACAAATGGCCCGGGCCTTCGACGACCTCACCGGCGACCTGCGCACCGCAGCGCCCGCAGGAGTGGAACCGCAGTGCACGGGCGAGGAGATGGCCCTGCACCTGATGATCATCCGCGCCCGGTCGATCACCACCAACCGGCCGCGGGCCGTCCAGGACCTCGTCGCTCATCTGCCCCAGAGCGGCGCCGACTACGACTGGCCGGGCTGCTCGGACCTCCTCTTCGAGGACCATGACGTGCTGATGCTCTTCGACGCCCGCCTCGACGGCATGGAAGACCCGGACAGTGATGTGCACCAGGCGTTGGGCATGGTGAACCTCGCCGCCGATGAGTGGTTCGAGCCGTTCCGAGCCGAAGGCGCCCGTGACCCCGACCGTGCCTTTCGCCGCTGACACCCGGATAAGCAGCACGAAGATGCGCTCTCCCGGTGCCAGACGCCGAGCGGTCTGGGGGACAGGGCTACGCGGCCGCTCGGAGCGCCGAACGCAGCGCCTGCGCCACGGGCGGTGCGAAGGCGCTCAGCAGATGCGGGTTGAGCCGGGGGGAGAAGGACAGCATGAGTTCCCCCGGTCCTCACCGTCCTCGCACAGGGCGTGATCCTCAATGGCCCAGACGGTGTCCGGCTCCAGCCCTTCCACGGGGTTGTAGACGACCGTGCGGCCCCCGGGCCGGGCCTGGTGCTGCGCCAGTGCCGCGCGGATCACGGCCGCATACGAGCTGGCGAAAAGCTCGGCGAGGCGGGCATCGCTGTGCGGCCCTACTGCGATACGGAGCTCTGCCGCCTCGATTGCGAGCACCAGGTGAACGCTCTTGTCGTCGTCCACCATCGCGTGCCCGCCGGCGGTGACGGTGTGCCAGCCGCCGACAGGGGCAGTCCCCTGGCGTCCGTCGGCGTCCGTGACGGTGTTCGTGTAGTCGAGCGTGGCGGCCTTCACCTCCGCCTCGGCGTTCTCCTCAGGGGTCTGGCACGTCGGGCAGAGCAGACCGATCGGGACGCCCTTGTCGAACTCGGTGTTCCACCGGCTAGCGTCACTGCTCTCCTTCCAGCAGGCGCGGGTGCAGCGGACGCAGTGTCCCAGGGGCCGGATCTTGTTACGTGCCATGCCGGCCATCCTCCCGCCCCGATGTCAGCTCCCCGGACCCGTTCGGGGCCCCTACGGGATGGTCTTGGAGGCCGGCTGTTGACGCGTACTCTGCGTACTTTACGCACTGCCCCCACGACCTCCCGCGGCGCTGGCTGCCGCGGGTACGCAGCCCGGACGCCAGTGTTTCGTTGGCGGGCCCGGCGCTGGTAGACCACCTCCGGCTGAGGCATTGGCATGGGACGTCCTCGATGGACCGGGTGCCCGCCTCGTCACACCCGAAGCCGGTGACACGCGCGGAGCACACGGGCGGTCGGCGATCGTTGCGTCGCCACCCCTGCAGGGTGAGCTGAGTCCTTGCCCTCCTGGCCAGGGTGTGTTCTGTCTCCTTGGGGTGTTCTTCGAGCTGGTGACGTGGCGCCGATGTCCTGGGATATAGGGCACGCCTCCGGCGGTCTGTGCACGTCTGCCGGATCGGCATCCGGCAGTCTCCACCCAGGGACCACGCCCGGCCGACACGCGCACAAGAGGACGAATTGGCGTTCTCCCTTGGGCGTCGCTGCTTATGTGGGGGTCAGCGCACACCTCAAGAAATGGAATTCTCATGTGCCGTGGTCTACTCGTCAGCGCGCTTACCCTCACCGCCGCCCTGGTCGCGTCACCCGCCCTGGTTGCGTCACCCGCGCTGGCCGCGGACCCCGTACAGATCAAGAACGTCGGCAATGGCAATTGTCTGACCGTCGCCCCAAATTCCGTGTACACCTTGCTATGCGGCGCGGGGGGGCCGGCCAATCAGCAGTGGACCGTGGAGAACGGGCAGATCAAGAACGTCGGCAATGGCAATTGTCTGACCGTCGCCCCAAATTCCGTGTACACCTTGCTATGCGGCGCGGGGGAGCCGGCCAATCAGCAGTGGACCGTGGAGAACGGGCAGATCAAGAACGTCGGCAATGGCAATTGTCTGACCGTCGCCCCAAATTCCGTGTACACCTTGCTATGCGGCGTGGGAGAGCCGGCCAACCAGCAGTGGACCGTGGCCTGAGTGAACACCTGTTCGTGAAGGCCGGTCCCCCTCCGGCACCAGGGCCGCCGAGATCCTGGCCGCCACCGGCACGGCTCTCACCGCATTGGTCCGGCGGTAGCCACCCGGCCCCTGGGTGGCCCGCGCGTGCGGACACCAGGGGCCGTTTGCCACCCACAGGCGATCACTCGATCGCGTGCGCGATCCTCCGCTCAAGGCAACGGGGGCTGCGATCCACGGCCTTCCCACCCGCTCCCCGAGCCGACGGCAGAACTGTCCATCCGGGGGCAGAGGCGGCGAGAAAAGCGGGCAGGGCGCTCGCGAGGTCGTTGTAGCGGGCGGCGGTGAATGCCTCGCGTGCGGCGGCCGCCGAGGAAGCCAGTGCGCGCAGTGGCGCGGGGAGTGGTGCGTGGTCGACGGACGCGATGCTGAGATCCCGCCCTGGCGAAGCCGCTCAGCGCGCCAGCGGAATAGACGTGCGGCAGCCACGTAGGGCCCAGGATCGCTTCCACCCAGGTCTCTTGCGGGTCCACTGCCATCCGGGTCCTGAGCTGCTTGTTCTGCGCGGCGACTGATGGCGTCAGGATGCGTGAATCAACTGGTTCGCAGGGCGAGAGGCCGGTCCCAGGTTCCGTGTGCGGCAAAGGCGCGCAGGACGGGTTCGATCACGTCGGCTGCGTCACGGGTGAGCCCGTTGGGAGTGAGGGTGGCCCGGTGGCAGATCGGGCGGCCAGCCTCGGTGCCGTAGTCAGCGTACTTCCCGTCGTCGTAGCGGCCGGCGGCGGCTTCGACGTCGATGAGGCCGAAGGCTTCGAGCTGGCGGTGGGTCTCGTAGGCGTCGCGGCTGAGCCCGAAGTGGCCGGCGCGTTCGGTACCGGTGACGTAGGGCTCGGCGTGGACGGGGTTCTGGTTGATGTCGAGCCACATCAGGTAGGAGACGGTCTCGCTGGGGGTGAGCACATTGACCCAGCCGCGGGTGAAGAACTCGGTCGGCACGTTGACGCCGGGCAGCGCGCCACGGGGCACCTTGTAGGGGATGGGGGCGGCCTTGGTGCTGGCGCCGCTGTCGCACAGGAGCTGGAAGTCCCGGAAGGGCCGGGATGTCCCGGCGTTGGGAAGCTCGAGCAGCTGATGCTCGTGCAGCTTCTTGACGGCTTCGGTGATCTGCCGGGCCTTGTTGACGCGGGGGCTGGCGACCCGCGGACCGTCGGGAGTGTGGCGGGCGTGCGCGCCGAGCAGCCCCATCCAGGAGAACGGCCGGGTGCTGTCGGGCTCGATCGGGATGCGGTTGGGCCACTTGTGGCCCGGGGCGGTCTGACAGTGGGCGGCGAACAGCAGAACGAGGTGGAAGCGACCGGCGACGCCGCGCGGGGCGATCAGGCGGGCGGCGGGGGGCTGCTCGGCGCGGGGCAGGCCGTTGCGCTCCCGGTCGACGTGGCGGGGCTCGTCGTGGCGGAGGTAGGTACGGCGCAGCCGGATCGCGGCGGGCGCGCGGCCGCGGGAAGCCAGCTCCTCGGCGGCATCGGCGACGGCGGCCAGGGCGCCGCTGGTGCGCAGCGTGGTGAGCTTATGCGCACCAAGCGCGGCGGGCCGCGTGGCCCGCGGCAGGTCGACATCAACGACAAGCCCCGCCGGGCCATCGACTCCGCGCGCAGCCGGTACGGCGTCCAGGCGCCGCCGGGGAAGATCATCGCGGATCTGTCGCTAGGTCGTGTCCGCAAAGTGGTTGGGTCGTTGGTGTCTTTGTGGTGCGTCGACATGAGCTGACTGATGAATCGTGGGCGGTGATCGAGCCGTTGCTGGTCCCGCCGCGGATGGGGCGGCCAGTACGGGATCGCCG